>NZ_BAAAQS010000001.1:0-1965275 GCF_039531795.1 Pedococcus bigeumensis | reverse complement strand
GCCTGCTGGGCGAACCGGCGCGGGGAGGCGATCTGCTGGATGACCTTCTTCAGGATCTGCCCGGCGAGCGTGGGCACGGTGAATTGTCCGGTGGTCGTGCCGTCGTGGTTGTCGTGCAGGGTCAGCCTGGTCACGGCCAGGGCGCGCTCCTCCTCGCCGCGCAGCACGGTGTCCTCATGGGCGTCGACCTCGGCCTGCGACCGCTGCGCCGCCTCGAGGGCCCGGCGGGCCTTGCGCCGCAACGCGGCCGGGTCGAGGCGCTTGGCCACGGCCACGAGCGACCGTTCGATCGCAGCCCGCTCGGCGTCGTCGAGCCCGCTCGGCAGCTGCTGGGCGGTGGTGGCGATCACCAGCGCGTGCTCGGTGGTCACCTCGCCCTCGCCCAAAGCCGCCTTGGTGGCCGTCAGCCCGTCGTCGAGCGCGGTCGCCAGCGACACCTCCCGCGCCGCGGACGCGCTGTCCCGTCGGGACCGCGCGGCCAGCCAGGCCGCGGTGCCCGTCATCCCGGCGTCGGAGGCGACGTCGGACCTGTCCACCACGGCCACCAGGGACAGCTTGAGGGCCTGCATCCTCGTCACCGCCCGGTCCAGGTCGACGACGAGGCTCGACGCGGCATACCCATCAAGCTCCTCGACGGGCCCGACGCGGTCGAGCACGGCATGCACCTGGCCCACCGCATCGGCGGCTGCCAGGGGCGGCGCCGGATGGATGGGTGCGATGGCCATGGCTCATCCTATTCGAACATCTGTTCGAACGTCAACCCATAAACCTAGCCAGATGTGGCGAGGTGTCCCCCGCCTCACTGCTCGGCAGCCTGCGCGAGACCGCGCCCACAGCGAGCCCGAGCACGAGGAGGAGCAGCTGGTCCCAGGTGCGCTGGCACGACCCGCCCAACACGACCAGGTCGCCGTGGCCGAGTGCGAAGCACCTCGAGGGGCCCCACCGCGCGGGCGCAGCATCAGGGAGCCGGCCCAGCCGACCGAGAGGATGGCCACCATCGTGTCGAGGTCCTTGGACCGCCCGATCCGGTCGCCGTGCCACGCCACTCGGGCTGCTCGCTGGGCTCCGAGCTGCGCCGGGGGTCGCGCCCAGCCGGTCCTCAGCCAACTCTCAGGACGCCGGATCGATAGTGCGAGTCGTGGATGCCCACGGGTCGCGGCGAGGGCTCGCGAGGGGGTTGCTCGTGGCAGCCCGAGTCGCCTGCGGGCTACTCGGTGCCGTGCTGACGGCCACGGCCGTCGGGGCGCTCATCTGGCCGCGGTACCCGAACCTCGTCTTCGAGCGAGGTCCCGTGCTGTGGGGGTTCCTGCTGCCCCTCGGTGTCGTCGTGGCGGCCTGGGTGGTCGGAGACCGGCACAGGGCGGGGCCCGGCGAGGCCAGTGGGGCGCGCCGCCTGCTGCCGACGCGTCGCGATCGCCCTCGCGCCGTGGTCGGTGTCGGTGCTGGCTCGCTGCCTCGAGGGCGGTGGAGGTCGGCGGCGTCGGGCCTGTCGCTCTCGTTGGCTCCCCGTGCGCCGGAGGTGGCCCTGCTCTCCCTCGGCGTGCTTGGCATCCTCGTCTTCACGCTGGCCTTCCAGGGCCGCTCGCGCTACCTGCTCGCCTTCGTGCCGCTCGTCGTCGTCCTGGCCCTGACGGTCACCGGGCGGAGGAGGGGTGCGGGAGCGCAGCCCGCCGCACCCTCGAGGGGTACCGCCGAGGCGTCACCGGACGCCGCGGGGCCGGAACTGGATGGAGATCCGGGGACCGACGGCCTTCGTGGTCTTGGGGATGCTGTGGTCCCAGGTGCGCTGGCAGGAGCCGCCCATGACCACGAGGTCTCCGTGGCCGAGCGAGAAGCCCGTCGACGGGCCGCCGCCACGCGGTCGCAGCATGAGTGAGCGGGCCGAGCCCACCGACAGGATCGCCACCATCGTGTCGGAGTCCTTGGACCGGCCGATGCGGTCGCCGTGCCACGCCACCGAGTCGCGCCCGTCGCGGTAGAGGCAGAGGCCGGAGGTCACGAACGGCTCACCCAGCTCGGCGGCATAGTGGCGGCTCAGCGCTGCCCGGGCCTGGGCCAGCGCGGGGTGTGGCAGCGGCTCGTCCTCGTCGTAGAACTTGAGCAGGCGGGGGACGTCGACCACGCGGTCGTACATCTCGCGCCGCTCCGCGTGCCACGGGACCTCGTGGTGGAGCAGCTCGAACAACGTGTCGGCGCCGGCCAGCCACCCGGGCCGGTAGTCGACCCACGCCCCGCGGCTGAGCGGGGTGCGGTGCAGGCCGTCCTGGAGCGGGCGCAGGGCGATGTCGTCACCGGTGTCGAGCAGCGAGCCCTGGAATGCCGTGGACATGGCAGCACCATAACCCACGTTCGAACAGGTGTTCTAGTCCCTCGCGGGTGATCGTGGGACCTCCAGCTGCGCGGTGAGGTCGGCCCGCAGCGCGTCGTGGGCCGGCCCCAGCACCGTCGTGGGACTCGGGTCGCTCCAGTGGGTCGGGGGGTAGAGCCAGACCGGGCGGCGGACGGCGGGGTCGCCCTCCCACTCGTACCGCGGCCACACGTGCGCGTGCAGGAACGCGTCGGTGTTGCCGAGGATCTCGAGGTTGACCCGGCGGAAGCCGGGGTCCCGTCGCGCGCACACCCGCTCCACTGCGTCACCGAGCCGCTCCAGGTCGTCGAGGAAGGCGAGGCGACGAGGCCGGGGAAGGTCGCTGAGGCGGTCGACGCCCGGGGTGTCGCTGATCAGCACGCTGTAGCCCGGGAGGAACTGCACGTCACCGATCACGGCGAACCCGGCCGACAGGCGGCGCAGCACGGTCGGGTTGTCGCCGCGCAGGGCAGCGCCGACGCGGTCGGATCTCCAGTCGTCCATGCCGCGCGACGCTACCCGGCAGGGCGCGTCGGCACGGCATACCGGCTTCCGGGACGGGACTTGCGACAATGGGGTCATGCCCCTGTACCGCGACGAGGGAATCGTCCTGCGCACCCAGAAGCTGGGTGAGGCCGATCGCATCGTCACGCTCCTCACCCGTGGGCTGGGCAAGGTGCGGGTCGTCGGCAAGGGCGTGCGTCGCACCAAGAGCCGCTTCGGGGCCCGGCTCGAGCCGGCCATGATGGTCGACGTCCAGTGCTACGAGGGCCGCAACCTCGACACCGTGACCCAGGCCGAGTCGCTCGCCTCGTGGGGTGACGTGCTGGCCCGCGACTACACGACCTACACCGCAGCGGCTGCGATGCTCGAGACCGCGGACCGGCTGACCGAGGAGCGCGAGCCCAACCTCCAGCAGTACCTCCTGCTCCAGGGCGCACTGCGTTCCATGGCCGAGGGCCTGCACGACCCCGGGCTGGTCCTCGACGCCTACCTGCTCCGGGCGCTCGCCATCGCGGGCTGGGCACCGAGCTTCCACGACTGCGCCCGCTGCGGGGCCGAGGGTCCGCACCGCGCCTTCAACCTGGCGGCGGGTGGCACGGTGTGCCCGGTATGCCGTCCGGTCGGCTCCGCGGCGCCGGCGCCGCAGACCCTGTCGTTGCTGGCCGCCCTGCTCGCCGGCGACTGGGTCGTCGCCGACGCGTCGCAGGGACGGCACCGCAGGGAGGGCAGCACCCTGGCCAGTGCCTTCCTCCAGTGGCACCTCGAGAAGGGTGTGCGATCGTTGCGCCTCGTGGACCGACGCGACCCCGACGCCCAGCCGAGACTCGACTCCCGCGTGACGTGGGCACCCGCCCCCCTCAGCGTGGTGGACAAGGTCGAGGAAGCCCACGCCGCCGCTCAGGCAGCCCAAGCGTGAGCACGGCATACCCGAAGCCGTTCGCCCACCCGAGCGGAGCCCAACCGCCCTCTCTCCCAACCGAGCTCGTGCCGCGTCACGTCGCCATCGTCATGGACGGCAACGGACGGTGGGCCAACCAGCGGGGCCTCCCGCGCACCAAGGGGCACGAGGCCGGCGAGGCCGCGCTGCTCGACGTCACGGCCGGCGCGATCGAGGCCGGGGTGACCCACCTGTCCGCCTACGCCTTCTCGACCGAGAACTGGAAGCGCAGCCCCGACGAGGTGCGCTTCCTGATGGGCTTCAACCGTGACGTGATCCGCCGCCGCCGCGACCAGCTCCACGAGTGGGGCGTGCGCATGCGGTGGGTGGGCCGGCGTCCACGCCTCTGGGGCTCGGTCATCAAGGAGCTCGAGACGGCCCAGGAGCTCACCAAGGACAACACCGGGCTGACCCTCTACTTCTGCGTCAACTACGGCGGCCGGGCCGAGATCGCCGACGCGGTGCAGCGGATCGCCGAGCAGGTGCAGCGCGGCAAGCTCAAGCCGGGCTCGATCGACGAGAAGACCATCGCGCGCCACCTGCCGGAGCCCGACATGCCCGACGTCGACCTGTTCGTGCGGTCGTCGGGGGAGCAGCGGACCTCCAACTTCCTGCTGTGGCAGAGCGCCTACGCCGAGATGGTCTTCCAGGACACCCTCTGGCCCGACTACGACCGACGGCACCTGTGGGAGGCGATCCAGACCTACGCCGAGCGGGACCGCCGCTACGGCGGGGCGGTCGACCGGACGAAGACCTAGCGCGAGCAGTCCGCGCAGGTGCCGAAGATCTCCAGCGTGTGGTGGACGTCGGTGAACCCGTGCTGGGCACTGACCTTGTTGGCCCAGGCCTCGACGGTCGGGCCCTCGACCTCGACGGTGCGACCGCACGCGCGGCACACCAGGTGGTGGTGGTGGCCCGTCGAGCACGCCCGGTAGACGGCTTCACCGTCGTCGGTGCGCAGCATGTCGATCTCGCCGTCTGCGGCCATCGCCTGCAGGTTGCGGTAGACCGTGGCGAGGCCGACCGTGTCGCCGCCGTCACGCAGGATGGCGTGCAGCTCCTGCGCTGAACGGAACTCGTCGGTCTCGGCGAGCACGGCGGCCACCGCGGCGCGCTGCCGGGTGGGTTTACGGGTGCCCTCGAGGGCCGGGCGTTCGCGGGTGCCGGTCATGGCTGGGCCGCCTCCTTGGCCTGGTGGCTCGAGTCGTGCTCGTCGTAGTGGCCCTCGTGGGGGGCGTGCCGGTGGCCGTCGTGCACGTAGTCCACGTGATCCCCGTGGGCGACCGCCGGGTGGCCGCACTCAGGTCCGTGTTCGTGGTCGTGCCGCTCGGCCCGTCGGTGCTGGTGCGCGCGGGCCCTGGCGACCGCCGCGGTGACCGTGGCCGCCACGACGAAGAACCCGATGGCGAACAGGACGATCGTGCCGCCCGACGGGGTCTCCGCGTAGAACGAGGCGACCACCCCACCCACGCTGGAGACGACGCCGACCGCGACGGCCCAGCGGGTCGAGGCCCGGAAGCTGCGCCCGAGGAGCTGTGCGGTGGCGTTGGGGATGATCATCAGCGCGCTGATGAGCAGCAGCCCGACGACCCGCATCGACACGACGACGGTCACGGCGGTGAGCACGGCGAGCGCGACGTTGAGCCCGGTCACCGGGAGCCCGCTGGCCCGGGCGTACTCCTCGTCGTTGGCCACCGCGAACAGCCAGGGTCGCAGCAGCCAGGTGCCGACGAGCACGACCAGCGCCAGCCCTGCGAAGACCCAGAGGTCCTTCTGGTCGGCCGTGGTGATCGCCCCGAAGAGGTATGCCGTGAGGTTGGCCGGGCTGCTGCTGGGCGACTTGGCGATGATGACCACACCGGCGGCGATGCCGCCGTAGAACATCACCGCCAGGGCGATGTCGCCGCTGGTGCGACCGCGCCCGCGGATCAGCTCGATCGCGACCGCGGCCGCGACCGCAGCCACCAGGGCGGTGAGGACCGGGGCCTGCCCGGTGAGGACGCCGACGGCCACCCCGGCGAGCGCGACGTGGCCCATGCCGTCGCCGATCAGCGACAGCCTGCGCTGCACCAGGAAGACGCCCACGAGCGGGGCGGCGATGCCGACCAGGACCGCGGCGATCAGGGCCTGGCGCATGAAGTCGAGGGAGAGGAGCTCGCTCATCAGTGCACGCCTCCGCGGGGGTCGAGCGGGCCGGCTGAGGGTGCACCCGGGAGCCTGGGGGAGCGCACGCGGTTCTCGTCCTCGTGGTGGTGGTCGACCGACGAGGCGAACTCGCCCGTCCTGGAGGCGAACTCCTCACGTGAGCCGTCGAAGACGAGGTGCCCGCCCTGGACCACGACGATCCTGGTGACGATGTCGGCCAGGGCCGCGAGCTCGTGGGTGACGATGACCATCGTGGTGCCCCGGGCAGCCAGCCGGGCGAGGACCGCGGAAAGCACCTGCTGGTTGGCGGTGTCGACCCCCGCGGTCGGCTCGTCCATGAGGAGCACGTCGGGGTCGGAGGCGAGGGCCCGCGCGATGAGGACCCGCCGCTGCTGTCCGCCCGACAGCGTGGCGACGTCGGCGTGAGCCCGGTCGGCCAGCCCGACGACGTCGAGGGCGCGCTCGATGATCGCGGCGTCCGTCGACGACCGCAGCACCGGACGCCACCACCGGTGGTGCGAAAGGCGCCCGACGGCCACGATCTCGGCGACGGTCGCGCGCACCGACGCGGACAGCGTGTGCCGCTGGGGCACGTAGCCGAGCCGGGCGAAGTCGGTGAACGACGCGCGGGGCCGGCCGAACAGCTCGACGTCGCCGCCGAGGTGGTCGTTCAGACCGAGCAATCCGCGCACGAGGGTGGACTTGCCCGAGCCGTTGGGCCCCAGGACCGCCACCACCTCGCCCGGGTGGATCGCGAGGGTGGCGCCGGTGACGACCGCCTGGTCGGCGTAGCCGAAGGACGCGTGTCGCAGCTCGATGATGGGGGTGAGCGTGGTGGTGGCCCGGTCGGTCGTCATGAGCACTCCTGTCCGGCGCGCAGGACCTGCAGGTTGGCCCGCATCACGCTGGGGTAGTCGCGGCCGGCCGAGGCGGTGGTGATCCCCTCGATGGGGTCGAGCAGGGCCAGTCTGGCACCGGTCTCCCGGGCGATCGTGCGCGCCACGTCCTCGCTGACGAGCGTCTCGGCATACACGGTGCGGGCTCCGGTCTCGCGGATGTGGCGGGTGAGCTGGGCCATGGCGGCCGGGCTCGGTTCGGCGTCGGGGGTCAGCCCGGTGATCGACTCCTGGTGGAAGCCGTAGGTCCGGGCGAGGTAGCCGAATGCGGCGTGCGACGTGACCAGCTCGTCGACGGCACAGGACTCCAGGCCGCTGCGGAACTCGGCGTCCAGGGTGGTCATCGAGGCACGGAACGCCGCGGCGTTGACCCGGTATGCCGCGGCGTTGGCCGGGTCGCGCTCGGCCAGCCGGCCGGCGATGGCGTCGCCGACGTCTGCGTACCGCAGGGGGTCGAGCCAGAAGTGGGGGTCGCGGGCGCCGTGGTCGGCGTGCTGCTCCGTGGTCCCACCGGCGCCCTGGTCGGCGTGGTCGGCGTCGTCGTGGCCGTCGTCGACCGCGAGGAGGTCCAGGCGGGCCGCCGAGGACACGTCGAGGGCCGTCTTCGGCGCCTGGTCGTCGACCGCGGCGTCGACGGCCGGCTGGAAGTGCGACTCGTACACGACGACATCGGCCTGGGCGATCCGCGCGACCTGGCGCGGGCTCAGCTCGAGGTCGTGCGGCTCGGCGCCGGGCTTGGTCAGCCCGGTCACGGTGACGTGCTGGCCGCCGACCTGCTGCACGGCGTACTGCAGCGGGTAGAAGGCGGCGACGACCTGGAGGCGCCCGTCGTCGGCACCCGGGCCCGTGGTCACGCCGCACGCGGAGATCACGGCCGTGCACAGGGAGGTGCACAGCAGGCCCGCGAGCAGACCGAGGGGACGACGCGTCATGACAATGATTCTCATCTCAGATGAGAACGATTGTCAAAACTGTCAGCTGCGGGGGACCGCCTGGGTCACCGTGATGGCCACCGCGAGCAGCAGCACGGCCACTCGCCCGGCCCGTGCTCCGGAGTCGAGCGCGGGCCACGCCAGGTAGAGGGTCCAGGCGAGGAAGGCGACCACCACGGCCAGGAACAGCCAGCCCCAGCCCGGCACGAAGATCCCGGCCACCATGAGGGCGAGCACCACGAGGAACGGGACGGCTCGCGGCAGCCGGTTCAGGGCGTTGACGACGGGCAGGCTGGCGTCGGTGACGCTTTCACGCAGGGAGGACACGGGCGAAACCCTACGTCGTGACCACGCCGGTGTCAGACACTGCGGACCCCGGCGAGCACGGACTCGAAGCGCGGCAGGCTCGCCTCGATCGTGTCCATGGTGGCGGTCAGGCAGATCCGGAAGTAGCCCGGCGTCTCGAACAGCCGCCCGGGCATCACGAGCACCCCGGCGTCGGCGAGCAGGGCCACGAACGCCTCGTCGTCCTCGAGGGGCGACCGGGGGAAGAGGTAGAAGGTGCCCTCGGGGGTCGCGACGTCGTAGCCCATCTCGCGCAGGGCCCCGGCCATCCGGTCGCGCTTGGCCTGCAGGTGGGCCACGTCGAGCGACAGGGTCTCCAGCCGGGGGACGGCGTACTGCATCACGGCGTTCGGGAACAGCCAGCCCGCGGCCACCTGCAGGCTCTCGACGGCGTCGATGACCTGCTCGGCGTCCGGCATCTGCGGGGGCAGGGCGAGGTAGCCGAGCCGCTGGCCGGGAGCCAGCAGCGTCTTGCCGTAGCTGTAGCAGAGCATGGTGTGGGGGTAGAACTCCGCGGGACTGCGGAACCGCGCGCCGTCGAACACGATCCGGTTGTAGGGCTCGTCCGAGATGAGGTAGATCCGGCGGCCGTTGCGGGCCGAGGCGGTCTCCAGCAGGTCGGCCAGCGCGCGCAGGGTGGCCTCCGGGTAGATCCGACCGGTGGGGTTGTTGGGGGAGTTGACCACGACGAGCCGCGTGCGTGGCGTGATCGCGGCGGCGATGGCGTCCAGGTCGAGGTCGAACGTCTCGGCGTCGATCCTGACCTTGACCGGCACCAACCCGGCCTCGAGGGCCAGCGCCTCGTAGAGGAACCACGGTGGGAGGCTGTAGACGACCTCGTCGCCGGGATCGGCCACCGCCTTCATCGACAGCGTGATCGCCCCGAACCCCCCGGTGGTCATCCGGATCCGGTCGCCGGTCCACGGCAGGTCCACCACCTTGCGCAGCGACTCGGCCGCTGCCTCCTGCGCCTCGACGAGGCTGAACTTGTAGGCGAACCAGAGCTCGTCGCCCGGGACGGCTGCCGCGCGCAACGCCTCGACGTACTCGGGAAGGGGCATCTCGTGCGGGTCGCCGAAGGTGAAGTCCAGCACGCCGGGCTCGAGGCGGCGCTCCTGGTAGCCCGACTTCCGGGCGAACTCGAACAACATCCGGAACGGTGCGGCAGCGCCGATGTGGACGCTGCGCTCGGAGACGGGACGGTCGCTCACGGTGCCCCCTCGGTCGGTGGGTGTGCCGTCGAGCGTAGGCCGCACGGCATACCCCGTCGAGGGGCGAGCGGGCGCACAGTAGCCTTGCGCGCATGGCTGCACCCTCCACCGTCGACACCGTCGTCTCCCTCTGCAAGCGCCGCGGGTTCGTGTTCCCCTGTGGCGAGATCTACGGCGGCACGAGGTCCGCATGGGACTACGGTCCGCTCGGGGTGGAGCTGAAGGAGAACATCAAGCGGCAGTGGTGGCGGACCATGGTCACCGGTCGCGACGACGTCGTGGGCATCGACTCCTCGGTGATCCTGCCCCGCCAGACGTGGGAGGCCTCCGGCCACGTCGCCACCTTCTCCGACCCGCTGGTCGAGTGCCTGTCCTGCCACAAGCGGTTCCGTGCCGACCACCTCCAGGAGGCCGTCGCGGAGAAGAAGGGGATCGACAACCCCGACGACGTCAGCCTCACCGACGTCGCCTGCACCAACTGCGGCACGCGCGGCCAGTGGACCGAGCCGCGCCAGTTCTCCGGCCTGCTCAAGACCTACCTGGGGGTCGTCGAGGACGAGTCGGGCCTGCACTACCTGCGTCCCGAGACCGCCCAGGGCATCTTCCTCAACTTCCTCAACGTGATGAACTCCGCGCGACGCAAGCCGCCGTTCGGCATCGCCCAGACCGGCAAGAGCTTCCGCAACGAGATCACCCCGGGCAACTTCATCTTCCGGACCCGCGAGTTCGAGCAGATGGAGATGGAGTTCTTCGTCAAGCCGGGCGAGGACGAGGACTGGCACCAGTACTGGATCGACGAGCGCACCCGCTGGTACACCGACCTCGGCATCAACCCCGACAACCTGCGGCACTACGAGCACGCGGAGGAGAAGCTCAGCCACTACTCCAAGCGCACCGTCGACATCGAGTACCGGTTCGGCTTCACGGGCACCGAGTGGGGCGAGCTCGAGGGCATCGCCAACCGCACCGACTTCGACCTCAAGACCCACAGCGAGCACTCCGGCACCGACCTGGTCTACTTCGACCAGGCCAGCGGTGAGAAGTACACCCCCTACGTCATCGAGCCGGCGGCCGGACTCTCGCGCTCGCTGATGACCTTCCTCGTCGACGCCTACACCGAGGACGAGGCCCCCAACACCAAGGGCGGCGTCGACAAGCGGGTGGTGCTCAAGCTCGACAAGCGGCTCGCCCCGGTCAAGGCGGCCGTGCTGCCCCTGTCACGCAACGCCGACCTGTCGCCGAAGGCGCGCGACCTCGCGGCCACGCTGCGCCAGCACTGGAACATCGACTTCGACGACGCCGGCGCCATCGGTCGCCGCTACCGTCGCCAGGACGAGATCGGCACGCCGTTCTGCATCACGGTCGACTTCGACACCCTCGACGACCACGCCGTGACGATCCGCGAGCGCGACTCCATGGCCCAGGAGCGCGTGTCGCTCGACAAGGTCGAGGAGTACCTCGGCGGACGCCTCCTCGGCTGCTGACCGCGCTGGTTCCGCGCGGACGACCCCGGTCGGGTATGCCGCGCGCCAACCTTTTGGCGCACCCCGTGCGTTACTGGTGGCATGCAGCAGGAGGTGGACGAGGAGTTCGCACGCTACGTGCGGGCCCGACAACACCGCCTGCTGCGTGCCGCGTTCCTCGTCTGCGGTGACGTCCACCTCGCCGAGGACCTCCTGCAGAGCGCCCTGGCCAAGCTTGCCACCCGGTGGGAGCGGCTGCGCCACGAGAACCCGGACGCCTACGTCCGCAAGATCCTCTACCGCGACGCCGTGTCGTCGTGGCGCAGGACCCGGCGCGAGAGCCTGTCCCTCTTCCCCGAGCTCGAGCTCGGGGAGACCGTGCCGGACCGGTCGTCGCGGGCCGGGGAGCGCGTCGACCTGCTGCGAGCCCTCGGGCAGCTGACCCCCAAGCAACGAGCCGTCGTGGTGCTCAGGTTCTTCGAGGACCGCACCGAGGCGGACACCGCCGAGGCCCTCGGTGTGTCCGTGGGCACCGTGAAGAGCCAGACCCACGCCGCACTCGCCAGGCTGCGCACCCTGTTGCCGGACTTCGCGCCGCACCTGACCGGACCGCGGACTTCCGGCCCGCACCTGTCTGCACCGCACCTGTCCGCCCCGCCCCTGTCCGCACCGTCCCCCTCGACCGAGGAGCCGTCATGACCGACCGGGACCTGAGCGCCCTGCTGGAGCGGGCGGCGGAGGACGTCGTCGAGCTCGACTTCGCCGAGAACGCGTGGCGCGTGGCTCTCGCCGGTCGCCGGAGCCGCCGCCGTCGGGCCCTCACCGGCGCCGGCGCCGTGGCCGCGGCGGCGCTCGCCGTGACCGCGGTCCAGCTGGCCGGGACGGGCGACCCGACGCCACGTCCGGCCCTCTCGACCACCACCTCGTCGGCCGGGCGCGGCGTGCTGCCCGACGGCACGGCATACGCGGTCATGCCCCCGGAGGGCAAGGAGGCCGAGCTGCCCGACTTCGACGCCGGGCTGCCCTCGACCATCGACGTCCGCGCGCGGACCGAGGCGTTCTCGTGGGCCCGGCCCCCGGCCTCGGTCGTGGCCGTCTACCTGCGCCGGGACGGCGAGCGCTTCCACCCGGTGCTCGTCACGCGGGACGGCCACCAGGTGGAGGTGGGCGACGTCGACCTCGTCACGACCACCGACGCGGGCGGGAACCAGGCCACCCCGCTCGGGCCGCGGGCGGTCGGAGGAGGTGGTCGCTACGTCGTCTTCCCGCAGCGGGACCACGTCGTGCGGCTCGACACCCAGACGGGGACCACGGTGTCCTACCCGATCCCCTCGGAGCACGTGCAGTCGGCCGGCTGGAACGCTGCGGGCACCCTGGTCGTCGCGCGCGACGACCAGAACACCTGGACCGTCGACCCGGCCACCCCGGGCGCCTCGCCGGTCGCGGTGCGGGGCGGCTACGAAGGCACCTTCCGCGTCACGGCCACCGACACGGTGCCACCCGACGTCAGGGTGACCCGGTTCGACGCGAAGGGGAGGCCGCTGGGGTCCACGTCTGTGCGCAGTCCCGTGTTCGGGCTGTGGGGCGAGACGGTCAACACCGAGGGGCTGGCCGCCACCGGCGCCTTCTTCGACCAGAACATCACCTCGACCGTGATCCGCATGGGCTCGGGCCCGATCTACCAGGGACTGCTGGCCGTGGAGCCCTCGTCCGCCGTGGTCAAGGTCCTGCTCGCGCCCGAGAACCCCGATGGCCAGACCGGGCGGGTCAAGGACTGCTGCACCGTGCTCGGGTGGGCCGACGGCCAGACCGTCCTCTTCCAGTCGGTGGGCAGCCACGGTCGCTGGGTCCTGGCCTGGAAGACGACCACCGGCGAGGTGTTCGACGTCGCGCGGATCACCACCGGAGCGCCCGACGACCCCGAAACCCCGATCGCCCTCGACGTCGGCCGCCGAGACTGACAGAAGTCACGGTCGGCTCGTGACGAGTGTGTGACCAGGGGACGCGGGCTGGTGGAACGGTGGTGCGCATGTCACAGACGGTTCGCACCTCGACGACGCAGACACCGCCCTCGGCGGCCACCACCGCGCTGCCCGCCATCGAGCTCCGGGGGCTCACCAAGAGCTTCGGTGCCGTCCGCGCGGTGCGGGGGATCGACCTGACCGTGCGGCCGGGCGAGATCGTCGCCTTCCTCGGCCCGAACGGGGCCGGCAAGACCACGACGATCGACCTGATGCTCGGCCTCTCGCACCCGGACGGCGGGAGCGTGCAGGTCTACGGGATGGAGCCGTCGGCCGCCGTCCGGCGCGGCCTGATCTCGGCCGTCATGCAGACCGGTGGCCTGCTCAAGGACCTCACCGTCGCGGAGACGCTGCGGCTGACCGCGAGCCTGTTCAGCGACACCCGGCCGGTGGCGGAGGTGCTGGCGCGGGCGGGCATCTCCGACCTCGGCGACCGCCGGGTCGGGAAGTGCTCGGGAGGCCAGCAGCAACGGCTGCGGTTCGCCATGGCGCTCCTCCCGGACCCCGAGCTGCTGGTCCTCGACGAGCCCACCACCGGCATGGACGTCAGTGGTCGGCGCGACTTCTGGGCCGCCATCCGCGAGGACGCCGAGCAGGGGCGCACCGTGCTGTTCGCGACCCACTACCTGGAGGAGGCGGACGCCTACGCGGACCGCATCGTCCTGGTCAGCCACGGACAGGTGGTCGCTGACGGGACCGCCTCCCAGGTGAAGGCACTGGTGTCCGGGCGCACCATCAGGGCGACGCTGCCCGGAGCGGATGTGCCTGCGCTGCAAGCACTTCCCGGTGTCGAGACCGTCGAGGTGCGAGGTGACTCGGTGCTCATCGCCACCACCGACAGCGACGCCGTCGCCCGTCACCTGCTGAGCGCCACCGCCGCGCACGACCTCGAGATCACCTCCCGCGGCCTCGAGGACGCCTTCATCTCGCTGACCGCCGAGGAGGACCAGTCATGACCAGCACCACCACCAGCACCACCAGCGCCGTCCCCGAGCGCGCCGTCCCGCCCCTCGGTGGGTTCAACTCGACGTTGTTGCGCATCGAGCTGCGTCGCATGCTGCGCAACCGCCGCACGGTGATCTTCTCGATCGTGCTGCCCGTGGTCTTCTTCCTGCTCTTCGGCACCGGCAAGGACTACTCGCTGAAGGACGCCGGGCACGGCAACGTCGCGGCCTTCGTGATGATCTCGATGGCCCTCTACGGAGCGATGCTCAGCACCACCGCCGGAGGAGCCATGGTCTCGACCGAACGCAGCCAGGGGTGGAGCCGCCAGCTGCGTCTCACCCCCCTCACGCCGACGGCGTACATCGCGGTGAAGGTCCTCGTGGCGATGCTCCTGGGTGGCCTGTCCGTGCTGGTGGTCTACCTCGCCGGGTCGTTCACGCAGGCGCAGATGGACCAGCACCTGTGGTGGGAGACGGCGCTCATCGCGTGGGTTGGGTCGTTGGTCTTCGCCGCCTTCGGGGTCTTCATGGGTTACCTGCTCCCGAGCGACAACGTCATGCAGATCCTCGGGCCGGGTCTGGCCCTGCTGGCCTTCCTCGGCGGGCTCTTCACCCCCCTCGACCAGATGGGGCAGACCTTCCAGACGATCGCCAAGCTCACGCCCATGTACGGCCTGAGCGAGCTGGCCCACGCGCCCCTCACGGGCGACGCGCCCGGGTGGGCCGCTGCCGTCAACGTGGTGGTCTGGCTCGCGGTCTTCGTGGGAGGCGCGGCATGGCGGTTCCGTCGCGACACAGCGCGCGTCTGACCGTGCTGGAGGCGGTGCGCTCGTTCACCGCGGGCCCGGTCTCTGACAGGCTGGGTGGCGTGAGCGAGCGCAACGCCGAGGGAGGACGCACCACCGGTCCGCGCGCCCAGCTCCTCGACCACACCGGATACGACACCTGGAGCGGCAGGGTCGTCGCGTTCTTCTTCGCCGGCATCTGGCTGGTGTTCCTCTCCGACGCGTTCAGCGCGGCCTGGCAGCAGCGGCAGACCCTCCGGGCCGACGGTGGGCTGGTCGTGCTCGTCCTGTTCGTCGTCCTCTACCTCGTGCACTTCTCCCACCTCCGCGCCGCCGTGTGGGGCACGAGGGGGTCCGTCCCCTCCCGCTGGTACGTCACGCCGATCGGCATCGCCTCCTGGGCCGGACTCTGCGTGCTCGCGGCCCTGGCGACCGTCACGGTGGGGCAGAAGGGCGCGGCGACGTGGGTGTTCCTCGCGGTGTCGGGCCTGTGGACCTTCCGAGTGCGCATCGGGCTGGTCGTCGGCGCCTGCCTCGTCGCCCTCTACGAGTTCCTCACCTTCCACGTCGACGGGTGGACCCACGACGTCAGCATCAGCATGTCGATGGTGCTGGCCATGCTGGCCGTCACGGGAGGCATGATCGCCTCGCAGCGGCAGCGAGCCCTCGCCGAGGCGAGAGAGGAGAACGCCCGCCTCGCCATCCAGGACGAGCGCAACCGGATGGCCCGCGACGTGCACGACATCCTCGGGCACAGCCTCACGGTCATCACCGTGAAGGCCGAGCTGGCCGCCCGACTGCTGGAGGTGAGCCCCGAGCGTGCCAGGGCGGAGGTGGCCGACCTGGAACGGCTGGCCCGCGACGCGCTCGCCGACGTGCGACAGGCGGTGGCGGGCTTCCGTGAGATGTCGTTGCCGGCCGAGCTGGCCCGGGCCCGCGCGTCCCTGGCCACCGCCGGTATCGAGGCCGACCTGCCCACCGCCGCAGACGCCGTGCCCAGCCACCTGCGGGAGCTGTGCGCCTGGACCCTGCGCGAGGGGGTCACGAACGTGATCCGGCACAGCGGGGCGACCAGCTGCAAGGTGATCCTCGACGAGCACGGGATCACGGTCACCGATGATGGGGTGGGCGTGCAGCCGGGCAGCCCGGGCACCGGTCTGCTGGGCCTGCAGGAGCGGGCCGAGGCCGTGGGGGCCCGCCTCGTCGCGGGATCGCTCGAGCCCCGGGGCTACCGGCTGTCGGTGACCGCACCGCCCCACCCGCGACAGTCCGACCCCGACCCGCACGAGAGGGTGGAGGCATGACGATCCGACTGCTGCTCGCCGACGACCAGGCCATGGTCCGGGGCGCCCTCGCCACCCTGCTCGGGCTCGAGCCCGACATGGAGGTCGTCGCCGAGGTGGGCAGTGGTGACGAGGTCGTCGCGGCCGCGCGTGCCAGCAAGCCCGACGTGGCGCTCGTGGACGTGGAGATGCCCGGGCTCGACGGCATCGCCGCCACGGCTGCCCTGCACGAGGCGATGCCCGGGGTGCGGGTGCTCATCGTGACCACCTTCGGACGGCCGGGCTTCCTGCGTCGCGCCCTCCAGGCGGGTGCGAGCGGGTTCGTCGTGAAGGACACGCCGGCTCGTCAGCTCGCCGAGGCGGTCCGCCGGGTGCACTCCGGCTTGCGCGTCGTCGACCCGGCCCTGGCCGCCGACTCGCTGGCCGGTGGCGAGTCGCCCCTGACGGCGCGCGAGACCGAGGTGCTCATCGCCGCTCGCAACGGTGGCTCGGTGGCCGACATCGCCCGTGACGTCAGCCTCTCCGAGGGGACGGTGCGCAACCACCTGTCCTCCGCGATCGGCAAGACGATGGCACGCAACCGCGCCGACGCGGTTCGGATCGCCGACGAGTACGGCTGGCTCTAGGCCGCCCTGCGCGGGGCCGGCCTCAGTCGCCGGTGGCGACGGGCCGGCTCGGGTCGGTGATCCACTCGCTCCACGACCCGGCATACAGGGCGGCTTCGATGCCGACCTCGTGCAGGGCGAGCACCTCGTGCGCGGCGGTGACCCCCGAGCCGCAGTATGCCGCGACCGTGCCCATCGGTGCGGCTGAAGGAATCCCCTTGCGGGAGAACAGCTCTCGCAACTCCGCGACTCCCAGGAAGCGGTCGTCGGGGCGGAGGTTCTCGGTGGTGGGCGCGCTGACCGCTCCCGGGATGTGGCCGGCGACCGGGTCGATGGGCTCGATCTCGCCCCGGAACCGCTCCACGGCGCGGGCGTCGAGGAGGATCCCCTGCCTGGCCACCTCGGCGGCCCCGGCTGCATCGACCAACGGCAGGCCTCCCGCGTGCGCCTCGAAGCTGCCGGCACCGGGCTCGGGCAGCTGGCTGGTCACCGTGCCGCCGGCGGCTCGCCACGCCGCCAAACCCCCGTCGAGGACGCGCACGTCGGTGGCCCCGAAGTAGCGCAGCACCCACCAGGCCCGAGCCGCGCCGAACGACGGGCCCTGGTCGTAGACGACGATGCGCGAGTCGTTGTCGGCCCCGCACCGCTGGGCGGCGGCCGCGACGGAGTGGGCCTGGGGGAGGGGGTGGCGACCGCCGCGACCGGGCGGTCCGGCCAGCTCGGCGTCGAGGTCGACGTGGTGCGCCCCGGGCAGGTGCGCGGCGGCATACCGGTCACGTCCGGGCGGGCCGGCAGCCGTCGTGAGGCTCCACTGGACGTCGACGAGCACGACCGTGCGGGGGTCGCGGACGAGGTCGGCGAGCAGCTCGTCGGCGCTGATCAGGGCACGCATTCGGCCAGTCAAGCACCAGATGGGACACTGGTGCCGCCATGACCGCCACCTCCACCCGCCCCTCGCCCCCGCAGCGCGCACCCGGAGCCGTGCTGCCCCCGTTGCAGATCGGGCGCCACACCATCGAGTCGCCGGTCGTGCTGGCGCCGATGGCCGGCATCACCAACCGGGCGTTCCGCAAGCTGTGCCGCGAGTACGGCAACCAGGGGCTCGACCAGGGTGGCGCCAGCGGCGCCACGTCGCTCTACGTCAGCGAGATGATCACGTCGCGAGCGCTCGTGGAGCGGACTCCGGAGTCGATGCGGCTGATCGAGCACGACCCCGAGGAGGACCCCAGGTCGATCCAGCTCTACGGCGTGGACCCCGCCACGGTCGCGGCGGCGGTGCGGATGCTGGTCACGGAGGACCGCGCAGACCACATCGACCTGAACTTCGGCTGCCCCGTGCCCAAGGTGACCCGCAAGGGCGGCGGTGCGGCCCTGCCGTGGAAGCGCGACCTCTTCGAGGCGATCGTCCGCGGTGCGGTGCGCGAAGCGAGCCCGTACGACGTGCCGGTCACCGTCAAGATGCGCAAGGGCATCGACGACGACCACCTGACCTACCTCGAGGCGGGCCTGACCGCTGAGCGCGCCGGCGTCGCGGCCGTGGCGCTGCACGGCCGCACCGCCTCGCAGGCCTACTCCGGTGAGGCCGACTGGACCGCCATCGCGCGGCTCAAGGAGACCGTGAAGACGATCCCGGTCCTCGGCAACGGCGACATCTGGTCGGCCGAGGACGCCGTGCGGATGACGCGCGAGACCGGGTGCGACGGGGTCGTGGTCGGCCGGGGTTGCCTGGGTCGACCGTGGCTGTTCACCGACCTCGCGGCGGCGTTCGCCGGCACCCCGGCGCGGGTCGAGCCGACCCTGGGTGAGGTGACCGCCACGATGCGCAGGCACACCGAGTACCTCGTCGACTTCTACGACGACGAGTACAAGGCCTGCCGCGACATCCGCAAGCACATCGCCTGGTACCTCAAGGGCTTCCCGGCCGGCTCCACCGTGCGCCACCACCTGGCGCTGGTCGACTCGATGGCGGCCCTCGACGAGCTGATCGCCACGATGGACGCCGGTGCCGTGTGGCCCGGAGACGCCGCCGAGGGCCAGCGGGGCCGTGCGGGGTCGCCGCGCCACGTGGCGCTGCCCGAGGGGTGGCTCGACAGCCGCGAGCTCAGCGACGCCCACCGCGAGGCGGTCGCCGAGGCCGAGCTGTCCGTCTCCGGCGGCTGACGAACGCCGGCTCGACTCGTCAGGAACGAAGAAGACCCGCTCCGAGCGCCGTGGCTAGGCTTGGCTGGGCGCACGGGCGCGCACCGGGGCGCGCTCGAGAGGGAGAGACGATGAGCAGGGGCACCACCACGCAGGCACCGTCGACCGGGGTGCACCCCGCCGACACCCACGACCTGATCCGCGTGCACGGCGCGCGGGAGAACAACCTCAAGGACGTCAGTGTCGACCTCCCGAAGCGTAGGTTGACCGTCTTCACGGGGGTGTCGGGGTCGGGCAAGAGCTCGTTGGTGTTCAGCACCATCGCCGCAGACTCCCAGCGGATGATCAACGAGACCTACAGCGCCTTCGTGCAGGGGTTCATGCCGTCGCTGGCGCGCCCCGACGTCGACCTCCTCGAGGGGCTGACGACGGCGATCATCGTCGACCAGGAGCGGATGGGCGCCAACCCGCGTTCGACGGTGGGCACCGCCACCGACGCCAACGCCATGCTGCGCATCCTGTTCAGCCGGATCGGTGACCCGCAGATCGGCCCCCCGACGGCGTTCTCGTTCAACGTCCCGACCCGCAGGGCCAGCGGGGTGATGAGCACGGAGAAGGCCGGCGGCCGGGTCGAGAAGGCCGTGGTCCAGAACCAGGTCTACCTGGGCGGGATGTGCGCCCGCTGCGAGGGCATGGGCTCGGTGTCCGACTTCGACCTGACCGCGCTGTACGACGACACGAAGTCGCTGCGCGAGGGCGCCCTGACGGTGCCGGGCTACTCGATGGACGGGTGGTACGGCCGGCTCTTCGAGGGCATGGGCCTGCCGATGGACACGCCGATCGGGTCGTTCACCAAGAAGCAGCTCGAGACGATGCTGTACGCGGAACCGACCAAGATCAAGGTCGAGGGCGTGAACCTCACCTTCGAGGGCATCATCCCCAAGATCCAGAAGTCGATGCTGTCCAAGGACGTCGAGGCCATGCAGCCGCACGTCCGCCGGTTCGTCGAGCGCGCCATCACCTTCCAGTCCTGCCCCGAGTGCGAGGGCACCCGGCTGAGCAGGGAGGCCCGGTCATCGAGGATCCTCGGCCAGAACATCGCCGACCTCTGCACCATGCAGATCAGCGACCTGGCGGTGTGGGTCCGCGAGCTCGACGAACCGTCGGTCGCACCGCTGCTCACCGGGCTCCGGCACGTGCTCGACTCGTTCACCGAGATCGGCCTGGGCTACCTCTCACTCGACCGACCGGCGGGCACGCTGTCCGGCGGAGAAGCCCAGCGCACCAAGATGATCCGGCACCTCGGGTCGTCGTTGACGGACGTCACCTACGTCTTCGACGAGCCGACGATCGGCCTGCACCCCCACGACATCGAGCGGATGAACCAGCTCCTCCTCCAGCTGCGCGACAAGGGCAACACGGTGCTGGTCGTCGAGCACAAGCCGGAGACCATCGCGATCGCGGACCACGTCGTCGACCTCGGTCCCGGTGCCGGGACGGGTGGCGGCACGGTCTGTTTCGAGGGCACCGTCGAGGGTCTGCGCGCGAGCGACACCACCACCGGCCACCACCTCGACGACCGGACGACGCTCAAGGGCGACCTGCGCTCGTCGACGGGTGCCCTGGAGGTCCGCGGCGCCTCGACGAACAACCTGCGCGACGTGAGCGTCGACATCCCGCTCGGCGTGCTCTGCGTCGTCACCGGAGTCGCCGGCTCGGGCAAGAGCTCGCTGATCCACGGCTCGGTCGCCGGCCGGGAGGGCGTCGTCGTCATCGACCAGGCGGCGATCAAGGGCTCCCGCCGCAGCAACCCCGCGACCTACACGGGCCTGCTGGAGCCGATCCGCAAGGCCTTCGCCAAGGCCAACGACGTCAAGCCGGCGCTGTTCAGCTCGAACTCCGAGGGCGCCTGCCCCACGTGCAACGGCGCGGGGGTCATCTTCACCGAGCTGGGCGTGATGGCCACCGTCGAGTCGACGTGCGAGGAGTGCGAGGGCCGCCGCTTCCAGGCCGCGGTGCTGGAGTACACCCTGGGTGGCAAGAACATCGCCGACGTCCTGGCCATGTCCGTCACCGAGGCCGAGGCGTTCTTCGCCGAGGGCGATGCCAAGACCCCCGCCGCCCACACCGTGCTCGACCGGCTCGCCGACGTGGGCCTGGGCTACCTGAGCCTGGGGCAGCCGCTGACGACCTTGTCCGGCGGTGAGCGACAGCGCCTCAAGCTGGCCGCGCAGATGGCGGAGAAGGGCGACGTCTACGTCCTCGACGAGCCCACCACGGGTCTGCACCTCGCCGACGTCGAGAACCTCCTCGGCCTCCTCGACCGGCTCGTCGACTCCGGCAAGTCCGTGATGGTCATCGAGCACCACCAGGCCGTGATGGCGCACGCCGACTGGCTCATCGACCTCGGCCCCGGCGCCGGACACGATGGTGGGCTCGTGGTCTTCGAGGGCACACCGGCCGACCTCGTCGCCGCCCGGTCGACCCTGACCGGCGAGCACCTCGCGCTCTACGTCGGGGCCTGACCGGGAGGCGGGAGGACCGACGCGAGCCGGGCCACCGCCTCCGGGACCTGCTCGACGCTGATCCGACGGAAACCCATCGCGAGGCCGGGCCGCGGCGTCATGCCCTGGAACCGCACCGACACCGGCTCGAGGGCGACCTCGGCCCGCGCAGCCGCCGAGGCCACCGCCACGTCGTCGACGGTGCGGTCGGTGAAGTAGGTGCACACGTGCAGGCCGGCCGCCGAGGGCAGCACCTCGAGGACACCCGCGGGCAGTGTGGCCAGCCCGTCGAGGAGGGCCTGCCTTCGCGCCGCGTAGACCTTGGTGACCTTGCGGACGTGGGCCGACAGCAGTCCTTCGCCCATGAACCGCGCCAGGGCCCCCTGGGTCACGGCGTCGCCCTGCCAGTCGGTGAGCAGCTTGGCCTGGCGCACGGTGCCCTGGAGGGACCGCGGGGCGATGAGGTAGCCGACCCGCAGCGAGGGCATCAGGGTCTTGGAGAAGGAGCCGACGTAGACGACGCGGCCGTCGCGGTCGAGGTTCTGCAGCGGCGCCAGGGGTCGGTCCTCGAACCGGAACTCGCTGTCGTAGTCGTCCTCGACGATGACCACGTTGCGACGGGAGGCCCACTCCAGCAACGCGATCCGGCGCCTGAGTGACATCACGGCACCGGTCGGGAACTGGTGCGACGGAGTCACGTAGACCATCCTCGCCACGCTGGGCAGGTCGTCGACGACCAAGCCCTCCTCGTCGACCCGGACCGCTCGCACCAGGGCGCCGTGCGAGGCGAAGAGCCTGGTGGCTGCCGTGTATCCCGGGTCCTCGACGACGACCACGTCGCCCGGGTCGAGGACCGCACGCGCCACCACGTCGAGGGCCTGCTGCGCGCCGTTCGTGAGCAGGACGTCGTCGGGGCTGGCGACCACGGACCTGGCCAGGCCGGCATACCTCGCGACCTCGGCCTGCAGCCCCGGGTGGCCGCCACCCTCGTAGGCGGAGGCGGCGAGCAGCGACGGCCGCAGCGTCGCGGACACCAGGCGGCGCCACACGGCGAGGGGGAACAACGTGGTGTCGGGGCCACCGACCGACAGGTCGAACGCCGTGGGCGAGGCGTCGGGGACCGGAGCCGGCAGGGCCGACCAGACCGCCCGGGGGCGGAGGTCGCCGACCGGTGCCCGTCGGGCCCGTCGTGGCTCGATGTCGGCGCACACGAAGGTCCCGGCGCCGACGCGGGTGACCAGGAAGCCCTCCGCGGTGAGCCGGTCGTAGGCCGTGGTGACGGTGCCGCGCGCGACGCCGAGCGACGACGCGAGCACACGGCTGGGCGGGACCCGGTCACCGGGGGCCAGCCGGCCGTCGAGGACCGCCTCGAGCAGCTCGCGGTAGATGGTCGCGGACCGGTCGCCGGCCGTGTCTGCGTCGAGGTGGAGGTCCACCGCTCCAGCCTAGGGCGTGAACCCTGACATTGGCTCAATCAACTCGTCCAGAAGTGGACCTTCTGGCCGGTCCAATCGACGGTCACGCTGGTCCCATGCCCACGACCCCGTCGACCCCCTCGACCCCCTCGACCCCGTCGACCCCCTCGACCCCCTCGACCCCCTCGATACCGTCGACCCCCTCGACCCGCCCGCCCGCCGGGCTGAGCATCCCGCAGGGCACCGCACTGTCGATCGGGGCGGTGCTCGGCACCGGGGTCATCACCCTGCCGGCCATCGCGGCCGGGATCGCCGGACCGGCCTCACTGGTGGCGTGGGCTGCCCTGGTGGTGCTGAGCATCCCGCTCGCCTCCACCTTCGCCGCGATGGGGGCGCGCTTCCCGGACTCCGGGGGAGTCTCGACCTACGTGCGCCGCGCCTTCGGTCCGCGGGCCTCGGCCGCCGTCGGCTGGTGCTTCTACTTCGCGGTCCCGGTCGGCGCTCCACCTGCCTCGCTGATGGCGGGGCACTACGTCTCCGACGCGGTGGGCGGCGGGCGGGCGCTCGCCGTCGCGGTCGCCGCCAGCCTGGTCGTCGGGGTCGCCCTGATGAACGCCGCCGGGCTCCGGCTCTCCGGCCGGGTCCAGCTGGGGCTGACCGCGGTGCTCGCGACCCTGATGGTGGTCACCATCGTGGCGGCGCTGCCCCACGCGTCGTGGGACAACCTGCGGCCGTTCGCACCGCACGGCTGGGGAGCGGTGGGCCCGGCGGCCGCCCTGCTGGTGTGGGGGTTCGCGGGCTGGGAGGCGGTGGCTTCGCTCGCGGGGGACTACCGGCGCCCGGCTCGTGACGTCCCTCGGGCGACCGCCATCGCGCTGGGCGTCGTGGGCACCCTCTACCTCGCCCTGGCGGCGACCAGCCTGATGGTGCTCGGGCCGGCCACCGGGTCCAGTGAGGCCCCGCTGTCCGACCTGCTGGCCGCGGGCGTCGGGGGCGAGGTGCGGGTCGTCACGGCGGTGGTGGCCGTCCTGCTCACCGTCGGGGCGATGAACGCCTACTACGCGGGCGCCTCGCGGCTGGGTGCCGCGCTGGCGCGCGACGGTGCGCTCCCGGCACCCCTGGCGGTGGGGGCGGAGCGGGGCGCGGTGCCGCGCCGGAGCCTGGCGCTCATCGCCGGGCAGTCCGTGCTGTGGCTGGTCGCCTCGGAGGTGCTCCACCTCGGGCTCACGCCGCTGATGCTGCTGGCCACGGGGTGCTTCACGCTGGTCTACGTCCTGGGCACGGCAGCGGCGGTGAGACTCCTCGAGCGGGGCTCACGGGCGTGGTGGACCGCAGTGGTGGCCCTGGCCTCGGTGCTGGGCCTGCTGGTCATGAACGGCTGGCACGTGGTGTGGGCGCTCGGTGTCGCCGGCGCCGCGGTGACCTACCAGTCGTGGGCAGGTCACCGCGAGCGGTCGCGCGGGTCAGGCGGTCTGGCTGGCGGCGCCGTGCGTCAGCGCCTCGAGGAGGGCGGCGTTGAAGGACGGCAGGTCGTCGGGGTTGCGGCTCGTGATGAGGTTGCCGTCCTGGACGACCTGCTCGTCGACCCACTCCGCGCCGGCGTTGCGCAGGTCGGTCTGGAGGCTGGGCCAGCTGGTGACGGTACGACCGCTCACGACGCCGGCCTCGATGAGGGTCCAGGGCGCGTGGCAGATCGCGGCCACCGGCTTGCCGCTCGCCACGAAGTCGCGGACGAACGCGACGGCGTCTGCGTCGGTGCGCAGCGCGTCGGGGTTCGCGACCCCGCCGGGGAGCACCAGGGCGTCGAAGTCGTCGACGGAGGCCGATGACACGGTCTGGTCGACCGGTCGCGTCTCCGCCTTGTCGAGGTGGTCGAAGGTCTGCACCTCTCCCGACTCGGGGGAGAGGAGCACGGCTCGGGCGCCGGAGTCGGTGACGGCCTTCCAGGGCTCGGTGAGCTCGACGCGCTCGATCCCCTCCTTGGCGACGAGGAAGGCAACGGTCTTGTCTGTGGGTGAGGTCATGCCTCCACCTTCCGTCACGGCGCTGACCAGCGCAAATGCGCCAGCTCTCCGTGCACGCGGCGGGGCGTCAGGGGTGCGTGGCAGGCTGCGTCCATGGGCACCACGAAGCCGCCCGGGCCGCGGGGACGGATCGGCACGCCGGGAGGGACCGAGGAGCGGCCGGCGACGTTCTTCTCGGGGCCCGAGGAGTTCGGCGCCTGGTTGGCGGCCAACCACGACAGCGCCACCGAGCTGTGGATGGGCCTCTACAAGAAGCACGTGCCCGACCGTGGGCTGACCTGGGAGCAGGCCGTGCTCGAGGCGCTCTGCTGGGGGTGGATCGACTCGGTGGCCCAGCGCATCGACGACGACGCGACCCGGCAGCGCTGGACGCCCCGCAAGGCCACCAGCAACTGGAGCTCCATCAACATCGCCGCCGTCGAGCGGCTCAAGGCCGAGGGACGCATGCAGCCAGCCGGGCTGGCGGCCTACGAGCTGCGCCGCGAGGACCGCTCGGGCGTCTACGCCTACGAGTCGCCCGGCGACGTCGAGCTGCCGCCGGAGTATGCCGCGCTGCTGGCGCACGACCCGGCCGCCAGTGCCTTCTGGGAGGTAGCGACGGCGTCCTACAAGAGGGTCGCCGTGCACTGGGTGGTGACCGCCAAGCAGGAGGCCACCCGCGCGAAGCGGATCGCCCAGCTGGTCGAGGACAGCGCAGCCGGCCGGCTGATCCCCAGCCAGCGCTACGGCACCCAGCCCAAGTGGGTGGAGCGGGCCGCCGAGGCGGCGCGGGCCGCCTGGTCGTAGGCTCCCCAGCGTGGCGTACAGCGCGGTCGACCGTGAGCGGTGGGTGCGGGAGGACCCTGCGACCAAGCGCGCCGACCGTGACGACTTCGCCCGCGACCGGGCCCGGCTCGTGCACTCCGCGTCGCTGCGGCGGCTGTCGGCCAAGACCCAGGTCGTGCAGCCCGGCGACGACGACTTCGTGCGCAACCGGCTCACGCACAGCCTGGAGGTCGCCCAGATCGGTCGCGAGTTCGGGCAGGCGCTCGGGTGCAGCGCCGACGTCGTCGACTCGGCGTGCCTCGCCCACGACCTCGGGCACCCCCCCTTCGGGCACAACGGCGAGCGGGCCCTCGACGAGATCGCGCGCCACGTCGGCGGGTTCGAGGGCAACGCCCAGACCCTGCGCCTGCTGACCCGGCTCGAGCCCAAGCGGGTCCACCCGGACGGGCGTCCGGCCGGGCTCAACCTGACCCGGGCCACCCTCGACGCGTCGACGAAGTACCCGTGGCGCCGTGGCGAGGGCGGGGCCGAGGGCGGCACGGGGGAGAAGTTCGGGGTCTACGCCGACGACCTCCCGGTCTTCGAGTGGTTCCGCGACGGTCGGCCTGACGGACAACGCTGCATCGAGGCCGACGTCATGGACTGGTCCGACGACGTCGCCTACTCGGTGCACGACGTCGAGGACGCGATCGCCTCGGGGCGGCTCGACGTGCGAAGCCTTCGCGACCGCACCGACGTCGACTCGGTGCTCGCGGTGGCGACCGGCCTCTACGCCGCCGACCTCGGCGTGGACGCCCTCGGTGAGGCGCTGGAACGCGTGCTGGCCAGCGGTGCCGTGCCCACGGCATACGACGGGTCACGGGTGGACCGGGCGGCGCTCAAGGACATGACCTCGCGACTGATCGGCCGGTTCGTCCACGGGGTGGAGGTGGCCACCCGCGAGCGGCACGGCGACGGATCCCTGACGCGCTACGCCGCCGACCTGGTCGTGCCCGACGAGACGCGGGCCGAGTGCGCCGTGCTCAAGGCGGTGGCGGCCCACTTCGTGATGCACGCGCAGGAGCGGGTCGATGTGCTGACCCGGCAGCGCGAGGTCGTCGCCGACCTGGTGACCGGCTACCAGCAGGACCCGGTGCGGCGGCTCGACCCCGACCTGCTCGGCGACTGGAAGGCGGCCACGGATGACGCCGCAGCGCTGCGGGTGGTCGTCGACCAGGTCGCGTCGCTGACCGACGTGCGGGCGGAGTACCTGCACCGCGCCTGGTCCTGACTTCCTCCCCTAGGGGGAAGGCCGAGCTGTGGAGGTCGGCGGTCGGTGACACCGGGCACCACCTAGACTCAACCGCGACAAGGAGGGCCAGTGGCGGGTCGGATCAAGGCCGAGGACGTCGCGCTCGTGAAGGAGCGTTCGTCCATCGAGGATGTCGTGCGCGAGCACGTGACCCTGCGACCTGCCGGCCCGGGCTCGATGAAGGGTCTGTGCCCGTTCCACGACGAGAAGACCCCCTCCTTCAACATCCGCCCGGTCGTGGGTGCCTGGCACTGCTTCGGGTGCGGCGAGGGCGGCGATGTTATCTCGTTCGTCCAGAAGGTCGAGCACCTCACCTTCAGCGAGGCGATCGAGCGACTGGCCCAGAAGCTCGGGATGGAGCTGCACTACGAGGAGGGCGGACGCCCCCGCGACGGCGAGACCCTCGGCCGGCGCTCGCGGCTGATCGAGGCGCACCGGGTGGCGCAGGAGTTCTACCACCACGCCCTGCTCAACGCGCCCGAGGCGCGGGCCGGGCGCGACTTCCTGCGCGAGCGCGGGTTCGACAGCGAGGCCGCCAAGAAGTTCGGCGTCGGTTTCGCGCCGCGCGGTGGCGAGGAGCTGTCGCGCCACCTGCGGTCGAAGGGCTTCACCGACGAGGAGGTCACCCTCGGTGGCCTGTCCGGGCGGGGTAGCCGCGGCCTCTACGACCGGTTCCGCGGGCGGCTGGTCTGGCCGATCCGTGACATCACCGGCGACACGGTGGGGTTCGGCGCCCGGCGGTTGTTCGAGGACGACCGGATCGCGGCCAAGTACCTCAACACCTCCGAGACCCCCATCTACAAGAAGTCGACCGTCCTCTACGGCCTCGACGCCGCCAAGAAGTCCATCGCGGGTGACCGCAAGGCCGTCATCGTCGAGGGCTACACCGATGTCATGGCGTGCCACCTGGCCGGGATCGAGGGCGCCGTGGCCACGTGTGGCACGTCCTTCGGCGTCGACCACATCAAGCTGCTGCGCCGGATCATGCGCGACGAGGCCGACCTCGCACCGGCCCGGGTGGTGTTCACGTTCGACGGTGACGCGGCCGGGCAGAAGGCGGCCATGCGGGCGTTCGGCGAGGACCAGCGCTGGGCCTCGCAGTCGTTCGTGGCAGTGGCCGACGGTGGCATGGACCCCTGCGAGCTGCGCATCGCCAAGGGCGACGACGCGGTGCGCCACCTGATCGACGATGCGGTGCCGATGTTCGAGTTCGCCGTCCGCACGACCATCGCGCGGTTCGACCTGACGACTGCCGAGGGGCGGGTGCAGGGGATGCGCGCCGCCGCCCCCATCGTCAACTCCATCCGCGACAGCTCGATGCGACCCGAGTACATCCGCACCGTCGCCGGGTGGATCGGGGTCGAGGTCGAACAGGTGCAGGCCGAGGTGTCCCGCGCCCAGCGGATGGCCGCCCGTGACGCCAAGGAGGCTGCGGAGTCCCCGGCCGCGCGCGACGGGCGCGACGGGCGACCCGGCCAGCACGAGCGCTCGCGCGACGGGGGGGCCCACCGGCCCGACGACGACACCGTGCCCGAACCCTCCATCGAGGAGGCGCGGGCCGCGCTGCCCACCCCCGACCTGCGCGACCCCATCGTCTTCGCCGAGCGACAGCTCCTGCAGACGCTGCTGCAGTATCCCGACAGCTTCTCCCCGGACGACGTCGACAAGGTCTCGGCCGACGCGTTCACCGCCCCCGCCCACCGGGCGGTCTTCGACGGAGTCCGAGGCGCAGGCGGGCCGCAACGCGGTCTGTCCGTGCAGGCGTGGGCCGACCGCGTGACGCAGGCGGCGCCGCTGGCCGTGCACGGGCTGATCGCCGAGCTGTCGGTCGCGAGCCTGCCCACGAGGTTCGACAAGGCGACCGGCCTCCCGGAGCGCCGCTACATCGACGCGCTGCTGACCCGCGTCCAGGAGGTTTCGTTGACCCGCAGGATCGCCGACGCGATGTCGGCCATGCGCCGGATGGCGGCCGACCCGCACACCGACCCGGCACTGGCGCGCAGCCTGAGCGGTGAGCTCCAGGAGCTCCAGCGCGAGCTCGCGACGTTGCGCGACCAGGCGTCGTGATGGCGATCTCCCTGCGCCGCCCCGAACGCTTGCCGTCCGACGTGCGCGCCGCGGTCGGGCTGGGCCCGGGTGAGCGAGTGCTCAGCTGGGGGCGCGAGGCCGCCAGCGGCGCGACCGTGGTCGCCACCAACCATGCCCTGTATGCCGTCGACGCGGCCGGGGAGCGCACGCTCCACCGCCCGTGGCACGAGGTCGACGGCGGCACGTGGTCGGCCGAGCTCACCACGCTCACCGTCACCTGGGTGGACGGCTCCCGGCCGGCGCAGTGGGTCCTGGGCGCCACGAGCCTCGTGCCGGAGACCTTGCGCGAGCGCGTGCAGGCGAGCGTCGTGCTGGCCCACCGGATCGAGCTCGGACCCCGCCGGACCGCGAAGGTGGCCCTCCGGCAGGACCTCGCGGGCGGCGGTCTGGTCGAGCAGGTCGTGCTCGGTCGAGGGGTGCGGGCCGACGACCCGGAGCTGGTCACGCGCACCGAGGCGGCGCTGGTCTACCTGCGCGAGCAGGTCGGGCTCTAGCGACGCTGCGGCGACCATCCACCCGTTTTCAGAACTCCGCACATCCTTTGCTATGGTTGCGCAGCGCCGAACGCGGGGGACCGCCGACGGACTTTCCCCTGTAGCTCAATTGGCAGAGCAGCCGACTGTTAATCGGCAGGTTGTTGGTTCGAGTCCAACCGGGGGAGCCACCCCACCACGAGGCCCCAGACCACCCGGTCCGGGGCCTTCGTCGTGCCCGGCCGGCCAACCCGTCAGGCGAGCACCCGCGCTGCCGCCAGCCTGCGTCAGCCTGCGGAGCCTGCCTCCGCAGGAGCCGGGACAGCGGCGGCTTCGCGGACCGTCGTGCGGCCGCGACGCGAGAGCCTGCGCTGCACGCGGCTCGCGATCACGGTCAGGGTGAAGTTGATCAGGATGAACAGCAGCGCGGCCACGATGTAGGCGGGAAGGGTGTTGGCGAAGGCCGAGCCCAGGGTCTTGGACCAGATGAGCAGCTCGCCGTAGGTGATCGAGTAGCCCAGCGCCGAGTCCTTGAGGATGACGACGAACTGGCCGATCAGGGCCGGCAGCATGGCCGTGATGGCCTGCGGCAGCTGGATCGAGCGCAGCGTCTGCGACTCCGTCAGGCCGATGGACAGGCCGGCCTCGGACTGGCCCTTCGGCAGGGAGTGGACCCCGGACCGCACGAGCTCGGCGATGACCGACCCGTTGTAGAGCGTCAGGCCCGTCACGACCCCCGCGAGTGGAGCGGTCTCGCTGGAGAACACGCCGGAGCGCGAGTAGTAGCCGTAGCTGGCGATCATCATGATCAGCACCGGGACGGCGCGGAAGAACTCGACGACCACGCCGGACGCCCAGCGGATGGGGCGGATGCTCGACAGCCGGCCCAGTCCGAACAGCAGCCCGAAGGCGATGGCCAGCGCGATCGAGATCACCGCGGCCTTGAGCGTGCCCCACAGGCCGATCAGGAGGTAGTCGCGCCACACCGAGCGGTCGGTGACGAACGGCTTCCACATGAATCCCTGGAGCTGGTTGGCATCCTGCATCTTGCGCACGACGATGTAGCCGGTCGCGACGACGAGGAGGACGCCGAAGACCGAGAGGATGGCGTGCCGGCGGCGAGCCCGCGGACCGGGGGCGTCGAACAGGACGGAGGTGCTCACCGCTTCACCGCCAGGCGACGGGACAGCGAGGTGAAGAACACGCCGAGCGGCAGGGTCAGGATCACGAACCCGATGGCGAAGATGAGGAACACCGACAGCGTGCCGGTCTCGTTCTCGATGATCTTCTGCATCAGGCCTCCTGCCTCGGCCGCCACGATGACCGCGGTCACGGTGGTGTTCTTGATGAGCGCGATGAAGTTGGAGCCGAGCGGCGCGACGGCACCGCGGAAGGCCTGCGGCAGGATCACCTCACGCATGCTCTGGGAGAACGTGAGACCGATCGAGCGGGCGGCCTCGGCCTGCCCCACCGGCACGGTGTTGACCCCCGACCGCAGCGCCTCGCAGACGAACGCCGCGTGGTAGACCGACAACATGACCGCCGACCACCGCAGGGCGTTCTGGGTGATGTCCTGCTGGTCCAGGTTCAGGCCCAGGATGTAGGTCAGGCCCAGGATGCTGAAGACCATCAGCAGGGTCAGGGGGGTGTTGCGGAAGACGTTGACGTACCACGTGCCCAGCAGCCGCAGGACCCGCACCGGCGACATGCGCATGACTGCGATGAAGGTGCCGATGACCAGCGAGCCGATGCCCGCGACGAGGGCGAGCCGGATCGTGACCCAGAAGGCTCGGAGGATCTCCGGACCATAGGTGCTGAGGATGTCGCCCATACGGGGGTGCCTTCCGTTGCGCGGGTGGTGGGGACGGAGCCCGGGGTATGCCGCGCGCTCAGCCGAGCGCGCGGCATACCCCTTGGTGGGTGGACCCGGTCAGGAACAGGCGTCCTGCTTGGGCGGGTTGGTCGCGCTGTCGACCTTGAACCCGGCCGGGCCGAGGTTGGCGTCGATGGCCTTCTGCCAGTCACCGGACGAGATCATCTTGGCGATGGCCGTGTTGATCTTCTCGCAGGTGGCGGTGTCACCCTTCTTGATGCCGATGCCGTAGCGCTCCTCGGAGAAGGTCTTGCCCACCACCTTGAGCTTGCCCTTGTACTGCGCCTGCGAGGCGTAGCCGGCGAGGATGGTGTTGTCGGTCGTCAGCGCGTCGACGCCCTTGGAGACGAGCGCGGTGACGCACTCGGAGTAGGTGCCGAACTCCTGGAGCTGCACCCCCGGATACTTGTCCTTGACCTTCTGCGCCGACGTCGATCCCGTCACCGAGCAGAGCTTCTTGCCGGTCAGGGCCTCGGGGCCGGTGATCGAGGAGTCGTCGGCGCGGACGAGCAGGTCCTGGCCGGCGACGAAGTACGGACCGGCGAAGGAGATCTTCTCCTTGCGGGCGTCGGTGATCGAGTAGGTCGCCACGACCATGTCGACCTGCCCGGTGGAGATCAGCGTCTCGCGCTGCGCGGAGGGAGCCTGGACCCACTGGATGTCGCCGGCCTCGTGGCCGAGCTCCTTGGCGACGTAGGTCGCGACGTCGACGTCGAGACCGGTGTACTTCGAGCCCTCCTTGAGGCCGAGCCCGGGCTGGTCGAACTTGATGCCGACCTTGAACTTCTCGCCCCCGCCGCCACCTCCGGCGCCCCCGTCCTTGGCGCTGTCGCCGCAGGCGGCCAGGCCGAGCGCGAGGACCGATGCGGCGGTCATGGCGCCAATCTGACGAATCTTCATTCCGTTTCCTCCTGAGATGTCTCCGCTGCGCTGGTGCGCGCCGGTTTTCAGTGCAGTGCGGTCTGGATGTCGTTCTGGGTCAACGGGTCCCGGTGTGACGGGACCCTGAGTGGGCTGGGCTGAGGGTGGGTCGGGCTAGTGGGTGAGGATCTTGCCGAGGAAGTCCTTGGCACGGTCGGACTTCGGGGCGGTGAAGAAGCCCTCGGGGTCGTTCTCCTCCACGATCTGGCCGTCGGCCATGAACACGACCCGGTTCGCGGCCTTGCGGGCGAAGCCCATCTCGTGGGTGACGACGACCATCGTCATACCCTCCTTGGCGAGGGCCACCATGACGTCGAGGACCTCGGTGATCATCTCGGGGTCGAGGGCCGAGGTGGGCTCGTCGAAGAGCATCACCTTGGGGTCCATCGCCAGGGACCGCGCGATGGCCACCCGCTGCTGTTGACCACCGGAGAGCTGGGCGGGGTACTTGTGCGCCTGGTGCGCGACACCCACGCGCTCGAGCAGCTCCATCGCCCGCTTCTCGGCCTCGGCCTTGGGCACCTTGCGGGCCTTGATCGGGCCCAGCGTGACGTTGTCGAGGATGGTCTTGTGGGCGAAGAGGTTGAAGGACTGGAACACCATGCCGACGTCGGCCCGCAGCTTCGCGAGCTCTTTGCCCTCTTCGGGCAGCGGCACGCCGTCGATGGTGATCGAGCCGGTCTCGAAGGTCTCGAGCCGGTTGATCGTGCGGCACAGGGTCGACTTGCCGGACCCTGAGGGACCGATCACGACGACGACCTCGCCCTTGCCGATGGACAGGTCGATGTCCTTGAGGACGTGCAGCTCGCCGAAGTGCTTGTTGACGCCCTTGAGGACGACCAGTGGCTCCGTCATGTGCGGCAACCTACCGGTTTGTCGCACATGGCGGCCTCCTGCGCCACCACATGTCACCCAAAGGCAACCTGAGGAGGCTCTCGGGGAGCCGCGCTCTGCTGCAGGCAGGCGAGACCCTCGACCCTCGCGGCTCTGCCGTGCCACGTGCCCGCAGGCCCGGGACTCGCAGAGCGCCACGCCGACGGTGCGATCTGCCTCGTGCTACGCGGCTGCGGTCGAGACGGCGCGCACGTAGGCCTTGGTGAATGCGCTCCGGGCCCGGTAGCTCAACGCCGCGACGGCGTTCGCGTTGAGGCCCATCGAGGCGCCGACGACGGGCAGCGGTTCCTCGATCACGATGGTTCGCCACAGAACCTCGCGCCAGCGTTCGGGGAGTTCGGCCATCACGTCGAGGACGATCCGGCGCTCGAGGGCCCGCTCGGTCGGGTCGGGTTCGGGTCGGTCCATCGCGCCCTCCTCGAGGGGGTCGACCGAGATCTCGCCGTTGAGCTTGCGGAGCCGGTCGCGGAACAGGTTGCGCATTGTCGTGAGCAGGTACGCACGGACAGCGCGGTCGGGACCACGCCCGTTGAGCAGCGCGGCGACGACCCTCGTCATCGCCTCGGAGGCAAGGTCCTCGGCGATACCGGGGTTGCCGATGCCTCCGGCAGCCCGCACCGCGAAGGGGTAGTGCCGGGCATACAGCGCCCCGGCCGCCTGCATGTCTCCGGTCCGGACCGCCTCGACGAGGGCCGGGTCGTCCCAGTCGGTCATCCGCGGGTGGCCTGCGGCGGCCGGACGGTCGTCGTCTGCAGCGGGGGCGGGGGTGGGTGAGGACAACATGGACGGGGGTTCCTTCGGGAGGCCGTGGACGCGGGCAAGGAGGTGTCGTGAGGTGCGGGCCGGGCGGACCGGGTGGGGGTCGACAGCCCCGCGTGGTCCAGCCACCTGTTGCCTGCATTGCCTCGATCGGCGCGGGGGAGGCTGGCACCCGATGGGGGTGCGTCCCTTGGCCGCTGGTGCTGGGTCCAGTCTTGGGTTCGCGACAGCCGTGCCGCGACGAGGGAAATACCTGACTTCCGGCCTCGACGGAACCAGGTAGTTCCACCGGGTCCGGGGCAGACGGGCTCCTACTGCTGCGGGGAGCGGCGCACGTACCAGGCCGCGATGCCGGCGCGGGAGGTGGCGTGGAGCTTGTCGAGGGTGTTCTGGATATGCCCCTGGACGGTGCGCTCAGAGAGCGTGAGCCGCTCGGCGATGGACCGGCTGCTGAGTCCGTCGGCGACGAGCGCGGCGATCTCGGCCTCGCGACGGGTGAGCGGCGCGAAGGGATCCGCCGCGGTGCGGGGGTCCTGTCCGGTCATGGCGAAGGTCACGAGGGTCTCGAGCGGCGTCGTGGCTCCCGTGGCGAAAGCCTGTTCGAACCGCGCAGTGCCGAGCGCTGACTCGGCGGCTGCCCTGCCGGCGTCCCTGAAGGCAGTGAGCATGAGGGCGACGTGGGCCCGGTCCAGCTCGCGAGCCGCTCCGCCGAACAGCACGGCGGCGTCCCGGGCCCGTCCCGCCGCCGCGTTGACCCAGGCCAGCGCCTCGAGGGTCAGCGCCACCATGAGGTTGTTGCGCAGCTCCCAGGCTCCTGCCAGTGCGGTACGCACCTGCTGGAGAGCGGCATCGACCTCGCCCTGGGGCAGCAGGTGGAGCCCGAGCGCCCAGTGGAAGTTCGTGCGGACGTACACCTCACCCGGGTGGCGCTCGCAGAAGCTGATCGCCTCGTCGATGAGGACCTTGGCCTCCTCCGTGCGGCCGACGGCCGACAGTGTGAGGGCCTGCCAGAACACCGCGTGGAAGTAGTGGTAGCTCTCTCGCCCCTGAGCGGCAGCGAGGGCCGTGATGCCCGCCTCGCCATGCGTGAGGGCCGCGGGAAGGTCTTGGTCGTAGAACGCGAGGAGGGCGATCGCGAACGCGTGGTGGGCCCGTGGCGACGCGGTCTGCGCGGAGTCGAGGATGTCAGTCGCGTGGTCCAGAAGACGGTGGGCGTACGCCATGTCGAAGTGCTCTCCGGCCGCCATCGTGGCCGCCATCACGCTCGCGTGGATCTCGGCGTCACCGGATCCCGGGGCGACGGCCAGTGCTCGGTCGACCCAGAGGCGCCCTTCGTTGAGCAGGCCGTCGCACAGCCAGTAGGGCTCCAGGTCGGTGCACAGCTGCAGGGCAGCGGTGGCGTGGCGCGGCGTCGCGACGGCATACTCGAACGCGGCGCGGATGTTGGCCTGTTCCAGCCGGATCTTCCGCATCCAGGCCAGCTCGTCCGACCCGATCCAGTGCGTGGCGAGGTCGTGGCCCAGCGACGAGACCCAGGCCAGGTGGGCGTCCTGCCAGTGGGTCAGCTCGTCACCGGCCGTCAGGTGTCTTTTCCCGAACTGTCGCACCGGCTCGGGCATCCGGTAGCGCCCGGGAGTAGTCGCGTCCTGGGCGATGATGGACTGGCTGGCCAGTGCTGAGACGAGTGACAGGATCTCGTGGGCGCCGACGCCCTCCCCGACGCAGACCGTCTCGGCGGCCGCTACGTCGAACCCACCCGGGAAGACGGCCAGCCGGCACCACAGCGCCTGCTCGTCGGGTGAGCACAGCTGGAAGCTCCAGTCGAGGTTGGCGGCCAGGGAACGGTGCCGGGGCGGGTGGTCACGGTAGCCCGCGTCGAGCGCAGCGAGGGGGTCATCCAGTCGGGTGGCAAGGAGCTCCGGGGCTATCTCGCGCACTCGCGCGCCGGCGAGCTCGAGGGCGAGGGGCAGGCCGCCGAGGGCGGTGACGATGCTCGCCACCGCCCCTGCGTTCGCGGAGGTGAGCCGGAACGTCGCCGAGGCTGCTTGGGCGCGAGCGACGAACAGCTCGACCGAGGCGACCTCGGCGATCGAGTCGGGCGACAGCTCCGTGCCTTCGTTCCCTTCACGGCGGCTCGCGGCGGGTGGGAGGGCCAGCGGCGGCACGTCGTAGACCACCTCGCGAGCCAGCCCGAGTGGGCTGCGACTGGTCGCCAGGATCTTCACGGCCGGACAGGTCTCGAGGATCTCCACGGCCAGCTCGGCGACCGCGTCGACGAGGTGTTCGCAGTTGTCGAGGACCAGCAGGACGTGCTGGCCGTCGAGGTGGTCCGTCAGGATCGTGGTGGCGAGCTCGGGGCCGGCGACGAACAGCCCGACACGGGACGCGACGAGGTGCCCGAGCAGGGAGGGGTCGGTGAGCTCGGACAACGGTGCGACGAAGGCGCCACCGGCGAACGTGGACTCCAGCTCGTCGAGCGCGTGCAGCGCCAGCCTCGTCTTGCCAGCGCCGCCGAGCCCCACGAGGGTCACCAGCCGCTGGTGGTCGACCAGGTCGACGACGTCACGGACCTCCGTGTCTCTGCCGACGAAGCGGGTGCCAGACGCCACCAACGTCATGCCACTGAGGATAGTTGCACTGTCCGGGCACGGTGGTTGAGGGAGTGCGACTCGCTGATCTGCGGCAGGTGTCAAGGATCAGCCGAAGTAGGTGTCAACCATCAACCGAAACACTGTCAGGCATCAGCCGAAGCCCAAACGTCAGGCATCAGGCGAAGTCGTACACACGTCCTGTGGGGCAGGTCGGGCTTGAACCGACGACCGACGGATTATGAGTCCGCTGCTCTGACCGACTGAGCTACTGCCCCGGCACCAGCTCGGCTCGCACCGGCTGGGCGCCGTGAGCCTACCTTCGTCCGAGCTCGCGGAGACTGCCAGTACCTGTCGCTCGCCGGGCCACGGGCGTGGTGAGAACGAGGTTCGTGGTGGTGCTGGTGCGGATGTGGTTCGTGGTGCACAATGGGTCCCGCACAGCCAACTGAACAACGCGGCAACACGCCGAGCCAGCCGGTGACGAGGTTCGTGGGGAAGACGTCCCTCGCACACCAAGGAGGCCCGGAATGTCTGTCGCGATGCCGCGTGTCATGACCCGCGGGGTGGTTTTCATTCACTCCACCCCCAAAGCACTGTGCCCCCACATCACCTGGGCCCTCGAGTCCGCCCTCGACGGCCGGCTGGCCATCGACTGGACCCCACAGCCCGCCGGTGCCGCACTCGTCCGCGCGGAGTTCCCGTGGGCAGGGGTGCAGGGCACCGGCGCCAAGCTCGCCTCCACCCTGCGCGGCTGGGACAACCTGCGCTACGAGGTGACCGAGGAGCCGAGCGCCGGCGCAGACGGGTCGCGCTGGTCGCACACGCCCGCCCTCGGGATCCACCACACCTGGACCTCGGCCGCCGGCGACGCCGTGATCAACGAGGACCGGCTGCGTGACGTGCTGCGGCTGTCGCAGGGGTCGCCGGAGGCAATGGCCGAGATGGTCGAGGAGCTGCTCGGCACCGACTGGGACGCCGAGCTCGAGCCGTTCCGGTATGCCGGTGACGGGGCCCCCGTGCGCTGGCTCCACAAGGTCGGCTGACCGATGGTTGGCTGACCGATGGTTGGCTGAGCGGCTTCAAGCAGCCGTGTGACTTGCACGTTTCGGGGGTTCGACCGGGTCTTGGGTAGCCTGTCGGGCTGTCCGATCGACTCTGGAGGAACGTGTGACCCGCCCCAAGCTCATCCTGGGGGTGCTGGCCGCAGCCTGTGTGGGGACGCTGCTCTGGTACGCCTGGCTGATCCTGGCCGCCGATCTGCCCCGTGGCGCCACCATCGCCACCTGGGTGCTCTGGCTCTTCTCGGCGGCGGCCGTCGCGACCCTGTTGGCCTACGTCCGTGAGTTCCTCGCACATCGGGCGGCCGTGGGACGGGAGGCCTCGTGGAAGCCCCTGCCGGGCCTGGTGCTGCTGTGGCTCGGCGGCCTGACGGCGATGGCGTCGTTCGCGTTCGTGCTGCCCGACAGGGCGACTGCCGACGGGGCGGACGACCCAGCTGTCACGCGCGGGTCGCTGACCGCCCAGCAGGGCGACCCGACGAGCGGCGTCGCGGACGGAGCCCGCTCGACCACCACCACCTCACGCTCGAGCTCGTCGCGGACGAGCCCACCCGCGCCGGTCTCGACGACGTCGCCCCGGCAGGTGTCCGCAACCTCCTCGCCCTCCGGGGGCTCCGCGGGCTCGTCGACGGCGACCTCGACGTCCAGCACGACCAAGACCCGGGGCAACTCCGGCCACACGTCCACGGGCAAGCCGACCCCCAGCAGCACGACCAACCCGCCGCTGATCGTCATCACGCTCCCGCCGCCGCCCCGGTGAGGCGCATCCCACGCAGCCGCGTCCCGGAGGCCGGGACCGGGAGCGGGCCCCCTAGGACTGCAGCTCGGGCCAGAGCTCGTTGCCCACAGTAGGACGACCTGCACGCGTGCGCAGGACCTCGAGGCTGACGCCGTCGAACAGCTCGATCGGCAGCGCCCAGAAACGCTGCCCGAGGTCGACCACCACGACGTCCCGCAACATCACGACGCCGCCGATAACCGAGTAGGCGAGCTCCGTGCACGAGTCGTGGTCGCGGAAGCGGATCGTCTGGCTCCCGACCGTCAGGCCGAGGATGCGACCCGGCACGAACTCCCGGTCGAAGTGCCTGCCGATGGAGAAGACGGTGTAGCCGAGCATGGCGGCCGTCGCCACCAGGTAGATGCCCGGCGCCGCCAGGAGCGCCGTGGACACCGCACCGGGCCGCCCGCCCAGGAGGTCCGGCGCGGAGACGCAGAGGAGGAGCACGACGCTGGTCACCAGCGCCGAGGTCCAGGTCTGTGGACGCCGCAGCACGTGCCGGCGCCCGGCCCGTTTCAGCCGTCCCGACAAGTGCCCGTCCACGATCACGATGCGCTCGCGACCCCCCAGGGTTCCCCCCGACCTACCCACCATGCGTGCCTCCCCGCATCGCCCCTGCAGCGACCGTCGGCACACGATAGAGCGCCCACCCCGGGGTCCGGGGTGGGCGCTCTATCGTGTGGGCCGAACGGCTGAGGTCAGACCGAGGTGAAGACCACCGCGACGTTGTGTCCGCCGAAACCGAACGAGTTGTTCAGGGCGGCGATGTCACCGGCGGGCAGCTTGCGGGCCTCGCCGTGCACGACGTCCAGCTTGATGGCGGGGTCGAAGTCGTCGAGGTTGATGGTCGCGGGGGCGATCCGGTGGTGCAGCGCCAGGATCGTGAGGACGCCCTCGAGGGCCCCGGCCGCGCCGAGGAGGTGACCCGTCATCGACTTCGTCGCACTGACCGGCATACCGTCGGTGTCGTCGCCGAAGGCGCGCCGGATGGCGTTCGACTCGGCCACGTCGCCCACGGGGGTCGAGGTCGCGTGCGCGTTGACGTGGACGATGTCCTTGGGCGTCAGCCCTGCCCGCTCGACGGCCTCGACCATCGCCCGGGAGGCTCCCGCGCCCTCGGGCTCCGGAGCCGCAATGTGGTGGGAGTCGGAGGACATGCCCACGCCACCGATCTCGGCGTAGATGGTGGCCCCACGCGCCCTGGCTGCTTCGTACTCCTCGAGCACGATCACTGCGGCGCCCTCGCCGAGGACGAAGCCGTCGCGGCCGGTGTCGTAGGGGCGCGAGGCCCGCTCGGGGTCGTCGTTGCGGGTCGAGAGCGCCTGCATGGCGGCGAACCCGGCGATCGGCAGTGCGTGCACCGCACCCTCGGTGCCACCGGCGACCGCGATGTCGGCCCGGCCGTTGCGGATCATCTCGTAGGCGTAGCCCATCGCCTCGAGCCCGGAGGCGCAGGCGGAGACAGGGGTGTGGGCCCCGGCCCGGGCACCGATCTCCAGCGACACGGCGGCGGAGGAGGCGTTGGGCATGAGCATCGGCACGGCGAGCGGGAAGACCCGTCGCGGGCCCTTCTCGCGCAGGTTGTCCCACTGGTCGAGCAGGGTCCAGACGCCGCCGATCCCGGTGCCGATGCAGGCAGCCAGCCGCTCGGGCTCGACCTCGGGGGCGCCGGCGTCGGCCCAGGCCTCCCGCGCGGCGATCAGGGCGTACTGCGCGCTCGGATCGAGCCGGCGCACCTCCACCTTGGTCAGGACGTCGGTCGGCTGCGTGTGGATCGTGGCGGCGAACTTGACCGGGAGCTCGTACTTCTCCACCCAGTCGAAGTCCATCGTCTTGGCTCCCGACCGTCCGGCCAGGATGGCGTCCCACGTCTCGGGGACGGTGCCGCCCACGGGGGTGGTGGCTCCGAGGCCTGTGACGACGACGCGTCGTTCGGCGGTCATGGCTGGGTCTGCTCCTTCGTCGGGTCGTGCGGGGGCTGGTCGCCGGTGCGGGGTGGCGGCTGGAGCGACGGGGTCACTCCACGGCAGAGGTATGCCGCGTGGCCGCCACCCGCGCGGGGAACTGTGGGGCTCAGCCCTGGTTCTTGGCGATGAAGCTGACGGCGTCGCCGACGGTCTTGAGGTTCTTGACCTCGTCGTCGGGGATCCGCACGCCGAACTTCTCCTCGGCGTTGACGACGATGGTCATCATCGACAGCGAGTCGATGTCGAGGTCGTCGGTGAAGGACTTCTCGGACTGCACCGACTCGGTGTCCAGACCGGTCTCCTCGTTGACGATCTCGGCCAGACCCTCGAGGATCTCCTGCTCGCTCTGCGCCATGCGGCTCAGCTCCTTCTCTTGGTGGTGTGACTGTTTGGTCGTCACGTGGTGTGGTCACTGCGGTGGCCCGGTTCACCCGCGGGCCGACGGGAGTCTTCAGGGGAGGACGACGACCTGGGCCGCGTAGACCAGGCCCGCGCCGAACCCGATCTGCAGGGCCAGGCCGCCGTGGGGCACCTCGCCCTCGCGCAGCATGCGCTCGGTCGCGAGGGGGATCGACGCGGCGGAGGTGTTCGCGGTCTCGGCGATGTCGCGGGCCACCGGGATGTCGCTCGGCAGCTTGAGCTGCTTGATCATGGCGTCGATGATCCGCATGTTGGCCTGGTGCGGGATGAACGCGTCGAGGTCCTCGGCCCGCACGCCGGCGGCGTCGAGGGCCTTCTGGGCGACCGGGGCCATGCCCCAGACCGCCCAGCGGAAGACGGACTGGCCCTGCATGCCGATCGCCGGCCAGCCGAGGTCGCCGTCGCGCACCTCGACCCAGGAGTCGCGCTGCGAGATGGTCTTCCACTGCGAGCCGTCGGACCCCCACACGGTCGGCCCGATGGCGGGCACGTCGGACGGGCCGACGATCGCCGCGCCGGCGCCGTCGCCGAAGATGAAGGCGGAACCGCGGTCGGTGGGGTCGGTGAAGTCCGAGAGCTTCTCGACGCCGACGACGAGCACGTGGCGGGCGCTGCCGCCGCGCACCATGTCGCTGGCCAGGCTGACCGCGTGGCAGTAGCCCGCGCAGGCGGCGGAGATGTCGAAGGCCGCGCCGCGGATGCCCAACCGGTCGGCGAGGATCGGTGCGGCAGCGGGGGTCTGGTAGGGATGCGTGACCGTGGCCACGACGACGGCATCGACGTCGGAGGCCTCCAGTCCCGACGCCTTGAGCGCCTCGCGGGTGGCCTCGACGGACATGTCGACGACGGTCTCGTCCTTGGCGGCGAAGCGCCGGCTCTTGATGCCCGAGCGTTCCTGGATCCACTCGTCGGAGGAGTCGATCGCCTCGATGATCTCCGAGTTCATCACCACGCGCTCGGGCCGGTAGCCGCCCACACCCATGATGCGGGCGTACTTCGCACCCTCGGACGGGGTGATGGAACCGGTGCCCTTGGGGGCGGGTGTGCTCATGTCAGGCCTCTTGCGCGTCGGTCGGGAGGGATCCTGCGTCGGCGGGGTCTCCGCCGTGGTCGCGAACCAGCTGCTGCGCCGCCTCGAGGTCGTCGGGCGTCTTGACAGCCAGTGTGGCAACTCCGGGCATCGCCCGCTTGGCGAGACCGACCAGGGTGCCGGCGGGGGTCAGCTCGAGCAGCGCGGTGACGCCGAGGTCGGCCATGGTCTGCATGCACAGGTCCCAGCGGACCGGGCTGCTCACCTGCTTGACCAAGCGCGCCAGGGCGTCGACACCGTCGGCGACCGGTCGGCCGTCGGCGTTGGACAGCAGGGTGACACCGGGGTCGCTGACCTCGAAGTCCGCGGACAGCGTGCGGAGGGCGTCGACCGCGGGGGACATGTGGGTGGTGTGGAACGCGCCGGCCACCTGGAGGGGGATGACCCTGGCCTTGGCCGGCGGGTCGGCGGCGAGCGCCGCCAGCTGCTCGAGGGTGCCGGCGGCCACGGTCTGTCCTGCGCCGTTCGCGTTGGCGGCCGTCAGCCCGTGCCGCGCCAGCGCCTCGGCCACGGCGGCCGGGTCGCCACCGAGGACCGCGCTCATCCCGGTGGGGGTCAGCGCGCTGGCGGCGGCCATGCCGGCGCCGCGCTCGCGGACGAACACCATCGCGTCGTGGTCGGACAGCACCCCGGCGAAGGCGCACGCGGTGATCTCCCCGACCGAGTGCCCTGCGGTGACGCCCACCGTGCCGGCTGGTCCGGCGGGCAGGACGACCGCGGCGGCGGCCAGGCCGGCCGCCACGATGAGCGGCTGGGCGACGGCGGTGTCCTTGATCGTCTCGGCGTCCGAGGTCGTGCCGTGCGCGACCAGGTCGAGGCCGGCCACGTCGGACAACGACTCGAGCCGCGCACGGAAGGCCGGGAGCTCGAGCCAGGGCGCGAGGAAGCCGGGGGTCTGGGAGCCCTGTCCGGGGCAGACGATTGCTAGCACGACTCCACCCTTGCGGTCGGAGCCTGACCCCAGCGTGACCGTTTGGCACGAACATCGCGGAGCTCTGTTGGAGGATGTCTACAAACGGTGCGGCAAACGGCAGTGGTGGCGGGCCACGGTGTGAGCGGGGTCTCAGGGGACGGCATGCGGTCAGCGCTGGGGGAGGGTCCGCTGGCCGGCCGGGCGGCTGAGCCGACCCAGGGCGAGCGCGATGCGGACTGTGTGGGCGTCATGGGGGTCGGTCAGCTGGTAGCCGGTGAGCTCGGCGATCTTGCCCAGGCGGTAGCGCACCGTGTTCGGGTGGACGAAGAGGACCCGGGCGGTGCCCTCGAGGCCGCCGCCGGACTCGAGGTAGGCCGAGGCCGTCTCGAGGAGGGCGCTGCTGCTGGCCGAGAGGGGGTGCCAGATGCGGTCGAGCAGCAGGGCCCGCGCCGGCGCGTCGCCGACCAGGACCCGCTCGGCCAGGAGGTCGTCGGCCGTGACCGGCCGCGGGGCACCGGGCCAGGCGTGCGCGCACGACTGTCCCGCCAGCGCCGCCCGCGCCGACCGACCGGCCGCGAACAGGTGGGGGACCGTCGGTCCGACCACCAGCGGCCCGTCGCCGAAGTGGTCCGCGACCGCCCGGGCCGCCGCCATGGGGTCGTCGACGTTGCCGAAGATGCAGACCAGCCGCCGGCCCTGCACCGCAGCCAGGGTGTCCACACCTACGCGTTCGGCCGCGCGGCGCAGACCGTCGACGACGCCTTCGGACCCGCCCGGTGGGGTGCTGCCGGCGATCACGGCGACCCTGGTCGTCGAGCCCCAGCCGAGGGCGGCGGCCCGCGACTGCATGGAGTCGTCGGCCTCACCACGTAGCACGGCGTCGACGACCAGGCCCTCCAGGCGGGCGTCCCAGGCGCCGCGGGCCTCGGCCGCGTGGGCGTAGACCTCGGCAGCGGCGAAGGCGATCTCGCGGGAGTAGCGCAGGACCGACTCGCGCAGGGCCTGCTCCTCGCCGGGCTCGGCCAGCGCCGTGGCGTCCTGCTCGACCACGTCGACGACCGATCGCACCAGGTCGAGCGTCTGGCGCAGCGTGATCGACCGGGTCAGCTCACGGGGCGCAGTGCCGAAGACGTCGGCCGTGACCGGGGTCTGGTCACCGCCCTCGCGCAGCCAGGCGATGAAGGCCGCGATGCCCGCCTGCGCGACGAGGCCGACCCACGACCGGTCCTCGGCCGACAGCACGCGGTACCAGTCGTGCGCCGCCTCCATCCGCCGCGTCGCCGCGGACGAGAGCTCGCCGGCCGACCGCTCGACCCGCTGCAGGGTGGCGGCCGAGGTGGTGACGCGAGTCGGCGGCATACCGGGAGTCTATTTGTATGCCGCCCACAACGGCGGGCGGCGCGGGCAGGTCGCGGCGCCCTCAGCCCACGTGGTCGCGCCAGGAGTGCGCCGGCTGGTAGCCCAGCAGCCGCCGGGCCTTGTCGATGCCCAGCAGCGTCTCGTGCTCGCCGAGCTCCTTGCGCACCTCGACCCCGGGGAACACCTCGGCCACGAGCTCCGCGCTCGAGCGGTTCATCACGGTGTCGGCGTTGGCGATGACGAAGACCTCGCACCCCGGCTCGGCCCGCTCCAGCCCCAGCCGCACCGCCTGCGCGCCGTCGCGGCCGTCGATGTAGCCCCAGAGGTTCCACTGGCGCAGCGACGGGTCGGCGTCGAACGACGGGAAGGCCGCGTAGTCGGCGGGGTCCATGACGTTGGAGAACCGCAGGCCGACCATGACCAGCTCGGGGTCCCAGCGACAGAAGTGGCGGGCCATCTCCTCCTCGAGCGCCTTGTTCAGCGAGTAGGTCGACTCCGGCCGAGGGGCGTACTCCTCGTCCACGGGGACGTAGGGCGGCGGAGTGTCGAACGGCAGCCCGAGGACCGTCTCGCTCGACGCCCAGACGACGCGACGGACCTTGAGCGCCCGGGCGGCGGCGAAGACGTTGTAGGTCGCGGCCGAGTTGTTCGCGAAGGTCGTCGCGTTGGTGGTCAGACCCGGCGCGGGGATGGCGGCCAGGTGCACCACCGCGTCCACGGGGGTGGAGTGCTCGTCGACGCCACCGGACAGCGCCTCGACGACCTGGCCGTAGTCGGTGAGGTCGACCGCGACGAACGGGGTCGTCGGGCTGTCCGGCCGGACCCGGTCCAGCGCGAGGACGTCGTAGCCGTGCTCGGCCAGGTGGGCCACGACCGTGCGGCCGAGCTTGCCCGTGGAGCCGGTGACGGCGACACGGACCGGGGTGGTGGGAGCGGAGGTGGTGGGAGCGGAGGTGGTGGGAGCGGAGGTGGGGGTCACTGCGGGCTGGGAGGTCACCTCCTCATCCTGCCCCACGAACGGGTATGCCGCCCGCTCAGTGAGCGGGCGGCATACCTTGTCGTGCAACGGGTTTCAGCGCAGAGCAGGTCCGAACGTGGTCAGCTCTCGCCACCCGAGTTGCCGGACGTGCCGGCGGTGACGTCGAGCAGGCGGTAGCGCGCGGCGGCTTCCCGGGCCACCCCGCCCTCGATCTCGCCACGCTGGACGAGCATCTGCAGGGCGCGTACGGCGACCGAGGGGCCGTCGATGTGGAAGAACCGCCGCGCAGCCGGGCGGGTGTCGGAGAAACCGAACCCGTCGGCGCCGAGCGAGGCGAAGTCTCCCGGCACCCACTGCTGGATCTGGTCCTGCACCTGGCGCATGTAGTCCGACACCGCGATGACCGGACCGCGCGTGTGGCGCAGCCGCTCGGTGACGTAGGGAGTGCGGGCCTCGCCGTCCGGGTGGAGGAAGCGCTGCTCGTCGCAGGCCATACCGTCGCGGCGCAGCTCGCTCCACGACGTCACCGACCAGACATCAGCCACCACACCCCAGTCGTTGCGCAGGAGGTCCTGGGCCTCCAACGCCCACGGCACCCCGACGCCGGACGCGAGCAGCTGCACCCGCGGGGCGTCGTCCGGGAGCCCGTCCGGGATGCCCGGGGCGAACAGGTGCATGCCACGCAGGATGCCCTCGCGGTCGACGTTCTCCGGCTCCTGCGGCTGGCTCATCGGCTCGTTGTAGACCGTCACGTAGTAGATGACGTTCTCCGGGTCGTCGCCGTACATCCGGCGCAGCCCGTCCTCCATGATGTGGCCGATCTCGAACGCGAAGGCCGGGTCGTACGCGACCACTGCGGGGTTGGTCGCAGCCAGCAGCGGCGAGTGGCCGTCGGCGTGCTGCAGCCCCTCACCGGTGAGGGTGGTGCGTCCCGCCGTGGCCCCGATGAGGAAGCCGCGCGCCATCTGGTCGGCGGCCGCCCAGATGGAGTCGCCGGTGCGCTGGAACCCGAACATCGAGTAGAAGACGTAGATCGGCACCATTGGCTGGCCGTGCGTCGCGTAGGAGGTGCCGGCGGCCGTGAACGCGGCCATCGACCCGGCCTCGTTGATCCCGAGGTGCAGGATCTGGCCGTCCTTGGCCTCCTTGTAGGCCAGCATCAGCTCCGCGTCGACCGAGGTGTACTTCTGGCCGTGCGGGTTGTAGATCTTGATCGTCGGGAAGAACGAGTCCATCCCGAAGGTGCGGGCCTCGTCGGGGATGATCGGCACCACGCGCTTGCCGAACTCCTTGTCGCGCATCAGCTCCTTGAGCAGTCGCACGAACGCCATCGTCGTGGCGACCTGCTGCTTGCCGGTGCCCTTCTTGACGATCTCGTAGGCCGAGTGGTCGGGCAGCTTGAGCGGCTCGTGCTGCACCCGCCGGATGGGGATCGGGCCACCCAGCTTCTCGCGCCGCTCGCGCAGGTACTGGATGCTGGGGTCGTCGGGTCCCGGGTGGAAGTAGGGCGGGGAGTAGGGGTCGCGCTCGAGCACCTCGTCGGAAATCGGCAGCTTCAGGCTGTCGCGCAGGCCCTTGAGGTCGTCGAGGGTCAGCTTCTTCATCTGGTGGGTCGCGTTGCGGCCCGCGAAGTGGCTGCCGAGGCCGTAGCCCTTGATGGTCTTGGCGAGGATGACCGTCGGCTGACCGGTGTGGTTCATGGCGGCCTGGTAGGCGGCGAACACCTTGCGGTAGTCGTGGCCACCGCGCTTGAGCTTCCACCAGATGTCCTCGTCGGACCAGTCCTTGACCATCTCGCGGGTGCGCGGGTCGCGGCCGAAGAAGAAGTCGCGGACGTACTTGCCGTCGTTGGCGCGGAAGGTCTGGTAGTCGCCGTCGCTCGTGGTGTTCATGAGGTGCACCAGGGCGCCGTCACGGTCCTGCGCGAGCAGCGGGTCCCAGCCGCGGCCCCAGACGACCTTGATGACGTTCCAGCCGGCGCCGCGGAAGAAGGCCTCGAGCTCCTGCACGATCTTGCCGTTGCCCCGGACCGGGCCGTCGAGCCGCTGGAGGTTGCAGTTGACGACGAAGGTGAGGTTGTCGAGCTCCTCGCCCGCAGCGAGCTGGAGCAGGCCGCGCGACTCGGGCTCGTCCATCTCGCCGTCGCCGAGGAAGGCCCAGACGTGCTGCTGGCTGGTGTCCTTCACGCCGCGGTTGTGCAGGTACTTGTTGAACTGCGCCTGGTAGATGGCGTTCATCGGGCCGATGCCCATCGACACGGTCGGGAACTGCCAGAAGTCAGGCATCAGCCGCGGGTGCGGGTAGGACGGCAGGGCCAGCGGCTGGCCCGCGACGATGTGGCTCTTCTCCTGGCGGAAGCCGTCGAGCTGGTCCTCGGAGAGCCGGCCCTCGAGGAAGGCGCGGGCGTACATGCCGGGGGAGGCGTGGCCCTGGAAGAAGACCTGGTCGCCACCGCCCGGGTGGTCCTGACCGCGCCAGAAGTGGTTGAAGCCGACCTCGTAGAGGGTCGCCGCCGAGGCGTAGGTGGAGATGTGGCCACCGACCCCGATGCCGGGACGCTGGGCGCGGTGCACCATGACCGCGGCGTTCCAGCGCAGGTACGCGCGGTAGCGTCGCTCGACCTCCTCGTCACCGGGGAACCACGGCTCCTGCTCGGGCGAGATCGTGTTGATGTAGTCGGTGGCCGTCAGCGACGGCACCCCGACCTGCATCTCCCGTGCCCGCTCCAGGAGCTTGAGCATCACGTAGCGCGCCCGCTGCCGACCGCCCTCCTCGATGACGCCGTCGAGGGAGTCGAGCCACTCCTTGGTCTCCTCGGGGTCGATGTCCGGGAGCTGGCTGGGGATGCCGTTGAGAATCGGTCCGGCTTCCTCGCGTGCGGCCACGGTCGTGAGTCCTTTCTCGCGCCAGTGTTGACGAGGGGCCGCGGGGTTGCCTGCGACCTCCGTGTCCATCTTCCACCCGAACGAGTCGCGGGTCACAACCGGACCGGCCTACTGGCCAGTATCCGGAGCGTCCGCGACATATATCTCAGCTGCGCTGCCCGGGAGCGACCGGGAGCGAGGCCCCCGCGCAGATGACGAGGTGCTGCCCGGTGACCATCGCCCCGGTGTCCTCGAGGAGGAACGAGGCGTATGCCGCGACCTCCTCCGCCCTGACCGGCCGCCCAAGGGGTGGCGTCTGCGGCGGCGTCGCCGCCCGGCGGGGGTCTGCGGTCATCGCGGTCTCGGTGGGGCCCGGCGCCAGCACGTTCACGGTGATGCCCCGCGGTGCCAGCTCGGCGGCCCACGAGCGCCCGAGGGCACCGAGGGCCGCCTTGGTCGCGGCGTACTGGCTCTTGCCCCAGGCCCCTTCAGCGGTGCGGCTGCCGATCAGCAGGATCCGGCCACCGTCGACGAGGCGGCCCTCGAGGCACGAGGCCAGCCGCACGGCAGCCCCGACGTGCACGGCGTGCATGCGGTCGCTCGCGTCCGGGTCGAGGTCGGTGAGCGGGCCCGACTCCTGGAAGCCGGCAGCGTGGACGAGCGCATCGACGTCGCCGAGGTCGGCGACGGCTGCCGCGACCCCGGGTGCGGCAGCGGTGTCACCGAGGTCCACGCGGCGCCAGTCGAGCCCGGGCTGAGCCGGGCCGACCACGTCTACGTCCTGGCCCACGGCGCCAAGCTCGGCGACGCTCCCTTCCACGCCTGGGCGGTGATGCCGGCCCGCTGGACCCTGGTGACCGACGACTCCGCGACCCCGGAGCAGATCCGCCCGTTCGAGGCGGCCGGCGTCGAGGTCGTCGTGGTCGAGGTCACCCAGGACGACCGGCAGGACACCGGGGCCTGACGACCCGGGGTGGGCGTCGGCCCGCCCTACGCCTCGAGCCCGAGCCGGTGTGCGCCGGCGTAGACGGTCAGCCGCGGCGCCCTGGCGAAGCCGACCAGGGTCAGCCCGGACTGCTCCGCCAGCTCGGCCGCGAGCGACGAGGGAGCGGAGACGGCGACGAGGGCGGGCAGGCCGGCCATCACGGCCTTCTGCACCAGCTCGAAGCTGGCCCGCCCACTGACCACCAGCACGTGACCGGTCAGTGGCAGCCGCCCCTCGCGGGCGGCCCAGCCCACCACCTTGTCGACGGCGTTGTGGCGGCCGACGTCCTCGCGGACGACCAGCGGCTCGCCGTCGGCGGTGAAGATCCCGGCGGCGTGCAACCCGCCGGTCCGGTCGAAGACCTTCTGGCGAGCCCGCATCACCTCGGGCAAGCCGGCCACCACCACGGGTGAGAGGACGACGGGATCGTCGGCCACGGCATACGGGCTCGTGGCGGTGATGGCGTCGATGCTGGTCTTGCCGCACACACCGCAGGCGCTGCTCTGGTAGCCCGACCGGGCGCTGCGCTCGAGGTCGGGCACGATCCCGGGGGCAAGCGTGACGTCGACGACGTTGTAGGTGGGGGAGCCGGACTCGTCCTCGTCGAGGCAGTGCATCAGCTGGACCACCTCGTCGCCCCGGCGCAGCACCCCCTCGGTGAGCAGGTTGCCGAGCGCCAGGTCGAAGTCGTCGCCCGGGGTGCGCATCGTCACGGTGACGGAGGTGCCGCCCACCCGGATCTCCAACGGCTCCTCGACGGCCAGCGTGTCCGGTCGAGCAGTGCTGCGCGCCCCGTCAGGGGTCACCTCGACCCTCACTGCCGGCGTCCGTCTCGTCACCCTTCCCACGCCTGCAATGTATGCCGCGCGGTGCGTGCCGCCAGTGCGGGGTCGCCGGATAAGTTGGTTGGGTGAGCGACACCCCCCTCGACCAGCCCCCGCACCCGACCGAGGTGCGCCTCTTCGGCGACGCCGGTATGCCGTGGCGGCCGGTGTCACCGAAGCTCGCCACCGCGCGGCTCCTGGTCCTCGCGGTGCTCCTGGTGCCGCTCCTGCTGGTGCTGCTCGGGCTCGCCGGGTTCGTGTGGGAGGGCTTCTGGGTGGGCGTCGTGGTCGTCGCCGCCGCGCTCGCCGCCGGCACGTGGGTGATCCGTCGGCAGGTGCCGGCGATCACGTGGGCCGAGGGGGCCGAGGAGCTGGTGGTCCGCCGCGGCCGGATGTTCCGCACCCTGGTCAGCGTCCCCTACGGCCGGCTCCAGTTCGTCGACGTCCAGTCCGGTCCGTTGGAACGGCGCTTCGGCATGGCGACCGTCGAGCTGCACACCGCCTCACCCGAGAGCGGCGGCCAGATCCCGGGGCTGCCGACGGCCGAGGCCGAGGCGCTGCGCGAGCGGCTGGCCGCGCGGGGCGAGTCGCAGCGAGCCGGTCTGTGAGCACCGAGCCCGACCCCGGCGCCACGGGACCCAGCCAGGACGGGTGGCGGCACCTCCACCCGCTGTCACCACTCCTCAAGGGGGGCATCGCCTTCCTGGCGGTCCTCGCCTACGTCGTCTCGCAGCAGGCGGACGCGCTGTTCGGCGCCAACCGTGACGACCCCACGCAAGGGCATCTGGGACTCGCCGCCGTGGGGGTGGTCGTCGTCCTCCTCGCGATCATCGCGGGAGCGTGGGTGTCGTGGCGGTTCTCGCGGTTCCGCGTCGCCGAGACGTTGATCGAGCTGCGCACCGGCGTGCTCTTCCGCCAGCACCGACAGGTCCGGTTCGACCGGATCCAGGCCGTCGACCTGGGCCGTCCGCTACTCGCCCGCCTGACGGGGCTGTCCGAGGTGGTGGTCCAGTCGGCGGGGGGCAAGGACTCCCACCTCAAGCTCGCCTTCCTCACCGACGCCCAGGCCCAGCAGGTGCGCGAGCAGCTGATGGCGCTCGCGGGCCGCAGCGACGAAGCCACCGGCTCGGGCCTCAGCGACGCCGACTTCGCCGACCTGCCCGCCCCCGGCCCGGTGGGTGACCGCGTGCTGGCCGTCCCCAACGCGCGGATCCTCCAGTCGGTCCTCTACAGCGGTCCCGGCCTGGCCATCGTGGTCGCCGTGCCCGCGCTGGTGCTGTCGGTCGCGCTGGGCGTGCCGGAGATGGTGGCGTGGCTCGGACCGATGACGCTGGCCATCGGCAGCGCGCACCTCAAGCGGCTCACGCAGGAGTGCAACTTCGAGCTGGTCCACCAGGGTGACCGGCTCCGCATCAGGCACGGGCTCACCGACCTGCGCACGACGACGGTGCCCCTGCACCGCATCCAGGCGATCGAGGTCAGCCAGTCGCTGCCCTGGCGGCTCACCGGCTGGTGGCGCATCAAGGTGAACGTCGCAGGCGCCGGCACGGGCGCGGGCGACGCCGAGACGCAGACCGTCCTGATGCCCGTGGGCCACCGCGAGGAGGCCCTGCGCGTGCTCGCCCTGGTGCACCCCGGCATACCTCGCGACGCGGCGCTGGCGGCGCTGGAAGGGCAGGGGCCGGGGGAAGGCTTCGTCACCTCGACCACGCGAGCCCGCCACCTCGACCCGCTGAGCTGGCGTCGCCAGGGGTATGCCGTGCTGCCCGACGGCCTGCTGACCCGCCGGGGCGCGTGGTACCGCGCGGCCCAGTTCGTGCCGCACGCCCGCATCCAGTCGCTGAAGGTGGAGCAGGGGCCGGTCCAGCGCCGACGGGGCGTGGCCACGGTCCGCATCGTCTCCACGGTCGGTCCGGTGTCGCCGGCCGTCGCACACCTGGACGAGCCCGACGCGACCAGGCTGCTCAACGAGCAGGTCGTGCGATCCGGCCGGGCCCGGCAGCGGGTCTAGGTCGGTCGCCCCGTGAGCCTGGCGGCGGCTGGGCTCCCGGCCCTGGAAGCCGTCTTCCGCGGGCGATCGGAACGGCGCTGGTCAGCCATGGTGCCGACCCAGGTCCGGCCCGTACGGCTGTCCACGCGGTGGGAATGTGTGCCTATTCCGGCGACTCGGTTGAAAAACCCGGCCCAACCCGATGAACTTACCCGCAACTGACCACTTCGAGGGGATGGAGAAAGGTGTGACCACGCCAGCGCAATCTGCGCTGCAGACATCGGTGAGCCGACTGGGCTTCACCGCCGGACAGGTGATCCAGGAGTTCGGCTACGACTCCGACGTCGACGACGACTTCCGCTTCGCCATCGAGGACCACACCGGCACCGACCTCGAGGACGAGGACTACCAGGACGTCGCCGACTCGTCGCTGATCTGGTGGCGCAAGGGCGACGGCGACCTCGTCGACGCGGTCGTCGACGCGCTGACCAACCTCGGCGACGGCGGCTCGGTCGTCGTCCTGACGCTCAAGGCCGGTCGCAGCGGCCACGTCGAGGCCAGCGACATCGAGGAGGCTGCGACGACCGCCGGGCTGCACACGTCGGGCACCGTCAACGCCTGCGACGACTGGACCGCGACCAAGCTGGTCGCCCCCAAGACCGGACGGCGTTGACGGCGCTGGCAGACTGCCGACCATGACGTCACCGATCGCAGTGGGCACCCCGGCGCCGGACTTCACGCTCAGGGACCAGAACGGCCACGAGTTCTCGCTGGCCGACTTCCGTGGCACGAAGAACGTCGTGCTGGTCTTCTACCCGTTCGCCTTCTCGGGGATCTGCACAGGTGAGCTGTGCGAGATCCGCGACGACCTCGGCGGGTTCGTCGGCGACGACGTGCAGGTGCTCGCCGCCTCGTGCGACCACATGTTCAGCCAGCGGGCCTGGGCCGACAAGGAGGGCTACTTCTTCCCCCTCCTGTCCGACTACTGGCCGCACGGTGCCGTCGCCCAGCAGTACGGCGTCTTCAACGAGCAGGCTGGCGCCGCCCTGCGCGGCACCTTCCTCATCGACACCGAGGGGATCGTGCGCTGGACCCTGGTCAACGAGATCGGTGAGCCGCGCGACTTCTCCGGCTACCACGCCGCCCTGGCCGAGCTGCGCGCCTGACCTCAGCCGATGCCGGGCTGACCGCACGGGCTGACCACACGGGACGCGGCGACCTGACAGAATGACGCCGCTGTCCGATCGCGGCGTGCCCGCGGCGTGACGACGCGGGGCCTGTAGCTCAGTTGGTAGAGCGCCACGTTTACACCGTGGATGTCGTCGGTTCGAGCCCGGCCGGGCCCACATGCACACCACCCTCTCCGAGGTCGTCCGGGTGCTCGATCACCTCTACCCGCCGTCGACCGCCCAGTCCTGGGACCAGGTGGGGCTGGTGGCCGGCGACCTCGACCAGCCGGTCCGCCGGATCCACTTCGCCGTCGACCCCACCCTCGCCGTCGTGGAGGAGGCGCGGGCGCTGGGGGCCGACCTGCTGGTGACCCACCACCCGTTGCTGCTGCGCGGCATCCACAGCGTGGCCACCACGGGCGCCAAGGGCGCCACGGTCACGGCGCTCGTGGTCAACGACCTCGCGCTCTACGTGGCCCACACGAACGCCGACGTCGCGGAGCCGGGCGTCAACGACGCGCTGGCGCAGGCCTGCGGCCTGAGCGACCTCGAACCGCTCGCCGTGGTGGAGGGACAGGGGCTGGGCCGGGTCGGCCGGCTGAACCCACCCGTCACGCTCGCCGAGTTCACCGCCTCGCTGTATGCCGCCCTGCCGCCCTCGCCGGGCGGCCTGCGGGTCGCGGGACCCGCCGACGCGCGGGTCGAGCGGGTCGCGGTCATGGGGGGCGCGGGCGACGACCTGTTCGACCACGTCCGGGCCAGCCATGCCGATGTCTACGTCACCGCCGACCTGCGGCACCACCCGGTGCTGGAGGCGCGCGAGGAGGCCAGGGGCGGGCCGCCCTACATCGTGGACGCCGGCCACTGGGCGACCGAGTCGCTGTGGCTGGCCGGCGCGGCGGAGCGCGTGCGGGCGGCGATTGCGGCCAGCGCCGACGGCACCCCTAAGGTGGAGACCCACATCTCAACACTGCGCACCGACCCGTGGGACTTCGTGGTCGGTGCCGAACCGCCCGCTGGCCCTGGAGGTACGTCCTGAAAGCCGACCCGTCCCGTCAGTGGCGACTGCTCGACCTGCAGGCGATCGACACCCGTCTCGACCAGATCGAGCACGCCCGCAAGAGCCTGCCCGAGCACGCCCGGCTGGCCGAGCTCCAGACCAAGGCCGAGGGCCTCGACTCCCTCCTGGTGCGCGCCCGGACCGAGCTGGGCGACATCCAGCGCGAGGTCGCCAAGGCCGAGTCGGACGTGCAGCTGGTCCGTGACCGTGCCGCCCGTGACCAGGCCAGGCTCGACGCCGGGACCGGGTCGGCCAAGGACCTGCAGGCGATCCAGCACGAGCTGGCCTCGCTGGTGCGCAGGCAGTCGGAGCTGGAGGACGTCGAGCTCGAGGTCATGGAGCGGGCGGAGGACGCCGAGTCGGCGGTCACCCAGCTCGAGGCCGAGCGCTCGACCCTCACCGAGCAGCTGACCGCGGCCACCGAGGCCCGCGACGCCGCGCTCGCCGACCTCGAGGCCGAGGCCGTCACGGTCGCTCGCCCCCGGGCCGACATCGTCGCCGGGGTGGGCGACGAGCTGGTCACGCTCTACGAGAAGATCCGCGCCCAGAGCGGTGGTCTCGGTGCCGCTCCGCTGCGCCAGCGTCGCTGCGGTGGTTGCCAGCTCGAGCTCAACAACGTCGACATGAACCGGATCAAGGCGGCTCCCGCCGACGAGCTGCTCCGGTGCGAGGAGTGCCGCCGGATCCTCGTGCGCACCGCCGAGTCCGGCCTCTGACCCGTGCCCGGCAGGAGGCGCACGCTCGTCGTCGAGGCTGACGGTGGTTCTCGCGGCAACCCCGGCGTCGCCGGCTACGGCGCGCTGGTGCGCGACGGCGCCAGTGGGCGGGTGCTGTGGGAAGGCGCTGCCCCGCTGGGCAAGGCGTCCAACAACGTCGCGGAGTACTCCGGTCTGATCGCCGGGCTGGGCGCGGTCCTGCGGATCGAGGCCGGTGCCGACGTCGACGTCCGGATGGACTCCAAGCTGGTCGTCGAGCAGATGGCCGGGCGCTGGAAGATCAAGCACCCCGACATGCGTACGCTCGCGCTCGAGGCCCGCGACCTCGCGGCGCAGATCAGTGCCGCCGGTGGCTCGGTGTCGTTCACCTGGATCCCGCGGGAGCGCAACAAGGACGCCGACGCGCTCTCCAACGACGGCATGGACGGCCGGACCATCGACCGCCTGCTCGTCGGCGATCGTGACGTGGCCGACGACGCGAACGTGGCCGAGGTGGTCGAGGAGGTCATCGACCCCGCACCCAGCCCGGCACCAGCCGGTCCGGGGGAGGGCGCGCCGACCCGCGTCCTGCTGGTCCGACACGGCGTCACCGACTACACCGTGGCCTCCCGGCTCGACGGTCGTGGTGGCGCCGACCCCTCGCTCAACACCGTCGGGCAGGCCCAGGCGGCCGCCGCCGGTCGGGCCACCGCCCACCTGCTCGGGGGCTCCCCGGCGCGGGTGGTCACCTCGTCGCTGGCCCGGGCCCGGCAGACCGGTGCCGCGGTCGCGGAGGCCATCGGGGTCGAGCCGTCCGTCGACGCGGACTGGGACGAGCAGGACTTCGGCGACTGGGACGGCGCGAGCATCCCCGACCTGGTCCGCGACGAGGCCGAGGCACTGACGGCGCTGCGGGTCGACCCGGCCTACGCGCGTCCGGGCGGGGAGTCGCACGACCAGCTGGCTGCGCGCGTGGTGTCGGCGTTCGAGCGGGTCGTCGCCGCCGGTGGCACGACCGTCGTCGTGTGCCACCGCAAGCCGATCATGTGCGTGCTCGCCCACGTGCTGGGCATCCCGCACGACAAGGTGTGGCGGCTCGCTGCCGCTCCGGGGTCGCTGACCGCCCTCGAGGTCTGGCCCGACGGCACCGTCTCGGTCGCGTTCACCAACCGCACCTGAGAGCCTGGTGGCGTGTGGTGGCGCGTCCACGACGTGGGCCCCTCGTCTCGCCATGTGGCGAGAGTTCTACGCTGACGACATGAGCGCTGAGTCGATCGACGCTGAGTCCACCACCCCGGCTGTCAGCAGCTACGCCGGAGACGTCACCCCTGACGACGCGTATGCCGCGCTGGCGGCCGACGACGACGCGGTGCTCGTCGACGTGCGCACCAGGGCCGAGTGGAGCTACGTCGGGCTGCCCGACCTGAGCGCCCTCGGCAAGCGGGTGGTCTGTGTCGAGTGGCAGCGCTTCCCCGACGGGGCGGTCAACGGCGACTTCGTCGAACAGCTCCAGGACGCCGGCCTGCCGGACGGTGCGCCCATCTACTTCCTCTGCCGCTCCGGCGTGCGGTCGGTCGCGGCCGCGAAGGCGGCCACGCGGGCCGGGCTCGGTCCCGCCTACAACGTCCTCGAGGGCTTCGAGGGTCCACCCGACGAGCACCACCACCGCGCCGTCTCCGGGTGGAAGAACGCCGGACTGCCCTGGCGGCAGGGATGAGCGAGGTCACCCCCGGGATGGGGGCGGGCGAGCTGGCCGGCCGCGCGTTCCGACCGGACACCATCGCCGTGCGAGGTGGACTCGCGCGCAGCAACTTCGACGAGACGGCCGAGGCGCTCTACCTCACGTCCGGCTTCGTCTACGAGAGCGCCGAGCAGGCCGAGGCGGCGTTCAAGGACGAGGTCGAGCACTTCATCTACAGCCGCTACGGCAACCCCACGGTCACCATGTTCGAGGAGCGGCTGCGGCAGCTCGAGGGGGCGCAGGCGTGCTTCGCCACGGCGTCGGGGATGTCTGCCGTGTTCGTCGCGCTGGCAGCGCTGCTGGGTCAGGGTGACCGCGTGGTCTCCTCGCGCGGACTGTTCGGCTCGTGCTTCGTCATCCTCGACGAGATCCTGCCGAGGTGGGGCGTCGAGACGGTGTTCGTCGACGGACCGGACCTCGACCAGTGGCGGGAGGCGCTCACGGTGCCGACGCAGGCGGTCTTCTTCGAGACGCCGAGCAACCCGATGCAGGAGCTCGTCGACATGCGGGCGGTGTCCGACCTGGCCCACGCGGCCGGCGCCCAGGTCGTCGTCGACAACGTCTTCGGCACGCCGGTCTTCTCCAAGCCGCTCGAGCACGGGGCCGACATCGTCGTGTACTCCGCGACCAAGCACATCGACGGCCAGGGCCGCACGCTCGGTGGTGCCGTGCTGGGCACGTCCGAGTTCGTCAACGGTCCGGTCAAGAACCTCATGCGGCACACCGGCCCGTCGATGTCGCCGTTCAACGCGTGGGTCCTCGTCAAGGGGCTCGAGACGCTGTCGCTGCGGGTCGAGAAGCAGGCGGCCAACGCGCTTGCCGTGGCCGAGGCCCTCGAGGCACACCCCCGGGTGGCGAAGGTGCTCTACCCGTGGCTCGCGTCCCACCCGCAGCACGAGCTGGCCCGGCGACAGATGCTCGGTGGCGGCACGGTGGTGACGTTCGAGATCGACGGCGGCAAGGACGAGGCCTTCGCGCTGATGAACGGGCTGCGCGTCGTCGACATCAGCAACAACCTCGGTGACGCCAAGTCGATGGTGACCCACCCCGCCACCACCACGCACCGACGGCTGACGCCGGAGGCCCGCGCGGCGGTCGGCATCACCGACGGCACGGTCCGGATCTCGGTCGGGCTCGAGGACCCCCTCGACGTGATCGAGGACCTCGTCCGCGGCCTCGGCTGAGGTCTCAGGCCCGCAGGACCAGGGCGCCCAGCGCCAGGCCGCCGGCCACGACTGCGCACAGCAGGCCCTGGACGGCCAGCGAGCGCACCGGGATGCGGATGCCGCGCGTGCGGCAGCGCTGCGCCCAGAGCAGGGTGGCGAGCGAGGCCCACGGCGTCACCAGGGGTGCGACGTTGACCCCGATCAGCAGGGCCATCAGACGCTGTGGGGCATCGGCCGTGACGGCCTCGAGGGCGATGTAGGCGGGCAGGTTGTTGACGGCGTTCGCCGCCAGCGCGCCCGAGCCGGCCACCCGCGCCAGGGCGGCGGTCGACGTGCCGTCGCCGGCCAGCGAGGCGAGGGCGGGCTTGAGGCCCAGCTGCAGCGCTGCGTCGATGACGACGAAGAGCGCGGCCACCGCCAGCGCCATCTTCCACGGCACTGCCACCCGTCGCACGAGGCCACGGTCGCGCGTCCACGCCGTGCCGACGAGGACCGCTGCGGCCACTCCCGACACCCAGGCCGGTGGAAGACCCACCGCGAAGAGCGGACCCACGGCGACGCACACGGCCGCCGAGACCCTGAGCAGCACCTGGTCGTGCGGGTTGGGCGGAGCGTCGGGCAGGTAGCGACCCGCGAGCTCGCGGCGGTGCAGGACGTAGAGGACGAGGACCGTGCCGACGACGGCCGCCACCGCGGGAAGGACCGCGATCCGGACGTACCCGGCGTGGCCGACCCCGAGCAGCTCGAAGTGGTGCAGGGCAAGGAGGTTGGTGAGGTTGGACACCGGGAGGAGCAGGCTGGCCGTGTTGGCGAGCCACAGGGTCGTGAGGGCGAAGGGCACCGGCGAGATCTCGAGCTGCGCGGCGATCGCCAGCCCGACCGGGGTGAGCAGGACCGCGGTCGTGTCGAGGCTGAGGACGACGGTGCACGCGACGGCGACGAGCACGAACAGCAGCCACAGCACCGGTGTGCGGTGCCTCCCTGCCCGAGTCGCCCAGTGGCCCGCGACGTCGAACACGCCTGCTGCGTCGGCGATCTCGGCCACCACCGTGATCGCCAGAAAGAAGAGGAGGACCGGGAGCACCCGCAGGAGCACGTCACCCAGCTCGGCGGCGTTCACCGCGACGTACGCGGCAGCCGAGTCGACGGCGGCATGCGAGTCGACGGCGACATCCGTGTCGACCGCGACGTCCGCGTCGACCGGGGTGAGCTGCTCACGGGCGGGCGGTGGTGTCGATGACCCACGGCCGCCCGGCCCTGCTCGGCGCGGTGAGCTCGACGTCGAACGACTCCTTGAGCACCGCCGCGAGGTCGGGCACCCGCCGGACGTCGCGCCCCACCCGGCAGAGCTCGCGGGCCACCAGGCCCCTGGTGTGCTTGGCCATGTGGGTGGCGCCGGGGACCCTGACCTGCACCCAGCGGTCGGCGAGGTCGCCCGTGGGTGTCCACGCCGCGGCATACGTGCTGGAGCGGCAGTCGACCACGACGCCACGTCCGGCGACCTCGGGCAGGATCGCGGTCAGCTCGGGCTTCCAGGCGCTCGCGAGTGGTCCGACGCCTGGGAGGTTCACGGCCATCGAGAGGCGGTAGGGCGCGATCGCATCGGTGGGGCGGACGGCGCCGTAGAGGGCCGAGACGACGACGATCCACCGGTTGGCGCGACGCTTCGCGGCCGGGTCGAGGTCGGCGTAGCCCAGCGCGTCGTAGAGCACCCCGGAGTAGACCCGCGAGGCGGGCAGCGCGGGAGCCGTGTCGAGCACGAGGTTGCGGGCGATCTCGGTGGTGAGGTTGGCACTGACGCCCAGCGTGGCCGCCGCGTCGGGGTGCGCGCTGACCTTCGCGACGGCTTCGGCGACGGCTTGTCGGGTCGGTGCCAGCTCGGGGAAGGAGAGCCGCTCGGGGACCACCGGCCTGCCGCGGGTGCGCCCGGTCTTCGACTCCGAGGGCGGCAGCAGGATGAGCACACGGACAGCCTAGGACCCGCCGTGCCACCGTTCTCCGACGGTCCGGGAGGTGACGGTCTGGGTAGGTTGGGGCCATGCCCAAGCGCAGCATCAAGGTCCAGGCACCCACCCGCGAGCAGACGGCCGCGCAGTCGGCCGCGCTGGCCGCCAGGTTCGACGCCATCCGTGCCGAGCTCAAGGTCCCCGAGGCCTTCGCGCCCGAGGTGGAGGCGGAGGCGAAGCTGGCCGCCGACGCGCCCGAGCTGCCTCGACGCGACGAGACCGCCCTGCCCTTCCTCACCATCGACCCGCCGGGGTCGATGGACCTCGACCAGGCGCTGCACATCGAGCGCGCCGGCGCCGGCTACCGCGTCCGCTATGCCATTGCCGACGTGCCGGCCTTCGTGCGGGCAGGGGGAGCCGTGGACGCCGAGACCCGTCGCCGTGGGCAGACCGTCTACGCCCCCGACAAGCGCACCCCGCTGCACCCGCCGGTGCTGAGTGAGGACGCCGCCAGCCTCCTCGCCGGCCAGACGCGACCGGCGTTCGTCTGGGACATGACCCTGCAGGCCGACGGCGAGGGCACCGAGGTCACGGTCTACCGCGCGATGGTGCGCAGCACCGACCGGCTGGACTACGAGGGAGTGCAGAAGGCGATCGACGACGGCTCGGCCGACGAGCGGCTCCTGCTGCTCAAGGAGGTCGGGCTGAAGCGGATCGAGCTCGAGCGCCGCCGTGGTGGTGCGAGCCTGCCGATGCCCGAGCAGGAGGTCAACGAGGACGACCAGGGTCACTACCGGCTCTACTTCCGGCCACCGCTGGAGGTCGAGGACTGGAACGCCCAGATCTCGCTGATGACCGGCATGGCCGCCGCCGAGATGATGACCAAGGCCAAGGTCGGCATCCTGCGCACGATGCCGGCCCCCGACGACAACGCCGTCGGACGGTTCCGGCACGCGAGCCGGGCACTCGGGGTCGAGTGGCGAAAGGGCACGCCCTACGGCGAGTTCCTGCGCACCCTCGAACGCACCGACCCCAAGCACCTCGCGCTCATCCACGAGGCCACCTCGCTCTTTCGCGGTGCCGGTTACACGCCGTTCGACGGGGAGCTGCCCGAACAGACCGAGCACGCGGCCGTGGCTTCGTCCTATGCCCACGTCACCGCACCACTGCGCCGGCTGGTCGACCGGTTCGGGCTGGCGATCTGTGAGGCGCTCAGCTCCGGTGCCGAGGTGCCCGGGTGGGCCCGCGAGGCGCTGCCCTCGCTGCCCGAGGTGATGGCCGCGTCGGACAAGGTCGCCAACGGGGTGGAGCGGGCCTGCGCCGACGCCGTCGAGGCCGCCGCCCTCGAGGACCGGGTCGGCGAGGTCTTCGACGCGATGGTGGTCGACAAGCGCGAGAAGGGCGGCGCCGTCGTGCAGGTGCAGGACCCCGCCGTGCTGGCCAACGCGGATGGGCAGAACGAGCTCGGCACCGCCGTCAAGGTGAGGCTCACCGAGGCCACCGTCGCGACCGGCACCGTGCGCTTCGAGATCGTCCGCTAGGCCCCGGTATGCCGAGTGGCGGGCCACGCGGCATACCTGCCCTATCCTTGGCGACGGATGAGTCGGTCAGGCGGTCGCGTCGGTGAGCAATCACCGCCGAGGAACGTCCGGGCTCCGAAGGGCAAGGTGGTGGCTAACGGCCACCCGGGGTGACCCGCGGGACAGTGCCACAGAGAACAGACCGCCACGGTGGACCACCCGGCCTCGGCCGGGCAGGCACCGCGGTAAGGGTGAAACGGTGGTGTAAGAGACCACCAGCGGGCCAGGTGACTGGTCCGGCTAGGTAAACCCCACCTGGAGCAAGCTCAGACAGTGCACGTTCGAGGGCTGCCCGCCCGAGTGCACGGGTAGGGCGCTGGAGGCAGTCGGCAACGGCTGTCCTAGATGGATGACCGTCTCCCGCTGGCCGGCAACGACCAGCGGTGACAGAACCCGGCGTATCGACCGACTCATCCACCTGAAGCCGTGTGACCCGCGGCGCTGCCCGCCGCAACCTCATGGGTCCTCGGGGGTGCCTGCAGGATCTCCAGGACAGATCCACGGCTGGACCCGATCTGGCGCGCACGACCCCCAGAAGGAGCTGCTTGACCTGCGGGTTCTGGTGGGTCTGGTCGCGTTCCCCCTGCAAGCAACCAGACCCACCAAAGCCCTGCCCCTCCTTGCCGGAATCGACCTCCCCCGAGGTTGTTCCGGCCCCAGGTGGAACGTTAGGGCTTGGTCAAGAAGGAGTCACCACTTGGTATGGGAGCCGTCTTGTCAGATCCGCCTCTGTCACGGTTTGCCCCGGAATGGACTGGCCGTTCGGCTGAGGCTGCCTCAGCCGAACGGTGGACCCGGTCGCTGGCCGGGAGATGGCGAGGAGTCGGCGCACCTGGACGAGGACCGCGGGGGGTCGCCGGTCTGGTCCTGCGGGGTACTGTCGTCACACCGCGGTGGGGGCCTGCACCCCTGCTTGCCCGCGCCGCGTAGCCGCCCCGCCCATCCCCCTGTAGGGCGGGGCGGCGCCCCCAAGGAGCAGCACCCGCGTCCCACGTTGTGCCAGGGGCGCTGTCTTGACGTCGAGGGGTGTGAGGCTTGACGTCGAGGGGTGTCCGGCCGAGTGCGTCCGGCCCGACGATGACGCTGGGAGACTGGTCGCATGACGGACTCTGATCGTGACCGGGACACCGCAGGCCGAGCCCGCCAGGCCAGGCCCCGCGACGCCCTGGGCCGACCCCTGCCCTACGGCGCTGAGGGTGTCGAGCCCGTCTCGGAGGAACCGCTGCCACCCGAGGAAACCCTTGCCGCGGCTCGTGAGCTGGTGGGGGCAGGGCGTCCCTTCTCCGCCCACGAGGTGCTGGAGGCCCGGTGGAAGGCCGCGCCGGTCGAGGAACGCGACCTGTGGCAGGGACTGGCGCAGGTCTGTGTCGCCATGACCCACGCGGCCCGCGGCAACCAGGTCGGGGCCGATCGACTCTTCGAGCGGGCTGCGGGGCGGTTGACCGCCTTTGCTGCCACTGGACGCGAGGCCTACGGAGTCGACCTGGACGCGGTGGTCGCCGCGGCGCGAGGTCATGTCGGAAGGCTTTGACGAGCGAGAGCCTCTGCGTTGGCGCCCTCCCGCCGACCGGATGCGCAGGTCCAAGGCGGGTCTCCGCCATCGCGCAGATTGTCGCTTGAATATTGTAGACAATCGCTGCCAAGTGACTCTACGGTGATGCCACCACGCGGTGAGCAACGGTGCTCGCCGCCCTCGGAGTCAATGGAGGACCGCTATGCGGCGAAACTTCGGAGCCATCGGACTGACCGCCTCGCTGGCGGTCGTCGGGGCACTGGGCCTGGCAGGTTGTTCTGAGGGCACGAGCCCGACCGGCGCCAACGCCAACGGCTCGGGGGCCGCCGTCGACACCTCTGCCGCCAAGGCGGAGATCGAGAAGGCCAAGGCGCTGCCGTCGTTCACGGCACCCGGCCCTGCCTTCGACGCGTCGAAGGCCAAGGGCAAGACGATCGTCAACGTCAGCCTGAACAGCACGGTCCCGTTCAACCAGATCGTCGACGCGGCGATGGGCGAGGCGGGCAAGGAGGCCGGCGTCAAGGTCGTCCAGTTCACGAACCAGGGCCAGGTCTCACAGTGGATCCAGGGCGTCCAGAGCGGCATCGCCCAGAAGGCCGACGCCATCGTGCTCGAGGGCTCGCCCGATCCCAAGCTGCTCGGCCCCCAGCTTGCCGCGGCGAAGGCTGCGGGCATCCCGGTCATCAGCACCCACCTGTACGACGAGTCCTACGTCGAGACCGCGAAGAAGGAGCAGCCGAACGTGGCTGCGTTCGTCGACGCACACCACTACCGCGCCGGAACTCTTCTGGCCGACTACGCCATCGTCCACACGGGTGGTCGCGTCAACGCATACTTCGTGACCTCGAACGAGGTCCAGCCGGCAGCCGGGATCGCCAAGGCGTTCAAGGACGAGCTCGCCGCCAAGTGTCCCGACACCTGCAAGGCGCAGGTCGTGAACATCCCCATCTCCGACTGGGCGACCAAGGTCCCCACGCAGGTCCAGACTGCCCTCCTCAAGGATCCCGCCATCAACATCGTGGTCCCGGTCTTCGACGGCATGACGCCGTTCCTCACCACCGGGATCACCCAGGCCGGCAAGACGGGGAGCGTCAACATCGTCGCCTACAACGGCACGGCCTCGGTCATGAAGATGATCCAGGACAAGAACCTCGTCGTGGCCGAGGTCGGCGAGCCGCTGGAATGGCTCGGTTGGGCGAACATGGACCAGGTGCTCCGGGTGCTGGCGGGCGCCGAGCCGCTTGCCAGTGAGAAGACCCCGCTGCGCGTGTTTGACGCGAGCAACGTCGACGAGGCCGGCAAGCCCGTCAACCAGAAGGACGGGTATGGCGACCCCAACCAGTTCAAGGACGGGTACCGCACCCTGTGGGGACTCAAGTAGATGCCTGACGTCCTCGAGATCGAAGGTCTCGCCAAGACGTTCGGTGGGGTCAAGGCCCTGCAGGGCGTGGACCTCACCGTGCGGGCCGGCGAGATCCACGGCCTGCTCGGACAGAACGGATCGGGCAAGTCCACGCTGATCAAGGTGCTCGCCGGGTTCCACCAGCCGGACCCCGGCGGGCAGCTGAGGATCAACGGCAAGGCGGTGTCCCTGCCCCTGGCTCCGGGCGAGTACAAGGCGCTGGGCATGCGGTTCGTGCACCAGGACCTGGGGCTCATCCCGTCCCTGACGGTCCTGGAGAACCTGTACCTGGACGAGCTGGCGACCGAGGCGTCCGTGTCCATCCCGTGGAAGCAGTGGCGTGCCAAGGCCCGCGAGCTCTTCGACCGGTATGGCGTGAGCCTCTCGACGTCGAAGCTCGTCAGCGACCTGCGTCCCGTCGAACGGGCACTGTTGGCGATCGTCCGGGCCGTCGCGAATGCTCCGAGCAATGGCCTGCTCGTGCTGGACGAGCCGACGGTGTTCCTGCCCCAGGACGACACGCAGATGCTCTTCGACGTGACCCGCAACGTCGCGGCCACGGGGACGGGTGTGCTGTTCGTGTCGCACGACCTCGAGGAGGTCAAGCAGCTCACCGACCGCTTCACCGTCTTCCGTGACGGTCGCGTCGTGGGTGGGGGCGCGACCGCGGACCACACCCGTGACGAGATCGTGCGCCTCATCGTGGGACACGACCTCGAGGCTGTCAGCCACCGCAGCGCGGCGCAGCTCGCGGCATCAGCAGTCGCGGCGACGGTGACCGGTGCTCGCGGTGGCCTGGTCGCCGAGGCGTCGCTCGTCGTCCATCGCGGCGAGGTGCTGGGCGTGACCGGACTGTCGGGGTCGGGCTTCGAGGACCTGCCCTACCTCATGTTCGGCGCTCAGCGGGCCGATTCAGGTCGCATCGAGATCGGTTCTGCAGCAACGGATCTGAAGCGACTCAACCCGACCAAGGCGTTCAACCAGGGTTTGGCGCTCGTGCCCGCGGATCGACCGCGCGACGGGGCGATCCTGACCCTGTCCGTGCTCGACAACGTCAGCATGCAGACCCTCAGGACGTACCAGCAGGGACCGTTCCTGCGCCGCAAGAAGATGCGCGAGGAGGCTCGGAAGGTGTTGTCGTCGTTCGACGTGCGACCCAACGACCCTTCCCTTCCGTGCTCGAGCCTGTCCGGTGGGAACCAGCAGAAGGTCCTGATGGCCAAGTGGCTTCAGACTCGCCCCACCGTCCTCATGGTCCATGAACCCACGCAGGGCGTCGACGTCGGCGCCCGCGAAGAGATCTTCTCAGTGTTGCGGTCAGCGACCGCAGAAGGGATGGGCGTGCTATGCGCCAGCAGCGATCACGAACAGTTGGCCTTGATCTGCGACCGGGTCCTGATCTTTCGGCAGGGCCGCATCGTGGCGGAGCTGACGGGGAGCCAGATCAGCAAGGAGCGGATCTCGGAGCTCTCGTACGCGGTGCCGGAAGCGGAGCCGGAGACGTCTCCGCGACCGGAGAGGGAGGTAGCGTCGTGAGCTCCACCAAGACCAAGGGCGTCAACCGTCTGGACCTCGTGCAGCGGGTTGCTCTTCCCGTCGCCTGGCTCCTGCTCATCGTGGGCTTCGGCATCGCCAACCCCGGCGTCTTCCTCACCGCGGCGACCTTCCAGACCATGCTCGGCTCGCAGGCCGTGCTCCTGGTCCTGACCCTCGCCCTCATCGTCCCCCTGACGGCAGGCGACTACGACCTGTCGGTGGCGGGCGTGCTGACGCTGTCGGCCATGATGGTCGCGATCCTTAACGTGCAGCACGGCTGGCCGATCTGGGCCGCTATCGTCGCCGCGCTCGTCATGGGGCTCGTGGTCGGGCTGGTCAATGGGCTGATCATGGTCTTCTTCGGCATCGAGTCACTGATCGTGACCCTGGGCATGGGCACGCTCCTCACCGGGATCACCCTGTGGGCCAGCGACTCCGCCACGATCTCCGGCATCTCGCAGACCCTGGTCGACTACGTGATCGTCAAGCGTTTCGCCGGGATCTCCCTGGCCTTCTTCTACGCCATCGCCTTGTGCGCCCTGCTCTGGTGGGTCCTCGAGTACACCTCCGTCGGACGGCGCCTGCTGTTCGTGGGCCGCGGACGGAGCGTCTCGAAGCTCAGCGGTGTCCGCGTGGGTCGGGTGCGCATCGGTGCCCTGATGGGCTCAGCCACACTGGCCGCGCTGGCGGGGGTCCTGTATGCCGGCACCTCCGGCGGTGCGGACCCCAGTTCCGGCTCGACCCTCCTGCTGCCTGCCTTCGCGGCGGCCTTCCTCGGAGCGACGAGCATCATGCCCGGGCGGTTCAACCCGTGGGGCACGGCGATCGCGGTGTACTTCCTCGTCACCGGGATCACCGGGCTCCAGCTCATGGGCGTGCAGTCCTACGTGCAGCAGCTCTTCTACGGCGGTGCCCTGCTCGTCGCGGTCGCACTCTCGCAGCTGGCCCGCGGCCGCGTGCCGCTGGACAACGGGTGATGGCCACCATGACAGAGCTCCCAACGCTGCACGACGTCCTCGCGAAGGAGGCTTGCGACGAGTCGGTCGAGGGCATGATCGGGCTCGAGCTCGCTCACGTCGGTGCCAAGCGCACGGCGGCGGTGGTCACCCTCAGCCGACCTGCGCAGCACAACGCGCTCAGCCTGGCCGGCTGGCTCCGGATCGGCGAGGTCTTCACGGAGCTTGCGGACCACACGTCGCTGCGGGCCGTGGTCGTCCGCGGTGCCGGCGGCCGGGCCTTCAGCGCCGGCGCCGACATCAGTGAGTTCCCTGTCGAGCGGCTCACGGCGAAAGCCGCCGACACCTACAACGGCACCATCGCTGCTGCTCTGCAGGCGGTCCAGGCCCTCCCCGTCCCGGTCATCGCGATGGTCGACGGACTCGCGGTTGGCGGCGGGTGCGAGCTGGCGGCAGCCTGCGACATCCGGATCGCTTCGTCGAGGTCGCGGTTCGGCATCCCGATCGGACGCCTGGGCGTCACGCTCGGCCTCACCGAGACGCGGGCAGTTGCCACGGCCCTCGGCCGCTCCAACCTCCTCTACCTCGTGGCCAGTGGCAGGCTCGTCGACGCCACCACGGCCGCCTCGATGGGTTTCGTGCAACAGGTGGTCGCACCCGAGTCCCTGCAGGGCGAGGTGGAGGCCCTCGTGGCGAACATCGCGGCCAGCTCCGAGGTCACCATCCGCTCCACCAAGGTGACGGCAGCCCTTGGCCTCGACCCGGCCGTCACCGACGACCACCCAACGCTCCGCGCCTTCCACGAGCAGGCCTACGACGGAGCAGACCTGAAGGAGGGCGTCGCGGCATTCCTCGCGGGCCGCTCTCCCGACTTCACCACCGAGAGGACCTCTGGACATGGCAGCGCTTGACGGACTGAAGGTCGTCGACCTGACCCGCTATCTCTCAGGGCCCACCCTCACGATGTTGCTCGCCGACCTGGGGGCCGACGTGGTCAAGGTCGAGACGCTCCCGACGGGGGACCCGGCACGGCAGTCGGGACCGTTTCACGACGAGGAGAGCGTCTACTACCTGGCGTCCAACCGGAACAAGCGATCCCTGGCGGTCGACCTGCGCCAGCCGGAGGGCCTCGAGCTTCTGCTTCGGCTCGTCGACGACGCGGATGTCTTCGTCCAGAACTACCGCCCCGGCACCGCTGAGGCGATGGGCCTGGGAGCGGAGACGCTGCGGGCCCGCAACCCGAAGCTCATCTACGTCAACATCAGCGGGTTCGGCACGCGTCCCCCCGGCGATGCCCTTCCTGGCTTCGACCAGACCGCACAGGCCATGTCCGGCCTGATGAGTGTCACGGGCACTGAGGAGACGGGAGCCCTGCGGGTCGGTATCGCCGTCAGCGACTCCTCGACCGGCGTGTTCGCCGCCGTCGGCGTCCTCGCCGCCCTCCACGAGCGTGACCGGTCCGGCCACGGCGCGGTGGTGGAGGCCTCGCTCATGGAGTCGACCCTCACGCTGATGTCCTACCAGGCGCAGAAGTACCTCAGTCTCGGGATCGTGCCCGGGCGCGACGGCAACGACCACCCGATCATGTTCCCCCAGGGGACGTTCAAGACCGGGGAAGGCTCCATCACGCTGGCCTCCGGGAACGAGAAGATGTGGCGTCGCCTGTGCTCGGTCCTCGGCCTCGACGAGCTCGCCGAGGACCCGCGCTACGTCGACAACGCAGCGCGCATGGTGAACCGCGGGCAGCTGCGGCACTCGATCGAGGAGGTGCTCGCCGCGAGGTCCGCAGAGGAGTGGATCCCGGAGATCAACGCGGCCGGGGTCCCGTGCGGCCCGGTCCTCGACCTCGCCCAGGCGCTGAACCACCCCATCACCGAGGCGCTGGACATGGTCCAGACCATCGAGCACCGCGAGCTGGGACCGATGAAGGTGCTTGGCCAGGCGGTCAAGGTCGAAGGCAGCGAGAAGGGCTGGCTGCGCCGTCCCGCCCCGATGCTGGGGGAGCACTCCATCGAGGTCGCCCGCGAGTCAGGTATGGGCGAGGACGTGATCCAGGAGCTCCTGGCGGCTCGGGTGATCGCCGACCTGCAGCACGTCCACCACGACCCGGGCTCGACAATCGATGCTGCACAATGAGCCGCACCGGGGCTACAGGGAGGACACCATGATGGCGGCTGAGGATTATCGGACCGAGCAGGGCAAGGTCGAGATCCCCTCGATGGTCGAGGCCGTCGTCCAGCGCCTGCGCGCGCTGATCGTCTCCGGTGACGTGCGGCCAGGCGATCGTCTGGTCGAGGAGCGGCTGACCGAGATGTTCGGCGTGAGCCGGCCGCCGCTGCGTGAGGCGCTGCGCATCCTGCAGCGCGACGGTCTCGTCCAGAGCCTGCCCCGTCGCGGTTACATCGTTGTCCCCATCAGCGCCGAGGACGTCCGCGAGATCTATTCGTTGCGCTTCGCCCTCGAGAGGCTCGCGATCGAGCTCGGAGTCCCCGTGCAGGACCCAGCGCGCCTGGAGCCCATGAGGGTGGCCCTCGCCGACATGAAGGCTGCGGCCGACAGTGGCGACGACAACGCGGTCCTCGCCGCGAACAGCAGGTTTCACATGGGGTTGGTGTCCTTGGCAGGCCACGGGCGCCTCGTCGCGGCCTACGAGGGACTCCGGCTCCAGCTGGAGCTGTGCATGGCCTACAACCTCAAGTTCCGTGAGCGCCTCTACGGCGACCGGGGCGATGTGCACCCGCGCCACGCGCGCTTGCTCGACAGCATCGAGCGGGGGGACAAGGACGCGGTCCTGCACGAGATCGCCAACCACGGCAACCGGTCCATCCTCGACAACCTCGACGAGTTGATCGGGACGGCCACGTGAGCGCGGCGGCCTCCATCGTCGACTCCGCGGCCGAGATCCGCGCCGGCTCGGTCGAAGCGGACCACCTGGTGCGCGCTGCGGTGGCCCGGATCGCACAGGACAACCCACGGCTGAACGCCGTCGTCGCCGACCGCTCGGAGCAGGCCGTCGAGGAGGCCACAGCGTTGCCCTCCTCCGTGCGCTGGGGCGGGGTGCTTGCGGGAATCCCGTTTACTGCCAAGGACATGCTCGCCACGCAGGACCTCCCCACGACGTGCGGGTCCCGTGCGCTCGAGGGCCACCTGACCGGCGCCGACGCGACCCCCGTCGCTCGGATGCGGGCGGCCGGTGCTGTCCTGGTGGGCAAGACCAACTGCCCCGAGTTCGCCCTCGGCGTCGACACGGACAACGACCTGTTCGGTCCCACTCGAAACCCGTTGGGGCCGTGGACGGCCGGCGGTTCGAGCGGTGGGGAGGCTGCCGCCGTGGCATCGGGGATGTCGATGGTCGGTCTCGGCAGTGACTATGGCGGGTCGCTGCGCTGGCCCGCCCAGTGCACCGGACTGATCGGCTTGCGGCCCACGGTGGGCAGGGTCTCGCGGCACGGCGAACAACCGACGCCCCTGGACGAGTCCGCCCGTTCGTTCCAGGACTCGGTGCAGGTCGTCGGCCCCATCGGCCGCACGGTCCACGACGTGTTCACCGTGCTGCAGGTCATCTCGGGCCCCGACGGCCTCGACCCGCTCGTTGCTGACGAGCCGCTCCACGACTACCGCGACGTGCGGGTCGAACAGCTCGAGGTGGCCTGGGCCCGGACGGTCGTCGGCGTGACGGTCGACGCGGAGGTGGCGGAGGCCGTGGCCACCGCCGCCGAGAGCCTCGCCCGCTCAGGGGCGCGAGTCACCGATGGAGTGCCCTCCGAGGTCGGCCGCGGGCTGACCGTCTACGACCGCCTCCGGTCTGCGGAGCCCATGACCGCCATCCAGGGTCTGTATGATGCCGACCCCGACCTCATCGGCGCGCCCATCAAGGAAATGCTGCGTGCCCGGGTCCAGCTCACGCACGGCGAGCTCGCCGACCTGTGGGACGAGCGCGATGCCCTCATCGAGGGTTTGGGCCGGTGGCTGCACGGTGACCGTGCGCTGCTGCTGCCCGTCAGCACGGAGGCACCCCACGACCTCACCGGCCGGGTCGCCGACTTCCCCCTGCTCGCCCCCAGTCGGGCGATCAGCCTGTTCGGGGTTCCAGCCGTGTCAGTTCCCGTGGCCACCTCCCGCCTGGGGTCGCCCATCTCCGTCCAGGTCGTGGCTCCGGCCTTCCGCGAGGACATCGCCCTGGCGGTCTGCGAACGCCTGAGCGAGCTGCGCCCCCGCGTGGGTCGCGACATCGTCGGTGAGGACGTGGGGCAGGTGCTCGATGCACGTTGACGTCCAGGTCTGTCAGATGCGCTCGCCCGGAGACGTCTCGGAGCTCGCGCGCCTCTTCGACGAGGGCATCGTGGCGCCCGAGAACGTCATCGCACTCGTCGGTAAGTCGGAGGGCACCGGGCTCGGTAAGGACACCGGCCGCGAGGCAGCTGACCGTGCCATCAAGGAGCTCGTGGCTGCACGCCTCGGCACGACCGCGACCGACGTCGGTGACCGCCTCTGCATCGTGCTCTCGGGTGGGAGCCCGGGCGTCATCACCCCCCACGTCGCCGTCTTCACCCGCACTGACGACGCTGGCGAGCCGGCCGTCGGCGAGCCTCGACTCGTGGCCGGCCTGGCCCACTCCGCCGACATCCTCCCCGAGGAGATCGGGCGGATGGGGCAGATCACCAAGGTGCGTGCAGCCGTCGAGCGGGCCCTGGCGGATGCCGGGGTGCAGGACCCGGCCGACGTTCACGCCGTCCTCGTGAAGGCTCCGTCCCTGAGCCCGGAGAGCATCGCCGACGCGAGACGACGCGGCCACGACACGGTGACCCACGACGTGTCCATCGGGCCCGAGGGTGCCATCTGCTACTCGAACGACGCCTCCGCACTGGGGGTCGCCCTCGCGCTCGGCGAGGCGGCCGACGACGACGTCCACGACACCATGGTCCGCCGCGACTACTCGGTCTTCTCCGACGTCGCCCTCACGTCCTCCGGTGGGGAGAAGACGCACGCGGAGGTTCTGCTGCTCGGCAACTCCACCACGTCCTCGAGCGCCCTGCGCATCGGCCACCGGTCGATGCGCAGCATCATCGACGGCTCGGCGGTGGCAGGGGCCTTGGAGTCGGCCGGTGTCGAGGTCGTGGGGGGCGACACGCTCGCCGCGTCCGAGAGCCTCGTCTATGCGCTCGCCAAGATGATCATGCCTGGCACGAGCGAGCTGAACGGGCGACGCATCACCCTGCTCGAGGACCAGGTGGGCTATCACGTCGCCAAGGCGATGGGTGGGTTCCTGCTCGCGTCGACGACAGGACTCACCGAGGTCTTCGTCAGCGGGGGAGAACAGAACTCGCATCAGGGCCCGCCGGACGGCAACCCCCTCGCGGTCATCGTCAGGCCAGCGTCATGAGGGTCGCCCTGTTCGTGACCTGCTTGGCCGACGGGCTCTTCCCGGAGGTCGGCCGGGCGACGGTGGCGGTACTCGAGCGCCTCGGCCACGAAGTGGTCTTCCCGAAGTCGCAGACGTGCTGCGGCCAGATGCACACCAACACGGGTTACGGACGCAAGGCGGTGCCCTTGGTCCGCCACCACGTGGAGACGTTCGAGGAGTATGACGCGATCGTCGCCCCCTCGGGGTCGTGTGTGGGCGCGGTGCGCCACCAGCACGCGATGCTCGCGCGCAAGGCTGGCGACCACGACCTCGCCAACCGTGCGGAGCGCGTGGCAACCCACACCTTCGAGCTGTCCGAGTTCCTCGTGGACGTCCTCGGGGTCGAGGACGTCGGGGCGCACTACCCGCACCGCGTGACGTACCACCCGACCTGTCACTCACTGAGGATGCTGCGCGTCGAGGACAAGCCCCTGCGGCTGCTGCGTGCCGTCAGGGGACTCGACCTGGTCGAGCTCCCCGATGCTGACCAGTGCTGCGGGTTCGGCGGCACCTTCGCGGTGAAGAACTCGGACACGTCCACCGCCATGCTCGCCGACAAGATGAAGAACGTGATGGCAACCAAGGCCGAGGCGGTCACCGCCGGCGACTCGTCGTGCCTGATGCACATCGGCGGCGGACTGTCGCGGTTGCGGGTCGGGACCCGTGCCGTGCACCTGGCCGAGATCCTCGCGTCGACCGAGACCTCGGGGGTCATGCGATGAGCACCTTCCTGGGCATGCCCGCCCAGCACGCGCCCAGGGGTGTCGGAGGCTTGCGTGGCGACGAGTCCTTTCCCCAGGCTGCCAAGGCTGCGCTGGGTGACACCCAGCTGCGAGCCAACATCGGACGGGCGACTCGCACGATCCGCGAGAAGCGCGCGGCCGTGGTCGACGAGGTGCCCGACTGGGAGGAGCTCCGCCTGGCTGGCGAGCAGCTCAAGGCCGCCACCATGGCCAACCTCGACGAGCACCTGCGCACCCTCGAGGAGGCGGTCACGCGTCAGGGTGGCGTAGTGCACTGGGCCCGGGATGCCAACGAGGCCAATGCGATCATCGCCGACCTCATCCTTGCGACAGGGGAGCGCGAGGTGGTCAAGGTCAAGTCGATGGTCACCCAGGAGATCGGCCTCAACGAGGCGCTGGAGGCCCATGGGATCACGGCCACCGAGACCGACCTGGCCGAGCTGATCGTCCAGCTCGGCCATGACAAGCCCTCCCACATCCTCGTCCCGGCGATCCATCGCAATCGGGCCGAGGTGCGCGAGATCTTCCTGCGCGAGATGCCCGGCGTATCGGCTGACCTGACCGACGACCCGCGCGAGCTGGCGATGGCGGCTCGCACCCACCTGAGGCAGAAGTTCCTGACCGCCAAGGTCGCCGTGAGCGGGGCCAACTTTGCGGTCGCCGACTCGGGGACGCTCCTGGTGGTGGAGTCCGAGGGGAACGGCCGGATGTGCCTCACCCTGCCAGAGACCCTGATCACCGTGATGGGCATCGAGAAGGTGGTCCCGACCTGGCAGGACCTCGAGGTGTTCCTCCAGCTGCTGCCCCGGTCGTCGACGGGAGAGCGGATGAACCCCTACACCTCGGCCTGGACCGGGGTCACTCCCGGCGACGGGCCGCAGGCGTTCCACCTCGTGCTGCTCGACAACGGGCGGACCGCGACGCTGGGCGACCACGTCGGCCGCTCGGTGCTGCACTGCATCAAGTGCAGTGCGTGCATGAACGTGTGCCCCGTCTACGAACGCACCGGCGGCCACGCCTACGGGTCCGTCTACCCCGGCCCGATCGGTGCGGTGCTCACCCCTCAGCTGACGGGCATCGAGGACAACGCCTCCCTGCCCTTCGCGTCGTCGCTGTGCGGCGCTTGCTTCGACGCGTGCCCGGTGCGGATCGACATCCCGTCCCTCCTCGTCCACCTGCGGGAGCGTCACACCGAGGAGCAGGCCAGGGAGCGTCGTCTGCCGACGGCCGAGGCTGCGGCGCTGGCGCTCGTGGCGTGGGTCATGCGCAGCCCTGGTCGCTTCCGCGCGGCGGAGACGGCCTCGCGCGTGGTGCGCCCGTTCGCACGACGCGGGCGCTTCAGGTCCCTGCCGTTCCCGCTCTCGGCCTGGACCACCAGCAGGGACGCTCCGGCGCCCCCGCCGGAGACGTTCCGCGAGTGGTGGGAAAGGACCAGGGAGGACTGATGGGCGCTCGCGAAGACATCCTCCAGCGCATCAGGGAGGCCAACGAAGGCATCGAGGTCCTTCCGGTCCAGCGTGACTACAGACGCGGGTCCGCTCCTACTTCCGTCGCCGCAGGCGCCCTGGTCGACCTCCTCGAGGATCGGCTGGTCGACTACCGCGCCACCGTGGTGCGCTGCCGACCGGACGCGCTGGCCGACTCAGTGCGCGGGCTCCTGGCCGCAGCCTCTCCCGTGCTGCGTGCCCCGGGAGTGCCGCAGGAATGGTGCCCGGGTGCCGAGCCCGACCACGAGGGCCTCGGGGCACAAGAGCTCGACAGGTATGCCGCGGTGCTCACCGCCGCGACGGTGGCGTGTGCCGAGACCGGCACCATCGCCCTCGACGCGTCACCGGACCAAGGGCGTCGCGCGATCACGCTCATCCCTGATCTCCACGTGTGTGTCGTGCGCACCGACCAGGTCGTGGCCTCCGTCCCCGAGATGTTGTCGCGGTTGGCGGGCGAACGGCCGATCACCTTCATCAGCGGCCCGTCAGCGACGAGCGACATCGAGCTCGACCGCGTCGAGGGCGTGCACGGGCCGCGCACCTTGTGCGTCGTGCTCGTGGAAACCGACCAGACCTGAGACGGGGCGCCATGCTGATCTCCTTGCCCGACCGGACGCCGCAGATCCACGAGTCCGCATGGGTCGCGCCGAATGCCACCGTGATCGGCTCTGCATCGATGGCTGAGAACAGCAGCGTGTGGTTCTCGGCGGTCATCCGGGCCGACGGCGAGGCGATCACGATCGGTGCCGGAAGCAACGTGCAGGACGGCTGCGTCCTGCACGCCGATCGCGGGATTCCACTACGCCTCGGGGCTGGCGTCACGGTGGGCCACAACGCGGTGCTCCACGGGTGTCTCGTCGACGACAACGTGCTGATCGGGATGGGTGCGGTCGTCCTCAATGGCGCCAGCATCGGGGAAGGGTCGATCGTCGGGGCGGGGGCGATGGTTCCCGAGGGGTCCTCCATCCCACCCCACTCCTTGGTCATGGGCCTCCCCGCCAAGGTCCGGCGCGAGACCACGGACGCCGAGCGCGCCGCGATACGTTCGAACGCCTTCTCGTACGTCGAGCGCGTGGCGGGGTACAGGTCCGCAGTCTCCTAGCGCCGTCACGGGAGAGTGCGGCCGCGAGTGGTGCCGGGTCGGGCGGTTTGTGCCTACGGTGAGGTCATGCGAATCACCCACCTCGGACATGCCAGCCTGCTCGTGGAGATTGCGGACACCCGCCTCCTGCTCGACCCTGGTGCGTGGTCACCGGCAGCCCAGGAGCTGCGCGACCTCGACGCGGTGCTGGTGACCCACCAGCACCCGGACCACCTCGACCAGGACCGGCTCCCCGACCTGTTGCGGGCCAACGCCGGCGCGCAGGTCGTCACCGACCCAGACACCGCGACGATCCTGCGGGACAAGGGCATCGACGTCACCGCCTTCGCCGCGGGTGACACGGCCACGGTCGGCGCGGTGACGGTGCAGGGCGTGGGGGAGCTGCATGCCCTCATCCACGAGGAGATCCCCAGGATCCACAACACCGGGATGCGGATCAGTGCCGACGGCGAGCCCACCTTCTTCCACCCCGGCGACTCCTTGGATGCCGAACCGGAGGGCGTCGACGTGCTGGCGTTCCCGCTCAACGCCCCGTGGGCGCGCAGCCGCGAGATGACCGCCTTCCTGCGGCGCCTGGCGGCTCCGCACGCGATCCCGGTGCACGACGGGCTGCTCAACGCCGCAGGGCGGACGCTCTACCTCACGCAGGCGGCGAACCTCGGATCGAAGGAGACCCGGATCCACGACCTCGCCGGGGGAGCGCCGGAGGAGTTCGACGCCGGCTGACCCAGGTCGGGCGGTCGGTCGCCGACGGGCCGGATTTGGTTCTTAGGATAGCCTCACCTACTCTCGATTCGTGCCCAAGAACTCCAAGGTCCCCAAGGGTGCCAAGGTCGCCAAGGCGAAGAAGAAGTGCTGCAAGGACAAGCCGCGTTGCGCGCAGTGTCCGGTGGTGCTCATGCGCCTGGAGAAGATGGGTTACGCCGAGCACGACCCGGAGAAGCCGCGCCGCTACACGGTGGAGAAGAACGTGCCGAAGAAGGCAATGCTCGTCGCAAGACAGCGGTGACGGGTTAGCGTCGTCCCATGTCGGACTCGCAGACCACGACCGAGCCAGCCGCAGGGGCGCCGCCCGTGACCACGCGACCGCCCGAGGTCGCGCTGGGCCTGCGCGGGCTGACCAAGCGCTTCGGCCAGACCACCGCAGTCGACAGTCTCGACCTCGACGTGCCCAGGGGCTCGTTCTACGGCCTCGTGGGTCCCAACGGGGCCGGCAAGACCACGACGCTCTCCATGGCCACGGGGCTGCTGCGCCCCGACTCCGGCACGGCCCACGTGCTCGGCGTCGACGTGTGGGCCGACCCCGTCGCCGCCAAGTCGCAGATCGGCATCCTCCCGGACGGCCTGCGCCTCTTCGACCGCCTCACCGGGCAGCAGCTCGTGACGTATGCCGGCCTGTTGCGTGGGATGGACCGCCGCCTCGTCGCGGAGCGTACCGCCGAGCTCCTCGCGGCCCTGGGGCTGACCGACGCCAGGGAGAAGCTGGTCATCGACTACTCGGCGGGCATGACCAAGAAGATCACCCTCGCGTGCGCCCTCATCCACGCCCCCCGGCTGCTGGTCCTGGATGAGCCGTTCGAGGCCGTCGACCCGGTCTCGGCCCGCACCATCCGGGGCATCCTCGAGGACTTCGCGGCCAACGGCGGGACCGTCGTCCTCTCCAGCCACGTGATGGACCTCGTCGAGCGCATCTGCACCGATGTGGCGATCATCGCCGCCGGCGTGGTGCGCGCCTCGGGCACGCTCGACGACGTGCGGGCCGGCGCGAGCCTGGAGGACCGCTTCCTCGACCTCGTCGGCGGCAGCACCACCGTGGAGGGGCTGGCGTGGTTGCGCACCTCGTCCGACTGAAGCTCCACCTGCTCCGCAACGGCTTGCGGCGCAGCGTCGCCGCCGTCGTCGGGATGGTGATCGGCGTGATCTACGGCGGTGGGTTCGTCGTGCTCGTCCTCGCCGGGATGATGGCCCTGCGCGCGCAGGGCGACCTCGACCTGGCCCGTGCCGTCGTCGTGGTGGCGGGCTCGGGGCTGGTGGTCGGCTGGTCGCTGCTGCCGATCATCCTCTTCGGTGTCGACCCCACCCTCGATCCGACGCGGTTCGCGACCTTCGCCGTCCGGGAGCGGACGCTGGCCGTCGGGCTGGTCCTCACCGCCCTGGTCGGGCTGCCCGGCGTGGCCACGGTGCTGCTCGTGCTCGGGACGGTTGTCGCTGGGTCACGGTCCGTTGTCGCGACGCTGGCCGCGCTCGTCGGTGGGCTCCTCGGGCTGCTCACCTGCGTCCTGCTCAGCCGGATCGTCACGGCCGCCGCGGCTGCGGTGCTCGCCACCCGGCGCGGACGCGACGTGGCCGGCGTCGGTGGCCTGCTGGTGTTCGTCGTCGCGGGACCGCTCGTCGGTGGCCTGTCCGACGGGGGCATCGACCGCACGACCCTCGACAGCGCGGCGGCGGTGCTCGCCTGGACACCCCTGGGCTGGGCCTGGGCGCCGGCCGGAGACTTCGTGCTGGGGGAGTGGAGCACGGGCCTGGCGCACCTCGCCCTGGCTGCATGCCTGGTCCTCATCCTGCTCGTGGTCTGGGAACGGCTCCTCGTCTCCGTCCTGCGCAACCCGCGGTCGGCCTCCGCGGACGGCGGCAAGGTCTCGGCCGGCCTCGGGCTGTTCGGCCGGCTCCCGGCGACGCCGATGGGTGCGATCGCGGCGCGGGCGGGCACCTACTGGGTCCGCGACCCCCGGTTCAACGTCCCCGCGATCATGACCATCCTGCTGCCTGCGGGGCTGCTGATCCCCGGGGTCGGCTCGGGGTCCGACCTGGCCCTCCTGGCGATGCCGCTCGCGTCTGCATACCTGATCGGCTGGGGTCAGCACAACGACGTGGGTTACGACTCCACGGCCTTCTGGCTGCACGTCGCGTCGGGCGTCGACGGCGTCAGTGACCGGCTCGGCCGCCTCTTTCCCTCGGGGCTGATGGCCGCGGTCTGCGTGCCCGCGTACTGCCTGCTCGGACCCGCGTTGGGTGCACCGTGGCGTATGTTGCCAGCAACCTTCGGCACGGCAGTTGCGTTGGCGCTCAACGGTTTCGCGGTGGCCTGCGTCACCAGCGCGGTGAAGCAGTATGCCGTGCCGGCACCCGGCGAGAACCCGTTCACCAGCCGCCCGGGATCGGTCGGGGTGACGCTCGGTGTCCAGGCCGTCTGCGGGGTCGCCGTGTGGACGCTGTCACTCCCCGCGCTCGGGCTCGCGGTCGCGGCATACCTGGGCGTGGACTGGGCGTCGTGGGCCGCCCTGGTGCTCGGTCCCGTGCTGGGTGTCGTGGCGCTCGTGGTCGGGACGCGCCTGGGTGCCGACCTGTTCCGCCGGCGCCAGGCCCTGCTCCTGCAGGACCTCGTCGCCATGCGCTGAGTCCCTGGCTCGGCTGCGCGCCCTGTCGTTCGGATCCGCCGCCGCCCTCCTGGCTCGCTGCTACTTGTGGGCGGCGAGGTGGGCGGCCCCGATGATGCCCGCCTTGTTCTCGAGGGTGGCGGGCACGATGGGGGTCTTGAGCTTGAGCAGTGGCAGGAACTTCTCGGCGTCCTTCGAGACCCCGCCACCGACCACGATGAGGTCCGGCCACAGCAGGGCCTCGAGGTGGCTGTAGTAGCGCTGCAGCCGCTCCGCCCAGACGGGGTAGGACAGGCCCTCCTTGTCCTTGATCGAGGAGGCCGCGCGCGACTCGGCGTCGAAGCCGTCGATCTCGAGGTGGCCGAGCTCGGAGTTCGGGATGAGCACACCGTCGTAGATCAGCGCCGTGCCGATGCCGGTGCCCAGGGTGGTGAGCACCACCAGGCCCTTCTGGCCCTTGGCGGCGCCGTAGTAGAGCTCGGCGACCCCCGCGGCGTCGGCGTCGTTGACCAGCACGATGTCGTGGCCCAGCACCTCCTCCAGCATCGGCTCGGCATCGAAGTCGAGCCACGACTTGTCGATGTTGGCGGCGGACCTGACCATGCCGTGGGTCACCACCCCGGGGATGGTCACGCCGATCGGGGAGTCACCCCGGACATCCTCGAAGTGGTCGACGATCTGGTTGATCACCGCGGCGACGGCCTCGGGTGTCGAAGGCATGGGGGTGTCGATCCGCATCCGCTTGGCCGCGAAGGCGCCTGTCGAGAGGTCGACGGGCGCACCCTTGATGCCGCTGCCTCCCACGTCGATCCCCAACGGGAGTCCGTGCTTGGCCTGCTTGGCTTCCTTCGCCATCGGTCCGCCTTCCTTGCGGTGTCGCCGGGCTATGCCAGCGTGAGGATCTCGTTGCCGGTCTCGGTGATCAGGATCGTGTGCTCGAACTGTGCCGAACGTCGGCGGTCTGCCGTCACGACTGTCCACCCGTCGTCCCACATCTCCCACTCGGGGGTGCCGAGGTTGAGCATCGGTTCGATCGTGAACGTCATGCCGGGCTCGATCACGGTGTTGTAGGAGGGCGCCGCGTCGTAGTGGGGGATGACCAGGCCGCTGTGGAACGTGCGGCCGATCCCGTGCCCGGTGAAGTCACGGACGACGCCGTAGCCGAAGCGCCGCGCGTAGCTCTGGATCACCCGCCCGATCACGTTGATCTCGCGACCGGGGATGGCGGCCTTGATGCCGCGCATCATCGCCTCGCGCGTGCGGTCGACCAGCTGTCGCGACTCCTCGTCGACGTCACCGCAGAGGTAGGTGGCGTCGGTGTCGCCGTGCACGCCGCCGATGAAGGCGGTGATGTCGATGTTGACGATGTCGCCGTCCTCGAGCGGGCGGTCGTCGGGGATGCCGTGGCAGACGACTTCGTTCACGGAGGTGCACAGCGACTTGGGGAACCCCTTGTAGCCCAGCGTCGAGGGGTAGGCGCCGTGGTCGAGGAGGAACTCGTGGCCGACCCGGTCGATCTCGTCCGTGGTGACCCCGGGCGCGATGACCGCGGCGGCGGCCGCCATGGCCTGCGCAGCGATGCGTCCCGCCACGCGCATCCGCTCGATGGTCTCGGGGTCCTTGACCTCGGACCCGGTGTCGCGTGCCGGAGCGGGCCGGTCGACGTACTCGGGCCGCGCGATCGAGGCGGGCACCGGCCGGCGTGGGGAGACCACGCCCGGCGCCACGCTTGCGTAGGTCAACGGCATACGGTGGAGTCTAGGGACGTACGCAGATCCGTCGAGTTGGAGGGCACCCCATGGCTTACTGGTACAACGTCAGCAGCGGTCAGGTCGAGAGCGACGACAACAAGAGCCAGGGGGACGACCTGATGGGTCCCTACGACTCGCAGGAAGAGGCGGCCAACGCGCTGCAGACCGCGCGCGAGCGCACCGAGAAGTGGGACGCCGAGGACAAGGCCTGGGAGGAAGGCCGCTCCGAGGACTGAGCTCCCCTCGCGGTCCCCAGGCGTCGAGGCGGCGCGCGGTCCTCAGTCGTCGAGGCGGTGGACCGAGACGGCGTAGCCGGAGCCCGGTCGCCAGGCCGCACGGTCCCAGGTGCCGTACCGGCGCAACAGGCTGAGCTCCGCGACCTCGCAGGCCCGGTCGTAGTCCTCCAGCGGCGTGACCGGACACCCTTCGGGCAGGTGGGCGGCATCGAGCCCGAAGCCGGCGACGACCAGACCACCGGGCTGCAGGTGGGCGGCGAGCCGCTGCACGGTGGCGAGGAGGGTGCCGGGGGCCAGCAGGGGGATGACGTTGCCGGCCAGCACGACGAGCTCGAAGGCCTGCGAGCGGAGCTGGAGCCGGCTGAGGTCCTGCCGCACCCAGGTGGTCGACGGGTCCCGCTGCTCGGCGACCTCGATCATCGCGGCGTCGGCGTCGACCCCCACGCAGTGGTAGCCCAACGCGGTGAGCTGGATGGCGACTCGGCCGGTGCCACACCCGGCGTCCAGCACGCGGGCCGGAGGTGACAGCACCGAGGCGACGAACGCGGCCTCGCCGTGGATGTCCATGCCTTGCGCCGCCAGGTCGTCGAACCGGCGCTGGTACGCCGTCGCCGCGCCCGGCCCGCCGGACACCTCCGACCACAGGGTGCGGGGCTCCATCTCCGTCATGCTCGGTCACCCTCGTCCTGGTCGCGGACCATCACGTCACGAGCACCGTCGCCGTGACACCTCCAGCCTAGATAGGGGTGGGGCACAGGGGAACCCGGTCAGCCGAGCTCGCGCAGCCCGGGCACGACCCGGTCGGCGAAGGTGGTGAGGAAGCGGGCCTGGTCCTGGCCCGGGCCGTGGAAGACCAGGTGGTTGAAACCCCAGTCGACGTAGGGCTTCACAGCGGCGACCACCTCCTCCGGGTCGTCGGAGACGATCCAGCGCGAGGCCACCTGTTCGTCGGACAGCTCGTCGCCGAGCCGCTCCAGCTCGATCGGGTCGCTCGTGCCGTGCTTCTGCTCCGCGGTGAGCGACAAGGGCGCCCAGAAGCGGCAGTTCGTCACCGCCTGCTCGCGGTCGGGGTCCCACGACAGCTTGATCTCGATCATCCGGTCGAGGTCGTCGCGGGTGCGGTCCGACTTGGCCAGGCCTTCGTCCACAGCGGGCAGCAGCTTGTCGCGGTAGAGCTCCGCACCCTTGCCCGAGGTGCAGATGAAGCCGTCACCGGAGCGACCGGCATACCGGGCCACGAGGGGGCCGCCGGCGGCGACGTAGACGGGCACCGGCTGCTCGGGACGGTCGTAGACGGTGGCGTCGACGACGCGGTAGTGGTCGCCCTCGAAGGTGACCCGCTCCTCGGTCCACAGCTTGCGCATCAGGGTGACGGCCTCCCGCAGCCGCGCGAACCGCTCCTTGAACTCGGGCCACTCGTCCACCGAGCCGACGACGACTTCGTTGAGTGCCTCCCCGGTGCCGATGCCCAGCATGACCCGACCGGGGTACATCGAGCCGAGGGTGCCGAACGCCTGGGCCACCACCGCCGGGTTGTAGCGGAACGTGGGCGTCATGACCGAGGTGCCGATCTGGACCCGCTCGGTGCGCTCGCCGAGCGCCGCGAGCCACGCGAGTGAGAAGGGGGCGTGGCCCCCGTCGTGGCGCCACGGCTGGAAGTGGTCGGAGATGAGGACGCTGTCGAGTCCCACCTCTTCGGCCAGCACGCCGAAGTCGAGCAGCTCTCGAGGGGGGAACTGCTCGGCGGAGGCCTTGTAACCGATGCGCAGGGTCATGGCCCCACCGTATGCCGCGCGGCCGACTGGGCGCGGACAGGTGCCCGCACCGGGGGCCCCCGGGCGTGACAGTCTCGGGACATGGCCGGACCGACCCCCCAGACCTCCGCACCCGCCCCGGGGCTGCCGCCGCAGCAGCTCGACGACCTCGAGCGGCGGCTGGTCGACTCCGTCGACGTCGACGCGTTGGTGGCAGACCTCGCCGCCCTCGTCGCCTGCGCCGCGGTGGGTGGCTCGCCGGGGGAGTCGGCCATCCAGCGTTGGGCGGCAACGAGGTTGCGGGACCTCGGGCTGGAGGTCGTGGAGTGGGAGGTCGACCTCGCAGCAGAGTCGGCCCAGGCCGGCTTCCCCGGTATGGAGGTCACCCGCGACGAGCTCGTGGGGGTCGTCGGGACATGGCCGGGCGCATCCGCGCCGGGCACGCGCGGCGGCGCCGGAGGGGGCCCGGACGGAGACGCTGACGGAGCCGCTGACGGAGCCGCCGACGAAGGGCTGCCCGCCCTCGCGCTGTGCGGCCACACCGACGTCGTCCCGGTCGACGACCCGGCTCGATGGCGGTCCGACCCGTTCCGGCTGGCACTCGACGACGGGCTGCTGACCGGGCGCGGGGCCTGCGACATGCTCGGCGGGGTGGCGGCGGTGCTGGGCGCGGTCCGTGCGTTGAGGTCGTGCGGGGTGGTGCTGGCACGACCACTGGCCGTGCACCTGGTCAGCGGCGAGGAGGACGGCGGGGCGGGGGCGTTCGCGACCCTCCGGGCGGGGCACTCCGCGAGCGCCTGCGTCATCGCCGAACCCACCGGCGGGGCGGTCATCCCGGCCAACGCGGGCTCGTTGACCTTCCGCCTCGAGGTCGAGGGGCGGGCCGCGCACGGGTCGACCCGCACCGCGGGGGAGAACGCCCTCGACCACCTCGCGCCCGTCCAGGCGGCTCTGCGAGAGCTCGAGGCGAGGCGGAACGTCGACCCACCAGCCGAGTTCGCCCACCTCGACCTCGTCGCCCCGATCTCGATCGGCATCGTGCGGTCGGGCACCTGGGCGAGCACCGTCCCGGACCTCCTCGTGGCCGAGGGGCGGTACGGCGTGCTGCCCGGTGAACCGCTCGAGACGGCCCGGAGCGCGTTCGAGGACGCGATGGCGACGCTGGGGGAGGGTGACGCCTGGCTGACCGCGCACCCCGTGCGGGTCAGCTGGCCCGGAGGCGCGTTCGCGTCCGGCTCGCTCCCGGCCGGTCACGGCCTGCTCGACGAGATGCTTGCGGCTGCCGCCTCGGTGTCGGGCCGGGCGCCCCGGGTCGAGGGTGCACCCTACGGATCGGACCTGCGGCACTACGCGGCGCACGGCATACCCACCGTGCAGTTCGGCCCGGGCGACCTCGTGCAGGCGCACGCCGTCGACGAGTCGGTGCGCCTCGACGAGGTCGTCGCCTGCGCGCAGGCGTATGCCGTCCTGGCGCCGCGGCGGTGCGGTGCACCGCCGCAGCACGGGGACTAGAAGCTGATGCCGCGAGCGGCGAACCGGGCCTTGACCAGCGCCGCGGCGGCCGCACCGTCGCGGGCCAGGGCGGTGTCGTAGGTCGCCTTGGCCGCGGCCGAGAACGACGTGCCCGGCGCGAAGCGGAACTGGGCGTCGATGAGGGTGGTGTCCCAGTCGCGCGTCGTCTTGTGCATCGCGACGTAGCCGAGCCGGATCTCCCAGAGCGCCTGGCTCCAGATCTGGCCATCGGCGTGCACCTCGCCCTCGCGGGTCTGCACGGTCATGCCGGTGTCGAACCGTCGGATGCAGTGCGGCGCAGCGGTGTAGGAGGTCGAGTCCCAGTCCATCGGGCAGGCCTGCTCGGCACGCACCGGCCAGCCGTACTGACCGGCCGCGTCCAGCCCCACCGACACGGCGAGGTAGTCGCCGAACGACTCGCCGATCGACCCCGCGTCCAGGCTGGTGCCGTAGCCGGGGACCTGGGAGGCGTGCACGGCGTGGCCGTACTCGTGGACGATCACCTCGGCGTCCTCCGCGTCGTCGACGCCGCCCTTGCCGAGCCGGATCCGGTAGGGCTTGTCGGTCTGGTACGAGTTGTCGCCGCCGTACTGGTCGATCTTGACGTCGAAGGGCTGCTTGACGATGCCGGGCAGGGTCGACCCGAAGCCGAGCGACTGCAGGTACTCCTGTGCCTGGTTGACCCAGAAGTAGCCCATCACCTGCTCGAACTGGTCCTGGTGGCGGGTGTAGTTGAACGTGTTCGTCGTGCTGTATGCCGGTGTGCCAGTAGCGGACTGGACGTTCGCCCACTTGCCGCGCAGGTAGCCCGAGCCGTCGAGGTTGCGCAGCGGGACGACCGCGTAGGCGCTCTGGGGGACTGCGGCGTCGGAGTCCTTCTGGTCGGTCAGCGACTGGATGCCGGACGACTGGACGGGGTTCACCATGAAGACCGACCCGCTGCCGGTCGCGCTGCCGCTGCCGGGCTTCGTGGCTGAGGCGGGCGTGGCCGCCACCAGGGCGATGGCGGCGCAGGCGGCAGTGACGCTGACGAGTGCGGTGGTGCGAAGACGCTGGGGCACGGGGTGTCCTCCTCGGTGTGGGGGCGGATCCGGTCGGGACCCACCGATGGACGCTAGCGGGTGAATTGCCCGAGTCGCGTCCTACCGATGCAGGAGTTCCGGCCTACTCGAGGAAGGAGTTCTCCGCAGCCGGGAACGCGCCCGAGGCGACGTCCGCGGCATACGCGGCGGCTGCTCGGCCGAGCTCACCACGGAGGTCGGCGTACTTCTTGACGAACCGCGGTGCCTTGCCACCACGCAGGCCGGCCATGTCCTGCCACACGAGAACCTGTGCGTCGCAGTCCGGTCCGGCGCCGATGCCGATGGTGGGGATGGACAGCACCTCGGTGACCCGCGCGGCCAGTGGGGCCGGCACCATCTCCATCACGATGGCGAAGCAGCCGGCCTTCTCCAGCGCGACGGCGTCCTCGACGAGGCGGTCACCCGAGTCGCCCCGGCCCTGGACGCGGTAGCCACCGAGGACGTGCTCGCTCTGCGGCGTGAACCCGATGTGGCCCATCACCGGGATGCCGGCGCGCACCAGCAGCTCGACCTCGGGCACCATCGGCTTGCCGCCCTCGAGCTTGACCGCGTGGGCCAGGCCTTCCTTCATCATGCGGGTGGCGGTGGCCAGGGCCTGCTGCGGACTGGCCTGGTACGAGCCGAACGGGAGGTCGGCCACGACCATCGCGTGGTTCGCGGCCGACGTGACCGCCCGGACCAGGGGTACGAGGTGGTCGACCGTGACCGGCACCGTGGTCTCGAAGCCGTAGACGTTGTTGCCGGCCGAGTCGCCGACCAAGAGGACGGGGATGCCGGCCTCGTCGAAGATCTCGGCGGAGTACATGTCGTACGCCGTGAGCATCGCCCACTTCTCGCCCCTCTCCTTCATCGCCTGGAGGTGGGGGATGCGCACGCGGCGCTGCGGGGCGGCCTGGGCTCCGGTGCCGTAGGGCGCGGCGACCTCTCCGGCTGCGGCGGTGGTGCCGGGGACCGGCGCGGAACTCGGGGGCTGCTCGCTCATGCCACGACCCTACCGACGGGCCGGACCACGTGGGCGCGCACCACGGGAGCCGGCGACGAGCTCGACCGCCAGCCCCGGAGTCCTCCCATTTCCGGCGAGCCGGACAGTTCCGGTCTTGTCGGGCATCGATCCGCTGGGCCACCGATCCTTCGGAGTTCGTGCCCGGGGAGGGGCCCTTCTCCACCGTTCAGAGGTTTCTTTACCAAGTTCTTAACCGTCGAACCATTGGTCTGGTAGCGCAACCGTGTTTGGGTCGCCCTTGTGTGTCCGAACAAGGACCGCCAATTTCAACTGGAGGATTTGTGAAGAGACGTCATCTGAGCGCTCTCTCGGGTGCGGCCATCGCGGCTGTCACCCTGAGTCTGGTTTCCGCTCCTGCGCAGGCGACCCCCGCGCCCAAGGACTCGGAGCCCAAGGCTGCCAACCGGGAGCACGACCTGCCCAACCCCTTGGGGGACGCCGCACGCGCCCTCCGCAAGGAGGCGGTCGACAAGCTCGTCAAGGGTCAGGCCACCACCGAGATGCGTGGCGGCCAGCGCGTCATCAAGCTCGCGGGCAACGCCAAGGCCCCGAAGGGGAGCAAGGCCGCGCGGGACCGCTTCGTGTCCTACCCGGTCGAGCGCGAGGAGGACATCTTCACCGTCCTCACCGACTTCGGCACGCAGACCAAGACCGGCTTCGACGCCACGCCGGGGCCGGTGCACAACAACATCCCCGCGCCCGACCGCGTCTGGGACGGCAACGCCACCGACGACAACTCGACGTACTGGACCGCGGACTTCAACCGCGCCCACTACCAGGACATGATGTTCGGCGACGGTGAGTCGTTCAAGGACTTCTACCTGAAGCAGTCGAACGGTCGCTTCGTGGCCAAGGGTGACGTCTCCGACTGGGTCACCGTGCCCTACAACGAGGCCCGCTACGGCAAGAGCAACAACGCTGACGGTTACTGGAACTACGTCAAGGACACCGCGACCGCCTGGTACAACGCCCAGAAGGCGGCCGGCAAGAGCGACGCCGAGATCACGACGTACCTCAAGCAGTTCGACAAGGTCGACCGCTACGACGCGGACCACGACGGCAACTTCAATGAGCCCGACGGCTACATCGACCACTTCCAGGCCATCCACGCCGGTGAGGGCGAGGAGGCCGGCGGTGGTGCCCAGGGCACCAACGCCATCTGGTCGCACCGGTGGTACGCCTACTCGACCGACGCCGGCAAGACCGGCCCGGAGGGTGCCAAGCTCGGCGGTGTGCCGCTCGGCAACTCCGGCATCTGGATCGGTGACTACACCACCGAGCCGGAGAACGGTGGCCTCGGTGTCTTCACCCACGAGTTCGGTCACGACCTCGGTCTGCCGGACTACTACGACACCGCGGGCGGCGACAACGGCACCGGCTTCTGGACGCTCATGTCCGGTGGCTCGTGGCTCAACCACGGGATCGACTCGATCGGCACCACCCCGGGCTACATGGGCCCGCTCGAGAAGCTCCAGCTGGGCTGGCTCGACTACAAGACCGTGCCCTACGGCCAGGACATGACCGTCAAGCTCAACCCGGCTGACCAGCCGAAGGGGAAGGCGTCGTACCAGGCCCTCGCGGTCACGCTGCCGGACAAGACGGTCAAGACCGACTACAACACTCCGCGCTCGGGTTCGTACGAGTGGTGGGGCGGGGCGAACGACAGCCTCAACAACACCCTGACCCGCACGGTGGACCTCACCAACGCCGCCAGCGGTTCGGTCTCGGCCTGGCTGCAGTACAACATCGAGCAGGACTACGACTACCTGTACGCCGAGGTGAGCACCGACGGTGGCGCGACCTGGAAGGACGCGGCAGCGCCGATCTCGGGTCCGTCCGACAACGCCGGCCTCACCCCGTGGGCCCAGAAGTCGTGGGACCTCACGCCGTACGCCGGCAAGAGCGTCCAGTTCCGCTTCCGCTACGCCACCGACGGCGGCCTGCACTTCGAGGGCCCGTTCCTCGACGACCTGGCCGTCACCGTGGGCGGCACCACCGTCAGCGACGACGTCGAGGGCGGCACCAACGGCTGGACGGCCAACGGGTTCACCCGCATGACCGGCTCCACGTCCGAGGTCGTCAGCCACTACTACCTGGCTGAGAACCGCACCTACACCGGCTACGACAACACCCTCAAGACCGGCCCGTACAACTTCGGCTGGGGCAACACCAAGCCTGACTGGGTGGAGCGGTTCCCGTACCAGAACGGCCTTCTCGTCTGGTATGTCGACGGTCAGTTCACCGACAACAACACCTCGGGTCACCCCGGTGGCGGTCAGTCGCTCCCGGTCGACGCCCGTCCGGCCCCGGTGACGTTCGCCGACGGTGTGAAGCTGGGCAACCGGCGTCAGCCGTGGGACGCCACGTTCGGGCTCGAGCGCACCGACGCGGTGACCTTCCACCGCAACGGCACCGCGCTGAACGTCCCCTCGCAGCCGGCCATCCCGGTCTTCGACGACAGCGACCCGAACAAGTACTGGTCCGCAGCCAACCCTTGGTCCTCGGTCAAGGTTGCCGGCTCGGGCACGGTCATGAAGGTCAACAAGTCGGAGGACGGCGGCAACCAGCTGCAGGTCCAGGTCAGCTTCAAGTGACCTGACGCGCTGACCGAGGTCAGTGCGAGCACGACACGGCAGGGCCCCGGGATCACCGATCCCGGGGCCCTGCTTCGTTGCCCGCGCGGCGGGCGCTGCTCCGGTACGCAAGGCCCGCATCAACGGCCCTGGTTCCTTGCCCCTGGGGCCGGGGTCGCGTGACAACCCGCTCCGGTGGTGCGATATACCCCGTCGGGACAGACTCGGACGAGGTCGCCGACCAGAGGCGACGCCACTGAGCTCCACACCACCGAGCTCGACTACACCCAGGAGGACCGATGGCAGACAGCTTCGAGGTCGTGCAGAGCAGCCCGGAGGACGGGCTGACCGAGGAGCAACGGCACGAGGTCGTGGCCGCGCAGCTTCGTGGGGAGGCGAAGGCGGAGGGACAGGGCCCGGACGCCGTCGTCGCCGCCGTGGCGTCCGAGCTGGAGGAGATCGGCCTCGAGCCCGACCCCTCCGAGCTGCACCGGCGCTACGAGGAGATCGACCCGGACATCCCCGAGCTGGCCGACGCCGATTCCGGCGCCGACGCCGGCGCCGACGCTGATCGCGACGCCCGTGATGCCAGCGACCGCCCGGGCGCGGACGAGCTGCCAGCCGATGCGGGCACCGGCGCGGCCATGGTGACTGACCCGTCGCGGACCGATGGTCCGGTCTCCGCAGGTGTCGACGGCGCGCGCGACCACGCCCCGGTGGACGACCCGGCGCCAGTGGGCGACCCGGCGCCGCACGACGATCCGGTGGCGGGCAACGACCAGGCGCCGCGCTAGCTCAACCTCACGGAAGGGCTCCACGGAAGGGCCCCGTCAGCCTGCTGGCTGACGGGGCCCTTGGTGTGCTGGCGGACCAGCAGACCTGTCGGACCTACTTCGGGGCCACCGTGATGTTGAGGTGACCACCGCTGGCGATGCCGTTGACCGTCACGGTCGTGCCCGTCTTGGGCACGTCCACGCCGTACCAGCCGGGCTGGTAGCGACCGGCGTGCGCGCCGGTCGCGGCGTGCTCGTCGGAGTTGGACCACCAGGACTTGGTGTCGTCGAAGGTCGCCACTCCCGGCTTGGAGGCGATCGAGCCGGCAACGCTGTTGTTGTGCAACGTGATCGCGTCGGTCCGCTCGAGCCCGAAGGTCGAGTCGTACGCCAGGATCCGGTTGCGCATCAGGGTGCCGTCCGGCCAGTGGCTGAACTGCGGGTGGGCATCCACCGGCAGGAGGAGGCCGCCGCCCGGGTGCTCGCCGACGTTGTTGTCGCCGAACGACTCGTCCCAGTAGTTGATGAGCAACCCGTTCTGGTACGGGTAGGTCTCCACCCAGTCGGGCCTGGTGTTGAGGAACCCGAAGTTGTAGGCCGTCTTGAGCGACGCGTCGTAGCCGTCGTACTGGCGGTTCTCCAGCACGTAGGCGTTGAAGTGGAAGCTCTCGGCCTTTCCGGTGGTGCGGATGAAGCCGTCCAGGACCCAGCCCTCGTCGGTCTCGGCGTTGCCCACGACCGTGCCGTTGATGGCGACGTCGTCGACGGCGATGCCGTAGCCGATCACCGCCGGGTCGGTGGTGTAGCGCCACCGCAGGGCGTTGGTGCCGGCCGGCAGGGTTGCCGTCAGGTCGACGTAGGCACCCGTGGCGAACCCGGTCGACGTGCCGGTGATCCCGGTGTGCGACGGGTTGTTGCTGTTCGGGTCCGTGGTGCTGGACCGGTTGGTGAGCACCGGCGTCCAGGAGGTGCCGCCGTTGGTGGAGGCCTCGAGGAACGCGTAGTCGTAGTCGGTCTCGGTGCTGTAGCGGACCTTGGCCGTGAGCGACCCGGCGGTGATCCCGGTCGTCTTGGTCATGGTGTGCGTGAAGTCGTTGCCCTGGCCGCTGTAGAAGAACTGCGTCCCTGACGCGGGCACGCCCACGTCATCGACGCGCTTCTTGTCCGGCAGCACCACGAAGACGGCTTGGGGTGACTTGGTCGCCGGCGTGTTCGGGCCCAGCTTGTGGGTCGACTTCTGGCCGGCATGGGCCACCTCGTAGAACGGGCCCGTGGTGCCCTGGGCGCTGAGCCAGCCGAGCTGGAACTTCTCCCAGTTACCGAGGTCCGTCGGGGCATCGCCGATTCCGTCGTTGCTGCCGTCGCCGATGTTGGCGCCCGAAGACATCAGGGTCCAGAAGGCGGTGTTGTTCTCGGCCCCCCCGGTGTTGCCGGAAGTGTCGTAGAGGTCGGGCAGACCGAGGTCGTGGCCGAACTCGTGCGCGAACACACCGAGTCCACCGTTCTCCGGCTGGATCGTGTAGTCGTAGACCCACACGCCCGTCGGGTTGTTCGGGACCAGCGAGCTGGACACGATGCCGCCGTTGGAGCCGACGTTGACGCCGACGCCGAGCGGGCCACCCGCCTGGATGTTCGCCCCGGAGCGGTGGCTCCAGATGGCGTCGGAGCCCTGGTTCGGGTCACCGGCCGCCTGGTCGCCACCGGCGTGGACGATCTGGAAGTGGTCGATCACGCCGTCGGGCTCGTTGAAGTCGCCGTCACCGTCGATGTCGTAGCGGTCCTGCTGGTCGAAGGTCTTCAGGTAGGCCTGGATCTGGGCCATCGTCTGGCCACTGTCCAGCTGCGCCTTGACCCACACGGCCAGGGCGTCGCGGACGAGCGCCTTGCTCGTGTTGCAGACGATGTCGCCGCAGTAGTCGCGACCGTAGAGGGCCTCGTTGAAGGGGACCTTGACCCACTCGGTGACCGCACCGTCGACGGAGTAGCGTCCCGACGACTGCGTCTCGTAGTACTTCTTCATCCGGTTGAAGTACATGTCTTCGTAGTGGGCCCGGTCGTAGTTCTGCTGCCACAGGGTGGAGTTGTCCACGCTGCGGTCCGGCGCCGGGATCTCGTTGTGCAGCGGTCCGGTCACGTCCGTGGTGCTGCCGTCCGGTGGCGGGCCCTGGAAGATCGGGTTGGGGTACTGCTGGTCACCAAACTCGGCGATCACGACGAAGATCTTGTCGGTGCCCTCGTTCGCGAGGTCCACGTACTGACCCTTGCCGAGCTTGGCCACCGGACCCTGCATCGCCTTGTCACCCTTGAGCTTGCGCTGGAGGGCGGTCTGTCGCATGGCGTCCTTCTTGATCGCCAACGGCGGGCGCAGGTTGTCGCTGCCGTGCTTGATCTTTCCGCCAGCCTTGTCCGTGGGTGGAACGGCTGCGGCAGAGCCGGTGCTGGCGACGAAGCCGGCAAGCACCATGCTGCCAATGGCGACCAGGCTGTATGCCCTGCGCCTTCCTGAGTGGACCGTGTGTGTCACGTGGACCCTGCCTTCTATCGGTGGGAACTCCTCCTGGCGCCCGGCCGCGACGCTCCACAAGAACGCCGGGTGACCTTGGCTTTCACAGTGAAGACCCGCCTGTCTGAAATGTGATCACCCCACAACCGGTTTGTTATCCATTCGTGACCTGCCGACAGGGAGGCAGTGGGCTGAGCAGGACAGATCCGGGCGGATGCCGGTTGACGTCCGCCGCCCGTGACAGATGTCATCCCGGCTCGGACCTCTCGTTGCCGCCATCGAAGGGTGGCCGAAGGGTGGCGTCAGGTCACCCCGCAGGGCCCCGTAGGCTCGCCCGGTGGACTACGACGACGTCGTCATCGGTGCGGGGCACAACGGGCTCACTGCCGCGGCATACCTCGCGCGCGCAGGCCGCCGCGTCCTGGTGCTGGAGGCAGCCGACCACGTCGGTGGCGCCGCCGTGTCAGCGCAGGCGTTCCCGGGTGTGGACGCGCGCCTCTCGCGCTACTCCTACCTCGTGTCGCTGCTGCCGCGGCAGGTCATCACCGACCTCGACCTCGACGTCCGGCTGATCCGGCGCCGGTTCTCGTCGTTCACCCCGGTCCCGTCGGAGCCGGCCCGCGGGCTGCTCGTCGACCACGGCGACCCCGACGCGACCGCGGCCGGCTTCGCGCAGCTCACCGGAAGCCCGCGTGAGTATGCCGCGTGGCAGCGGTTCTACGGGCGGGTCCAGCACCTGGCCGAGCGGGTGTTCCCCACCGTGCTCGAGCCGTTGCGGGCCGAAGCGGACGTCGCTGGTCTCGTCGGCGACGACGAGCTGTGGGACGCGCTGGTGCGCCGCCCGCTGGCCGAGGTGCTCGAGGAGCAGTTCGCCGACGACACGGTGCGCGGGATCGTCGCCACGGACGCCCTCATCGGCACCTTCGCGCGGATGGGGGGCGCCGACCTGCGCCAGAACGTCTGCTTCCTCTACCACCTCATCGGCGGCGGCACGGGCGACTGGGACGTGCCGGTCGGGGGGATGGGCTCGGTGACCGATGGCCTGGCGCGCGCCGCGGTCGCGGCGGGCGCCGAGATCCGCACCTCGACCCGGGTACTGGCCCTCGACCCCGACGGCGAGGTGCACTTCGACGGCGGGTCGGTCCGGGCGACCACGATCCACGCGGCCTGCGCCCCGACCGTCCTCAACTCGTTGCTCGCTGCGGCGGGGGCCGACCCGGTGCCCACCGAGGAGGCGCCCGAGGGCGCCCAGCTGAAGGTCAACATGCTGCTGTCGCGGCTCCCGCGGCTGCGCGACGATTCCGTCGACCCGACCGCCGCCTTCGCCGGCACGTTCCACATCAACGAGGGCTGGACCCAGCTCGACGAGGCGTATGCCGCCGCTGACGCCGGGCGCGTGCCCCAGCTGCCGCCGTGCGAGATCTACTGCCACAGCCTCTCGGACCGGTCGATCCTCGGACCCGAGCTGGCGGCCACCGATGCGCAGACGCTGACGTTGTTCGGGCTGCACCTTCCTGCCCGGCTCTTCCGCGGCACCGGCGAGGAGCACGACGCGGCGAAGGACCTCGCGCTCGCCCGCACGCTGGAGTCGCTCAACTCGGTGCTTGCCGAGCCCATCCAGGACGTCCTCCTGCGTGATCCCAGCGGGGCGTTCTGCCTGGAGGCGCGCACCCCCGTGGAGCTGGAGGCAGACCTGGGCCTCCCGGGGGGCAACATCTTCCACCGGTCGCTGCAGTGGCCGTGGGCCGAGAGCGACTCCGAGGTCGGCACGTGGGGTGTCGAGACGGTCCACCCCAGGGTCCGCATCGCCGGTGCCGGCGCCCGGCGCGGTGGGGGAGTCAGCGGGATCCCAGGCCACAACGCCGCCATGTCGGTGCTCAAGGGCTGACGCCCGGCCCTCAAGCGCCTGCGTGCCCTCCGGTGCGTGCCCCTTGCCGAGGGTCCAGCAGCGCCCGCTCGAAGTCCGGGTGGACGCGGGTGAGCAGCAGTGTCCCGTCCTTCGCGAGCTGGACGCCGACCGTGTTGAACCACTCGTTGCCGGCATAGAGAGCCAGGCCGGCGAACGCGGGCAGGAGCAGGATGGCGGAGTTCTGGCGACCTTGGGCAGTGGCGACGATGGCGAGGACGATCCCCGCGACGAAGAGGAGGAAGGCGGCCCGACGGACACTGCGGTGACGTCGCCACACGGACGCCATCATCGGCACCTCGATCGCATATCGCTTGGAGCTGGCCATGCTGGCGACCAGCCAGGGCAGGAACCCGAAGACGATCATGAACCACGACCAGGCGGGGGCCGCGCTGCCTCGAATGGTCAGCACGTCACCCGTCGGGGTGCCTGTCTTGACGCACACTCGCGGCAGCGCGACGACACGGGAGGTGGACTCCGAGATCGGCACGGTTGGCACCGGGCAAGGCTAGGTCCAATGCTGAGCTGCGGCACGGCCCATCGCTACTTCCGGCGGCACCGAGGCACCAGTCACGGTGAGTAATGAGCTGACAATCCCTTTTCGTCCCAACCCTTTTCCCGGTGGTGGGCGTTCGGCGGGGGTAGTCCGCCGCGCCCACCGGTGCTGCCAACCGACGCCGGTTGGGGTGTCAGTACCGGGAGGTACGGTTGGACACATGTTCGAGAGCGTGGCGGCGGTGCAGGTGGCCGATCCGGCCGTGCTTGCTGGTGCGCTCTTCGCCCTGACGGATGACGAGATCGCCGACCTGCCGGTGGGGGTGGCTGAGGCTGTGGTGCTGGCGGCGCAGCGGGTGGTGAGCGCAGTGACGGCCCGGCAGAGTGCGGCGGTGGAGACCGTGGCTCGGCGGTGTGACGAGCGGGCCGAGCTGGACGCGGCTGACGTGTTCGCGGCGGGTGTGGTGGGGGGTGGGCGGCGTCAGGGGTGGTCGGGTCACGCGGTGGCGGCGGGGTCGTTGGCGGCGTTGTTGCACGTGTCGCCGCGGACCATGTCGGCCCGGATCGCCCGGGCCCGTCGGGTGGTGTGTGCGTTGCCGGGTGTGCAGGCGTTGGCGTGGGCGGGTGACCTGGAGCCGTACCGGGTCGACGCGGTGGTGGCCGAGTCGGCGGCTGCGCCGTCGGAGCGGTTGCACGAGTTCGAGGCCCGCGTGCTCGAGGGCGGGATCAGCCAGACCTCGTGTGCGGCGTTGCGGCGCCGGGCCCGGCGCGCGGCTGACCGGTGCGCCCCCGACGACGCGACCCACCGGGCGCGGTTGGCGCGGGCCCGCAGCGATGTGCGGGTGAGGCCGGGGGAGTGCATCGGTATGACTCGGCTGGTGGCCGACCTGCCGACGCCAGTGGCGATGCGCATCTGGGGTGCCGTGGACGGCCTCGCGGGTGAGTACGCCCGGGCTAACCCGGGCCTGCGGATGGGGGCCGCACGGGTCGACGCCCTGAGCGACCTCATCGCAGCACGTGCCACGATCAGCACCACGATCGAGCTGGTCGCTCCGATCGACAGCGGCCACGCCAGCCGGCCAGACCTCGGCGTCTCTGCGGGGTGTCTCGACGAGCCGTCGGACCTCGAGTCGCCCGAGCCGGGCGGCGGGTACGTGGACCCGGGTGGGTGCGAGGAGCTCGACGACGGGGTCCTGCACGACCACGACGGTGACCTGTGGTTCGTGTCCTGCCACACCGAGGTGCCCCTGCTCGGGTCGTTGCTGCCCGCCGACGTGGTCGGGCTGCTGCACGACCCCGACGTCACCCTCCGCCTGGCCCGCAGCGACTCGGTCACCGGCGCGACCCGCTGGCAGGACCCGCGCACCTACCGCCCCGGCGCGCGGACCGCGCGCGCCGTCCGGTCCCGCGACGGCACCTGCCGGTTCCCCGGCTGCGCCACCGCCGCCGGCCGGTGCCAGCTCGACCACGTCATCCGACATCCCGACGGCCCGACCACCGTCACCAACCTGCAAGCCCTGTGCGCGACCCACCACGGGTTCAAGCACCACGCCGGCTGGCAGGTCGAGATGGACGCACTCGGCGTCTGCACCTGGACCGCCCCCGACGGCCGCACCCACACCACCCGACCCCTGGACCGCCACGGCCACCAAGCCGCTTGACGAGTCGAGACCGGCTCGTCAACGGGTGAGCCAGCAGTTCTTGGCCCGGGGTGCACGCCGAAGGCTTCGGCGGTGAGGTCCCACGCCCATAGCGCGTCGTAGCATCCTGCCCATGGGGGATGCGGGGAAGCCCGGGCGCGCGTGGTGGGTGGCGTGGATGTGGATTCTGAGCGGGGTCCTGCTGACTTCCTCGGCGATCGCGTACGGCTTGGCGGCTGCGACTGAAGGCGTTGGCGGCTTGTACGTGGCCCTCGCGGTGACATGGGGTGCGTGCGGCGTCGTGAACCTCGGCATCGGTCTGCGACAGCGTCGCCGCGCCACCGACTGAGACCTCATACTCCCCGCGTGGCACGTAACGCCGGGGAAACACAACTAGGGCAAGATCCGACACATGGATCGTCAGCAGGAGTTCGTCCTTCGCACCATCGAGGAGCGCGACATCCGCTTCGTGCGGTTGTGGTTCACCGACGTGCTCGGGACCCTCAAGTCCGTAGCCGTCGCCCCCGCCGAGCTGGAGGGGGCCTTCGCCGAGGGCATCGGCTTCGACGGCTCGGCCATCGAGGGCTTCGCCCGCGTCTACGAGGCGGACATGCTGGCCAAGCCCGACCCGGCGACGTTCCAGGTGCTCCCGTGGCGCGGCGAGAACCCGGGCACCGCCCGCATGTTCTGCGACATCACGCTGCCCGACGGTTCACCGAGCCACGCCGACCCGCGCCACGTCCTCCAGCGGGCGCTGGGTCGCGCCAGCGACCTGGGCTTCACCTTCTACACCCACCCCGAGATCGAGTTCTACCTCCTCAAGGCCGGCTTCAAGCCGGGGGAGAGCCCGGAGCCGGTCGACCAGGCGGGCTACTTCGACCACGTGCCGCACGGCACCGGCCACGACTTCCGGCGCGCTGCGATCACGATGCTGGAGTCGATGGGGATCTCGGTGGAGTTCAGCCACCACGAGGGCGGCCCCGGCCAGAACGAGATCGACCTGCGCTACGCCGACGCGCTGTCGACGGCCGACAACATCATGACCTTCCGCACCGTCATCAAGGAGGTCGCCCTCGAGCAGGGGATCTTCGCCTCCTTCATGCCCAAGCCGTTCGCCGAGCACCCCGGCTCCGGCATGCACACCCACATGTCGCTGTTCGACGGCGACAGCAACGCCTTCTACGAGGCCGGCGCCCCCTACCAGCTGAGCAAGGTCGGCCGGCAGTTCATCGCCGGCCTGCTGCGACATGGCGCGGAGATCACCGCCGTGACGAACCAGTGGGTCAACTCCTACAAGCGTCTCTGGGGTGGCGGCGAGGCGCCGGCCCACCTGACCTGGGGTCACAACAACCGGTCGGCGATGGTTCGTGTCCCGATGTACAAGCCCGCCAAGGGTCAGAGCAGTCGGGTCGAGGTCCGCACCCTCGACGCCGCGTGCAACCCCTACCTCGCCTTCGCGCTCATGCTCTCCGCCGGCCTCAAGGGCATCGAGGAGGACTACGACCTGCCTGCCGAGACCGAGGACGACGTGTGGGGCCTGACCACGTCGGAGCGCCAGGCGATGGGCATCGAGCCGCTGCCGACGTCGCTCTACGAGGCCATCCGTGTGATGGAGAAGAGCGAGCTCGTCGCCGACACCCTGGGCGAGCACGTGTTCGACTTCTTCCTGCGCAACAAGCGTGCCGAGTGGGACGACTACCGCGGCGAGATCACCCGGTTCGAGCTCGAGCGCTACCTGCCGGGGCTCTGACGCGCTCACAGAGGCACCGACACCGCCGCGGGACCCTCCGCGGGCCAGCAACTAGGCTGACCCGGTGACCTCCGGCCGCCTTGTCTCGCAGACGGCCACGTTGGCCCGGCTGGGGTTCGCCGACCCGCCGCGTGCCGTGCAGCTGCTCGCAGACCCGGCGCTGGCTGGTCTCGTCGACCCGCTCGACGACCTCTTCAGCGACGGCCTCCCCGACGCCCTCGGCGTCGTGGCCGACCCCGATCTCGCCCTCCTCAGCCTGGTCCGGCTGATGGAGTCACTGCGCGCCTCCGCCCCGCGTCGCCGCGACGACGAGTCCGGGGTCGGCGCGCAGGTCGCCGGACTGGTGGCGGCCCTGCGCCACCGCGGCCCGGCCCGCGACCGGCTGCTGGCGGTACTGGGCGCGTCGACCGCGCTCGGCGACCACCTCGTCGCCCACCCGGAGCATTGGAGCAGCGTGGCGCAGGCCCGCCCCCTGACTCCCACCGAGCGCGTCGAGGAGCTCGTGGCTGCAGTGAGCGCGCCCGGCAGCCACACGGCATACGACGCGCTGCGGATCGGCTATCGACGGCAGCTGTTGGCGATCGCGGCCCTCGACCTCACCTCGGGGGAGCCCGAGCGAGCCCTGCCCGAGGCGGCGGCGGCGCTCGCCGACCTGGCCGAGGCGGCGCTCGAGGCCGCGCTCGTGATCGCCCGTGCCGAGCTGGGGGAGCAGGCCGAGCTGTGCGACTTCGCTGTCATCGGCATGGGCAAGACCGGGGGCCGCGAGCTCAACTACGTCAGCGACGTCGACGTCATCTTCGTGGCCGAGCCGAGGGAGGGCGTCGACGAGGCCAGCGCGATCGCGGCGGCCACGGGACTGGCGACCCACCTCATGCGAGCCTGCTCGACCAGCACCGGTCAGGGCACCTTGTGGCCGGTCGACGCGGCCCTGCGCCCCGAGGGCAAGAACGGCCCGCTGGTGCGCACCATCGACAGCCACCGCGCCTACTACGAGCGCTGGGCCAAGACCTGGGAGTTCCAGGCCCTGCTCAAGGCCCGCCCCGTGGCCGGCGACCGTGAGCTCGGCGCGGCCTACATCGCCGCCGTCAACCCGCTCGTCTGGCAGGCGGCCTCACGCGACAACTTCGTCGAGGACGTCCAGGCCATGCGTCGCCGCGTGGAGCAGCACGTGCCGGCCGGGGAGGCCGCCCGGCAGCTCAAGCTGGGGCCGGGTGGGCTGCGCGACGTCGAGTTCAGCGTCCAGCTGCTCCAGCTCGTGCACGGGCGCTCGGACGACTCGTTGCGCTCGGGCACCACCTTGGAGGCCCTCGACGCCCTGGCGCGGGGCGGCTACGTGGGGCGCGACGACGCAGCCACCCTCGACGCGTCCTACCGGCTGCTGCGGACCCTCGAGCACCGCATCCAGCTCTTCCGGCTCCGGCGCACCCACCTCATGCCGACCGCCGACAGCGACCTGCGCCGCCTCGGACGGGCGCTCGGGCACCGCTCCGACGCCGCCAAGGCGGTCACCACCCAGTGGCAGCAGCAGGCCCGCGAGGTCCGGCGGATCCACGAGCGGCTCTTCTACCGGCCGCTGCTGGCCGCCGTGGCCCGGCTCAGCTCGAGCGACGCGCGGCTGGCTCCCGAGGCAGCCAAGGAGCGCCTGGCCGCCCTCGGCTTCCGTGACCCGGCGGGCGCCATGCGCCACCTCGAGGTACTGACCGCCGGGGTCAGCCGCCGCGCGGCCATCCAGCGCACGCTGCTCCCCGTCATGCTCGGCTGGTTCGCCGACGAGGCCGACCCCGACGGTGGGCTGCTCGCGTTCCGCAAGGTGAGCGAGGAGCTCGGCTCGACGCACTGGTACCTGCGCCTGCTGCGCGACGAGGGGTCGGCGGCGGAGCGGCTGGCGCACACCCTCGCCCGCAGCCGGTATGCCGCGGACCTCCTCGTCGGCGCCCCTGAGTCGGTCGCGATCCTTGGCGACGCCGGTGGCCTCACCCCGATCCCGCGCGACGACCTCGTCCGCCGGATGCGGGCCGCCGCCGGACGGCAGTCCGACCCCGACAAGGCGGTGCGGGCGGCGCGCAGCATCCGGCGCCAGGAGCTCTTCCGCATCGCCGTGGCCGACCTGTCTGGCGCCCTCGACCTGAACGGCGTGGGGGCGGCGCTCACCGACCTGACGGCCGCCCTCGTCGAGACCGCGCTGCAGGTCGCGATCCAGGTCGTCGAGTCCACGCGTGGGCCGCTGGTCACCGACCTCCTGGTGGTCGGGATGGGCCGGCTCGGCGGCGGTGAGATGGCCTACGGCTCCGACGCCGACGTGCTCTTCGTGCACGACCCCCACCAGGGTGCGAACGAGGCGGCAGCGCAGGAACAGGCCCTCGAGACGGTCCAGGAGCTGCGTCGCCTGCTCTCCGCAGCGGGTCCCGACCCGCAGCTGGGGCTGGACGCCGACCTGCGACCCGAGGGCAAGAGCGGACCCCTCGTCCGCAGCCTCGGCAGCTACCGCGCCTACTACGAGCGCTGGTCGCTCACCTGGGAGTCCCAGGCGTTGCTGCGCGCGGCGCCCCTGGCCGGTGACCAGGAGCTGGGACAGCGGTTCGTCGAGCTGATCGACCCGCTGCGCTGGCCCGAGGGAGGGCTCACCGAGCCCCAGGTCCGGGAGATCAGGACGCTGAAGGCGCGCATGGAGGCGGAGCGGTTGCCGCGCGGCGCCGACCCGAAGAGCCACTTCAAGCTCGGCCGCGGGGGACTGTCCGACGTCGAGTGGACCGTCCAGCTCATCCAGATGAGACACGCCCACGCGGTCCCGGCGCTGCGGACGACGAGCACCCTCCCGGCCCTGGCGGCTGCGGAGGAAGCCGGCCTGATCGAGAAGGAGCACGCCGCCGCCCTGCGTGACGCGTGGTCGTTCGCCTCCCGCCTGCGCAACGCCTCGGTGCTCTACCGCGGCCGGCCGGTGGAGAGCGTGCCGTCGGACCTGCGGGTGGCCGATGGCGTGAGCCGCATCCTCGGCGGGGAACCCGGTGGTGGGGCAGATCTTGCCGAGACGTACCGGCGGGCGGCCCGACATGCGCGTACCGTGACAGAGTTCAACTTTTACGGTTCCGCCTAGGAAGGTACGGTCGGGCGCATGGCCACCGGCAGGGACGACTCCGTCGCGGTGCCCTCGTTCGCCGAGGTGCTCCGCACACCGGTCTTCCTGCCTGTCTTCGCCGTCGCGACGCTGTCCACCTGGGGCGACTACATCGCCCGCATCACGGTCGCGGCAGTCGTGTTCAGCTGGACCGGGTCGGCGCTCGCGACGGCGGCGACCTTCGCCGTCTCGCTGGTGCCGAGCGTCCTGGGCCGGGCCCTGCTCTCGCCGATCTGCGACCGGATCCCGCCGCGGATCTGCCTGATCGGCAGTCACCTCATCCGGGCGCTCCTGGTCGGCGCGCTCATCGTCGTGGTGGCCACGACCCAGTCCCTCGTGCTGGTCTTGGCACTGGTGGGGGTGATCGAGTTCGTCGGTGGCCCCGCCATCACGGCGAGCCAGATGCTGCTCACGGACATCTTCCCCGACCGACGTCTCTACACCCGCGCCTTCGGGCTGAGCACCCTTGCGGCGCAAGTGAACCAAGCCATCGGGCTGGCCATGGGCGGCGCTGTCGTGAGCCTGATGGGCGACACCAAGGCGCTGCTGGTCGACCTGCTCACGTTCGTCGTCGGGGCGGCGATCCTCACCTTGGTGAAGCCGCCCAAGTCCGTCGTCACCCCAGACGACGCACCACTGCTCAACATGCTCGCCGACCTGCGCCAGGGGTGGCACCAGATCCGCGCCAGCCGGGTCCTGCTGTCCATGTTGGGCCTGTCGCTCGCGAGCGCGCTGGCCATCGCCGCCCCGGAGGCGGTGGCGCTGCCCTACGCCGCCCAGCACAGCACCTCGTCGACCTGGGGTGGCCTGCTGATGGCCGCGCCGATCCTCGGTGCCGTCGTCGGCCTGCTGCTCATCGGTCGGCTGCCGGCCGAGCAACAGTCCTCCCTGGTCCTGCGCCTGGCCCTGCTGACCCCGCTCCCACTCCTCGCGACGATCTTCGAGCCGCCACTGCAGCTGGTGTGGGCCGCCTGGTTCGTCTGCGGGGCGCTCCAGTGCTACATGCTGCCGCTGCAGGCGGCCTTCACCCTGCTCGTCCCGACGGCCATGCGCGGCCGAGTGTTCGGGCTGGCCGGCGCACTCTCCGTCGGCGTCACCGGGGCCTGCTTCCTGTTCGCCGGCTGGATCTCCGAACGCACCACCCCGGCAGCCTCGGTCGGCATCTGTGCGGTCGTCACCCTGGGCATTCTCGTGCTGCTCGCCGCGCGGTGGCCCAAGGACGAGCTGGCCGGCAGCCTCGAGGCGACCTTCACCACCAGCGAGGAGTCAGTCGCGCGCGTCGCGCCCGCGACGCCGGTCGCGCCGGCCGCACCCGGGGCGCCCTCGGCCATCGAGCAGGGTGCACCCGTCCAGGTCGCCTTCGTGCCCGGCCCTGACGTGGTCGAGGCGGCTGCGTCACAGCCCGCGGCGCAGACCGTGCCCGACTCCGGACTCCACGGTGAGCGTGAGACCGGGGGCTGAGACCGCCCCGGGACGCGCCAGGCGCCCCACCTAGACTTGGCGCATGCTCTCCACGATCGACCTGCGCGGACGGCAGCTGGGCGTCCGCGAGCTGCGTCACCTCCTGCCGCGTGCCGAGTTCGACGTCGCCGCGGCCGTCGAGACGGTCCGGCCGATCTGCGAGGACGTCCGTCATCGGGGGGCGACCGCGCTCTACGAGCTGGGGGAGCGGTTCGACGGCGTCCGGCCGCCCAGCCTGCGGGTGCCCTCCGAGGTGCTTCGCGCCGCCCTCGCCGACCTCGACCCACAGGTGCGGGCCGCGCTCGACGAGGCGATCCGGCGGGTGCGCCTGGTGCACGAGGACCAGCGACGCTCCACCACGACCACCACCGTCGTGCCGGGTGGCGTGGTCAGCGAACGCTGGGTGCCGGTCGACCGGGTGGGTCTCTACGTCCCCGGTGGTCGCGCGGTCTACCCCTCCAGCGTCGTCATGAACGTCGTCCCCGCCCAGATCGCGGGCGTCGGCTCGCTGGCCGTGGCCAGCCCGCCCCAGCGCGACAACTCGGGGGTCTTCACCGGCTACCCGCACCCGACGGTCCTCGCCGCCTGCGCGCTGCTCGGCGTCGACGAGGTGTATGCCGTCGGCGGCGCCCAGGCCGTGGCCGCCTTCGCCTTCGGCTTCGAGGACGCGTCCGACACCAGTGCTGCGCCGGTCGTGTGCGAGCCGGTCAGCCTGGTCACCGGACCGGGGAATATCTACGTCGCCGCGGCCAAGCGCTACCTCAAGGGCGTCATCGGCATCGACTCCGAGGCCGGCCCGACCGAGATCGCGATCCTCGCCGACGACACCGCGGTGCCCGCCCACGTGTCGGCCGACCTGGTGTCGCAGGCCGAGCACGACCCCCAGGCCGCTTCGGTGCTCGTGACCGACTCGGTGCGGCTGGCCGACGCCGTGCGCGCCGACCTCGAGGACCGCGTCGCCGCCACGAAGCACTCCGAGCGGGTCCGCGAGGCGCTCACCGGCCCGCAGTCGGGCATCGTGCTGGTCGACGACCTCGACACGGGACTAGCGGTCGTCAACGCCTACGCCGCCGAACACCTCGAGCTGCAGGTCGCCGACGCCTCGGCGGTCAGCGAGCGGGTGCGCAACGCCGGGGCGATCTTCGTCGGCCCGCACTCGCCGGTGAGCCTGGGCGACTACGTCGCCGGGTCCAACCACGTCCTCCCCACCGGCGGCTGCGCCTGCCACAGCAGCGGGCTGTCCGTGCAGTCGTTCCTGCGGGGCGTGCACGTCGTCACCTACTCCGAGGCGGCGCTGGAGGAGGTGGCCCACCACGTGGTCACCCTCGCGCAGGCCGAGGACCTCCCGGCCCACGGCGAGGCGGTCCAGGTCCGGTTCGGGCAGGGCTGACGCCACCATGACCCAGACCTCCGACGACGGTGGCATCACCGCGCTGCTCCGCGACGACCTGCGTGGTGAGAAGCCTTACGGCGCACCGCAGCTCGATGTGCCGGTCCGGCTCAACACCAACGAGAGCTCCTACCCGGTCCCGCCGTCCGTCGTGGCCGAGATCACCGCTGCGGTGGCTGCCGTCGCGCCCGACCTGAACCGCTACCCCGACCGGGAGTTCACCGAGCTGCGGACTGCCCTCGCGGCCTACCTGTCCTCGTCGGGCACCCACGTCGACCCGGCACAGGTGTGGGCCGGCAACGGCTCCAACGAGGTGCTCCAGCACGTGGTGCTCGCGTTCGGTGGTCCGGGACGCACGGCGCTCGGGTTCACCCCCGCCTACTCCATGCACCCGATCATCAGCGGCTCGGTCGGCAGCACGTGGGTCGACGGTCTGCGCGGAGCGGGCGGCACGCCCTTCGACCTGACCGTCGAGTCGGCGGTTGCCCAGGTGCGCGCCCACGACCCGCACATCGTGTTCCTGTGCTCGCCGAACAACCCCACCGGCACCGCCCTGGGGCTCGACGTCGTCGAGGCCGTGTATGCCGCGGCGGAGCGTGCCGTCGTCGTCGTCGACGAGGCCTACGAGGAGTTCGCCCGCCCGGGGACGCCCAGCGCCCTCACCCTCCTGGAGGGTCGCCCGAGGCTCGTCGTGACGCGGACGATGAGCAAGGCCTTCGCGTTCGCCGGCGGCCGGCTCGGCTACCTCGCCGCCGACCCGGCACTGGTCGACGCCCTCCGGCTCGTGCGGCTGCCCTACCACCTGTCAGCGCCCACCCAGGCGATCGCACTGGCGGCCCTGCGGCACGCGCCCGAGATGCTGGCGACCGTCGAGGTCATCAAGGAGCAGCGCGACCGGATCGTCGTGGAGCTCGCCGAGCTCGGCCTCGCCCCGGTCGCCAGTGACGCCAACTTCGTCCTCTTCGGTGGGCTCGCCGACGCCGCGCAGACGTGGCGGGCGCTGCTCGACCGGGGAGTACTGGTCCGCGACGTGGGGATACCCCACTATCTTCGTGTCACGGCCGGGACCCCGGCCGAGACCGGTGCGTTCCTCGCCGCCATGGCGCAGGTCGCCCGACCTGAGCAGGACAGGAGCGCGCCGTGACGCAGGAGAACGGGACGCAGGAGAACGGCACGCAGCAGGCAGTGACCCCCGACCCCGACCCCGGGACCGGTGACCGCACCGTCGCGGTGAGCCGCTCGACCTCGGAGTCCAGCGTCGAGCTCGAGCTCAACCTCGACGGCACCGGTCGGTCCGACATCTCCACCGGCGTCCCGTTCTACGACCACATGCTCGCCTCGCTCGCCAAGCACTCGCTCATCGACCTGCGGGTCAGGGCCACCGGTGACGTGCACGTCGACGCCCACCACACCGTCGAGGACGTGGCCATCGTGCTCGGCGACGCCCTGCGTGAGGCGCTGGGCGACAAGCGGGGCATCTCCCGCTTCGGCGACGCCACCGTCCCGCTCGACGAGGCCCTCGTGCACGCCGTCGTCGACGTGGCCGGGCGCCCCTACGTCGTCCACACCGGTGAGCCCGAGGGCCAGGCGTACGTCGTGATCGGCGGCACCTACGTCGGTTCCCTCACCCGCCACGTCTGGGAGTCCTTCGCCGGCCGGGCCGGGATCGCCCTGCACGTGCGGGTGCTCTCCGGGCGCGACCCCCACCACATCGTCGAGGCCCAGTTCAAGGCGGTGGCACGCGCCCTGCGCGCTGCGGTCGCCCGCGACCCCCGGGTCAGCGGCATACCCAGCGCGAAGGGCAGCCTCTCCACGTGAGCGTCCCGTGGCAGCCCGCGCAGGAGGCGCGCGGACTGCTCCTGGTCAGCGGCGAGACCGGCCCGGTGTCGACGTGGGTGCGCCGGGGGTTGGTGGCCTGCCAGGTCATCCCGCTCAGGCCGTGGACCGCCGTCGTGCCCACCGAGTCGTCGTCCCGGGCCGAGCCGCCCTACGACGGCGCGGTCACGGTGCTCGCGGCGCGACCCGTGCCCCGTCGCCTGCGCAGTGCGCTCGGGTTCTTCACCATCGACGGCCGCGCCGTCGTGACGGTGCAGGGTCCCGGCTGGCGCAGCGCCGTCCGGTGGCTGGTCTGGGAGCCCGGCGCCGGGCCCGTCCGGGCGCCCGGTCTCGAGCTGGCCCGCCCCGCCGACCTCCTCGCGGCCGCGGGGCGCAGTGGCGACCCACGCGCCGTCGCCGACGTGGTGGGGAGCCGCGACGGGCGGGCCGACGTGATCCTCACCGACCTGCTGTCGGTGCTGGGTCTCCCGGGGTCCGACCTGGTCGGCCCGAAGGTCGGGTTGCGTGGCCAGGTCGTGGCGCCGACCGCACAGTCGGTGGCCCGGTTCGACGCCCGGATGGCCGAACAGGCACGTCATCGTTCAGAGCTGGAGGAGAACTCATGAGCCGGGTGGTCGTCTTCGACTACGGCAGCGGCAACGTCCACTCGGCGGTGCGCGCCCTCGAGCACGTCGGCGCAGAGGTCGAGCTGACGGGTGACCGGGCCACGGCGCTCGGCGCAGACGGGTTGTTCGTGCCCGGCGTCGGCAACTTCCACGCCTGCATGGCCGGCCTGCGCGCGGCGAACGGCCCCGCCGTGATCGACCTGCGGCTCTCGGGTGGTCGCCCCGTGCTGGGCGTCTGCGTGGGGATGCAGGTGCTGTTCGACGGTTCCGACGAGCCGAGCGGCTCCCCCCAGGAAGGACTGGGGGAGTGGCCGGGGTCGGTGTCGCGCCTCCACGCGGAGGTGGTGCCCCACATGGGCTGGTCCGACGTCGACGTCGCCGCCGGCTCCGTCCTCTTTGCGGGCGTCGAGTCCGAGCGCTTCTACTTCGTCCACTCGTATGCCGTTCAGGCCTGGACGCTGGAGGAGCCCACCGGCGCGTTCGCCGCCGTGGCGCCGAAGGTGACCTGGGCCGAGCACGGTGGCCGGTTCGTGGCCGCCGTCGAGAACGGACCCCTCAGCGCGACCCAGTTCCACCCCGAGAAGTCCGGGGACGCCGGGCTGTCCCTGCTGGAGAACTGGGTGCGGTCGCTGTGAGTGCCACGCGGAAGTCCACCAACGCAGCACGGACCGCCAGGAAGGCCACCGCCCGCAAGGCCACGACGCGCAGGAAGACGACGGCGCGCAGGTCCGCCAGCTCGACGCGACGCCGGCGCACGACCTCCACCACCCGTCGTCGGACCCGGCCGAAGGTCGCGACGACGGTCGGAGCCGCGCTCGGGACCCTCATCGTGACCCTGCTGCTCGACGCCTCGTGGCCGGTGCGGATCGGGCTGGTGCTGCTGGCCCTCGTGCTGGTGGGTGGCTACCTCTACCTCCAGGGCCGCCGGCACGCCGCGGCCGAGGTGCCGGGGCCCGACCAGGCACCGCAGGTCGAGCCCACCCCGCCCGCCACATCCCCATCGACATCACCATCCCCATCGCTGCCGAACAACCCACCGACCACCGAGGACACCCCATGAGCGCCCCCCGGCTCGAGCTCCTGCCCGCCGTCGACGTCCAGGGCGGTCGCGCCGTCCAGCTCGTCCAAGGCGTGGCAGGGAGCGGCGGCGAGTTCGGCGACCCGTGGGAGGCCGCGCTCGCGTGGCAGGAGCAGGGCGCGGAGTGGCTGCACCTCGTCGACCTGGACGCTGCGTTCGGGCGGGGCTCCAACCGCGACCTGCTGGCCGACATCGTGGGCCGGCTGGACATCCGCGTGGAGATGAGCGGCGGGATCCGCGACGCCGAGTCCCTCGCCGCCGCACTGGCCACCGGGTGCCGCCGGGTCAACCTCGGCACGGCAGCCCTCGAGGACCCGGAGTGGACGGCCCGCGCGATCGCCGAGCACGGCGACCGGGTCGCGGTCGGGCTCGACGTGCGAGGCACCACGCTCGCCGCGCGCGGCTGGACCCAGGACGGCGGCGACCTGTGGGAGACCCTCGACCGGCTCGACCGGGAGGGCTGCGCCCGCTACGTCGTCACCGACGTCAACAAGGACGGCATGCTCAAGGGCCCGAACCTCGACCTGCTCCGCGACGTCTGCGCGCGGACCGACCGACCGGTGGTGGCCTCGGGTGGCGTCTCGACGCTCGAGGACATCGCGGCGATCCGGGGGCTGGTGCCGCAGGGGGTCGAGGGGGCGATCGTCGGGTCGGCGCTCTACCGCGGGGCGTTCACCCTCCCCGACGCGCTCGACGTGGCGGGCCGCCCGTGAGCGACCACGGTCCGCACGACTCGGCGGGCACCCCGTTCGGCGGCAGGCAGCTCACCGGTAGTGGCTTCGACGACGACACGGGTGCAGCCGACCCGGCACTGGCGAGCGCGCTCGCCGACCCCGCGGACGAGGTCGCGCTGATGGCCGCGCTCGGCGCCGCCCGGCTGCTCGTGCCCATCGTCGCCGAGCCGGTCGCCGTCGACCGGTCCGGCACAGGCGGGGTGGACGGGTTGGCCGTGGAGAAGCAGACCGACATGGCCGCCGTGACCCTGGTGGCACCCGACGGCACCCGCGCACTGCCCGTCTTCTCGTCGATGGCCGCCATCGCAGCCTGGGACCCCGAGGCGCGGCCGGTGCCCGTCACCGCGGCGCGTGCCGGCCAGGCGGCCGTCAGCGAGCGCTGCGACGTGATGGTGGTCGACGTCGCGGGGCCCGCCACGGTCGCCCTGCGACCCAGCATGGTGTGGGCGCTGGCCCAGCAGCGTGCGTGGCTGCCGGCCCACGAGGACGACACCGTCCGGCGCTCGGTGGCCGCGGCGGTCCGTGAGCAGGACGCCGTCCTGTCCCACGAGATCGGCCCGGGTGCTCCCGGCGAGGGCGTCCTGCGGATCTCCCTGACCCTGCGGCCCGGTCTGGATGCGGCCGCGGTCCAGGCCGTGGCCACCGCGGTGGGGGAGCGACTGGCCACCGACGGCGAGATCCGGGCCCGCATCGACGGGCTGGCCTTCGCCATCTCCTAGGAGGTCCGGCGGTACCTACCGGCCGTGGGGCGCCGGCAGCTCGGTGACGCGCACGACCGCGTCGACCGGCAGGGCGGCATACAGGTGGGGGTAGGTCTCGCCGGTCTGCGGGTTGCCGACCTCGATGACGGGGGGCTCGGCGAGCCCGGCCTCGTCGATCTCGAGCAGCAGCAGCGGTCCGGCGAGGTCGCCGTAGAAGCTCCGGCGCACCACGGGCCACTGCGCGTCCGACGAGCAGTGGATGAAGCCCTCCTCCTCCAGCGTGCGGCCACGGGTGGACTGCGTGTAGGAGCCCGCGGCGACAGCGGCCTCCCAGTGCCTGGGCTCGGCCAGGTGGTAGATCGTCACGCCGACGAACCTACCGTCGCCCCGCGAGGGCCCGGTGTCCTCTGACAGGAGCCGGTGTCCTCTGACAGGAGCCGGTGTCCTCTGACAGGAGCCGGTGTCCTCTGACAGGAGCCGGTGTCCTCTGACAGGAGCCGGTGTCCTCTGACAGGAGCCGGTGTCCTCTGACAGGAGCAAAAGTCGTTTGGCCGGTGTCGGTGGCTGGTGCGACAGTAGGGAGGTGCTGCTCGCCAACGCCCGTTACCGTCGCGTCCTCGCCAGTGCCGCCCTGCGGCGGGCGCTGGTGCTGGGCTTCCTGGTGCGCATGCCGATCTTCGCCGGTGGCGTGGTGCTGACCCTCCACGTCGTCAGCCACCTCGGTCGCCCGTATGCCGCCGCGGGGCTCGTGTCGGCCGCGGCGACGGTCGCCATCGCGATCAGTGGCCCCTGGCGCGGCAAGCTGCTCGACCGTCGCGGCCTGCGTCGCGTCGTCGTCCCGTCGATCGTCGTGGCCGCGGTCTGCTGGTCGATCGCCCCGTTCGTCTCCTACTGGTGGCTGCTGGCACTGGCGGCGCTCGCGGGGCTGTTCGTGATCCCGTCGTTCTCGATCATCCGGCAGGCCGTCATCGCCGCCGTCGACGAGGACGACCGCCGCACCGCGATCTCGCTCGACTCGGTCGCGGTCGAGCTGTCCTTCATGGTGGGTCCGGCGGCCGGGGTCTGGGCCGCCACCGTCTGGCCCACCCAGTGGGTCCTGTTCGCCATCGAGATGCTGGGCGTGCTGGCCGGGGTGCTGCTGTGGTTCGCCAACCCGGTGCTGCACGACGAGGCCGAGGCGCCGGTGGACGACGAGGGGGTCGCCGCCGAGGTGCCACGCGTCCTGCGGGCCGAGTGGTTCCGGGCCCGCTTCGTGGTCGTCTGCCTCGCCGCAGCCGCCACGACCCTGGTCCTCGGCGGCACCGACATCGCCATCGTGGCCGCGTTGCGCGACTTCGACGCCCAGCCCTCCATCGGGTGGGTCCTGGCCGTGTGGGGCTTCGGCTCCCTGCTGGGCGGCCTCGTCTACGGCGGGCTGCACAAGTCGGTGTCCGCCTTCTGGCTGCTCGGTGGGCTGGCGCTGGTGAGTGCGCCGATGGCCCTCGCCCACGGCGTCGCGTCGCTGGCGGTCCTGTCGTTCGTCGCCGGCCTCTTCTGCGCCCCGACGATCACGGCGACCGTCGACCAGGTCAGCCGCGTCGTGCCCGGCGCTGCCCGGGGCGAGGCGATGGGCTGGCACGGGTCCTTCATGACCGGAGGCATGGCGCTGGGTGCGCCGCTGGCCGGGTTCGCCATCGACCACCAGGGCTGGCAGGCGGGCTTCCTCGGGGTCGCGGCTGCCGGGCTGCTGGTTGCCCTCGTGGGCGCTGCAGCCACCTCGGGGCGCGCCAGCGAGCGGCGGGCGGCCTCCCGGCTTCGTGCCACCGCCGACGCCTGAGCGGTCACCTCCCGGGGGACGACCGCGCGACCCCGACCCGCGCGGGAACGCTCAGACGACGGAGCCGGTGAGCTTCTCGCCGGGGCCCTGTCCGGGTGGGTCCTGGATCACCGAGGCCTCGCGGAACGCCAGCTGCAGCGACTTCAGCCCGTCGCGCAGGGGTGCTGCGTGCTGGCTGCCGAGATCGGGCGCGCTGGCCGTCACCAGACCCGCGAGCGCCGAGATCAGCCGTCGCGCCTCGTCGAGGTCGAGGTGGTCGGCCGCGTCGGGGCCCTCGGCGAGCCCGCACTTGACGGCGGCGGCACTCATCAGGTGGATGGCGGCGGTGGTGATGACCTCGACCGCCGGCACCTCCGCGATGTCCCGGGTCGCCTGCTCGGTGGTCCGCTCGGTGCTCGGCTGAGTGCTGTGCTCAGGCGCGTGCTCGTGACCTGCGACGACACCGCCGACGACGTCGTGGTCGGCGGCGGGGACGGGATTGGGAGATTCGGTGCTCACGCTGGTAGCCTTTCAGATCGACCGGCCGTGTCCATCGTCGGGTGACCTGAGAGGGTCGCCCAGCAGCGGGCCCGGTGTGCAAGAGAAGCAGCACCTGCTTCCACCCGCGTCAACCTCACGGTTGCCGGGTCCACGGGGTCACCGAGGCGTAGGCCGCGGGCGCGAGCCACGCGGCATACCTCCCTCGGGGGCCAGTGACGGACAGGTGAGGCTTCCCGCGCAACGGCGACGGGGAGCCTTTCTTCGTTGCCGCGGCCACTGGTGACGTCAGCAGGCGTGGGACCTCACCAGCAGAACCGTCCCGGTAGTGAACTTCCGACAGAGGAGCACCAACATCAGCGAACCTCGCATCAACGACCGCATTCGGGTACCCGAGGTGCGGTTGGTTGGCCCCAATGGAGAACAGGTCGGCATCGTGCGCGTCGAAGACGCACTGCGTCTGGCCGCCGAAGCTGACCTCGACCTCGTCGAGGTCGCCCCGATGGCCAAGCCTCCGGTCGCCAAGCTCATGGACTTCGGCAAGTTCAAGTACGAAGCGGCACTGAAGGCTCGCGAAGCGCGCAAGAACCAGGTCAACACGGTCATCAAGGAGATCAAGCTCCGCCCGAAGATCGACCCGCACGACTACGGCACCAAGAAGGGCCACGTCGAGCGGTTCCTCAAGGGCGGCGACAAGGTCAAGGTGACGATCATGTTCCGCGGACGCGAGCAGTCGCGTCCCGAGCTGGGGTTCCGACTCCTGCAGCGCCTCGCCGAGGACGTGCTGGAGCTGGGCACCGTGGAGTCCGCCCCGAAGCAGGACGGCCGCAACATGATCATGGTCCTGGCCCCGACGAAGAAGAAGTCCGAGGCGATGGCAGAGCAGCGCCGCGCCCGGACCTCGTCCGAGCCGGCCGCCGGTGCTGAGCAGTCCGCCGCGCCGGAGCAGGTCGAGGCGCAGGCCACGGAGCAGAGCCCCGCGCAGACCACCCCCGAAGCAGCCCCTGCGGCAGCGGAGGCACCGGCCGAACAGGCCTGAGCACCACCCGCACGACCCGAACAGACGCACGAACCACCGAACAGTCGGTCGCCTCACGAGGCGAGCGCATCGACAGCAAGGAGATCGGCAGCCATGCCGAAGATGAAGACGCACTCCGGTGCCAAGAAGCGGTTCCGGATCACCGGCAAGGGCAAGGTCATGCGCGAGCAGACCAACGGCCGCCACTACCTCGAGCACAAGTCCTCGAAGTACACCCGCTCGATCGCGAACGACGTCGAGGTGTCCAAGCCGGACGCCAAGAAGGTCAAGAAGCTTCTCGGCCGCTGAGCCGAGCCCACCCCCACCAGCACAGCCGGGCTCAGCAACAGCAGTTCCGGACGCTAGACCAACACAGCAAGGAGAACTCACGTGGCACGCGTGAAGCGGGCAGTCAATGCCCAGAAGAAGCGTCGGGTCGTCCTCGAGCGCGCCAGCGGTTACCGCGGCCAGCGTTCGCGGCTCTACCGCAAGGCCAAGGAACAGGTCACCCACTCCCTCGGGTACGCCTACCGTGACCGTCGCGCCCGCAAGGGTGACTTCCGTCGCCTGTGGATCCAGCGCATCAACGCCGGGGCCCGCGCGAACGGCATGACCTACAACCGGTTCATCCAGGGCCTCAAGGCCGCGGAGATCGAGGTCGACCGTCGCATGCTGGCCGAGCTCGCCGTCAGCGACGAGACCGCCTTCAGCGCCCTCGTCGAGATCGCCCGCGCGAACGTGCCGGCGACCACGGAGACCGCGGCCGCGTCGGCCTGATCGACCAAAGCACCGCCGAGCGCCGGGACATGCCCCCGCCGACCCACCGCCAGCCACCCCTGTCCAGCAGGTCTGTGATGACCAACCCAGGGGCGGAGCGCGTGAAGTCGGTGCGGGCGCTGTCCCGGCGTTCCGTGCGTCTGCGGACGGGGCGGTTCCTCGTCGAGGGCCCGCAGTCCGTGCGCGAGGCGGTGGTCCACCACCCCGAGCAGGTGGTCGACCTCTACGTCACCGCCACGGCGTGGTCCCGGCACGCCGACATCGTCGAGGCGGCGACCGAGGCCGGCCTCTATCTGCACGAGGTCAGCGACGAGGTGCTCGCGGCGATGTGCGACACGCCCACACCGCAAGGGCTGGGGGCGGTCTGCACCACGACCACCGCCACGCTCGACGAGGTGCTCGCCGCCGACCCTCGGCTCCTGGTGCTGCTCACCAACGTGCGAGACCCGGGCAACGCGGGCACGGTCATCCGCGGTGCCGATGCGGCCGGTGCCGACGCGGTGCTCGTGAGCGACGCGTCGGTCGACGTGCACTCGCCCAAGGTGGTGCGGTCCACTGCGGGCTCGCTGTTCCACCTGCCGCTGGTGACCGGCCTGGCGATCGAGGAGACCGTGGCCCGGCTCCGAGCCGCCGGCACCAGGGTGCTCGCGGCCGACGGAGCCGGCGCGGTCCTGCTTCCCGACGTCGACCTGACGCCACCCCACGCGTGGGTGATGGGCAACGAGGCGTGGGGCCTGGCGCCCGAGGTGCGTGACCTGTGCGATGAGGTCGTCCGCGTCCCGATCTACGGCAAGGCCGAGTCGCTCAACCTCGCGATGGCCGCCACGGTGTGCCTCTACGCGTCTGCAGCAGCACACAACCGTTAAGGTCGGCGGCATGGACTTCGTGCCGGGCAAGCTGATGGACAACGAGTCCGCCGGTGTTGCCGCCGAGCTGATCCCGGACGGCCTGGTCGCGGCGGACGGCGACGGCCGGATCCTGTTCGTCAACACCCGTGCGACCCGCATCCTCGCGCGTCCGCGGGAGGAGCTCGTCGGCGCAGACATCCGCGAGGCTGTCGACCTCCAGGACAGCGACGGCACGTCGTGGTGGACGGTCACGAACCCGTGGGGTGGGCTGCGGATCCGCACCGGCCACCGCGAGAAGCTGCTGATGCTCCGCCACAACGGTCGTGAGGTGCTGGTCACCGCCAAGTACCTGCGGCCCGGACGCAACCAGCCGGTCAACCGGGTCAACATCCTCATGCGCGACGCGTTGTACCGCCGGCGGGCCGAGGCCGAGAACGCCGCGGTCATCTCGACCGTCGCCCACGAGCTGCGTTCTCCACTCACGTCGGTCAAGGGGTTCTCGTCCACACTGCTGCGCCGCTGGGACCGGTTCACCGACGACCAGAAGCGGCTGATGCTCGAGACCATCGAGGCCGACGCCGACCGGGTCACCCGGCTGATCACCGAGCTGCTGGACGTCTCGCGCATCGACTCCGGCCGACTGCAGATCCGTCCCCTCCCGATCGACGTGACGGCCGTCTTCAACCGCCACGTCGAGCGAGCCGTGGCGCAGGGCCTTGACCGCGACCGCTTCGCGATCGAGGTCTCCGACGAGCTGCCCGAGGTCTGGGCCGATCCCGACCGCCTCGACCAGATCCTGTCCAACCTCATCGAGAACGCCTTCCGGCACGGCGACGGAGTGGTCACCCTCGGGGCCCAGCGCTCCTCCCTCGACGGGCAGGCCGCCCTCGAGGCCAAGGGCCACCATGCCGTCGGTGTCGACCTGCTGGTCGCCGACGAGGGCAAGGGCATCTCCTCGGACCACCGCCACCTCGTCTTCAGCCGGTTCTGGCACGGCTCCGGCCGGGGGAGCACCGGACTCGGGCTCTACGTCGTCAAGGGACTCGTCGAGGCGCACGGTGGCCGGGTCCAGGTGGAGGACGGCGAGAAGGGCGGCGCGCGGTTCCGGATCAGCCTGCCGTCCGAGCCGCCCGACTACCTCGCCTGAGCCGCCACCGGAGCCGCCCACCGGAGCCGCCACCGAAGCCGCCCACCGGGTGGAACCGGGTTGCGCCGGTCGCGCAGCGCCCGGCACAGTGGTCGCGTGAGCTACCCCCTGCAGCGATTTACCGTGCCTTCGGGCGCGGTCGCACCGCTGCACTGAGGGCCACCCGGCGACGCCGCCACGCGCGTCACCTCGCCGCACGAGCGGCATACCTCCGCCACCCAGCGCTCGCCCCCGAAGGCTGAACCCGGACCCCGGGACGCAGGAGTGCGGCCCATAGACTTCACGGCGCCCGCCTTCGGTGTGCCGTGCCGACGAGCTGACGAGCAGAGTGGAAGAGATGTCAGGACCCAACAAGCAGTACGACCCCGTCGAGGTCGCCGCGCTCGACCCGGCCGAGGTCGAGAAGGCCGTGGCGCAGGCCCAGCAGGCGATTGCGGCAGCCGGCACCCTCGAGGAGCTCAAGGCCGCCCGGCTGGCCCACCAGGGGGAGCGCAGCCCGCTCGCGCTGGCCAACCGTGAGATCGGCGCCCTGCCGCCGAGTGCGAAGGCCGAGGCCGGCAAGCGGGTGGGCCAGGCGCGGGGACAGGTGTCCCAGGCGCTGGCTGCCCGGCAGGCAGAGCTCGAGGCCGACCGTGACCGGCGCATCCTGGTCGAGGAGACGGTCGACCTCACGGTCCGCGTGCCGCGCCGGCCCCTGGGTGCGCGGCACCCGATCAGCCTGGTCTCCGAGCGGGTCGAGGACATCTTCGTCTCGATGGGCTGGGAGATCGCCGAGGGGCCCGAGGTCGAGTCGGAGTGGCTGACCTTCGACGCCCTCAACATCGCCGCCGACCACCCCGCCCGCCAGGAGCAGGACACCTTCTTCGTCGAGCCGGCCGGCTCCGGCCTGGTCCTGCGCACCCACACCTCCCCGGTGCAGGTGCGCACCATGCTCGACCGCGAGCCGCCCATCTACGTCCTGTGCCCGGGCAAGGTCTTCCGCACCGACGACCTCGACGCCACGCACACCCCGGTGTTCCACCAGTTCGAGGGCCTGGTCGTCGACGAGGGCATCACCATGGCCCACCTCAAGGGCACCCTCGACGCATTCGTCCAGCGGCTGTTCGGCGAGGGCATCGTGACCCGGCTGCGGCCCAACTACTTCCCCTTCACCGAGCCCAGCGCCGAGATCGACTGCCGGTGCTGGATCTGCGGTGGCTCGGGCTCGCTCGACGGCGAGCGCTGCCGCACCTGCGGTGGCACCGGCTGGATCGAGCTGGGTGGCTCCGGCATGGTCAACCAGCGAGTGCTGCGCGCGGTCGGTGTCGACACCGACCGCTACACCGGTTTCGCGTTCGGCCTGGGCATCGAGCGCTCGCTCATGCTGCGCCACAACGTTGCTGACATGCACGACATCGTCGAGGGAGACGTGCGTTTCTCCCAGCAGTTCGGAATGGAGATCTGATGCACGCGCCCGTGTCCTGGCTGCGCGAGCTCGCCGACGTCCCCGCGGACGCCACCGGTGAGGACATCGCCGCCGCCCTCGTGCGGGTCGGCCTCGAGGAGGAAGGGCTGCACGGTGGTGACATCTCCGGGCCGATCGTCGTCGGACGGGTCCTGTCCGTCGAGCCCGAGCCGCAGAAGAACGGCAAGACCATCAACTGGTGCACCGTCGACGTCGGCCAGCACGGCCAGCAGGTCACCGAGGGCAAGCCGCAGGAGATCGTCTGTGGGGCGCACAACTTCGGCGTCGGCGACCTCGTCGTCTGCGTCCTGCCCGGCGGGGTGCTTCCCGGCGGCTTCGAGATCTCGGCACGCAAGACCTACGGTCACGTGTCCAACGGCATGATCTGCAGCCAGGCCGAGCTCGGCCTGGGCGACGACCACTCGGGCATCATCGTGCTGACCGACCTGCTCGGCCCGGAGGCCGCAGCGGGCCTGAAGCCGGGTGACGACGCCATCGCGCTGCTCGACCTGGCCGACGAGGTCGTCGAGGTCAACGTCACGCCCGACCGTGGGTACTGCTTCTCCCTGCGCGGCATCGCGCGCGAGTACGCCCTGTCGACGGGAGCGGCCTTCCACGACCCTGCCGCGGCCCCGGACCTCCTCGTGCCGCAGGCCAACGACCACGGGTATGCCGTGCACCTCACCGACGACGCGCCCATCGCAGGCCGCGTCGGCTGCGACCGCTACGTGGCCAGGGTGGTCCGTGGGGTCGACGTCAGCGCCGCCAGCCCGCGCTGGATGCAGAAGCGGTTGACCCAGGTCGGGATGCGCCCCATCTCGCTGGCCGTCGACGTCACCAACTACGTGATGATGCTGCTCGGCCAGCCACTGCACGCGTTCGACCTCGACACGTTGTCCGGGTCGGTCGGCACACGCCGGGCGCGGGCGGGGGAGAAACTCACCACCCTCGACGACGTCGAGCGGCTCCTCGACCCCGAGGACCTCCTCATCGTCGACGGCGCCGACACCCCACTCGCCATCGCCGGTGTCATGGGCGGTGCCACCTCGGAGGTCACCGGCACGACCACCAACGTGCTCATCGAGGCGGCCCACTTCGACCCGATCACGGTCGCCCGGTCCTCGCGCCGCCACCGGCTCACCACCGAGGCGTCCAAGCGGTTCGAGCGCGGGGTCGACCACGCGGTGACGGCCGCCGCGGCCCAGCTCGCGGTCGACCTGCTGGTCGTCCACGGCGGCGGCACACCCGACGAGGGCGTCACCGACGTCGACCTGCGGGTCGCCGCGGGGCCGTTCGACTTCGACACGACCCTGCCGACCCGCTACATCGGGCTGGAGTACCCGCGGGCCGAGGTCCTCGCGACCCTGCGCGCGATCGGGTGCGAGGTCGTGGAGCCGGTCGGCGCCGAGAGCGGGCCAGCCGGTGCGCCGTCCGAGGGCACCCAGGTGGCGGTGCTCCCGCCGTCCTGGCGACCCGACCTCACCGACGGCCCCGAGCTGGTCGAGGAGGTCGCGCGGGTGCGCGGCTACGACCAGATCCCGTCGGTCCTGCCGCAGCCGAAGGCGGCCGGGCGAGGGCTGACCCACGGCCAGCGGATCCGGCGCGTCATCGCCACGACCCTGGCCCACCAGGGTCTGGTCGAGGTGCTGAGCTACCCGTTCGTCGCGCCCACCCTCTTCGACCGGCTCGGGCTGCCTGCTGCCGACGAACGTCGTGCCGCCATCCGGCTGGTCAACCCGCTGTCCGACGAGGCGCCGCTGATGCGGACGTCGGTGCTGGACACCCTGCTCGACACGCTGCGCCGCAACGTCGCGCGCGGGTCGCGAGACGTCGCGGTCTACGAGATCGGCCTGGTCACCCTCGCCGGCAGCGAGCCGACGAGCGCACCCGTACCCGGCATCGAGCAGCGGCCGGACCACGACACCCTCGCGGCCATCCTCGGTGCCGTGCCCGCACAGCCGCGTCACGCGGCATACGCGGCCGCCGGTGAGCTGGAGCGAGGTGGTCCGTGGGGGCCGGGGCGGCAGGCCGAGGCGGCCGACGCCGTTGCCTGGGCCCTCGCGGTGGGGCGCTCCGTCGGACTCGACCTGGTCGTCAGTGCGACCGACCGGGCGCCCTGGCACCCGGGTCGCTGCGCCCGGCTGGCGCTCGCCGACGGGACGGTGGTGGGTCACGCCGGTGAGCTGCACCCCAAGGTGACCACCGCGCTGGAACTGCCGCCGCGCACCGTGGCGGGCGAGCTCGACGTCGACGTGCTCGTCGCCGCCACCGGCACCCCCATGGACGCGCGCCCCCTGTCGACCTATCCGCCGGCCCACACCGACGTCGCCCTCGTGGTCGACGAGCCGGTGCCGGCGGCCGACGTCGAGGCGGCCCTGCGCGCGGGGGCCGGCGAGAGCCTGGAGTCCGTGGTGCTGTTCGACGTCTACCACGGCGAGCAGGTCGGCGAGGGGCGCAAGTCGCTGGCCTACCGGCTCACCTTCCGCGCGAGCGACCGCACCCTCACCACCGACGAGGTCAGCGCACTGCGCGACCGCGCCGTCCACGAGGCAGCCGCACGCACCGGTGCGAGCCAGCGGTGAGCGCCCCCGTCGCCATCGTGACCGGCGCCTCGCGCGGCATCGGTCACCACCTGTCCGACGCCCTGGAGGACGCCGGGTATGCCGTCGAGCGGGGTTCGCGGGCGGTCGCGCCCGTCACCGACCCGGTGGCCGTCGACCGGTGGGTGGCCGAGGTGATCGGTCGGCACGGCCGGGTCGACCTGCTGGTCAACAACGCCGGCGTGATCGACCGCGAGGTCGGGCTGCTGGACAGTGACCCTGCGCAGTGGTGGGAGACCATCGAGGTCAACCTCCGCGGTCCCTACCTCATGACCCGCGCGGTGCTGCCCCACATGGTGGCAGCCGGGGCCGGGCGCATCGTCAACATCAACTCCGGTGCGGCGTACCGGAACTACGACATCGCCACCGCCTACAACGTGGGCAAGGGTGCGCTGGCGAGGCTGACCGCCGCCACGGGGCTCAACGCCGACCGCGGCGTCCGGGCCTTCGACCTGGCGCCGGGTGTCGTGCGCACCGACATGACCGAGGCGATGGACGCGCACCGGGACCGCACCGAGTGGACCGAGCCGGCCGTGGTGGCCGAGCTGTTGCTGGCCATCGCGGGCGGCGAGCTCGACGAGTGGAACGGACGCATGGTGCGGGCGGGGATCGACACTCCCGGGTCGTTGCGGGCCAGGGCGGCCGAGGGCCTGACCGACTCGGACCGCACCCTCGGTCTGCTGCGCTGGGGGCCGGACGACCCGCTGACCTGACCCTGCCTTCCGGCCGCGGCTGCAGTTCGCCTCCGTGGGAGCCGCCGACACCACTAGGGTGGCGGCGGACGAGGAGGCGAAGTGGACACGATCGAACACCGCGTTGAGACCGCTGGGGAGCAGCCGGACTACTCCGGGCGCGAGTTCACGCCCGAGGAGATCGAGTCGGGCGCGCATCGCGCCTTCATCGGCGGCATCTGGGGCACCCACGGCGAGCGCCAGCTGACCTACCTGCGCGGCCAGGGGCTGCTGCCGCACCATCGGATGGTCGACATCGGGTGCGGGCCGTTCCGCGCGGGACGCCACTTCGTCGACTACCTCGACCCCGGGCACTACTACGCCGTGGACGCGAACCACAGCCTGATCCAGGCGGGCTACGACGTGGAGCTCAGCGACGAGCAGCGCGCGCGGGTGCCCGTGGCCAACCTGCGCGCCAACGACCGGTTCGACGTCGACTTCGGGGTGCCCTTCGACTACGCGATCGCGCAGTCGGTGTTCACCCACGTGTCCCTCAACCACATCCGGCTGTGCCTCCACCGCCTTGCGCCGGCGATGCGTGAGGGCGGTTCCTTCTACGCGACCTTCTTCATGCGGCCGGCGTCGACCCCCATCGACCTCGTGGTCCCCTCCAAGCGCGGCAAGCCGTTCTTCAACGAGAAGAACGTCTTCTGGCACTACTCGGACGACCTCGCCTGGGCCGCGACGTTCGGGCCTTGGAAGTACGAGTACCTCGGTGACTGGGGGCACCCGGCCGGGCAGAAGATGGCGCGGTTCGTGCGGACAGGGCAGCCGGTCGCCGCAGGGCCCGGCAGCCGGACCCTGGTCCAGCGGGGGAGACGCTGGCTGGCGCGGCGGATCGCGCCCTAGCCGGTCGCGCGGGCGCGCCTGGCCTGGTGTCGTGCGAGCCCGGGTGTGCATGACCCTGCATCAGCGTGTATGTTTATGCACATGGTCAAGGCGGCAGTGGCGGGCGCGAGCGGTTACGCCGGCGGTGAGCTCCTGCGGCTCCTGCTCGGGCACCCAGAGGTCGAGATCGGGGCGTTGACGGCAGGGTCGAGCGCAGGGCGACGACTCGGTGACCTGCACCCGCACCTGACCCCGCTGGCCGAGCGGGTGGTCGAGGACACGACCGTTGACGTCCTCGCCGGTCACGACGTCGTCCTCCTCGCGCTGCCCCACGGGCACTCCGCGGCGCTCGCCGCCCAGCTGCCCGACTCGGTCACGGTCATCGACTGCGGTGCCGACTTCCGGCTGCGTGACGAGCAGGCGTGGACCACCTTCTACGACACCCCGTATGCCGGTGCGTGGGCCTACGGCCTGCCCGAGCTGCCCGTGGGTGATGGCCGCCAGCGCGAGGCACTGCTGGGCACGCGACGGATCGCCGTGCCCGGGTGCTACCCGACGGCCGTCTCGCTCGCGCTCGCCCCGGGCTTCGCCGCGGGGCTGCTGGCTCCGCAGGACGTGGTCGTCGTCGCGGCGTCGGGCACCTCGGGCGCGGGCAAGTCGCTCAAGCCGCACCTGCTCGGCGCCGAGGTGATGGGTGCGATGTCCCCGTACGGGGTCGGTGGCACCCACCGGCACACGCCGGAGATCGAGCAGAACCTCACCGCGGCCGCCGGCGCGGGCGGGGCCGACGTGCAGGTGTCGTTCACGCCGACCCTGGCTCCCATGCCGCGCGGCATCCTGGCGACCTGCACCGCGCGCCTGCGCGAGCCCGCAGCGGACCCCGGCGCACCCGCCCGCACCCTCGGCATACGGGAGGCGTGGGAGAAGGCCTATGCCGACGAACCCTTCGTCCACCTGCTCCCCGAGGGTCAGTGGCCCTCGACGGCGAGCGTGCTCGGGAGCAACAACGTCCACGTCCAGGTCACCGTCGATGCACGCGCCGGGCGCGTGGTCGCGGTGGCTGCGGTCGACAACCTCACCAAGGGAACGGCAGGTGCTGCGGTGCAGTGCATGAACCTCGCGCTCGGCCTGGCCGAGACGACCGGACTTCCAGCGGCGGGGGTGGCGCCATGAGCCTGCCGTTGCACCTGATGCGGCACGCGGTCGAGGTGGGCTTCGCCCGCCTGCCCGGCGGGGAGGAGCCGGGCTGGGACTGGCGGACCGGTCCGCTCGCCTCGATCACCTACACCGACAGCGAGACGTCGGTGGTCTGCGCCCACGACTCGGTGCCGTCAGGCACGAAGGTGCAGGGTCCGCTGGTCGCCTTCGAGATCGCCGGGCCGCTCGACTTCTCCACGGTCGGGGTGCTCTCCGGCCTGCTGGAGCCGTTGGCCAAGCAGGGCATCAGCATCCTCGCTCTGTCGACCTACGACACCGACTGGATCCTCGTCGACGCGGACCGTGCCGACGAGGCCATGACGATCTGGAAGCGGGATGGCAACACCGCCGCACCGGCTCGCCTCGGGGGGACCACGTCATGAGCGTGACGACTCCCCGCGGGTTCCGTGCGTCCGGGGTCACCGCAGGCATCAAGGCGAGTGGCACACCCGACCTCGCCCTCGTCGTCAACGACGGACCCGACCACCACGGTGCTGCCGTCTTCACCAGCAACCGGGTCGAGGCGGCCCCCGTGACCTGGTCCCGCCAGTCGTCGCTCGACGGACGGGTCGACGCGGTCGTCCTGAACTCCGGCGGCGCCAACGCGTGCACCGGCGCCCAGGGTTTCGCCGACACCCACGCGACGGCCGAGAAGGTCGCCGCGGTCCTTGGCGTCTCGTCCCACGACGTGGTGGTCTGCTCGACCGGCCTGATCGGTGAGCTGCTCCCGATGGGCAAGGTGCTCGCCGGCGTGGAGTCCGCCGCCGCCGCGCTGTCCGACGAGGGTGGGCCGGACGCCGCCATCGCCATCAAGACCACCGACACGGTGCACAAGGTGGCGGTCGCCGAGCGCGACGGCTGGTCGGTCGGGGGGATGGCCAAGGGCGCCGGCATGCTCGCGCCCGCGCTGGCCACGATGCTCGTCGTCGTCACGACGGATGCCGTCGTGACCGCCGACCAGCTCGGCGACAGTCTCCGCCGCGCCACCGCGGCGACCTTCGACCGGATCGACTCCGACGGCTGCCAGTCCACCAACGACACGGTGGTCCTGCTGGCGTCCGGTGCGTCGGGGGTGCCGGTCGACACCGAGCAGCTGACGCACGCGGTGGCCGAGGTCTGCGCGAGCCTGGCCCGCCAGCTCATCGCCGACGCGGAGGGCGCCCACCACGACATCGCCATCGAGGTCCGCACGGCCGCCTCCGAGGACGACGCCCTCGAGGTCGCCCGGTCGATCGCGCGCAACAACCTCTTCAAGTGCGCGGTCTTCGGCAACGACCCCAACTGGGGACGGGTGCTGGCCGCGGTCGGCACCACCAAGGCGGCCTTCGACCCGCAGGCCCTCGACGTCTCCATCAACGGCGTCGAGGTCTGCCGGGCCGGGGGAGTCGGCGCGGACCGCAGCCTCGTCGACCTCACGCCGCGCGAGGTGCACCTCGTCGTCGACCTGCACGCCGGTGCCGAGGCAGCCACGATCTGGACCAACGACCTCACCCACGACTACGTCCACGAGAACTCGGCCTACTCCTCATGACCACTCCCGCAGCCACACCCCGCACGCCGACCGGGTCCACGCCGCCCGCGTCGCGGTCGACCAACACCGTCCGCGGGCACATCGGCGCGGCGGCCCTGCGCGTCGCCCAGGGCAAGGCGCAGACCCTCGTCGAGGCGCTGCCCTGGCTCGAGCAGTTCCGGGGCGCGCTCGTCGTCGTCAAGTACGGCGGCAACGCCATGGTCGACGACAGCCTCAAGGCCGCGTTCGCCCAGGACGTCGCGTTCCTGCGGTATGCCGGCCTGCGCCCCGTCGTCGTGCACGGCGGCGGACCGCAGATCGCCGCCATGCTCGACCGGCTCGGCCTCCAGAGCGAGTTCCGGGGAGGCCTCCGGGTCACCACCCCGGAGGTGATGGACGTGGTGCGGATGGTGCTCACGGGCCAGGTCGGCCGCGAGCTCGTGGGCCTGCTCAACCAGCACGGCCCGGTGGCCGTGGGTCTGTCGGGAGAGGACGCCGCCTTGTTCGGGGCCCGTCGTCGCGGCACCCATGTCGACGGTGAGGAGGTCGACCTCGGCCTGGTCGGTGACGTCGAGACGGTCAACCCCGGAGCCGTCCAGGACATCCTCGACGCCGGCCGGATCCCCGTGGTGTCGACGATCGCCCCCGACCTCGACGTCGACGGGCAGGTGCTCAACATCAACGCCGACACCGCCGCGGCGGCGCTCGCGGTGGCCCTGAAGGCGCACAAGCTGGTGATGCTCACCGACGTCGAGGGCGTGTATGCCGACTGGCCCGACCGCGACTCGCTGCTCTCGTCGCTGACGGTCTCGGGGGCGCAGGAGCTGCGGGAGCGGGTCGGCGCCGGCATGATCCCCAAGCTCGAGGCGTGCATCCGCGCCGTGCAGGGCGGGGTCCCGCAGGCCCACGTCATCGACGGTCGCCAGCCCCACTCCCTGCTCCTGGAGGTCTTCACCTCCGAGGGCATCGGCACCATGATCGTCGCGGACGAGGAGTCCTGATGGGCGCGCGCAACGACGAGCTCCTGGAGCGCTACCAGCGTTCGGTCATGGGGGTCTTCGGGCTGCCGCCCCTGGTGCTGTCGCACGGCAGCGGCTGCCACGTCTGGGACGTCGACGGCAACCGCTACCTCGACCTGGTCGGCGGCATCGCCGTCAACGCGCTCGGACACGGGCACCCGGCCCTGGTCGCCGCCATCAGCAAGCAGGCCGGCGAGGCCATCCACGTCTCGAACCTCTTCACCTCACAGGGACAGATCGAGCTGGCCGAGCGGCTGGTCGCGCTGGCCGGGGCTCCCGAGGGCTCGGCGGTCTTCTTCGCCAACTCCGGCGCCGAGGCCATCGAGGCCGCCATCAAGCTCAGCCGCCGCACCGGGCGCAGCGGGATCGTCGCGGCCGAGGGTGCCTTCCACGGCCGCACCACGGGGGCACTGGCCCTCACGCACAAGCTCGCTTACCGCGAGCCCTTCGAACCGCTCATCCCCGGGGTCACGCACGTGCCGTTCGGCGACGAGGCCGCCCTGCGCGCCGCCGTCACCTCCGACACCGCCGCCGTCGTGCTCGAGCCGGTCCAGGGTGAGGCCGGCGTGCTGAGCCCGGGCACGGCATACCTGCGGCTCGCCCGCGAGCTCACGCAGCAGCACGGCGCCCTGCTCGTCCTCGACGAGATCCAGACGGGGATCGGCCGCACCGGCACGTGGTTCGCGTTCCAGCAGGCCGGTGTGGTGCCCGACGCGATCACGCTGGCGAAGGGACTCGGTGGGGGAGTCCCGATCGGGGCCCTGGTCGCCTTCGGTTCCGAGGTCGCGGGCCTGCTCACCGCTGGCCAGCACGGCAGCACCTTCGGCGGCAACCCTCTCGCAGCCGCAGCCGGGCTGGCAGTGCTCGAGACCATCGAGAACGAGGGTCTCCTCGACCACGCCACGCAGGCCGGCCAGCACCTCGTCGACGCGGTGACGGCACTGGCCCACCCGCTGGTGGCGGAGGTGCGGGGAGCCGGGCTGTTGCGCGCCATCGTGCTCACCGAGCCCGTGGCGGCGCAGGTCGCCGCCCTGGCCCGTGCCGCGGGATTCATCGTCAACCCGGTGGCACCGGACGCGCTGCGGCTGGCCCCTCCGCTGGTCGTCACCATCGAGGAGCTCGACTCCTTCGTCGACGCCCTCCCGGGCCTGCTCGATGCCGCCGCCACGACCACCGAGGACGCGCCATGACCCTGCGACACTTCCTGCGCGACGACGACCTGACCCCCGAGGAGCAGGCCCTGGTCCTGCGCCGGGCCGTCGAGCTCAAGGCCGCCCCCTTCTCGCGGCGCCCGCTCGAGGGTCCCCGCACCGTGGCCGTCGTCTTCGACAAGCCCACCCTGCGCACCCAGGTCTCCTTCGCGGGCGCCATCACCGGCCTGGGTGGCTACCCCCTGGTCGTCGACGGCAACCTCGCGCAGATCGGCACCCGTGAGTCGGTGGCCGACACGGCACGGGTCCTCGGGCCGCAGTCGGCCGCCGTGGTCTGGCGCACCTACGGCCAGGACCGGATCGAGGAGATGGCTGCGCACGCGGGTGTGCCCGTCGTCAACGCCCTGACCGACGACTTCCACCCCTGCCAGATCCTGGCCGACCTGCTCACCGTGCTCGAGCACAAGGGAGCCCTCGCCGGTCTCACCCTCGGCTACGTCGGCGACGGTGCCAACAACATGGCCCACTCCTACCTGCTGGGGTGTGCGCTGGCCGGCATGCACGTGCGCATCGGCACGCCGCGCGGACACCAGCCGCAACCGGCGATCCTGGCCAGGGCACAGGAGCTCGCCGCCGCCCAGGGTGGCTCGGTGCTCGTGACGGACGACCCGGTCGCCGCGGTCTCGGCCGTCGACGTGGTGGTCACCGACACCTGGGTCTCGATGGGCATGGAGGGCGAGAAGGGCGACCGACAGGGTGCGCAGAGCCCCTTCGTGCCGTTCGCCGTGACCCAGTCGCTCATGGCGCAGGCGGCCGACGACGCGATCTTCCTGCACTGCCTGCCGGCCTACCGTGGCTTCGAGGTGGCGGCCGAGGTCATCGACGGCCCCCAGTCGGTGGTGTGGGACGAGGCGGAGAACCGCCTGCACGCCCAGAAGGCGCTGCTGTCGTTCCTCCTCGAAGGCGCAGAGGGGGCGTGAGCCGGTGAGCATCGCCGCCACGCGCACCGGTCGCCAGCAGCGGATCGTCGCGATCCTCGGGCGCACCGAGGTGCGCTCGCAGAACGAGCTGCTCGACCTGCTCGCCGAGGACGGCATCGACGTCACCCAGGCGACGCTGTCGAGGGACCTGCTCGAGATCGGCGCGGTGAAGGTCCGCTCCGGGCGCGCCCTGGTGTATGCCGTGCCCGGAGAGGGCGGCGACCGCACCGCCCGTCCGGCGCCGGACGGCACCGAGGTGACCGCGCGCCTGCGCCGCGTGTGCGAGGAGCTGCTCGTCACGGCCGAGCCCTCCCACAACCTGGTCGTGCTGCGCACACCGCCGGGAGCCGCCAACTACCTGGCCTCGGCCATCGACCACGCCGCCCTGACCGGGGTGCTCGGCACCATCGCGGGCGACGACACCATCATGGTCATCACCACCGGCGCCGCCGCCAGCCGGAAGGTCGCCACCGACCTCCTGGGCCGCGCCGCCACGACAGAGGAGAACGCGTGAGCGACGACAAGGTGAGCCTGTGGGGCGGACGCTTCGCGGGCGGCCCGGCGGACGCGCTCGCCGCACTGAGCAAGTCCACCCACTTCGACTGGCGGCTCGCGCAGTACGACATCGCAGGGTCTCGCGCCCACGCCCGGGTGCTGCACGCCGCCGGGCTCCTCGACGACGCGTCGCTCGAGGCGATGCTGGCCGGGTTGGCCACGCTCTCGGACGACGTCGCCGCAGGCACCTTCCTGCCGGCCGACGACGACGAGGACGTCCACACCGCCCTCGAGCGCGGTCTCATCGAGCGCGCCGGGTCGGACGTGGGCGGACGGTTGCGGGCCGGTCGCTCGCGCAACGACCAGATCGCCACGCTCTTCCGCATGTACCTGCGTGACCACGCCCGGTCGGTCGCCGGGCTGGTGCTCGACGTCGTCGACGCCCTGGTCGACCAGGCCACCCGGCACGCCGACGTGCCGATGCCGGGGCGCACCCACCTCCAGCACGCCCAGCCTGTGCTCCTCGCCCACCACCTGCTCGCGCACGCCTGGCCACTCCTGCGCGACGTGCAGCGGCTGCAGGACTGGGACGTCCGTGCGGCGGTGTCGCCCTACGGGTCCGGGGCGCTCGCGGGTTCCTCGCTGGGGCTCGACCCCGAGGCGGTGGCCGCCGACCTGGGTTTCACCGGCTCGGTCGAGAACTCCATCGACGGCACCGCGTCACGGGACTTCGTGGCCGAGTTCGCCTTCGTCTCCGCCATGACCGCGATCGACATCTCCCGGCTGGCCGAGGAGGTGGTGCTCTGGGCGACCAAGGAGTTCTCGTTCGTCACCCTCGACGACGCCTACTCGACCGGGTCGAGCATCATGCCGCAGAAGAAGAACCCCGATGTCGCGGAGCTCGCCCGCGGCAAGGCGGGTCGCCTCGTCGGTGACCTGACGGGTCTGCTCACGACCCTCAAGGCCCTGCCGCTGGCCTACAACCGTGACCTCCAGGAGGACAAGGAGCCGGTGTTCGACGCCGTCGACACGCTCGAGGTCCTGCTGCCGGCGTTCAGCGGCATGGTGGCCACGATGGTCTTCGACACCGAGCGGCTGGCCTCCCTCGCACCCCAGGGCTTCTCGCTCGCCACCGACATCGCCGAGTGGCTGGTGCGCGAGGGGGTGCCGTTCCGCGTGGCCCACGAGGTCGCCGGCGCGTGCGTCCGCGCCTGCGAGGAGCGCGGCATCGAGCTGTGGGACCTCAGCGACGCCGACCTCGCCGGCATCTCGGAGCACCTTGTGCCCGGGGTCCGCGACGTCCTGAGCGTGGAGGGCTCGCTGGCGTCCCGCGACGCGCGCGGCGGCACCGCCCCGGACCGGGTCGCCGAGCAGCGGGACCGCCTGCTGGCCGCCGTCTCGGCCGCCCGCGCCTGGGCGGGCGAACCGATCCGGGTGCGCTGACGGCATACCCGTCCGCCCGCTTCCGAGAAATCTCGGGAAGCACGCGATAGGTTCGTGATGCGGGTCACAGGCGACCCGCATCCGCCTTGCGAAGGGACGGTGTCATGGGCGTCAGCGACGACCTCACAGCGGCTGCAGGTCACGTGGCCGGGCTGCGACGGGCGGTGACCGCGCTCTCGAAGGAGCTCGGCAACACCATCGACGTGCAACGACTGCGAGACGACGTGGTGCGCCTCGCCGACGACGTCGACCTCGTGGCGCGGGGAGCCGGGGTCGGGTCGCAGAACCGCGCCGGCGCACCGGGCGAGATCGTCTTCATCACCGACGAGGAGTACGACCCCTCGCTGTGGTCCGACGCCGAGGACGAGGGCGTCGGCCCCTCCCGGGGCCACTGAGGTGTCGAACGTCCCCTTCAGCGGAGGCGTCCACGCCCCCGGCCGGGCCCGTATCGCCGCGCGCACCCTGCGCGAGGACCGCTGGTGGCTCCAGCCCTTCGTCACGTTCGTCTGCTTCTCGGCCTGGCTGCTCTACGGCCTGGTGCGGGCCAGCCTGCAGAAGGACTACTTCGTCGCCGACTACGGCTACCTGACGCCGTTCTACTCCCCGTGCCTGTCGACCTCCTGCGTGCCCGGCTCGACGCACTTCGGCACGCCGTTCGGCGAGTGGCCCGCCCTGATCCCCTTCGCGGCGCTGACGCTGCCGTTCCTGCTGTTGTTCCGGCTGACCTGCTACTACTACCGCAAGGCCTACTACCGCTCGTTCTGGAACTCGCCCCCGGCCTGCGCGGTGCCCGAGGCGCACCGGGAGTACTCCGGTGAGACCCGCTTCCCGCTCATCATGCAGAACCTGCACCGCTACTTCTTCTACGCGGCGGTGCTCATCAGCCTGATCAACACCTACGACGTGCTGCACGCGTTCCGCGGCGCGGACGGCGGTTTCGGCCTGGGGCTGGGCACGCTCATCCTGCTGGCCAACGTCGTGCTGCTGTGGTGCTACACCCTCGGCTGCCACTCCTGCCGCAACATCGTCGGCGGGCGGCTCAACCACTTCAGCAAGCACCCGCTGCGCTACAAGGCCTGGGGGTTGGTGGGCAAGCTCAACGCCCGCCACATGCTCTTCGCCTGGGTGACGCTCGGCAGCCTCGTGGTGACCGACGCGTACATCGCGCTGGTCTCGGCGGGGACGATCGGCGACTTCCGCATCATCAACTAGCCACCAGCCACCAGCCACCAGCTCAGCGGGCCCGGGACCGGGACCACGGCAGACCACCAAGGAGTGCGAGTGACCGACCTCGAGAGGCACGACTACGACGTCATCGTCATCGGGGCGGGTGGTGCCGGTCTGCGTGCCGCGATCGAGGCGCGGGAGCAGGGGCTGCGCACGGCGATCATCTGCAAGAGCCTCTTCGGCAAGGCCCACACGGTGATGGCCGAGGGTGGCATCGCGGCCTCGATGGGCAACGCCAACGAGAAGGACAACTGGCAGACCCACTTCCGCGACACGATGCGCGGTGGCAAGTTCCTCAACAACCCGCGGATGGCCGAGCTGCACGCCAAGGAAGCACCCATGCGCGTGTGGGAGCTCGAGACCTACGGAGCGCTCTTCGACCGCACGCCCGACGGCCGCATCAGCCAGCGCAACTTCGGTGGCCACGAGTACCCCCGCCTCGCCCACGTCGGGGACCGCACCGGTCTCGAGCTGATCCGCACCCTCCAGCAGAAGATCGTCAGCCTGCAGCAGGACGACCACCGCGAGACCGGCGACTACGAGAGCCGGCTCAAGGTGTTCGCGGAGCTGACCGTCACCGACATCCTCAAGGCCGACGGCGCGGTGGCGGGTGCGTTCGGCTACTGGCGCGAGTCCGGTCGGTTCGTGCTCTTCTCCGCCCCGGCCGTCATCCTGGCCACCGGCGGCATCGGCAAGTCGTTCAAGGTCACCAGCAACTCGTGGGAGTACACCGGCGACGGTCACGCCCTGGCCCTGCGGGCGGGTGCCTCCCTGGTCAACATGGAGTTCATCCAGTTCCACCCCACCGGCATGGTGTGGCCGCCGTCCGTGAAGGGCATCCTCGTCACCGAGTCGGTGCGCGGCGACGGGGGAGTGCTGCGCAACTCCGAGGGCAAGCGCTTCATGTTCGACTACGTCCCGGACGTCTTCCGTGGGCAGTACGCCGACTCCGAGGAGGAGGCGGACCGCTGGTACAAGGACCCGGAGAACAACAAGCGTCCCCCCGAGCTGCTGCCGCGTGACGAGGTCGCCCGCGCCATCAACAACGAGGTGAAGGAGGGCCGCAGCTCGCCGCACGGCGGGGTGTTCCTCGACGTCTCCACCCGTCTCCCGGCCGAGGAGATCAGGCGCCGGCTGCCGTCGATGCACCACCAGTTCAAGGAGCTGGCCGACGTCGACATCACGGCGGAGCCGATGGAGGTGGGCCCCACCTGCCACTACGTCATGGGTGGCGTCGAGGTCGACGCCGACACCGCGGCCACCTCCGTGCCGGGCCTGTATGCCGCGGGCGAGGTCGCGGGCGGCATGCACGGGTCCAACCGGCTCGGCGGCAACAGCCTCTCCGATCTGCTGGTCTTCGGCCGCAGGGCCGGCGTTGGTGCCTCGGAATACATTGCAGCCCTTGGGGATTCGCGCCCGGAGATCCAGGACTCGGATGTCGACCGAGCGGCCGAGACGGCTCTGGCGCCGTTCCGCGACGCATCGGAGAACCCCTACTCGCTCCACCAGGAGCTCCAGCAGAAGATGAACGACCTGGTCGGGATCATCCGCAGGGAGGGGGAGGTCCGCGAGGCGCTCGAGATGCTGGACGACCTCGATGAGCGAGCGAAATCCGTTGGGGTGGAGGGACATCGGCAGTTCAACCCCGGCTGGCACCTGGCTCTCGACCTGCGCAACATGCTGGCCGTGTGCCGCTGCGTCGCGCTGGCCGCCCTCGAGCGCACGGAGTCCCGGGGTGGCCACACCCGCGAGGACTTCCCGGGCATGGACCCCGAGTGGAGAGGGGTCAACCTGATCTGCACCCTCGACGAGTCCGCTGGCGTCCAGCTCAGGCGCCAGCCGGTCCCCGAGATCCGCCAGGACCTGCTCGAGCTGTTCGAGCGCACCGAGCTGTCCAAGTACCTCACCGAACCAGAGCTGGCCCGTCTCGACGGCGGGGGCTCCTCGACCCAGCAGGGCAGTGCGGACGGGAGTGAGCGGTCATGAGCTACGACGCCAGGTTCAAGGTGTGGCGGGGCGACGCCGCAGGAGGCGACCTGCAGGACTTCACCGTGGAGGTCAACGAGGGGGAGGTGGTCCTCGACATCATCCACCGGCTGCAGGCCACCCAGGCCCCCGACCTCGCGGTGCGCTGGAACTGCAAGGCCGGCAAGTGCGGCTCGTGCAGCGCCGAGATCAACGGCAAGCCACGGCTGCTCTGCATGACGCGGATGAGCACCTTCACCGAGGAGCAGGTCATCACGGTGACACCGCTGCGCACCTTCCCGGTGATGCGCGACCTCGTGACCGACGTGTCCTTCAACTACCAGAAGGCACGGGAGGTCCAGGCGTTCAGCCCCCCGGCCGACCTCCAGCCCGGCGACTACCGAATGCAGCAGGTCGACGTGGAGCGCAGCCAGGAGTTCCGCAAGTGCATCGAGTGCTTCCTCTGCCAGGACGTCTGCCACGTCGTCCGGGACCACGAGGACAACAAGACCAACTTCGCCGGGCCGCGCTTCCTCATGCGGGTCGCGGAGCTCGACATGCACCCGCTCGACACCGCCGACCGGCGCCCCGCGGCCAAGGAGGAGCACGGTCTGGGCTACTGCAACATCACCAAGTGCTGCACCGAGGTCTGCCCCGAGCACATCAAGATCACCGACAACGCGCTGATCCCGCTGAAGGAGCGGGTCGTCGACCGTCACTACGATCCCGTGGTGTGGCTGGGCAACAAGATCCGTCGCCGCTCGAGCTAGGCGGCCGGCTGTCGAGGGACTTCTTCGCGGAGGACGTCCTCGACGTGGCCCCGGCGCTGCTGGGGGCGACCATCTCGCACGGGGGAGTCACGGTCCGGCTCACCGAGGTGGAGGCGTATGCCGGGACAGCCGACCCGGGGTCGCACGCGTTCCGCGGCCCGACGCCCCGCACCGAGGTCATGTTCGGCGAGGCCGGTCACCTCTACGTCTACTTCACCTACGGCATGCACTGGTGCGCCAACCTGGTCTGCGGACCCGAGGGCGAGGCGAGCGCCGTCCTCCTGCGCGGCGGCGAGGTCGTGGCGGGGGACGACGTCGCCGCCTCCCGTCGCGCCGGCGTGGCCAGGCGAGACTGGGCGCGGGGACCGGCCCGGCTCGCGACCGCCCTCGGGCTGCGCGGTGAGCAGTCCGGCCTCGACGCCTGTGCCCCGGCAGGACCGGTGGAGCTGCGCGCGCCGGCGCGGCCCAGCCCGGCGCGAGCCATCCGCACCGGTCCGCGCGTGGGGGTGTCGGGAGCGGGCGGTGACGCGGCGGCATACCCGTGGCGGTTCTGGCTCGACGGCGAGCCGACGGTGTCGGTGTACCGACCGGCACCGAATCGACCAACCACGTCCCGTGCACGCAGGCACCCGGCATAGGGCAGGCTGTGCTCGTGCCGCGACCGCGCGGCACGTCGTGCGACGCGAAGGAGCGACCCACCGTGAGCAACATCCTCGACGAGCTGCAGTGGCGGGGACTGGTGGCCCAGACCACCGACGAGTCCGCGCTGCGCGACGCCCTCGCCGACGGGCCGATCACGGCGTACTGCGGCTTCGACCCCACCGCTCCCTCGCTGCACTTCGGCAACCTCGTGCAGCTGGTGGTGCTGCGACACCTGCAACGGGCCGGGCACCGGGTGATCTGCCTGGTCGGTGGCTCCACGGGGCTCATCGGCGACCCACGACCGTCGTCCGAACGCGTGCTCAAGAGCAAGGAACAGACCGCCGAGTGGGTGGCCAACATCGAGCGCCAGGTGCGCCCGTTCCTGACGGTCGAGGGAGACAACCCCGCGGTCTTCGTCAACAACCTCGACTGGACCGCGCCGCTGTCGGCGCTGGACTTCCTGCGTGACATCGGCAAGCACTTCCGCGTCAACCAGATGATCAAGAAGGACGCGGTCGCCGCCCGGCTGAGCTCCGAGGAGGGCATCTCCTACACCGAGTTCAGCTACCAGCTGCTGCAGGGCCTGGACTACCTCCAGCTGTTCCGCGACCACGGCTGCACGCTGCAGACGGGTGGGCAGGACCAGTGGGGCAACCTCACCGCCGGCGCCGACCTGATCCACCGGGTCGAGGGGAAGTCGGTCCACCTCCTCACGACACCCCTGCTCACCGACGCGGCCGGCAACAAGTTCGGCAAGAGCGAGGGCAACGCCATCTGGCTGTCGCCCGAGATGACCAGCCCCTACGCCTTCTACCAGTACTGGATCAACACCGAGGACGCGTCGGTGCTGACGCTGCTGAAGGTCTTCACCGACCGCACGGCGGAGGAGATCGCCGAGCTGCAGCGGTCGTTGGCCGAGAAGCCGTTCCTGAGGGAGTGCCAGAAGACCCTGGCCGCCGACGTGACCACGCTCGTGCACGGGGCCGCAGCCACCGCGGCGGTGCAAGCCGCCTCCGAGGCGCTCTTCGGCAAGGGCGACATCGCGGCCCTCGACGCGGACACCCTCGAGGACGCCACGGGGGAGCTGCCCGGGGGAGAGGTCTCGGTGGGCATGTCGGTGACCGACGCCCTCGTGGCGGTGGGTCTCGTCGACTCGCGCAACGCTGCGCGCCGGGCGATCGGCGACGGCGGCGCCTCGCTCAACAACGTCAAGCTGGCCGACCCCGAGCAGGTGCTCGAGGAGGCCGACTTCCTGCACGGCCGGGTGGCGCTCCTGCGTCGGGGGCGCAGGTCCCTGGCTGCCGGTCGTCGCGCCCGATGAGGTCCGCAGGCCGCTGACCTGCGGATTTGTGTTTTGCGGCGAGCCCCGTCTAATGTTCTCGACGTCAGCCCGACAGGGAGGAACGGACACCACCGCGGTGAACGAACGTTCACGCGAAGTAGGCCGGTCCCGGGGCAGACCCCACCGAAAAGCATCTGGGAAACCAGACGCTCCGGAGCGCCCGCAAGGGTGGTCGGAGGCGGGCCGAGAGGCTGCTACAGTGGGCGCTCCACAGAAAAGCATCCGGTTCGCCGGAGGGCATCTGGGCGGTCCGAAAGGACAGCCGGACGCCGGCTAGCGAGTTTCTGGAAACAGAGACAGCCTGCTACAGTGGGACACCTCGCGGAGAGCCAAGCGCGCTCAATCCACCGCTTCCAGCAGGAAGCGCAAGGATTTGACGCCCAAGAGCGAAGCGAGTAACTTTGAAGGGTTGCCCCGAACGCCGGCCGGAAGGTCAGCGGATGGTGCGCGTCCGAACCTTGAGAACTCAACAGCGTGTCAAAAATCGATGCCAATTACCTCGTCTCGAGGTGGCAGCGAACCAGGCCAAAGGTCTGGGGATGCAGTCACGTCGAACGAAAATCCTTTGGTTGACAATGAATTTCTAGCAATAGCTAGTTGTTCTTGCTCAGTCAGTGAAACAACCCTTCTTGGGTAGCAGTTTCGTGGTCTTCGGATCACGAGCTAAACATCAATGGAGAGTTTGATCCTGGCTCAGGACGAACGCTGGCGGCGTGCTTAACACATGCAAGTCGAACGGTGAAGGTGGGAGCTTGCTCCTACCGGATCAGTGGCGAACGGGTGAGTAACACGTGAGTAACCTGCCCCAGACTCTGGAATAACCCCGGGAAACCGGAGCTAATACCGGATACGAGACGAAGCTGCATGGCTATCGTCTGGAAAGTTTTTCGGTCTGGGATGGACTCGCGGCCTATCAGCTTGTTGGTGAGGTAATGGCTCACCAAGGCGACGACGGGTAGCCGGCCTGAGAGGGCGACCGGCCACACTGGGACTGAGACACGGCCCAGACTCCTACGGGAGGCAGCAGTGGGGAATATTGCACAATGGGCGAAAGCCTGATGCAGCGACGCCGCGTGAGGGATGACGGCCTTCGGGTTGTAAACCTCTTTCAGCAGGGAAGAAGCGAAAGTGACGGTACCTGCAGAAGAAGCACCGGCTAACTACGTGCCAGCAGCCGCGGTAATACGTAGGGTGCGAGCGTTGTCCGGAATTATTGGGCGTAAAGAGCTTGTAGGCGGTTTGTCGCGTCTGCCGTGAAAATTCGAGGCTCAACCTCGAACTTGCGGTGGGTACGGGCAGACTAGAGTGTGGTAGGGGAGACTGGAATTCCTGGTGTAGCGGTGAAATGCGCAGATATCAGGAGGAACACCGATGGCGAAGGCAGGTCTCTGGGCCACTACTGACGCTGAGAAGCGAAAGCATGGGGAGCGAACAGGATTAGATACCCTGGTAGTCCATGCCGTAAACGTTGGGAACTAGGTGTGGGTCTCATTCCACGAGATCCGTGCCGCAGCTAACGCATTAAGTTCCCCGCCTGGGGAGTACGGCCGCAAGGCTAAAACTCAAAGGAATTGACGGGGGCCCGCACAAGCGGCGGAGCATGCGGATTAATTCGATGCAACGCGAAGAACCTTACCAAGGCTTGACATATGCGAGAACGCTGCAGAGATGCAGAACTCTTTGGACACTCGCATACAGGTGGTGCATGGTTGTCGTCAGCTCGTGTCGTGAGATGTTGGGTTAAGTCCCGCAACGAGCGCAACCCTCGTTCTATGTTGCCAGCACGTAATGGTGGGGACTCATAGGAGACTGCCGGGGTCAACTCGGAGGAAGGTGGGGATGACGTCAAATCATCATGCCCCTTATGTCTTGGGCTTCACGCATGCTACAATGGCCGGTACAAAGGGCTGCGAAACCGCGAGGTGGAGCGAATCCCAAAAAACCGGTCTCAGTTCGGATTGGGGTCTGCAACTCGACCCCATGAAGTCGGAGTCGCTAGTAATCGCAGATCAGCAACGCTGCGGTGAATACGTTCCCGGGCCTTGTACACACCGCCCGTCAAGTCACGAAAGTCGGTAACACCCGAAGCCGGTGGCCCAACTCTTTGAGGGGGAGCCGTCGAAGGTGGGACTGGCGATTGGGACTAAGTCGTAACAAGGTAGCCGTACCGGAAGGTGCGGCTGGATCACCTCCTTTCTAAGGAGCACTGGTCGCGAAAGCGATCCAGAGCCTGGTCTGTAGGCGTATGTCCTACACCAGGAGCTCAAGGGTGGAACATCGATTATTTGGCGCTGACACCGACTCGTGTCGCTAGTACAAGTCAGGTCTTCGGACCTGGCAGTGGAACGCAATCGAGAGGGTGCCGGCGCCTGACACGTTGTTGGGTCCTGAGGGCTTCGGGCGAAAGCTTGAACCTCAGGCCGGTAGATCGGCCAGGACCCTCCCCACGGATGAACCGCCGCACGGTGCTGTTGTACAGCGACCAGCGGTAGGCACCGAAACCGGGGAGGGGCCGCCCGTACCTTGAGAACTACACAGTGGACGCGAGCATCTTTGTAAACTCAAGTTTATAAGGGCAAACGGTGGATGCCTTGGCACCAGGAACCGAAGAAGGACGTAGGAATCTGCGATAAGCCTCGGGGAGTCGATAACCAGACTGTGATCCGAGGATTTCCGAATGGGGAAACCCGGCTGGAGGCAAGTCCAGTCACTCCCGCCTGAACACATAGGGCGGGTAGAGGGAACGTGGGGAAGTGAAACATCTCAGTACCCACAGGAAGAGAAAGCAACCGCGATTCCGTGAGTAGTGGCGAGCGAAAGCGGAAGAGGCTAAACCGATCATGTGTGATAGCTGTCAGGCGTTGCATGGTCGGGGTCGTGGGACTTTTCGGTCAGGACTGACATCCTGACATGGAGTCAAAAATTCGCGTTATAGTCGAAGGGCATTGAAAGGCCCGGCACAGAGGGTGCGACCCCCGTAGACGAAATGACGCGAACTCCAGAGAAGTATCCCAAGTAGCACGGGGCCCGAGAAATCCCGTGTGAATCTGGCGGGACCACCCGCTAAGCCTAAATATTCCCTGGTGACCGATAGCGGACAAGTACCGTGAGGGAAAGGTGAAAAGTACCCCGGGAGGGGAGTGAAATAGATCCTGAAACCGTTTGCCTACAATCCGTTGGAGCCTCCTTGTGGGGTGACAGCGTGCCTTTTGAAGAATGAGCCTGCGAGTTAGTGCTCAGTGGCGAGGTTAACCCGTGTGGGGAAGCCGTAGCGAAAGCGAGTCCGAATAGGGCGATTTAGTCGCTGGGTCTAGACCCGAAGCGGAGTGATCTACCCATGGCCAGGTTGAAGCGACGGTAAGACGTCGTGGAGGACCGAACCCACTTAGGTTGAAAACTGAGGGGATGAGCTGTGGGTAGGGGTGAAAGGCCAATCAAACTCCGTGATAGCTGGTTCTCCCCGAAATGCATTTAGGTGCAGCGTCACGTGTTTCTTACCGGAGGTAGAGCTACTGGATAGCTAATGGGCCTCACCAGGTTACTGACGTTAGCCAAACTCCGAATGCCGGTAAGTGAGAGCGTGGCAGTGAGACTGCGGGGGATAAGCTCCGTAGTCGAGAGGGAAACAGCCCAGACCACCATCTAAGGTCCCTAAGCGTGTGCTAAGTGGGAAAGGATGTGGAGTTGCATTGACAACCAGGAGGTTGGCTTAGAAGCAGCCACCCTTTAAAGAGTGCGTAATAGCTCACTGGTCAAGTGATTCCGCGCCGACAATGTAGCGGGGCTCAAGCACACCACCGAAGCTGTGGCATTGACACTTTGCCCGGCCGTGACATCTGAGGATCCACGGTCCAAGCGTGTTGATGGGTAGGGGAGCGTCGTGTGGCCAGGGAAGCGGCGGAGTGATCCAGCCGTGGAGGCCACACGAGTGAGAATGCAGGCATGAGTAGCGAATGACGGGCGAGAAACCCGTCCGCCGAATAACCAAGGGTTCCAGGGTCAAGCTAATCTGCCCTGGGTAAGTCGGGACCTAAGGCGAGGCCGACAGGCGTAGTCGATGGACATCCGGTTGATATTCCGGAACCGGCGAAGAACCGCCCATGACGAACCTAGTGATGCTAAGCGCCTGAAGCTCGATGACGTCTTCGGACTGATTCGAGTGGAGCGCGCGAACCGATCTAGTACTAGTCAAGCAATGGAGAGACGCAGGAAGGTAGCCTCCGCGTGGCGATGGTAGTCCACGTCCAAGGGTGTAGGGAGTGAGGTAGGCAAATCCGCCTCACACATATCCTGAGACCTGATAGTGACCGCGTATGCGGGAAGAGGGTGATCCTATGCTGCCTAGAAAATCTTCTAGCGAGGTTCGAGCCGCCCGTACCCCAAACCGACTCAGGTGGTTAGGTAGAGAATACCAAGGCGATCGAGTGAATCATGGTTAAGGAATTCGGCAAAATACCCCCGTAACTTCGGGAGAAGGGGGGCCCTGATCGTGACGGCACTTGCTGCCCGAGCGTGATCGGCCGCAGAGACCAGGGAGAAGCGACTGTTTACTAAAAACACAGGTCCGTGCGAAGTCGCAAGACGATGTATACGGACTGACGCCTGCCCGGTGCTGGAAGGTTAAGAGGACCGGTTAGTTCTTCGGAGCGAAGCTGAGAATTTAAGCCCCAGTAAACGGCGGTGGTAACTATAACCATCCTAAGGTAGCGAAATTCCTTGTCGGGTAAGTTCCGACCTGCACGAATGGCGTAACGACTTCTCCACTGTCTCAACCATGAACTCGGCGAAATTGCACTACGAGTAAAGATGCTCGTTACGCGCAGCAGGACGGAAAGACCCCGGGACCTTTACTACAGCTTGGTATTGGTGTTCGGTACGGCTTGTGTAGGATAGGTGGGAGACTTTGAAGCCGGCACGCCAGTGTCGGTGGAGTCAACGTTGAAATACCACTCTGGTCGTTCTGGATATCTAACCTCGGTCCGTGATCCGGATCAGGGACAGTGCCTGGTGGGTAGTTTAACTGGGGCGGTTGCCTCCTAAAAGGTAACGGAGGCGCCCAAAGGTTCCCTCAGCCTGGTTGGCAATCAGGTTTTGAGTGTAAGTGCACAAGGGAGCTTGACTGTGAGAGAGGCATCTCGAGCAGGGACGAAAGTCGGGACTAGTGATCCGGCGGTGGCTTGTGGAAGCGCCGTCGCTCAACGGATAAAAGGTACCCCGGGGATAACAGGCTGATCTTGCCCAAGAGTCCATATCGACGGCATGGTTTGGCACCTCGATGTCGGCTCGTCGCATCCTGGGGCTGGAGTAGGTCCCAAGGGTTGGGCTGTTCGCCCATTAAAGCGGTACGCGAGCTGGGTTTAGAACGTCGTGAGACAGTTCGGTCCCTATCCGCTGTGCGCGTAGGAAACTTGAGAAGGGCTATCCCTAGTACGAGAGGACCGGGATGGACGAACCTCTGGTGTGTCAGTTGTTCTGCCAAGAGCACGGCTGATTAGCTACGTTCGGAAACGATAACCGCTGAAAGCATCTAAGCGGGAAGCGTGCTTCAAGATGAGGTTTCCATGGACTTCGGTCCGAGAGGCTCCCAGCTAGACTACTGGGTTGATAGGCCAGACGTGGAAGTGCAGTAATGCATGTAGCTGACTGGTACTAATAAGCCGATAACTTGATTACAAAGATGCTACGCGTCCACTGTGTGGTTCCCGAGATACGGTCGGGAATCGATTGAAATCTCCATAGAGTTTCGGCTGTCATAGCGAAGGGGAAACGCCCGGCTCCATTCCGAACCCGGAAGCTAAGCCCTTCAGCGCCGATGGTACTGCACTGGTGACGGTGTGGGAGAGTAGGACGCAGCCGGACATACTTTCAAAAGGGCCATCCCACACGGGATGGCCCTTTTGCATTGTCTTTTCCGTATTTTCCTTTTGTCATGCCTTTTGGCGTTGGCTAGTGGCAATGCCTTTGTCATCGCCTATTCCTGCAGTGCTATCCCTGCGGGGTGGTGTCACGGGCGATGGTCGTGCTGGCCGTACCGCTGCCGGGGGAGAGCCGGCGTGGACCGTGTGTCCCGCCGGCGCGGACAGTCCGTAGACTGCACACGATTACTGCACAGCGAGGAGCAAAACCGTGCCCGAGAACCAGCCAGGCCGAGGTGGCCAGGATCGTCGACCCTCATCGGGCGGTGGTCGTCCTCCCGGCGCAGGTGGGCGCTCGTCCGGCCCGCGTCGTGACGGCGGCTCCAGCGGGCGCGGTGACGGTCCCCCTCGGGGCGGTCGCGGCGCAGGTGGCCGACCTGAGCGTGGTGGCGCGGGACGTGGCGACCGACGCGACGGTGGGCCGGCCGGTGGAGGCGAGGCCAGGACGACTGGTCCTCGGCTGGCGCCCAAGAAGCCGAAGCTCCCGGAGCCGCGGATCGCCGAGGGCGTGACCGGCAAGGAGCTGGACCGCTCCGTCCACCAGCAGCTGCGCACGCTGAGCAAGGAGAACGCCGAGGGCGTGGCCCAGCACCTGGTCATGGTCGCTGCGTTGCTCGAGGTCGATGACCTCGAGAGTGCCGAGGCCCACGCCGAGACGGCTGTCCGTCGAGCGGGTCGGGTGCCCGCGGCGCGGGAGGCGCTCGGGCTGGTCGCCTATCGCAAGGGTGAGTGGGCGCGGGCCCTCAGCGAGTTCCGCACGGCTCGTCGGCTGAGCGGCTCCTCGCACATGTTGGCGCTGATGGTCGACTGCGAGCGAGGCCTGGGTCGGCAGGAGCGTGCACTCGAGCTCGCCATGTCTCCCGAGGCCAAGACCCTGGCTGTCGAGGACCGCGTCGAGCTGTCCATCGTCATCTCGGGCATCCGTCGTGACCTCGGCCAGTTCGAGGCTTCCCTCCAGGCGTTGGAGATCCCGCAGCTCAAGGGCTCGGCCCGCAAGCCCTGGTCGGCCCGGCTGTCCTACGCCTACGCCGAGGCGCTGCTCTCACTGGGGCGCGACGACGACGCACGCGACTGGTTCGCGCGCGCCGCAGACGCCGACGACGAGCTGGAGACCGATGCCGCGGAGCGACTGGCGGAGCTCGACGGAGTGATCCTCACCGACCTGCTTGACGGCGAGGACGACGAGGACGACGACGCGCCGGCACAGGGCCGCGAGCCCGGTGGCGATGCCCGCTAGCGGGTCCCCCCTGGTCGACCGGTATGCCGCGGTCGTGTGCGACCTCGACGGCGTGGTCTACCGAGGCCCGGACGCGGTGGAGCATGCGGTGGCGGCGCTGTCGGCCCTGACGGTGCCGATCGTCTACGCCACCAACAACGCGTCGCGGCCGCCGGACGAGGTCGCGGGACACCTCACCGACCTCGGCCTGCACGTGCGGGCCAGCGACGTCGCCACGAGCTCACAGGCCGGGGCGGCGGTCCTGCGCGACCTCCTGCCGGCCGGTGCGACGATCCTCGCGATCGGCGGCATCGGGGTGCGGGAAGCGTTGCAGCACCAAGGATTTGTGGTGGCCAGCCCGGAACAGACACGCGAGGCCCCCGGCCGTGTCGTGGCTGGCGTGCTCCAGGGCTACGGCGCGGCCGTCACCGCAGCTGACCTGTCCGAGGCCGCGTATGCAGTCGCGGCCGGAGCCGTGTGGGTGGCCACGAACACCGACGCGACCCTCCCGACCCACCGGGGCACCGCCCCTGGCAACGGCATGCTGGTGGCGGCGGTCCAACGGGCCACCGAGCGGGAGCCTCGGGTCGTCGGGAAGCCCTACGCCCCCCTCTACGAGCTCTGTGCCGCTCGCCTGGACACGGCCCCTGCCCGCGTGCTGGCCGTGGGCGACCGGCTCGACACCGACATCGCCGGCGCGGTTGCTGCCGGGATGGACTCCGCGCTGGTGCTCACCGGCATCGACTCGGTGACCACGCTGGGGTCCGCCCCGGCCACCATGCGACCCACCTACCTGCTGGAGGACCTGCGGTCCCTGTCCGCCACCTACGTCCCCGCCGAGACGGACTACTCGTGGTGGGTCTGTGGGGAGGATCGGCGGCGCGTCGTGGACGGGGCCTGGGAGGTCGCGTCGAAGGGCAGCGCCATCGAAGCGGCCCGCGCAGGCGTGGCGTGCCTCCACGAGGCGCTCGACCTCAGTGACCTCGACGAGGACGCCGTGCGGCGGCTCGTTCCCGAGATCGACGCTTGGCAGTAGCGTGAGGGGCGCGAGCGACCCCCGCCGCTTCATCGAGGAGGACCAACCGTGGCTTTCGAATCCGTGCGCAGCTATGTCCAGCTCGCCAGCGGTCTGGGCGAGATGACCAAGGCAAGGGCGATGGACGCGGCGCAGGGCCTGCTCGCCCTGCCCGGCGCGGACGAGGTGACGAGGCGTGCCGTGCAGGCCTCCACGCTCGCCGACCAGCTCTTGGAGGCGGCCAGGGCCAACCGGGCCAGCCTGCTCGCCCTCATCCAGAGTGAGGTCGAGTCGGCGCTCAAGCGAGCCGACGTCGCCCGCGTCGCGGACGTCGATGCCGCCCGAGCGGCGCTGACCACGGTCACCAAGGAGATCGCCGAGCTGCGGACGCTGCTGCTGGCCACAGGCGCCTCGGCCGTCGCCGGCGCGTCCCGCGGCGCGGCGGGCCGGACGGTCGGTGGCTCGGGCGCGATCTCCACGGCAGCGCGCTCCGCGGCACCTGTCGCGGCACCGTCGGTGCCTGCGGTGAAGGCTGCGCCGGTGAAGAAGGCTGCGGCGACGAAGAAGGCCACGGCGACGAAGAAGGCCACGGCGACGAAGAAGGCCACGGCGACGAAGAAGGCCACGGCGACGAAGAAGGCCACGGCCACGAAGAAGGCTGCGCCGGCGAAGAGGGCCACGGCCACGAAGAAGGCTGCGCCGGCGAAGAGGGCCACGGCGAAGAAGACGACGGCCACGAAGGGAGCAGAGTGAGCGACGAGCACCAGACCGACGCCCCCGGCGTTGACGAGCGGCACGACCCGGAGGCCCACTCCTCGGGTGCTGCCGTGGCCCACGCCTCCCGGCACGAGAACCCCAGCGACCAGGCCGAGTCCCTCGGCACGGGGCTGGGCGACCAGGCGACCGGCGACATCGTCATCGACTCCGCTCTGCAGGACCTGCAGAACGCGCCGCAGGACGATCTCGACGCCCAGATCGACGCGGGTCAGCGTGTGCAGCAGACCCTCCAGGCCCGGCTGTCGGACCTCGGCGGCGAGTGAGCGACTCCACCGCCCGCGACCCCTCGCCGCGTGAGGTCGGACCGCGGGAGACCGCTCGTCTCGACGTGGAGCTGGTCCGCCGTGGCCTGGCCCGGTCGCGGGGGCAGGCCCGGGCGCTCGTCGAGGCAGGCGACGTCAGCGTCGACGGCAAGGCGGCCACCAAGCCCTCGGTCCCCGTCGCGCCCGGCCAGCACCTCGAGGTGCGCGAGGAGGGGCCGCGCTGGGTGAGCCGCGCGGCATACAAGCTGTTGGGTGCGCTGGAGACCTTCGGGCCCCAGGGACTCGAGGTCGCGGGACGACGCTGCCTCGACGTGGGGGCCTCGACGGGTGGGTTCACCCAGGTGCTGCTCCACCACGGCGCCTCCCAGGTGATCGCGCTCGACGTCGGGCACGGGCAGCTCGTCCCTGAGCTCGCCGAGGACCCGCGGGTCACCGACCGGTCGCGGACCACGGTGCGCGACCTGACGGCGGCCGACATCGGCGGACCGGTGGACCTGCTCGTCGCCGACCTGAGCTTCATCTCGCTGACCCTCGTGCTCGAGACCTTCCGAGCCCTCCTGCGCGAGGACGGCGACGCCGTGGTGCTGGTCAAGCCGCAGTTCGAGGTCGGCCGCACCCGGCTGGGCAAGGGCGGCATCGTCCGGGCGCACGGTGACCGCGCGTGGGCGGTCACCGAGGTCGCCCGTGCGGCCGTGGCCGCCGACCTGCATCCCAGGGCCCTGGCCCGCAGCCCGATCGAGGGGGGCGAGGGCAACGCCGAGTACCTCCTGTGGCTGACCCCCCGCGACGCGCAGTCGATGGGATGGGAGGCTCTGGTGAGGGCCGCCGACGAGGTCACCGCCCCGTGACCCCGACGAAGGCCGCCGGCGAAGGCGCCGAACCACACCCTCGACGACGGACCGCGAAGGGACACCAGACCGTGGGGAGCACACCATGAGCTCAGGCAGCACCGACCCGGGCAGCGCGCTCTCGGGCAGCGCCGCGCGGACCCGCCGGATCCTGCTCGTGGCCCACCCGCGGCGCAAGGAAGCCCAGGACCTGGCCACCGCCGTGGTCGAGCGGCTGAGTGCCGCAGGCATCGAGGTGGTCGTCCAGCGCGACGAGGCCACCGCGGTCAACCTGGCCCAGCACCCGAGCGTGACCCTGGTGGATGACGGGGTCGCCGCCGCGGACGGCTGTGAGCTGGTCTGTGTGCTGGGGGGTGACGGCACGATCCTGCGCGGCGCCGAGGTGTCCCGTGGCACGGGCGCGCCGCTGCTCGGCGTCAACCTCGGCCACGTGGGCTTCCTCGCCGAGGCCGAGCGCGAGGACATCGACGCGACGGTGGAGCACATCGTCGCCAAGACCTACGCGGTCGAGGAGCGGATGACGCTCGAGGTCACGGCGCAGGTCAACGGCGACCCGGTCTACACGAGCTGGGCCCTCAACGAGGTCACCGTCGAGAAGGCCAACCGCGAGCGCATGCTCGAGGTGGTGGCCGAGATCGACGGGCGCCCGCTGACGACCTGGGGCTGCGACGGCGTCGTGGTCGCCACTCCCACGGGGTCGACCGCCTACGCCTTCTCGGCCGGGGGACCGGTCGTCTGGCCGGATGTCGAGGCCCTCCTGCTCGTCCCCATCAGTGCGCACGCGCTCTTCGCGCGGCCGCTCGTGCTCGGCCCCAGCTCGCACCTCGCCCTCGAGGTGGTGCCCGACACCCTCGGCACCGGCGCACTCTGGTGCGACGGCCGCCGAGCCGTCGACCTGCCCCCGGGCGCGCGGATCGAGGTGGTGCGCTCACAGACGCCGGTGCGCCTGGCGCGCCTCAGCACCTCGCCGTTCACCGACCGGCTGGTGGCCAAGTTCGACCTGTCGATCCACGGGTGGCGTGGTCAGGCGCGACGCGAGGATGCGGCGCGGGTCGCGCAGGTGCCGCCGCCGGCTTGACCGACGAGCTTGACCGACGAGCTTGACCGACGAGCTTGACCGACGAGCTTGACCGACGAGCTTGACCGACGAGCTTGACCGACGAGCTTGACCGACGAGCTTGACCGACGAGCTTGACCGACGAGCCTGACCGAGCCGGTCGGCCCTGCGTGAGAGGCTGTGCCACGTGCTGTCCGAACTGAGGATCCAGGGACTCGGCGTCATCGACGACGCCGTGCTCGACCTGCACGCCGGGCTCAACGTCGTCACCGGTGAGACCGGCGCGGGAAAGACCATGGTGGTCACCGGCCTGGGGCTGCTCCTGGGCGCACGGGCCGACGCCGGCCTGGTCAGGTCGGGTGCCGGCAGCGCGGTGGTCGAGGGCCTCGTCGACGTGGCCAGCGACCACCCGGCCGCCCAGCGCGCGGCCGAGGCCGGCGCCGACGTGAGCGACGGGCTGGTGCTCGTGCGGTCGGTCAGTGCCGAAGGCCGCTCGCGGGCCCACGTGGGCGGGCGCTCCGCACCGGTGGGTGTGCTGGGCGAGATCGGTGAGCACCTCGTGGCCGTGCACGGCCAGGCCGACCAGTGGCGGCTGCGCCAGAGTGACCAGCACCGGGCGGTGCTCGACCAGTTCGGGGGAGCGCCCCTGCAGAAGGCCCTGTCGGCCTACACCGACGTCTACGACGCGCACCAGGCCGCGGCCGCCGAGCTGGCCGACCTGCGTGAGCAGGCGCGTGACCGCGCCCGCGAGATCGAGGTGCTCCAGCACGGCCTCGAGCAGCTCGAGCAGGTCGACCCGCAGTCCGGGGAGGACGCCGACCTGCGGGTCGAGGACGAGCGGCTCGGCCACGCCGAGGGGCTGCGCGGCGCCGCAGCGCTGGCCCACGACCACCTCGCCGGATCGGCGGAGTATACCGCGGAGCCGGCGCCCAGCGTCGTCGAGCTGCTCGCCTCGGCCCGGCAGGCCCTCGCCGGTGAGGTCGACCACGACCCCGCCCTGCGTGAGCTGGACCGGCGGATGGCAGACCTCGGCTACCTCGCCGCGGACCTTGCCGCCGACCTGAGCAGCTACCTGTCCGACATCGAGGTCGACCCGGCCCGCATGGCCTGGGTCCAGCAACGACGAGCCGACCTCACCGCCCTGACCCGCAAGTACGGCGAGACCATCGACGACGTCCTCGCCTGGGGCCAGGCCTCGGCCCAGCGGCTCGACGCCCTGCTCAACTCCGACAGCCGGATCGAGGCCCTCGAGCCGGAGGTGGCGCGGCTCGACGCCGAGCGCACCTCCACCGCCCAGGCCCTCGGCAAGGCCCGGCGCACGGCGGCCAAGCGGCTCGCCTCCGCGGTGACCGGCGAGCTCGCCCACCTGGCGATGGGGCAGGCGACCGTCGACGTGGCGGTCACCCCGCGCCCGTCCGGCCTGGCCCGCCACGGCAGCGACGACGTCGAGATCCTGCTCGCCGCCAACCCCGGCAGCCCGGCCCGCACCGTCGCCAAGGCGGCCTCGGGCGGTGAGCTGTCACGCGTGATGCTCGCCCTCGAGGTCGTGACCGGGGCCGCCGGCGGCAGCGACGTGCCCACCTTCGTCTTCGACGAGGTCGATGCCGGGGTCGGGGGAGCGGCAGCCCTCGACGTCGGGGCCCGGCTCGCGGCGCTGGCCCAGCACGCCCAGGTCGTCGTCGTCACCCACCTGCCCCAGGTCGCGGCCTACGCCGACCGCCACCTGGTCGTCCGGAAGGCCAGCGACGGCCACATCACCTCCAGCGGAGTCCACGCGCTCGAGGGGGAGGATCGGCTGCGTGAGCTGGCCCGCATGATGGCCGGGGTCGACACGGGCACCGCGCTCGACCACGCCCGCGAGCTCGTGGCGGAGACCGCCGCCCGGCGCGCCACCGCCGTTCGCACCTAGGCCGCGCAAGACCTGGGCCGGTTGCACCTAGACCGTTCGCACCTAGACCGTTCGCACCCAGGCCGAGCAAGACCTGGGCCGAGCGACACCTGTTCCGGTCGACACGCGACCGATGCGGGCGTGACGCAGGTCGCCCGGTGCGCGCCCGCGTGGGCCGCACGGCATACCCCTTGCACCGTGGGAGGATGGTCAGGATGCCTTTGAAGTTTCCCCGCCAACGTGCCCGCGACCCCGAGACCCCGGGGGTGCGCGGTTTGGTGCGCGTGGACGCCCGCACCAAGAACCTCACCAAGCGGCTCAAGCCAGGCGAGATCGCGGTCATCGACCACCAGGACATCGACAAGGTGAGCGCGGAGGCCTTGCTGGCCTGCCGACCGGCCGCCGTCGTCAACGCCTCCTCCTCGATCTCCGGGCGCTACCCGAACCTGGGTCCGGAGATCCTCGTCGACGCGGGCATCCCCCTGCTCGACAACGTCGGCAAGGACGTCATGCACGACCTCACCGACGGTCAGCTCGTGCGGATCGACGGTGACCAGCTCTGGGTCGGCGACGAGGTGGTGGCCAAGGGGCAGGCCTTCGACCACGAGCTGGTGCAGTCGTCGATGACCGAGGCCAGGGCCGGGCTCGCCGTCCAGCTCGAGGCGTTCGCGGCCAACACCATGGAGTACCTGCGCCGGGAGCGAGAGCTGCTCCTCGACGGCGTCGGCGTGCCCGACATCACCACCAAGATCGACGGGCGGCACGCGTTGATCGTGGTGCGCGGCTACCACTACAAGGAAGACCTGCGGATGCTGCGCAGCTACATCCGCGAGTACCGCCCGGTGCTCATCGGTGTGGACGGCGGCGCCGACGCCCTCCTCGAGGTCGGCCTCAAGCCTGACATGGTCGTGGGGGACATGGACTCCGTCTCCGACGCGACCCTGCGCTGTGGCGCCGAGATCGTGGTGCACGCCTACCGTGACGGCAACGCGCCGGGTCTCGAGCGCGTCCACCGCCTCGGTGTCGAGCCGGTGGTCTTCCCGGCGACCGGCACGAGCGAGGACGTCGCGATGCTCCTGGCCGATGACAAGGGCGCCGAGCTGATCGTGGCCGTCGGCACCCACGCAACCCTCGTCGAGTTCCTCGACAAGGGCCGCAGCGGCATGGCCAGCACCTTCCTCACCCGGCTGCGCGTGGGCGGCAAGCTCATCGACGCCAAGGGCGTCAGCCGGCTCTATCGCTCCCGCATCTCCAACCTCGCCCTCGCCCTGATGCTGCTGGGGGGCTTGAGCGCGCTCTTCGCGGCGCTCTGGTCCACCACCGGTGGGCGCGCGTTCCTCCAGGTGCTCGGCGCCCGGTGGGACGACCTCTGGTCCTTCGTCGTAGGAATCGTCACGTGATCGACTTTCGTTACCACCTTGTCTCCATCGTCTCGATCTTCATGGCCCTCGCTGTGGGGATCGTGCTCGGTGCCGGACCGCTCAAGGAGGACATCGGCAACACGCTCACCTCCGAGGTGAAGAACCTGCGCGCCGACAAGGCCTCCCTGCGCAGCGAGCTCGACGCCGCGGAGAAGGCGAGCTCGGCGCGCGACGAGTTCACCTCGGCCAGCAACCGGAGCCTGCTCGCGGAGCGGCTCAAGGACACCACGGTGGCCCTGGTCGTCCTCCCGGGCGCGGACCCCAACCTGGTGAAGTCCACGCAGAGCACGCTCGCCTCGGCCGGAGCGGTCGTCGGGTCCACGATCTCGGTGCAGGACAACTGGGTCGACCCCGAGAAGGCTGCCTTCCGGGCCACCCTGGGCCAGCAGCTGGCCAGCCAGGTGGGGGTCCCGGTCGACCAGTCCGGGAGCGACGTCGTCGACGCCGTCCTCGCCAGGTCGGTGCTCGCCAAGGCGGGGTCCACCGCCGCCGGGGCCGCGTCGGCGCTCGAGGCGCTGCGCACCGGTGACCTGATCCGCTACACCCCCGACACCATCAAGGTCGCCTCCGTCGCCGTGGTCGTCGCCGGTCCCGTCACTGGCTCCGACGCGTCCGTGCGTGAGGACAAGGCGAGCGCCCTGAGCCACCTGGCGGGCGAGCTCGACGGGGCCGGCGCAGGAGCCGTGCTGGTGGCCCCCAGCGTGAGCCCCGGCGCCAGCAACACCACCTCGGTCGTCACCACCTCCCGTGACGACGGCGAACAGTCCAAGCTGCTGTCCACGGTCGACAACGCCGAGCTGCCGATGGGGCAGGCCAGCCTCGTGTTCGGGCTGCTCGAGCAGGAAGCGGGCAAGTCGGGGCAGTACGGCCTGGCCTCCGACGCGACCGCGGCCTTCCCCCAGCTGGCGACCAAGTAGCCACCGTGCGCGCACTCGTGTCCGGTGCCGTTGCCGGGGCGCTCGCCGCCACCGCCCTGCGCCTGTTGCGGGACCGCCCTCCGGGCGGGACCGACACGTGGGACCGGACCAACCATGCCGGCCGCACGGTCACCCTCCTCGAGGGCCCCGCGTATGCCGTGGGCGCGGCCGGTGCCGCCGCGCTCCTGGGCGCCGGGCCGGGTCCGGTCGTCGCGGCCAGCTCGTCGGCGGCCTTCGGGGCCCTGGACGACCTCCGGGGCGACTCCAGCAGCAAGGGGCTCAAGGGTCACCTCGGCGCGCTGGCCCGCGGAGAGGTCACGACCGGCGCGGTCAAGATCCTCGGCCTGGGCCTGACCGGGCTGGTGTCCGCAGCGCTCGTCGACCGCCGCGGCCGCGCCGCACTCGGCGCCGGCACCGACGGCCGACCCGACGGCATACCCGGTGTGTTGGACACCCTGGTGGGCGGGGCGGTCATCGCGGGGTCGGCGAACCTGCTGAACCTGCTCGACCTGCGTCCCGGTCGCGCGCTCAAGGCGACCATCGTCCTGGGCGCCCTCACCGCGACGGCACCGCGCAGCGCGACCGCCGCCGGTGCCGCGGTGGGCGCGGCCGCCGGACTGCTCGGACCCGACCTGGCAGGGGAGGCCATGCTCGGTGACACGGGGGCCAACAGCGCCGGTGCCCTGCTCGGCGCCGCCCTGGTCCAGCGCACCGGCCGCCGCGGCCGGTGGGTGGCACTGGCCGCGCTGACCGCCCTGACCCTTGCGTCGGAGAAGGTGTCGTTCACCCGCGTGATCGAGTCCACGCCGGGGCTGCGCGAGCTCGACGCACTGGGTCGCCGCCGATGACCGCACGGGCGGTGGGCACCTCGGTCGCCAAGGCCGCGGCGGTGATCGCGGTCGCGACCCTGCTGGCCCGGCTGGCGGGGTTCGCGCGCACCCTCGTCTTCTCGCACGGGGTCGGTGCCGGCGGGGTGGGTGACACCTACCAGACCGTCAACATGCTCCCGAACGTCATCTACGAGGTGGCTGCCGGCGGGGCCTTGGCTGCCGTGGCGGTGCCCCTCATCGCCTCCCAGCTCGCCTCCGGCCGGCACGAGGACGCGGACCGCACCGCCTCCGCCCTGCTCACCTGGGCGCTTGCGGTGCTGGTGCCGCTCTCGGCCCTGCTGGCCCTGTCGGCGCCCTGGCTCAGCGACGCCCTCTTCCGCAGGTCGACGGTGCCGGGAGCCGCAGACCTGGGCACCACCATGCTCCTGATCTTCGCGCCGCAGGTGGCGCTCTACGGCGTCGGCGTCGTCCTGGCCGGGGTGCTGCAGGCGCACCGCAGGTTCCTCGCCGCCGCGTTGGCGCCGCTGCTCTCGAGCCTGGTGGTGATCGGCGCCTACCTCGCCTACCGGTTGGTGGCCGAGCCGGGCACCACCCCTGCCGACCTCTCCGCCGGCGCGACCTGGGTGCTGGCCGGTGGCACGACGCTGGGTGTCATCGTGCTGAGCCTGCCCCTGCTGGTGCCGGTCAGGCGGACCGGGGTGCGCCTCCGGCCGACCTTCCGCTTCCCGGACGGGGTGGCCCGCCGCGCTGGCTCGCTGGCCGGGGCCGGGGTCCTGGCCCTGGTCGCCCAGCAGGCAGCGGTGGCCGCCACCCTGTGGCTCACCCACGCCCCGCGCACCGTCGACACCGGTGTGGTCAACGTCTACACCTACGTCCAGGCGGTCTACCTGCTCCCGTATGCCGTGCTGGCCGTCCCGATCGCGACGTCCGCCTTCCCGGCGCTGGCGCACACCAGCGCCGTGGAGGAGCTGAAGGAGCAGGTCGGGACCTCCGCGCGCGACACCCTGGCCGCGGCCCTGCGAGGGATCCTGCTGCTCACGGCCGGGGCGGTCACCGTGCTGATGGCGGTCTCGCGACCTGTCGGGGTGTTCTTCGAGTCGTTCGACCGGGCTGCGAGCTCCGGCGGCGGCGCGGCGCTGGCCGCCCTGCCCGGCGCCCTGTCCGCGTATGCGCCGGGTCTCGTCGGGTTCTCGGTCGCCGCCCTGCTCACGCGGGCCCTCTACGTCCGGGGCCGGCCGATCCACGCCGCACTGGCCGTGGCCGCGGGCTGGGCGCTGGCCGCGCTCATCCCGGTCGCGCTGATCCCGGAGGGTTCCGCAGCCGGGACCACGCTCGGCATCCTCGGCATCGGCTCGACCATCGGGATGACCGTGTCCGCCGGGGTGCTGGCCCTCCTCGTGCGCGGCGCCTGGGGGAGCGAAGCCGTCCAGGGGGCGGGTCGGACCCTCGGTGCGGCCGTCGTCTCGGTGGCGGTGGGTCTCGCGGTGGGCGACACCGTGGCCAGGAGCCTGTCACCCGACTCGCTCTGGTCGGCCCTGGGCAGCGGCCTCCTGGTCGGGCTGGTGACCCTGCTCGCCTACCTCGGCGTGATGATGGTCGCCGACCGCAAGGCCATGACTGCCCTGCGGGAGCGCGGTCGCAGCCGGCGCAAGGGGACCTCGGCGTGAGGGTCGTGATGCTCCTCGGCCGCAGCGCCGGTGGCATCGGCACCCACGTGGCCGACCTGTCCGCCGACCTGCGCGACTTGGGTGACGAGGTCACGGTGGTCACCGACGCGTCCACCGCCCGTCGCTTCGACCTGCCCGGCGCGCGCCTGTGGTGGCCGAGCAGGGCTTCCGGTGCCCTCGGCTCGCTCAGGGACCTTTGGCGGCTGCGCCGACTCGTGCGCGCCGCGGACGTCCTGCATGCCCACGGCCACCAGGCGGGGCTGGTCGCGGTCGTGGCGGCGGCGGGCACCCGGACGCCGGTGGTCGTGAGCCAGCACAACGCCGTCCTGGGCGGTGGCGTCCGACGGCTGGTCCTCGACCTGGTGCAACGCCTGGTCGCGCGGCGGGCCACCCTCGTCACCGGTGCCAGCAGCGACCTGGTCGCCGAGGCCGTGCGTCTCGGCGCGCGGGACGCGCGCCTGGCCGCGGTGCCCTCACCCCGCGTGCCCGGCCTCCTCGCCGCGGAGCCGCTGGATGCTGACGAGCGGCGCGCACTGGCGTCAGAGCTGTTGCAGCAGAACGGGATCGAGCCACCGACGCCCGCCGCTGCGCTGGTGCTGACGATCGCGCGGGTGGCGCCGCAGAAGGACCTGCGCACCTTCGTCGACACCATCGCGCGCCTCACGATGCCGGTGACTGCAGTGGTCGTCGGGGGTGGCGACGACGACCTGCGCGAGGCCCTGGCCCGACGGATCGCTGGCGACCGGCTCCCCGTGCACCTGGTCGGTCCGCAACCCGACCCGGCACGCTGGCTGCGCGCGGCCGACGTGTTCGTCCTCACCTCGACCTGGGAGGCCCGGGCCCTGGTCGTGCAGGAGGCGATGGCCGCCGGAGTGCCGGTGGTCGCCACCGACGTGGGCGGGCTGCCCGACCTGGTCGACGGCATCGGCACGTTGGTGCCGGTGGGCGACGCGCGGCAGGCTGCCGACGCCGTGGGGCGCTACCTCACCGAGCCGGCCACGCGGCATACCGCCTCGGTGCAGGGCCGCGAACGCGCCACATCGTGGGACGACGGGAAGGCGACGGCGAGTCGCTGGCACGAGTGGTACTCAGGCATGCCCGGAATGACGTAGGCTTGAATCCCGTGGTGGAGCAGACGAAACACATCTTCGTAACCGGGGGCGTTGCCTCCTCACTCGGCAAGGGGCTGACGGCCTCGAGCCTCGGGCATCTGCTCCGGGCCCGCGGTCTGCGGGTCACGATGCAGAAGCTGGATCCCTATCTGAACGTGGATCCGGGCACGATGAACCCCTTCCAGCACGGCGAGGTCTTCGTGACCGACGACGGGGCGGAGACCGACCTCGACATCGGTCACTACGAGCGGTTCCTCGACAGCAACCTCGTCGGCAAGGCGAACGTCACGACCGGGCAGATCTACAACCAGGTCATCGCCAAGGAACGGCGGGGGGAGTACCTCGGCGACACCGTGCAGGTCATCCCGCACATCACGAACGAGATCAAGGAACGGATGCGGGCGCAGGCCGCCGGCAGCCCCGGGGTCAAGGCGAGCGAGGCGCCGGACATCATCATCACCGAGATCGGCGGCACCGTCGGTGACATCGAGTCGCTGCCGTTCCTCGAGGCGGCCCGCCAGGTGCGCCACGACGTCGGCCGCGACAACGTGTTCTTCCTGCACGTCTCGCTGGTGCCCTACCTCGCCCCCAGCGGCGAGCTGAAGACCAAGCCCACCCAGCACTCCGTGGCCGCGCTGCGCCAGGTCGGCATCCAGCCCGACGGGCTGGTCCTGCGGGCCGACCGGGAGATCCCGGACAGCATCAAGCGCAAGATCTCGCTGATGTGCGACGTCGACACCGAGGCCTGCGCCGCGGCGGTCGACGCACCCAGCATCTACGACATCCCCAAGGTCCTGCACAACGAGGGCCTCGACGCCTACGTGATCCGACGCCTGGGCCTCAACTTCCGCGACGTGAACTGGCACGACTGGGACGAGCTCCTGCGCCGTGTGCACAGCCCGGAGCACACCGTCGAGATCGCGCTCGTCGGCAAGTACATCGACCTGCCCGACGCCTACCTCTCGGTCACCGAGGCGATGCGCGCCGGTGGCTTCCACCACGACGCGAAGGTCTCGATCCGCTGGGTCGCCAGCGACGAGTGCCAGACCGAGTCCGGGGCGCAGAAGGCGCTCGGCGGCGTCGACGCCGTGCTGGTGCCCGGTGGCTTCGGCGTGCGGGGCATCGAGGGCAAGCTCGGCGCCCTCAAGTGGGCCCGCGAGCGCCAGGTGCCCACCCTCGGCATCTGCCTCGGACTCCAGTGCATGGTCATCGAGTACGCCCGGAACGTCGCGGGCATCGAGGGCGCGAGCTCGACCGAGTTCGACCCCAGCACCCCTGCCCCGGTCATCGCGACCATGGAGGAGCAGAAGGCCTTCGTCGAGGGTGCTGGTGACCTCGGTGGCACGATGCGCCTGGGCTCCTACCCGGCCAAGCTGCTCGAGGGCTCGGTCGTCGCCGAGGCCTACGGCGCGGTCGCCGTGGACGAGCGCCACCGACACCGCTACGAGGTCAACAACGCCTACCGCGCGGAGCTAGAGGCCGCCGGCCTGGTCTTCTCCGGGCTGTCGCCGGACAAGAACCTCGTCGAGTTCGTCGAGCTGCCCCGTGAGGTGCACCCCTACTACGTCTCGACCCAGGCCCACCCGGAGTTCAAGTCGCGTCCGCACCGTGCCCACCCACTCTTCGCGGGTCTCGTCGAGGCCGCGATCAACGCCCAGCGCGCCGCCCGGCTGGTCGAGGTGGAGCGTCCGCGCAGCACGGCGGACGCCACCGCGTGACGCCGGACGCCGAGGCCCCCAGGGCACTGGAGGCCCCGGACACGGTCTCTGGCCCTGACGACGAGCTGGCCGACCGGGCCGCCGACCTGCCCGTCCTGCACTCCGAGGTGGCGATGCACGGCATCGTCTGGGACGTCGTGCGCGACCGCGTCGACCTCGGCGAGGCGGGCGAGGTCACCCGTGAGTACGTCCGCCACCCCGGCGCGGTGGCGGTGGCGGCGCTCGACGACCAGGGCCGGGTCTGCCTCGTGCAGCAGTACCGTCACCCGGTGCGGGCCTACGAGTGGGAGATCCCTGCGGGGCTGCTCGACGTCGACGGCGAGCCGCCGCACCTCGGCGCGGCCCGGGAGCTGCACGAGGAGGCCGACCTCGTCGCCGACACGTGGCACGTGCTCGCCGACTACGTCAGCTCACCCGGTGGCCTCGACGAGGCGCTGCGCATCTACCTGGCACGCGACCTCGCCCCGGTGCCGGCAGGGGAGCGCCACGAGCGCGAGAGCGAGGAGCTGGGTATGCCGGTGCGCTGGGTCTCGTTGGAGCAGGCCCGTGACGCGTTCCTCGGCGGACGGGTGCACAACGCCACCCTCGGCATCGCCGTCCTCGCGGCCCTCGCGGCCCGGGAGCAGGACTGGGCCACCCTGCGCCCGGTGGACGCGCCCTGGCACCGCCCCCGCGCGTAGGGTCGCTCCCATGTACCTGGAGAACCTCGTCCTCGACGCTGCCCAGCCGCAGGTGCGCGGGCAGTTCTGGGAGCAGGCACTGGGCACGCAGACCCTGACCGACGAGCCCGACATCGTCGAGACCAGGCTGTCCGTGGACGGTGGACCGACGCTCGACCTCTGCTTCCAGCAGGTCACCGATCCCGTGGTGCCCGCACCACGGCTCCACCTCGACCTGCACGCGGGTGCCGACCAGGCGGCCACGGTGCAGCGACTGCTCGGCCTGGGGGCGACCCACCTCGACCTCGGTCAGGGCGACGTGCCGTGGGTGGTGCTGGCCGACCCGGAGGGACACCCCTTCTGCGTGCTGGAGGACCGCGAGACCTACCGCGACACCGGACCGGTCGCGGCGGTCGTCGTCCAGGGCCACGATCCCGGGCGCGATGCGGCGTTCTGGGCGGAGCTGACCGGCTGGCGCGAGTACGCCGGGAGTGCGCCGCAGTCCCTGCGCCACCCGTCCGGACGTGGGCTGGTGCTCGAGTTCCTTCGTGGCGCGGCACCCAGGGCGGGGAAGAACCAGCTGCACCTCGACCTGCGACTCGAGGCCGACGACGACCTGGCCGCCCTGGTCGAGCACGTCGAGGGCCTCGGAGCGGTGCGCCTCGACCACGACTGGGGCGACCTGCCCTGGACCTCGCTGCAGGACCCCTCCGGCAACGAGTTCTGCTTCCTCCCGGCGCGGTCCGAGTGAGCGCGTTCGGGGTGGTGGCCCACGACGCGGGCACCGCGGATGCCTGCCCGTGCGGCACCGGTCTGGGCTATGCCGAGTGCTGCCGACCCCTGCACGAGGGGTCGGCGCAGGCCGACTCCGCCCTGCGGTTGATGCGCAGCCGATACAGCGCCTACGTCGTCCACGACACGGCATACCTGCTGCGCACGTGGCACCCGCGCACCCGGCCGAGCGACCTCGACGCCTCGAAGGGCCCGGCCTGGCAGGGTCTGACCGTGCTCGAGACCGCGGACGGCCGCGACAGCGACTCGGTCGGTGAGGTGGAGTTCGAGGCGGTGCACGCCGAAGGAGTGCTGCACGAGCGGAGCCGGTTCGTGAAGCGGGCCGGCCGATGGGTCTACGTCGACGGCGAAGTCGGCTGAACCAGAGCGCTCGAGCGGAACTGATTCGTATGCCGCGTGGGGCGGTCCGTAGAATGGCCGGGTTCACCACCCGACTGAATCGAAGGATCTCTCGTGCTCCGCACCCATGAGGCCGGCACCCTGCGCGCCGACCACGCTGGTCAGACCGTCACGCTCACGGGCTGGGTTGCTCGTCGGCGCGATCACGGCGGAGTGGCCTTCCTCGATCTGCGCGATGCCAGTGGCATCGTCCAGGTCGTGGCTCGTGACGAGGTCCTCACCGGTGCGGCCCACGACCTGCGCAACGAGTACTGCATCCGCGCGACCGGCGAGGTCGTCGCCCGCAGCGAGCACAACGTCAACCCCGACCTGCCCACCGGTGCGGTCGAGGTCGTCGCGAGCTCGATCGAGGTGCTCGCCCCCTCGGCGCCGCTGCCGTTCCAGATCGACGAGCGCGTGACGGTGGGCGAGGAAGCGCGGCTCAAGCACCGCTACCTCGACCTGCGCCGCCCCGGTGCCTCGTCGGCGGGGGCGGCCATCCGCCTGCGCTCGCGGGTCAACGCCGCGGCACGTGCGGTGCTGGGCGCCCGCGACTTCGTCGAGATCGAGACCCCGACCCTCACCCGGTCGACGCCGGAGGGGGCCCGCGACTTCCTCGTGCCCGCGCGCCTCGCGCCCGGCTCCTGGTACGCCCTGCCGCAGAGCCCGCAGCTGTTCAAGCAGCTGCTCATGGTCGCCGGCATGGAGCGCTACTACCAGATCGCGCGCTGCTACCGCGACGAGGACTTCCGCGCCGACCGCCAGCCCGAGTTCACCCAGCTCGACATCGAGATGTCCTTCGTCGAGCAGGCCGACGTGCTCGAGCTCGGCGAGGAGGTCGTCAAGGAGGTCTGGAAGCTGATCGGGGTCGAGCTGACGACGCCCTTCCTGCAGATGACCTACGCCGAGGCGATGCGCCGGTTCGGGACCGACAAGCCCGACCTGCGGTTCGGGAACGAGCTGGTCGAGTGCACCGAGTACTTCGAGGACACGCCGTTCCGGGTCTTCCAGGCCGAGTACGTCGGCGCCGTCGTCATGCCCGGGGGCGCCGCGCAGCCGCGCAAGCAGCTCGACGCCTGGCAGGACTGGGCCAAGAGCCGGGGCGCCAAGGGCCTGGCCTACGTGCTCGTCCAGGAGGACGGCACGCTCGGCGGCCCGGTCGCCAAGAACCTCAGTGACGCCGAGCGCGACGGCCTCGCCGCCCACGTCGGCGCCGAGCCCGGCGACTGCGTCTTCTTCGGGGCCGGGCCCACCAAGTCGTCGCGGGCCCTGCTGGGCGCCGCCCGGCTGGAGATCGGCCGTCGCTGCGAGCTCATCGACGAGGACGCCTGGTCGTTCCTCTGGGTGCTCGACGCCCCGCTGTTCGAGCCGTCGTCCGACGCGGTCGCCGCCGGTGACGTCGCCGTGGGAGCCGGCGCCTGGACCGCCGTGCACCACGCGTTCACCTCGCCCAAGGCCGAGTTCCTCGACACCTTCGACACCGACCCGGGTCCGGCCCTGGCCTACGCCTACGACATGGTCTGCAACGGCCACGAGATCGGGGGTGGGTCGATCCGTATCCACCGCCGGGACGTGCAGGAGCGGGTGTTCAAGGTGATGGGGCTGTCCGAGGAGGAGGCACAGGAGAAGTTCGGCTTCCTGCTCGACGCCTTCGCCTTCGGCGCTCCGCCGCACGGTGGCATCGCGTTCGGCTGGGACCGCATCGTCTCGCTCCTCGCGGGCACCGAGTCGATCCGCGACGTCATCGCCTTCCCCAAGTCCGGTGGCGGCTTCGACCCGCTGACCGCCGCACCCGCGCCGATCACCCCCGAGCAGCGCAAGGAGGCAGGGGTCGACGCCACGCCCGAGCCGGCCGAGGCCAAGGCCGAAGCCCGGGTCTGAGGTCCCACCAGGCACGACCGGTATGCCGCCCGCTCATCCGAGCGGGCGGCATACCTGCATCCGGGGCGACCCTCGGCCGATCGGCCGAGCCGTCCGGAACCCGCGAACACCGGGCCCACCGGTGGCTAGGCTCCGCGCATGGTCCGGACGCCTGTCCTCATCCCGAGCCCGGACGGTCGCCATGCCGTGCGCAAGGACATCACCCGGGTCGCGGTCGACGACGTGCCGATCCTCGCCGCCGGCACCGCGCCCAAGGGCCTGTTCGGTCGCGCGAAGACCGCCCCCGTGGTCGTCGAGCGCAGGTACGGGCTGTGCTACCAGCTGTGGGAGGTCGACCCGGCCAGGTTCGTCGGCCGGGTGGTGGTGGCGTGGCTCTCGGTCGAGGACATGCCCGATGCGATGGGCTACTTCCGTGACGCGGACCGCAGCCGTGCCCTGGGCCTGCGCCAGGCGTACTGGGACGCGATCGCCTGGACCCAGCTCGAACACGGTGGGGGTCCGGAGGACGACGTGCCGCCACCCACCGCCTTCCCGTCGTGGTTCCAGGCCGACGACCGGCTGCTCCGCGCCGCCGTCGACGACCTGGACGCGGTGGCCGACCGGTGGGCCGACTTCGTTGCCTGGCAACCCGATGGGCAGGCCTTCTGGGTGCGGACCAACGGGTTCCACACCTGCGTGGGGCTCGACGGGACCGCCTCACCCCGGTTGTGGCTCGAGCGCAAGGGCCTGATGGGCAACACCTGGGTGCCGTGCGCGGAGTACGCCTACGACCTCGAGGCCCTGCCGGGTCGCCAGGCCCGCGAGACGTTCGCCGACGGCGCGGCGATCCTCGACGGCGCCCCCTCGGTCGACGTCATGCACCCCGTGATGATCCCGGTCGAGCGGGACGGCTGGGTCCCGACCGACCCGTCAGCCCGAGCCACGCCGTCCGGAGCGGTGTCTGGAGCACCGGCAGGGGCACCGGCGGGGGAGCCGGCCGGTGAACCCGGGAACCGCATCGTCGTGGTCGTGCCCGCGTGGACGGTCGTCGGCGTGACGGAGGCGATCGACGCACTGACGGCACGGATGACACCCGACCTCGCCGGGCGGGCGGAGGACGACGAGATCGAGCTGTGCTTCGCGGTCGACGGTTGGCGCCTGGCCGAGGGAGAGTTCTTCGACCGGGTCGGGCAGGAGCTGCCGGACACCCTCCCCGCGCTGCGGCGGCTGGTCGAAACCGCCTCCGACGCGATGGCGCGCAGTGCCTTCCTCTACTCGGACAGCGCCGAGGGCGTCGGCCTGCTTTCCCGCGCGGTGCGGTGGCTCGGTGTGCTCGACACCAGCACCCTGCCGACCCTGATGGCCTACGGGCGGGTGGTCGACGCCGAGCACGAGCACACCTTCGTCGGCGAGACGGTGCCGGGGATCGTGCGGGTGCACGGCTGGACCGACGAGACGATCGACTTCGTCTTCTGGGTGCTGGTCCGCAACTTCTTCAACGGCCTCCAGGACTTCGACGAGGTGTGGTCGGGCCAGCACCTGCGCGGCGCCATCGTCCAGCGGGACCCCGTCGAGGTCGCCCGACGGGTCGTGGAGCTCAACCGGGACGCCATCACCTCGCGCCGCTATGCGGTGCCCGGGCGGCCCGGTGGGCTCGAGCAGCTCGCCGCCGACATCCCCCAGCCGCACGAGCCCTGGGCCGTCGCCTTCTTCGCCGCGGCCAAGGAGGAGCTGAGCCGCTAGGGCATCCCAGGCGCTACTTCGCCAGGAAGGCGACGACGGCCGCGTTGACCTCCTCGGCATGGCTGGTGTTGATGCCGTGTGGACCGCCCTCGATCACGACGAGCTCACTGCCGTCGACCGCCTCGTGGGTGCGCCGGCCGGAGACCTCGAACGGCACGATCGCGTCACTGTCGCCGTGCACGACGAGCGTGGGCACGGTGACCTTGGCGAGGTCGGCGGTGAAGTCGCTGACCCACGAGCGGATGCACTCCGCCGCGGCGTGGACGTCGGCCTGGGCCGCGAGCGCGAGGGCCTCCTGACGCTGCTCCTCGGTGACCTTGAGCTCACCGTTCGCGCTGAAGAAGTTGGTCGTGAACCCGTCGAAGAAGCCGGGCGGGTCGGCGCGGAGCTGGCCCTGCATGCCGCTCACGGTGTCGAGGTCGAGGGCGCCGTCGGGGTGGTCGTCGTCCTTGAGCAGGCACGGCGGGATCGCAGCAGCGAAGACGATGCTGTGCAGGCGGTCCTCGCCGTGGGTGCCGACGTAGCGGGCCACCTCCCCACCGCCCATGGAGAAGCCGACGAGGCTGGCATCGGTGAGGTCCAGCTGCGTCACCAGGGCGTCCAGGTCGCTGGTGAGGGTGTCGTAGTCGTACGACGAGGCCTCGCCGGGCTTGGCCGACTGCCCGAAGCCGCGCCGGTCGTAGGCGATGACGCGGTAGCCCTCGCCCGCCAGCACGGGGGCCAGGTCGGACCACGACGCGCCACTCAGCGGCCAGCCGTGGATGAGGACGACAGGGCGGCCCGACCCGCCGGTGTCCTCGTAGTGGATCTCGACGTCGCCGTTGGTCAGGGTGGGCATGTCAGTCCTCTCGCCGCAGTGGTGTCAGGACGAATGTAGGCACAAGATCGGCGTGCGCGCAGTTCGGCGGGGGCGCGGGAGGTCAGCGGCTGTCGGCGTCGGACTGACCGGCGTCGGGCCGCTCGGCGCCAGGCATCCCGCCGACGACCCGCTCGCCGTCCACGGTGACGACGGCACGCTCCGACCAGAACGCGATGTGGTCCCGGACCCGGAGGGCGTCGTCGAGCGGCTCGGGGTAGAACCACGCGATGTCGGTGCCGCCCGCCAGGTCGCTGCTGAGGTAGCTCGCCCGGCCCTTGTAGGCACAGACGGTGTGGGTCTGCGACGGGGCCAGCAGGTCCATCCGCACGTCCTCGGGAGGCAGGTACCAGCGGGGGATCATCGGCGTCTCGAAGAGGGCGAGCGGCCGTCGCGAGTCCGCCAGGACCGTGCCGGCCAGCTCGACCACGACGTGCCGGTCACTGGCCAGCACGTCGATCCGCTTCCACGGGTCGTGGGCGTGCCCCATCACGGGCTGGTCCTCCTCGACCCAGCTGAACAGCGAGAAGTCGAGCACCACCCGTCCGCCGAGGTCGGGGTCGTCGGGTCGGAACCCCACCTCGACGAGTGCACCGTCCTCCGACCGCATCGCCACGGGGGTCCCCGGGCAGGTGTGCAGCTCGAAGTGCCGGGGGCCGAGCACCGGCGGCAGGCCGTCGGGCTCCTCTCGCCGCGGGAGGTCGACCACGGCCACGGTGAGGGCGTCGGACGGCACCGCATACTCCGGCACCACCCGACGGGGCTCCCACACGAGCAGCGCGTCGGTCGTGTCGACCACCACCTGCCCGTCCCGGGAGGCGCGAAGACGCTTGGGGGTCGCCGTCGTGCGCAGCTGCGAGATCCCCTGGGACCACTGCTGGTGGAGGTCGAGTGCCATGGTCCAACCATGCGCCGCCTCCGCGCTCGCGGGCAACGCCGGGGACAGCTGCCCCGGCGTCAGTCGGCACCGCGCCTCTCAGCCGAAGCGGCGGCTCGACCACTCGTGCACGTCGCCGTAGCCGAGGCCGAGGTAGAGCCGGCGCGCGACGGCGTTGTGCGAGTACATGCCGAGCGTGCAGACCCCGGCGTTGGCGACCGCCTGACGGGTGAGGTGTGCGGTGACGGCCAGTCCCAGCCCGAGGCCGCGCTGCGTGGGGTCGACGGTGATCCCGGAGAGGATCGGGTGCCCGGCGAGGCTGGGCTCGCAGACGCCGCAGGCGACGAGCCGTCCGCCGTCGTCGCGCACCCCGACCCAGTGCTGCCCGGGGTGCTGGAACGGGCGCGCGTCCGTGCCCGGGTTGGCGGCGGCGAGGAGGTCCTCGATCTCGCGCTGGTCGTCGCTGGTCAGGCGCACCAGGCGCGACTCGGCGGCGACCGGCGGCGGGGGAGAGGTGGTGCAGAGCCACTCCCACTCGTTGCCCTCCCGCAGGGGGAGGTGTCCGGCGACCGCGTCGAGCGAGCCACGCTGCACCGTGACCGACCGCACCGCGGGGTCGAGCAGGTCTCGAGCGACGATCGCCGCGACCAGGGAGTGGACGTCGGCCGGCGGCCCGAGGACGAGCAGCCCGAGGCGACGGGTGTGGGTGCGACGGGGGAGCGCCAGGGCCCGGCCGAGCGCGTGGCCGACACCTTCGAGCGGCGCCGGCACGTCGTAACGCACGAACGCGCTCCCGGCGCTCGCCTCGAGCGCCTCCTCGTGCGTCCGGACCGGGCGCAGCCCTTCGGTCACTCGGTGATCCCGAACCGGGCGTGCAGCCCGCGCAGCCGCTTCGGGGCCCACCAGTTCCAGTCGCCGAGCAGCGACATCGTGGCGGGCACGAGCAGCATGCGGACGAGGGTGGCGTCGAGGGCCACGGCTGTGGCGAGGCCCACGCCGGTCTGCTTGATGATGAGCAGCCGGCCGGCCACGAAGCCCGAGAAGACGATGACCACGAGCAGGGCTGCCGAGGTGATGATGCGGCCCGAGCGCTGCAGTCCGACGACGACGGCGTCGTCGTTGGAGTAGCCGCGCTCGTGCAGCTCGACGATGCGCGACAGCAGGAACACCTCGTAGTCCATCGACAGCCCGAACCCGAACGCGAGCACCAGCAACGGGATCGTGGACTCGACGGCCCCGACCGAGTCGAAGCCGAGCAGCCCCTCGAGGTGGCCCTGCTGGAACACCAGGACGACGATGCCGAGCGACGCCCCGAGCGAGACGATGTTGAGCAGGAGGGCCTTGACGGGGATCACGACCGACCCCGTCATCAGGAACAACAGGACCAGGGTGGCGAGGGCGACCAGGGCGAAGGCGTAGGGCGCCCGCTCCCACATCGAGTCGGTGAAGTCCTTGAGCCCCGACGCCTGCCCGACCACGTAGGTGGCGAAGCCGGGGCGCTGGTCACGGAGCCGGTCGACCAGGTCGCGGGCCGGCTGGTCCAGGGGGCCACCGGGCACGTCGATCCGCAGCATGCTCTCGGCACCCTGCAACGTCGTGACGTCGAGGACCCGGGCGCCCGCGGGGAGCCGCAGGTCCGCGGCATACCGCTGTGCCTGGTCGAGGGGGGCCTTGGCGACGACGGTCACGTCGGCACCACCCAGCACGGGGTAGTCCTTGGCCAACCCGTCGAAGAAGACCCGTTCAGGAGCCGACACGGGCAGCAGCTGGGCGCCGGAGGAGGTGAGCCGCAGGTCGAGCGCGGGAGCCGCCAGCGCGAGCAGCGCCGTCGCGACGACGACGATGATCGGGATCGGGAACCGGTGGACCCACTGCGCCAGGCGCGAGAAGACACCGTGCTCGGGCGCCTGCTCGGTGCCGCGGCGCAGCAGCCGTCGCGCGCCCAGCACGCACAGCGCGGGCACGAGCGTCAGGGCGACGAGGACGGCGATGACGACGACCGAGACGCCGGCCGCACCGATCCCCTTCATCAGCGGCGACTGGAAGACGAGCAGGCCCCCGAGCGAGATGGCCACGGTGAGGCCGGAGAAGACCACCGTGCGCCCGGCGGAGTCGACGGTCCGCGCCACGGCGTCCACGACCATCGAGCGGGGGATCTGGGCGACCGGCATCCCTGCCGCACGGGCCCTGAGCTCCTCCCGGAAACGGCTCACGACGAGCAGCCCGTAGTCGATGCACAGGCCGAGCCCGAGGACCGTGACGACGTTGACCGCCGTGGTGTCGAGGTCGATGAGGTAGGAGAAGCCCAGCAAGGACACGAGGGCCCCGGAGATCGAGGCGATCGCCCCGGCGATCGGCATGCCGGCGGCGACGAAGCCGCCGAACACGACGATCATCACCAGGAAGCTCACGGGCAGCGCGATGCCCTCACCGGTGCGCAGGTCGACCTCCAGCTGCCCGGTGATCGCGTCGACGAGGTCGCGGACCCCGCCGGACGTGACTGTCACCCCTTCAGCGGCGGTCGCCGTGCGGACCGTCTCCGTGACCCGCTCCTCGAGCGCGTGGTAGGCCGCGTCGTCGGGGAGGTCGGCGACGGTCACGACGGTGACGTAGCCGCGCGAGGTCGGGGAGCCGCCCTGGAGCATCGTCGCGGCGGCGGGGGAGGCGGGGCCGCCGGGCACGACGAACGGCGACGCCACCCGCGTCACCCCGGGGAGCGCGCCGACCTGCTGGGCCGCCCGTTGCGCGGCCTGCCCGACCGCCGCGTCGCTGGTGTCCACGCCGTCGATGCGCACCGTGATGGTCTGGAACCCCGAGCTGCCGGAGTCGGCGATCAGGGCGCGCCCGGTCTCGTTCTCGCCGGGCACGGTCGGCTCGCCCGTGGTCAGCCGGTCGAAGAGCCGCTCGTTGCCGAAGACGCCTCCCGCCGCAGCGAAGCCGAGCAGCACGAGCAGCACCCAGGTGACGACGACGGCCCCCGGGTGTCGGCCCAGGGCGGCGCCCAGGCGGCTGAGCCCGGAGCGAGACCTGTCCGGGTGCGAGGCGTCGAGGTCTGGGGCGTCGGGCACGGGGGATAGCCTGCCACCCGTGGGAGTCGACGCCGGAGGTGACCTGTTCGGCGCGGCCACGGCCGCGCGGGACGGCGACGGCATGCCGTCGGGCGCCTCGCTCCCACCGCTGGCCGTGCGCATGCGGCCCAAGTCGCTCGAGGAGGTCCGCGGCCAGTCCGACGTCCTGCGCCCCGGCAGCCCGCTGCGCCGCCTGATCGAGGGGTCCGCGGGAGCTGCCGGTCCGTTGTCGGCGATCATCTGGGGCCCTCCCGGCACCGGCAAGACGACGCTGGCCAACCTCGTCGCGACCGCGGCAGACCGGCGGTTCGTCGAGCTGTCCGCGGTCACCGCCGGGGTCAAGGACGTGCGGGCGGTGATGGACCAGGCGGCCCGGGACCGCGACATGTACGACCGCCAGACCGTGCTGTTCCTCGACGAGATCCACCGGTTCACCAAGGCCCAGCAGGACGCCCTGCTCCCGGGTGTCGAGACCCGGCAGGTGATCCTCGTGGCGGCGACCACCGAGAACCCGTCGTTCTCGATCATCGCCCCGCTGCTCTCGCGCTCGATGCTCATCACACTCGGCCCGCTGTCCGACGACGAGGTCCGCGAGGTGCTGGCGTCGGCGGTGACCGATGACCGCGGGCTCGGCGGCGCCTACGCGCTCGCAGCCGACGCCACCGACCACCTCGTGCGCATCGCCGGCGGTGACGCGCGGCGCGCCCTCACCTCCCTGGAGGCCGCCGCGGGAGTGGCCCAGGACGGCATACCGCCGGGCTCGTCGCACGAGGGGCCGGTGGAGATCACGCTGGCGCACACCGAGCAGGCGGTGGCGTTCGCGAGCGTGCGCTACGACAAGACCGGCGACCAGCACTACGACGTGGCCTCGGCGCTGATCAAGTCGATGCGGGGGTCCGACGTCGACGCCGCGCTGCACTACCTGGCCCGGATGCTCGAGGCGGGTGAGGACCCCCGGTTCATCGCCCGACGCATCGTCATCTCCGCGTCCGAGGATGTCGGGATGGGCGACCCGACCGCGCTGCAGACCGCGGTCGCCGCCATGCACGCGGTCGCCCAGATCGGCATGCCCGAGGCGCGGATCATCCTCGCCCAGGCGGTCGTGCACAACGCCCTGGCCCCCAAGAGCAACGCGGCCTACACCGGCATCAACGAGGCGATCGCCGACGTGCGGGCGGGCAAGGGCGGCCTGGTGCCCCCTCACCTGCGCGGCAGCGGGTACGCCGGTGCCACCCGGCTCGGTCACGGCGACGGCTACGTCTACGCCCACGACCAGGCCGACGGAGTGGCCCAGCAGGACTACCTTCCGGACGACCTGCAGGGCAGGACCGACTACTACCGGCCGACCGACCGCGGGTTCGAGGAGCGCCTCGGACCGCGCTGGGAGTGGCTCAAGGCGCGCATCCGCCGCTCCTGACCTGCGACGCAACGGGGTAGGGTGCCCGCATGGATTCAGTGAGTTTGGGCGACATCGCGGGCATGATCGCGGCGCTGGCCTTCGCGTTCCTCGTCTTCCGACTGGGCAGCGTCATCGGCAAGGCCGGCAAGATCCTCGACGAGACGAGGCTCAGCCTGCGCAGCACCACGGAGAACGTGCAGCCGACCCTGCTCAAGCTCACCGACACCGTCAGCCTCACCAACGAGCAGCTCGCGCGGGTCGACGGCATCACGACCAACGTGTCGGCGATGACGACCAACGCCAGCGCGCTCACCTCGCTGTTCGCGGCCACCCTCGGCTCGCCCGTCGTGAAGGTCGCAGCGTTCACCTACGGTGTCCGCTCGGCGCTGAGCGCGAGCGGCACCAAGAGCGCAGGCGGCCGTCGCCGCCGCAGGGGCTGATCGCCGTGGCACGTCTCTTCTGGGTGGCGCTGGGCGCCGCAGCAGGTGTGTATGCCGTGCGCAAGGTCAGCAAGGCCGCCGAGGCCTACACACCGACCGGCGTCGCGAACGGCCTGTCCGACTTCGGCGAGGGCCTGCGTGAGCTGGCGGCCGCGGTGCGCGAGGGGATGGCCGAGCGCGAGAGTGAGCTGCGCCTGGCGCTGGGCATCGACGCCGGCACGGCCGACGACCCCGAGGCGAGTGCGGCCCGCCTCGACGCCGCGTCGGCGCGCGCCCTCCTCGACGACCCCACGGGCCCGCGAGCTCGGTAGGGGCGCCGGCGCACCCGCGTCGCCGCCCCGGCACACCCCCGTTGTTTGCCCGTACGATTCGTCATGCCGGCCCGTCGGTGGCCCCGCATGCGCCTAAGGACTGAGTACTTCATGGAAACCGCCGAGATCAGGCGCCGCTTCCTCTCGTTCTACGAGAGCAAGGGCCACACCATCGTTCCCTCGTCACCGCTGCTCTACGACGACCCCAACCTGCTGTTCGTCAACGCCGGCATGGTGCCGTTCAAGCCCTACTTCCTGGGCCAGCAGGCCCCGGAGTGGGACCGCGCCACGTCGGTGCAGAAGTGCGTGCGCACCGGCGACATCGAGGAGGTCGGCAAGACTTCCCGGCACGGCACGTTCTTCCAGATGAACGGCAACTTCTCGTTCGGCGACTACTTCAAGGAAGGCGCCATCCGGTTTGCGTGGGAGCTCATCACCACGCCGCAGGGACAGGGTGGCTACGGCCTCGACGCCGACAAGATCTGGCCCACCGTCTACGAGGACGACGACGAGGCCTACGAGCTGTGGCACAAGACCATCGGCGTGCCCGCCGAGCGGATCACGCGGCGCGGCAAGCTCGACAACTACTGGCACATGGGGGTGCCGGGTCCGGGTGGCCCGTGCAGCGAGATCTACCTCGACCGTGGCCCGGAGTACGGCCGCGAGGGCGGTCCGGCCGTCGACGAGGACCGCTACCTCGAGTTCTGGAACCTCGTGTTCATGCAGTACGAGCTGTCGGCCGTCCGCGCCAAGGACGACTTCGACATCTCGGGTGACCTGCCCAGGAAGAACATCGACACCGGCATGGGTCTCGAGCGGATGGCGACGCTGCTGCAGGGCGTCGACAACCTCTACGAGATCGACGAGGTCTACCCCGTCCTCGAGCGGGCGGCCGACCTCACCGGCAAGAAGTACGGCGCCCACTCCGGGCACGCTGCCAGCGAGTCGCACCCCGACGACGTGCGGCTGCGGGTCGTCGCCGACCACGTGCGTTCCAGCCTGATGCTCATCGGTGACGGGGTGACCCCCGGCAACGAGGGCCGCGGCTACGTCCTGCGCCGGATGCTGCGCCGCGCGGTGCGCTCGATGCGCCTGCTGGGGTTCGACGAGCCGAGCCTGCCGCTCCTGCTGCCGGTCTCCGTCGAGCGGATGAAGAACTCCTACCCCGAGCTCGAGGCGGGTTTCGACCGCATCTCGCAGATCGCGTATGCCGAGGAGGAGGCGTTCCGTCGCACCCTCGCCTCGGGTACGACCATCCTCGACACGGCCGTGGCACGGACCAAGTCGTCCGGCGGCAGCACGCTCGCCGGAGACGAGGCCTTCGCGCTGCACGACACCTACGGCTTCCCGATCGACCTCACCCTCGAGATGGCGTCCGAGCAGGGGCTGGAGGTCGACCGCGAGGGCTTCACGCGACTCATGCAGGAGCAGCGCGAGCGGGCCAAGGCCGACGCGAAGGCCAAGAAGGGCGGCCACGTGAACACCGAGGTCTGGACCGAGCTGCGCGCCCTGGGCGCCACCGACTGGCGGGCCTACCAGGAGCTCACCTCCGACGCGACGGTCCTGGGACTGGTCGTGGACGGCGTCGCCGTGCCCGAGCTCGAGCCCGGCCAGCGGGGTCAGGTCGTGCTCGACCGCACCCCCTTCTACGCCGAGTCCGGTGGCCAGATCGCCGACGAGGGCATCATCACCGCCGACGGCGCGCACCTCAAGGTGGTCGACGTCCAGCGCCCGGTCAAGGGACTGGTCGCCCACACCGTCGAGGTCGTCACCGGCCCGCTGCGGGTGGGGCAGGACGTCTCGGCCGCGGTGGACCCGGACTGGCGCATCTCGGCCTGCCAGGCGCACTCCGGCACCCACGTCGTGCACGCCGCGCTCCGCCAGGTGCTCGGCCCGACGGCGCTGCAGTCCGGCTCCTACAACAAGCCCGGCTACCTGCGCCTGGACTTCGCCTGGGGGCAGGGCCTGTCGCCCGAGACCCGCAGCGAGATCGAGGAGGTCGCCAACCTCGCGGTGCGCCAGGACCTGCCGGTGTCGGCGCAGTACATGACGCTGCCCGAGGCCCGCGCGTTCGGCGCCCTGGCGTTGTTCGGGGAGACCTACGACGAGCAGGTCCGGGTCATCGAGATCGGTGGGCCCTGGTCGCGTGAGCTCTGCGGTGGCACGCACGTCGGCCACTCCAGCCAGATCGGCGCCCTCACCGTCACCGGGGAGTCCTCCGTCGGCTCCGGCGTGCGTCGTCTCGAGGCCTTCGTCGGCATGGAGGCGCTGCACTACCTCGCCAAGGAGCGGGCGCTCGTCGCCGAGCTGACCGACATCGTCAAGGTGCAGCCGGGCGAGCTCAAGGACCGGGTCGCCGCGCTGGTGGCGCGCGTCCGAGACGCCGAGCGCGAGCTCGAGAAGCTGCGCCGCGAGCAGGTCCAGGCCGCGACGGGCAAGCTCGTCGAGTACGCCCACGACGTGGACGGGGTGCGTGTCCTGACCCACGACGCAGGTGACGGGACGACAGCCGACGACCTGCGCACCATGGTGCTCGACCTGCGCAACCGCCTGGGCGACGCGGCACCGTCCGTCGTCGCGCTGACCGGGATCTCCGGGGGCCGTCCGGCGATCGTCGTGGCCACCAACTCCGGGGCCCGCGACCGCGGGATCAAGGCGGGAGCCCTCGTCCGGCTGGCCGCCCAGACACTCGGGGGCGGCGGCGGCGGCAAGGACGACCTCGCCCAGGGCGGCGGCACCGACGCCACCCGCACGGGTGAGGCCCTCGGCCAGGTCGACCGGGCCGTGCAGGCCGCCAGCCAGGGCGCTGGGTGAACCACCCCACCCCCACCTCGATGCCCACCCGCCCAGGACGGCGGGTGGGCATCGACGTCGGCAGCGTGCGGGTCGGGGTCGCCGCGAGCGACCCCGCGGGCCTGCTGGCCACCCCCGTGCGGACCGTCGCGCGGGATCCAGACACCGCTGCCGCGCACCCCACCGACCTCGAGGAGGTCGCCGCCGTCGTCGCCGAGCTGGCGGCGGTGGAGGTCGTGGTCGGCCTCCCGCGGACACTTGCCGGGGAGGAAGGTGCCGCCGCGGAGGCCGCACGCACGTATGCTGGGCGGCTGTCGGAGCGCATCGCCCCCGTGCCCGTCCGTCTGGTCGACGAACGACTCACGACGGTCGATGCCCACCGCAACCTCCGTGCGAGCGGGGTCGACGGCCGGCGGCAACGATCGGTGGTCGACCAGGCGGCTGCAGTCCTCATCCTGCAGACGGCGCTCGACACGGAGCGCAGCTCCGGGCGGCCGCCCGGAGAGCTGGTCAGGACAGGTGGGCGCAAGCCCCGGACGAAGGACAGGCGGCGATGACCGAGCCCCATCTGGAGCACACGATCTTCGGGGGGCACGAGGACGGACACGAGGGCCCGCACGGGGCGGCCCACACCGGTGAGCAGCCGGTGCGCCGGCGCGCGGACCGTCACCTCAGCGCCCGCCCGAAGAAGCGCAGGGGCCGGCGCACGGGGTGCCTTTTCGTCGCCATGGCGATCGTCGCGGTCGCGGCGTTCGCGGCATACACGGTGCTGCGACCCGTCGTCGACGGCTTCTTCGAGAGCAACGACTACCCCGGTCCCGGCACCGGGGAGGTGCAGATCGTCGTCAACGACGGCGACACGGGCAGCGCGATCGGCGCGACGCTGGAGAAGGCCGACGTGGTCAAGAGCTCGGGGGCGTACCTCGACGCCGCAGCCGGCGACTCCCGCGCAGCCGCGATCCAGCCCGGCACGTACACGATGAAGAAGCAGATGTCGGCAGCCGGCGCACTGGCGATCCTGCTCGACCCGAAGAACCGCAGCGTGCCGCGCGTGACCGTGCGGGAGGGGCTGTGGAAGAGCGAGGTCTTCGCCGCGCTGTCCAAGGGCACCGGTGTGCCCGTCGCCGCGTACACCAAGGCGGCCAAGGACGCGTCCGCGATCGGTCTGCCCTCCGTCGCGAAGGGCAACATCGAGGGCTACCTCTACCCCGCCACCTACGAGTTCCCGGCCAAGTCCACCGCGACCCAGCAGCTCAAGATCATGGTGGCCCAGGCCGTCAGCGAGCTCGAGAAGGCCGGCGTCGGAGAGGCGGACTACCAGAAGACCCTCATCGTGGCCTCGATCGTCGAGGGCGAGGCGGGGGTGGCCGACCGCGGCAAGGTCGCCCGGGTGATCGACAACCGGCTGGAGAACCCGACCGGTCCGACCGTCGGCCTGCTCCAGATGGACTCCACCGTGAACTACGCGCTCCAGAAGCGCGGCAACCTCACCAAGAGCGAGTACGACTCCGCGAAGTCGAACCCCTACGACACGTATGCGCACAAGGGGCTCCCGCCCGGCCCGATCAGCAGCCCCGGCGCGGCCGCGATCGAGGCTGCCGCCAACCCGACCGAGGGTCCGTGGTTCTACTTCGTGACGGTCAACTACGACACCGGCGAGACGTTGTTCGCGACCACCCAGGCCGAGCACGACCGCAACAACGCCCAGCGCCAGGCGTGGTGCGAGGAGAACAAGCCGAAGTGCGAGGGCGGTGGCTGAGCCGCGCCGGGCGGCGGTCCTCGGCTCCCCGGTGGCGCACTCGCTGTCCCCGGTGCTGCACACGGCGGGCTACCGCACGCTCGGGCTGACCGACTGGTCGTACGTCGCACACGAGCTGACCGAGCGTGAGCTGTCCGGGTGGGTGGCGGGCCTGGACGCCACCTGGCGGGGGTTGAGCCTGACCATGCCGCTCAAGGAGGCGGCCTTCTCGGTCGCGACCACGGTCACCGAGACGGCCAGGGTCACCGGCTCGGTCAACACCCTGGTGCGACGCCGCGACGGGGGCTGGGACGCCCACAACACCGATGTCCGGGGACTCGAGGCAGCCCTCGCCGACGTCGAGCACGACGGCACCGCGACGGTGCTCGGTGGCGGTGCCACCGCACGGTCGGCCGTCCTGGCCCTCGGGTCACTCGGCGTGCAGCGGATTCGGCTCGTGGTGCGCGGCGACGCCCGCCCGGAGACCCTGCGGCTCGCCGTGCACGCGGGGATCGCGGTCGACCTGGTGCCGCTGGCCTCGTGGGGGACGGCCCACGCCGGTGGGCTCGTGGTCAGCACCCTGCCGCCCGCGGCGGGTGAGCTGGCGGCCGGGGCGCTCGGCCCGCGCAAGCGCCGGGGGACCCTGATGGACGTGGTCTACGCCGACTGGCCGACCCCGCTGGCCAAGGCCGCGGCGGCGGCCGGGATGGACGTGGTGTCCGGGCTCGACATGCTCGTCTACCAGGCCGCGGAGCAGTTCCGGCTCTTCACCGGCCAGCAGCCACCGGTCCAGGCGATGTATGCCGCCGGGCGACAGGCGCTGGGTCGATGAAGGGGCAGCGCCGGTGATCGAGCTGGCCGACGGCGCCGGGACCGCTCCCTGGGCGCTGGTCCTGCTCGCGCTCGCGGGAGCCGTCGTGGGCGGGCTCACGGGGCGTGCGCTCGCGACGGGCGGCTACCGGGTCGAGGCGGACGGGGCCGGCGCCCTGCCGCGCCACTCGTGGTGGCCGGCGGTCGCGGTGGCGCTGCTCTGGGCGGCGCTCGGCTGGCGAGTCGGCGACCAGGCCGGCTGGGCCGCGCTCCCGGCCTTCCTCTACTTCGCGTGGCTGGCCGTGGCGCTGGTGTGGATCGACGCCGACGTGCACCGCCTGCCCGACGGGCTGGTGCTGCCGTCCTACCCGGCGCTGCTGGTGCTCGTGGTCGTGGCGACCGCCGGGCTCGGCGACTGGGGGGTGCTCGTGCGGGCCGTGGCCTGCATGGCTGGCATGTACGCCGTCTACTTCGTCATGATGCTGCTCTCGCCGAGCTCGCTGGGCTTCGGCGACGTGAAGCTGTCGGGCCTCATCGGCCTCCTGCTCGGGTGGCTCGGAGTCGGGGAAGCCGTCGTGGCACTGATCGCGGGCTTCCTCGTCGGTGGGGTGATCGCCCTCGCCATGCTGGTCGGACGCCGCGTCGGGATGCGGTCGCACATCGCCTTCGGGCCCTCGATGCTGGTGGGCGCGTTCGTGGGCGTGCTGGTGCAGTACCACGTGGTGGCCTAGCCGAAGCGCAGCACGACCTGCATGGGAGGATCGACCCATGCTCCGCTGGTTGACCGCAGGTGAGTCCCACGGCCCGGCCCTCCTCGCGACGATCGAGGGTCTGCCCGCCGGGATCGAGGTGACGACCAAGGACGTCGCTGCCGCGCTGGCCCGGCGTCGTCTCGGGTTCGGGCGGGGGGCCCGGATGAAGTTCGAGCAGGACGAGGTCGAGTTCCTCGGGGGAGTGCGGCACGGCGTGACGATGGGTTCGCCCGTGGCGATCCGGATCGGCAACACCGAATGGCCGAAGTGGGAGACGGTGATGTCACCCGACCCCGTCTCCGACGAGGCCTATGCCGCGTCCGACGACGTCAACGCCGAGAAGGAGGTCGCCCGCAACCGGCCGCTCACGCGTCCGCGTCCCGGGCACGCCGACCTCGTCGGCATGCAGAAGTACGGCTTCGACGACGCGCGGCCGGTCCTCGAGCGGGCCTCGGCCCGCGAGACGGCCGCTCGCGTGGCCCTGGGTGAGGTGGCCGCCCGCTTCCTCGAGCAGGCCTACGGCATCCGGCTCGTCTCGCACACCGTGGCGATCGGTGCGGCGGGGGTCGCCGAGGACGCCCCGCTGCCCACGCCCGAGCAGGTCGAGCAGATCGACGCCGACCCGGTGCGCACCCTCGACGGCGCCGGCTCGGCAGCCATGGTCGCCGAGGTCGAGGCGGCCAAGAAGGACGGCGACACCCTGGGTGGCGTGGTCGAGGTGGTGGCCTACGGACTGCCCCCGGGCCTCGGCTCGCACGTGCACTGGGACCGCCGGCTCGACGCCCAGCTCGCCGCGGCCCTGATGGGCATCCAGGCCATCAAGGGGGTCGAGGTCGGTGACGGCTTCCGCACCGCCGCGCGGCGCGGGTCGGCCGCCCACGACGAGATGGAGCGCGACGCGGCCGGGGTCATCCACCGGCGTACCGGCCGCGCGGGCGGCACCGAGGGCGGCATGTCCACCGGTGACGTGCTCCGGGTCCGCGCCGCCATGAAGCCCATCTCCACGGTGCCGCGCGCGCTCGACACGGTCGACACCACCGGTGCCGAGGCGGCCAAGGCCATCCACCAGCGCTCCGACGTGTGTGCCGTCCCGGCCGCCGGGGTGGTCGCCGAGGCGATGGTCGCGCTCGTGCTCGCGCAGGCCTGCGTGGAGAAGTTCGGCGGCGACTCGGTCGCCGAGACGTCCCGCAACCACGCGGCATACCTCGCTGCGATCCCCGAGGCGATGCGCACGTGGTGAGCGGCGCGACGACCCCCCGACTGGTCCTCATCGGTCCGCCCGGGGTGGGCAAGAGCACGATCGGGCGCCGGTTGGCGCGGGCCCTCGACCTGCCGGCCCACGACACCGACCACGCCATCGAGGTGGCGGCCGGCCAGAGCATTCCCGACCTGTTCGTCGACCACGGTGAGGCGCACTTCCGTGACCTCGAGCGCGCCGAGGTGCTGCGCGCGCTGGCCGAGGAGATCGGGGTCGTCTCGCTCGGTGGGGGCGCTCCGATGGACCCCGAGGTGCAGGCCGCCCTGGCCGGGCACACCATTGTCTTCCTCGACGTGGGCATCGCCGACGCCGCGCGTCGGATCGGCTTCGACGCCAGCCGCCCGCTGCTCATGGTCAACCCGCGCGCCAGCTGGACCAAGATGATGAACGAGCGGCGCCCGACCTACCAGCGCCTCGCCACCGTGCGGGTCGACACGGCTGGCCGCAAGCCGGCCGCCGTGGTCGAGGAGATCCTGGCGTTCCTCGGCGCCCCGACCGGAGACCTCACATGAACAGACCCACCGCATGAGCACCACCCGCATCAGCGTCGGAGGGGACTACGACGTCGTCGTGGGCACCGGTCTGCTGGGCGAGCTGCCCGAGCTGCTCGGTGCGGGCACCCAGCGGGTGCTCGTCGTCCACCCCCGTGCGCTCGCCGCGACTGGTGAAGGCGTGCGAGACGCCTTGGTGGCCAAGGGTTTCGAGGCGTATGCCGCGGAGGTGCCCGACGCCGAGGAGGCCAAGACCGCACAGGTGGCGGCCTTCCTCTGGGGTGTCCTCGGGCAGGCCGGCTTCACCCGCACCGACGCCGTCGTCGGCGTGGGGGGAGGGGCGACGACCGACCTGGCGGGGTTCGTGGCGGCCACCTGGCTGCGCGGCATCCGGGTCGTCCACGTGCCGACGACGCTGCTGGCGATGGTCGACGCCGCGGTGGGTGGCAAGACCGGCATCAACACCGCGGAGGGCAAGAACCTCGTCGGGTCGTTCCACCCGCCCGCGGGAGTGCTGTGCGACCTCGCGACGCTGGAGACCCTGCCCAAGCACGACTTCGTGGCGGGGCTGGCCGAGGTGGTCAAGTGCGGCTTCATCGCCGACCCGGTCATCCTCGACCTCGTCGAGTCCGACCCCGACGGGGCCACGCGCGCCGACGGGCCGCACGTCCGTGAGCTGATCGAGCGGGCCATCCGCGTGAAGGCCGAGGTCGTGGCGCAGGACCTCAAGGAAGCCGACCTGCGCGAGATCCTCAACTACGGCCACACCTTCGGCCACGCGGTGGAGCAGGTCGAGCGCTACGCGTTCCGGCACGGCGCGGCCGTCTCGATCGGCATGACCTACGTCGCCGAGCTCGCGCGCCTCGCCGGCAAGATGGACGACGCGCTCGTCGACCGGCACCGGGCGGTGCTGACGTCTCTCGGCCTGCCCGTGTCCTATCGCGGAGACCGCTGGCCGCAGCTGCTCGACGCGATGAAGCGCGACAAGAAGTCGCGTGGCTCGTTGCTCCGGTTCGTGGTCCTGACCGACGTGGGACGCCCCGTGCGGCTCGAGGGCCCCGACCCGGCGCTGCTCCAGGCCGCCTACGCCGAGGTCTCCCGCGACTGACCCCACCAGCCCACAGGAGCCGCACAGCCGGCTCACTGACGCGCGACGGGACGGTCCCGCACTGTGGCCGCATGACCACGAACCAGCCGACGCCCCCAACCGCCCCGCTCGCCGAGGAACACGCCGCCGACCACGCCGCCGCCGACCACGCGGCCGAGGACCACGGCACCGACCACCTCGGGTGGCCGCACGACGACCGGCACGACCGCGGGCTCGAGTTCGACATCGCCACGCTGTTGGACCGGCGCCGCGTGCTCGGCCTGTTCGGGGGGCTGGGAGCCACCGCCGCGCTCGCCGCCTGCGGGGCGGCAGGCGACTCCGCCGGCTCGACCGGCGGCTCGAGCTCGTCTGCCTCCGGCACCAGCTCGGCGACGTCCCCGACGTCCTCGACGTCCTCCTCGGGCGCGGTCACGGGCAGCACCCCGCAGGCCGAGGTGCCGGCCGAGACCGGCGGACCCTACCCGGGAGACGGCTCCAACGGCCCCAACGTCCTCGACGACTCCGGCATCGTGCGGTCCGACATCACCAGCAGCTTCGGCTCGTCGACGACCAGGGCCCAGGGCATCCCGCTCACCATCAACCTCACCGTGACCGACGCGGGCAACGGGTATGCCGCCCTGCCCGGCGCCGCCGTCTACCTCTGGCACTGCGACCGGGACGGCCAGTACTCGCACTACTCCCAGGCCGTCACGGCGGAGAACTACCTGCGCGGGGTGCAGGCGACCGACGCCGCCGGCACCGCCACCTTCACGAGCATCTTCCCCGCGGCCTACTCCGGTCGCTGGCCGCACATCCACTTCGAGGTCTACCAGTCCCTGTCGCAGGCCACGAGCAGCGGGCAGATCGTCAAGACCTCCCAGATCGCCCTCCCCGAGGCCGCCTGCGCCGAGGTCTACGCCACGTCGGGCTACGAGGCCAGCGTCGGCAACCTGGCGCAGACCTCCCTCACGTCGGACAACGTGTTCGGCAACGACGGCGGGATCTACCAGCTCGCGACGGTGACCGGGAACGTCACCGACGGCTATGTCGCCAACCTGACGATCGGCGTCTGAGCGGCCCCGCCGGCCTAGAGGTCGTCGAGCGCCGCGAGGTCGGCGGCGTCGGGCTCCCACAGGGCCGCCCGCGCGTTGCGGGTCACCTGCTCCGCCGACGTCGCGCCGCTGATCACCGAGGCCACCGCCGGCTGGGCGGCGAGCCCACCGATCGCCACGTCGAGGAGCTCCACGCCACGCTCGTCGGCGAACGACCGGAGCGCCTCGACCCGGTCCCAGTCGGCCTCCGCGAGCCACCCGGCGCGGTCGGCCTCCAGCGCCGCACGTGAGCCCTCCGGCGCCGCGGCGCCGCGCCGGTACTTCCCGGTCAGGAGCCCACGGGCCAACGGGAAGAACGGGAGTATGCCGAGCCCGAACCGCTCGCAGGCCGGCGTCAACTCGTCCTCGACCGTGCGGTCGAGGAGGGAGTACTCGTTCTGCACGGACACGAAGGACGCCAGCCCTGCCGTCGAGGAGGTCCACGAGGCGTCGGCGACCTGCCACCCGTCGAAGTTGGAGCACCCGACGTAGAGGACCTTGCCCTCCCGCACGAGGTCGGTCAGCGCCTCCAAGGTCTCCTCGAGCGGGGTCAACGGGTCGGGGCGGTGCAGCTGGTAGAGGTCGATGTGGTCGGTCTGCAGGCGGCGCAGGCTCGCCTCGACCGCGCGGCGGACGTAGCGTCGCGACCCCAGCGCCCCGAAGTCCTGGCCGTTGGCCCCCTGCATGTCCATCCCGAACTTGGTGGCCAGCACGAACTCGTCGCGCTGGCCCTTGAGCGCCGCACCGAGCATCGCCTCGCTCTGACCGGGCTGGCCCCCGTAGATGTCGGCGGTGTCGAGCAGCGTGACGCCGCTGTCCCGCGCCGCAGCCACGATCGAGGCGACGCCGTCCTGGTCGACGCGTCGTCCGAACGCGTTGCAGCCGACACCCACGACGCTGACCATGAGACCGCTCGACCCCAGCGGTCGGTAGGTCATCTCCGGCGTGCTCGGCTCCGGGGGCGCAGTCGTGGCGGTCATGCCCCCACCCTAGGCAGGTCGCAGCGCCGGGGGCCGAGGGCCGGCCCGGCAGCGATTCGGGGGAGCGTGGGGCCGACGGCTAGACTGTCCGCCGACTCCCACCCCGCACCCTTCCGGGACTGTCGCGCGCTCGCACGCCCGCGGCATACCGGTGGCCGCGAAACGGCCCTTGCACCCGGACGCCCGGGTCCCTGAACACCCGGGCCCGTGAACGCGCGGGCACCTGAACAGAGAGAGACACTCACGTGGCATCGACCAACGACCTCAAGAACGGCCTGGTCCTGAACCTCGAGGGCCAGCTGTGGTCCGTCGTGGAGTTCCAGCACGTCAAGCCCGGCAAGGGCCCGGCGTTCGTCCGGACCAAGCTCAAGAACGTGCTGTCGGGCAAGGTCGTCGACAAGACCTTCAACGCCGGCGTCAAGGTCGAGACCGCGAACGTCGACCGTCGCGACATGCAGTACCTCTACAAGGACGGGTCGGACTACGTCTTCATGGACGGGTCGACCTACGACCAGATCCACATCCCGGAGACCACGGTCGGCGACGTCGCCAACTACCTCCTGGAGAACCAGATGGCCCAGGTCGCGACCCACGAGGGCACCGTGCTCTACGTCGAGCTGCCGACCTCGGTCGTCCTCGAGATCACCTACACCGAGCCGGGCCTGCAGGGTGACCGGTCCACCGGTGGCACCAAGCCCGCCACCCTCGAGACCGGCGCGACCATCAACGTCCCGCTGTTCCTCGAGCAGGGCACCAAGGTCAAGGTCGACACCCGCGACGGCTCCTACCTCGGCCGAGTCAACTAAATCGGAGCCCGGACACTGTGTCTGCTAGAAGCAAAGCCCGCAAGCGGGCCATCGACCTCCTGTTCGAAGCCGAGAGCCGCGGCATGAACGCGCGCGACCTGCTGGCCGAACGCCTGGCCAAGCCGGTCACCGAGGTGCCGCTCAACCAGTACACCTCCGACCTGGTCGAGGGTGTCGTCGCCCACTGGAACGACATCAACGAGCTGCTCTCGACCTACTCGCAGGGCTGGACCCTCGACCGGATGCCCAGTGTCGACCGGGCGATCCTGCGGCTCGGGGCGTTCGAGGTGCTCTACGCGACCGAGGTGCCGGAGAGCGTCGCCATCGCCGAGGCCGTCGAGCTGGCCAAGAGCCTCTCGACCGACGACTCGCCGAAGTTCGTCAACGGCCTGCTGGCCCGCCTGGCCGAGGTCAAGCCCACCCTGGCATGACACCCTCGCGGCCCGTGGTGCGGTTCGCCGAGGCGGCGGACCTGCCCTGGCTGCAAGCGATCGAGGACTCCGGAGAAGCTCTCCTCGCGACCCTCATGGACACCTCGCACTGGGGTCCGTCCCGGTCGGGGGAGCAGCGTGCCGAGGAGCCGGGGTTCATCCTCGTGTCCGGCGCGCCGCCGGTGGGCTACGCCCACGTGCTCGACCTCGACGGCCACTTCCACCTGGAGCAGCTGGACGTCATGGCTGGGCACCGTCGACGGGGCATCGGAGGGGCGCTCGTGCGTGCGGTATGCCGCGAAGCCGCCTCTCGAGGTGCCCGGGAGGTCACCCTGACGACCTTCGCGGACGTCCCGTGGAACGCACCGTTCTACGCGCGGCTCGGGTTCGTCCCGGTTGCCGAGCCCCTTCCGCCGCTCCTGCGGCTCGTGCGCGACCGCGAGATCGAGGCTGGCATCGACCAAGGCGGCTCCCGGCTCGCGATGGTCCGCACGCTGCCGTGACGCGACTGCTCCGGAGGTTCGCCCCGGTTCGGTGGGCCGGTATGCGGTGGGCCCACCGCACCGGGTAGAGTCGCCCGCGAACGACATCCTTTAACGACCTGTCCCGTGAGGCAGGGAAGGAGGTCCTGACGCGATGCGTCCTGACTTTGCTGCACCCTCGGTGGTCGAGCCCACGGCTCCCACCCCCGAAGCCGTCTCCGACGACTCCCGCTCGGTGATGACCGAGGCCGACATCGCCCGCGTTCTGCGACGGATCGCCCACGAGATCCTCGAGCACAACAAGGGCGCGGCCGACCTCGTCGTGCTCGGCATCCCGACCCGTGGCGTGGCGCTGGCGCGACGGCTCGCGGCGCTCATCGAGGAGGTCGAGGGCACGCCGGTCGCGGTGGGTGCGCTCGACGTGACGATGCACCGTGACGACCTGCGCCGCCAGCCCACCCGCAGCCCGATGCACACCGACATCCCACCCACGGGGATCGACGACAAGGTCGTCGTGCTGGTCGACGACGTCCTCTACTCCGGCCGCACCGTGCGGGCCGCGCTCGACGCCCTCTCCGACCTCGGACGCCCGAGGATCGTGCGGCTCGCCGTGCTGGTCGACCGTGGCCACCGTGAGCTGCCGATCCGCGCCGACCACGTCGGCAAGAACCTCCCGACGTCGAGCAGCGAGAAGGTCAGGGTGCGGCTGAGCGAGCCCGACCACGTCGAGGACCAGGTCACCATCGCCGGAGGGGAGGCCCGATGACCACCACCACAACCGCCTCCAACACCGCGTCGGCCGGCCTCGCGCCCACGGCCACCCCGCTGGCCGCGGCCGACGGGCCCCCCGCTCGCCGTCACCTGCTGTCCTCCGCGGACCTCTCGCTCGAGCAGGTGCGGGCCATCCTCGACACCGCCGCCGAGATGCACGCGGTGCAGCAGCGTGAGGTCAAGAAGCTGCCGACCCTGCGTGGGCGCACCGTGGTGAACCTCTTCTTCGAGGACTCCACCCGCACCCGGAGCTCGTTCGAGATCGCCGGGAAGTGGCTGTCGGCGGACGTCATCAACATCAGCGGCAAGGGGTCCTCGACGTCCAAGGGCGAGTCCCTGCGCGACACGGTCCTGACCGTCGCCGCGATGGGAGTGGACGCGCTGGTCGTCCGGCACCACGCCAGCGGTGCCGCCCACCAGGTCAGCCAGTGGGTCGACGCCCACGTCATCAACGCCGGTGACGGCACGCACGAGCACCCGACCCAGGCCCTGCTCGACGCCTACACGATGGAGCGCCGGCTCGGCAGCCTGGAGGGCCGGCACGTCCTCATCGTCGGTGACCTCACCCACTCGCGCGTCGTCCGGTCCAACCTCATCACCCTCAAGACCCTCGGCGCGCGCGTCACGCTCGTCGCGCCGCCGACGCTGATGCCCAGCGGGATCACGGCCTGGGCGCAGGCGGAGGGCTTCGACCTGTCGAACGACTTCGACGCCGTCCTGCCGACCGCCGACGCGGTGATGATGCTCCGGGTCCAGCGTGAGCGGATGAGCGGCGGCTTCTTCCCGACGGCCCGCGAGTACACCGTCGGCTACGGGCTGACCCGGCCACGGCTCGACACCCTCGTCGCTGCGAACCCGGACGTCGTCATCTGCCACCCGGGACCGATGAACCGCGGGCTGGAGATCGGCGCGGACGCCGCCGATGCGGCCCAGTCGCTCGTCCTCGACCAGGTCAGCGCCGGGGTCGCGGTGCGGATGAGCGTCCTCTACCACCTGCTGTCCGGCAGCGAAGGAGGCGAGGCCTGATGGCCACGTTGCTCATCACCGGAGCGGACCTCGCGGGAGGGGGGGCCCAGGACCTGCTCGTCGAGGACGGCCGGATCGTCGAGGTGGGCACGATCCGCTCGGCCAAGGGCGCCGACGTCCTCGACGCCGACGGTCTCGTGGCCCTGCCCGGGCTGGTCGACCTGCACACCCACCTGCGCGAGCCCGGCCGGGAGGACGCGGAGACGATCGCCTCAGGCTCGGCCGCGGCCGCCGTCGGTGGCTACACCGCCATCCTCGCGATGGCCAACACCGACCCCGTGACGGACACCGCGGAGGCCGCCGAGCGCATCCTCGACCTCGGGCGGGCAGCCGGGCTGGTCGACGTGGTGCCGGTCGGAGCGGTCACCAAGGGGCTCGCGGGCGAGGAGCTCGCCGAGCTCGGGCTCATGCACCGCTCGCGGGCCGGGGTCACGGTCTTCTCCGACGACGGCCACTGCGTCGCCGACTCGCGGGTCATGCGCCGCGCCCTCGAGTACGTCCGGGCCTTCGGTGGCGTCGTCTCCCAGCACGCGCAGGACCCGCACCTCGCCGGCCCGCACGCCTGCGCCCACGAGGGTGAGCTGTCCGGCCGGCTCGGGCTGCCCGGATGGCCGGGCATCGCCGAGGAGTCGATCGTCGCCCGCGACGTCATGCTCGCGCGCCACACCGGCTCCCGGGTGCACGTCGCCCACGTGTCGACGGCCGGCACGGTGGAGGTCATCCGCTGGGCCAAGGCCCAGGGGATCGCCGTCACCGCCGAGGTCACCCCCCACCACCTCGTCCTCACCACCGACCTGCTCACCGGCTACGACCCCACCTACAAGGTGAACCCGCCGCTGCGGCCCCAGGAGGACGTCGACGCCCTGCGCGCCGCGCTCGCCGACGGCACCATCGACGCGGTCGCCACCGACCACGCGCCCCATGCCCGGCACGACAAGGAGCACGCCTTCGTCGACGCCGCCTTCGGCATGCTCGGGCTCGAGACCGCACTGTCCGTCGTCAGCGACGTGATGGTGGGCAGTGGCCTGCTCGACTGGGCGGGGGTGGCGCGCGTGATGTCGCAGGCACCGGCCCGCATCGCGGGGCTGACCTCCCACGGCCAGGCCCTCGCCGAGGGGTCCCCGGCGCACCTGACCCTGGTCGACCCCACTGCCACGGTGACGGTCGACCGCAGCGCCTCCCTCTCGCTGTCGCGCAACAACCCGTGGCACGGCCGCACCCTGCAGGGTGCCGTCCACGCCACGGTCTTCGGCGGTCGCGTGACCGCCCAGAAGGGAGCCATCGCGTGACCCGTCTGCAAGCCGTGGGCGTCATGCTCGTGGCCCTCGGGCTCATCTACGCCCTCCTGTATGCCGCGTGGGTGCGCAAGCGCCACCAGCACGAGTCCGCAGCCATCGCCGCGGAGCGCAGCCGGACGTCCCGTGACCACTCGCTCGAGGCCCCGGCGCTGAAGGAGAAGCCCGCCCAGGTCATCGCCGAGGGCACCTATGTCAGCACGACCACGGCCGACGACCGCCTCGAGCGGGTCACCGTCGAGGGACTGGGCAACCGCGCCCGGGCGACGCTGGTCGTCAGCCGCGGCGACGTCGACGAGCTGGTGCGGATCGACCGGCAGGGCGAGTCCAGCGTGATCATCCCGGCGGCACGACTGCGCTCGGCCCGGCGGGAGCGCGGCATGGTGGGCAAGTTCGTCGGTGCCCCGCGGCTGGTCGTCCTCCAGTGGCGGGCCGAGAACGGCGACCTGTACGAGACCGGCTTCCTGCCGCGTTACAAGGCCGACGTCGACCGGGTCGAGTCGGCGCTGTGGTGGCACACCGGCGAGACCGCCGACCCCAGTGCAGAGCACGGCAGCGCCGAGCACGGCAGCGCCGACCCCAGTGCTGGGCACGGCAGCGCCGAGCAGCCGGGCGACGAGGAAACCCCTGACCAGCAGTCCGACGAGCACACCGACACCACCGGAAAGACGACATCATGAGCGCCGTTGCCACTGGGCCCGACCGCCTCCTGCACCTCGATCTCGACCGCGCGCCTGCCGTGCTGGTCCTCGAGGACGGTCGCACGTTCCGTGGGGACTCCTACGGTGCCACCGGACAGACCGTCGGCGAGGCGGTGTTCTCCACGGGGATGACCGGCTACCAGGAGACGCTGACCGACCCGAGCTACCACCGCCAGGTCGTGGTGATGACGGCGCCGCACGTGGGCAACACCGGGGTGAACGACGAGGACGACGAGTCGAGCCGGTTCTGGGTCGCCGGATACGTCGTGCGCGACCCCGCCCTCCGCCCGTCCAACTGGCGGTCGCAGCGCTCCCTCGAGGACGCCCTGGTCGAGCAGGGTGTGGTCGGCATCAGTGGGATCGACACCCGCGCCCTGACCCGCCACCTGCGCGAACGCGGCGCGATGCGCGTCGGCATCTTCTCCGGCGAGGAGTCGGAGCGGGCCGTCAGCGAGCTCGTCGACGCGGTCCGGCAGGCGCCGCTCATGAAGGGCGCGGCCCTGGCCGCCGAGGTGAGCACCGACGAGGTCTACGTGGTGCCGGCCGTGGGGGAGCGTCGGTTCACCGTCGCCGCCCTCGACCTGGGTATCAAGGCGATGACCCCGACGCTGTTGGCCCAGCAGGGCATCGAGGTGCACGTGCTGCCGGCCACCTCCACCATCGAGGACATCAGGGCAGTCGGGGAGGACGGCCCGGACGGGGTGTTCTTCTCCAACGGTCCCGGCGACCCGGCCACCGCCGACGCCGAGGTGGCCGTCCTGCGCGAGGTGCTCGATGCCCGGATCCCGTTCTTCGGCATCTGCTTCGGCAACCAGCTGCTCGGGCGCGCGCTCGGGTTCGGCACCTACAAGCTCAAGTACGGGCACCGCGGCATCAACCAGCCGGTGATGGACCGGACCACCGGCAAGGTGGAGGTGACCGCCCACAACCACGGGTTCGCCGTGGACGCCCCGACCGACCGCGAGGTGACGGCACCCGCCGACGCGGACGGCACGGCATACGGCCGGGTGAGGGTGTCGCACGTGTGCCTCAACGACGACGTGGTCGAGGGACTGGAGTGCCTCGACCTGCCCGCCTACTCGGTCCAGTACCACCCGGAGGCGGCCGCCGGTCCACACGACGCCGGCTACCTGTTCGACCGGTTCGTCACACTCATGGAAAGCAGGAATATGAGCTCCCCAGACATTCGGGGTCCCCGTGAAGTATCGGAGCGAGGCACGAGCGCAGAACTTCGTGGGGTGAACTGATGCCGAAGAGGGATGACATCAAGAGCGTGCTCGTCATCGGGTCGGGGCCGATCGTCATCGGCCAGGCCTGCGAGTTCGACTACTCCGGCACCCAGGCCTGCCGGGTGCTGCGCGAGGAGGGCATCCGGGTCATCCTCGTGAACTCCAACCCGGCGACGATCATGACCGACCCGGAGTTCGCCGACGCCACCTACGTCGAGCCGATCACCCCCGAGATCGTCGAGGCGATCATCGCGCGGGAGCGCCCCGACGCGGTGCTCGCGACCCTCGGCGGCCAGACCGCCCTCAACTGCGCCATCTCGCTGCACGAGTCGGGCGTCCTGGAGAAGTACGACTGCCCGTTGATCGGCGCCAACGTCGAGGCCATCCAGCTCGGCGAGGACCGCGAGAAGTTCAAGGGCGTCGTCGAACGCTGCGGAGCCGAGTCAGCCAAGTCGGTCATCTGCCACTCGATGGACGAATGCCTCAGTGCCGCAACGCAGCTCGGCTACCCCGTGGTCGTCCGTCCGTCGTTCACGATGGGTGGCCTCGGCTCGGGCTTCGCCTACGACGAGACCGACCTGCGCCGGATCGCCGGTGCCGGCCTGCAGTACTCACCCGTGACCGAGGTGCTCCTCGAGGAGTCGATCACCGGGTGGAAGGAGTACGAGCTCGAGGTGATGCGCGACCACGCCGACAACGTCGTGGTGGTCTGCTCGATCGAGAACCTCGACCCGATGGGCGTGCACACCGGCGACTCGATCACCGTCGCCCCCGCGCTGACCCTGACCGACCGCGAGTACCAGCGGCTGCGCGACATCGGCATCGCGGTGATCCGCGAGGTCGGCGTCGACACCGGTGGCTGCAACATCCAGTTCGCGGTCAACCCGGTCGACGGTCGCATCATCGTCATCGAGATGAACCCGCGGGTCTCGCGCAGCTCGGCCCTCGCCTCCAAGGCGACCGGCTTCCCGATCGCGAAGATCGCGGCGAAGATGGCGATCGGCTACACCCTCGACGAGGTGCCCAACGACATCACCCGCAAGACCCCGGCGTCGTTCGAGCCGAGCCTCGACTACGTCGTGGTCAAGGTGCCGCGCTTCGCCTTCGAGAAGTTCCCCGCCGCCGACCCGACCCTCACGACGACGATGAAGTCCGTCGGCGAGGCGATGGCCATCGGTCGCAACTTCACCGAGGCGCTCCAGAAGGCGCTGCGCTCGATGGAGCGCAAGGGCAGCAGCTTCCACTGGGAGGGCCCGGCCCCGAGCGAGGAGCAGGCCCGCACCTTCCTGCACACGGCGCGGACGCCGACCGACGGCCGGCTCGTCACCGTGCAGCAGGCCATGCGGGGCGGGCTCTCGGTCGAGGAGGTCCACGAGGCCACCGGCATCGACCCGTGGTTCCTCGACCAGATGGCCCTCGTCAACGCCATCGCCGACCGCGTCGCGGCGGCGCCCGAGCTGACCCCGGCCCTCCTGCGGCTGGCCAAGCGGCACGGCTTCAGCGACGCCCAGCTCGCCTCCCTCAGGGGTATGCCGGAGGCGGTCGTGCGCGGCGTGCGGCACGCCCTCGGGGTGCGGCCGGTCTACAAGACCGTGGACACCTGCGCGGCCGAGTTCGCCGCGACGACGCCGTACCACTACAGCGCGTACGACGAGGAGACCGAGGTCGCCCCCCGCGAGCGGCCGGCGGTCCTCATCCTCGGCAGCGGTCCGAACCGGATCGGCCAGGGCGTCGAGTTCGACTACTCGTGCGTGCACGCCAGCTTCGCCCTGCGCGACGCCGGCTACGACACGGTGATGCTGAACTGCAACCCCGAGACCGTGTCCACCGACTACGACACGAGCAGCCGCCTCTACTTCGAGCCGCTGACCCTCGAGGACGTCCTCGAGGTCGTGCACGCCGAGCAGCAGGCGGGCCCGGTGGCCGGGGTGATCGTGCAGCTCGGTGGCCAGACGCCGCTCGGGCTCGCCAAGGCACTGAAGGAGGCCGGCGTGCCCATCGTGGGCACCAGCCCCGAGGCGATCGACCTCGCCGAGGACCGCGGCGCCTTCGGCCGGGTGCTCGCCGAGGCGCAGCTGCCGGCGCCCAAGCACGGCACGGCCTACAGCGCCGCGGAGGCCGTCGAGGTGGCGCGGGAGATCGGCTACCCAGTGCTGGTGCGACCCTCCTACGTGCTCGGCGGTCGCGGCATGGAGATCGTCTACGACGACGAGACCCTCGCCACCTACGTCACCCGCGCCACGATCGCGAGCCCCGAGCACCCGGTGCTGGTCGACCGCTTCCTCGACGACGCGATCGAGATCGACGTCGACGCCCTCTACGACGGCACCGAGATGTACCTCGGCGGGATCATGGAGCACATCGAGGAGGCCGGCATCCACTCCGGCGACTCGGCCTGCACCCTGCCTCCCGTGACGCTCGGGGTCGCCGAGCTCGAGCGCGTGCGCGAGGCCACCCTCAAGCTCGCCGAGGGGATCGGCGTGCGCGGGCTGATGAACGTGCAGTTCGCCCTCGCCCAGGACATCCTCTACGTGCTGGAGGCCAACCCGCGGGCCTCGCGGACCGTACCGTTCGTCGCCAAGGCCACCGGCGTGCCCGTCGCCAAGGCGGCCGCCCGCGTGATGCTGGGCGCGACCATCAAGGAGCTGCGGGAGGAGGGCCTGTTGCCGCCGCACGGCGACGGAGGGTCGATGCCCAGCCACGCCCCGGTCGCGGTCAAGGAGGCGGTGCTGCCCTTCAAGCGGTTCCGCACCAAGGATGGTCAGGTCGTGGACAGCCTGTTGGGGCCGGAGATGCGCTCCACCGGCGAGGTCATGGGCATCGACCAGGACTTCGGGACCGCCTTCGCCAAGGGCATGCTCGCGGCGGGCTCCGGCCTGCCCCGCGAGGGCAGGATCTTCGTCTCGGTCGCCAACCGCGACAAGCGGGCGATGATCTTCCCGGTCAAGCGGCTCGCCGACCTCGGCTTCACCATCGTCGCGACCACGGGCACCGCAGATGTGTTGCGGCGCAACGGGATCCCGTCGGAGGTCGTCCACAAGCACAGCGAGCGCGAAGAAGGCGACTCCAGCATCGTCGACCTCATCCTCGACGGTCAGATCGCCATGGTCGTCAACACCCCGAGCGGTCCCAACGCGCGCGCCGACGGCTACGCGATCAGGGCGGCGACCACCTCGATGGACAAGCCGATCGTCACCACGGTCCAGGAGCTGGCCGCGGCCGTCCAGGGCATCGAGGCCCAGATGCAGGGCGAGTTCACCGTCAAGCCGCTGCAGGAGCATGCCCGCGACCTCGACCTCTACGGCGTTGGTACCGGAGTGGGCGCCCCGGCCAGGCAGCCGGGCGCGGCGGCGGGGGTGGGAGCGTGAGCGAGGCGAGCACGCGGCATACCGAGGTCAAGGGGTCCGGGGTCGTCCAGGTGACGGGGGAGCTGATCGCCACCCGCCGGGCCGGCGCGTACCACCACCTCACCTTCGTGGCGCCCGGGTTGGCCGAGCTCGCCCGCCCGGGCCAGTTCGTGGCCCTGGCGGTCGGTGGGGACACCAGCGCGAACCTGCTGCGACGGTGCTTCTCGATCCACAAGGTGAGCCCGTCCGGCACCTACGGCGGCACGGTCGACGTGGTGATCTCCGCGGTCGGCGCCGGGACGCGGTGGCTCAGCACCCTGCGAGCCCATGACGAGGTCGACATCATCGGACCGCTCGGCCGGCCGTTCCCACTGCCCAAGGAGCCGGTTCCCTGCGTCCTCGTCGGGGGCGGCTACGGCACCGCGCCGCTGTTCTGGCTCGCGGAGCTGTTGCGCGAGCGGGGCTGCCACGTCGAGATGGTGCTCGGCGCCGCCACCGAGTCGAAGCTCTTCGGGGTCGTCGAGGCCCGGCGCCACGCCGACGGTGTCTCGGTCACGACCGATGACGGGTCGAGCGGCACCAAGGGCTGGGTCTCCGACGTCCTCCCGGCGGTCATCCGTCGCACGGGCGCGGCCGTGGTCTACGGCTGCGGACCGATGGGGATGCTGAAGTCGGTCACCGACGTGGCCGCGGCCGAGGGCGCCGTGGCGCAGGTGGCCGTCGAGGAGTCGATGGCGTGCGGGGTGGGGGTCTGCATGACCTGCGTGATGCCCGTGACCGGGAAGGACGGGACGACCCGCATGGTGCGCTCGTGCGTCGAGGGCCCAGTGTTCCGTGGCGACCGGGTGCGCTGGGACGCGTTCTCCGACGGGCTGTGCACCGTGCCTGCCGACGCCGTCGGCGCACCCCGGGTGGGCGGTCACTGATGCCGGTCGACATGTCCGTGCGGCTCGGCGCCGCGACCCTGCCGAGCCCCATGATGACTGCCTCCGGCTGTGCGGCCAACGGTCGCGAGCTCGCCCGCTTCTTCGACATCCGTGAGCTCGGTGCCTTCGTGACCAAGTCCGTGATGGCCGACCCGCGGTCCGGGCGCGGCACCCCACGCATGGCCGAGACCCCCTCGGGGATGCTCAACTCGATCGGGCTCCAGGGCCCGGGCATCTCGGCGTTCGTCGACCAGGACCTCGCCTGGCTGAAGCAGGCGGGGGCCCGCACCCTCGTCTCGATCGCCGGCAACACCAGCGGCGAGTTCGCCGACGTGGCTGCGACGCTGCGGGCCAGCGACGCCTTCGACGCGGTCGTCGGGGTCGAGGTCAACATCTCCTGCCCCAACGTCGCCAACCGCGGCCTGGTCTTCGCCTGCGACCCGATGGCCAGCGCCAAGGTGATCGCCCTCGTCCGCGAGCAGCTGCCGCGGGACGTGCCGGTCTTCGCGAAGCTGACGCCTGACGTGACCGACATCGTCGGCGTCGCGCAGGCCTGTGTGAAGGCCGGCGCCGACGGGCTCACGATGATCAACACGCTGCTGGGCATGGTGATCGACATCGACCGGCTCCGGCCCCAGGTGGCCGGGGTCACCGGCGGCCTCTCCGGGCCCGCGATCAGGCCGGTCGCGGTGCGGGCGATCTGGCAGACCCGGGCGGCGATGCTCGAGGGACGGCTCCCCACGGTGCCGATCATCGGGGTCGGGGGAGTGCGCACCGGGCGCGACGCCCTCGAGCTCGTCGCGGCCGGCGCCAGTGCCGTCCAGGTGGGCACGGCGACCTTCAACGACCCGAGCGCCCCCGTGCGCGTGGGTCGCGAGCTGGCAGCGCTTCTGCAGGACAAGGGATTCGACCGGTTCGCCGACGTGGTCGGTGTGGCCCACGGGAGGGTGGCATGACCACGACCACGACCACGGACACGTCGGTGACCGGACTGACCTTCGGCCAGCGGCTGCGGGCGACGACCGACACCCACGGCCCGCTCTGCGCCGGCATCGACCCCCACCGCGCGCTGGTGGAGTCGTGGGGCCTCGGCTACGACCTCGACGGGCTGGCGCGGTTCACCGACGCCTGCGTCGAGGCGTTCGCGGGGCACGTCGGCGTCGTGAAGCCGCAGTCCGCGTTCTTCGAGGTCTTCGGGTCGCGGGGGGTGGCCATCCTCGAGGGTGCCATCAGCGCCCTGCGCGAGGCGGGCACGCTCGTGATCCTCGATGCCAAGCGTGGCGACATCGGGTCGACCATGGCGGCCTACGCCGAGGCGTACCTCGGCAAGGACGCGGTCGCCCCCGGCGACGCCCTGACGGTCAGCCCCTACCTGGGGTTCGAGTCCCTGCGTCCCGCGCTGGACCTCGCGGCGCAGACCCACCGGGGGGTCTTCGTGCTGGCGCTCACCTCCAACCCGGAGGGACGCACGGTGCAACACGCCCGGCTGCGCGAGACGAGCGTCGCTGAGAGCATGGTCACGTCGGCAGCGGCGGAGAACGCCGCGGCGGCCGCCCGGGGAGAGCTCGGCAGCGTCGGCCTGGTCGTGGGTGCGACCGTCGGGACGGCCGTCCAGGAGCTCCAGCTCGACCTGGCCGCGGTCAACGGGCCCCTGCTGTCACCGGGGGTGGGTGCCCAGGGAGGCACCAGCGACGACCTGCGCAGGGTCTTCGGTGACGCGCTCCCCAACGTGCTGCCGGCCAGCAGCCGTGAGGTGCTGACGGCCGGACCCGACGTCGCCGCACTGCGCGACCGCGCCCTGCAGACCAGCGCCTCGCTGGCCGCGCTCCTGCGCTGACCGGCGCGCAAGGGACGACCAAGGTGGTCGGATGGTCGCCGGAACTACGCTGGAAGGCGTAGCCGACGCCGACCTCGGCGCGAAACCCCGCGGGTCGGTTGCTATTGTCGGAAGACATCACCAAGACACGAGATACGTGCCGATCTGCCTGCGCAAGGAGTACCACCGTGGCCCTACCCCCGTTGACCCCGGAGCAGCGTGCCGCGGCCCTCGAGAAGGCTGCCGTCGCACGCCGTGAGCGTGCCGCCGTGAAGAACCGACTGAAGTACGCGCAAGGCTCCCTCAAGGAGGTCATCACCGACGGCAAGGCCAACGAGGTCGTCGGCAAGATGAAGGTCTCCGCGCTGCTGGAGTCGATGCCCGGCGTCGGACGGGTCCGCGCCCGCCAGATCATGGAGGAGGTCGGCATCTCCGAGAGCCGCCGCGTCCGCGGTCTCGGCGCCAACCAGATCTCGGCTCTGCTCACGCGCTTCGACGAGGCGTGAGCCGGCCCGCTCCCGCAGGCGAGGACCGCCCCAGGCGGCTCGTCGTGCTCGCCGGTCCCACCGCGGTCGGCAAGGGCACTCTCTCCGCCTACGTGCGCGACCACTTCCCGGAGGTCTGGCTCTCGGTGAGCGCCACGACCCGCAAGCCGCGTCCCGGTGAGGTGGAGGGCACGCACTACCACTTCGTCGACACCGACGAGTTCGCCCGGATGGAGCGCGACGGCGAGCTGCTCGAGTCGGCGGTCGTGCACGGGGTGAACCACTACGGCACCCCTCGCGCCCCCGTGGAGCAGGCCCTGCGGGAGCACCGGATGGCGCTCCTGGAGATCGACCTGCAGGGTGCGCGACAGGTGCGCGCGTCCATGCCGGAGGCGCTGTTCGTCTTCCTCGCGCCCCCGAGCTGGGACGAGCTGGTCCGTCGGCTGGTCGGCCGCGGCACCGAGGACGAGGCGGAACGGTCCCGTCGGCTCGAGACCGCCAAGGTCGAGATGGCCGCCGAGGACGAGTTCGACGTCACCATCGTGAACGACGACGTTCGTCGTGCGGCCGAAGAACTCGTATCATTGATGCGATCGCACTGACGACGCCGTCATCCGAGCCCGTCAGCAGCAGGACCTGCAGCCAAGCCCCAACAGAAGTGAGTACCCCCGTGTCTGGAACCGTCGCCAACCCGATCGGCATCACCAACCCGCCGATCGACGACCTGCTCACCAAGGCCGACTCGAAGTACGCCCTGGTCATCTACTCGGCCAAGCGCGCCCGCCAGATCAACGCCTACTACTCCCAGCTCCAGGAGGGGCTGCTGGAGCACGTCGGCCCGCTGGTCGACAGCCAGGTCCACGAGAAGCCGATGTCCATCGCGCTGCGTGAGATCAACGAGGGCCTCGTCACCTCCGAGCCGATCGAGGGCTGAGCCCGAGCACGGACCCGGACCGGACGCGACGAGAGCACGGGACAGGAGCGCGATGGCGCGCATCGTCCTCGGGGTCAGTGGTGGCATCGCCGCCTACAAGGCCTGCTCGCTGTTGCGCCTGTTCACCGAGGCGGGACACGACGTCACGGTCGTGCCCACCGCCTCGGCCCTGCAGTTCGTCGGCGCCCCCACGTGGGAGGCGCTCTCGGGCAAACCCGTGCACACCGGGGTCTGGGACTCCGTGCACGAGGTCCCGCACGTCCGGCTGGGACAGACCGCTGACCTGGTGGTCGTCGCCCCGGCCACCGCCGACCTGCTCGCCAAGGCTGCCCACGGGCTGGCCGGCGACCTGCTCACCAACGTGCTGCTCACCGCTCGCTGCCCGGTCGTCATGGCCCCGGCGATGCACACCGAGATGTGGGACCACGCGGCCACGCAGGCCAACGTGTCCACGCTGGCCGAGCGCGGCATACACATCATCCCGCCGGCGTCGGGGCGCCTGACCGGCGCCGACACCGGTCCCGGGCGGCTCCCCGAGCCCGAGGCCCTGTATGCCGTGTGCGAGCGAGTTCTCGCCCACCCCGCGCCGCACACCTCCCCGCGCTCCCCGGCCGCGACTTCCGAGCTCGCCGGTCGCACCGTCGTCGTGTCGGCCGGTGGCACGCGCGAGCCGCTCGACCCCGTGCGGTACCTCGGCAACCGCAGCTCGGGCAAGCAGGGGTACGCCCTCGCCGCCGTGGCCGCCAGCCGGGGAGCCTCGGTGACGCTGGTCGCCGCCAACACCTCGCTGGCCGCCCCCCGCGGTGTCACGGTCGTGCCCGTGGCGACCGCGCTCGAGCTGCAGGCTGCCGTGGAGCGGGCCGCCAAGGACGCCGACGTGGTCGTGATGGCGGCCGCCGTGGCCGACTTCCGCCCGGCGCACTACACCGAGGCCAAGATCAAGAAGACGCACGACCCGGACGACCCCGAGGCGGCTCCCACCATCGAGCTGGTGCGCAACCCGGACGTCCTCGCCGGGCTCGTCGAGGCGCGCGGCGAGGAGGCCACCCCGGTCATCGTCGGGTTCGCCGCGGAGACCGGTGACGAGCAGGGCGGGGTGCTCGAGCACGGGCGCCAGAAGCTGCTGCGCAAGGGCTGCGACCTCCTCGTGGTCAACGAGGTGGGAGTCGACAAGACCTTCGGGCGCGACGACAACACCGTGCACATCCTGCGCCAGGGCTCGAGCCACGTCGTCGACGCGGGTCCGGCGTCCAAGGAGGTCGTCGCCGCCGCGGTGTGGGACGCCGTACAGGAGATTCTCTGACCTAGGTACACTCTCGGGGTCGCGCAGCCGTGCCGTCGTCGCGGCCCATTGTCAACACCGCCAGCAACGTCAGTACTGCCACCACCGTCAGCACCGTCAGCACGACGGCGTTCGCCGCCCCGAAGGAGACTTGAGTGTCTGCCCGCCTCTTCACGTCCGAGTCCGTCACCGAGGGTCACCCGGACAAGATCTGCGACCAGATCTCCGACGCCATCCTCGACGCCATGCTGAGCCAGGACCCGGGCAGCCGGGTCGCGGTCGAGACGATGGTGACCACCGGTCTCGTCCACGTGGCCGGCGAGGTCACCACCGAGGCCTACGTGGAGATCCCGAAGATCGTCCGTGACACCGTGCTGGGCATCGGCTACGACTCGTCCACCAAGGGCTTCGACGGCGCCTCGTGCGGCGTCGAGGTGTCGATCGGGCAGCAGAGCCCTGACATCGCGCAGGGCGTCGACACCGCCTACGAGAACCGCACCGGTGGCGTCGACCCGCTCGACAAGCAGGGCGCCGGCGACCAGGGTCTGATGTTCGGCTACGCCTGCGAGGACACCGCCGAGCTGATGCCGTTGCCGATCCACCTCGCGCACCGCCTGGCCGAGCGCCTGACCGCGGTCCGGCAGAGCGGCGACGTCGCCTACCTGCGCCCCGACGGCAAGACCCAGGTCACCATCGGCTACGACGGCGACCGGGCGGTCCGGCTGGACACCGTCGTGCTGTCCACCCAGCACGCCGAGGACATCTCGCTCGAGGGCCTCCTCGCCCCCGACATCATCGACCACGTGATCAAGCCCGTGCTGGCCGAGCTCGCCGACGAGGGCACCGACCTCGACGTGTCGGACTACCGCACCCTGATCAACCCCACGGGCAACTTCGTCATCGGTGGCCCGATGGGTGACGCCGGTCTCACGGGTCGCAAGATCATCGTCGACACCTACGGCGGCATGTCCCGCCACGGCGGCGGCGCCTTCTCCGGCAAGGACCCGTCGAAGGTCGACCGCTCGGCCGCCTACGCCATGCGCTGGGTCGCCAAGAACGTCGTCGCCGCCGGGCTCGCCCGCCGGTGCGAGGTCCAGGTCGCCTACGCCATCGGGAAGGCCCAGCCGGTCGGCCTCTACGTCGAGACCTTCGGCACCGAGTCGGCGCCGGTCGACAAGATCCAGGCTGCGATCGCGTCGGTCTTCGACCTCCGGCCGGGGGCGATCGTCCACGACCTCGACCTGCTCCGCCCGATCTACAAGCCGACCGCCGCCTACGGCCACTTCGGCCGCACCGTGGCCGGGAACGTCGAGAACCCGTTCACCTGGGAGCGCACCGACCGCGTCGAGGAGCTGCAGAAGGCAGTCAAGGGCTAGTCGGACCCGTTCGCTAGGTTCGCTCCCGTGAGTGGACAGGGCGGATCGGGTGAGCAGGCGGGCGAGCAGCTCGCGCTGATCCGTTCTGCCCTCGCCAAGCCCGCCCGCCCGCCTCGCACCACCGACCAGGCCACCGCGTCCACCGACCCGGTGGCCTCGGTCGTGGTCGACACCGGGCTGGCCCACCTGGCACGTCCGTTCGAGTACCTCGTGCCCGAGGCGCTGGCCGACACGGCGGTGCCGGGCGTCCGGGTCAAGGTGCGCTTCGCCGGGCAGGACCTCGACGGGTTCGTGGTCGACCGGCAGCCGCAGGCCGAGCACGAAGGGCGGCTCGTCCCCATCCGCCGGGTGGTGTCGGCCGAGCCCGTCCTGACGCCGACCCAGCTGCAGGTGGCGTCCGAGGTCGCCGCCTCGTGCGCCGGCACGCTCGGCGACGTGCTCAGGTTGGCCGTCCCGCCGCGCCACGCGGCTGCCGAGAAGGCACTGGCCCTGGAGCCGCCCACCCCCGACCCGCTGCCCGCGCCAGCGGCCCTGAGCCCCGCGTGGAGCAGGTATGCCGCGGGCCAGGCCTTCCTCACACGGCTGGCTGCGGGGGACTCCCCGGCCGCCTCGTGGCTGGCGCTGCCGACCGTGTCTGCCGACCAGGACTGGCCGGCGGCGCTCGCCACGGCTGCCGCCGCCACCCTGGCCGCTGGTCGCGGGAGCGTGCTGGTCGTGCCCGACCACCGCGACGTCGCCCGCGTCGACGCCGCACTGACCGCCACGCTCGGCCCGGGGCGGCATGTCCGCCTCACCGCCGACCAGGGCCCCCAGGCCCGCTACACCGCCTGGCTCAAGGTCCTGCGTGGCCACGTGTCGGTCGTGGTCGGCACCCGTGCGGCGGCCTTCGCGCCGGTGCGCGACCTGGGTCTGGTCGCCTGGTGGGACGACGGCGACGACCTGCTCGACGAGCCCCGTGCTCCCTACCCCCACGTGCGTGACGTGCTGCTCACGCGGGCCCGGCTCGAGGGGGCCGCGGTGCTCTCCGGCGGCTTCACCCGCACCGCCGCCGTGCAGCGCCTCGTCGAGTCCGGCGACCTGCGGGTCATCGCAGGTGCCTCCGTGCGCGGGGTGGTCCCTCGGGTGCAGGTCGCGGGCGAGGGGGTCGAGGTCGAGCGCGACGCCGCGGCCGCGTCGGCCCACCTGCCCTCGATCGCCTGGCGCACGGCCAAGGCCGCCCTGGAGAGCGGGCCGGTGCTCGTGCAGGTGCCCCGCCGCGGCTACGTGCCCTCGCTCTCCTGCCAGACCTGCCGCACGGCCGTGCGGTGTGGCCACTGCGGGGGCCCGGTCGCGCTGGGCTCACGCCAGGCCGAGCCGGCCTGCCGCTGGTGCGGTCGCGGTGTGGGCCGCTTCGAGTGCCGGCACTGCGGGGGGCGCGAGCTGCGCTCGTCGGTCGTCGGGGCCCGGCGCACCGCCGAGGAGCTGGGCCGGGCCTTTCCCGGGGTGCCGGTGCACACCTCGGGGGCCGGCGCCGTCCTCGAGCGGGTGGCGGCGACACCGGCCCTCGTCATCGCCACGCCGGGTGCCGAGCCCGTGGCCGAGGGCGGGTATGCCGCGTGCCTCCTGCTCGACGCCTGGGCCAGCCTCGACCGACCCACCCTCGATGCGGGCGAGGAGGCGCTGCGGCGCTGGACCGCTGCCGGCGCCCTCACCCGCGGCGCCGTCGCCGGTGGGCAGGTGGTCCTGTGCGGCGCCCCCAGCCACACCACGCTGCCGGTGGTGGAGGCGCTGGTGCGCTGGGACCCCGCGTGGTTCGCGGGTCGCGAGCTGGCCGACCGGCGCGAGCTCTCGCTGCCTCCGACCGTGGCGCTGGCCGCGGTCACCGGTGAACGCCGTGCCGTCGAGGCGGCCCTGCGGTTGGCTCACCTGCCCGACGGCGTCGAGCGGCTCGGGCCGCTCCAGGTGGCCGACGACACGGTGCGCATGCTCCTGCGGTGTCCCCTCGACCAGCGCGCCGGCCTGGCCGAGGCGCTGGCGGCGATGAAGGCGATCCGCAGTGCCCGCAAGGAGAAGGCCTCGATCCAGGTGCGGATGGACCCGCGCGACCCTGCCACCTGAGCGCGGGTCGACTCCGGCCGCGAGCCTGTCCCGGCGTGCCGTTCCCCGGCGTCCTGGCCCGAGCCGGCCCGCCTAGACTGGCGCGCGTGTCGATCCAGAACATCCGTCTCTTCGGCGATCCAGTCCTCCGCACGCCCGCGGAGCCGGTCGTGGACTTCGACCGGGAGCTGCGCCAGCTGGTCAAGGACCTGACCGAGACGATGGTGGACGCGCCCGGTGCCGGCCTGGCTGCACCCCAGATCGGCGTGGGCCTGCGGGTGTTCACCTACTGGGTCGACGGTGAGCTGGGGCACCTGGTCAACCCCGACCTCGACCTCTCGACCGAGCTGCAGGAGGGGGAGGAGGGCTGCTTGTCGTTCCCCGGGCTGCGGTTCGAGACGCCCAGGGCCCTGCGCACGGTCGCCAAGGGCTTCAACCAGTTCGGTGAGCCGGTGGTCGTCGAGGGCTCCGAGCTCCTCGCCCGCTGCCTCCAGCACGAGACCGACCACCTCGACGGGATCCTGTTCATCGACCGGATGGACCGGGAGCAGCGCAAGGCCGCCATGCGCGCGATCCGCGAGGCCGACTGGGCTGGTGGCACGACTCCGGTGGTCAAGGTCAGCCCGCACGCCACCTTCGGCCGGGGCATGTGATGCGGCTGGTCTTCGCCGGCACCCCAGCGCCGGCGGTGCCGTCGCTCGACGCCCTGGTGGCGTCGCCCCACGAGGTCGTCGCCGTCGTCACCCGCCCCGACGCCCGGGCCGGCCGCGGTCGAGGGGTCGTGACGTCGCCGGTGCGCCAGCGGGCCGAGGAGCTCGGCATCGAGGTCCTCACCCCCGATCGCCCGCGAGACCCCGACTTCCTCGACCGCCTGCGCGAGATCGCGCCTGACGCCTGCCCCGTCGTCGCCTATGGCGCCCTGATCCCCCCGGTCGCGCTCGACATCCCGCGGCACGGCTGGGTCAACCTGCACTTCTCGCTGTTGCCTGCCTGGCGCGGGGCCGCACCGGTGCAACACGCCGTGATGGCCGGCGACGAGGTCACCGGAGCCACGACGTTCCGCATCGAGGCCGGCCTCGACACCGGTCCGGTCTTCGGGCTGATGACCGAGCGCATCCGCCCCCGCGACACGTCGGGCGACCTGCTGCACCGGCTGGCCGAAGGCGGGGCGGCGCTGCTGGTCGCCACCATGGACGGCCTCGCCGACGGCTCCCTGACCCCGGTCCCGCAGGCCACCGACGGGGTGTCCCTCGCGCCCAAGATCGAGGTCGCCGACGCGCAGGTGCGTTGGGACCGCCCGGCGGTCGCCGTCGACCGCCAGGTGCGCGGGTGCACCCCGGCACCCGGGGCCTGGTCGACCTTCCGCGAGACCAGGGTCAAGCTCCTGCCGGTGTTCCCCGAGCCCGCGTACGCCGGGCCCTCCCTCGCGCCCGGGGAGCTCGTCGCAGGCAAGCGTGCGGTCCACGTGGGCACCGGGGGCGGCGTGGTGCGGCTCTCGGCCGTGCAGCCACACGGCAAGAAGGAGATGGCCGCGGCCGACTGGGCCCGCGGCGTCCGCATCGATGTGGGAGAGCGGTTCAGCCATGAGTGAGCAAGGACCAGGCGCCCCACGACGGGACGGCGACGGCGGTCGACGTGGTGACCAGGGCGGCCGGCGCAATGCCAAGGGCCGCCAGCGGCCCGAGCGGGCGCACGGTGGTCGGGAGCGCTCCGCGCAGCGACCCAGTGAGCGCAACCGCGGCGGCGACCCGCAGCGGCTCGCCGCCTACACGGTCCTGCGGGCCGTCGCCGACGGGGCCTACGCCAACCTCGAGCTGCCCAAGGTGCTGCGCGACCGGGGCATCCACGGGCGTGATGCGGCGTTCACGACCGAGCTCGTCTACGGCGCGGTCCGGATGCACGGGCTCTACGACCCGATCATCGCGGTGGCGGCCGGTCGTGGCGTGGACAAGATCGACCCCAACGTCCTCGACACCCTGCGGCTGGGCGCGCACCAGCTGCTCGGCATGCGAGTGCCGACCCACGCGGCCGTCGACGAGACGGTGGGCCTGGCGCGCAAGGTGAACGGCGCCGGGGCGGCCGGGTTCGTCAACGCGGTCATGCGGCGGGTGAGCGAGCGCGACCTCGAGGCCTGGCTCGCGCAGGTCGTCCCGTCGGGCGAGCTCACGGCCCAGCTGGCCGTGGAGCAGTCCCACCCGGAATGGGTCGTGAAGGCGTTGCGGGCTGCCCTGCTCGGCCATGGGGCGGCGACCGCCGAGACGGTGGATGCCGAGCTCACGGCCCTGGTGACCGCGGACAACGCGCCGGCCAAGGTCTCGCTGGTCGCCCGACCCGGCCTGGCCACCGTCAGCGAGCTGGTCGACGCCGGCGCGTCCCCCTCGCTGCTCTCACCGCTCGGTGCGGTGCTCGAAGGTGGCGACCCGGGCGGCATACCGGCGGTGCGCGAAGGCCGCGCTGCGGTGCAGGACGAGGGCTCGCAGCTGGTCGCCCTCGCGCTGGCGAGCGTGCCGGTCGAGTCCACGGACGCTGCGTCCGGGGGCGTCGAGCAGTGGCTCGACCTCTGCGCGGGCCCCGGCGGCAAGGCCGGGCTGCTGGCCGGGCTGGCCATCGAGGCCGGCGCCGACCTGACGGCCAACGAGATCAGTGACCACCGCAGCGACCTGGTGCGCCAGACGCTCAGGCCGGCCATCGCACGGGCCCGCGCCGAGGGACGCTCGGTCACCGTGCGGACCGGTGACGGCCGGCTCGTCGGCGAGGACGAGCCCGGCCGGTACGACCGCGTGCTGGTCGATGCGCCGTGCACCGGGCTGGGCGCCCTGCGTCGTCGGCCGGAGGCGCGGTGGCGGCGCACGCCGGCCGATCTGGCCGACCTGGGCAAGCTCCAGCGCGAGCTGCTGGCGGCCGCGATCGACGCCACGGCTGTCGGCGGGGTCATCGCCTACGCGACCTGCAGCCCGCACCTGGCCGAGACGTCGTTCGTCGTGGGTGACGTGACGAAGCGACGCACCGACGTCGAGCTCCTCGACGCCCGGGAGTTCGTGCGGGCGGCCGACGGCTCGCCGCTGGTCGTGCCGGGCGCGGGGCCGACCGTGCAGCTCTGGCCGCACGTGCACGGCACGGACGGGATGTTCCTCGCGCTGCTGCGCAAGAAGGCCTGAGCTCGCGCAGGCGACCGGAATAGCCGTCGACGGTGGCCGGTTGGCCCACAGGTGAACACCCCCGCGCTGTCCGTCCTCGACCTCGTTCCCGTCCGCCAGGACCAGACCACCGGACAGGCCCTCGCGGCGACCCGGTCGCTGGCCCAGGTCGCCGACCGGCACGGCTACCGGCGCTACTGGCTGGCCGAGCACCACAACATGCCCGCCGTCGCGGCGACGAGCCCGCCGGTGCTCATCGCCATGGTCGCGGCGGCCACCGAGCGGATCCGCGTGGGCTCCGGCGGTGTCATGCTGCCGAACCACGCGCCGCTCGTCGTGGCCGAGCAGTTCGCCCTGCTCGAGGCTGCTCATCCCGGACGGATCGACCTCGGGATCGGCCGGGCTCCCGGCACCGACCCGGTGACCAGCTACGCGCTGCGACACGGCGCCGGTGGGGTCGAGGCGGACGCGGTGGCGCGGTTCCCGCAGTACGTCGACGACGTGATCTCGCTGATGTCCACCGAGGGGGTCGGCATCAGGGTGGGCGGCGACGTCCACCCCCTGAACGCCACGCCCAGGCCCGTCTCCGTCCCGGAGGTCTGGTTGCTGGGCTCCTCGGACTACTCGGCGCGGCTGGCGGCTGAGCGCGGTCTGCCGTACGTCTTCGCCCACCACTTCTCCGGGCGGGGCACTGCGGCTGCCCTCGAGCTCTACCGGTCGGGGTACACCCCGACCGCGAGCCACCCGACCCCCCGCACCTTCCTCACCCTCAATGTCGTCGTGGCACCCACGCAGGCCGAGGCGGACCGGCTCGTGCTGCCCAACCTGGCGTCGATGGTGGCGCTGCGCACCGGCGGGCCGCTGGCGCCCCAGCTGCTCGTCGAGCAGGCCGAGGAGGCCGGTATCGCCGACGCACACCGTGCGCTGGCCGACGAGATGCGCAGGCGCTGGGTCGTCGGCACCCCCGACCGCGTCGCCGAGCAGGTCGCCGCGCTGGCGGCCGAGCACGCCGTCGACGAGGTCATGGTGCACCCAGTCGCCGGAGCCCTCGTCGGCACGCCGGCCGACAGTGCCCCTGCGCGTGAGGCGACGTTGATCCTGCTCGCAGACGCGTTCGGGCAGCGGGCCGCCTGAGCGCGGGCGATCGGTCCGTGGCAAGGGGCTGCGTCAGCCACACGTGAGGTACCTCGTGACCTCAGCTCAGTGCCCTCGGCCCAGTGCCCTCAGCCCGCTGGCATCAGCTGGTGGCGTCCAGCTCGGTGAGCAGCCCGGCGATCCAGTCGGCGGCGGGCGTCTCCGCCAGCGCGAGGTGGCCGGCCCGGGCGTTGCTCAGGTGACGCCGTGCGTCCTCGACCCGTCCCAGGTGGAGCGCGACCAGACCGTGGCTGCGCTCGACCATCGACGACAGGCTGGGCGAGCCCACGCGCTCGCAGAACTGTCGGGCCTCGTGCAGGTGCTGTTGCGCGGGCTCGGGCTTCCCCGACAGGGCGTAGGCCTCGCCCAGCCGGGCATGGACGGTCGCCAGGCCGGGGGCGTTGTCCGGGCGGACTGACAGCAGGGCCAGTGCGGTCGTGAGCTGCGCCAGAGCGCCAGCCGCGTCGGTGCGCGCCAGCGCCGCCTCGCCCAGGTGGTAGTGGCAGTAGCCGGTGTCGACCTCATGGGCGGGCATGGCGGAGACGGCGTAGGCGGCGCGAGCCCGTCGGACCAGTGCCTCGCCCTCTGACAGTCGGCCCCTGCGGATGTGCAGGTCCCCAAGGATGCGGAGGCGACCGGCTTCCTCGTCCGGCTCGGTGTCGGGGACCTCGAGCAGGCGCAACGCGGTGGCGTCGTCACCAGTCTCGACGCCGATCTGGGCGCGCTGGTGGCGCGCTATCGCGCCGCTCGGGTCGTCGCCGAGGACGGCGACGGCCTCACCGTAGCGACCCATCGCGATGAGGGCGCCAGCTCGCAGGTGCAGATCGATGGCACCGACCTGGCCAGCGACGGCGGCAGAGACCCGACCCGTGTCGAGGAGCCGCAGGGCGAGGTCGTTCCGGCCGGTCAACAGCGCGCTCGTGGCGCGGAGCCGGTCGGCCAGGGGGCGGTAGGCCTTCGGCGGCGCCCGGTGGGCCAGCACCCGGTCGTGCTCGCCAGCCATCATCAGCGTCGACATGGCGGCGATGGTGCGTCGAGCACGCCAGTGCTGGACAGCGGCGATCAGGATGGCCACGAGGGTGAGTCCGAGCACACCGGTGATCAACGGGGTCACACGGGGATTCTCGCGGGTCGGACCACGGGGCAGGATGGGTCTGGGGAGAGGCCGCCCATAGGGACTAGGTCCGTTCGACGTCCAGCCGTCCCACTACTGTGGCCGCGTGCAGATCTCGCCCAGCATCCTGTCCGCGGACTTCGCCAACCTCGAGGCCGAGCTCCGCCGCATCGCCAACGCCGACTGGGCCCACGTCGACGTGATGGACGGGCACTTCGTGCCGAACCTCACCCTCGGGCTGCCCGTCGTCGAGGCGTTGGCCCGGGTCAGCCCCATCCCGCTCGACTGCCACCTCATGATCGAGGATCCCGACCGGTGGGCGCCGATGTATGCCGAGGCGGGCGGGTCGTCGGTGACGTTCCACATCGAGGCGGCGCACGATCCCCGCGCCCTGGCGCGCACACTGCGCGGGCTCGGCGCCCGCGCGGGGATGGCCATCAAGCCGGGGACGACGTTCGCGCCGTACGAGGACCTCCTCCCGGACCTCGACATGGTCCTCGTGATGACGGTCGAGCCGGGGTTCGGCGGACAGTCGTTCATGGCCGACCAGATGCCCAAGGTGGCCCAGGTCCGCGAGGCGGTCCGGCGCCACGGTGGCGAGATCTGGGTGCAGGTGGACGGGGGAGTGTCGGCCACCACCATCGAGCAGTGCGCCGAGGCCGGGGCCGACGTGTTCGTGGCGGGGTCCGCCGTCTACGGAGCGCAGGACGCCGCCGCCGCGGTCGACGAGCTGCGCGCCCTGGCGACCGCGCACGCGCACTGAGCCCGGCGCAGATCCGGGCGGATCCCGGATCCCGGAAGCCGCCCCGGCGCCGGCCGCGGGTCTGGAGTGGGCCCGTGGTGCAGCCCTAGAGTCTGCTCATGGCGGAGGCGGGCAGTCGCAGCCGGCTGGCCGACGCCGCGGTGGCGTTCACCAGCAACGCCCGCAACCCCCAGCTGCGGCGTGCGCAGCTGAGCTTCCTGGGCGCCTGGACCGCGGAGTGGGCCTTCACCGTGGCCCTCGGGATCGTCGCCTACCGAGCCGGCGGGGCCACCGCCCTCGGGCTCGTCGGTCTGATCCGGATGGTTCCTGCTGCCGTCTTCGCGCCACTGCTCTCGCCGCTGGCGGACCGGGGGCGACGTGAACGAGTCCTCGTCGTGGTCTCCACGGTGCGTGGGGCCGTCACGGCCGCCGCTGCGGTGGTCGCGGCGGTCTCCGGGCCCCCGGTCCTGATCTACGCGCTCGCCGTCCTCTCCACGATCGCCGCCACGCTCTTCCGGCCGGCCCACTCCGCCCTGCTCCCGTCGCTGTGCCACACGGGGAGCGAGCTGGCCAGTGCCAACGTCGTGCGAGGGCTGCTGGACTCCGCAGCCACCCTCGTCGGGCCGCTGCTCGCCGCCGTCCTCCTGGAGGTGGCCGACGTGTCCGCGGTGTTCTGGGTGGCGGCTGCCTCCTCGTGGTGGGCGGCCGCCCTCCTGCTGCGCCTGCGCTACGACGCGCCGCCCCGCCCGTCCGTGTCGACCCGACCTCGCCTGGTCCGGGAGGCGGTCGACGGGCTCAAGGCGGTCGCGCGCCACCGCGGCCTGGCCGTGATCCTCGGCCTGGCGGCTGCCCAGTCCTTCACCCGTGGCGCGCTCACCGTGCTGTCGGTGGTGGTGGCCATCGAGCTGCTCGGCACGGGTGAGCCGGGGGCCGGCGCGCTGATGACGGCGGTCGGGGTGGGGGCGGTGCTCGGCTCGCTGGCGGCCTCGCTGCTCGTGGGCACCCGCGGGCTGGGCGCGTGGTTCGCGGTCGGGGTGGCCCTGTGGGGTCTGCCGATCGCACTGGTCGGCGTCGTCCCGCACCAGGGCGCGGCACTCGGTCTCATCGCCCTCGTCGGCGTCGGGAACGCTCTGGTCGACGTCGCCGGGTTCACGCTCCTGGCGCGGATGGCCCCCGACGAGGTGCTGGCCCGGGTGTTCGGCGTGCTGGAGAGCCTGGTCGCGGTGTCCATCGGCATCGGCGCGCTGGTCGCGTCGTGGCTGGTCGACGAGCTCGGCCCTCGCGCCGCGCTGTTCGGCATCGGCCTGGTGTGTCCCGTCCTGGCGGTGGCCTCGTGGAGGCGGCTGCGACAGCTGGACCGATCGGTGGGCGGCCACGACCTCGACGTCGAGCTCCTCCGGCAGGTCCCGATGCTCCGCACCCTGCCACTGCCGTCCGTCGAGCAGCTGGCTCGCGGGCTGGAGCCGGTGCAGGTCCCGGCCGGGCAGGCGGTGTTCAGCCAAGGTGACGTCGGCGACTGCTACTTCGTCATCGAGTCCGGCGAGGTCGACGTGCTCGGCGACGGCGTGCGCGTCACCACCCTGGGGCCGGGTGAGGGCTTCGGCGAGATCGCCCTCCTGCGGGACACACCGCGTACGGCGACCGTGGTGGCGCGCACCGACCTGCGGCTGCGCGCCCTGGTCTCGCACCGCTTCCTCGCGGTCGTCCTCGGCTTCACTCCCGCTGCCCGCGCCGCGGCGGCCGAGGTGGACCGGATGGTCACCCGGTTCACCCCGAAGGACCCGGGGTCCTCGGGTCGCCCGTGAGGACCATCACGCGGACCGGGCGGCGCCGCTCTGGCGACACTGCGGCATACTGGGAGCTGACGTGCTCCGGGGTCGGTGCAATTCCGAACCGGCGGTGACAGTCCGCGACCCGACCGCAGCCAGCGGCCGGTTGACTGGGTGGAACTCCCAGACCGACGGTGAGAGTCCGGATGGTAGGCAGCACGCGACAGCGGGACCAGTGCGTTCGCGGTGTGGCACCAGCCTCCCCGCGCCACTGTCCTCGCTCAGCAGGCTCGCCCTGCACCCCCCCCCGGAGCTCGACCATCGGTCTCGAGCAAGGGCAGGACAGTGGCAGAGCAACCCACCGGCGACGCGGCGATGATGCGTCGTGCCCTGGCGCTGGCTGCGCACGGCCCCGACGCCGACGCGAACCCCCGGGTCGGCTGCGTGCTGGTCGACCCAGCCGGCGAGGTCGTGGCAGCGGGCTGGCACCACGGGGCCGGCACCCCTCACGCGGAGGCTGACGCGCTCGAGGCGGCAGGGGAGCGTGCGGCGGGCACGACGGCATACGTGACCCTCGAACCCTGCAACCACGTCGGGCGCACGCCCTCCTGCGCCAAGGCCCTGTATGCCGCGGGCGTGAGCCGGGTGGTGTACGCCCAGGACGACCCCAACCCGGTCGCGGCAGGCGGGGCGGCCTGGCTGCGCCGCAAGGGTGTGGTCGTGGAGGCGGGCGTCCTCGCCGAGGAGGCGCTCGCGCTGAACCCGACCTGGACGCACCTGGTCACCACGGGCCGCCCATGGGTGACGTGGAAGCTGGCGACCACCCTCGACGGCCGCAGTGCGGCCGCCGACGGCACCAGCCAGTGGATCACCGGCGAGGAGGCGCGCGCCGACGTCCACGAGCAGCGGTCGCGGTGCGGGGCGATCCTCGTGGGCACGGGGACGGCCCTGCTCGATGATCCCCAGCTGACCGCCCGCAAGCCGGACGGCTCGCTCTACCCGCACCAGCCGATTCGGGTGGTCATGGGTGAGCGCGACCTGCCCCCCACGGCCCGGGTGCTCGACGATGCCGCGCCGACGTGGCAGCTGCGGACCCGGGACCCCAAGCAGGTCCTGACGACGCTGGCCGGGGCCGGGGTCCACCACGTGTGGCTGGAAGGAGGGCCGACCGTCGCCGCCGCGTTCATGGCCGGTGGCCTGGTCGACCAGATCATCGCCTACGTCGCCCCGGTGCTGCTGGGCCGTGGCCGGCCGTCCGTGAGCGACCTCGGCATCACCACCATCGACCATGCCCTTCGCCTGCGACCCACCGACATCACGCTGATCGGCCACGACGTGCGGATCACGGCGGCCTTGAAGGAGAGCATCTGATGTTCACCGGAATCGTGGAGGAGCTCGGCCACGTCGTCGCGCTCGAGCCCGGCGCGGCGTCCGCCCGGCTGACTGTCGCCGGTCCACTCGTCACCTCCGACGCGGTCCACGGCGCGTCCATCGCCGTCAATGGTGTCTGCCTGACGGTCGTCGAGCACGGCGACGGGGAGTTCACCGTCGACGTGATGGCCGAGACGCTCGACCGCAGCAGCCTCGGCAGCCTCGCCGTGGGGGACCGGGTCAACCTGGAGCGGGCGATGTCGGCCACGAGCCGGTTCGGCGGCCACATCGTGCAGGGCCACGTCGACGGCACCGCGCAGATCCTGAGCCGCACCCCCGGGGACCGCTGGGAGGTGGTCCAGCTCAGCCTCCCGGAGCCGCTGTCCCGCTACGTGGTGGAGAAGGGCTCGATCACCGTCGACGGCGTCAGCCTCACGGTGTCCGCCCTCACCGAGGCCGGCGCCGGCCACGAGTCCACGGCTGACCGCCAGTCCACTGCGGGCCGCGAGTCCACCGGGGGCGACGCCACCTTCAGCGTCTCGCTCATTCCTACGACGTTGGCCCTGACCACGCTGGGACACAAGGGAGTTGGCGACCGCGTCAACCTCGAGGTCGATGTCCTGGCCAAGTACGTCGAACGCCTGATCACCACCAAGGAGACCACCACATGAACCTCTTCACCCGGCTCTACGAGGCGCACCTGACGATCGCGGGCCACCCCATCACATGGCGCGAGATCATCGGGAACGGTTTCGGCTTCGCCTCCGCCATCGGTGGGCTGCGACGCCGCGTCTGGGCCTGGCCGATCGGGATCGTCGGCAACGTGCTGCTCTTCACGGTCTTCATCGGCGCCACCTTCGACGCCCAGGCGCAGCAGCCGCTGTTCGGGCAGGCCGGCCGCCAGGTCTTCTTCATCCTCACGAGCATCTACGGCTGGTGGCGCTGGAACCAGGTCCGCACCGCGCGGGAGGTCGCCGGCGGCGACTCCGGTGCCCCCGCCATCACGCCGCGGTGGGCCTCCGCCAGCGAGCGGGTGGCCTACCTCGCGGCCGCCGCCGCAGGCGTGCTGGTCTTCCAGTGGGTCTTCTCCGTCATCGGCGCGGGGTGGCCGGCACCGCGCTGGTACTTCTGGTGCGACGCCTGGATCTTCGTCGGGTCGATGGTCGCGACCTACGCGATGGCACGCGGCTGGAACGACTTCTGGCTCGCCTGGATCGCGGTCGACCTCGTGGGTGTGCCGCTGCTCTGGCACTCCAAGTACTACCCGACCGCCATCCTCTTCATCGTCTACGGCGCCCTGGTGGTCTACGGCTTCTTCGTCTGGCTCAAGGCCTCCCGTGAGGAGCGCGACCCGGCACGCGAGCTGAGTGAGGTCGCGGCATGATCGGCCTGGCCACCGTCGAGGAGGCCCTCGCCGCCCTGCGCGACGGGCGCCCGGTGCTGGTCACCGACAGCGAGGACCGGGAGAACGAGGGTGACGTGATCCTCGCGGCGCAGACCCTGACCGACGACTGGCTCGCGTGGACCATCCGGCACACCAGCGGCTACCTCTGTGCGCCGGTCACGGAGGCCGCGGCCGACCGCCTCGGTCTGCCGTTGATGGTGGCCGACAACCGCGACCCGCTCCGCACCGCCTACACCGTGACCGTCGACGCGGCCGAAGGCGTCAGCACCGGCATCAGCGCGGCCGACCGGGCCCGCACGATCCGGCTCCTGGCCGACCCGCTCTCGACTCCCGAGTCGTTCGTGCGACCCGGCCACGTGATCCCGTTGCGGGCCAAGGCGGGTGGCGTCCTCGAGCGGCCGGGTCACACCGAGGCGGCCGTCGACCTGTGCCGGCTCGCCGGGCTGGCTCCGGCCGGGGCGATCGGTGAGCTGGTCAACGACGACGGCACGATGATGCGCCTGCCGGAGGTGCTCGCGACCGGCGCCGTCCACGACGTGCCGGTGATCACCATCGAGCAGCTCGTGGCCTGGCGACAGCTGCACGACCGGGTCGAGCAGCTGGCCGAGACCACCCTGCCCACCCGGCACGGCGAGTTCGCCGCCATCGGCTTCCGCGACCGGCTGACCGGTGACGAGCACGTGGCCCTGGTCAGCCCGATGGGTGCCACCGGTCCGGCCCCCCTGGTGCGACTGCACTCCGAGTGCCTGACCGGTGACGCCTTCGGGTCGCTGCGCTGCGACTGCGGGCCCCAGCTCGAGCGGTCGATGGAGCGGGTCGCCGCCGAGGGTGGCGTGCTGGTCTACCTGCGCGGGCACGAGGGACGCGGTGTCGGCCTGGTCTCCAAGCTGCAGGCCTACGCGCTCCAGGACGCCGGGCTCGACACCGTCGACGCCCAGCTCGAGCTCGACCTGCCCGTCGACGCGAGGGAGTATGCCGCCGGAGCGGCCATTCTCTCGGCCCTCGGCTTGTCGGCGGTGCGGCTGCTCACGAACAACCCCGCGAAGGTCGAGGCGCTGTCGCGCTACGGCATCACCGTGACGGCCGTCGAGCGACTGTCGATCGCGCCGAACTCCGCCAACCGCGCCTACCTGCGCACCAAGCGCGACCGGATGGGCCATGACCTGGTCGTCGACGCGAGTGACCAGGGGGCCAGCGCGTGAGCGGGCACGGCGCTCCCGTGGTCACGGCGGACGGCAGTGGCCTGCGCATCGCGATCGTGGCTGCCTCGTGGCACACCGAGGTGATGGACGGCCTCGTGGCGGGTGGCGAGCGCGCCCTCGCCGAGGCGGGAGTCGTCGACGTGCCCCTCGTCCGGGTGCCGGGCACGGTGGAGCTCACCGTCGCGTGCGCACGGCTCGCCCCGGCATACGACGCGCTCGTCGCGCTGGGGGTCGTCATCCGCGGTGGCACACCGCACTTCGACTACGTCTGCTCCGGGGTCACCCACGGGCTGACGCAGGTGAGCGTGCGCACGGGGATCCCGATCGGCTTCGGGGTGCTCACGTGTGACGACGACGCCCAGGCGCTCGACCGGGCGGGGCTGCCCGGGTCGAGTGAGGACAAGGGGCACGAGGCGGCGATGGCCGCCGTGGCGACCGCGGTCACCCTCGGCGCACTCGCTCCCCGTACCCTTGGCGCGTGAAGACTTTCGACGACCTGTACGCCGAGCTGGCCGAGAAGGCAGTGAGCCGACCCGCGGGGTCGGGCACCGTCGCCGCGCTGGACGCCGGGGTGCATGCCATCGGCAAGAAGATCGTGGAGGAGGCGGCCGAGGTCTGGATGGCTGCCGAGCACGAGGGCAAGGCCCGCACGGCCGAGGAGATCAGCCAGCTGCTCTACCACCTGCAGGTGCTGATGGTGGCGTCCGACATCACCCTCGACGACGTCTACAGCCACCTCTAGCAACCACGGTCCTCCAGCAACCACGATCCTCCAGCAACCACCGTCAGAAAGCCACGCACCATGTTGCGAATCGCAGTACCCAACAAGGGTTCGCTGTCAGAGCCCGCTGTCGAGATGCTGCGCGAGGCGGGCTACCGCACGCGTCGTGACAGCAAGGAGCTCGTGCTCACCGACACCGACAACGAGGTGGAGTTCTTCTACCTGCGACCGCGGGACATCGCGGTCTACGTCGGCTCCGGCACGGTCGACTGCGGGGTCACCGGTCGGGACCTGCTGCTCGACGCCGGCAGCGCCGCCATCGAGGTGATGACGCTCGGCTTCGGCGGCTCCACGTTCCGGTATGCCGCGAAGCCAGGCACCTGCTCCAGCGTCGCCGAGATCTCGGGTCATCGCGTCGCGACCAGCTACCCGGGTCTGGTCGGCAAGCACCTCGCCGACCAGGGCGTCAGCGCCGAGGTCGTGCGCCTCGACGGCGCCGTCGAGACGGCGATCACCCTCGGGGTGGCCGACGTCATCGCCGACGTCGTCGAGACCGGCACGACGCTGCGCCAGCAAGGACTGGAGATCTTCGGCGAGGAGATCCTGCGCAGCGAGGCGGTGCTGATCCGTCGCGAGGGGTCGCACGAGACCGCGGCGGTCGAGGTGCTCCGGCGTCGGCTGACCGGCGTGGTCACGGCGCGCCACTACGTGATGCTGGACTACGACGTCCCGGTCGACCTGGTCGAGGCGGCCTGCGCCATCACCCCGGGGCTCGAGTCGCCCACCGTCTCCGCGCTGCAGAACAAGGACTGGGCCGCGGTGCGGGCGATGGTGCCGCGGGCGCGGACCAACGCGATCATGGACGAGCTGTACGAGCTCGGCGCGCGGGCGATCCTGGTGACCGACATCGCCGCCTGCCGGTTGTGACCGCCATGACCCCTTCTGGTCGGGCCCCGGACCGGCCGGCCGGCAGCGCGGACGAGCAGGCCGCCTTCGCGGTCTTCCGTCCCCGCCGTGGACGGCAGGTGGCCTATGGTTTCGCCGCCCTCACGCTGGTGCTGTTCGCGGTCATCGCCGTGCTGCTGCCCGGGCCCGACGAGGGTGGCACGTGGCGCACGGGAGACAAGGTCTTCTTCGTGGGCGTGGGCGTCGCGATCGCGTTGATGCTGTGGCGGTTCGCGTCCATCCGCGCAATGCCGACGCGCGACGGGCTGACCGTGCGCAACCTCTTCACGACCCGCACGCTGTCCTGGCAGGAGGTGCTCGACGTGCGCTTCTCCGGTGGCGACCCGTGGGTCAGCCTCGCGTTGTCCGACACCGACACCCTCGCCGTGATGGCCATCCAGAAGGCCGACGCCGGCTACGCGCGAGCCGAGGCGGGCCGGCTCGCGGCCCTCGTGCAGGCCCTCGGGCCGTCGGCCAAGAGCCCAGACGTCACCCTCGACTGACGCAGCGCTCCGCAGGCGCGGTCAGTCCACCTTGCGAAGACCCGGTCGGAGCAGGGCGGAGAAGCCGACCTGGGCGATCATCAGCACGGTCAGGGTGCCCCAGACAGCGGTGAAGCCACCGCTCAGGTCGCGCAGGGCACCCATGCTCGCGGGCCCGAACGACGCGATCGTGTAGCTGAACAGGAACGCCATCCCGGCCAGCCGTGCACTGGCGGCAGGGGATCCGGCGTAGTCGACCATCAGCACGAGCCCGAGGGCGAAGGATGCTCCCTGCCCGAACCCGAGGACCGTCGTCCACACCCAGGGCGCCCCGTTGGGCGCCAGCCAGAGACCGGCCTGCCCGAGCAACCCGAGCACGGACGCGGAGAGCAGCAGCACCCGCCGGTCGTGGATGCGGTCGGTGAGGGCGGGCGCGAGCAGTCCGGAGACCAGCTGGGCGGCGGTGAAGACCGACAGCAGGTAGCCGGCGTGGGTCGGGTCCCAGCCCCGGTCCGTGTAGGACGGCGCGAGCCAGGCCAGGGTCGAGTAGAACTCGACCGACTGCACCGCGAGGTATCCGGCGACCAGCCACGCTGTCACGTGCCGCCAGGGCAGCCGCGCGGGCGCGACGACGGTCGGGTTGGCGGCCCGGTGCCGCGCGTGCCCGGTCAGCACCGGGATCCAGGCGAGCACCCCCACGACGGCGAGGAGGGCCCACGACGACAAGGAGGCCTGCCACGACCCCAGCCAGCCTTCCAGCGGCACCGACAACGCCGAGGACGCACCGGCCCCACCCATCATCGCGAGCATGTAGAGGCCGGTGACCAGCCCGGCGCGCTCCGGTGGGAAGAGCTCCTTCACCAGGCCGGGAAGGAGCGTGCCGCCGATGGCGATACCCACCCCGGCGAGGAAGGTCCCGGCATACAGGGGCCAGGTGGCGCCACCCGCGAGCCGCAGCCCGAGCCCGAGGGCCACGCACACGATCGACAGCTCGACCGAGGCCGCGGCGCCGAGGCGGGCGGCGATCCGCTGCGCGCTCGGGGCGAAGAGCCCCATGCACAGCACCGGCAACGTGGTCAGCGCCCCGAGAGCGGTGTTGGACAGCCCGAGGTCGTCGGCGATGGTCTCGGTGAGGGGCGGCACGCTGGCCATCGCGGTGCGCAGGTTGGCGGCGACGGCGACGAGCGCGAGCGCCATCAACCAGACGGGCGGGAGGTGGGGGTGGCGGCGGGTGGACATCCTCGCCAGTCTCGCAGCCGCGCTCAGTCGTCCTGCGGGCCGGTGGTCATCGACTCGGGCACCATGTCACGCGCCTCGTCGTAGGGCAGGCCCGTCAGCATCAGCAGGTCGACCACCATCGAGCGGATCTGGGCCCGCATCACCTCGCCCGACAGCCCGGCCGACGGGTCGATGACGGCGCTGGCCTCACCGATCCGCTGCAGGCCCACCCTGGCGTTGGTCGGCAGCCGTCGCTCACCCAGCTCGCGGGCGATGTCCTGGCTGGTCTCGGCCAGCGAGTCGAGCAACCGCAGGTAGGCCGTGGGGACCGCCTCCTCGCGCCACGTCGCGATCGCGGCGCGCCGGACGAGCACCCGCAGGTTGCGGATCGCGCGGTCGAGGGGCTCCAGCAGGTCGGCGATGGCCTGGACCCCCGGGAGGTGGCGGCGGCGGAACGGCGACAGCCGCACGACGGCGATGCCCTCTGCCGACAGCGCCCTCGCCTCGTTGAGCATGCCCTCGGACTCCCGCGCCCGGGACAGCGTGGCCGAAGCCAGGTCGGAGTCACCAGTGCGCAGCGAGCGCGCCGTGTCGGCCAGGATCTCGCCGATCTCGTGGACGACCAGGGACGCCTGCTGGCGTGGTCGGCGCAGGGGAGCGGCGGGCGCCACGAGCGTGAAGGCCAGCGCCACACCACCACCCACCACGGCGTCGAGCCAGCGCGTGAACGCCTGCCCCGAGCCGGCGACCAGGGTCGTGACGATCACCGACTGCACGCCGGCCTGGGTGATCAGCAGCATGCCGGCGCCGAGCAGGGCGGCGACGCTCATCGAGAGCACGACCACGACGATGATCTGCCAGGACCCCGACCCGAAGAAGTGCACGAAGACGTCGCCGACGAAGACGCCCACGGCCACCCCGATCATCACCTCGGTGACCCTCCGCAGCCGCTGGCCGAACGACATACCCAGGGAGATCATCGCCGTGACGGGGGCGAAGAAGGGCCGGTTGTGGTGCAGCACGTCGCTGGCCACCCACCACGCGGTGGCCGCGCCGAGGCCGCACTGGATGATGAAGAACATCCGGCTGACCAGCCGGTCGGTGCGCACCCGGGCCTCGCGGCGCGAGCGGCGGGCGGCGCGGGCGAGGTCGACGGTCGACACGTCAGCCGTTCTGGGCGTAGGCGGCTTCGAGCAGCGGCTCGAGCGAGCGCAGGTCGTCCTCGTCCGCGTCGGCCGACAGGTGCAGCCAGTGGGTCGACTGGGCGAATCCCTTGGCGGGGGAGAGCCGCTCGTCGTCGGGCACCTCGCCGCGGAACCGGAAGCCCACCCGCACGGTGTCACGGGGACCGGGGGCGACCGCCACGAACTGGGTGCGTCGGACCACCGGGATGTAGCTGCCTCGACCTTCGCGATGGGCATCCTCGCCGAGGCCCTCGGCCAGCGTGATGATCGCGTCGTGGATCGGGCGCAGGTGCGCCCTGGCCCCGCCGTAGAGCGCATCCGTGTAGCCGTCGGGGTCCGGTCGCCTCCACCCCGCCGCCGTCGCGGCCGCGACGGCGATGGCCCACTGGGAGTTCTGCGGCACGCCGTGGACGTCGCGCAACCAGGCCCGCACGGCCTTCTGGTCCAGGGCGTCGAGACCCGCCCCGTCGACGAGCGCGACCCACTCGTCGAGGGTGCGACCGGTGCGTTCCTGCATCGACCCGGTGACCGCGGCCATCATGTCTGCGGGTTCCATGGCCCCGATTATGTATGCCGCGCGACCACCCCGCCCCCTACCGCACCCCGCAACCCCCGTGTGGCGGTCAGCGGCGGTCGTGGGTGGTGTCGAGGAACACGTCGGCGCGTTCCCAGGTGCGGTCGGCCTCGTAGAGCCTGCGCTCCTGGGCCGACCAGCGGTCCCAGAACGGCCCGTAGCCGGGGTCACGGGCCAGGCCGCGGGCTCGTCGCACCGACTCCTCGGCCTCCACCCAGACCAGCACGGAGGCGGCCTTGCCCGCGGGAAGCGCTCCGGAACCGCAACCCTCGAGCACGACGATCTCCGACGACGGAAGCTGCACCCACTCGGCATACTCACCGGCCACCCAGTCCCAGCGGCGGTAGCGGGCGGGCAGGCCCTCGGTCAGCGGGCCGACGACCCACTCCTGCGCGCGGTGCGTGCCGGCCCGCAGGCCGTCCCACCCCGGGTAGAGGTCGTCCATGTGCACGGTCGGGGCGGCGAGGTCGGCCGCCACGTCGTGGGCCAGGGTGGTCTTGCCGGCACCGCTCGGGCCGTCGATGCAGACCAGGTGCGTGCTGCCGCAGAGAGGCTGGCTGGCGTCGACGAGGGCGACGATCGAGGCCACCACCGCTCTCTGGTCGACGGGCATGGTCGCTCTCTGGTCGACGGGCATGCACTCCAGACTAGATCGCTAGGCTCGCCGGGTGAGTGTTGCGACCCGCGTGATCCCCTGTCTCGACGTCGATGCCGGCCGAGTCGTGAAGGGAGTCAACTTCGTCGACCTGCGCGATGCCGGCGACCCGGTCGAGCTCGCGAAGCTCTACGGTGAGCAGGGCGCTGACGAGCTGACCTTCCTCGACGTGACCGCCAGCAGTGGCAACCGCGAGACGACCTACGACATCGTGAGCCGCACCGCCGAGCAGGTCTTCATCCCCCTCACGGTCGGCGGCGGCGTCCGCACGGTGGCCGACGTCGACCGGCTCCTGCGGGCGGGGGCCGACAAGGTGGGGGTCAACACCGCAGCGATCGCCCGACCCGAGCTGATCGCCGAGGTCGCAGACCGCTTCGGCTCGCAGGTCCTCGTGCTGTCGGCAGACGTGCGGCGGCGCGTCGATGGCGCGGGCCACCCCGTCGGTGGCTTCGAGGTCACCACCCACGGCGGCCGACAGGGCACCGGCCTGGACGCCGTCGAGTGGTGCGCCCGTGCCGCCGAGCTGGGGGCGGGCGAGATCCTGCTGAACTCGATGGACGCCGACGGCACCAAGGACGGGTTCGACGTCGAGCTGATCGAGGTGGTGCGCCACGCGGTGCGGATCCCGCTCATCGCCAGCGGGGGAGCGGGTCGCGTCGAGCACTTCGCCCCGGCGGTCCGGGCCGGCGCGGACGCCGTGCTCGCCGCGAGCGTCTTCCACTTCGGCGAGCTCACCATCGGCGACGTCAAGGACGCCCTGCGGCACGACGGCATCACGGTCCGCTGAGGGCTGGACGGCATCACGGTCCGCTGAGGGCTGGACGGCATCACGGTCCGCTGAGGGCTGGACGGCGCGCCCGGGTGAGCTAGTCGAGCACCTCGAGGAGCACCGTCACGGGGTCCTCCTCCTCGATCGACTCGGCCACCCGCACGGCCTTCTTCACGGGGAGGACGTAGCGTCCGTCGTCACCCGGGAAGACGGAGGTCGTCCACGTGGTGGTGCCGACCGTGACCCGCACCCGCACCGACCCGAACCCGCGACCGGGAGGCGGCCGCTCGCCGACCACCTCGCTGGCCTCCTCGTCGAGGGTCACGAAGAACCAGGAGTCGCGGGCGCCCCACTGCCACAGCGGGGCGGTGAACTCGACCTGCTCTCCCATGGGCCGATGCTACGACCGGTCAGTCGCGACCCAGCCCGGCCTCACGGGCCTTGATGATGGCGTCGGCCCGGTCGGCGGCGTGCAGCTTGCCGTAGATGGAGGACACGGCGTTGCGTACCGACTTGTCCGAGAGGTAGGTGTGTCGCGCGATCTCGGCGTTGGAGCGGCCTGCGGCGAGCAGGTCCAGCACCTCGCGCTCGCGGTCGGTGAGCTCGGGGAAGGGCACCTCCGGGCTGCGGGGGCGCACCGAGAGGAAGTCGGCGACGCGGGCGGCCAGGGAGGCGCCGAACACCATCCCGCCGGAGGCCGTGGCACGGATCGCCTGCTCCACCTCGGTCGCGGAGGAGCCCTTGAGCAGGTAGCCGCGTGCACCGGCGCGCAGGGCGCTCATGATCGTGTCGTCGTCCTCGTTCATGGTCAGGATCACGACGGCGGTCCCGGGGTGGGCCGTGACCACCTGCCGGGTCGCCTCGATGCCGTCCACGGCCGGCATCTGGATGTCCATGACGACGACGTCCGGCCGGGTCGCCCCGCACACGCGCACGGCCTCGGCGCCGTCGCCCGCGGTGCCGACGACCTGGAGCCCGGGCAGCGCCTCGAGCAGGGCGACGAGCCCGTCGCGCATGATCTGGTGGTCGTCGGCGAGGACGACGCGCACGGCGCCTCCTGCGGTGGGCTCGTCGCGTGGGTCGGTGGTCTGGTCGGTCATCACGCTCTCCTCAGGGGTAGCCAGGCGCGGACGGTGGTGCCGCCTGACGGGGGACACACGACCTCGCTGCGACCGCCCAGCTCGGCAACCCGCTCGCGCAGGGACACCAGCCCCACGCCGGCGACAGCGGTGGGGGTGACCCCGACCCCGTCGTCGGCCACCTCGACCTGCAGCGCATGGTCGTCGACCGTGAGGCGGACCTCGCATCGGGTTGCCCGGGCGTGGCGGGCGGCGTTCGTCACGGCTTCCCCGACGACCCGGTATGCCGCGACCTCCACGGCTGCGGGCAGCTCGCCGACGCTGTCCGCCGCCACGTGCACTCCGAACCCGGGCGAGGACAGGCCGTCAGCCTGCTGCCGCAGGGCCCCGAGCAGACCGAGGTCGTCCAGTGCGGGTGGGCGCAGGTCGTGGACCAGACGGCGTACGTCGGCGATGACGTCGCGCAGCTGGTCGCGACCGACCTCGAGGGCCCGGTCGGCGGCTTCGTGGTCGGTCGACACGAGCAGCCGCGCCGACTCGATGCGGAAGACCACGCCCGACAGGGCAGGCCCGAGGCCGTCGTGGAGGTCGCGGCGGATGCGCCGTCGCTCCTCCTCGCGGGTGAGGACCAGACGCTGGCGGATGTCCTGGAGCTCCTCGGCCAGGCGTTCGGTGCGGGCCGCGATGGCGGCCTGGCGGACGAGGTCGGACAGCAGGGCCTCGTCACGGCGGGAGAGCCGGGCGCGGATCCCCTCTCGCGGCAGCATGATCCGCCCGACCACCGTGTCGCGGAACGAGATCGGCAGCGTTCGGGTCGCGGATGGAGCGGTCCCGTGGGTGGCGGTCAGGCGCTCGCCCGAGGGTCGGTCCACCTCGACCCGCACGTAGGCCACCCCGAACGCGCGCGCCACCGCGTCCGCCACTGCCGCCAGCTGCCCAGCCGCGTCGCCTTCGCTCTCGAGCCGGGAGGCGAGGCCGGCCACGACGTCGTACGGGTCGTCGCGGGTGCCGAACACCAGCCGATGGACGCGACCGACGAGCAGGTGCCGCAGGGGCCAGTAGACGGCCGGGGCGAGGGCGAGCACCACCAGCACGACGAGGCGGAGGTCGAGGGGGCCGTCGACGACCTCGTCGAGCACACCGAGCACGCCGAGCTCGACGAGGACGACCGCCACGGAGGTCGGTCCGTGGACGAGGGTCCACGAGAGCAGGTCGTCGACCTGCACGACGTCCGGGCGGACCAGCCCGATCGTGACGGCGACCGCGGGCAGCACGACCACCACCGCGAAGACGGCCGTCCCCAGGCGCTCCCCGACGAAGGCGGTGGCCAGGACGGCCAGGACGACATCGGCCAGCGCGGCCCAGAGGAGCCAGCGGATCCGGCGGCGCTCGAGGCCGCGGGCGCGGTGGTGCCGGACCGCCACCGTGGCGAGGGCGACGATGGCGCCCGCGATTGCCGCGATGACCAGCACGGGGATCACGGCGTCGCCGACCGCCGGGGCCACCGGCAGCGTGCCGCGGTCCAGGTCGACCCCTCCCTCGGCCCCGGTGACCGGGCCGCCGGGGAGCAGGGTCACCGCTGCGGCCCAGGTGAGCATCGCCGCGAGTGCCGCGCGACTCGCGACACCCCAGCGCCCACCCAGCAGGCGTCCGTCGGGGTACAGCAGCAGGAGCAGTGGGATGCCGACCGGCAGGAACGAGCCCAGCCGAGCGGTGACCCAGAGGGCGAACCACGCGCCGGGCCGGACGGGCCCGGTGCCCAGCAGCGCCGGCAGGAGGCCCCACGCGGCATACCCGTCGGCGAGACCGACCGCGACCCAGAAGAGGCCGGAGAAGGCCATCACCCGGCCCACGGGCTGGCGCGGGATCCGCGTCAGCACCACCAGGGCGAGGCCGACGAGGAGGAGTCCGTTGAGTCCCGAGTCCCAGCCGGGGCCGAAGTGCGGGCCGAGGCGGGCCCGGTCGGTGCCGGGGACCGAGGCCACGAGGACGAGGGTGCCCGCGAACAGGACCACGGCGACCGCCGCCAGCGCCCCGAGGGGAAGCAGCTGGCGGCGATCGGACGTGGTGGCCGGCGTGGTCACGGGGAGATCATCTCCCGTGGTCAGGCGGCGGCGGGCTGGTTTCCGTGGCGAAACGCCCGGTCGCCCACGGCGAGCCCGATGCCGACGACGAGCATCCACAGGGGCGCCGTCATGCCGGCGACGTACTGCAGCGGGGAGATCCCGGCGACGACGGACGCGCCGCCGAGCCCGAGGCTGACCACTCCGATCCAGCGAGGCGCGCCCCGGTGCCGGAGCGAGGCCCAGGCGAGGGCGAGCGCACTGGCGCCGGCCGTGACCCAGACGTAGGGGATGGTGCCGATCCAGTGGCCGTACAGCGCGGTGCTCTCGGCGACGAACGTGTCGGGTCGCGTGACCCCCTCGATGAACTCCGTGTCGAGACCGGAACCGACGACCTGCATGGCCGCCGTGACCATGACCCCGGCGCTGGCGACGGACGGCAGGATGCTCCCGACCGGCAGGCTCGCCCTGAGTCGCCGGGCCAGGCCGGCGCCGAAGACGAGCAGCAGCAGGGCGGCGAGGGTCGTGAAGCCGTGGAAGACCGCTAGCGCGGTGCGGCCCTCGGCCAACGCGGCCATGATCGCCCGGGGGTCCCCGGACTTCGCCGGGTCGTAGACCGGGTCGGCGACGCCCCCCGCGATCGACCCGGCGAGGTAGGCGATCGCCGCGCCGGCGCCGGTCAGCGCCCAGGCCCGGCTCCGGTACGGAGAGGTCGGGCGCTCGGTCGTGGTGGTGGAGATCTCGACGGGCACGTCGTCCCGGACGAGGGTGTGGTGGGAGTAGCTGTCGGTGGTGGCGTCGATGGCGCTCATGGTGGTGGCTCCTGGCTCGGGCCCTGGCGGGCTCTGGGTGGTGACACCACGGTCACGGGCCGGTTGTCCCACCGAACAGGGACAGGACGGCAAGACCGGCGGGGACACCGAGCCCCCCGGGCGGCGGTCACGCAGGCCACAAGCCAGGAGCGGCGCTAGGACAACCCGAGCGGCGCGTCCCAGAGGGCCTGCACGGCCTCGTCGCTGCCGGTCACCTGCAGGTCGGCCACTCGACGGCGGCCGTATGCCGCGAGGACTAGCTCGGTGGCCTCGCCACGCAGCGTCACCGTGCCGAGCTCGGTCTCGCCCCGGACGGTGAGCGACTTGCCGTCGGTCCGCTCGAGCACGACGCCGACGGGACTGCGACGGAAGAAGAGCCTGCCCATCCGCTTGAGGGTCTTCCACAGGGCCTTCTGCTCACGCAGTGACACCTCTCGGCGGGGCCCGACCTGTCCGTCACCGCGCAGGACGTCCTCGTGGTGGACGAAGAACTCCACGAAGTTCACGGCGTCGTCGACCGAGGACAGCTGGGTCGGCGCCCACGAGGGGGGCCCCGAGCGGACCAGGTCGACGAGCTCCGGCCACGGCTTGGCGGCGTACTCGGCCTGGCCCTCCTCGAGTCGCCCGGCCAGCGGGGAGAGCCAGATGCCGGGGGCGAGGTCGGGTCGTCGCTCGCGCACGACGAGGTGCGCTGCGAGGTCGGCAGTGGTCCACGGTGAGCAGAGGGTCGGCGCGTCGGGCCCGACCGCGTCGAAGGTGTCACACAGGGATTCGCGCTCGAGCCGGGCGAGGTGGGTCATGACGTCATCATGCCTGCCCCCGTGAGAGGGTTGGGTCTCCCAACCCAGCTCTCGGAGGTCAGCAGTGTCGCTCGACGCGTCAGCCGTTGCGGCGCCGTCGCTGAAGCGCAGCCTGCAGATCGTGTGGGTGGGGGTGCGTCGGGAGCCACGCTGGTTCGCGTTCGCCGTCGCGGGGAGCGCGCTCTACGGCGTGATGACCGTCCTCACCGCCTGGGCGATCGGCAAGGTGACCCGCGAGCAGGTGCAGCCGGCCGTGGCCGCCGGGCACGCGACCGCAGCCCAGCTGTGGACCATCTTCGGCTGGATCGCCGGCGTCGTCGTCATCAATGTCGTCGGTGTCGTCATCCGGCGCATCGCCGCGGGCTTCACGATGTACAACGTCGCTGCCGGCTTCCGCCGCGAGGTGACCCGGCAGTACCTGCGGCTTCCCCTCGCCTGGCACCACCGGCACCCGTCGGGACAGCTCCTCTCCAACGCCAACGCCGACGTCGAGGCGACCTGGAACGTCTTCGCGCCGCTGCCGATGGCCATCGGGGTGGTCATCATGCTCGTGGCCGGCATCGTGCAGATGGTGCTCGTCGACCCGGTGATGGCGATCATCGGGCTCACCGTCTTCCCGGCGCTCTTCCTGGCCAACATGGTCTTCCAGCGGGCGATGTCGCCGCGGGTCTCGCGGGCCCAGCAGCTGCGGGCCGAGGTCAGCGAGGTGGCCCACGAGAGCTTCGAGGCGGCGCTCATCGTGAAGTCGATGGGGCGCGAGCAGCAGGAGTCCGACCGGTTCGAGGAGGTCACCCGCAGGCTGCAGGCGGCCAACGTCGAGGTGGGACGCACGCGGGGTACCTTCGACCCCGTCATCGAGTCGATCCCGACCCTCGGCACCCTGGCGGTGCTCGCCGTCGGCGCGCACCAGGTGGCGAACGGCGCGCTCACGCCGGCAGCGGTGGTGCAGGTGGCCTACCTCATCTCCGTGCTGGCCTTCCCGGTGCGCGCCCTCGGCTGGGTGCTCGGCGAGCTGCCGCGAACCGTCGTCGGCTGGGACCGCGTCGACGCCGTCCTCAAGGCGCGGGGCGAGCTGACCTTCGGGACCACCGAGCTGGAGCGTCGTGGGGCCTCGCACGCCCGGCTCGACGGGGTCGACTACTCCTACGACATCATCGACGAGGCCGGCGAGGAGTCGACCTTCCAGGCCATCCACGGGGTGTCCCTCGAGGTCCGGGCCGGCTCGACGGTGGCCCTGGTCGGACCTACGGGGTCGGGCAAGACCACCCTCACCAACCTCACGCTGCGCCTCGTCGACCCCCACCACGGCACGGTGACCCTCGACGGGATGGACCTGCGCGAGGTCGCGCGGGGCGGGGTGTCCGCGGTGGCAGCCCTGGTGCCGCAACAGACCTTCATGTTCGACGACACCGTCAGCGGCAACGTCACGCTCGGTGGCGACTACTCCGACGAGCAGGTGTGGGCGGCGCTCGACGTCGCGCAGGCCAGCGGATTCGTCAAGGAGCTGCCGCTCGGCATCGAGACCCGTGTGGGGGAGCGGGGCACCTCCCTGTCAGGCGGTCAGCGGCAACGGATCGCGTTGGCCCGCGCCGTGATCCGCGGCCCGCAGCTGCTGGTGCTCGACGACGCCACCAGCGCGGTCGACCCGGCAGTGGAGCAGGCGATCCTGGCCGGGCTGCGCAAGACCAGTGCCGGCACCTCGGTGCTGGTCGTCGCCTACCGCATGTCGACGATCACGCTCGCCGACCAGATCGTCTACGTCGAGGGGGGTCGGGTCGTCGACCACGGCACCCACCAGGAGCTCGAGGCGCGGTGTGTCGGCTACCAGCAGCTGGTCACCGCCTACGCCCGTGAGGCCGCCGAGCGCGCGGCCGTCGCCGCAGACGAGGAGGTGGACGCGTGAGCACCTCGATCGACGTCACCTCGTCGCTCGGCACGGTCGCCACCCTGAAGCGCGGCCTCGACCTGTCGCCGGAGCTGCGTCGCGGTCTGGGGGTCACCCTGGGCCTCGCTGCGGTGACCACGGTCGGCCGGATCGTCGTGCCCTTCGTCGTGCAGCAGACGACCGACAACGGCCTCGTCGGCAAGGACGGCCCCGACCCGGGTCTCGTGACCCGCTACGTGCTCTTCGCCCTGATCGCCGTGGTCATCACCGCCGCGAGTGCGTATGCCGTGAACGTCCGCCTCTTCCGGTCCTCCGAGGCCGGGCTGGCGTCGTTGCGGCTCAAGGCTTTCCGTCACATCCACGACCTGTCGATGCTCACCCAGAACACCGAGCGGCGTGGCTCCATGGTCAGCCGCGTCACCTCTGACGTCGACACGATCAGCCAGTTCGTCCAGTTCGGCGGCATCATCCTGGTGCTCAGCCTCGGCCAGATCGCCGTGGCCACGGGGCTGATGTTCTTCTACAGCCCCCTCCTCACCGGTGTCGTGTGGCTCTGCTTCGTGCCGCTGCTCTTCGTGATCCGCCGGTTCCAGGCCATCGTGGGGCGGGCCTACACGATCGTCCGAGAGCGGGTCGGCGACCTGCTGGCCGCCGTGTCGGAGTCGGTCGTGGGGGCGGCCACGATCCGCGCCTACGGCGTCGAGGAGCGCACCGCGGCCCGCATCGACGCGGCCATCGAGGCGCACCGCGCGGCCTCGATCCGGGCGCAGGTGCGGTCGGTGGTGGCGTTCTCCTCGGGTCAGCTCGTCGCCGGACTGACCCTGGCCGTCGTCCTGGTCGTCGGGACCGTGCAAGCCTCGGCCGGGCACCTCACCCTGGGCCAGCTGCTGGCCTTCCTGTTCCTCGTCAACCTGTTCACCCAGCCGGTGCAGCAGGCGACCGAGATCCTCAACGAGCTCCAGAACGCCGTGGCCGGGTGGCGCCGGGTGATCGGTGTCATCGACACCCCTGCCGACGTCGCCGACCCGGGCGACGACGGGCAGTCGCTGCCTCGCGGACCGATCACGGTCGACTTCGACGCGGTGTCGTTCGCCTACCCCGGTGGTGACACCGTCCTGCACGACGTCAACCTGTCGATCGCTCCGCGTTCCCGGGTCGCGATCGTCGGCGAGACCGGGTCGGGCAAGTCGACCCTGGCCAAGCTGCTGACCCGGCTGATGGACCCGACCGAGGGCACCGTGCGCATCGACGGGGTCGACCTGCGCGACGTGCGGTTCTCCTCGCTGCGCGAACGCGTCGTGCTCGTACCGCAGGAAGGCTTCCTCTTCGACGCGACGCTGCGTGAGAACGTCCGGTTCGGTCGCCCCGAGGCCACCGACGAGGACGTGCGGCTCGCCATCACCGAGCTGGGCCTCGACGCGTGGCTCGCCGGGCTCCCACAAGGCCTTGCCACCGAGGTCGGCCAGCGTGGCGAGTCGCTGTCGGCAGGCGAGCGACAGCTGGTCGCCCTGGCCCGCGCCTACCTGGCGGACCCCGACCTCCTCGTCCTCGACGAGGCGACGTCGGCGGTCGACCCCTCCACGGAGGTCCGCCTCCAGCGGGCGCTCGAGGGCCTCACCCGCGGGCGCACGTCGATCGCCATCGCGCACCGGCTCTCCACTGCCGAAGCGGCCGACGAGGTCATCGTGGTCGACCGTGGCCGCATCGTCGAGCGCGGACCGCACCGCGACCTCGTCCGCCAGGACGGCGTGTATGCCGCGCTCCACGCCTCGTGGGCGGCCCAACAGCGCGGCTGAGGAGGTCGAGGGGTCGCAGCCTCGCCGGACGGAGCAGGTGCACCCGCGCCGCGGACCGACAAGGGGAGGGACCACGACCGACTGCACGGTGGATACTGCAGCATGGCTGACCAACCTCGTCGGGTGAACTTCTTCACCGGGATGCTGCTCACCGCTGAGGACCTCGCGGTCGAGCAGGAGTACCACCGGGAGATGCGCTACCTCCACAACCGCCTGCACGGCTTCGGCGTCGTGTCCGGCCTGGACGTCAGCGTGGGCCGGGGGAGTCTCCGGGTCGACCCCGGCCTGGCGATCGACCCCTGCGGGCGCGAGATCGTCGTGACGCAGCCGCTCACCGTGCGGCTGGCTCCGCCTCAGCAGGCCCGGCGCTGGGTCAGGGACCTCGTCGTCACGTGGCACGAGTCGCCCGAAGGCCTGGTGCCCGCCTTGGCGCCGGGGTCCGAGGACACGACCGCCCACACGCGGTGGGTCGAGCTGCCCGAGCTGTCGCTCGTCGCGGCGGGCAAGGCAGCCGCCGAGGCAGTGGTGCTGGCCCGGTTGTCGCGGACACCCCGCGGTGCCGTGGAGGTCGACGCCTCAGTGCGCCGACCGCTGGCTCCGGCGGGCTATGGCGGGGGCGGTCGCGCAGGAGCATCCTGACCTCATGGCTGAGCGTGTGCCGTCTGCGCCACCGAGGAGTCTGGCGGTCCCCTTGACGGGGTTCGGCATCGGGGCGGTCGTCGCGGTGCTCGTCGGGGTCTTCGGCAAGGTGCACGACCCCACGTTGGCGGGCACGACGACCCTCGGCTTCCGGACGGTGCTGGCCATGAAGGTCGTCGTCACCGTTGCCATCGGGGTGATCGCCGTCCTCCAGCTCGTCGGTGCCCTGTGGCTCTACGGCAAGCTGGGCGTGCCGGCGCCCTCGTGGCTCGGGACCGCACACCGGGTTTCCGGCTCGGTCGCGCTCGTGCTGATGGTGTTCGTCGCCTACCACTGCCTCTGGGCGCTGGGCCTGGAGTCGGGGACCCTCGCCGACGGTCAGCCCGTGTCCACGCGGACCGTCGTGCACGGCATACTCGGCTGCGCGGTCATCGGTGCGGTGGTGACCAAGGTCGTCGCGGTGCGGTCGAGGCGTGCGCCGGGGTGGTTCCTCCCGGTCGCGGGTGGACTGCTCTTCACGCTCCTCGTGGCCGTGGTGACGACGTCGGCGGTGTGGTACCTCAGCGCGAAGGGCTGGCCGGCCAGAGGTTACTGAGCCGCCGGGATGCGCCGACATCTGGCGCGCAGGTCCTGACCCCGGCACCGGCCAGGCGCGCGGTGCCGCCGTGCCATGATGCACGGCAACGGACCGGCGCACTCAGGGTGGCGCGCGGTGGCGGTCGAAGGAGCCACGATGACGTCGCGAGCGGGAGACGAGAACTCGTCGGGTCAGGCGCTCGAGTCGGCCGCGGAGGTCTTCGACGAGGGGCGCCCACGGCTCTTCGGCATCGCCTACCGCATCGTGGGGAGCGTGGCCGAGGCCGAGGACATCGTGCAGGAGGCGTGGCTGCGCTGGCAGGAGACCGACCGTTCGGTGGTGCGCAACCCCGCCGGGTTCCTCACGACGGTGACCACCCGGCTCGCCCTGAACACCCTGGACTCCGCGCGCTTCCGGCGGGAGCAGTACGTCGGGTCATGGTTGCCGGAACCGGTCGAGACCAGTGCCGACCCCACCCTCGGCGCCGAGACCGCAGAAGCCCTCGACGCGGCGGTCCTCGTCCTGATGGAGAAGCTCAGCCCCGAGCACCGCGCCGCCTATGTGCTCCGGGAGGCCTTCGTCTACCCGTACGACGACATCGCGGAGGTCCTCGACACCACCGCGCCCAACGTGCGCCAGCTCGTCAGCCGGGCCAGGAAGCACATCCAGTCGACCCGCCGTGACCCGGTCGACCCGGCCCAGCACCGAGCCCTGCTCGAGGCCTTCGTGGGCGCTGCGCGGGACGGCGACCTGGAACGGCTCGAGCTGACCCTGGCGGCCGACGTGGTCAGCACCTCCGACGGCGCGGGGATCGCGCCGCGGGCAGCCCGTCGACCCGTCGTGGGCAGGGACAAGGTCGCACGCTTCGTCGCGGGCTGGGCGGACTGGTGGGCCGGCACCAGTCTCACCTGGCTCGAGACCAACGGCCGGCCCTCCGTGCTGGTGACGCGCGGAGACACGGCTCTGGCGCTGCTCAGCGTCAGCACGTCGGCCGCCGGAATCGACCAGCTGATGTGGGTCATGGCGCCCGCCAAGCTCACGCACCTCCCGGGCTAGTCAGGCACCCCGGGCCAGGTCACCAGGGCGCCCCCGCCGGAGCGCAGCCGCAGCCCGGCACAGGCTGTCACATCCGGGAACGCTGTCCGGTCAAAGGGGTGGCGGCGCTGACGCCGTCTCCCTCGACTGTCTCGGAAAGGACCAGCCATGAAGGTCATCGTCATCGGCGGCACAGGACTCATCGGTTCGCAGGTCGTCGCGACTCTGACGGACCACGGCCACGAGGCCGTGGCCGCTTCGCCGCAGACGGGGGTGAACACCCTCACCGGCGATGGCCTGGCCGAGGTGATGGTCGGGGCGGACGTCGTCGTCGACGTGTCGAACTCGCCGTCCTTCGCGGACGACGACGTCCTGAGCTTCTTCGTCACCTCGACCGGCCACCTCCTCGCGGCGGAGCTGGAGGCCGGCGTGTGCCACCACGTGGCGCTCTCCGTGGTGGGCACGGGCACCCTTCCGGACAGCGGCTACCTGCGGGCCAAGGCGGCCCAGGAGCAACTCATCCGCGAGTCCGGCGTCCCCTACTCCATCGTCCGGGCAACCCAGTTCTTCGAGTTCACCAGGGCCATCGCCGACGCTTCTACGGTCGACGGCGCGCTCCACCTGGCACCGGTGCACTACCAGCCGATGGCGTCGGGTGACGTCGCCTCTGCGGTGGCGAGGACCGCAGCGTCCGCACCGCTGGACGGCGTCAAGGAGATCGGTGGCCCCGAGCGGGTCCGGATGGACGAGTTCATCGCGGCTGCGCTCGCCGCCGCCGGCGACCCGCGGGAGCTGGTGGTCGACTCGCACGCCAGGTACTTCGGGACCGAGCTCGCCGACGACAGCCTCGTGCCCGGACCGGACGCCGAGCTCGGTTCCACCTCCTACGAGGCCTGGGCCAAGGAGTCCGAGTGAACGCCACGAACCCGCACCACGACGACCTGGTCGCCATGGCCGAAGAGGCCGGCGAGGAGATCGCTGCTGCGGAGCTCCTCCAGCGGGCGGTCGACCCGTCCGGCGGCGCCGGCGACCATGCCACCGGCGGCGTCGTCATCGACGCCGCTGACTCGCTCGCGACGCTCGAGCTCGGCTACTACGAGGCGGAGCTGCGGAGCCTGCGGGGCGCGGCGACGACCCTCGACCTCGGCCCGTCGAGGGGGGTGTCGTAGAAGCGGTCCCCCGGCCAGGGCCGTTGCGGGCCAGCGGGCTGGGGCTTCGAGCCAGCGCGCGCTGAGCATAATGACGGCCATGACGAGACCGTTCCGGTTCGGGGTGGTGGCCCCCGTGCTCACCGACCTGCCGACCTGGCGCGACCGGGTGCGCAAGGTCGCCGACCTGGGTTACTCGACGCTGCTCATGCCCGACGTCCCGCTCTGGCAGCCGGCACCGGCCCCGACCCTCGCGCTCGCGGCCGCGCTCGCCACCGACCTCCGGGTCGGGACGTGGGTGTATGCCGCGCCGATGCGGCCGGCGTGGAGCCTGGCCTGGGAGGCGCACTCGCTCTCGGTGCTCACCGAGGGTCGGTTCGAGCTGGGCGTCGGGACCGGCCGGCCCGGGATCGAGGACGAGCTGCGCGAGCGCGGCCTTCCCGTCACCACGCCCGGGGAGCGGCTGGGGCAGGTGCGGGCGGCCGTGTCGCAGCTGCGCGACCTCGACGGACCCGAGCTGCACACGCCGGTCGTGATGGCCGTGCGCGGGCCGAAGGCACAGGCCCTCGCGAGCGAGGTCGCCGACACGGTCACCTTCTCCACGACGTCCACGGACACCCGTGCAGAGGTCGCCGACCTCGCCCTGGGTTTCCGCTCGACGCGGGACGTCGAGCTCGCCCTCCACGTGCCGGTGGTCGGCGACGGGGTCGCGGCGTTCATGGCGTCGGCCCGCGAGACCGACCCTGCCGCGCTGCGCGAGGCCGACTCGCTGCTGGTGCTCCCGGACGACCCCGTGGCTGCCATCGAGGAGGTCCAGCGACGGCGGGAGGAGCTGGGCTTCTCCTACGTCGTCATCGGCGCCGACTTCGCCGAGACGATGGCCCCTGTGGTGGCAGCCCTGGCCGGCCGGTAACCGCCGGACCGTCGGGCAGACCGGGTGATGGCCGCGTAGCGGCTCACGCAGGCAGCTCCGCTGCTACGTTGCCCTCGGTCAGTGCCGACCGGCATACGAGGGGGATGCGATGCAGCTGGACGACGAGGTGGACCACGTCGTGGAGCACCCACCCGCGCAGGCGAGCACGGGCCGGTCGCGGCTCATGGCGCCGGGCGACCGCACACGGCTGGTCCTCGCGAGCGCCCTCATGCTGTTCGTCGAGCTCGCCCTGATCAGGTGGACGTCGTCCAACAACCTCTACCTCGTCCACATGACCAACTTCGTCCTGCTGGCGAGCTTCCTCGGCATCGGCATGGGGTTCCTGCGGGCCCGGGCGGCCCGCGACCTCTTCCCGCTGGCGCCGGTGCTCCTCGCCGCGCTGGTCGGCTTCGTCCTGGCCTTCCCCGTCCGCACGGGCACGGGAAAGGGCGGGCGGTGGCAGCTGGTCGGGCTGCTCGACCAGGCGCCGCTCCCGCGGTGGGTCAGCCTGAGCGTCATCTTCGTCCTCGCCGTGGGGACGCTCATGGCACTGGCCGAGGAGGTCGCGCGGACCTTCGCGAGGTTCGCGCCGCTGGAGGCCTACCGACTCGACGTCATGGGCAGCCTGACCGGCATCGCCTGCTTCGCGGCGCTGTCGTTCCTGCAGCTGCCCCCACTGGGGTGGGGGCTGGTCGCGGGCGTCGTCTTCGTCGTCCTGCTCGGCCGGCGGGTGCGGTGGCTGCGGCGGTGGCCGGCCGTCGCGCTCGGCGCCCTCGTCCTGATGCTGGGCGCCGAGTCCGTCGTCGGCAGCTTCCAGTGGTCGCCCTACTACAAGATCCACACCACCGAGCTGGCCGGCGGCCTGTTCCGGGTCGAGGTCAACAACACCCCGCTCCAGACCGCCCTCCCGGTGGCCGACATCCGGCGCGACTCGCCCTTCTACCTCTACCCCTACACCTACGCGGGCTCTCGCGATGACGTCCTCGTCATCGGCGCGGGCACCGGCAACGACGTCGCGGTGGCGCTCGCGCAGGGCGCCAAGCGCGTCGATGCCGTCGAGATCGACCCGGCCCTCCTGCAGCTCGGGCGCGACCACCACCCCGACCGGCCCTACTCCGACCCGCGCGTGACCACGCACGTCGACGACGGCCGGGCGTTCATGGAGCGCACCTACCGCCGCTACGACCTCATCCTGCTCGCGCTGCCCGACTCGGCGACGATCGTCACCGGGCAGTCCGCGCTCCGGCTGGAGAACTACCTCTTCACCACGCAGGCGCTGACGCAGGCCCGATCGCTGCTCAAGCCCGACGGCACCTTCGCGATGTACAACTACTACGAGCCGTGGCTGCTCGACCGTTACGCCAACACCGTGCGCACGGTCTACGACGCCGCTCCCTGCGTGCAGCTCGGCCCGAGCTACGGACCGCGTCAGCAGGCCGTGCTCACGTTGCGCAAGGACGCCAGCACCGGCGGGTGCACCACGACGTGGTCGCCGAGGACCGCCGCCCTCGAGCCGTCCGTCGACGACCGCCCGTTCCCCTACCTCGGGTCGCGCACGATCCCGTCGTTCTACCTCTGGATGCTCGGGCTCGTGCTCCTGGCCTCCGTCGTGGGGGTGCGCACCGTCGCCGGTCCGCTCCGGACCATGCGGCCCTACGTCGACCTGTTCTTCATGGGCGCCGCGTTCCTGTTGCTGGAGACCAAGAACGTCGTGCAGTTCGCCCTGCTCTTCGGCACCACCTGGGCGGTCAACGCCGCGGTCTTCGCGGGGGTGCTCCTCAGCGTCCTCGCGGCGATCGAGGTGGCGCGTCGCGTCACCATCCGTCGCCCCGTCCTCCTGTATGCCGCGTTGCTGGCCGCGCTCGCGGCGGCCTGGCTGATTCCACAGGACGCCTTGCTCGACCTCTCGCTGGCGCCCCGGTTCCTGGCCGGCGTGACCATCGCCTTCGCCCCGATCTTTATCGCCAACCTGCTCTTCGCGGTGCGCTTCAAGGGCGCCGGCTCCAGCACCGTGGCGTTCGGGGCCAACCTGCTTGGCGCCATGGTGGGCGGGGCGCTGGAGTACCTCGCCCTCATCTTCGGCTTCAACGCGCTGCTCGTCGTGGTCGCGGTGCTCTACGGGGGCGCCCTGCTCACCGGCTACCGGCACCTGGGTGCCCGTCGCGCGTGACGTCCTCCTCGGCGTGGCCGGACGCAGGTCGGGTGCGGATGCCGGATCCATGACCGGGCACCTGAGCCGCGGCTCCGGTGGTGCGCCGCGGCGCCGGCGATGAGTATTGCGGTGCCCGCCAGTCTGCACGTCACCATCCACCGAGTCTTCTCCGGAGGCACTGTGAAGCTTCTCCTCACGTCCGGCGGGGTCACCAACCCGAGCATCCGCGATGCGCTGGTCGACCTGCTGGGCAAACCGATCGCCGACTCCAACGCCCTCTGCATCCCCACGGCCCAGTGGGGCCACCCCATGTGCGGGCCCACCTCGGTGCGTGGCTTCGTCAGTGGCCTGCCACCGTGGGGTGGCCTGTCCACGCTGGGGTGGAAGTCGCTGGGTGTCCTCGAGCTCACCGCACTGCCCAGCATCGGCGAGGAGCGCTGGGTCCCCTGGGTGCGGGAGACCGACGTGCTCCTGGTGGACGGCGGCGACGCCACGTTCCTGTGTCACTGGATGCGGCAGTCCGGGCTGGCCGACCTCCTGCCCTCACTGCCCGACCTGGTCTGGGTCGGGGTGAGCGCGGGCAGCATGGTGCTGACGCCCCGGATCGGTAACTGGTTCGTCGAGTGGGGTGGCGCGGCGGACGACCGGACGCTGGGTGTCGTCGACTTCTCGATCTTCCCGCACCTGGACGTCTTCCCCACCAACACGATGGACCAGGCCGAGTCCTGGGCCAGCGACATCGGCGGCCCGGCCTACGTCATCGACGACCAGACGGCCATCAAGGTGGCCGCCGAGACGGTCGAGGTGGTGAGCGAGGGGCAGTGGAAACGGCTCGGCTAGTGGTCTGCGGAGGGGGCTGGTCTCCGCCGCGCCCGAGGCGCACGATGAGGTGGTGGAGACCTGGGACGCCCTGCGGGCGCGACGCAACGTTCGACAGTTCACCGAGCAGCCAGTCCCTGATGAGGCGCTCGACCGGATTGTGGAGGCTGGCCGACGTGCCCCGTCGGCGGGCAACTGGCAGCCGTGGGACTTCGTGCTCGTCACCGACCGGGCCCAGCTGGTCGAGCTGGCCAAGGTCTGGCAGGGCGCACGGCACGTCGCCGGAGCAGCGGCGGCGATCGCGATCGTCGCGCCGGAGCCGCAGGACGATCGGCAGTCCGCCCTGCTCCAGTTCGACCTGGGCCAGGCCACCTACGCCATGACCGTCGCCGCGGCCGACCTGGGCATCGGGACGGGCCATGCTGCAGCCACGGACCAGGCCCAGGCCCGGGCCGTGCTGGACTTTCCCGACGGTCGGTTCCTGGCCTTCATCCTCTCCGTCGGGTATCCGTCGGACAAGCCGTTGGCAGTCATCGAGCGGCTCAACCGCCGCCCCTTCGACGAGGTCGTGCACCGCGGCGGCTGGTGAGCTGTCGCACGTCGGCGCTGGACGCGCCCTGACCACCCACCGGCCCGCACGGCAGAATGGCCGGGTGACCTCGCCAGCAGTCCTCGACCCGGCCATCGCGGCGCGCCTCAAGCGCGACGCGCAGGGCCTCGTGGCAGCCATCGTCCAGCAGCACGACACCGGCGAGGTGCTGATGCTGGGCTGGATGGACGACGAGGCGCTGCGGCGGACCCTCGACGAGGGACGGGTGACCTTCTGGTCACGCAGCCGTGGCGAGTACTGGCGCAAGGGTGACACCAGCGGCCACGTCCAGCACGTGCGCTCGGTGGCGCTGGACTGCGACGGTGACGCCCTCCTCGTGCGGGTCGACCAGGTCGGGGCCGCCTGCCACACCGGCGACCGCACCTGCTTCGACGCCGGTGACCTCGCGGCGAGCGTGGTCGAGCCGTGACGGACGTCAGCCCCGACCTGTCGTTCGGCACCACCTGGCCGAACCTCGAGACCTTCCAGATCCTCGCGAAGGACCGTCGGGTCATCCCGGTGGTGCGCCGGCTGATGGCCGACGCGGAGACCCCGGTGGGCCTCTACCGCAAGCTGGCCCAGGACGCGCCCGGCACGTTCCTGCTCGAGTCCGCCGAGCACGGCGGCGTCTGGTCCCGGTACTCCATCGTGGGCGCCGCCAGCCGGGCGACGCTCACCGAGCGCGACGGCCGGGCGCACTGGGTGGGGGAGCCGCCGGTCGGCGTGCCCACTGACGGCAACCCCCTCGAGGCCCTGCGCGACACCGTGGCGGCCCTCGCCACCGAACCCATCGAGGGGCTGCCGCCGCTGACCGGCGGCATGGTCGGCGCGATCACCTACGACGCCGTGCGCCGCTGGGAGAAGGTGCCGGCCGCCCTGCCCGACGAGCTGGGCCTCCCGGAGATCTCGATGATGCTCGCGACCGACCTGGCGGTGCTCGACCACGCCGACGGCTCGGTGCTGCTCGTCGCCAACGCGGTCAACTACGACGCCACGGACGAGCGCGTCGAGGATGCCTGGGCCGATGCGGTGTCGAGGCTCGACGCCATGACGAGCCACCTCGCCGCTGATGCCGCATCCACGGTGGCCACCGTGGACCGGGTCGCCTTCGCCGCGGCGCGCGACGAGGTGCGCAGCAACCTCACGCAGGCCGCCTTCGAGGACATGGTGGAGCAGGCCAAGGAGGACATCCGGGCGGGGGAGGTGTTCCAGGTCGTCCTGTCGCAACGGTTCTCGACGCCCTGCACAGCAGACGCGCTCGACGTCTACCGTGCGCTGCGCTCGTCGAACCCCAGCCCCTACATGTACCTCCTGCGGCTCCCCGCGGGTGACGGCACGACCTACGACGTGGTCGGCTCGTCACCGGAGGCCCTCGTCAAGGTGACCGGCCGTCGCGCCATCACCCACCCGATCGCCGGCTCACGTCCGCGGGGCAAGACCCCCGAGGACGACCAGCGGCTGGCGGAGGACCTCCTCGCCGACCCGAAGGAGCGGGCCGAGCACGTGATGCTCGTCGACCTGGGGCGCAACGACCTCCAGCGGGTGTGTGCGGCGGGCACGGTCGACGTGGTCGAGTTCATGAACGTCCGCCGTTACTCCCACGTGACGCACCTCGAGTCGACCGTCGTGGGCGACATCCGCCCGGACCAGTCGGCCTACGACGTGCTGGTCGCGACCTTCCCGGCCGGCACCCTCTCCGGCGCCCCGAAACCGAGGGCGCTCAGCCTGATCGAGCACTACGAGCCCAGCCGTCGTGGCGTCTACGGCGGGGTGGTCGGCTACCTCGACTTCCACGGCGACCTCGACATGGCGATCGCCATCCGCACCGCCGTCATCAAGGACGGCACCGCCCACGTGCAGGCCGGCGCCGGGATCGTCGCCGACTCGGTGCCGACGTCGGAGTTCGAGGAGACCGTCAACAAGGCCGCCGCTGCCCTGCGCGCGGTGGCCACCGCCGCAGCCCTGAGGACCGTCGAGTGAACCGCTCCCGCCTGACTTCCAAGCTCACGGTGGTGGTGCTCGCCCTCCTCGGGTCCGGCATCCTGCTGGCCAGTGGTGGCCGGGTGTGGGCCAACGGCACCGTCGACGACGCGGTGCTCGGGGCGAGCCGGATCTCCGGCACCGGCACCGAGGTCGCCTCGGGCGTCGTCGCCCTGGCGCTCGTCGGAGCGGCAGCCGCCCTGGCCAGCGCCACCGGCGGCGTCGTCGTGCGGCGCATCACGCTCGGCGTGCTGGCCCTCGCCGGTGTCGCGGAGTCGGTCGTGGCGGCCCGCGTCGCGCTGGCTCCGGAAGACCCGCTGGGCGCCATCGCCGCTAAGGCCGCTGGGCGCACGGGGTCGATCGAGACGCACGCCACCATCACCGCGTGGCCGTGGCTGTGCGTGGTGGCCGGCGTGCTGCTCGTGCTCGCCTCCGTGGCGGGGTGGCTCGGCGCCGCCCGCTGGCGCGGGCTGGGCGCCCGTTACGAGGCTCCCACGACGTCCGCCGGGGCGCGGGGCCAGCGCGTCGCGACGGACTGGGACCGGCTGGACGCCGGCGACGACCCCACGCTGCGCGACGGCGGCGCGGGCACCTGACAGAATGGGCGCCGAGCCAGCGGCGACCGAGGTCGCCGGCCCACCGCGTCCGACCACCGACCACCAGCAGGAGCCAAACCGATGGCAGAGCACGAGATCCACGAAGACCACGGACACAGCCTCGCCGCGTGGGTAGGGGTCGGCATCATCCTCCTCGGGTCGGCCGTCGCCGCCTGGGGTGTGGCCGTCGCCAACGTGGCGGTGTTCGTCATCGGCCTGGTCATCTGTGTGGTCGGTGCGGTGGCCGGGAAGGTGCTGTCGCTCGCCGGCTACGGTGCGACGACGCTCGACGGACCGGACAGCCCCGACAGCAACAAGCCCGAGCTCGGCGTCAAGTAGCCCGCAGGGCGTCAAGTAGCCCACAGGCAACGCGTCCACCGGCTGACCCCAGCACGGAGCTCCCAGTCCCGCTGGATAGCCTGTCGACATGCCCACTGTGCTCGACGACATCGTTGCCGGCGTCCGCGAAGACCTCGCCGACGCGCAGGCGGTCGTCAGCCGTGACCGGATCGAGGACCAGGCGGCGGCGGCGGCCCCCGCCCTGGACGCCGAGACGGCGCTGCGCCGGCCGGGTCTGGCGCTGATCGCCGAGGTCAAGCGGGCCAGCCCCAGCAAGGGCGCCCTCGCGCCGATCACCGACCCCGCAGCCCTTGCCGCAGAGTACGAAGCCGGGGGAGCCACCGCAGTCAGCGTCCTCACCGAGCGACGCCGGTTCCACGGATCGCTCGACGACCTCGACGCGGTGCGCAAGTTGGTGCGGATCCCGGTGCTGCGCAAGGACTTCATGGTCGACGACTACCAGCTGTTCGAGGCTCGGGCGCACGGCGCCGACCTCATCCTCCTCATCGTCGCGGCGCTCGGGCAGGGCGACCTCGTCCGCATGCACGGGCTGGCCCACGAGCTGGGGATGACCGCGCTGGTCGAGGTGCACGACGAGGACGAGACCCGGCGAGCCGTCGACGCAGGGGCGTCGGTGATCGGGGTCAACGCCCGCAACCTCAAGACCCTCGCCGTCGACCCCGACACCTTCGGTCGGCTCAGCCCACTGATCCCCGACACGTGCGTCAAGGTCGCCGAGTCCGGCGTCGGGGGACCACACGACGCAGCCCGGTTCGCGGGTGAAGGCGCCGACGCCGTCCTGGTCGGCGAGGCGCTGGTGCGCGGCAGCGACCCGCGCCGCGCGGCATACGAACTCATCGCGGCGGGAGCCACACCATGACCGGCCTGATCCCCGAGCCCCTGGCCCGTCCCGGACGCTTCGGCGACTTCGGCGGCCGCTACGTGCCCGAGGCGCTCATCCCCGCGCTGGAGGAGCTCGACGAGGCGCGCCGCAAGGCGATGGTCGACCCGGCGTTCATGGGTGAGCTCGAGCGCCTGCACCGCACCTACACGGGCCGTCCGAGCATCATCACCGAGGTGCCACGGTTCGCCGCGCATGCCGGCGACGCCCGGATCATCCTCAAGCGCGAGGACCTCAACCACACCGGCTCCCACAAGATCAACAACGTGCTGGCGCAGGCGCTGCTGACCAAGCGGATGGGCAAGACCCGCGTGATAGCCGAGACCGGGGCCGGCCAGCACGGCGTCGCCACCGCCACCGCCGCGGCCCTCATGGGTCTCGAGTGCGTCATCTACATGGGCAAGGTCGACACCGAGCGCCAGGCCCTCAACGTCGCCCGCATGCGGATGCTCGGGGCCGAGGTGGTCGCCGTCCCGACCGGCAGCGCGACCCTCAAGGACGCCATCAACGACGCGCTGCGCGACTGGGTCACCAACGTCGGCAACACCCACTACATCCTCGGCACCGTCACCGGACCCCACCCGTTCCCCGAGATGGTCCGCGACTTCCACCGGGTGATCGGCGTCGAGGCGCGCGGCCAGGTCCTCGACCTCACCGGGCGCCTGCCCGACGCCGTGATCGCCTGTGTCGGCGGGGGATCCAACGCGATGGGCATCTTCCACCGGTTCATCGACGACGCCGAGGTGCGGCTGATCGGCATCGAGGCCGGGGGAGAGGGCATCGAGTCGGGCCGGCACGCCGCGCGGTTCGCGGCCAGCTCGCCGGGGGTTCTGCACGGCACGTTCAGCTACCTCATGCAGGACGATGACGGGCAGACCCTCGAGTCGCACTCGATCTCCGCGGGGCTGGACTACCCGAGCGTCGGCCCGGAGCACGCGTACCTGCGTGACACCGGCCGGGCCGAGTACCGCTACGCCACCGACGAGCAGACCATGAAGGCCTTCGAGCTCCTCTGCCGCACCGAGGGCATCATCCCCGCCATCGAGTCGGCGCACGCCCTCGCCGGGGCCATGGAGGTCGGGCGCGAGCTCGGGCCCGACGCGCTGCTGCTGGTCAACCTGTCCGGGCGCGGCGACAAGGACATGCACACGGCTGCCGAGTGGTTCGGCCTCATCGACGGCGACGCCACACCGAGCGGCACGGCCGACGAACCACGCGCCGAGGGCGACGGAAGGACCCAGCTGTGACCTCCACGACCACCGGTATCGGGGTGGGCCATGTCCTCGAGCAGTGCCGAGCCGAGAACCGCGCCGCCCTCGTCGGCTACCTCCCGGTCGGGTACCCCTCGGTCGAGGGCTCGGTCGAGGCGATGGTCGCGATGGTGGAGGCGGGGGTCGACATCGTCGAGGTCGGCATCCCCTACAGCGACCCGCTGATGGACGGGCCGGTCATCGCCTACGCCGCCGACCAGGCGCTCAAGCGCGGGGTCCACGTCGCCGACGCGTTCGCGGCGACCCGGGCCGTGCGTGCCGCCGGCGCGCCGCCCCTGGTCATGTCCTACTGGAACCTCATCCTGCGCCACGGGCCCACCACCTTCGCGCGTGAGCTCGCGGCCGCGGGTGGCGCGGGCATCATCACCCCCGACCTCATCCCCGACGAAGGGGCCGAGTGGATCGCGGCGAGCGACGAGACCGGCCTCGACCGCGTCTTCCTCGTCGCCCCGAGCTCCACCGAGCAGCGCATCGCCGCCGTCACGGCCCAGTGCCGTGGCTTCGTGTATGCCGTGTCGCACATGGGCGTGACCGGAGCCAGGACGTCGATGGGCGACGCCGCCGCAGTCATCGTCAACCGCACCAAGGCGGTCACCGACAAGCCGGTGTGCGTGGGTCTCGGTGTCTCCGGCGGGGCGCAGGCGGCCGAGGTCGCCGCCTACGCCGACGGGGTGATCGTGGGCTCGGCGCTGGTGCGGTGCCTCACCGAGGCCGACGACCTCGCCTCCGGCATCGCCTCGCTCCGCGCCCTGGTCGGTGAGCTGGCCGAGGGCGTCCGGAGCGGTCGCTGACATGAGCGTGCTGTCGGCCCCGCGGGCGCGCGACGTCATCGGGCTGCTCGCGCGGCTCGTCCTGGGCGGGGTGGTCCTCGTGGCCGGGCTGCTCAAGGTTGGGCACCTCGAGACCTCCGCCCGGTCGGTGCGCGCCTACCAGCTGCTGCCCTACGACGTGGCCGGCTACCTCGGCTACGGCCTGCCGATCCTCGAGGTCGCGATCGGCGTGCTGCTCATCCTCGGCCTGTTCACCCGGTTCAGCGCGGTCGTCGGCGGCTTCCTCATGGTGGTCTTCATCATCGGGATCGCCTCGGCGTGGGCGCGCGGCCTGTCCATCGACTGCGGCTGTTTCGGCAAGGGGGGAACCATTGCGGCCTCCCAGACGCAGTATCCGCAGGAGATCGCCCGCGACCTCGGGTTGCTCGCCTGCGCGCTGTGGCTGACGGTGCGGCCCCGGTCGGCCCTCAGCCTCGAGCGCACCCTGTTCGGCGACCCGCACGGCCAGGACGCCTCCGACAGTGACGACCAGCACGCCGAGCACCCGCACACCGAGCACCCGCACACCGAGCACCTGGACAGCCACAACCCGGACAGCCCGGACCACGAGAGGCAGCCCCACGCATGACCAGCAGCAGCGCCAGCCGCAAGGCGAAGATCCAGGCCGCAGCCCCGAAGGGTGGCATCCGCAACGGCAAGGGCGGTGGCAAGGGCGGTGCCAACGGGGGAGCGAACCGCATCGTCGTGGCGACGGTCGTGGTCGTGGTCGTGCTCGCCGCCGTCATCACCGCCGTCATCCTGGGGAGCAGCGACAAGAAGCAGGCCACCACCGCCGGCGGGTCCGCCCTGCCCAAGAACGTCGCAGCCCTGGGCGCCGGCATCGTGGTGAACCCGGGGGCGCCCGCGAACGTGCCCACCCTCGACCTCTACGAGGACTTCCAGTGTCCGGTCTGTGCGCGGTTCGAGGAGATCTTCGGGCTCCAGATCGTCGACATGGTCAAGGCCAACCAGGTGAAGCTCGTCGCGCACCCGCTGTCGTTCCTCGACGACAACCTCCGCAACGACTCCTCGAACCGCTCCGCGAACGCCGCCTCGTGCGCCGCTGACGCCGACAAGTTCCTCCAGTACCACGCGGCCACCTTCCAGGGGCAGCCCAAGACCGAGGGCACCGGCTACACCGACGCCCAGCTCAGGCAGTTCGCGGGCCAGGCCGGTCTGGCCGGCCCGACCCTCACGACGTGGGAGCAGTGCTACTCGGCCAAGTCGCACAACCAGTGGGTCGAGTCGGTGCAGACCCAGTCGGAGAAGGACGGCGTCAACGGCACCCCGACGGTCAAGCTGAACGGCAAGGTCGTGGACCTCAGCGGCCTCACCCGCGACAAGCTTGCCGCCGAGGTCAAGGCCGCTACCAAGTGAGCTCGCTGGCGGCCCTCCCGAGCGCCCTCCCCGGGTCCCTGCCCAGCCCCACGTCCGGCGTCTGGTACCTCGGGCCCTTCCCGCTGCGGGGCTACGCGCTGTGCATCCTCGCGGGGATCGTCATCGCGGTGTGGATCACCGGTCGACGCCTGGTCGACCGCGGCCACGCCAAGGAGAAGGCCGTCGACATCTCGGCCTGGGCGGTCCCGTTCGGCATCATCGGCGGCCGGATCTACCACGTCATCACGACGCCCCAGCCCTACTTCGGTGCGGGCGGCCACCCGCTCAAGGCGCTGTACATCTGGGAGGGAGGTCTCGGCATCTGGGGCGCCATCTCCCTCGGCGCAGTCGGGGCCTGGCTCGGCGCCCGTCGGCACGGCGTGCCGTTCCTCGACTACATCGACGCGGCGGCGCCGGGGGTGGCCGTCGCGCAGGCCCTCGGCCGCTGGGGCAACTGGTTCAACAACGAGCTCTACGGCCGACCGACCGACGTCCCGTGGGGCCTGACGATCCACCAGTGGGACCAGTCGGCCGGCCACGCCGTGCGCGACGCGAACGGCAAGGCCATCGTGCTCGGCACCTTCCAGCCGACCTTCCTCTACGAGTCGCTCTGGTGCCTGCTCCTCGCGCTGTTCCTCGTGCTGGCCGACCGCCGCTGGGCCCTGCGCAAGGGCCAGCTGTTCGGCCTCTACGTGATCGGCTACCCGATGGGCCGGATCGTCTTCGAGCTGATGCGCAGCGACACCGCCAACAAGATCTTCGGGGTGCGCGTCAACGTGTGGACGAGCATCCTGGTCTTCCTGCTCGGGATCGCCATCTTCCGGTTCGGGAGGCGTCGCGAGGTGGCGCTTCCACGAGAGGCCGCATCTCAACATACGGAATAGCTCGGCTCACATGGCGGGACAAACGGCCCACCGGCTATCCTTCCAGCAGCCGTGGCCAAGGCCGTCCACGCGCGTGAAATGGTGTGCCCAACTTGGGTTCCACAACGCACTTGACTCCCCCAAGGACGGTGACCCGAACGTGACTCCTGCGCGCTTCTCCGCCCAGCCCGCCGACACGGGCCTCTACCGCCGCGAGCACGAGCACGATGCCTGCGGTGTTGCCCTCGTGGCGACGATGCGGGGAAGCGCAGGTCACGACATCGTCGACCACGCGCTGACCGCCCTGCGCAACCTCGACCACCGGGGCGCCACCGGCGCCGACCCGCTGGTCGGCGACGGCGCCGGCATCCTCACGCAGATCCCCGACGCCTTCTTCCGCCAGGTCGTCGACTTCGACCTGCCGGTCAGTGGCGCGTATGCCGTGGGCACCGCCTTCCTGCCGAACGACGAGACCGAGCGGGCCGAGGTCGTCGCCCGGATCGAGGAGCTCGCCGCCGAGGAGGGCCTCACCGTCCTCGGGTGGCGCGACGTCCCGGTGGCCGCGGAGCTCGTGGGGCAGGCGGCTCGCGACTGCATGCCGTTCTTCCGCCAGCTGTTCGTCTCGGCCGCGGTCGGCCGGATGGTCGGGCTGGGGCTGGACCGGCTCGCCTTCTGCCTCCGCAAGCGCGCCGAGCGCGAGACCGAGGTCTACTTCCCGTCCCTGTCGTGTCGCACCCTCGTCTACAAGGGCATGCTCACCACCGGGCAGCTCGAGCCGTTCTTCCCGGACCTGTCCGACCGGCGCTTCGAGACCCAGCTCGCGCTGGTGCACTCGCGCTTCTCGACCAACACCTTCCCGAGCTGGCCGCTGGCCCACCCCTACCGGCTGATCGCCCACAACGGCGAGATCAACACCGTCAAGGGCAACCGCAACTGGATGAGCGCCCGCGAGAGCCAGCTGGTCTCCGACGTCATCCCCGGCGACCTCAACCGGCTGTTCCCGATCTGCACGCCCGAGGCGTCCGACTCGGCCTCCTTCGACGAGGCGCTCGAGCTGCTGCACCTCGGCGGACGTCCGCTGCCCCACGCGGTCCTGATGATGATCCCGGAGGCGTGGGAGAACAACACCGAGATGGACCCGGCCCGCCGGGCCTTCTACGAGTTCCACTCGACGTTCATGGAGCCGTGGGACGGTCCCGCCTGCGTGACCTTCACCGACGGCTCCCTCATCGGTGCGGTCCTGGACCGCAACGGCCTGCGCCCCGGGCGCTACTCGGTGACCGACGACGGCCTGGTCGTCCTCGCCTCCGAGTCGGGGGTCCTCGACCTCGACCCGACGCGCGTCGTGCGCAAGGGCAGGCTCCAGCCGGGACGGATGTTCCTCGTCGACACCGAGCACGGCCGCATCGTGTCCGACGACGAGGTGAAGTCCTCGCTGGCGGCCCAGCACCCTTACGACGAGTGGCTGCACGCCGGCCTGATCCACCTCGACGACCTGCCCGAGCGCGAGCACATCGTGCACACCGCGGCCTCGGTGGCGCGGCGTCAGCAGACCTTCGGCTACACCCAGGAGGAGCTCAAGATCCTCCTCACGCCGATGGCGAAGACCGGGGGAGAGGCGCTCGGCTCGATGGGCACCGACACCCCGATCGCAGTGCTGTCGGAGCGCCCACGGCTGGTCTTCGACTACTTCACCCAGCTGTTCGCCCAGGTGACCAACCCGCCGCTCGACGCGATCCGCGAGGAGCTCGTGACCTCGCTGGGCACCGTCATCGGGCCGGAGGGCAACGCCCTGTCGGCGAGCCCCGCGCACGCCCGCCAGGTGGTGCTGCCCTTCCCGGTGATCGACAACGACCAGCTGGCCAAGATCGTCCACGTCAACGCCGACGGCGACCTGCCCGGCTACGCGACCCACGTCGTCCGTGGCCTCTACGACGTCACCGGCGGTGCCGCGGCGATGACCGCGCGGCTCGAGGAGATCTTCGCCGAGGTGTCGGCGGCGATCGCCGAGGGAGCCCGCTTCGTCGTGCTCTCCGACCGTGACTCCGGCCGCGACTACGCGCCGATCCCGTCGTTGCTGCTCACCTCCGCCGTCCACCACCACCTCATCCGCGAGAAGACCCGCACCCTCGTGGGGCTCGTCGTCGAGGCCGGAGACGTGCGCGAGGTCCACCACGTCGCGCTGCTCATCGGCTACGGCGCGGCTGCGGTCAACCCCTACCTTGCGATGGAGTCGGTGGAGGACCTGGTGCGCTCGGGCGCCATCGAGGGCGTCACCACCGACCAGGCCGTCAAGAACCTCATCAAGGCGCTCGGCAAGGGTGTCCTCAAGGTGATGTCCAAGATGGGCATCTCCACCGTGGCCTCCTACCGCGGCGCCCAGGTCTTCGAGGCCCTCGGGCTCTCGCAGGAGCTGGTCGACCGCTACTTCACCGGCACGGTGAGCCAGCTCGGTGGTGTCGGTCTCGACGTCCTCGCCGCGGAGACCGCGGCCCGGCACGCCGCGGCATACCCTCCGGATGGCGTGCGGCTCCCGCACCGCAAGCTGGGAGTGGGCGGTGAGTACCAGTGGCGGCGCGAAGGTGAGCCGCACCTGTTCGACCCCGACACCGTCTTCCGCCTGCAGCACTCGACGCGGCAGCGGCGCTACGACATCTTCAAGCAGTACACCTCCCGGATCGACGAGCAGTCCGAGCGGCTCATGACGCTGCGGGGCCTGTTCACCCTGGGTGGCTCGACGCCGCGGCAGCCGGTGCCGATCGACGAGGTCGAGCCGGTCAGCGAGATCGTCAAGCGGTTCAGCACCGGGGCGATGTCCTACGGCTCGATCAGCCAGGAGGCCCACGAGACGCTGGCCGTCGCCATGAACCGCCTCGGCGGTCGCTCCAACACCGGCGAGGGCGGCGAGGACGTCGACCGCCTGATGGACCCCGAGCGGCGCTCGACGATCAAGCAGGTCGCGTCCGGACGGTTCGGCGTCACCTCGCTCTACCTCACCAAGTCGGGTGACATCCAGATCAAGATGGCCCAGGGGGCCAAGCCCGGTGAGGGCGGGCAGCTGCCCGGTCACAAGGTCTACCCGTGGATCGCCACCACCCGTCACTCGACGCCCGGCGTGGGTCTCATCAGCCCGCCGCCGCACCACGACATCTACTCGATCGAGGACCTCGCCCAGCTGATCCACGACCTCAAGAACGCCAACCCCGAGGCCCGGATCCACGTCAAGCTCGTGTCCGAGATCGGCGTCGGCACGGTCGCCGCCGGTGTCTCCAAGGCGCACTCCGACGTGGTGCTCATCTCCGGTCACGACGGCGGCACCGGCGCTTCGCCGCTCACCTCGCTGAAGCACGCCGGCGGCCCGTGGGAGATCGGCCTCGCCGAGACCCAGCAGACCCTGGTGCTCAACGGTCTGCGCGACCGGATCGTCGTGCAGTGCGACGGTCAGCTCAAGACCGGCCGCGACGTCGTCATCGCCGCGCTGCTCGGCGCGGAGGAGTTCGGGTTCGCCACCGCTCCGCTGGTCGTCAGCGGCTGCGTCATGATGCGTGTCTGCCACCTCGACACCTGTCCGGTCGGCATCGCCACCCAGAACCCCGAGCTGCGCGCCCGGTTCTCCGGCAAGCCCGAGTTCGTGGAGACCTTCTTCGAGTACATCGCCGAGGAGGTCCGCGAGCACCTCGCCACGCTGGGCTTCCGCAGCGTCGAGGAGGCCATCGGCCAGGTCTCGGCGATCGACGCCACCCGCGCCGTCAACCACTGGAAGGCGGCCGGCCTCGACCTCGCGCCGATCTTCACCGACGTCGAGAGCCCGGACGGCTCGGCCCGTCGCAACACCACGACCCAGGACCACGGGCTGGAGAAGGCCCTCGACCACCACCTCATCACCATCGCGCGGGAGGCCATCAACGACGGCACCCCCGTGGTCGGCGAGGTCGCGGTCCGCAACGTCAACCGCACCATCGGCACGCTGCTCGGCCACGAGGTCACCAAGGCCCACCCCGACGGGCTGCCCGACAACACGATCGACCTGACCCTCACGGGGTCGGCCGGCCAGTCCCTCGGAGCGTTCCTCCCCCGGGGGGTCACGCTCCGGCTGCTCGGCGACGCGAACGACTACGTGGGCAAGGGCCTCTCGGGTGGGCGCGTGATCGTGCGACCCGATCGGGTCGCCCCGCTCCAGGCCGAGGCGAACGTCATCGCCGGCAACGTCATCGGCTACGGCGCCACCACCGGCCAGCTGTTCCTGCGCGGGCTCGTCGGTGAGCGCTTCTGCGTCCGCAACTCCGGTGCGACGGCTGTCGTCGAGGGCGTCGGCGACCACGGGTGCGAGTACATGACCGGTGGCACCGTGCTCGTGCTCGGCCCGACCGGGCGCAACTTCGCGGCCGGCATGTCCGGGGGAGTGGCCTACGTCCTCGACCTCGACGAGGGCCGGGTCAACACCGAGCTGGTCGACGTCTCGGGGCTCCGTCCCGACGACGAGATCGTCGTGCGCCAGCTGCTCGCCCAACACGTGGAGGAGACCGAGTCGCCCGTCGCGGCCCGGCTGCTGGAGGAGTGGGACACCGCGAAGTCGCGGTTCACCCTCGTCCTGCCGCGTGACTACCAGCGCGTCCTCGACGTGCGCGCCGCCGCCGAGGCGGAGGGACTAGACGTCAACGGCTCCGAGGTCTGGGAGCGGATCATGGAGGCCTCCCGTGGCTGACCCGCAAGGATTTCTCAAGACGCGGGAGCGCGAGCTGCCCGCCCGTCGCCCCGTGCCGGTCCGGATCAAGGACTGGAAAGAGGTCTACGAGGAGCAGGAGCTCGGACAGCTGCAGCGTCAGGCCGGGCGCTGCATGGACTGCGGGATCCCGTTCTGCCACAGCGGTTGCCCGCTGGGCAACCTCATCCCGGAGTGGAACGACCTCGCCTGGAAGGGCGACTGGCGCGAGGCCATCGAGCGGCTGCACGCCACGAACAACTTCCCGGAGTTCACGGGTCGGCTCTGCCCGGCTCCCTGCGAGACGGCCTGCGTCCTGGGGATCAACCAGCCCGCGGTGACCATCAAGCAGATCGAGGTCACGACGATCGACCGCGCCTTCGACGCCGGCTACGTCCAGCCGCAGGCGCCCGAGCGGCTGTCCGGCAAGACCGTCGCCGTCGTCGGCTCCGGTCCGGCCGGCCTCGCTGCGGCCCAGCAGCTCACCCGCGCCGGTCACACCGTCGCCGTCTACGAGCGCGCCGACAAGCCGGGTGGCCTGCTGCGCTACGGCATCCCCGAGTTCAAGATGGAGAAGTCGGTCCTCGACCGCCGCATCGCCCAGATGGAGGCCGAGGGGACTCGCTTCCGCAGTGGGGTCGACGTGGGTGGCGACGTCACCGGGAAGCAGCTGCGCGACCGCTACGACGCCGTCGTCCTGGCGATCGGGGCCACCGTGCCCCGCGACCTCCCCGTGCCCGGGCGTGAGCTCGACGGCGTCATGCAGGCGATGGACTTCCTGCCCCCGGCCAACCGGGTCGCGCTCGGCGAGACCGTCGAAGGACAGGTCACCGCGGAGGGCAAGGACGTCATCGTCATCGGCGGCGGCGACACCGGCGCCGACTGCATCGGCACCTCGCACCGCCAGGGCGCCCGCTCGGTCACCAGCCTCGAGATCATGCCGCAGCCGGGGGAGGAGCGGGTCGCGGGCCAGCCGTGGCCCACCTACCCGATGCTCTTCCGCGTCGCGTCGGCCCACGAGGAGGGTGGGGAGCGCGTGTATGCAGCCTCCACCAAGGAGATCCTCGGCGAGGACGGCAAGGTCTCGGGCATCCGCGTCGTCGACGTGCGCCTGGGCGACCAGGGCTTCGAGGAGGTTGAGGGCACCGAACGCGTGCTGCCGGCCCAGCTGATCCTGCTGGCGATGGGGTTCCTCGGTCCGCAGGGTCCCGGTGTGGTCGAACAGCTCGAGGTCGAGCTCGACGAGCGCTCCAACGTCAAGCGCGACAAGGACTACATGTCCTCGGTGCCCGGCGTCTTCGTGGCTGGTGACGCCGGTCGTGGGCAGTCCCTGATCGTGTGGGCCATCGCCGAGGGTCGCTCGGCCGCCGCCGGTGTCGACCGCTTCCTCACCGGCGCCACCGCGCTGCCGCGTCCGATCAACCCGAACGACCGACCCCTCGTCGTCTGAGCCTGGCGGTGAGCACCCGGAAGGTGCGCACCCGGCATACCTGAGGACGGGTGTCCGCAGGGTGACCGGGGTCACGTTCCGGGCAGGTCGACCGATAGGGTCGAGGCATGCGTCGCGCCAAGATCGTCTGCACCCTGGGCCCGGCAGTGTCCACCCCCGAGGGCATCCGCCAGCTCGTCGACGCGGGGATGGATGTGGCTCGCCTCAACCTCTCCCACGGCGAGTACGCCGACCACGAGAAGATCTACCAGGAGATCCGCCGGGCCAGTGACGAGACCGGTCACGCCGTCGGTGTCCTGGTCGACCTGCAGGGTCCCAAGATCCGCACCGCGCGGTTCAAGGACGGCCCGGTCGACCTGGTCAACGGCGCCGAGTTCACCATCACCACCCGCGATGTCGAGGGGTCGGTGACCGAGGTCGGCACGACCTACAAGGGCCTGCCCGGCGACGTCCGGCCCGGCGACCTGCTCCTCATCGACGACGGCAAGGTCTGCCTCCAGGCGACCGAGGTCAGCGAGACCGACGTCCGCTGCGTGGTCACCGTCGGTGGCACGGTCTCCAACAACAAGGGGATCAACCTGCCCGGCGTCGCGGTGTCCGTGCCGGCGCTGTCCGAGAAGGACAAGGAAGACCTGCGCTGGGCGCTCGGGCTGCGCGCCGACATGATCGCGCTGTCCTTCGTGCGCTCGGCCGCCGACCTCGACGACGTCCACGCCGTGATGGACGAGGTCGGGGTGCGGCTGCCGGTCATCGCCAAGATCGAGAAGCCGCAAGCGGTCGACAACCTCGTCGAGATCATCGAGGCGTTCGACGGGGTGATGGTGGCCCGTGGTGACCTCGGTGTCGAGCTCCCGCTCGAGGAGGTGCCGATCGTCCAGAAGGAAGCCATCGAGATCGCCCGCCGCAACGCCAAGCCGGTCATCGTCGCCACCCAGGTGCTCGAGTCGATGATCGAGAACCCGCGGCCCACCCGGGCCGAGGCGTCCGACGCCGCGAACGCCGTCCTCGACGGTGCCGACGCCCTCATGCTGTCGGGGGAGACCAGCGTGGGCGCCTACCCGATCCTCGCCGTGCAGACCATGGCCCGCATCATCGAGAGCACCGAGGAGCACGGCCTCGAGCGGATCCGCCCGCTCGGCACCAGGCCCCACACCATGGGCGGTGCCGTGTCGGCTGCTGCCGTCGAGATCGGTGAGCTGCTCGGCGCGAAGTTCCTCATCACCTTCAGCCAGTCCGGTGACACCGCCAAGCGGATGTCGCGCATCCGTCCGCGCATCCCCATGCTCGCGTTCACCCCGGAGCCGCACACCCGCTCGCGGCTGGCCCTGGCGTGGGGCATCGAGACCTACCTCGTGCCGATGGCGCGGCACACCGACCAGATGGCCCAACAGGTCGACAAGTCGCTGCTGGCCAGCGGTCGTGCGCAGGAAGGCGACCTCGTCGTCATCGTGGCCGGGTCGCCTCCCGGCATCCCCGGCTCCACCAACGCCTTGCGCGTGCACAAGATGGGCGACGCCCTCAACAAGGTGGCCCCCGCCTACGAGGACCTCGACGACTGACCGGTCCTCGACCTGGCCTGCCCTGCCCTGGCCTGCCCTGATCCGCCGTTGTCGTCACAGGCTGTGGAAGAAACCTAGCCAGTTGTAGCCGGTTGTGGTTGTATGACCACGTTCGAAGCGGGGCGGGTCTCGAGGGGGAGCTGAGCCGTCCGTGGATGCCCGACCGGCACTCGCGGGCGTGGCTCCCGCCTGGGCGCGACCCGGCCGGTGGGGTCACACGCCCCCCGGGTGGTCACAGCCATGGATAGGGGAACTCATGACATCGATGAAGCGCTGGGCGGTCGTCCCGGTGGTGTGCGGTCTCGGCCTGACGGTGCTGGCCGCACCGGCCTTCGCCAGCTACTACAACTGGGGCATCGTCAACGCCTACGAGGGCTCGACCCTGGTGGCCCAGGGCAAGGGGACCGTGGGCGTCGACTACGGGCTCGACGTGATCGGTGGGCACGCCACGTCGTCAGACCCCCGACCCGGGGGCAGTCCCGCCTACGCCAAGATCCACTACAACTACACGGTTCCGCAGTTCGACGGTCCCCACGACGCCCGTGGGGTCGACAACGCCAAGGCCGTCTGGGTCGACCGGTTCGTCAACGGCAACCTCAACACCATGTACGACGCCGCGGAGCTGCGTGGCGAGGCCTGCCAGAACGACAAGGCCGGACCCGACGCGTGCAGGGGCAGCGCCTGGACCAACCAGAAGTGGTGACCGGAGACCTCCCACTCGCAGCCGAGGGCGCCGAGGGCGACCTCCGCCCTCGGCTGCGGGGCGTCACGGTCCGGCGCGGGAGCTTCGTGCTCTCCTGCCCGCAATGGCGCACCCGGCCCGGGCTGACCGCGGTCGTGGGGCTCAACGGCGCGGGCAAGTCGACACTCCTGGGGCTGTTGTCCGGGCGGCTCGGCCCCAGCCGTGGCGAGGTCGAGCTCGCCGACCGGGCGAATGTGCTGCCCCAGGTCGCTCGCTTCTCCAGCGCCTCGTCCGTGGTCGACCTCTACCGCTACCTTGCTGCCCTCCGGGGGGTCCGGCGACGCGACCGCGAGCCCGAGGTGCAGTCGGCTCTGGAGCTGGCGGGGATGGTCGAGCACGCCGCCATCCCGATGCGACAGCTCAGTGGTGGCTGGCAGCAGCGGGCGCTGGTGGGTCAGTGCCTGCTCGGGTCGCCGACCATCCTGCTGCTCGACGAGCCGACCGCCTCGCTCGACGTGGGTGCGGCGCGCAGCGTGTGGGAGCTCATGAAGGCGCTCTCGGGTCGGCTCCCGGTCGTGGTCGCCACCCACGAGGCGTCGGCCTCGGTCGAGTTCTGCGACCAGATGGTCACTGTGCAGGCCGGTGTGGTGGGCGCGGTGCTCGAGGGTGACCGGCTGCGCGCCGACCTGGGCCAGGGGTCCGAGTCGGCGGAGAGCTTCCTGCTCAGCCTCATCGAGCCCGAGGAGCGCAGCGCATGAGGGCCCAGCTGCGCGGTCGCACGATGTGGCTGGTGACCGGGCTGGTGGTCGTGGCGATGGCAACCATGCTGTCGCTGCGTGACGCCGACTGGATGGGTGACGCGCTCTGGGGGCAGGAGACGATCGGGGTCGCGCAGGTGATGGTTCTTCCCCTGCTGGCCGGTGGGGCGGCCGTCGCCGGCTGGCGCGACGTCACAGGCATCCTCACCCTGATCCCGGCCGGCCGACAGCGGTGGCGGCACTTCAGCGCGACCTTCGCGGCGTGGGCCATCCCCGTCGTGGCGATGTACGCCGTGGCCAATCTGTTCGTCGTGCTCGCCTCGCGGTGGAGTGAGCCGTCGATCCCCAACGCCACGGTCTGGCCGGCCCTCACCCAGACCGGCGGCGCGCTCCTCGTGTTCGTCGTCGGGTACGCCCTCGGGGGCGTGCTGCGGTCATGGCTGGGCTCGGTCGTGGCCGCCCTGCTCACTGTCGCGGTGCTCATCCTCGACCGGATGGGGGCGATCGCCACCGGCCTGGCCGAGTACGCCGCCAGCGGGACGATGCTGGGGACCGCCGCCAACCCGGCCTACTTCGCGACCCGGCTGGCCTGGATGGTGCTCGTGGGAGCGCCCATCGTCGCCCTCCTGGTGACCGCGCCGCGACGTCGGCCGGCTCTCTTCGCGACGCTCGGCGCCGCCCTGCTGGTGGGACAGCTCACCTTCGGCACCAACGACAGCTACCGGGTGGTGCCCGGTCGCACGGACACCTGCACGGCCACGCCCGTGGTCGTCTGTGCGCCAGCCGAGTTCCGGGAGCGTGCGGAGCGAGCCGCGCAGATGGCCGGCGCGGCCAGCGCGGTGCTGCGCGATCTCGGGGTGAGCGCACCGAGTCGGTTCGTCATGTGGCAACCGGGCCGCGACCACCTGGACAACCTGATGCTGGTCGACCCCGGCAAGCTCCGCGCCCCACTGGCGCTGCACACCGTGGCGGCCGGGGTGGTGGCCCCACTCTCGTGTCGGCTGTGGTCCGGCCCGGAGCCGCCGCCCTACTCGTGGTTCTACAGCGAGGCGCTCGTGGAGTCCTACGTCGTGACCCAGCTCACCGGCCGGACCACCGAGCCCTATGGCCGACTTCTCACCGCCAAGGGCGCCGAGGGCTCGCGGGCGCTGGTCACGCAGGCGGCGCAGGCCCTGCAGGAGTGCGACCAGACGAAGGTCCCGTCATCCTTCAGCAACCAGTAGGCGCCCCGTGATCCGCGGGTGGCTCGCCGACCACGACTGGCGGCTGCCCGCAGCATCCACCGTCGTCGTTGGGGTCGCGTTGCTCACCGGCCATCCGGTCCTGGCCAGTCCGCTGGGGGAGTCGTACCAAGGGATCACGGTGGGACTGCTCGCCATGCTGTGCAGCAGCATCGGTTTCGCCCTGAGCCTGCGGTCCCGCGCGGCAGCGGCGTTGGGAGTCCGGTCAGGCGCGCGCTACCGCCTGCTCTGGGTCGCGGTGCAGCTGCTGCTCGTGGTCGCCGTCGCCGAGTCGGTGTCGGGCCTCGACCTCGCGCCCCGCCGACTCGTCTTCGTGATCGGTTGGGGCGCAGGGGTGTCCGGTCTCCTCGCACTCGCCTCGGAGGGCGCGTCGGTCCTCTACGGCTTCGTGCTGTTCGCCAGCTCACTCCTGACCCCGCGCGGCGAGCCCGCTCGGTGGTGGGCCCCGCTGGCGCATGCCCCGCAAGGCGATGCGGGCGTCGTGGCCGCGGCGACCCTGGTGGTGGCGTGCGTCGCCGTCTACGTCACCAACCCCCTGCGCGGCTCGGGCTTCTGACCGGGCGCCGCCGGACGACAGGCCATCGCCCTGCTCGGTATGCCGCCTGCTCACCACGGTGCCGCCGACCCGCACCTGGTCGTCCGGCGGCCGACGGCCGTGCCGTTTTGTCGTCCGGGTGCACCGCACCGCTATCCTTGCCGAGGCCGCTGAGGCGGCCGCGTCGGGCGTGCGAGCTCGGCAAGCCGCTGGACCGAGGTTCGGCAAGCCGGAGTGGTGGAATGGCAGACACGGAGCACTCAAAATGCTCTGCTCGAAAGGGCGTGCGGGTTCAAGTCCCGCCTTCGGCACCCATGTGACCAGCGGAAACGACCCCCGGTCGTGGTCAGTGTCCACAAACTGTCCACACCCGTCCACGGCCCAGGCCGTGGCCGGGCCACCCGGGTAGTCGGTTCCGTTGCCGCCATGCCGACCGTCGGAGGGACGGAAGGCGGTCCCCCATGGCGAGCATTCGAGAGCGCAACGGTCGTTTCCAGGTCCGCTGGCGCGAGCACGGCCGGGCCGTGGCCGAGACGTTCCCCACCCGGGTCCAGGCACGGCAGTTCCAAGGCTTGGTGATGGCGGCGGGGGAGCGGTACCCCGAGGGCTGGATCCCGGGCACCGGCTTCCCCGCTGGCGGCGGGCCAACGGCTGCCGGACAGGGCCGCGGGTCCGCCACGAGCTCGTTTGTCGGCTCTGCGCCGACGCTCTCTTTGGCCGAGTGGTTCGAGCGAGCCGTCGCGGCCCGGACGACGGCGAACGACCGCAGCAAGCAGGACATGCGCCGCGACTTCCACCGGCACGTCCCCGCATGGCTCGCTGACACGCCGGTAGACCGCATCACTCGCGAGCAGGCCGGGCTGTGGGTCAACCAGCTGCGCACCCAGCCCCGCGGCGGAACCGGAGAACACGCAGGGCAGCCGGTGTCGACCAAGACGATCCACAACGTCCACGGCCACGTCTCCGGGGCCATGAACGACGCCGTCCGGGACGGACTGGCCCAAAGGAACCCGTTCTCAGGGCTGCTGCGCGGTATGCCGCGCACCCCCGCGCAGGAGATGGTCTGCCTCACCCCGGAAGAGTTCGTCCTCCTCCGCCGGCAGTTCATCGAGCACTACCACCCGTTCCTGACCTTCCTGTACGCCACCGGGCTGCGGTTCGGCGAGATCACCGCACTGGGGCCAGAGCACTTCGACCTGGTGCACAGGACCGTCCGCGTCGACCGGGCCTGGAAATACGACCCCGTCCGCCACACCTACCTCGGGCCGCCGAAGACGGCACGAGCCGCTCGCACGGTGACGTTCAACGACGGTGTCGCCGAGATGGTGACACCCCTCTTGGACGCGGCCAGGTCACGCCCGAGGACGCTGGGGGACCCCGCCCTTGTGTTCGTCAACACCCGTGGCTCACGGATCCAGAACGGGGCGTTCCACGCCCACCAATGGAACCCCGCGATCACCAAGGCCATGGACGAGGGGCTGACCCAGCGTCCACGGCTGCACGACCTACGGCACTCCCACGCCTCGCTCATGCTTGCCGAGGGCAACTCGATGTATGCCGTCTCGCGTCGGCTGGGGCACGCCAGCATCACCACTACAGACGCTCGGTACAGCCACCTGCTCCCGGAGATGGACGAGCAGATGCGCTCTTCCCTCGACCGCATCCCCATCCTCACGTCCACCCCGACGCGGCTCAGGCTCATCCGGGACGACGAGGCGATCTGACGGTCCCCTGGCTCCCACGGTCCGTGTGGCAGCCGGGGGACTCCTCAACCGCGGCGGTGGCGCGTTGGGGTGAGCCGACGCTCCTGAGGCTCGACGCGGGTGCCCGCCAGAAGTTGCGTTAGATCGGTATCGGAGAAGCGGTAGCACCGGCCGAAGCGGTGGTGCGCCAGCGTGGCATTCCGACACTGCTCTCTCAGCCAGTACTCGCTCATCTTGGTCAGCTCGGCCACTTCGGCGATCGTGTACAGGCGTGGCACAGGACTCGACGAGCTCATGAATGGCTCCTGACGACCAAAGGGTTCTTCCAGGTTGGTTGGCCCGGCATACTGCCGCGATCACTGTGGAGGGGTCATTGGTGGCGGGGTCGACGAGGAGTTCCGGCTCCTGCGGCTTCGCGGGCGTGCGCCCTGCTCGGCTATGGCACGCAGGTCATCGGCGGTGAAGTACACGCTGTCTCCCGACTTGTGATGCGCAAGCAGTCCGAAGCGGCACTGCTGCAGCATCCAGCCGTGACTGGTTCCCGTCAGCTCTGCAAGCTCTTCGCTGGTGAAGTAGGTGAAGATCGATTCGGGTTCCATCTGAGGCGCGCTCACTCAGGCTCCTGCTCGACGCGGGGGTCCGCGGCGGGGCTTGGTTGGGGGTTGCTCAGGCCGGGGTGTGGGCACAACAGAAGGTGAATCCACAACTCGACATCCAGTGCGCCCACCGGGCTAGCCGCGGCCGCCTGAGCTAGCACCGCCTGCGGCGGGATTTGTCGGGGATCGGGCCCAAGCCACGTGGCCGGTCCGACTCGGCCGTGAGTGGCGCGGGTCCACGGCACGTGGCGTCCACCCTGCCTCAGTCCCTCGGCAACCCTCCACAGCAGATGGCGAAGCCGACAGCCCTGACAGTGCCACCGGCCAACAACAGGGGGCTTCATGGGCTTTCGGCGAGGCATGTGATCTGAGTCCATACCGCCCCATCGGCGGCGCTGGCACAAATCTTGGCGCCTCCGTCGTGGCGCTCTGCCTCAAGACATGACGACCATCAGAGCCCTTGAGCACGAGCAGGCGCTCGCGAGCGGCGTGCCGTCGCGAAATGCCACGCAAGTCGGTTGGCGCCAAAATGGGGACAGTCGTATGCAGCTCGCGATCGAAGCACTTCCTACCCGCCGACGAACTGCCTCAAGACGATGCCGACCGTGTTGACCTGCCCTTCTGCCCCGACCATGCGAGCCTCGGCCTCCTTGCGCCACTGCTGCAGGTTGCCGTACGCGAGCAGCCAAGAGGCGACCTGCTCCGCAGACGGCCGGTTTCCTGGGCCGTATGCCGCCATCTGCTGGGTGAGGCGGGTCGCTGCACCCTCCAGCCGCCTGAAGTCCAGCACGTCCTGCGTGCGCGCCGGCACGGCCCCCCACTTCTGCACCAACGGGTCACCCTCGTCAGTTCCATCGGACCGCCTGAGAACGATCGTTTCCACGCCGTCCAGGTAGCGGCTCACGACTCTGGCCACCGCGTTGCCGTTGAGCACCGCGCCGTTGAACGTCGTGCGCTCCATGCGCAACCGCAGGACCCCGTCGTGGCAGCGGTCCTCAGCCATGCGCCGGTTGATTCGCTGAGTCATACGCCCCTCCGCAGCCGCAGGGACCTGGAGATGACCCCGTCCACGTAGTCGACCTTCTTCTCCTCGCGGAGCTTCTTCAGGTGCCAGCGGATGCCGTTGCTGTTCATGTCGAGCGCCCTGGACATCGCCGCGATGCTCGGGATGAACCCGTGCTCCTGCTGGTGCCACTTCAGGAACGTCAGCAGCCGTGCCCGGGAGGCTGCACCCTCATCCGTCTTGATTCCCGACATGCCGCCTCTCTCCGTCAATCCATGACTATTCGTCAGGACATCACAGTACTAGGCGTTGGCTGCATCGTGTGCGAATCGACCAATTCGCGACACGCCGGGGACTTTGTCATACGTGAGCGGGCGCCTAGTTATACTGAATTCTGTGCTTGTCAAGCAGTTCAGATTCCTGCATCCCCTTCTGAGCCGAAGGCGAAGACAGACGAGCGAAGCGAGGAGCGGCGAGGAGGTCCGAAGGACCGAGCCGCACTGCATGAACTGCATCACTGCATAGGTATGGCGCGCGAGAAGTTCTCGGTCCAGAAAGCAAAACGAGCGTTTTCGAGCCGTGTTTGTTGATTTCCCCGTGCGGTCACGTCCGCTGGCTTTGCTCAGCCGACTCAGCCGACTCGACCGGCATCCCGGCGTGGAACTCTGAGGCCGAGCGAGGGGAGCTTCCATGCAGGATCGGGAAGAGTGGATGCGTGAGATCAGTGCCATGGTCCCCGGGGCCTTGCCACCGCGCCATGTGTACGAGCGCTTGGCGACCCTCGCCGGGCTCGGGGCGATTGAGTGGATCGACTCGTCTGTGCGTGCGGAGGGCCGAGAGAGCCTCACGGGTCGCGTTGTGGCCTTCACCGCGCGACACCTAGTGGTGTTCGACCTTGACGGGGTGAGTGGCCCGCAAGCGTTGCCCCGGCAGTTCGATGACGGCACCACCCTGGTGCGCGTGCTGCCACGATCCGCACTGAGGACTTACTCCCTGACACAAGTCCCAGGAGTGTCCGTCAATACTGCAGAGGTCTGGAGCCGCGAAAACTTCCTCCTGACAAGTCCTGGCCTACCTATGGGGCCGAGCTCACGGTCCGGTACGAGGGATGGACGCGTCCATCGTCATGCCGCTGCAAGGGCAGGGCACACGGGTGTTGGCCGATTTCGCTACATCGTTGATGGCTGACCTCGCGACTTAGTCCGGGCGCCTAGCCCGTCGCGGCCCGTCATGGTTTCAATCAGCCTTTGACCTTGATCGTCGCCGTATCGCTGCGTGGGCGCCCTCCTTATGTCCAGAATGGCCGGCACAGGTTCACGGTGAGTGCCCAGATCTGAAAACAGGGGTCTAAAACGCGCGTTTGAGAGAAATCGTGGTTCGAGGCCGTACCAAAAGGGTTCCTTTCTCGTTCTCGCGGACGTCAGGATTGGGCCGTGGCTGCTTCTCAGATGGACCAAACCAAGCCTCTCGCCCTCGCATACGTTCGCGTATCGACGGCCCTACAGGTCGACGGGGCAAGCCTCGATGCCCAGCGGAATTTGCTCAACCAAGAAGCTCAGCAACGCGACTGGGACGTCGACATCGTGGTTGATGAGGGGTACAGCGGGAAGGACTTGAGACGACCGGGCTTGACCGGAGCGTTGCAGCGGTTAGATGCCGGCGACGCGCAGATACTCATCGCCACACGGTTGGATCGCTTATCCCGCTCCGTGGGCGACTTCGCGGGCCTCCTGGCGAGGGCGCATGGACGAGCGTGGCGCCTGGTCCTGCTATCTCCCGCGTTGGATACACAGGATCCCGCCGGGAAGTTCACGGCATACGTTCTGGCGGCGGCTGCGGAGTACGAGCGCGACCTCATCGCCGCTCGAACCCGGGAGGGGATGGCCCAGCGGCGGCTCGAGGGGCAGCACCTTGGACGGCCTCGGGTAGTGCCTGAGTCGGTGGTGGCTCGTGTGGTCGAGCAACGGATTGCGGGGGCGACGTTGCAACAGATAGCTGATGCCTTGGAGGGCGACCATGTGCCGACGGCCCGCCGAAGCGGTCCATGGAGAGCTTCGTCGATCCAGGGACTGCTGGAATCGCAGACGGGTCAACGACTGCTATCTGGTCTCGGTCAAGGGCCGGGATCGCCATGCATCGTCAATCCAAGAGACTGATCTCGTTTCCCTCTCCACCGCACGTGGATCACTGAGTCTTACGTAGTTGCTTCCTTGACCGTGCTGCCGATGAAGAGCCATGGCATCTGAGAGGCCCCAAGTCGTGGCGACTGCGCCTGACCGGGAGACGCTGATCGTGGCGCACATCCCCTTGGTGCGGTACGTCGCCGGCCGGATGATGCCGAACCTGCACGCCAGCGTGGAGTACCAGGACCTTGTGTCGTACGGGATGTTCGGCCTCATCGACGCCATCGAGAAGTTCGACCTGTCGGCGGGGACGAGGTTCTCCACGTTCGCCACGTACCGCATCCGTGGTGCCATCACTGACGAGATGCGCGACCAGGCGTGGGAGCCCCGCTCGGTCCGTGCCCGCTCCCGTCAGGTGGCGCAGGCGGCGACGGACTTGGAGGTGAAGCTGGGTCGGCCGGCGACGGAGCAGGAGCTGGCCACCCACGTCGACCTCAGCATCCCCGAGCTCCGCCGGGTCGAGTCGGACTTGAACAGTGCCCGTGTGGCGTCGCTGACGGCCCCTCGGGGGGAGTCCGAGGACGGCGCCACCCTGGGCGACTACCTCGTGTCGATGCAGGACACCACGGACCTACTGCCGCAGGTGTCGGAGGCGGCGGACCTGCTGGCCACGGCCATGGAGATGTTGCCGGAGAACGACCGCATCCTCATCTCCCTCATCTACATCAAGGGCATGGCCCTGAAGGAGATTGCCCGGCTCCTAGACGTCACCAAGTCATGGGTCAGCCTCCTGCACAGCCGCGTCACCGTTGTCGGTGATCGTGGTCAACGGTGCTCGAAATGAACACCTACGCTCCGCTCAACGAACCGTCGCGGCTTTGGGACCGGGTGGATCTCGATGGCGACTGTTGGGTCTGGTTGGGCCCGGTCAACCAGAGCGGATACGGCCACCTACGGCGCTTTGGCTACGTCCATCGTCTTGCGTGGGAACTACTGCGGGGCCCGATCCTGGACGGGATGACCGTCGATCACCTCTGCCGCAACAGGATCTGTGTGCGCCCGGACCATCTCGAGTTGGTGTCGCGCGCCGAGAACGTGCGTCGGGAGAATGCTGCGCGTGACCGCTGCCCGCAGGGTCACGTGTACGACGCCGCGAATACCTATGTCTACAAGAAGAAGCGGGGATGCCGGACTTGTCGCGCCGCCCAGAGTCGCCGAAGCGCCCGTGCGTCAGACCATGGCGGTGGTGCATCTTGACCCGCCGCAAGGGTGGGGCCCGAGAGGCTCGATACCTGTGTGGCAGCCTCAGACATGCACCAAAGACGTTGACTACAGGCGGCAGTTGAAAGGACATCATGAGCATCACGGGACTGCACATACCCTCCGGCGATGGCAGCCTGGCCGCTGTCACGGTCAACGAGCGCGACGCGATGTCGTACTACCCCTACGTGGAGGGCGGCCCCGTGGAGGCTGGGCAGCTCAGCATCCAGGGCTGGGACCTTGCGGTCTATGTGAACTCTCGTTACCCCGAGCTCGACGAGTCAGTGACCAATCTCAGGGCTACAGCCCTGTTCGAGATGGCGGGAGTCGGGATGTTCGGAGGCACCATCCGGGGCGATGCGCTGGTCTTGCAATCTGCCGGAGGCGGCGACTATGAGCGGTCGCTGCCCCCCGAGGTGCTCGCGGTATTCCTCGCGGCTGACGAGCAGCAGTAGCTCGCTCTTCTCAGCGCAACAATCCCGAATTCCTCATCGTGACAAACATGATTTGGGTGCCGCAACGTGTTCCAATTTTGCCGAACTCGCACTGCTGGCCAAGGTCGCCACATCGGGTGCGCCGGCCCCGAGGTCGGCCCGCACTCTTAATGGTCGATGATGACCAGATAGCCCAAGCGCAGCCACTCTTGCAGCGACCCCCGCATCGCCTGCCGAATCTGGCTTTCGTAGTCGGATGGCAATGGACACCCAGTGCCGCCCTGTGCGGTGCCTGCAGGTGCAGGACACTGCAGTTGGGGTGGGACGCCCGAATGGGTGATGGGCAGACACAGCCGGTGCTCGTGGCCGCGCCGGCACAGGAAGAGCACGCCGAGGTAGCCGGTGGGTTGTGGACTCATGACCGCTGCCCGTCAGAGTCCTGTTCGGCGGAGCCCAGAAGGGCGCGCGGCACCCAAAGGGGTTCGAGCAGCTCACCAGGGCCGTAGGGACGAGGCGCCGCCGGCTCGGAGGTCGCGAGCGCCAGGCACATCCCGAGCACGAGGAGAGCCAGCAGGGCCGCCGGGCGGTGGTCTCGGGCCTCGACGCCTTGCTTGGCGGTCAGCTCGAGAAGATCGCGGGCAGTCCAACCGTTGACTACGGTCTGCTGCGGCGCGCCCTCGGTCCTCGCCTGGTTGAGGGTGTCATCGACCATGACCCTGGAGATGTCGCCCGAGGTCACGGTGTCGTTCGGCGCCAGGGCCACGATGACGATGAGGGCTGCGATCGCCAGAACAAGGGCGCCAAGCCGCCGTAGGGTACGCGCCCCGCGTGGCCGCGGCGACGCCTTGACCGATGGGTCTGTTGGGTTGTCCATGAGTACTCCTGGTGTCTGCGCCGAACCGAGGCCCGGCGAAAGGGTGAGGTGGGTGAGGTCGGCCAGCCGCTCCCCCTAGCGGCTAACCCATGTGCATCAAGCGGCGCCGTGCGCCGCCTCGCCCTCGTCTGCGGCATCGGTTTCCATGTCGACGGCCTCCAGCGCGACTCCGGCCAGCGCATCGAGTGCCACACCCAGGTGGCGCATGATCCCCGTCTGGACCGTGTTGCACTCCTTGTCGATCGTGTCGGCGCTCGTACGCACCGACCCGGACGCCTTGCGGATCTTGTTGATCCCGTCCAGCAGCGTGATGGCAGCCTGAATGTTTTCCTCGGCGGTCTCGAGACCCTCCACGTCTCGCCTTGAAGAGGCCGCGATGGCGGATGTGCGGACCAGCTGGACAACGGTTCGCAGCAGGTCGGCGTCGTCGGTCTGGGGGTTGAAGGCAACGATCACGCGGCGCTGCCCCAGGACGCGGATGGTCTGACCCTTGTTCTGCGCGGCATTGCGCACGACGCCGATGGACGCAGCGGCCTCGCGATTGCGCTCGGCCTCGTCGAGGTAGTCGTTCCAAGCCCGACCGTCCGAGGAGTCGTGCATCTCGAGGACGACCCGAGCCTGCCCGGCGCCGATCGTCAGAACGCCGTCGCCCTTGCGGCAACGCGGGATGAGGCCAGTGGCCCCACCCGTGTCGGCATATTCGTCACCGAGACCGGCCGCGATGTGGTCCATCACGGTGTTGACCTCAGCCTCGAAGGTGCCGCCCTTGAGGGGCGTCACGCTTGCCGTCTTGGCTGCGGCCGTCTGCGCGGCCTTCCGGACCTCGAGCGCCCTCGACAGCTCATCGACCTTGCCGACTAGAGCCAGGTGGTGCCTGTCCATCGAGGCTGTCAGCGACTTCTGCTGGTCGGCCAACGCGGCCGCCTGCTTCGCGAAGGGCGACGTCGGGTCGGCAGGGTCGAACTGCCGGCTCACCTTGGTGAGCAGCTTGTCGGTCTGCTCGAACGCCTGCTCGCCCATCTTGCGGCCGGCTGCGTCGAGGACCGGACCGAGCTTGGCGAGCAGTTCGGGACTCTCGCCGCCGACCAGGCGCTCGACCTCGTCGCGCAGCGCCTTGGTGGAGATCTCGACCGTCTCGGCGAAGCCCTTGCGGGTCGAGACCTCGGTCTCGGCGATGGCCTTGCGCGCGGCCTCGGCAGCCTTGCCCATCGTCTCGGCGGCGCTGGCCGCGGCTTTGGCAGTCGCCTCCGCGGCGCTGGTGCTCGATTCGACCGTCTTGCTGCCGACCTCGGCGACCAGACGCTCGAGCTCGAAGGTGTCCTGAGCGCTGCCGGCGCCGGCGATGGCGCGCGCCCCTACGGCCATCGCCTGGGTGACGAACGCACCGAGGTCGGCGCCACCCATGTCGGACGCCGTGAGGGACGCGCCACGTCGTCCGGTGGACCAGCGACGGGCCTCGGTGACGACCTCGGTGTCCGTGACCGTGAGGTGCTCGATGACCACGGCCGGACGGCTCGAGTCGAAAGACGCCGAGCGCGGCGCCTTGGTGGTGTGGTCGCTCATGGCGATCTCCCTTCTCTGCTCTGGCAGCGACGGTCACTGCCGGTGAGAAGAGACTCCCGAGATCGCCATCTCTGGCAGAATGCGGTTGGCGATAACCCCAGTTATCACCCATCGACAACTACAAGCCTGTGCATCGCTCTAGGTTGGGCCCAACAGCCAGAGCCCGCAGGGAGGTCCGCATGACGAACGTAGCCGGACTGCAGCTGTCGCTCAGCGACATCGCGCGTCTTGCGGACGTACAGCGGCCAGTCGTCTCGATGTGGCGACGGCGCCCCCTTGCTGGCCACGCCTTCCCGAGTGCGGTTGGGCGGGTCTCCGGTGAGGAGAGGTTCGATGCACAGGAGGTGGCCGACTACCTCGCGGCGACCTCGCGCGGCAACAACCCGGAGGCCGGCGACGACCTCGTCGCCCACGCCAAGCTCGCCAGGCTCACGGACCTCGACGAGGTGGTCACCATCCAAGGCCTAACGGCTCTGCTGTGCCTCGCGGCGATGACGGACGCACTACTGGGCGGCCTCACCTCGGCCGAGCTGCACGTCCTGGCGCGGAGCATGGACCCCGACGACGCGTTCCTGCTGCGCGAGATCGTTGACCTGGGTCGCGAGCTGGAGCCCTTGGCCGCTCACGCGGAAGAACTGGCGAACGCCTCGTACTCACCCTCGGCCGCGTTCGAGCGACTGCTATCCCAGCGGGCGCGAGCGTCCTACCCGGGCCATGCCGCCACGACATTGACGCCTGCGGCACAGACTCTCGTCGCCCGGACGGCAGTCGCCCTCGCGGCCGACGCCGGTGCCGTAGCCCCATGCTTCGTCGACGTCACCGACGGGAGTGCTGACCTCCTCCTCAGAACGAGCAAGCTGTATGCCGGTGAGCTGGCTCCCAGCGTCGCGACCGTTTCACTCGACTCACCGGTCGCTCGGCTGGCCAGGCGCCGGCTCCGCGTCCACGACCTCCACCGCGTCAATGTGGTGTCGGACGATTCTGGCGACTTCGCCCTCGTGGGGGGGTCAGGCGATGTCGCGGTGCATGTGTTTCAGGTCCCGCCGGCGGGTGAGCCCGGGCTCTCGGACCTCGAGGTCCTCGACGTCCTGGGCAACCTCATCGTGCAGCTGTCCGACGACTCCCGCGTCGTCGTGATCGGGCCGGCCAGTGCGCTCACCGACCGCGCAGCGACCGCCGAGATCGACCTGGCGCGCGATGCCGTGATTCGTGGGGACAGGCTGCGTGCGGCGATCCGACTGCCACGAGGACTCGTGCCCCGCTCACCATGTCGGGCACTGGCGCTGTGGGTGCTCGGCCCGGCCCATGGAGCAGTGCCGGTGCGTGACCGGTGGACCGTGGTCGGGGACGTCAGCGACCAGTCGCTCGATGGGTCGGTCATCGATGCCATCGTCACCGACGTCGTAGCAGCGATGACACCTGATGAGCGTTCGGCCAAGTCCGGACATGCCGCCGTCGTGGCCGGAGGGGAAGAGTCCGACCAGGTGATCGGGCACCAGTTCCGGTTCGCCAGTCGAATCTCGACGTCTTCGCTCCTCCCCGGGCGCAAGTCCTTTGTGGAGCGGGTTGCCCGTCCGCGCGCAACCGGTGTCCGCTCCACCTCCGGCGCCGGGCTGGCCGCGATCATCGAGCAGCGTCTTGACCAGCTGGCACCCACTTCGCTAACGGGCATGCGGGTCGAGGCAGCCGACTCCACCTCTAGGTCGACGACAACCCGCGCGAGGGTGACGACCGTCGGTCAGGCAGTGACGGACGGAAACCTGCGAGCCCGCCCCGGCAATCGCCTGAACGCTGAGGACGTCACCGCAGGACCCGAAGGACTCGTGGTCATCGGCGCAGCCGAGGTGCTGGGTGACTCGGTGCTGGGCTCTCGCCGTATCGACCTGGTGACCTTCGCGGACCGCTATCCCGCTGGTCGGCTGACCGAGCCGGGAGACGTCATCGCGTGCTCCAGCCCCCGAGTCGGCGCCTGGGTCGACACCGCCGGCGGGTCCGTCGTCCAAGCGCCCGCTCGGGTCCTTCGAGTCACCGATGTCGGCCGAAGGTGCTTCCTCCCGTCGGTCGTGGCTGTCGACGTGCGGGGTGCATCCGGCCCCGTCGATGGCGGCTGGCGGCGTTGGTCGCTACGCCTCCTCACCGGCGATGCCGTTGTAGCCCTGGGCACGGCGACCGCTGCCATCGACGGTGAACGCGAGTCGCTGCTGGCGCGGCTCGTCGCCCTCGACGACCTGGCCTCGACCCTCATCGACGGTGCCGCGAGCGGTGCCCTGACGATCACCTTCCCAGCCCTGACCGCAACCGACCCCACTCGACTTCAGACAGACACTCAGGAAGGCCACTGACATGCCCCCCAGGACGAAGAAGGCTGCAGCACCCACAGCGCCGTCGACAATGAAGGAGCTCAAGGACACGCTGTGGAAGGCCGCCGACAAGCTGCGCGGCTCGATGGACGCGTCGCAGTACAAGGACGTCATCCTCGGGCTCGTCTTCCTCAAGTACGTCTCTGACTCCTTCGAGCAGCGCCGCGAAGAGATCAAAGCCGAGCTGCTCGCCGACGGGTGGGACGAGGCGAAGGTCGGCGGTCAGCTCGACGACGTCGACGAGTACACGGGAAACAATGTCTTCTGGGTTGCCCCGACCGCTCGTTGGCCGTATCTCGCCCAGCACGCGAAGGGCCTTCCGGCGCAGGACGGTCAGCCGCACAAGAACATCGGACAGCTCGTTGACGAGGCAATGGACCTGCTTGTCGGCGCGAACCCGAGCCTCAAGGGCGCCGTGCCGCGGATCTACAACCGGGACAACGTCGACCAACGCCGGCTGGGCGAGCTCATCGACCTCTTCAACAGTGCCCGTTTCACCGGCGAAGGCGCCTCGAAGGCGCGCGACCTTCTCGGCGAGGTCTACGAGTACTTCCTAGAGAAGTTCGCCCGCGCCGAGGGCAAGCGCGGTGGCGAGTTCTTCACGCCGCCCAGCGTCGTGCGCACACTCGTCGAGGTGCTCGAGCCGACCCACGGTCGCGTGTACGACCCAGCGTGCGGGTCGGGCGGCATGTTCGTCCAGGCCGAGAAGTTCCTCGAGGCCCACAACAAGGACCTCACGGCGATCTCGATCTACGGGCAGGAGCTCAACGAACGGACCTGGAGGCTCGCTCGGATGAACCTCGCCATCCACGGACTCAACGGTCAGCTCGGCGCCGTCTGGGGCGACACGTTCGCGATCGACCTTCACGCGGACGTCGAGATGGACTACGTCATGTCCAACCCGCCGTTCAACATCAAGGCGTGGGCTCGCAAGGAGGACGACCCGCGGTGGCGCTTTGGAGTGCCGCCGGCCACGAACGCAAACTACGCGTGGATCCAGCACATCATCAGCAAGCTCGCTCCGGGCGGCACCGCTGGAGTGGTCATGGCCAACGGGTCGATGTCGTCGAACTCCAACGGGGAGGGGGACATCCGGGCGCAGCTGGTCGAGGCCGACCTCGTGTCGTGCATGGTCGCGTTGCCGACGCAGCTCTTCCGGAGCACCGGTATCCCGGTCTGCGTGTGGTTCCTCGCCAAGGACAAGTCGAAGGGCAAGGGCGGAACTGTAGACCGCAGCGGCGAGATTCTTTTCATCGACGCCCGCGGGCTCGGCCACATGGTCGACCGCGCGGAGCGGGCCCTGTCGGACGGGGACATCGCGACGATCGCGAGCACCTTTCACGCCTGGCGCGGGACGAAGTCCGCGACCGATGTGGGCCTGACCTACGAGGATGTCGCCGGATTCTGCAAGACGGTGGCGTTGGCCGATATCAAGGCATCGGACTATGCCCTGACGCCGGGCCGGTACGTCGGAGCCACCGAGGCCGAGGACGACGGGGAGCCAATTGAGGAGAAGATCGAGCGGCTGACTAAGGACCTCTTCGCCCAGTTCGACGAATCGGCACGCCTCGAAGCCGACGTTCGTCGCCAGCTCGGGAGGGTGGATGTCTGAACTTGCGGTCGTCCCTCTCGCTGATGCCCTAGATTTCCGAGAGGGTCCGGGAATCATGGCAGTTGACTTCCACCAATCAGGGGTTCCCCTCATCCGCCTGGCTGGACTGAAGCCAGGCGCGGATCTTCTCACCGGTTGCAACTACCTCGACCCTGAAAAGGTAGAGGCCAAGTGGCAGCACTTCCGTGTCGAGGAGGGTGACGTCCTGCTTAGCACGTCAGCTTCGCTTGGCGAGGTCGCCATTGTTAGTGCAGAGGGCGTCGGCGCCGTTCCATACACGGGGATCATTCGCTTCCGACCCAAGGGTGACAAAGTCGCCCAAGAGTTCATCCAATACGCCTTGAGATCGCCGGGCTTCAAGCAACAGATCATCGAGATGGGCGTTGGCAGCGTCATGAATCACTTCGGGCCAAGCCATCTCAAGCACATGAAGCTGACCCTGCCAACGATTGAGCAGCAGCGGGGGATCGCGGCGGTGTTGGGGGCGCTCGACGCCAAGATCGCAGCTAACACTAGGAAGGAGTCAACCGCTGCATCGCTTATCGAGGCCATGTACCAGCGAGCTGTTCGCGCACCGGGAACGGTCACCGAGCCTCTGATGGAGATCCTCACCGTCGCGTTTGGGGAGCCCTTTGGTGGCGCGCAGTTCGTCCCAGCAGGGAAGGGGCGTCCCCTTATTCGGATCCGAGACCTCAAGACGTTCAGCTCTCAAGTGTGGACGACGGAATCAAGGCCGAAGGAGGTGCTCGTTCAGCCAGGCGACGTGGTCGTGGGCATGGATGCCGAGTTCCGTCCCACGTGGTGGTTGGGCAAGCCTGGGCTGCTCAACCAGCGCGTTTGCCGCGTCACGGCGGACGAGGCAGGTCCGGCGTTTGTACGTGAAGCGCTTCGTGCGCCAATGGGACGAATCGAGGGCTACAAGACCGGGACTACGGTTATCCATTTGAACAAGTCGGACCTGCTCCGCGAGCACATTCTGTGGCCAATGGCAGACGTGAGAGCTGATTTCGATCGTCGGACCGAGCCCGTTCTTCGTGCCCTGGTTGCAGGGGCCCAGGAGCGCGACAGGTTGGCGGCGATGCGGGATGCGCTGCTGCCGGAGTTAATGTCGGGCAGGATTCGAGTCAAGGACGCGGAGCGCGTCGTCGAGGGGGCTGTCTGAAATGAGCAGTGCAGGGGGAGTGGGAAGGGGCGGGATGTCCGAGGCGCAATGGGAGGCCTTCGCGCTCGATGCCTTGGCCGAGCAGGAGTGGCGGCCCGTCGAGGGCAAGTTGATCGCGCCAGGCTCGGGTGAGCGTGAGTCGTGGGACGAGCTCGTCATCCCGTCGCGTCTCCTCGCGAAACTGAGAGAACTCAACCCGCGGGTGCCGCCCGAGTACCTCAAACAGGCCGCTGCCGACATCCTTCGCCCGACCTCGGGCGATGCGATGACCGAGAACCACCGGACCCATGGCTTCATGGTCGAGGGCTACCGCGGCATTTCGTGGATCGACAGCGACGGCACCGAACAGAACCCGACGATCCGGCTCATCAGCACAGACCCGAGCGACAACGACTGGCTCGCCGTCAGTCAAGTCACTGTCCGTTCACGGGACGTCGAACGTCGCTTCGACCTCGTCCTCTACTGCAATGGGCTTCCAGTCGCGATCCTCGAGCTCAAGAAGGCAGGGAAGCAGTCTGCCGACGTCGCCGCTGCCCACGCGCAGCTGCAGACTTACCTGAAGGAACTCCCCATGGCGTTCCGGTTCGCCGTCGTGGCTGTGGCGAGCGATGGGGTCATCGCGAAGTACGGCACCCCGTTCACACCGCTCAACCACTTCTCGCCGTGGAACGTCAACGACGACGGCAAGCCGGTCGCATTCGGCGAGGTCATCGACGACGTTCACCTCGGCACGGGGTTGGAGTTCCTCATCGAGGGCGTCTTCAACGTCGAGCGCTTCCTCCAGCTGATGCGGAACTTCGTCGCCTTCGACTCCGGCGCCGAGGGCCTCACCAAGAGGATCGCCAAGCCGCACCAGTACTTCGCTGTGACCAAAGCCGTCGGCACGACCGTCGATGCCGTCGAGTCTGACGGCAAGGCGGGCGTCGTCTGGCACACGCAGGGTTCCGGCAAGTCGATGGAGATGGAGCTCTACACCCACGCGGTGCAACGCCACCTCAAGCTCCTCAACCCGACGATCGTCGTGGTCACCGACCGCACCGAGCTCGACGGCCAGCTCTTCGACACGTTTGCCCAGAGCCAGCTCCTCGCGGAGCGGCCGAAGCAGATCGCCACCCGTGCCGACCTCCGAGGCGAGCTCACCGACCGCACGACAGGCGGTATCTACTTCACCACCTTGCAGAAGTTCGGGCTGTCCAAGGAGGAGAAGGACGCGGGGGAGAGTCACCCGCTCCTCTCCGATCGTCGCAACATCATCGTCATCGTCGACGAGGCGCACCGCAGTCACTACGACGACCTCGACGGCTACGCCCGCCACCTCAAGGACGCCCTCCCCAAGGCGACGCTCATCGCGTTCACCGGTACCCCGATCTCCTTCGACGACCGCAACACCCAGGCTGTCTTCGGTGACTACATCGACGTTTACGACCTCAGCCGTGCGGTCGCCGATGGAGCCACCGTCCCGGTGTACTTCGAGCCACGCCTCATCAAGATGCGCTTCGCGGACGGTGTCGACCAGGAGGACGTCGACCAGGCTGCCGACGAGCTGACCGCCGGACTTGACGATGTCGAGCGGGATCAGCTCGAGCGCAGCGTCGCTGTCGTGAACGCGGTGTACGGCACACCCCAACGACTCGCCGAGCTGGCCAGTGACCTCGTCACGCACTGGGAGGTTCGACGGGGCGCGATGGAGAAGTTCATCTCCAGCCCAGGCAAGGCCCTGATCGTCGGAGGCACTCGTGAGATCTGCGCCAACTTGTACGACGCCATCATCGCGCTCCGGCCGGACTGGCACTCCGACGAGCTCGACAAGGGTCGGATCAAGGTCGTCTACAGCGGTGATCCCACCGACACTCCGCCGGTGTCTGACCACGTCCGGCGCGACGGTCAGAACAAGGCGATAAAGGCCCGGCTCAAGGACCCTGACGACGAGCTCGAGATCGTCATCGTCAAGGACATGATGCTCACCGGCTTCGATGCCCCTCCGTTGCACACGCTCTACCTCGATCGACCCCTGAAGGGTGCCCTGCTCATGCAGACCCTTGCGCGCGTCAACCGCACGTTCCGGGGCAAGCAAGACGGTTTGCTCGTCGCCTACGCCCCACTCGCAGAAAACCTCCAGAAGGCGCTCGCCGAGTACACCTCGGAGGACCAGGCCGGGAAGCCGCTCGGCCGCAACGTCGGCGAGGCTGTCGTCCTGACCAAGGAACTCATCGCTCGCCTCGACGAGCTACTTGCCGGCTATGACTGGCGCAAGGACTACGCCGACCGGTCAGCGCGAGGCGACGGCGCGGCATACGCGTTCGTCGTGAAGCACGCCGTCAACTTCCTGCGCAACCCGGCCACTCCCGGGAACGAGCCAGCCAGGGAGGGTGACGACGAGACCGAAACGCTCGGAGCGGCATACCGGCGTCTGTCGAGCCAGTTGTCACGCGCCTGGGCGCTGTGCGGAACGTCCGCTGAGCTGCACGAGCTCCGCCCCGTGGCGAAGTTCTATGAAGAGGTCCGCGTCTGGATGGCCAAGCTCGATGCGGCGGACCGAGAGTCGCGTGGCGAACCGATCCCCGAGGACATCCAGCGGCTCCTCGGAGCGCTCATCGCAGACAGCACCGAGACCGGCGAGGTCCTCGACATATATGACGCGGCTGGGATGCCGCGGCCGAGCCTCATGGACCTCAGCCCGGAGTTCCTCCGGCAGACCCAAGAGGCCACGAACCCGCATCTCGCGATCGAGGCGCTGCGGGATCTCATCGCGAAGGAGTCGGTGAAGGCGACCGGCACCAACACCCTCCGACAGCAGGCGTTCTCGGACCGCATTGCCGACCTGATGCGCAAGTACACCAACCAGCAGCTGACTTCGGCCGAGGTCATCGCCGAGCTCATCGCGTTGGCCCACGAGGTCGTGGACGAGGCCGGGCGTGGGGCGAAGTTCGAGCCGCCGCTGGATCAGGACGAGCTCGCGTACTTCGACGCGGTGACGACGAACGACTCTGCCGTCGACGTGATGGGGAAAGGCGTGCTGGCTGACATCGCTCGGGAGCTCGTTGCGATCATGCGGCGCGACATCCGCACTGACTGGACGGTGCGTGAGGATGTGCGGGCGAAGTTGCGGACGTCGATCAAACGGCTGCTGATCAAGCATGGCTACCCGCCGGACGAGCAGCCAGCCGCGATCAAGCTCGTGATGGACCAGATGGAAGCCATGGCTCCGCGCTTCGCAGCACGCGACTTCGGCGAGCGAGCATGACGGCATACAGCTTCGGTAACCGGTGGGTCGGGATCATTGCTCTCGGTGAGCCGGACCCCCCGGAGCCGCTGCACAGGATGGCGATTCGCCTCTTGCAGGAATCACAGACTCGTCCGATCAGCGTCACGAGGGACCTATCGGTGCCTGCCGGAGAGCTTCTGCGTGTCCTGGGACGCGTTCGGCTGCGAGAGGAGGTCTCAGGGCGGAGCGCTCGTGCGGCAGAGTGTCTTGGGGTCGAGGATGCTCTGAGGGCGGCGCTCACCCCGACACTGCGTCCATGGCTGGGTGACGAAGTGGTCCGACTGGTATGGGGACGGCTGCCGCATATGCGTCCGCGAGCACGTGACGGCCAACGTCAAGGGACGCGACTTAAGTCGCCGCCGCACCTTCGAGGCGCCGCCGAATCATGGCCAGGACAGCCGGCTGGGGCCGCCGAACCATTTGGGTTGGGCGCCGTCCGCATCGTCCCCACAGGCTGGACAGCGGCCTACCCCGCGGCACCTTCTTCGCCTTGGCTCCCGCCAACTTGTGAGGCCTTGCTCAAAGAGTTGACCCGGCTGGATCTCGCCCCTGATGCGGCGGGGGTCGAATGGCTCCGCTGGGCGAGCATGCACTCAAGCTACCTCTACGAATCGATGCCGGACAGCCCCCTCAATGCCCGCGTGCTGGACGTCCTTGCGACGCTGGGACGCGGTTGGCTGCGCCTGGTTCTTCTTGACGAGATTCGTTCCACCGTAGGCGAGTTCACGTCGAGCGCGGAGGTCAGCGCAGCGCTGCAGCAAGAACAATTGGCGCGTGTCGCAGTCGAAGACTGGGTGGTTGGCCTCGGCGCGGCCTTCTTAGGGCGAGGGGAGCGTGCCATGCAGGCCGCGGGGCAGCGCAGTAACGCAGCGGAACTCGTGGGCTTGCAGATTGTGGGCGCGCTGTCGCTGCTGACCGCGTCCCGAACGCCCGCCGCATCGATACTACGGGCGGCTGGCTTCCGTCCCTCCGCGCCCGAACCGGACTGGCGTCAGCTCATTGTCTCAACACTGAAGCAAGAGCCGACAGTCCATCGAAGCGAATCAGGGCCGGACCACGACCGCCTATTCACTGTTTCGGTCGAAGCGAAAGGCCTCACCGCGTCGGCGACGGAGCGGTCAGTCCGGAGCGCGCGCTCCGCGGCCTACAGGACCTTCGTCCAGCGCAACTTGCCTCACGCCGTTCCGAGGCCTTCCCAGCCAGTACCAGTGCGCCGATCCCAGGCGTACGACGCACGGCTGCCACGTCACGACCGCGCCCGGGATTGGGTCCTGGAGGCATTCGAAATGAATGACTCCGGACTCGTCAGTCAGGCGCTCACCCACGCGTCTTGGGTGCACGAAAACCCCTCGCTCGTGACTCGTGCCCATCAACGCGATTTCGCGGTGCTCGCGACGGAAGGGGCTGAGGTCCTAACCACGCTGGTTCGACACCAGCACGCGCTGAACACATTGAACGCCACCTTCGATCCGCCGTCCGGGGCAGTCACGGCGCCACACGTGACGCGTGACGACTTGGCACGCCTCTTGGACGCCCTGCCGCTCGGTGCCGGGGTTCTGCGTTCAAAGGGGTTGGCGACGTTGACCGCCGACGTTAAGGAGAACGTCGTCCAGGCCGTTGCAGGCGCGGCGTGGCGGGCCAACGGAGACCTGATCTTCCATCGCCAGGAGCAGTCCGTCGCGCGTTGGGTCCGCGACTTCAGTCCGCCCGCCGATTCCGTGACCCAGCTGCAGAACTACTGCGCTCGGGCGAAGGCTCGCTTTCAGGTGACCTTCGAGGAACGCGGGCCGCAGCACGAGCGGTACTACAGGGCTCGGATCACCTTTCTGGTCCCGATGGAACCGAGTTGGCGCGGAGGCTGGATGCCGGGAAAGACCGCAGCGAAACAGGACGCCGCCCGTGGCCTAGTCGCCCTCTTGCTCGACGAACGCCCTGATCCGACCGCAGCGACGACCGAACCGGAGGCGGACCGTATCGTGGGCGCCCTCTTCGTTGCCGAGCTGGACGCGCTCGCGTCGGGACGGATTGGTAACCAGCGCGCTTTGGCAGGTGGCCACCTCGGGGTCGACTTGCTCGCCGTCGGGGACTATGAGCAGTTTACCGCGTGGACAGCCAGACGGTCCTCCATGGTCCGTGAGGACCAAGCAAGTCTCATGGGTCGCCTTGGTGGGTTCTATGAATCGGTGCTTATGACTCGCCGCCGAGAAGCCGTACGGACGTGGATATCGCGGAATATGCCGTCGCGCACGAATGGGTCGGTCGATGCGGTTCAGCGGATAAGCCAGTGGTCGGTGAGCGATCGCCTAGGCAGACTGGCCCTGCTCGCGGACGTGTTGGACGCGGTTGAAGGGGGCCTGGGTGCAGACGCCATTCTGGACTGCGTGGAACGGCAGGCGACTGCGATTGCCGCTTCTGCCTCCGGAGAGCTGGAGAGTAGCCGCACCAACGAGGCTTCCGGCCGCACGATCACCATTCGAGTCCGGGGCGCGGAGATCTCGGACGCTTTCGTGCCGGTGATCGAGGCCGTCGACGCGGTGGTTGGCCTCGTCCGGTGGTCACGACGACCCCAAGGGCTCATCGTGACCGTCCCCGAGATGCCAGAACCTCGGGATCCGGTGGTACGCACCGGCCTGATGGCGGTGGCGTCTGCGTTGGGCGACCCGTGGCTCGATGAATGTCGGGCTGCTCTCAACGGCTTCCTGGCACGGACGGAGGGGGTTCTCGGCGGTGAAGGGAGGCTCGACGACCAAGCGGCGGCGGAGTTCTCAGCCGCTGAGGCGAAACTCGTGGAAGCCCTTCGAATCGGGGCAGAGCGACCCGAATCAGACGCAGACCCGATTTCCGCTTCCCCGACAGCGAGGCTGAGCCACACGAAGTCTGGGGGATCGCATGACCCTTCCTGACCGAAGCATCATCGAGTCCACGCATGGCTATCACCCCATTGCTGGGGACGCGGCCGATCTCGCCAGAACGAAGCTTTTCTCAGAAATGCTCGTGTTGGGCACCGTTGTGCCTGACGTGCATGCCCTGGTGGCCAACATCCGCCACCTGATCGCCGCACCGGCTCCGCTGCCCGAGGGGCTGTATTGGTTCTCGGGGATCTCACCCTCGGCCGTCCTGGTGGTCACGGGAGGTGCCCCGCCGGGAGCACCCCTTCGAGAGCAGAGCGGTGCTGTCCCGGAGGGTTCCGCGCTGGACCAGGCCTTGAGCTGGTTCGACCACTTGTGGGACGGAGCGCCGGCGGTAGAGCGCCCCAGCTTCGAGGTTCTCGAGGAAGTCGTCACTCGAGGCTCGGGCATGGATGGCCTGATCAAGGCACGCCAGTACCTTCAGGGCCGATGGATCTACTCGGTCTTCACTGGCGGGCGAACGCAGAAGATGGCCGAGGACGCGTTAATGCGTCGGCCCATGTTGGACTCACCAGATGCCTGGGTGAGGACACCCCCAGTGCCAGCGGACCGGTTCGCGGCGACATTGACTCGCGCGAAGCTGGAGGGTCGCTTTACGGACACGGTGTTCTCGTTCAGAGCGACCCGCACGATCTTCCGGCCCTACCAGTTCAAGCCGGTGATGAAGCTCCTTGGGTCGGGATCCCTACGGATGCTGATCGCGGACGAGGTCGGCCTAGGCAAGACCATCGAGGCTGGCCTGCTGTGGACTGAACTGGAGGCACGGAGGCGCGCGGACCGAGTACTCGTTGTTTGTCCGTCTGGCTTGACTGCAAAGTGGCAGCGCGAGATGGAGGAGCGCTTCGGCTTCGAGTTGCACGAGCTGACGAGCTCGGCTCTGGCAGATATCAGGACCCGCGTGGAGGGCAACCGCCTGCCCAAGCGCGCCGGGTATGTGTGCAGTGTCGAGCGCCTGCGAAAGTGGGACGGCTTGGCGGATGTGACCACGCTCGGTTTGCAGTTCGACCTCGTGATCGTGGACGAAGCACACGTATTCCGGAATTCGAGTACGAAGAGCCACGCTCTGGGTGAGCACCTGTCTCAATGGGCCGATGCCCTGGTCTTCCTCTCGGCGACTCCGGTGAACCTCAGGAACCAAGACCTCTTCAATCTCCTTGAGCTGCTTGTCCCTGGGGAGTTCCAAGACCTCGAAGGATTGCATGAGCGAATCGAGCCCAACGCCGTCCTGCACAAGATCACGGCATCGCTCCTCGACCGGAGCGTCGGCAACGACAAGCGGCGGCAATGGCTTGAAGGACTGACCTCTAGCGCCTTCGGACGTGTTCTGACACTTCGACCGGACTTCGCCCTACTCAGGGAAACGTTGGCGCGACCAGATCTGACGCCCGCCGACGTCGTGCAGGTCAAGAGGGTGTGCAGTGAGTTGCACGGGCTGGCCTCCCAGATCACGCGCACGCGCAAGGTCGAGGTTCAAGAGGACAAGGCAGTGCGCGAGGCGCGCCCTGTGTCTGTGGAGTGGAGTCAAGAGGAGCACGACTTCTACCAAGCGTTCTACCGCTGGTGTGTCGAGCGAGCCAAGGCCAAGGCCATGCCTCTGAATTTCGCGATGCAGATGCCGCTACGCCTCGCGGGCAGTTGCCTCCCAGAAGCAGCGGACTATGTCCGCACCTGGACGGGTGCAGGCGTTCGGGATGAGGTGGACTCGGCTTTGGGCAGGCGCACCGTTCCGCGCGGTCCCGATGTAGCCCCGAGCGCTGAGCTGGTCGCCCTCGCTGCAGGCTTGGACGTCGATGCCAAGCTGGAGCAGTTCAACGCCGTGGTCGGTGGTCTGCTTGATCAGGGTAGGCAGGCTCTTGTCTTCACGTTCTCTCGCAGGACTCTTGCCTACTTGGAGGGCCACCTTCGGGGTAGGTGTCGAGTGGGGGTGCTCCACGGAGGAGTGCCAAAGGAGAGCCGCGATCGAATCATGGCCGACTTCAGGGCCGGTGGTTACGACATCGTGGTGGCGACCAAGGTTGCGAGCGAAGGCCTCGACTTCGAGTTCTGTTCCGTTCTGATCAATTACGACCTTCCTTGGAACCCGATGGAGATCGAGCAGCGAATTGGCCGCATCGACCGAATCGGGCAGCGCGAAGCCAAGATCATCATCATCAACTTCACGACCCCGGGAACGATCGAGTCGGAAATCTTGGAGCGGGTACTCGACCGCATTGGTGTCTTCGAGCACGCGATTGGCGCGTTGGAGCCGATCATCGAAAGCGCATGGGGCGAAGTCGAAGCTGCCCTCATGGACTTCGCGCTCTCGCCCGAACAGAGAGAGCAGCGCGCCCTAGAACTTCTCGCTGCGTTGGCTGAGCAAGAGCGCGCGCTGGGTGAGGTGGAGTCGGCGGCTCCATATCTGATCTCGAGCGACGGGGTGGACATCGAAGGGCTCGAGCCGGATCTAGTGGCTTCCGGTCGATACATCGGTCAAGCTGAACTGGCCCTACTGGTCGCCGACTGGGTCAAGACCTATGGGGGACGATCAGAGATTGCGGATGACCTCCTAACGGTCGTCGGCAACTCTGAGCTCGCTGGCCACGTCATGGCCCTGGTTCGTCTCGGCGTGAGGACATCTGCAGAAGTGGACGCGGTCCACTCCAGCCTGAGAAATGAGCAACCCCTTCACCTGTCGCTGAACCAAGAGGAGTCCAGGCTCGGGGGGATTCCTCTGCTAGCGGCGACCCACCCGCTTGTGAGAGCAGCGCTAGGCGTGCCAGGGCACCGGCAAAGTCGGTTCTCCTCCGTCGTCATGAGTCGAAGGGAGGCAGGAGTGCCCGTCGGCCGGTACTTGGTTCAGCTTTGCGTCGCGCACTGGGATGGCATTCGTCCGTTGCACGAGGTGTGGACCGCGACTGCTGACGCGGTAACAGGGGGGCTCGTGCCGGACCTCGGCGATCGACTCATGGGCGCGTTGGCGCTGGGGCGGCTCAGTTCAGGAGGTCTCCCGGGCGACCTTGACCTTCAAGCAGCCGTATCGGCAACCGCTGATGCCCTGCTGGGACGCCTCATCGCCCGCGAAGGAGAGATGCAGTCTGAGAACACTGCATTCATGGCGACACGACGGCTGAGCGCTGAGCAGGTCCATGCACGGCGGATCGACTCCATCAACGACCGCATCAACACGCTACGACTTCGGGGCAGGTACAGGATGATTCCACTCTTCGATGCACAGCTGCGCCGAGAGCGCGCTCGATTTGCTTCGTTCAACGACGACATGAACGTCAAGTCACATGCCGCCCTCACCACGGAAGACCTGGCCGTGTGTTTGGTGGAGGTGACCGAATGACTAGTGAGAACACCGACGACCTCGCGTACGAAGCCGCCACGAACCGCCGATACCTCACTGCCTTGGAGGCGCGTCTGAGCCGGGCCGTCCCGATCGCCTTGGCGGCGAACGAGAAGTGGGTTGGCCACACGCCACGCTCGGGTTTGAGCTACGACCAGCTTGGTCCCTTGGTAGCCCGCGTTGGGCTCGACGTGCAGGACGAGCATCTAGGGGCTTCCTTCTACGTCGGCGCAAGGTGGCTCTCTGATTTCGATCACGCCGTTGTGAGCTGGGACGCGCCCGTCGCCAAGGTCTTCTACGAGCCAGACGTGGATAGCCATGAGATCGCGCGCCACGTCGTCGTGCGCCGGACGCTGCTCGAGCGACGCAATGACATCGTCAAGGTCTACGACGAGTGGCTGGCCAACACCTCCCGAGATGCGGCCCCGTTCGCGCGTAGGCGCCTGGACGTACCTGCCGCGCCGGTCCCGAGCGGTCGGAGGGCCAAGCGCCGTGAGGCTGCCAAGGGCACCGACGCGAGCACGCCCGCGGACCCCGCTGGTTCCCACGAGTCATCGCCGAGGACATTTGAAACGTCGGTCATGATGCCCACCGGGCCAGCCCGCACTGAGGAGACCCTACGAAGAGGCATGAGGTCTGTCGAGGCAGTGGACTACGCCCTTCGCGCGCCTCGCGCTGCTGCGCTCACTTCCGTCCTCGCGACCCTTCAACCCGACCAGTATCGCCTTGTCACGCGCAGCGCAGCAGAACCGTTGGTCGTGCAGGGCCACCCGGGGACTGGGAAGACCATTGTCGCGATTCATCGCGCGGCGTATCTCGTGAGTCCCGAGAGGCCGACCGACGAGCGTGTCGACCGCTTGTTGCTGCTCGGACCAACCGACGAATGGGTTCGACACGTGGACGACATCGTCAAGACGCTGGACATCGAGCGACGGGTCTCGGTCAAGTCGATACCCGCGTGGTTTCGAGAGATCGCTCAGATCAACCACGCGCTTTCGGGAGAGCTTGATGGCTCTGTCACCGACGTTGGTCAGTTCATCAAGAATCTCTTCGACAGGGGCGCTCGGGCATGTCGGGAAGACCAGCCGTGGGCCACTGGCCCAGGAGCAAGGATGAAGAACCTGGAACGCCTGTATGACTATGTGCGCGGCGGCGGCACGATCGCATCGCCGCTTAAACTCGGGGAGATCTCGGGACCGTGGGTCAAGACGCTGCCCACGTTTGGTGCTGCAATCCGCAGACGTCGATACCTTCCGCTCTTCGCTCAGGCCTCGCTGTCGATCATGGGGCAGCCTGTGCGGCGATTTGGCCATATCGTCGTCGACGAGGCGCAGGATGTGGCCGGTCTGGAGTGGGAGATCATTCGAGCTCACAACGGCGCGAACGGTTGGACACTCGTGGGTGACATGAACCAGCGACGACACGACTTCGGAGCCACGTCCTGGAGCCAAGTGCTCGACCGGCTGTCCGCCGGATCCGACACCACACGCGTTACGACCCACGTGATCGAGCGTGGCTACCGGTCGACCCAGCCGATCCTCGACTTCGCCAAGGCACTGCTTCCACGAAGCGAGCGGAGCGCGCAATCGCTTCAACAGGCCGGACCTGCCCCCAAGGTGACGCGTGCATCGCGCTCCGCTGAACGAGACCCGCTGGCGATTCGCGAGGCCGAGCGGCTGCTCGCGGCGTACCCGGGCGGAACCGTTGCAGTCATTGCCGTGGAGCAACGTAGTCTCGAGCAGAGTCTGCTGTCGGCAGGCTGGCGTAGATCGGAACGCCAGGGTGACTGGCAGAAGGAAGGGCGACTTCTGGCTCTCAGAGACGCCGAGGCTGCGAGGGGTGTCGAGTTCGATGCTGTCGTCGTCGTGGAGCCTGGAGCATTTCCGCGAAACCTTGCTCGGGTTGGCCCGCTGTACACGAGCCTCACTAGGGCAAACCGTGAACTCGCCGTTGTGCACCACCAGGCCCTGCCTGACGAGTTGCGACGCCACAGCCGCCACCATTGATTCAGCCTTGCTGTGCTGCCTCGCTACTCAGCTCGCGGCGTGCATGACCTCCCAGAAGTGAGCGCGTAGGGCGTAGCGGGTTGACTCATCTATGTCGTAGACGCCAAGCCTCGCCGAGAGGTCTGTTAAGAGAGTGCGGTCAAGATCATTGGGGATGAACGGTTCCTCTCGCATCACTCCGTCGCGGTCGGTGTCACCCGCTTGACCCAGCCAGGCTGCGACGACCCCACGGCATACCTGGTCGATGATGGTCATCTGGTCCGCAGGCGGCGCGGGGCGACGCCCTGAACCATCGCTGCTGCTGGAGTAGACGATGGAGTTACGGGTCTGCGCCAGTGACGTGCGAGCCACGGGCCTCGTGCCAGCGAGGACTGAGGGTGAAGGAGCGGCCGCGACCCGCGAAGGCTCGCTTGCCTCGGGCGACCTGGGCGCCGGCCCAACAGGACTCACTGGCCGCTCACCGGTTTGGCTGTTGTCACAGGACGCAGACTCGGAGGCCTGCGTGCGCACGTGAACGGTGCTGTCGATGGTCGCAGGATCCAGAATCATGATGTCGTCGCACTCGCGCAGCAGGTGTCGCGATACAGCATGAGACCTGCCCAAGGCGTCGGGGACAGCGAGGATCACGACCTGGACGCCATGGCTCTGGGCCTCCTCCACCGCCTCAGTGAGGTCGTCGTCCCCAGACATCAGGTAGACGAGGTCGGACACCCGGTTGCGGCCGTGCGACGCAAGGTCTAGTCCTATGCGTAGGTCGACGCCCTTCTGCTCCCCGCGGGGAGAAAGCCGACCCAAGCGCAGTTTGACCCGGGGAAGCTCTCCGATCGCCTCTTGCGAGCTGTCAGGGGCGCCGCCCGACTTCGCTCCAGAGTCGTACCAGTGGACCCGCAAAACGGGCAGGCCACTCTGCCGCTCAGCTTGCTGGATGACAGCGGCGATGAGGTCCGGGTAGGAGATCACAACCCCGCTGCGCAGTGACGTTCCTGTTACCCGGGTCGCCGCCGCCGCAAGCAGGTAGCCGACGTCCACATACACCGAGCAACTGTTCCGCATGACGTCAGGCTGCCATACGGCGGGGACAGGCCGCGGTTGTTCGGGGCAGCGGCCCGCGGCCAACTCCAGCGGCGGGTCACCCGCCTTCCACGCTCTGCCGCCTTCCACGCTCTGGGCTGGGCTGCGAGACATCGTCATGGGACGCTCGGCCTGTTTGACGGGGTACATGCTGATGTGTCGGTCGCGGTATCTGGGAGAAGGAGTCAGGGCGTGGGGGATCGAGGCGGAGTGAGGTCGATACGAAGCCAATCCACGTCTTCGCCGACGTATCGGATCAGGTTCGGGGGGCACCATGATCAGCAACGCATCGGCAGCCAAGTCGCAGGCGAATTACCACCTGCGCGCCGAGGGGTCGAATCTGGTGGCAATCCGCGCCACCAGAAACGAGAAGCACGGGGTCTGGGGGGTTGCTTATCGCAAGCCGAACCACCCGGCCGAGTTGCTGATTGGCGGCGCCTTGGTCGTGACCGACAAGGTGAGGAATGGCCCAGCGATCTCCGTCGAGGTCGGATGCGAATTGCCCGAGGGATCAGTTAGAAAGACGGCCTCGCTGTCGCCCTTAGCTCTGGGTGGTGGCTGCCCCGTAGAAGGCACAGTTGTCGGATCGGGGTTGCTATTCGTGGTGCTGGTGGTATCCGGCTGCGGGAGTACCGCCCCTTTGCCCGCCCGCGTCCCAAGCGACGGTGGCATCCAGATACCCGCCCTGTACGTGTGGCCCTGGTTCACTGACAGGGCACTCCTCTTGATCCTCCCAAAGGACTCGCGGGCAATAGCCTCGATCCCGGGGTTCCCAAACTGCGTACCCCGCCAACTCCGTCGCTGTGTGATTCAACTCCTCGGTGAAGTAGCACCGACTGTCCTTCCGGAAGCGACACCAGTCGTAGGACCAATTGTGGCCGGGACCCGCCCAGGTCCGCGAAGGCTCGCTGTTACCTGCTACGAAGTCCCAGAGGCCCATCAGAAGTCCGCGCCTGTGCCCCCGCAGCGGGAGCACCGAGCGAAGCCAAAACTGCAGTTTGTGCATCCGTCTCGATTACATCCGACTGTCCCGCAGGTACTGCATTTCAGCAGGCGGCCAGAGCATGGAACCTCTGCGGCGTGTGCTGACGGGCGGTACACGGTCTGACACCATCGAGGCATTTGGGAGATCCTTCTCAAGGAAGTGGTTCGACACGGCAGGCGTGCACTTGCTGGCGCGCCGCAGTCGACAGTGAAGCATGCCGTGCGACCTCCCAGGTCTAGCCTCACGCATGATTGTCCGTTTGGCTCGTCATGCAAACTCCGGTATGAGTCGTCGACGATCGGCGCCGCCCTTGACGTGTCTTGTTGAGCTCCCGCTTGCGTCCCAGGATGAGCCGGCCGATCTGCTCGACGGTGTTGGGGCACGCGGCTGGCGGCGCTACGTCCCGCTCAGCTGCTGATGCCGGGGGACGGCAGCCAGGCACGCTGGCCTAGAGACGACGACCGGGCGGGACCCTCGCCCGTTTGGTCGGGATTATCTCGAAGAGCCGCGCTGATCCTGGCGACCCACAAGACTTGCCTCCTAGCCCGTCGCCTGAGGAGCACCATGTCCAACTTCGTCATTGTGAAGAACCGTCCGCCGTACTTAGTGTGGGCTTCGATTGGGGCCACGGTGTTGAGCGTGATCTTGTTCCTCCACGTCACATCGCAGCGCGACGCGGACGAGCTTGCCCACGCTGTCAAGTACTACGACTCGTCTGAGGTGTACAACTCCTCTATTGCGTCGGGGGAGAGGACGTTTGCTGTACTCCTGCTGATGGCCGGGGTGGGTGGCCTCGTAGCATGGGCCATCATGAAGGTCACAAGCCGGACGGCGACTGAGTTGACGTCACGCGTGACGACTTCCGTCGAGAGGTCGGCGTCACGCCCTGCGCAGGCAGCACCTGTGGCACCCCTGATGGGCGACCCCGCAGACCAGCTGGCCAAGCTCGCGGAGCTCAGGGACCGAGGTGTGATCTCCGACGAAGAGTTCCAGGTGAAGAAGACGGACATCCTCGGCCGCATGTGACTGCTCGCGCCCAATCGCTCGACAGTGAACTTCTCGTCGGTACGTCTCTCCACGGCGAAGGACTGGGGGCCGACGGCTGATAAGCAGCTGGACCCATCGTGTAGCGGCGACACGCGGGACGATTGTCCGGGATGGCCCGTGGGGACGGGCGCGGACGGATAGAACCTTCAGATCGCCATCGCGGTGTCGCAGGGGTCTGGCAACATGCCACTGACTGAATCGCAGTATCGGAAGGGGACGCTGTGGGGAAGGCGGCAGGACCACGTGGGCGTGGGCCAGAGGAGTCACGCTGGGCCGACTCCGGGCCATGGATTACCCACCTTCCGACGCTCTGGGCGCGGCTGCGACACGTCATCGACGGGGGTTCTGACCCATGGGACCCGCCGGCGCACCCTCACTTGGTCACCTCGGGCACGTGGCAGGGCGCAAACGGTCAGTTGACGGATCGGCTACGCCTAGACCTGGCTGCCTGGTGGGAGCCGGCCCTTCACCTGTTGCGGTACGGCGTTGGGTGTTCGGAACCCATTGCTGCTCTCACGCGCCACCTTGATCGTGGCTCGGGAATCGCGACCCACCCGGATGACGATGCCAAGGACCGGGTGGGCCACCCAGGCTGGCAACTCCTCGACGAGTGGTGGGGCGCGCAGCTTTCGGCTCTGGCGGCATGGGGGCTGCTCCGACAAGCCGACCTGACGCTGAGTCCCGACGCACCCGGTCGCTACGGCAGCCTGAGCCGTCAGTCGCATGTCGAGCTACAGAGGTTGGCCAGCGCGGAGTACCTCTGCTCTGAAGGCGGTGGCGACGAGCTGCACCTGCTCAGTCATCTGGGTGCGCCAGACATTGATGACGACCTTGATTCAGTCGAGGTCTCTTGGCCAGACGAGGCGGATGACGACCGGATCGAGGTGCGGGCGCAGTCGTACGCGGCGTGGTACCAGGCGCTGCGTGCCTTCCTTCATGGAACCCGCCATGCGCGCGTCGCGATAGCCGGGGTAGGAGAGTTGGGGACCTTTCGAGCCGAGAGAGGTTCGCCCTACATCGCGAGAATGGCCGCGTCCCGATCGCTTGTGACGCCGTCCACTCCCGGCGTCACGATCAATGGCATGGGTGACCTTGGCGGACTCGGGGCCGGCAGCGTTATGCAGACCGCGATGCTCAGCCCCGTGGTTGCTGGCCACCTTCGCACTTGGGTCAACAAAACGACGCAACTGTGGCAAGTCGACGATCCCCAGGGCCTGTCCGGCGTACTAGGCCGCGGGCTGACCTCGCGTTCGGAGGTAGAGCCCGATCGGTACCGGGAGGTGGCCCTGCTCGACCCTGCTTCAGGAACGCTGTTGGTTCCCAGTCGGTTCACCGTGGGCGGCGAGATGCAGTCGACCGCGTTCTCTTTACGACCGGCTGCCGACGAACCGGACCACGACCGCCAGTGGTTCGACTTCGTTGACTGGCTAGGCCAAGTAGCCCTGTCCTGCGCCGAACGCGGCGACTTCATGGTCGTCGAGTTTGGCGGCTGGGAGCACCAGCCCCACCCGTATGCGCTCTTCACGCACCGGACGGTTGATGGGCAGGCGCTGTCGCATCTCGAAGTTGCCCCCGCGCCCATTGCGGGTCACGAGCCGTGGCCGACGCCTCCTAAGAGTCCCGAAGGCGCTACCCTCACAGCGCCTGCCAGCCGGGGGAATGTCTTGGTCGTCGGCGCGATTCTCGGTCCTGCCATCAACGAATGGGCAAGTAGCCCTCTCGATCTCGCCGTCACTTTCGGCATCAGCCCTGATGGCCCTGCTGACCTGACGGAGGGGCCGGACAATCGGGCGTCCGAGAGCGGGTCGGAGAAGCCGGCGGCCCATAACGACGGGACCGAGAAAGGCGCGTCCGTTCCCGACACGACTGGCCAGGAGGACAGGCTCAACGCGGGCGACACTGATTCCGTTGCTAGTCCCGCCGGAGGGGGGAGCTTCACGTCCTTCGTTCAGGAACAGATGGGCTGGTATGTCTATCTCCTCCGCGATCCGCGCGACGGGCAGGTCTTCTACGTCGGCAAAGGCACTGGCAACCGTGTCTTCCAGCATGCGCAGGACGCAGCTGCGCTCACGGACTCCGAGAAGCCCAAGTTGAGCAGGATCCGGGCCATCCAGGCGGCGGGACTTCAGGTCGTCACCGAACTGGTGAGGCACCACATCCCCACGGAGAAGACGGCATACCTGATCGAAGCCTCGGTGATCGACGCTCTGCGGGCCGTCGGACACAACCTGACCAACGAGGTCATGGGGCACAACAGCGCAACATACGGCTGGGCCAGCACCGCGGTCGCCGCCTCGATCTACGACGCGCAGCCACTCCCGGACGTTGACGAATCTCTGGTGATGTTCAAGATCCCGAAGCTTTGGACGCCGGCCATGACGGATGCAGAGCTGTACGAGGCCACCAGGGGCTGGTGGGTCCTGGGTCCGAAGGCGAGGCGCGCCAAGTACGCCCTAGCGGTCCACAAGGGGGTCACGCGTGGGGTCTGGCGAATCGACTACTGGCGCGAACGAGTGCCAGGAGATCGGGACTACGACCCGGCCGAGCAGCCGCGCAGGGTTGGCTTCGCGGGCTCAAGCGCGATCGAGATGTCGCACCTTCTCAATCGATCCATCAAGCACCTGCCGCAGGGTTCGGGCGCAGTGACCCTCTACTTGAACTGCGCCGATGACATCGAGCCGTCCCAGTTGCTCACGGGCGAGGCGGCCGTTTCAGCCGCCACAGAGGAGGGCTCGTGGAACGCATGATCGGCCGGCGTCCGTCCCAAGCGCGCGTGCACACCCCTGTGCCAACGCCAGTCCGTCAGTAGCAGTCCGCGCCCCCGGGGTTCGGAGATGCGGCAGTCTAAACTCTCGATTCGTCCCCAAGCCCCTCGCATTGCGCCTAACGTCCACGGGACATGTCAGTGGGCTAGGGAAGGATGCGCGTTATGAAGGACCAGAGGGTGGCGTACGCCGAGACTGCGCATCGTGCGGCCGCGCATGTCTTGGAAGTCGAGCCGACGCCATTCGCGCCGGCACGGATGAGCAAGTACGCCCACTGGTTTGAGGATCCACAGCACGGCAGCCTCGTTGCCGTCATCACACCTGGCGAGAAGCCGACTGTGACTGACGAAGTGCTGGCCTACGGGCTGGCGTGGCAGCACAACCGGGACCTGCTGTTGGTCGTGCCTGACAACATGGTCGTCGAATCGATCTCGCGCATCGGTTGGCTCGAGACCGAGGTTCGCGTCTTTCAGTTCGACGGCGTCGGAGGAACCGTTCCTCAGCCGGTGCGTAGTCCTGGTCGCTTCGCCATCCTGGAACCTCTGGCTGAACTGCCCGAGCGCATCCCGAAGAAGGGAGTGTTGAAGGCTGGCCACGACTCGTGGCTCGACAGCATCCACACTCAGGAGATCGGGCTGGTCGGCCATGATCGCGGGGGATACCTCTCTTGGCACCACGAAGGTCTCCAGGTGCTGCAGGCCTCCGAGACCAAGGGCGGGCTGCGCATTCGGGCAGGGGTTCAGTACCAGACACCGCAGCCGGGCCGGGAGGTGTTCGACAAGACCTTTACTGATGCCCCGACCCTCGGTGAGATCGAGGTCATCAATGCGAAGGTCGCGCTTGCGATCGAGGACGGCGGGAGCTTGACCTCGCAGATGCGGGAGCACAAGCTCCAGGCCACCCTCAAAGGCCAGCCCGAGGTGCTCGGGCTGACCGACTTGTGGCGCGAGTTCCCCGCGTGGCGCGGTTTGATCACGTCCTCGGTGTCCCCGGCCGGAAGGCCGGGCTTCATTGATTTCCTCGGGGTCGACGCCGCGGGGGTTCTGCATGTGGTGGAGACCAAGATCGGACACGACCCCAAGGTGGTCCTGCAGGCGCTCGACTACGCGATCTGGGTGCGGGCGAACGATGCAGCGATCCGTTCCCAACTGAAGGCCGCGGGGCACATCATCCCGACGCCTCCGGGGCACCCGCCGGCTGGAGGAACGCCAGCACCGATCCACCTGGTTCTGGGTGCGGGGGAGTCGGGGACCGCGTTCAACGGCTACCTGGCTGGGCAGATCGAGGCGCTGGCCGGTGACTGTCGGGTCAGCGTCTACCTGACGGGGGAACCGACCGCGGACAAGCTGTCGTTGACCAAGGTTCCGGCGCGTGACCTATGGGAGCCGAACGTCATGGTCTCGAAGCCGGTCGTCGGACCGCGGTGGCCAGGGGAGCTCACGTCGAAGCTCGGGCAGGGAACCGCATGAGCCGACCGATCCTGTTCCACCCCGATGACGCCGCCGCAGTCCTCCCAGGCGCCCTTTCGGCACTGACCGACATCCGCAGCCGAGGTCTGGCTCACCGATACGTGCACCACGTGCGCAGCTCCCAGGCGTTCGCACTCAGCCTGTTCGCGCCGCTCGACGACGACGGTGTCCGAACCGTGTTTGCCCACCTGGGGCACGTTGTCGAAAAGGTCGAGGCTCCGTTCTTCGAGTACGAGGACACCCTCGACCGACTCGCTGAGGCATCCAAACGCAGCCCGCACCGCACCCAGGTCGACGTGCTCCTGCGGGGCACCACCGAGGACGGCCGCAGGGTCGCGGCCCTTATCGAGGTCAAGCTTGGCGAGCCGAACTTCGGAACCTGCAGCGCGTTCGCCAGCCCCGAGAACACGGACCGCGACGTCTGCGGACAGCCAGGGCTCTTCGGCAGCGACCCTGGCCGCTGCTTCCAGCTCAACAACCACGGATATGGACACCGCCGCTACGCCGAGTACCTCACGGGGGTCGAGCTCATCCCGCCCTCCCCACGCGCCGATGACGGCGGCTGCTGGGTGCGCGCCGGCCGCAGCCAGCCGATGCGCAACCTCGCCCTAGCGCACATGCTGGTCGCCGAGGGCGAAGCGGAGGAGGTCGTCTTCGCCCTGTGCGCCCCGGACCAGCACGACGCGATGTGGCGACGGTTCGCCGAGTTCCGAGCCGTTTTCAGCGACACGGAAGCCGCCACCAGTCGAGAACTGCGAGCCGAGACTGTCGCGCGACAACACCCCGACGGCGGAACCGCGTTCACGCGCCGATACCTCCCCGCCTTGAGCGACACCGCCCTTCTCCACCTATCGACCGACGGATCCACCCTCCTAGGGGTGTGGCTGCGCCGCGGCGGCCATCCGACCAGTTACTACGACGTCAACACGGACGACGACGCGCGATACGCCGAGATGGTCGTAGTTGGCAAGAACTGGGAATCGCTGCTGGAGCGGCTTCCGCAAGCATCGCCATACGTCGCCTGGTGGGAGAAGACTTCGTGCGGACCCGTCGAGTCCGCCGCAGATGTGTTCCACCGAGTCAATGGAGCACTATGGCCGTAGTCACTCCAGCCCAAGACGCAGGAGCGCCGCATCTTGAGCTGAGGAGGGCCGAGGCACCGTGCGAGGAGTCGGAGTCCTGGGCGTCGCGGGCCTAGTGGTGCGCGCCGGCCCCGCCGCTTGAGTCCCGTTCAGGCAGCAGCTCGTGACAATCAAAGGTTGTCGGCACAAGGTTCTACTGTCTCGGGATACGCATACTTCACACAGGAGCAGCAGTGGATCCACAAAGCAGGCGGCGATTGGTCACCGAAACCGACCAGGTCCTCGCACAGGTTGCTCATGCGACCGGCCAGACTGTAGAGCTGGTCGTGAGGCTGATTGGGGCATTTCGGGAGGCAATCGACGCGCTGCTGGCTCAAGGAGCCATTGTCGCAACCGGGGAGTTGTTCCTCTCATTTGGGGACAGTCCGACCCGCCGGGCGCTGCTTGAGCGCCTGGATGCCGACGTGTCGGTGCCTAGCGAGGTTCTATCGGGGGACGCCTACGCGACCGCAGCCTGGCTTGATCTGCCCCCGTCCGTGTACGACGAGCACCCCCTCGCGAATCGGCCGCACGTGATGCCACTTGCAATCGACATGTTGGGAGGCCAAGGGCCGGGACTTCCGGTCCTTTGGGCGGTGCTTGAGGCCTGGGATTCCACCTTCGCCGACGGGCGAAAGTACAGGGTCAGCACCGTCGGCCTTGAGGTGGCAGCGGAGGTTTGGCTCGTTGAGCACCTGCCACGGCTGCGGTTGCATGGGTTCCCAGTTGACTTGGCCGGGCGGCAGTACGTCCTTCCCAGCGGCAAACGAGCCGATCTATTGTGCAGGTACAACGACTCCACGCAGGACGCGAAAATTGGCGACTGGCTCGTCGTCGAACTAAAGGCCACACGGTTCTATCCCGCGGCCGCCGATCAGCTCGAAAGCTACCTTGCCGAGATGGCCGAAAGCGCGGGCTCGAAAGTCCGCGTGCATGGGCTGCTCATCACAGACGGGGCCAACCATGCGGAGGTCGAAGAGCTCAGAACACGCGGCCTAGCCCACCTGAGTCTCGCCCAGCTCGGATACCGGCTTCGCCTGGCACAGGAGAACCGCAAACTGTTCGACTCCACGACCGCTGACGCCACCGCCTTGACAACCGCTCAGCATTCAGAGCGGCTCACCACCTCGTCCCCTTCCGCGAGTACCGCTGACGGCGTCACCGCCTTTGCGGACGGTCCCGAGGTCTACTGGGCGCGTCTCTTCTGGGACCAGAAGGGCAACCGGCAGTCGGAACGCGCAGTCGCTAGGGACTTGTGGGAGCGACGGGAGTCCCGGCGAGTCAGATACGAAGCCAAATGGGGCCGTGAGCGTCAGTGGCCGGCAACCCACCCGACCACGATTCTTGAGTCGCCAGGCACCCCGTGGCCCGAGGTGGCGGTCTGCATTAGCTGCGACTGGCTGGTCCGACCCCCCGACCTCGAGCGCATGGACGTGGGTGCAGCCGCCAAGGAACATGCGCTCGCGCACTCGCACGACCTGCGACTCGAGGAGGGAATCAATCCCCCGAGGCGGGGGCTCGCTGAGGTGATTAGCGATGCGCGCAGAGGTAAGGGTCGAAGCAACTGGCGGAATGACGAAGAACCAGGGGACGAGGAAGCGCCAGCGCAACGCCTGCCCTCGTGATCCCAGCTTGGCACCCGGTACTAATGGCCCAGCAGGGCTGTCGCGGCGAAGTGACGCACCCGAGGGTCATCGATGTCCCGGACGCGGGTGGTCTGCCGGGATTACCACGGCTACCGCCACGCTATGCCGCCACCAAGCACAATCAGCGCGGCGACTGCGCCCTCGGCGACCTTTTCAACTGACTTGTTTAGAAGAGAGTCTCCCGCGCGCCTCACAAGGGATGTGCCAGTCGGGAGATCAACGCTATCGACCGTCCACGCATCATCGCTCGCCGGCAGCCGGGCCCAACCACCCACCAGAAGCGAGGCGGCAAACCGCTTCATGGCCCGAGTCGACTCGGGGCCAGGATCACGTAGCAGCCTCGTCTCACAGTCGCCAAGGTTTTGGGCGAGCATCCCGTGGTAGGCAGCGAACCGCTCGCGCGCCAACGAAGTTCCTGCAAGTCGCCGAGCAAGCAGCCCACGCGTCAGTATCTTCTCGAAGTCCGGCATCACCACTCGCAGGTAGGCGAGGTCCGCATCCGTCGCGGTCTCGACGACGCGGAGCCGATTGAGCACGGTCGACGCGTAGTAGTCCATGGCGTGAATCGGCCAGAGACGGATAGCAGTGTCACGCCATTGCAGAACGAGCACGAACATGGTGGTCACCAACAAAAGCAACAGGGTGAAGTACTGAGCGTCCGACAGCCCAGCTCCAATCTTCGCCAGCGCCACGCCGGTGGCTATGGAGACTGCCACGGGGAGGAAAGCCGACAAGAGGAACAGCACCGCCCTTCCCTTGATCTGGCGGCGGACGGCGCGTCCGTCAACCGGAACAATCGAAGCGTTCTCGAGCTCGGTGGGGTCGGGAAAGCGGAAGCCGAAGAGGCTTCGTTGCCCGCCGCCGGTTCCTGCCATTGGTCCATCATCCCGCCGAACCGGCGTCGCCGCCCTGAGATCGCGAGGAACATGTGCGGGCTGCCGTCCTCACGCGGCGGAATGATGCTCCCTTCGACGCCAACAAAGGCCCGCTCCGCGTTTAACAACCGCGCTGCCTGGTGAGTCATCCTTGAACCAGGCGATGAGCGCGTCCTGAACACGAGGAGATCCCATGATCCTGACTAACCGTTGCGTACCCCTCGAAACTATGGCCAGCATGCTCGAGCGGGAGCACCGTGACGTTGGGCACGCCACTTGGGAGCGAGGTTGCCGGCTATGTCACTCGGAACCCGAGCCCGACGAAGTCGACAGTCCTCGGAATTAGGCCGCCCGCTCAAGGGTGCTGTGAAAGGTGCGTCCTCGCCTGGACTGTCGGTCCCACGACGAGCGCCGTACATATTCGCTGCGGATCAGCGAGTCCGCCAACGAAGCCCAACTGCCTAAACAGCGCTCGACCCCCGCGCCGTCCAAGCGCGCCCCTGACGTCGGGGTGGCGGATCCATCTTTGAGGCCTGGCGCCCATACGGTGCTCAGGTGAAGAACCATCGTGAACGATTAGGGTCGGCCCCTTGCACGACTCGCACCTCGTCGACCGGCCGCCGCCACAAGGCTTCACGGCGATGAACCCAGATCGAGAGACCGCACTCCGAGCCGATGACTTGCGCGGCTCAGCCCTCGAATGGATGGCCCTGACTAAGGCGTCTGCGACGAATGGCAGTGCACTGCTCAAGGATGCCGAACTCCTCCTGCGCAATGACCGCCATCCGAGGGCCGTGTCCCTTGCAGTTCTCGCACTTGAAGAGTTCGGTAAAGCTGGGCGGGCCCTCGCCGTAATTGCTTCCGGAGGCTCCTCTGCGACCATCTCCGATTTCGATCGAGACTTCTCTCGGCATGGGCCGAAGGTTGCCGCCGGCCTAACGCTTCACGCGATGTTCGAACGAGAAGAGAGCGTGGTCTTGGATCTCTTGGACCGACTCCCAGACTTGGTCGACGACTCGACCAAGCTCAAGATGCGCGGCTTTTACGTCGACCGCGTCGGCCATGGTCTGAGTCAGCCCGATGACCTCGACCATGCCCAGGCGGCAGCGGCTGTCGCCCTTGCACAGGTCGTCAACGAGGAGATGGTCGCTCGTGTCGAGGTGGTAACCGAAGAGGAGGCCGAAGCCTTATGGTCACTCGGTCCTCAGATCATGGCCGTCATGCGTGAACAACTCCAAGGAAGCGATGCATCCGGCTCGCAGATCATGCGAGCGATGCGAGAGATCCTCGCGCAAATTGAGGCTGGTGTGTTTGGGACGACAATGGGGACCTTGCCGTCAACCAGCGAGTCGCCTCGCGAAGAATGAGGCGTTTTGCGCACCACAGGTGTCTGGTTTTTGCGCCCCAATTTGGTTACCGCCACGCGGCGGATTGACGCATGCTCAGCGCGATGTCGAGGTGGGGCGGCGCCCCGTACACGCTCCCGCGTGGTGAACTCGCACTTGTGGACACGATCGAAGTTGGACTGCTGGCCGCAAACGACCGACCGGCTCTGTGTCGCATGCTGGAGCGATCGGACGACTTCCCGCAACAATTGTTGGGCTATTACCGCCGAGACAGCGGTCGGCACGCGACCCTCATCGCCTGGGGCGCCGGGGAGATCCTCGGGGTGCTCACAGGCTGGTTCCGGTCAGACTTCTTCGAGAAGTGGCGCATTCGACTCATTTGATCTTCCGTCGGCGCCTCACGCGTTGTTGGACAGAGTCCACGTACACGATTCAGGGTCCCCAGTCCCCGAATTCTTCGTCGCCAGGGGTGTTGGTGATCTGGGTGAGCTCGGACCCGTCGGTGCGGACGGTTTAGATGTCTTCTTGCTTCGCGAGATTGAGCGAGAAGATGATGTGGGAGCCGTCCGGCGAGAACGCGCCGCGGCCTGCCCGTCCTCCGGTTGCGATCGGAACCTGCATGATCTTCTCGGACGGCGGATGGATCAGGATCAGCGAGCTTTCCCGTTCGGACAGGATGGTCTTGCCATCGGGTGACCAGTCGCAGGACAGTCCGACCTTTTCGGGGATGACTGTCCGCGGGTCGGTGCCGTCGATGTTGGCTGTCATCAAGGTGTTGTTTTCCTCCTGGCCGGCATTGCGCAGGAAGAGGATCCGCTTTCCATCGGGGGAGTACGAGCATGGAATGTCATGCTGCTTCGTGACTCGTACTGGGTGCTGTCCGTCACCCGAGCTGACGGTGTAGATGCCGGCGCGGTCTGGGTGAGCGTCGTCGAATCCCTCGCAGGCCAGCCGCTTCGCATCCGGTGACCAAGCACCGCAGGCCAGTGCGGCCGGAGCCCCCGGGTCCAACGCAAGACGCCGCCCCCCCGGCAGTCAACCTGTTTGCGCCGGCGCCCGGGAGCGGATCCGCGTAGCCACTTCCCAGGGACGCGTCCTCCATGGGAAGTGGCCCGGCCATCAACGTCTGCTTTCGGTCTGCGGCTCGGAGCGGTCTCGCTGAGTCTGCAATTCGGCGTTCGGACGCCCTCCACGGTGGGCTACGACCCTGGCTGGCTGGGTGCCTCAGGTTTGCGCGCGCAAGTGTGCGAGAACCGCCAGCACCCGGCGGTTGGTGCCCTGCTCCTCGACCAGACCCAGCTTCGACAGCAGCTGGGCGACGTGGACCTTGACGGTGCGCGGGCTGATGACGAGGCGGCGGGCGATGTCGGCGTTGCTGAGGCCCTCGGCCACGAGGACGAGCACCTCTCGTTCCCGTCCGGTGAGCGTGGCAAGCGGGTCGCGCCGCCTGCGACGCTGCATGAGCGCTTGGACGACGGCCGGGTCGATGACGCATTCCCCGGCAACCACGCGCAGGACAGCATCGACGAGGGCCTGGGGCTCGAGGCCGCGTTCCTTGAGCAGGTACCCGACGTGCGCGCCCTGCTCGATGAGCGGCACGATGAGCTCAGGGTCGAGGGCGTGGGAAAGCATGAGAACGGCGGTCCCTGGGTGGCGGGCCAGGATGACAAGCGCGGCGTCAATGCCCTTGGACGTGCCTGTCGGCGGCATGCGGACGTCAGCGACGACGGCGTCAGGCCGATGCTCTTCCACCGCGTCCAAGAGGGTGTTTGGTGGTCCGTGGGTCGCGCAGAGCCGAAGGGCCGTCCCCGGCTACACCCACGACGCTGTAGCCGACGCTCTCCAACAGGGCCCGGGCCGCCACCCGAAACCCTGCGTGGTCGTCGACGACATAGGCCGTTGAGGGCATGACGACATTGTGGAACCCGGGGCGACGGTTGTCTGTCCATGTGATCACGTAGCCGCTCTACGTGATCGCCCCGATGTGTGGTTCTCCTCGGAGTCCCAGAGTGGACAAGTCCGATCGCCGACTCCAAAGGGCAGCCATGAACCATCACACCCGATCACCACGCGCCGGCCTGACAACCATCGCCGTCGCCGCCACCTTGGCGTTCGCGGCACCAGCAGTCTTGTTGGTGTCCGCAGGATCGGCGCTGGCCGCTGACGTTCCAACACCGGTGCTCAACCCGGAACCGCCGGACTACTACACCTGCCTCACCAACGGCGCTGGCACCCACTGCTTCGGCCAACTGGTCGAGCCCTACGGTCCGGATCCCACAGGCCTGTTCTGCGGCGCGGGTCCCGAGGGCTTTGAGGTACTCGACCAAGCCGTTCGGATCCTTGACCAAGACCGCTGGTATGACCGCACGGGCAACATCGTGAGGCGCAAGAAGGTGATCAGCTTCCAGGACGCCAGGCTGAGCGGCCCCCACGGTGTGTCGGTGAGCTACGTCCAACGAGACATCGAACGCATCGCATTCCCGACCCCGGGCGACACCGACGTCGCCATCGACGACATCAACACCTCGTTGCGGATCGTCGTGCCGGGGCAGGGTGCAGTGCTCATGGAGAAGGGCCGGCAGGAGTACGGAACGGACGGCGAGTTGCTCAAGGACGCGGGGCGCCACGACGTAGAGGACTACTTCGCCGGCGACACCGGCGCGCTGGCGGGACTCTGCCGCGCGCTCGGTGCGCCCTAAGCACCGCACCAGACTGGTGTGGCGGCGCTCCAGTTACTAGGAAGGCACCGAGGCGACTACCTCAATATCCAACGTGCCCGGTCAGTACACCTAGGCGTCGTTGGCACGGCCGCAACGCCATAAGCCCCGAGTCGGGGTGTTAGGCACCACCTTCGGGACATCTGGCGGGTGGAGCCGGCATCCCGTCCGGCCAGCGGGTCCTCTCTGACTGGCACGGCCCTTGTCCGTTCTCGTCGACCAGGATGGCTCCGGTTAGGTCCACGTGCTCCAAGTCCACATCTTCAACATTGGTGCTGTGCAGGGTCGCCCCGCTCAGGTCGGCTCCTTCCAGCGCGGCACCGCCGAGGTTGGTGCGAATGAGGATGGCTCCGCTGAGGTTCGCCCCCTTCAGGTCCGCAGAGGAGAGATCGAGCCCGCTGAGGTCGGTCCCAGCGAGGTCGATGCCGGGCAGCAGGAGTTTGCTGCCTTCGATTCTGTTGGCGCTGAGCTCGCGGACGAAACGAAGGTTCTCGACTCGCTCTGCGTGCTGGGCTCGGCCGGCCTCCAAGGTTTCTTGCCGGTTTGCGCGGCGCTCATCAAGTTGGTTCTGGCCGAGTAGTAAGGCGGCGCCGATGACCAGGGCGAGTACGACGTCGCGGATCAACCAGGGAGGTTCGGAGTGCCAAGCCCGGCGTGGCGCGGCCCCCATGCGGCGCAGGAGCGGCCGAATCGCAGTACGCGGGGCAGTCATGAGATGTCCGTGGTCAAGGTCCGTGGATCTGTCCTGACCGAAGGAGTCGGGTGGCGCGCCATGGGCTGAGTCTGTGGCCCGCGGCCCGCTGGGGCACCCCGAATGTGCCGAAGACGTGTAGCCCCCTCCCGGCCGTGCCAGGTAACCGACGGGACACGCGAGACGCCAGGATGGCGACGGCATAAGCCGCTGGTGCCGCATGCGGTGATCTGCATCAGTGAGCGCCGACTGGATGGTGCACCCGCGCCGGCCGCCGTTCGCGCAGCTCATATGCGTCCAGCGGCGAACGCTGCGCTACGCACACGGCCAAAGCAGCACCCGCTCATCGGCTAGGCGAAGGCGTATACCTTGCGGCCCACACGCGGCGGAAAGACGCAGCCACATCGCGGTTCACCGAGTGCAGGTAGCCGGGTTCCGCGTCCGTCACACCCACCTGCTGGCGACCAGCAGTGGGATGCTGGCGAACTCGCCGAGGGTGCTCTCTGATCGAGGGGAGAGCGGAATCGAGGGATAGCGGAACCATGATGTGCGTGTCACGGGTGCGCCCGAAGCGGTCCGGGCTCACGTCATGACAGGTTCGCTCTCGATCGAATTCCGGCGCGTCACCGCGACCGTCACCCCCGCAGGTGGCGCCGTCACCCTCGAGAAATCCCCCGACGGGACGACGTGGACCCCGCTGCCTACGAGCGCCGGCACCACGGGGGCAGCGACCGCGAAACTGTCTGGGCTTGCCGGTGGCACTTGGCGTATCCGCGGCATCTCCGCACAGACCGAGACCGCGAGCGCCCCTTCAGCCATGGAGGTGACCCTGGTGGTGGAGGACTACAAGTCGGCCGGCGCCAAGTACTTGGCCATCGTCGCCAAGCCCAACAAGGCCATCGACAAGCTCAACAGCCTTCTCGACGCCAACGCATCCCTGACCTCCTTGAAGGAGCAGGTAGCCGTGCTCAGCGCTGACATGACGCAGGAGGCCAAGGACTTCCGCGCGTACACTGGCTGGCCGCGTGCGGTCGCGCCTGTCATCGAGGAGCTCGCCAAGGCCTCCGTCGTGGACGCGGACTACTTTCACCTAATGTCCCAGGTGAGGAGCATCGACGAGTGGAACCAACAGCAGGCCGAAGCGAACGCGAACTCGGACAGCGAAGGCGCCGCCGCTGCGCGCGCCCGAGACTTGCTCGGTCTGCCAAAACGAGACTTGCACCCATAGCCTGAGACGCTCGGGACTGCTCGTGGTGCAGGCGAGGCTTCAAGCTCCCGGTCGAGTTGAAGCCGGCTCGCGGCGGAAAGACGCTCGTCCTCGTCGCGGCATGAGCGGACATTGAATCCTCGACGATCGCACCGGATACCGGCCCGCGTGCGTGTCCCCACCCACCTCGACGTTCTGGTGCGCCGAGACGAGTGTGCGGACAAGCGCGAGTTGAGTAGATGCGCTCATGCCACCAACTCAGCCGCCCGCCGATACTGAATGCGTGATGCAGAGCCCTGCGCCGACGAGTCGCCCCGTCCCCCGACGCACGTGGCCCCCCGTACTCGCCTACGCCGCCCTCGTTCTGGGTGGGCTCTTGTTGCTGGCCGCGGGCGCCCTGTGCATGGCCGCCAGCACCGGCGACGGATGGGCTTGGGTCGGCTACTACTACGCCGGAGGCATCGCCATCTTCGAGGTACCCGCGATCGTCCTTGCCTTGGTCGCACTCAGGGGCTCCGAGACCACTCCGGGTCGGGAACGCGTCACCGCAGCGTTGGCAGCACTCCTCGTGCCCTGCCCACTGCTCCTGTGGGGGCTCTGGGGCCTGAGCTTCTGATCTGCAAACAGATGGGACGGACGCTCGGACATCGGCACGACCGCGCTCTCATCGGCACATCCGCGCGGATCGCGGCATGTGAGTGCGGTGCACTTCCAGAGCGTGCAGGATGTCTGTTCGTGCCCCAAGATTCCATGCCGACGCTCGAGTCCCGACTCCGGCAAATGGCCTCAGAGGACCAGCGTCTGACGGCAACCGAGCTCGCGTCCGTCGTACTTCCCCTCGCAGAAATGGGTTCGCTCAGACTGCCAGCGGGGGGACTTGGTCCTATCGCCGACGCGATTCGGGCGCGGACCAGCATCCCATCAGTAGACGCGGCACGCCACGCTCTGCTCTCCATGCCGGAAATGAGCCGGGACGAAGAGCCCGAGGATCTTGCCTCCTGGTACGCGTTCGGGGCAGTCGTCGCCTGGGTGTACGCGGCCGATGCGAACACGACCTCAGCCTCCGACGGGGTCGTCCACACCTTCAACCGCGTGTCCGAACTTCTGGACGGGATCGATGAAGATCTCGGGGATACCCAGCTGTTGAACCGGCTGCTGCTTGTGATGAACGGCCTGGGCGGGACGACCGAGTCGTGGGCCACCTTGTCCCAAGGCGTACGGGAAGCCGTCGATCGGCTTCGCTTTCTCTAACTCGAGGTTGCCCGCTCATCGGCTACTTGTTTCATTGACGGCAGGACGGTGCCTGCGCAGGCTCGGTCCAGGTGCCCGGGTTCGTCGCTCTCAAATCGGCTGCCCACGTTGATCGTGTGGCTCTCACATCGACTGCGCCGCCCGGGTGCCGCCGGGCAGGAGAGGCTCAAGAAGGGATTGCTCTGCTCGAAGTAGCGGTGCCCTCCACGCCCAACCATCACCGGTTCCAGGCAACGGAGGACGTCATGGAGGAGCAGGTCCCGCGGGTCGTCATCGGAATGGACCCCCACAAACGAAGCGTCACCATCGAGGTGATGCTCGCCGACGAAAGCGTGGTTGGCGGTGGTCGGTTCGACACTTCGATCGAGGGCTACCAAGCGATGCTGGCGTACGTCGCGAAGTGGTCGCGCCGAGTCTGGGCGATCGAGGGCTGCGAGGGCATCGGTAGGCACATCGCTCACCGGTTGCTCGCCGACCGCCAGGACATCGTGGACGTGCCGGCCAAGTTGTCTGCTCGCGCGAGGGTGTTCGCCACCGGGCAGGGCCGCAAGACCGACGCCACGGATGCGCACTCGGTCGCACTTGTCGGCACCCGGATGGCCGGACTGCGTCCGGTCGTCTCGGACGAGCAGCTTGAGGTGCTGCAGCTACTGGTGGACCGGCGCCGCGCGATCGGGGACGAGCACACCCGCAAGATCAGCCAGCTGCACCGAATCTTGTTGGAAATGCTGCCCGGCGGCGCCAAGAAGTACCTCTCAGCGGCTCAGGCCAAGGTGCTGCTGGCCGGGGTTCGCCCGCGTGACCCTGTGGGCAAGACACGCAAACGGGTCGCGGCCGAGCTGGTGGTCGACCTCGAGCGGATCTATTCGAGGAAGAAGGCTGCCGACAAGGAACTCAAAGCGCTCGTCGAAGCCACCGGGACCTCTTTGCTCGGACTACACGGCATCGGACCGTCTGGGGCCGCGCGGCTGCTTGTCGAGGTCGGTGACCTGTCCCGGTTCCCCGACCGCAACCACTTCGCGTCCTGGACCGGGACGGCGCCGATCGACGCCTCCTCCGGGGACCACGTCCGCCACCGGTTGTCCCGCGGTGGGAACCGGCAAATCAACCGGGTCCTGCACATCATGGCCACCGTGCAGCTGCGCACCGCCACCGAGGGCCGCGCCTACTTCGACCGGAAGAAGGCCACGGGCAAGACCTCGATGGAAGCGATGCGATGCCTCAAACGGCGCCTGTCCGACATCGTCTACCGCACCATGCTCAGCGACTACACCGCTAGCAAGGTGACGGGCCCGGGAGGGCAACGGGGCAACGACTCTGACTCCAGCGCGACCGGCTCACAACCCCATACCGGCACTTCGGACAAGCCACTTCCCGGACCCGCCAGCAACAAGCCTACGATCCCCCTGCCCAAGGCTTCTTGACACAGAAGGGAGCCATGAGAGTGCCTCTTCCGTCGCCCCGCTCGCGGCGGTATGACGCGGAGTCGGGATCGCGTCATCGTTGCCCCTCACGGCAGGAGGGAGACGAGCCGGTCCACTAGGTCACGCTGATGCGGACGATCCGCCCGGTGTCGCCCCGGCTGATCCACAGCGAGCCGAACGCGGTGAGGAGCCGGTTGAAGTCGGGGTGGCCTTCTAGGGTCAGGGAGGGAGTGACCTTCCCGGACTTGGTGTCCAGCCGGTAGATGGTGCCGGTGGTGTCGCTGGCCCAGGTGGAGCCACCGGTGCTGGCGACTTCGTACAGGTCCTTGTCGGGCCCGTACCGGATGGGGGAGACCTCGGACGTCCTGGTGTCGAGCGCCCGGGCCGCAGTGCCGCATGGCGGGTCACCGGTGCTGGTGAGCCAGAGGGTGCCGTCGACCAGGGAGTTGGTCGCGCAGGTGATGCTGCCTACGTGGATGGGTGGGCCGTCGAGGCTGGCGGTTGCGGGGTCGATTCGCGCGATGACGGTGTCGTCAGTGGTCGCCAGGGGGACCCAGATCCGACCCGAGGCGAACCGTGGTGAGTCGGCGGAGTGTCCGGGCAACGCCACGTTGCCTGTGACCTTGCCGGTGCGGGCGTTGATCCGCGTCAGGATGGCTTTGCGGTGCTGGATGACCCACAGGTCCGAACCGAGGGCAACCAGGCCGCCAGGGTGGTCGATCGGCGTTGCCGACGAACCTCGGATCGTGCGGATGACCCGGCCGGAGGCGGGGTCGACCTCCATGACGACGCTGTCGGCGAAGCTCGAGATCCACAAGGACCCGTTGGTGTAGGTGCCGAAGCCCGCTGGGTGAGGCAGCGTGACTGTCTTGAGCACCGTGGTCGTGCGGGGATCGATCTCGCTGAGTCGCCGGTTGGGTCCCCCGAGGGCCCAGAGGGCGGTCGGGGTGGGGACCAGGTAGGTGATCTGGTGCAGCTTCAGGGACGCCATGACCTTGAGGTGAGGCAGTGCCGGGGCCGGTGGGAGGACTGCTGTGTTGGTGCCGGCCCGGCTGGGTGCTGTGCCGGCACCGGCGTGCGAGGTGCAGTCGGCGGGAACGAGCAGCGCGGCCGCAGCGGTCAGCGCAAACCCGACCTGACGGGCCCTGCGCTCGGCCCGCCGGCCGCGTGCCATGTGGGCTGGCCCACCAATCGGAGCGGTGAGTGTCAAATGGTGCATGACTGGATCACGCGGGAGCAGTACGCGCCGTTCCATTCCGTTGGTGCTCACCGTCTCGCGGCCCGTGTGTTCGCCGAACGGTCATCTGGCTCCCTTTGCGCTATACCGCTGCGCGGGTGGTGGGCGCACACTGCAAACACGGGCTGCACGAGGGAACCGGACACCCTTGTGGCGCGTGCTTTCCTAAAGAAGGAGGGAGGTGAGCGTGGCCGACCAGGGGTCTTTTGACGGGTTCTACCTGGGCACCCGCGTGCAGCTGTTGCGTCACCTGACCCTGATGACCGGTGACGCCGAGCAGGCCGCGGACGTGCTTCAGGAGGCCTACGCGCGGGCGTGGGTGCGATGGGACCGGGTCTCGGTGTTGGAGAGCCCGGCGGCGTGGGTCCGCACGGTGGCGTGGCGGGTCGCGATCAGCCAGCACCGGCGTTCGATCGTCGCCTCGGACCGACTCCGTCGCTTCTTCGCGCCCGCGCTGGCCGTGGACGAGATGCCCGTCAGGGACGAGGCGCTCGACCTGTGGGCGGCACTTCGCCTGCTGACGCCGGAACACCGCCGAGCCCTGGTGCTCTACGAGATGTGTGGCCTGTCCATCGCCCAAGTGGCTGCCGAGACAGACGTCGCGGAGGGCACGGTGAAAAGCAGGCTGGCTCGGGCCCGCGCTGCCTTGGTCGCGGTCCTGGGTCCGGGCTACCTCACCGTTGGTGTGTCCGAGCGCGCCGCCGAGAGGAGGCTGGTGTGAACCTGGCCGAGCAGATGAACCAGCTCGCCGACGCTGCCGACCTCCGGCTGCTGCCGGACGCGGAGGACATCCGCCGCACCGGCGACGGCATCCGGCGCCGACGGCGGACCCGGCTGTCCGTAGGGGCCGCAGCGTTGGCTGTCCTGGCAGTCGTGGCGACTTTGGCGATCACGTCCATGCCGGCTTCCCGACCGGCACCGCAGCCCGCGGGCACGATCGACGGGTGGCGTCTGGTCCGCACGCTGACGGTCCCCGGCACGGGCGCGACGGTCACCGGGGCGGGCTCCGTCTGGGTGGTCGACATGCAGCGTGGTGAGCTGATGCAGGACGGTCGGACCCCGGCGGGAAGCCTGTACCAGGTCGATCCTGCGACCGGCGAGGTCCTCGACCGCGTGACAGGTGCGGTGGGCGGCTGGCCCACGATCGGCGGAGGCGCCATCTGGCTGTGCACGGCTGTCGGCGATCTCAACCTCCTGACCCGCGTCGACCTCCAAACCCACGACGTCACCCAGCTCCGAACCTCCAGCCCTGCGCAGCTGCCGCATGGAACCGCTCTTGCGCAGCGAAACCTGTGGGCGGCGAACTGGGCCTCGGGCGACCTGGTCCGCCTGGACCCGACGACCGGTCAGGCGCGGCAGACCATCCACCTCGGCGACGGTGGCAGCGGACAGGCGCCGAGCAACCCGATGAGCGACGGGCACAGCGTCTGGGTCGCGAGCCATGACGGCCTCGTCACCCGATTCGATGGCACCACTGGCACGAAGATGTCACAGCTCCAGCTGCCCGCCTTCGACGTCGCGCTCACCGGCATCGACCCCGCTCGCCACGTCCTGTACGCGCAGTCCCGCGCCACCATCTACGAGATCAGCACCACCCCTGGGCGCCGCGATAAACTCGCGCGAGAACTCGACGTCACGCCGCACCGCGTCGACGTCACGATCGCCGGGTCCGCGCTGGGTACAGGGGCGTTGTGGGTGGCAACCCTCAACCCGGACGAGCTCCTGCGCATCGACCCGAACACCCTCCACGTTACGGGCCGGATGCCGCTGACTGGCATCGACCACGGGTCGAACGTCCCGGTCGCACTCGCGGCGGCCGACCGGTCGGTGTGGGTCCGCCTGCCGGGCAAGGTCCTGCAACTGTCTCCCGGCCCCTGACCGCACGAGGGCATCGGCGTCGGGCCGCTCCGTCGATGGCGGGGGGCCGCAGCGGGTGCGGGGGGAGCTCGCGGCGGAAGGACGCCGGTGGACCGTCTCATCACCGGCTATGCGAGCTCGGTGATCGGATGTGACCCTTGCCCTGTAGAGCCAGCCGCGGTTCGCTTGTCTGGATGCCTGAGTGCGCTGTGCTGGCGTTGCGTGTAGAGGAGGTGACGTATGAACGCCGTGGCTGAGATCGTCCTCATCATCGATGCCGTGATTCTGATTTGCGTGGCGCCGGTCGAGATGTTCTTTCTGGACCGGCCGTGGGCCAAGAAATTCCTGGGAGTCGAGTTCACCAACCGGACTGACGTTGAACTCTGGGCGTTCTGTATTGGAGCTCGGAACTCGCTGGGCGCCGCTGGAGTCTGCGTGGGCGAGTGGATGCTGCACACCGGGCATGCCGGCTCCGGACTTGTGGTGATGATTGTGGCCGCCTGGTACCTCTTGCTATCGAGCCTGGCCATGGGACTCGCAGATCTGCTCGGCAAGTGGCACCCCCGTGGCGGGAGCATCCGAGGAACAATCGGATCGAGCGTGCCGCCCTTCATCGCGCTGGTCGCCCAAGGGATCTGGGGCTGACGGCTCGAAGAGACAAGCTGGGCATACGACGTTCGATCGGACAGGACGGGACCACAACGAAAGTCGTTGCGGTCAAGGACGAAAACCGAACGGGCTCATTCCCGTGGCGTGCCCCGGCATTCCTCGAGGTTTGACCGGGGAACGGGGTGCGACACCCCCGGTAAGCCGGCAGGAGCGACACGCAGGGGACCACCCGACTGGCGGCGAGAGGGGCACGTCGTCGGTCCCGTCCTGGTGAGAGACTTGAACACGGATAGACCACGCTGAGTGCAAGGAGCCGACATGAGTCGCGTCTTTGCCGTCGTCGTCGCCCACCCCGACGACGAAGCCTTTAGTTGGGCAGGAACCGTCGCCTTACATGCCGACGACTCTGATTTTCGGTTCATTCTCATCCATGCCACGCATGGCGAGGCAGGAGACATCCGCCCCGGCTTCGCTGCCACTCCGGCCACACTGGGCCGGATCCGGCAGGCAGAGAGTGAAGCGGCGTGGCAGGCCGTGGGGCGCACCCCCGACCGGCACGAGTGGCTCGGCTACCCCGACGGCAGCTTGGCCGAAGTTCCCGCCCCAGAGCTGACCGGGCGCATCCACGAAGTCTTAGATGCGGAGAAGCCGGACGTGGTCGCCACCTTCGGACCGGACGGGATCACCGGACACCCGGACCACATCACGGTCGGCGCATGTACCGATGCGGCCTTCGCCGAGCTCGCTCAAGCCGAAGGCCGCGGTTTCAAGCGGCTGCTGCACCACGTCCTGCCTCAGTCGATCTTCGATCGGTGGCAACAGCAACGACGGGACCTCGATCTGCCAGTGTTCGACCCGACGAAGATGTACCACGGGCGCGGCGTACCCGACGAACAGGTTCACCTAATCGTCGACTGTCGGAGCGTCGCCTCTCGGATCGTCGCAGGCATCCTCCAACACCAAAGTCAACTTCACGTCATGGCCGATCAGCCCGTGAACGAACACCGCCTCGCCCGGATCGTGAGCTGGGAGTGGGCCACCATCGCGTGGCCCCCTACCACTGAGATGGAACTGCCGCTGACGGACGTCTTCGAATTCCTTTGATGGACCAACCCCGCCAGGGACCTCGAACAGGAGATCTGGACGCAGGCAGCGGAAGACACATGCGCGGATCGCAGCTTGTCCCTGCGTTCGCGGCTCTAGAAGGCGAACGCTTGCTAAGCAGCTTTGAGAGGGCCTCAACATAGTGGGGACTCTTAGACCTCCCGTGCGATCGCTGCCAGACGTCAGACGATCCCGTCGCCCTTCCTGCCAGCGCGACCAGCGGCGCGATGGGATGGTGCCCAACCGCCACCTGTGGACGACTCCGTCTAGGCCGACGGCGGCTTCCGCACGCAAAAGGGCGGCCTCGGCAACGAACGCGAGCAGCTCAGAGTCGCCCGCACTCAGCAGTGGCTGCCGTCTTGAGCCGCGCGCGTCCCATTGGCCAACGAATTGGTGCACGTTGAAGTGGGACGCGACGCGTCCACGTCCCGACATGCCGATCATCGGACGCTTCCGAATGCGAATCCTAATGCAGCACGCGATGCTTGCGGCGTAGAGCTTGCTATTGGCCTTGGTCGCGGAGCGGAGGTTCAGGTGGCTGACGACAGTTCCTCAATCGAACTTGTACGGACGTACATTGCGGCCGTTCAGCGGGCCAGGGCGTCCGGGGACGTCGACGACTTCGAGGCCCTCCGCGAGTTCCTGGCCCCTGACGTGGTGATTAAGGTGGCGAGCCCGTGGACGGACCAGCCCTGGCACGTCATGCACCGGGGGGCCGATGCGCTTATCGCCAGGTTGCAGGCGCCGATGAACAAGGCCACGTCGCTGACCACCGAGAACGTCACCGTGCAGCAGGCTGGCGACGACGTGTACGTCGAGCAGGTGTCGACGATCGTCGACGATGACGGCAGCCATGTCAGCATGGTGTGCCACATCTTCTCGGTAGTCGATGGTCTCATCACCGGCGTGCGGGGCTACCGCAACGAACGCGGAATCCCCCCTGGCTGATGCCCCACAGGCCACGTGGAGAGGCCGCGATACGGGCCTCCTACCTCTTGCCGCCCGTTCCTAACGGCTGTTGGAAGCGGAACTCCACTATGGCGGTCGTCGGGTCTGCCGTAGTCCTAACCTTCCGTGGGCCGTTCGCGTGAACAACCGCGGTGGCCCGTCGAACAGCGGCGCAAGGTGCCGTAGAGCCTCAGCGAAGGTTCAGCAGGGCACGGCATCCTGAGCGGGACGCGGCTCTTCCCCGTTCCCCTCCAGTTGCGGGAAGAGGGGCCGCGCTCTTCGTCGGACGTTGCCCTCGGAGCTCTGATGGCTGGGCATTGAACGGCGGCCCACTGCGGTGAGGGGAAACTCGGTCATCTAGCGGCCATTTGTGGATAGATGACGACGACTTCGCGCGATTCTTGGTCGCCTTTAGCCAGTCCGCCATGAGCCCGTTAGCCCAACCCTCGCGGCCACGCTGTTGGAGAAATTGAGGGGGAGCCCCGGTGCGAACCTCACCCAATAGATGCCAGGTAGGGCAGGGGCTAGGGCCGGTGAGGTCGCGGACGCGCGGGCGCTTTCACGCTAGCCCGGGCCCGGCCGCAGATGCACTGTCGTAGTCACGAGCCTGAGACATCTGTCGCTGGTACCACTGTTCGATTATCGAGTTAACCCCCATCGAGCCAAGACCGACAGGCGGCGCAAAGACGCATCTTCACGACGGGGGGCGCACTTCTACCGCTGATGTGTTCGACGCGCGTGACAGTCGGGCGTCAGGCGAAGCCCTGGAAACGGTCTTCTCAACAAGGGCTTGGCGCAGATCCCCACGTACAGGGCTGTCGCAAGGTTGAATGTCGAGCATGCTGATCGCGTTTCCATGGCACGGCGGTCCCCACGATGGCAGCACGACGTGGGATGGCGTCGGTTCCTCCGTGCTAGGAGGTCTCATCGGTGGTGTTCTCAGCGGCCTCGTGGTGGTCTTTGGCGTCTGGTTGGCGCAACAGCTCCAGGACAGAAGCGAAGACGAAGCTGAACGTCGTCGTACAGCCAGGGGGCTTATCCCCATTGTTGGCAATCTGCGCGATGCCGTCTTATACAGTCAGCGAGGACAGAGGGGCGAGTTTGATCTCTATCCTCTGAGGAACGCGCTCCTAGAGGCAGCGGCGTCGATCGCTGACACTGACGCTTACGCCGAAGCGTCGGCTCTGCTGTCGCAGTGCACTGGTTACCGCGATTGGCTTCGAGCGGGCTACGGCGGCGTGGCAGCGGACTTGCAACTGCCACAGGACTACGATCCAAGCTTCGACGCCGATGAGTTCAGAACGGCCTTCGCAAGGCATGCAGAGCACGTGTTGAACCTGCTAGCGGCCGAACTGACTCGTACGGGCTCGAACTCCTCGGCTGCCTACCCACGCCTGCCCTGGTCAATCAATCCGGATGATGTGCCCTATGACCCGCGCTGACGGCCATTCGTCCGCCGCTCCAGTGAGGGAGCGTGGCCTAAGTCAAGCGTCATGCTTGCCATTGCGCCGGATCGAGGCGCTATGACGCACAGTCGAGCCGCCGGCGAGGGCTGCCTCAACGCCGGGGAGGTCAGGCGGCTCGCCTCGAAGGAAGCCCGTCATCGTCACCCATGTTCTGCTCAACGAGCCCAAGGTGAGCATCCTCGACAGAAGGCCGGTGGTAGACGGTGCAACGCCATACGCATACCGGTTCATGCATGTGGTCTGAGAGTGCATGTATGTGGTCTGAGAGCCTTCTGATCGTCGCCCGTCTTCCCCCCTCGACCCGGCAGCGGTGGTGGGACCTCCGTTTGAGCGCGAACCGCCGCTTGAACGACACGGCTGGAAGTGGTCAGCACCCACGCAGCTGCCGGACTCGACGGCACGTGCACCACCGCCCACTGTCTCCGAGCCGGGCACGCCACCCCGGCAGCACTCGGCAGCGTCCCGCTCAACCGAGGCGCCGCCCAGACCCGGCACAAGGATTTCTGAGTTCCGGTCAACCGCTACATACTGCCGCCCGAGGTCCTCGCCACCTCCAGCACGGACTTCGGTTTGCAAATACGTCGGGATAGGTTCGCGAAGTGCTTGCTCAACGCACTCCAGATAGTTACAGTTATTACAGTTGGTTACACCTGAGTCAGTTGGAGTGGACGCGATGCCAGAGATCCTGCCGGACGACGTCCAAGCTCTCCGCGACGCGCTGGAGGCCTCGCAGGACCAGGTAACGGTCACGCTCAGCCTGACCCGCAAGAGCGCGGAGAAGGTCCTCGACCTCCTGGAAGCCGAACACTCGACCGGTGCCGTAGTCGTACCGGTGAAGGACCTGTTCACCAGCACTGAGGCCGCGACGATGCTTGGCATGTCGCGACCCACACTCATGAAGCTCGTGGACGCCGGCGCCGTAGAGCACGTCCGGGTTGGGACGCACCGTCGCATCACGATGCGGGCGATCGTCGAGTACCAGCGCCAGCGCCAGTTGGAGCATGAGAAGAGCGTCGCGGCCGCGGAGGACTTCCGCAGCAACATCACGTTCGGGGGCAACCAGTGAGTCTCGACATCCAGTTGCTCGACCCTGTCGAGTTCCTCCAGCCCAACCGCAGGCTGTTCATTGACACCAATATCCTCATGGACCCTGACACGCGTCGCGCTGCTGGGCTGAAGCGCTTGTTCGAGCGCGGCCAGGACGCGATCCTGAAGAACGGCAACCCGATCGTCGTGCCGACCAAGGTCATTGGGGAACTCACGAAACAGAGTCGGCGTGACCCCTCCCAGGAAGCTGAAGAACGTACAAGGGTGGCCATCAAGAAGGCCAGCGCATCCCTCACGTTCCTCGAGGAAGCAGCCAAGCACGGGCTGGTCCGCAAGGACCTCGGGGATGAGAGCAACCCGTACGCGGATGACTTGTTCCTGCGGATCTTTGAGCGATTCGCGTCGACGTACGAGATGTGTCTCCTAACGCGTGACGTCACCATCAAGCTGCGCGTCCGCCTCCTTGCTAACCAGCTTGAAAGGCGGCTCCTGACCGGCGTCCTAACCAAGGATGGCGACGTCGAGATTGAGTCCGACCAGTCACTCTTTGACCGAGGACTGCGCAAGTACAGCCTTCATGCATCCAACGTCGCGGAGGGGAATGGCAACTCCAAGGACAGGTCTGAGGTCTTGGCACTCAAACCCCTGCTCCGGCAGTTCCGAAGGGCATTCGCTGTCGAGGAGTCAGACGTCAGGGCCGGCAACGAGACCACAAGAATGACTGGGCCGCAAGGATGTTCGGTTCGCTCGCCGAAGTCGAAGCCGTTCAGCTCGGCGGCGGCTATCAAGCCGCGCGACACACCTCTGGCCGTCTCATCGCTTCCTGTTGAGGGCGACCAGGTGAGGTGGGAGTCCGCTAGCAAGAGCGGCACTTTCGTTTTGGGCTCGTTGCTCGGTCGGGGAGGTGAAGGGTCCGTGTACGAAGGTGGCGACAACACGGTCGTGAAGATCTTCGACAAGGACCACATCACTCAGCACCGCAGGAGCAAGATTGAACTGCTCGTCGTCCGCGGGCTCCAAGCCGAAGGCCTGTGCATCCCGTCAGCGGCGGTTCACAATGCGGCGGGGGATTTCGTCGGCTACGTCATGCCCAAGGCGACTGGTCGCGAAGCGCGCACGATTTTCAACATCCGCAAGCTCGAGAAGGACTTCTCCACTTGGAAGAAGTCCGATCTCGTCGACATCTGCATCTCATTCCTGAAGCAGGTGGAGTACCTGCACTCCATGAACGTCATCCTCGGCGACATCAACCCCAAGAACCTGATGATCGACGACCGAAAGAACGTCTTCATCATCGACGCGGACTCATGGCAGCTTGAGGGTTACCCCTGCCCGGTTGGAACTCCGATGTATACATCTCCGGCAATGCTCGGGAAGACCTACGCGGAGGACCTGCGCACCATGGAGGACGAGCTCTTCGCGGTCGCCACGATGCTGTTCCAGATCGTGATGACAGGGCAGTTCCCGTACATGCGCACGGGTACCGACGGCGACATGGTGCAGCTGATCCGTGAGGGCAACTTCGCCTTCCAGATCTCGATCCGCGGCAAGGAGTACAACGATAGAGACCAGCCTGATGGCGACTGGAAGTACATCTGGAGTCACATCCACAAGCCGGTCAAGGACCTCTTCTGGGACACCTTCCACAAGGAGGGCAAGCGCTACGACAGACGCCCGACAGCCACCGACTGGCTCGAAACGTTCAAGGCGTACAGGGCCTACTTGGGCAACAATCGGCTCAACTTTGACCCGATGTCCAACGACGTTCGACCTATCCGCAACAAGGCATTCAAGCCGGACACCCCCATTGAGGACTGCTCGACCTGCGGGCGCAAGCACGCGATCGCAGGATTCATGCCCGAAGGAGAGACCGAGTATATCGTCCCGAGGCAGTGCAATAAGTGTCGTGGATCGTCGGCGACAGGCGCGGGCCAGCTCCGCTCTCGACGAGCCCTATCAGAGCCATCCCGGGGTCCAATCGCCACCAGTACCGGAAGAACCCGAGTCTCCGCCCTCGCGAAGCACTACGGCATTACCAGCAAGGAAGCGCTGGAAAAGCTATCGGCTCTCGGAGAGTTCGCCAAGACAGCGTCCTCCAGTGTCGGGGCCGACGTCGTGAACAGATTCGAGGCCGCCTATGGAGCAAGGCTCAGGGCCGCTCGTCGCCAGCGCGCAAACACGCTCGACCCGTCCAGGCTTTGCACCCGATGCCGCAACCCCTTCATCACCTACGGGAACCTCGAATGGCATCAGCGGGAAGGAAAGCCAGCGCCGACCACGCACAAGGCTGGCCCAGGCGGGGCGTATCCACCTGACTGTGTCCCACGCTTGAACGCACCGCGCCGATCGACTGGCCAGCGGTCGTCGACGGCTGGAAGCAATCCAACAACGAACTCCACGCAGAAGCAGCAGCAGAAGAAGAAGGGGTTCTGGTCATGGCTGTTCGGCTAAACCGCCTTCGACGAACTCACTCTCCAAGAACAGGAGCAACAAGTGGCAACGCTCAACATCGGTGCTGACGACCTCGTCGACAACCCCACCCCGCGTGTCCCGGTCTCGCTGTGTCTCGATACCAGCACGTCTATGGCCGGATCGCCGATCGAGGAACTCGTCCGAGGCGTGAATCTCTTCTACGACGCGATCGACGAAGACGACGACGCCCACGACTCGGCCGAGATCAACATCGTGGAGTTCAACTCCTCGGCGGGCCTCGTCCACGACTTCGCCAGCATAGAGCGTCTGCCCCGGATCTCCTCCCTGACCGCCAACGGTTTGACCGCCATGGGTGCGGGCGTGAACCTCGCGCTCGACACGCTGGAGAAACGCAAGGCCACCTACTCGGGCAGCGGTGTTCTGTACTACCAGCCTTGGCTTGTCCTGATGACGGACGGCGCCCCCACCGACAGCATCGACCTCGCGGTGAAGCTGGTCGTCGATCTGGTCGAGGCGAAGAAGCTCACCGTGTTCCCGATCGGGATCGGCAGTCGTGCCGACATGGACACGCTGGCTCGTTTCAGCCCCAACCGGCCGCCACTTCGGCTCGATGGCCTCAAGTTCAGAGAGTTCTTCGAATGGCTTTCGAAGTCGGTCGCGCGGGTCTCGCGGTCGACGCCTGGGGACACCGTGAAGCTGGACCTCGAAGGCCTCGCAGGCTGGGCGGAACTGTAAGTGTTTAAGGAGTTCCACTACCACGTCAGGGGTCACGGGCACCTGCGCGACGCCACTTCGGGCCAGGATCGGACCAAGTACCTCTCTCGCGGCGGTGTCCAAGTCCTCTGCCTCGCTGACGGCGCCGGATCGGCGTCTCATTCCGAGTTCGGCGCTCAAGCCGTGGTGGAGGAGGCGTGCGCAATGCTCGTCGACCGGTTCGTCGAGTTCGCGACGAGCGACGATGGTGCGCGCGTCAAGGCGCAACTGCTGGAACAGCTTCTTTCCAAGCTCAACAACGTCGCTAACCGGCACGGGGTCGAAGCTCGCGACCTGGCTTCGACCTTTCTCTGCGTTGCAGTCTCGGGGGAGCGGTTCCTTGCTGCTCATGTAGGCGACGGCGCCGTCGGATACCTGAAGAACGGGCAGCTGAGGGTCATCTCTGCGCCCGACAACAGCGAGTTCGCGAACCAGACGACCTTCGTGACCTCTGGTTGCGCACGTGAGTCGATGAGGCTGTCCCGGGGTCCCCTGGACGGGGTCGCCGGGTTCATCCTCATGAGCGATGGGACCGCTGAGAGCTTGTTTGATGCTCGGACGGGCGACCTGGCTGGAGCATGCGCAAAGCTCATCGTGGCCGTGGGCGCGGCACCCGCAGACCTCAGCAAGACCTCTAGGTACACGAAGCGTTTACGGCGGCTGATGGATCTCAGGATTCGCAATGCCACAAACGATGACTGCTCCATCGGCATCTTCGGACGGTCCTTGCCATCGTGACGGCATCCGATGCGAAGGCAGTCGCAGAGATCGCCCGTCGGGCCGGCGCTCTCCGGCGCGAGTTCGCGCGTACCAGGTCCGGCTACCAGTCCATGCTTATTCACCTCTTCCGAGTTGGCGGGAGCCGTGAAGGGCTCAGCCCGACGCAAGGACATAGAAGTCGTGGCCACAGGCCTCGCAACTGACTGCGCGTGAAGGTGCTCCTACTCGACGTGCTGACCAAGTCCGAAGACCGTCAGGTCTGGCTGAGGCACCTCGCGCTGGTCTCGGGGACAGCAATCAAGGAACTCCCGCGGCGACTCGGCGCGAACTCGCTGCGGCTGGTCGATGCTTTGAGCAAGGACTGAAGCGACCGGAGACGATACTGATACCGCGAGGCGTCCGAAGACCTCCCAATTCGCATCTGCCCCATAGTGGGCGAAAAGCCGCGAGGCGGCTGCCCACGCGCGGCCTAGTTCCAGCACCATGCGATGGGGGCTGATGCCAGCGCGCGGACATGTCCACGGCTACGCCGATCTGGGCCCACATTGAGCCATACTGTGTGTCGCTGGTCAGGCCCCTGGGCAGCACTCCTACTGGTTCAAGTCCCGCCTTCGGCACCCAGGTGACGTGCGGACACTCACCACACCAGTGGCCAGTGTCCACACACTGTCCACTCCGGTCCACGGCTCAGGCCGTAGGCGGGACCGCCCCGGTGGTCGGTTCCGTAGCCCGCGGTCGTTGAGGGCCGGTCGGATCCCGGTCGAGGGCCGGACGCTCGGGTCATTCGCGCGAGGTGAGCGTCGACGCATGGCATGCCCGTTGGTCTTCGGCGTTACCCGCTCGTCGAAGCACCAACGCACCGCGGCTGTCGCGGACGGATGGCGGGCGACAGCCGGATGCGTTCGCCGCCCAAGGCGTCCTACCCTGAGGACCGAGAGGAGGATGCGATGGCAGATCCTGTGGGCGACATCATCGGGGACTACCAGGCGTTTGCCGCCCAGCAGCGCGACCGCCTGCTTGCCCAGGGTATCGACATTCGACCGTACCCCCTCAGCCACCTCGCGTTCCGTGTGCCGGAATGGGATCAGTACGTCCAGGTGCGGAACCTGCTCGAACGGCACGCAGTTGCCAATCGGGAGAGCCTGTGGAACGGCCGCCCGATCTCGTTGATCGTTCCCACCGAGCCGCTCGAAGTCCTCGACGGCACACTGGTCTCGCTCCTCGAACTCATCCCACCCGTGCACCAGCGCGTCTACAAGATGGGTTTGGAGCATCTCGGCGTCGTGGTCGGCGACGCGTTCGACGACTTCGTCGCAGCCCACAAGCCCGTGCTGACGGGACAGCAGTTCCAGGGTCCGAACAGCACACCCGACCCCGTCTACATCTTGTTCGAGGACTTCACCCACGTGAAGTTCTATCGACTATCGCTGAGGGAATCCGTCGAGCTCGATGCTGGGCCGTTCGACGACGGGTTCCATCACGTCGACGACTGGGTGCCCCAGCGGCTCGTGACCGCGACTGGCCCGAACCCTCTGCCGCGCTGAGTTGCGCCATCACGGTGTGGCCGGCTCGCGGCGGTAAGGCGCACGCCTCCATTTGGCGTCACGACCCGGGCCCGAACTGGGTCCGGGCAATGCCGCCGTCAGGCCGTGGCCCGAACGGCGGCGTGCTCTAGTCGCCAGCGGGTGGTCGGTTGTCCCGCACACCGGGCTCTGTGCCGCCGCCATCAGGTGTCATTGGCAGGTCAGTCAGCTTGCTTCGGCCTCGGAATCGACGGCTAGAGCGGACTGCATGAGCGCGAGGTGGGCCATCCGGCGCTGCTGCGGATCGGCAGTCTGTCGACCGCGCATGAGCCGTCGACGCAGTTCGTTGACGAGCTCCTGGTTGGTCACGAAGCGAAGCACGAAGGTGGGCTCCCCCTCCTGGTTCTTCGGAAGCCCGCACGCCACTGCAGCGGCCACGACCAGCTCACGGTAAGTCAGACCGAGGGCTTTGGCGAGGGATGACAGGGTTCTCTCGTCGGGCATGCAGGGCAGCTGAGCCGGACCGATCAGGGTGGCGATCAGTTCTGCGCTGATGCCGCTCTCAACCGTGAAGCGCGAGACAGACCAGCCCTTCTCGCGCAGCTTGTCCTCGATGATGGTGCCGAGTTCGTTTCCCATGTCGTCCCCTGAGTGGATCGGCTCTGAAGGTTGCCTCTCTTGCGCTGATCAAAGCATGTTCTCTTGTCCTGCTTTCGGTAAACCGTAGAACAAGTTGTTAAAGGTTTGGTAAAGTCGTTTGCTTCCGTTCAAGGCGGGGTGGGGACGCTTGCCGAACGGGACCGCCGCGGGGATCCCCGGACCCGTGGCCGACTACCTGACTGAGGCGGCCACGAGTGACGGCGGACCGTGGCAGCGCGCCACTGGCTGTCGACTGCCCCCCGCCCCTAATCCGTGGCCCCTAGATAGCCCGCGCGAGCCATTGTCGGCGCCGCTGCTGCGGCAAGAGACTCTGTTATCGGTGTCAACCGGAGAAGGGCGGAGACATCATGAAGAAGACACCTCTTTCGATAGCGGCAGGCGCGATCTTGGCCTGCGGCAGCGTGATCCTCGCACCGACGGCTTGGGCGGCCGGCGGAGGACTGGCCGATACGTGGACCTCAGTGGACACGGACGGAAGCGCCCAGACGCTGAGCATCACCGGATCTGGCGGCAAGGCCTATGCGATGGTCTACGACGACGATTCAGCCACCGTCTGCAACGGCGCCCCTGCCCGGATCGTCGGCCCTGGCTTCGTGGACGGCAGCGACGTCGTGATGGAGGGCACGCTTGTCTGCCTTCCCGGCGGGAACCCGTTCAGGTCGCGGCTAGCAATCGGCTTCAGATACGACGCCGGCACCGACACCGTCACGGACTCCTTTGGAGTCGTGTGGCATCGAGCGGGGTAATCGGACCTCTCGCGCCGGTGACGCCTACAGTCATGGGAAGACCGGGTTGTTGAGGGGTTTCGCGATGCCCGAAGTTGCAGTGAATGGCGTACGACTCCACTACGACGTGGCTGGCAACGGGCCGCCGTTGGTGTTCGTCCACGGCATGTGCGGCTTCGGCGCGGTGTGGTCGGGGCAGGTGGACCGCCTGTCGGACGCCTTCATGTGTGTCACGTACGACCGGCGAGGCCATGGCTCGAGCTCTGATGGCGACGTGCCGCACACGGTTCCGCTGCACGGCGACGACCTGGCGGCGCTGCTCCGAGCCCTCGACCTGCCGCCGGTCGTGATCGTTGGCTCCAGTGGCGGGGCACGCATCGGACTGGACGTCGTATTGCGCCACTCCCGTCTGGTGGCCGGTGCAGTGCTGTCCGAGCCACCGGTGTTCTCGTTGGATCCTGAGCGCGGCCGCGAGTTCATGAACACGGTTGCTGCTGCGGTGCAGCCTCGACTGGACGCACGGGACCTGCGCGATGCGGTCGACGCCTTCTTCGAGGTGGTGTGTCCCGGGCTGTGGCATCAGCTCAACGACGAAGGCAAGGAGCCGTACCGCAACAACGGGCGGATGCTGGTTGCCGATCTGCATCAGCCTCCCTTCGTCGTAACGCGGGAGGACCTGGCGACCATCCAGCTGCCGCTTCTCGCCATTGCTGGCACAGACAGCGACGCTTTCCTCCGGTCGACGCCCAGGGTCATTGCGGCCGACGTGCCGTCGGCCCGGCTGCTCGAGCTGTCGCGGTGCGGCCACGTGACCTATGCCGAGCAGCCCGACGCCTTCGCCGACGCGGTGCGGACCTTCGCGGAGAGCGTCTTTGCCGGCGGGTCGACGGGCTGACACAAGCGAGGGGCGGGAAGCTCGGCTTTCAGCACTGGTACGAACCTCGGCGCATCGGCGGTTGCGCACCCCTCCGGATGCCTCTCCCGTGGCGTGTTCCTGGGTGAGACTCTGGATCGGAGAAGCCCATGGACACGTTGCGCGACCTGATGCTGGACCTGGCGGACGACGCACCGACAGGAGGTGCGCCCCCGGCCGAGCTCTGGGCGCGCGGAAAGCGGGCCCAGCGTAGGCAGCTCGTGGCCCTCGCGGCCGCAGCCCTGGTCGTGGGCACCGTCGGCACGGGAATCGGTCTACGCCTCGTCGATCGCGACCGGCCAGACCTCGCGCCGGCGACCAACGTTGCCTTCACGCTCCCGATCCAGTATCCGGCGAGGGCGGCATTGCCGGAGCTCGGCGACTCTCCAGGACCGCTGGCGGCAGTCTGGCTTGTTCCGCGCGAGGGTGGCGGCTCGCCCGAGGCGGTCGGCCTGGTCGCTCGTACGGGGAAGTTCGGCAAGCTCCCGATCCCGCTGTCGCAGGACGATCCCGAGGCACCTGAGAACGTGCGGGTCGCGCTGTCGCCCGACGGCCGCAGGATCGCCTACACGTTCCGACCTGGGGCACAGGATGTGGTTCTGCGGCCGGTCGTCCGCGACCTGGTCAGCGGCCAGACCTACACGTCCGCGTTCGGGTTCGGTACGCGCGTGGGCGCCCTCTGGGTCGACAACACCCACCTGTACGGCCTGGTCGCGGGAGGCAGTGACGGCGACGGATGGCTGTGGGAGCCGGGTGAAGCGCCCACCCGAGTCAACCCCTATCGGGTGCCCTACACCGGTTCCGACGTTGCGGTCGCCAGCTGGCCCGCGCTGGGCCCGCCGACGAACTACAGCGACGATCCGAAGGCATGTTCAACGCTCAATGTCTATGACGCCAAGACCCTGGACAGTCCGCCTGCTGACGTGCCAGGTCTCTGCAACCTCCTCGGGGTCATCGGTTCCGACACCCTGCTCGGGCACCGGAAGGACCCGACGAATGGCGAGGTGACAGTGGTGGCCGAGGAGTTCCACGCCGCCCCTCCGTTCTGCCGGCCGATGATGCGGTGCGAGCTGCCGGTCGATGCTGCGCACCGTCGCTTGGTGGTCGCGTCGGGGGCACCCGAGCGGGTCACCTTCGCCAGCGCCCTGATCGGCCAGGCGCTCCGCATGGGCGGCCGGTCATGACCGGCTACGCCAGCTTCGAGGAGTTCGTGGTCGCTCGGCGAGGAGCGTTGCTACGGACCGCTTACCTGCTGACCGGCAACCATCACGACGCAGAGGACCTCGTGCAGTCAGCCCTGATCAAGGTGGTGCCGAAGTGGCAACGGATCGAGGACCGGCCGGAGGGTTACGTCCGGCAGGTGCTCGCGCGTGAGTCCGTGAACCGCTGGCGCGGTCGCCGCTGGCGCGAGGTCCCCACCGAGGTGATGCCCGAAGCGTCGTCCCCCACCAGTGCCGAGAACCTTGACCGCGTCGCACTCCTCGAGGACCTCCGAAGGCTGTCGCCGCGCCAACGAGCGGTGCTGGTGCTGCGCTACTTCGACGACCTGACCGAGGCCCAAACGGCCGTGGCTCTCGACATCTCCGTCGGAACCGTCAAGTCACACACCCGCGAGGCGCTGGCGCGCCTGCGCAACCAGCCAACGGCCCAGCGGGAGGCTGCGGCCACGCCGTCAACGGCCACAGCCAGTCGTCCGCCGGCCTCGGCCACTCCGTGACTCCTACTCCATCCACCGGTCGCAACGCCTGACCGGCGGGGCACCGCACGCCAGGGTGCAGAGCCTCGTGGTCGCACCTTCCTCGACTCTGGCGTGTCGCCGGGCGGCGAGCCTAGATGGACGCGCTGTGCGGCCTTGGCGGCGGAGTGGGGCGCTGCCCGCCCGAGGACGGGCCCTGACCGGCATACCCATCGGTTTCCTCGCGCCCGGCCTCGGGGCCGCCCCGAGGGCGGGACGGCAGCCGAGTGTTTTCGCCGAGACACGACGGGTACGTTCAAGGTGACTCGCGGTCCCACGAGGACCTCCACCGGCAGAACGAGGCTCAGCATGACCAAGCACGACGAGGGCGACTACTCCGAGGCCGACCTGGTGGTCAAGGGTCAGGAGGACCACGCAGCCGGCCCGACCGCGGTCGCGGTGTCGATGAAGCGGGCCCTCGACCACATGGGGGTGAAGCGGACCGCACAGACCCTGCTGAAGCTCAACCAGGCCGAAGGGTTCGACTGCATGAGCTGCGCGTGGCCGGACCCCGACCCGGGTCACCGCCACACGGCAGAGTTCTGCGAGAACGGCGCCAAGGCCGTCGCCGAGGAGGCGACCCGCGACCGCGCCACCCCGGAGTTCTTCGCCCAGCACAGCATCGAGGAGCTCGACGCCCACACGGAGCACTGGCTCGGTCAGCAGGGTCGCATCACCCACCCCATGGTCAAGCGGCCGGGTGGCACGCACTACGAGCCGATCGAGTGGGACCAGGCCTTCGACCTCATCGGGGCGGAGCTGCGCTCACTCGCCAGCCCCGACGAGGCGACGTTCTACACCTCCGGGCGCGCCTCCAACGAGTCGGCGTTCGCCTACCAGCTGTTCGTCCGGGCGTTCGGCACCAACAACCTGCCCGACTGCTCGAACATGTGCCACGAGTCCACGAGCATCGCCCTGCAGGAGTCCATCGGCATCGGCAAGGCCAGCGTGACGCTCGACGACGTCCACACCGCGTCCGTCATCGTCATCGCCGGCCAGAACCCCGGGACCAACCACCCCCGCATGCTCTCGGCCCTCGAGATCGCCAAGCAGAACGGCGCGAAGATCATCTCGATCAACCCGCTGCGTGAGGCCGGGCTGGTCAGGTTCAAGAACCCGCAGAAGCCCAAGGGCGTCGTCGGGCACGGCACGGCCATGGCCGACCTGCACCTGCCGGTCAAGGTCAACGGCGACCTCGCGCTGTTCCAGGCGATCGGCTCGCTCCTCGTCGAGTGGGACGCGCTCGACCACGAGTTCATCGACACCCACTCCACGGGCTTCGACCAGTGGCGCGACCACGTCCGCGCCGTCGACTGGGCCCAGGTCGTCGAGGTGACCGGGCTGTCCCGCGAGCTCATCACGCAGGCCGCCGAGATGCTGCGCGGCTCCACGCGCACCGTCTACTGCTGGGCGATGGGCCTGACCCAGCACCGCAACGGCGTCGCGACCATCAAGGAGGTCGTCAACCTCGCCCTGGCGCAGGGCAACATCGGGCGCGAGGGTGCCGGCCTGCTGCCGGTGCGCGGCCACTCCAACGTCCAGGGCGACCGCACGATGGGGATCTGGGAGCGACCTCCGGCCAGCTTCCTCGACGCGCTCCAGAAGGAGTTCGGCTTCGACCCGCCGCGTGAGCACGGCCTGGACGTCGTTGACTCCCTGCGCGCCATGCGCGACGGGAAGGTCCACTTCTTCATGGGCCTCGGTGGCAACTTCGTGCAGGCCGTGTCCGACACCGACATCGCGATCCCGGCGATGCGCAAGGTCCGCATGACGGTGCAGGTGTCCACCAAGATCAACCGCTCGCACCTCGTGTGCGGCGAGACCGCGCTGATCCTGCCGACCAAGGGACGCACCGAGAAGGACATCCAGGCCAGCGGGGCCCAGTGGATCTCCGTCGAGGACTCCACGTGCTCCGTGCACGCGTCACGCGGTCCGCTCGAGCCGGCCAGCCCCCAGCTCCGGTCCGAGGTCGACATCGTCACCAGCATCGCCGAGGCGACGCTGGGTGACCGCTACGGCCTGCAGTGGAAGGCGATGCGTGACGACTACCGCGTGATCCGACGGCACATCGCCAAGGTCGTCCCCGGGTGCGAGGACTACGAGGTCAACGTCCGGAAGCCGGGCGGCATGATCATGCCGCACCCGCCGCGCGACACCCGCACCTTCGACACCAAGTCCGGCAAGGCCGAGTTCGTCGCGTCACCCATCGAGGTCGTCCACGTCCCCGAGGGCCACCTGCTGCTCCAGACGCTGCGAAGCCACGACCAGTACAACACCACGATCTACGGCCTCAGCGACAGGTACCGCGGCATCGAGGGGGGCCGGAAGGTGGTCTTCGTGCACCCCGACGACATCGCGGCGTTCGGGCTGGAGGACGGCGACCTCGTCGACATCACCACCCGGTGGACCGGCGACGACATCGTGCGCCGCGTCCGTGGGTTCCGCGTGGTCAGCTATGACACCCCGCGCGGATCGGCCGCCGCCTACTACCCCGAGACAAACCCGCTGGTCCCGCTGGACTCGACGGCCATCGGGAGCAACACCCCGACCTCCAAGTCGGTGGTGGTGTCCCTGACCCGGGCCGCCGGGCCCGGCGCGGTCAGCGGCAGCACGCAGGCGGAGTCCGGTAGCCCCTCCCAGGACGCCACCGGTTCGGACTGGGACCACAAGAGGACACCGGAGCCCGAGCACCTGTCCTGAGCCACCGCCCGCTGGGCGTCATCCGCCCCAGATGTGGGAGCGCAGGGAGAGCTGGTCGCTGATCGCCCTCAGGTGCGCGGTGTGCAGCTCGACGAGGGTCACGTCCTGGGCGCCCGGACCGCTGAAGTGGCCGTAGATGTAGGGGTAGGACGGCGGGCCCTGGGCTTCCAGCGACCTCAGCACGGCGTCCGGGGCCACGGCCGTGCGGACGCCGATGGAGCCGGCCGTGAGGCGTCGGCGCGCCGAGGCCAGGGCCGCGTTCATCTCCGCGACCTGGCGGAGCTCGACGGTGTGCGTGGTGGGCGCCAGCTCGTGTTCGTGCATGTCTCCTCCGTGCGACCAGGTGCCGGCCCCGCGGCGCGCGGACCAGCCATCGACGCCACCGTCGCGCATGGTCCGGAGCCGGCGATAGGGCCTTTGGTCGGCATTCGCCGGGACGGCGGGCACTGGTCGAAGGGGGCACAAGGTCCCATCTCGCAGAGTCAGGCCACACCTACATTGGGTGGATCGCGTCGGCTCCGCGCAGGAGGGAATCGTGGTGGGTGTCCGTGTCATCGACGTCGCAGGCCTGCAGTCGCTCATCGACGTCCTGCTGGCGCGCGGCTACACCGTGGTGGGGCCGACCGTGCGGGGCGGCGCCATCGTCAACGCGCCGGTGCGCGGCGTCGACGACCTTCCCCGCGGCTGGGGTGACGAGCAGGAGGCCGGGCACTACCGCCTGCGTCACCGTGACGACGACGCCTTCTTCGGGTTCGCGGCGGCAGCCCAGTCTGCGAAGCCCGTGTTCTTCCCGACTGATGAGCTGCTGTGGCGGGGGAGTCGGACGGCCGAGCACCAGGCGGTCAGCGTCCAGGCCGGACCGGACGGAAGTGGCGCAGCGGAGCAGGCGCTGCCCTACGCCCTGCTCGGAGTCCGATCCTGCGACCTCAGTGCGATCGGCATCCACGACACCGTGCTGCGGGACCGAGGGTTCGCCGACGCCCACTACACCGCGCGCCGGGCGGACGCGTTCGTGGTCGCGGTGGCCTGCTCGGACCCGGGTGGCACCTGCTTCTGCGTCTCGATGGGAACCGGACCCAAACCCGAGTCGGGGCGTGGCGCTCCGTTCGACCTCTCGATGACGGAGCTGGTCGAGGGCGGCCACCGCTTCGTCGTCGAGGTCGGCAGCCCGCGAGGAGCCGAGGTCCTCGACGAGGTGGCGGCGGCGCAGGCGCCCCTTGCGGATCTGGAGGCGGCGGCGCACGTCACCGAGCGGGCTTCCCAGAGCATGGGCCGACGGCTCGAGACCGAGGGGCTCAAGGAGCTCCTCTACTCCAGCGTCGACAGCCCACGGTGGGATGACGTGGCGTCGCGCTGCCTCTCCTGCACCAACTGCACGATGGTGTGCCCGACCTGCTTCTGCACCTCCGTCGAGGACGTGGCCGACCTCACCGGCGACCAGGCCGACCGGCACCGGGTCTGGGACTCCTGCTTCAGTGCCGACTTCTCCTACATCCACGGCGGCACGGTGCGCGAGTCGACGAAATCGCGCTACCGCCAGTGGATGACGCACAAGCTCGCCGCCTGGCAGGACCAGTTCGGCTCGTCCGGCTGCGTCGGTTGCGGACGCTGCGTGACCTGGTGCCCGGCTGCCATCGACATCACTGCGGAGGCGGCGGCGCTTCGCGGTGCGCCCGGCTCGAACCTGCCCGAGTGAAGGAGACGACCGTGCAGTCCATCGCGGAGTACCTGCCCCAGCACCCGTTCTTCGAGGGTCTCGACGAGTCGGTCGCGGTGCTGGTGGCGGGGTGCGCCGTCAACGTCCACTTCCGTCCCGGACAGCACCTTTTCCACGAGGGGGAGCCGGCCGACACCTTCTACGTCATCCGGCACGGGCGGGTCAGCCTCGAGGTGCGGACCCCCACCGGGCCGGCCGTCGTGGTCGACAGCGCCCACGACGACGACGTGGTGGGGTGGTCCTGGCTCGTGCCGCCTCACCGGTGGCTGTTCGACGCCCGGGCCACTGACGAGACCAGCGCGATCGCCTTCGACGGCGCCTGCCTGCGCGCGAAGTGCGACGCGGACCCTGCCATCGGTTACGCGCTGTTGCAGCGGGTGGTGGGGGTCATGTCTGACCGGCTCCAGTCCGCACGCGTCCGGCTGCTCGACCTGTACGGAGCAAGCGCATGACGACCCTGGCCGGCCGTGCCAGCCCTGCGCCGCGCCCCGCGGACCCGTTCCTCCCACGGCCCTTCGTGGTCCGGGACCACCGCCAGGACACCCGTGACACCTACACCCTGGTCCTCGAGCCGGTCGACGAGGCGCCCCTGGAGTTCGCCGCCGGCCAGTTCACGATGATGCACGCCTTCGGGGTCGGCGAGGCCCCCATCTCGATCAGCGGCGACCCCGCGCGAAGCGACCGGTTGGAGCACACCATCCGCAACGTCGGTGCGGTGACCCGTGCCCTCGTCCACGCGGCGCCGGGCACCGAGCTGGGCATCAGGGGGCCCTTCGGCACGGGGTGGGAGGTCTCGTCCGGCAGCGGGGGCGACGTCGTCTTCGTCGCCGGTGGCATCGGCCTGGCCCCCCTGCGGCCGGCCATCCTCGAGGTGTGTGCGGCCCGCGCGCGGTACGGCCGCGTCCTGCTCCTCTACGGCGCGCGGACGCCCGAGGACATCCTCTACGGAGACGACCTGCGCCGGTGGGCGCAGGACCACGACATCGACGTGCAGGTGACCGTCGACAACGGGCAGCACGCGTGGCGTGGCCGGGTCGGGCTGGTCACCCAGCTGATCACCCGAGGTGGCTTCGACGCGGCGAACACCCTCGCCCTCGTGTGCGGGCCCGAGGTGATGATGCGGTATGCCGCGATGGCGCTCGCCGATCGCGGCGTTCCGCCGTCGCGGCTTCGCCTGTCCATGGAACGCAACATGAAGTGCGGCGTCGGCCTGTGCGGCCACTGCCAGCTGCGCGAGCACTTCCTCTGCGTGGACGGCCCGGTGCTCACCTACGCCGTCCTGGAACCCCTCATGTCCCGAGCGGAGCTGTAGCGATGGTCCTCACCGACGGTCACGACCCCGAGCACACCACGGCGCACCATGGCCGGCCGCGGCTCGCCGTGTGGAAGTTCGCCTCCTGCGACGGGTGCCAGCTGACCCTGCTCAACTGTGAGGACGAGCTCATCCCGCTGGCCGGTGAGGTGGAGATCGCCTACTTCCCCGAGGCCACCCGTGCGGTGGTGGAGGGACCTTACGACGTGTCACTGGTGGAGGGCTCGATCACGACCCCGGAGGAGCTCGAGCGCATCCAGCACGTCCGCGAGGTGTCCCGACGCGTGATCACCATCGGGGCCTGCGCAACCTCCGGGGGGATCCAGGCGCTGCGGAACTTCGGCGACGTGGCCGAGTTCCGCTCGATCGTCTACGCCCACCCGGAGTACGTCGCCACGCTCTCGCGGGCCACGCCGATCTCGGCGCACGTGACCGTCGACTTCGAGCTGCGGGGCTGTCCGGTCAACAAGCGCCAGCTCCTCGAGGTGCTCGCTGCGTCCATCCAGGACCGCAGCCCGCGGGTCCCCTCGTACAGCGTCTGCGTGGAGTGCAAGCGCAAGGGCAACGTGTGCGTGACCGTCGCCCACGGCACTCCCTGTCTCGGGCCGGTGACGCAGGCCGGCTGTGGCGCCCTGTGCCCGAGCTTCGACCGCGGGTGCTACGGGTGCTTCGGCCCGCAGGACACGCCGAACACCGTGTCCATGTCGGCGCAGCTGCGGGAGCTCGGCATGAGCGAGCCGGAGGTGATGCGGGTCTACCGGACCTTCAACGCCGCCTCCGAACCGTTCCGGCGCGAGAGCGAGCGCCACGAGCCAGGGGTCCCGCAGGCCGTCGAGGGGAAGGCAGGCGAATGAGCCACAAGCTGACCGACGGCGGCCACGTCATGCACGTGGGCACCTTGGCGCGGGTGGAGGGCGAGGGCGCCATGCACATCGAGTACCGCGACGGCGTGGTGACCGACGTGCAGCTGCGGATCTACGAACCGCCGCGGTTCTTCGAGGCCTTCCTGCGCGGGCGCGCCCACACCGAGCCACCCGACATCACGGCACGGATCTGCGGGATCTGCCCGGTCGCCTACCAGATGAGCGCCTGCTGGGCCATCGAGGACGCCTGCGGCGTCGAGGTGACCGAGGAGATCCGGCTGATGCGCCGCCTGTTGTACTGCGGAGAGTGGATCGAGAGCCACGCGCTGCACATCTTCCTGCTGCATGCGCCCGACTTCCTCGGCTACGACGGCGCCATCGAGATGGCCGCCGACCACCCCGAGGTCGTGGCGCGGGGCCTGCGGATGAAGAAGGCCGGCAACGACCTGATGGACACCGTCGGTGGGCGCTCGATCCACCCGGTCAACGTGCGCGTCGGCGGCTTCTACCGAATGCCCACGCGGGAGGAGCTCCGTGCGGTGCGCCCGAAGCTGGAGCGCGCCCGCGACGAGGCGATCGAGACGGTGCGACTGGTCTCCGGGTTCGACTTCCCCGACCTGGAACAGCCCTACGAGTACCTCGCGCTCCGCTCCGAGGTGGGCTACCCCATCGAGTCGGGCAGCGTGGTCACGTCGTCGGGAGGAGCCTTCGCCGTCCAGGACTTCACCAAGCACATCGAGGAGGTCCACGTCGCGCACTCCAACGCCCTGCACGCCACCCTCGACGGTGCGGCCGACCCATACGTCGTCGGGCCGCTCGCCCGCTACTCGCTCAACTCCGACCGGCTCTCACCGGTCGCGAAGGACGCAGCCCTCGAGGCAGGGCTCGGGGCGACCTGCCGCAACCCGTTCCGGTCGATCGTGGTGCGGGCCGTCGAGCTGGTCGAGGCCTTCACCGAGGCGTTGCGGATCATCGACGGCTGGACTGGCAGCGCGTCGCCGAACGTGGCCGTCCCCGCGAGGGCGGGGGAGGGCTTCGGCGCCAGCGAGGCTCCTCGGGGTGTGCTGTTCCATCGCTACGTCCTCGACGAGGCAGGCATCATCCGCGACGCCCAGATCGTCCCTCCCACGTCGCAGAACCAGCGCAGCGTCGAAGCAGACCTGCGCACCATGGTGGAGGCGTGGTCCGAGCTGGACGACCACGCCCTGCTGCACCGCTGCGAGCAGGCCATCCGCAACTACGACCCGTGCATCTCCTGCGCGACGCACTTCCTCGACCTGACCGTGGACCGCACATGACCCGCCGGGAGACGGGAGGTCCGGACCCTGCGTCCCCACCGGGACCAGGAGTGGGAGCGAGGGCCCTCGTCGTGGGAGTGGGAAGCCCCGACCGCGGGGACGACGCGATCGGGGCGAAGGTCGCCGGCGCCGTTACCGCGCTCGGCCTGCCGCACGTGGCCGTCATCGTGCACGAGGACCCGACCGACCTGATCGAGCTCTGGTCCGGCTCCGACCCGGTGGTCGTCATCGACGCCGTCCGCTCGGGGGCTGCCGCGGGCACCCTCACGATCCTCGAGACCGGAGCCGGGCTCGACCCCCTGCCCGCGTCCGCGTGGCGGTGGACGGGGCGCGGCGGAACGCACGCCTTCGGAGTGGCCGAGGCGGTCGAGCTCGGACGAGCGCTGCACCGGCTGCCGCCGCGGCTGACGATCGTCGGCATCGAGGCCCGAGCCTTCGAGCACGGCGCACCGCTGTCCCCTGAGGTGGCGGCTGCGCTGCCCGACGCCCTGGAAGCCGTGCTGGGCGCGGTCTCGCTCAGCAGGCAGGGCAACGCCCACCGCCGGGAAGGACACGACCATGTGCCTGGGTGAGCTCGCTGAGGTGCTGCAGGTCGGGCCCGGCCCCCGAGCGCTGGTCCGAGCGGGCCGCCGGCCCACGACGGTCTCGCTGCTCACCCTGGAGGAGCCGGTGGCCGCCGGCGACTGGGTGGTCTGTCACTCGGGCTTCGCACTCAGTCGCGTCACTGCGACGGAGGCCGCCGAGGCCGCCGCGATCCGCGCCACGGCCGACCCGCAGACCATGAAGGCGACGACGACGGAGGACGAGCAATGAACCCCACCCGACGGACCGGCATACTCCTGGCGCTCGCCACCGCGGCGATCAGCGGTGTCTCGGTCTTCCTCAACGGCTATGGAGTGAAGGCCTTCGGCAGCTCCACCGTCTACACCACTGGCAAGAACCTCGTCGCCGCGGTCATCCTGCTCGCGCTGGTCGGGGTGGGGGGCCGCAGGGGCGCGCGGCTGACCAGACCGACGCGCCGGGGTCAGTGGCTGGCGCTCGGCGCGATCGGTGTGATCGGCGGCAGCGTCCCCTTCGTGCTCTTCTTCGAGGGACTGGCCAGGGCGTCGAGCCCACAGGCGGCGTTCGTCCACAAGACCCTGGTGCTCTGGGTCGCGCTGCTCGCCGTGCCTCTCCTCAGGGAGCGGTTGCAGTGGGGGCACTGGCTGGCCATCGCGCTGCTGGTCGTGGGCCAGGTCGGGCTCGCAGGGGGCGCTCCGGAGTCGTTCGGGACGCCGGGCCTGATGATCCTCGGCGCGACGCTCCTGTGGTCGCTGGAAGTGGTCGTCGCCAAACGGTTGCTCGCCGGAGTCTCCTCGTGGACGGTCGGCGTGGCGCGGATGGGACTGGGCTCGGTGGCGTTGCTGGGCTGGCTCGCGGTCCGCGGCCAGCTGGGCGCGCTCGTCTCGCTGACCGGTGCCGAGGTCGGCTGGGCGCTCGCGACAGGAGCCCTGCTCGCGGGGTACGTGGCCACCTGGTTCGCCGCGCTGGCCCGGGCCCAAGCCGTCGACGTCACCGCGGTCCTCGTGCTGGCGGCTCCCGTCACCGCCCTCCTCAGCGCGGCCGTGAACGGCACGACGCTGGCGCCCCAGACCCCCTGGCTGGCCATGGTGGTGCTCGGAGGCGTGACCATGGCCTGGCTGGGCTGGCGCGCCGGGCCGCTCGGAGGAGCACCGGTCCGCGTCGAGACGCCGAGGTAGTGCCGGTGCTGCCCACGGTGAGCGGTGCCCTGCAGTTCGCGGCCTACGCCTACCCGCCGAACGCGCTCGGTTACTGCGGCCCCGATGAGTCGAGCCAGCTGCTCGAGCAGGTGGCCGCGGGGGTGGACGACCCCGACCTGCGTCGACTGGCGCGGGGGTTCGAGGGCGCGTGGCCCTACCTCGAGCTGATCGCCTCGGCCAACCGGATCGGCGACCCGTTGGACCCCCGGGTCGTGGAGGCCTACTGGGTCGGCAACGAGCTGCTCGACCGGGTGGGTCCTCGGCTCCTGGGGGACTCCCTGGAGGTCCGGTTCCGCGCCAGGGCGGGCCGGTCCTGGCCGCGGCTCCTCGACGCAGTGCCGGCCGGGGCGGTCCCGCACCACTCGTTCCACGTCTTCGGTGTCTATCCCTGGCTCGGGCTGCTGCGCGAGGGCCGCGTCGACGAGCCCCTTCGGGTCCTCGACCGGTGCCGGGTCCGCTGGGGCCAGGTGCTCGACGTGGTCGGTGGTGAGGCCATCGTCCGCTCCCGGCCACTGTGGTGGGACGGCCGCCGGCTGCTGCTCGCCGAGGCGCGCGAGGAGCGTGCCGTCCTGCGCATGGACGGTCTCGGCCTGGCCAGTGGCATCCAGGTCGGCGACTGGTGCTCGCTGCACTGGGACTGGGTCTGCGAGCGACTCGACCGGCGCCGGCTGACGGCCCTGCACGACCGCACCCTCAGCCAGCTCAAGGTCGCCAACGGCACGCCCTTCCCGGCTCCCGCAGCGGTCCTTGCCTGAGCACCCTGCTCGGGTCCGCATCCGGCCGCACCTCTCCTGCGTGGTGCGGTCAGGCCGTCCGGCGCTGGCTCACGGCCGAGACCGCCCCGCAGGCGTCTGCACGGTCACCCCGTCGCCGGCGAGGCGACGGCGTGCGTGCACTCGACCGCGTCGCGGACCACCGCGGACAGCGAGCCCTGGCCGGCCCACACGCTGCGCTGGCGCTGGGCCCCGTTGCCCCTCGTGAACAGGCGCTCGAGCCCGTCGCCGACGAGCGCGTCGTCCCCGTGGCGCTGCAGGGCCGGGCGCACGTGCTCGTGCAGGTCGGCGATCACCAGCCGGGCTGGTCGCGGCACCCAGTCCACCGGGTGCACGAGGTCCCCACTCAGGCCCCATCGTGCGGCCCGCCAGGCCGCGGCTCGCAGGAGGGTGGTGGGCACCTGCGGGACCTCGGCGCCCTCGCGCCACTCCTGGGCCGCCGTGTCGACGAGGGCCCTCGCGAGCCCAGCGAACACCACGGCGTCCTCCGCGTGCAGGCAGACGTCGGCCACTCGGATCTCGACGGTCGGGTAGGTGGCGGAGAGCCGGGCGTCGAAGTAGACCATGCCGGCGTCGAGGATCGCCCCGGAGGTGATCAGGTCGCCGACCAGGCGGTGGTAGCTCTCGGGGCTGCCCTGCACGTCGATGGGTCCGGCCGAGGGCCAGCGCGACCACACCTGGGCGCGATAGCTGGAGTACCCGGTGTCGGCGCCCTGCCAGAAGGGAGAGTTCGAGGTCAGGGCGAGCAGCGGCGCCAGCCACACCCGGATCCGGTCGAGGGCGCCGACTCCTTCGGCGGGCGACTCCACCGAGACGTGGACATGGCAGCCGCAGGTGAGCTGCTCCTCCTCGAACGCCCGGTAGAGGCGCCGCAACCGCACGTACCTGCCGTGCCGGAGGAGGGTGGGCGAGACCGGCAGCGGCGAGGTCGCCAGGGCCGCGACCCGTGCCTCGGCCTGCCGGGCCAGCTGGTCGGCTCGGTGCCGCCAGCCCACCAGCTCGGCACCGAGCGCCGCCAGGCTCACGTGGGGGCGGGAGTTGGTCTCGAGCTGCTCTTCCTGGAGCTCGGCGACCAGTCCGCGCAGCTCGCGTCCGGGGAGCCTCCCGCCGTTCCGGCCGCGCAGGAGTTCGGAGGCGCGGGGCACCGGCTGCCCACTGCTCTCGTCGACCAGCAGCAGCTCCTCCTCGACGCCGACCGTCCGCACACCGTCAGTGTCGGACTGGGCGCGGCCGCGCCGTAGAGCAGGAAGTCCCGCCATACCCCGGACAGCCGACACCGCCGCTGCCTGGCCGACGTCTGCGATCACCAGGGCGGGGGTGGCCAGGCAGCAGAACGTCGCCGCTCGGCCTGCCCGGCACCACGCAGGTGCCTGCGACGACGGAGCTCCCGCACGATCTGCTCCCGCTGGTGCAGGAGCTCGCGACGGTCGGCGGCGACGGCAGACGAGTCGGCGTCAGCCACCCCTGACGGGTCCTCGCGGAGGGCGTCCTCGCACGAGGTGAGGTCGCTCAGGAGCTCGCGCACGGACAGGTGGGTCAGCGGGAGCACGGGCCCCTGTTCGCGTGTCTCGTCCGACGTGCTGTGCTTCACGGAGTCCTCGGCTCGTTCAACGCCTTCTCCATGACATGCAAGCGAGACCGACCTCGACCCAGCAGGGCCTTTGGTCCCACGTTGCCCCGGATCCGGCGGGCCAGCCACCACAGCAGCAGCAGGCCGCCGACGGGGACCTCCATGCCGACCACCAGGATCCGGTACAGCAGCACGGCGGCCGCGGCGCCGGCAGGGGCCGCGCCCGCCCCGACGAGGTAGCCGGTCATGCCGAGCTCGACGATCCCGGTCGCCGCAGGGGAGACCACGGCGAGCGACAGCACCCGTTCGAGCGCGAAGGCCGCGAAGATCACGGCCGCGGGCGGTTGGACGTGCACGACCGACAGGCAGAGCCAGAGCAGTGCCGCCTGGAGGGCCGCGTACCCGGCCTTGCCCACGGTCAGGGCCTGCCAGGCGTCCGCGACCAGCTCGGTGATCGAACGCTGGGCCGCGACCGTCAGCTCGGCGAAGGTGGTCCCGGGCGGAGGCGACCGTCGCACCACGCGAGCCAGCCGGTCGAGGGCGGCGCCCGCGGTCCGGGCCCAGGACTCGATCCTGAGGGCAGCCACCGTCAGGGCCAACGCCAGCAGCAGGACCAGCGAGGCTCCGAGTCCGGCGTCGCGCAAGGACGTCGAGGGCCATCCGGTGGCGGACAGCCAGACCAGCGCGACACCGGGCACCGCCAGCCGGCTGAGGGCGTCCCAGATGTTCGTCACCAGCGCCCACCGGATGAAGTCGGCGGTCCTGAAGCCCCAGCTCCTGACCGCCCAGTAGTTGACGACCGAACCTGCGGCGCCGCCCAGGGGCAGGAGGTTCGAGACCGAGCTGCCGGTGATGTTGAGGAAGAAGGCCCGTCGGTGCGAGAGCCCGGGAAGGGCTGCGGAGAGCGCGATGGTGTGCACCCAGAGCCCAGCCAGCCACACCGCGACGAGCGCCGCTTCCTCGGTCACGGTGAGGCTGCCCAGCACATCGCCGATCTGGTGCCAGCTGGCCCCCGCCACCCTGGGCAGGCCGAGCGCAAGCAGAGTGACGCCGAGGACGACGGCCGCGATCCAGACCACCCGATGCCGGATCGTCGACCATCGTGACCCGGACGGGACGACCGGCGACGACGCATGGGTCGGTGTGACCATCCTCCAAGCCTGTCGGGTGTCCCCTCCGCCCGACAGGGACGTTGGGCCCGGCTGCGGACCTCGGGGGCACGACCGGCTGGCTCAGCGCCACCCCGTCGTGTGGACCCCGCACCGCGCGGGGTCGGGGACCCTGGTCCGGCGCTGGAGGGTCCTGACCGCCCACCGGATCCGCCGGCGGGTGAGGAGCACGATCACGCCGACCCACAACGCGATGGCCCACCCCTGCGGACCACGAGGGGGATCGGGTGGTGGGCCGTACGCGCCGTCGAACAGACCGGCGGCCTGCTCGAAGTGGTTCTCCGACCCCGGGTAGAGCGTGTCGTCGACGAGGTACAGGACCGGGAGCAATGCGATCCCCCCGGCAATGGTGCAGACGGCCCACTGGTCGACGTGCCGGGACTCGTGCTGGGCCAGGTCGCGGGCGCGCACCGGGTTGATGCGGGGCACCGGCGAGGCCAGGAAGACCTCGCCGACCATGCTGCCCATGTGCCCGCCCGCCTGCGGGACGAAGGCGAGGGTCATGGGCGGGTCGCCGACACTGCACAGGCCCCGGCCCCGGGCCTCGGCGAACCACAGCGCGAGCCCGCTCACGGGGGCGGTCATCACCGAGCGCACCGTCGACCACATCGGCGGCGGACTCGGCGCGCGGGGGTCGATGACGCGACGCCCTTCGGCGATCGAGGTGTCGGCGGCGCAGGCCGGCAGCTCACGGGCGCGCTGGGACAGTCGCAGCCCGAACCCGGCGACCGAGACGAGCGCCAGGACCACCATCGCGGCCAGCAGACGTCGGTGCCGGCGTTGGCACAGGTCGCAGGCGAGCACCCGGCGAGGGCGCAGCATCCGGGTGCGGGGGAGGACGAGGAACAGCCCGAGCAGGCCGCCGCCCATGAACGCCACGAGCATCCACACCACGCGCATCGACGCGGACGTCGGTCGGCGGCGCGGACGGTGCGCCTCAGCCACCACGTTCTGCACTTGCCACGTCTCCAACTGCCATGCCACGGACGGCCGGACCACCACCAGCCGAGCGGCGACGGACGAGGGCGCCCGGTCGGCTCCGGGACCGGGTCCATTCTCGTCCTTCGACGCGTCCACAACCAGAGCGCGGTATGCCGCGAACGGTGCCCCCGCGGCATACCGTCGGTCCGCCTCCGGGCGGCGCGCGGGTGGACGCCGCAACCTGCCGTTAACGCACGTCCCCTAGGCTCGTTTCCGTGAGCGACACCCGTGACACCAAGACGCCCCAGCCGACGAGCAAGCCGGCCACCGAGCCGGCCACCGAGCCGTCGAGCAAGACGACCCAGCCGGCGACCCCTTCGCAGGCGCCCACCCGGATCCTGGTGGCCGAGGACGAGGCGCTGATCCGCCTCGACCTCGCGGAGATGCTCGTCGAGGCCGGCTACGACGTGGTCGGCCAGGCCAGCAACGGCGAGCAGGCCGTCGAGATGGCGACCGAGCTGCAGCCCGACCTGGTGATCATGGACGTCAAGATGCCGGTCATGGACGGCATCACCGCCGCCGAGCAGATCGGCGCCGCCCGGATCTGCCCCGTCGTCATGCTCACGGCGTTCAGCCAGACCGAGCTCGTCGAGCGGGCCCGCGACGCCGGGGTGATGGCCTATATCGTCAAGCCGTTCACGGCCTCCGACCTCGCGCCGGCCATCGACATCGCCCGGCACCGCTGGACCGAGGTCAAGGCGCTGGAGCAGGAGATCAGCGACCTGGGCGAGCGGCTCGAGACCCGCAAGTCGGTCGACCGGGCCAAGGGCGTCCTGATGAAGAAGCTCAAGATCACCGAGGCCGAGGCGTTCCGCTGGATCCAGAAGACCGCGATGGACCGTCGACTCGGCATGCGTGAGGTGGCCGACGCCGTCGTGGCCGGGATGGACAAGGCCTGAGCGTGGAGGTGGTGGTGCGCCCGGCAGGTGCGGGTGACGCTGCCGTGCTGGCCCAGGTGGCGGCGGCGACGTTCGCGCTGGCCTGCCCCCCGCACGTCACGCAGCAGGCGATCGACACCTTCATTGCCCAGGTGCTGTCGCAGGAGCGCTTCGAGGCCTACCTCGCCGACCCGGGGCGCGACCTCTACGTGTCGGTGGCTGACGGGCTCGTGACCGGTTACGCGATGGTCGTCCACGGGGAGCCCGCCGACCCCGACGTCCGCGCCGCGCTGTCCCTGCGCCCCACCGCTGAGCTGAGCAAGATCTACGTCCTGCCGGACCACCACGGCGCAGGCACCAGCCGGCTGCTGATGGCGGCCTCGATCGAGGGAGCCCGGGCTCGTGGTGCGGTCGCCGTCTGGCTCGGGGTCAACCAGCTGAACGAGCGGGCCCAGCGGTTCTACGCCAAGAGCGGCTTCGTCAAGGTCGGCACGAAGCGCTTCCTCGTGGGCGACCGCTACGAGGACGACTACGTCTTCGAGCGGTCCGTCTGACCCTGCGCGGAGCCGCCCGGGGGACCCGCGTGACCAGTCCGCGAGGACGGCGTGAAACGATGGCAAAGCAACGAATCGGCGCCGGCCCGTCAGGTAACACTCGTGGAACAACGGCAGTGGCAAGAGTTAACACGGGAAAGTCGTTGAACCCTTCACGAGGGCCCTCGAATGGGCCTAGAGTCCAGTCTCGGTCGCCTTTCGAGGCACCGCGGCCATCGGGGGAGCCGTCTGCAGTGGTGAGCAGGTCCAGAGCGACGATGGAGGAACCCCGGTGAGCCGTCCCGTGATCAGCGTCAGGCGCGTCTCCGCGGATGAGGAGCGTTCCTTCACCGAGCTCTGGATGAGCTCCCGGGTCGAGGCCGGCGTCAGCCCCGAGGTGGTCGCGCGCGCCGCCTCCGAGGGAAGGATCTCGACCGCGCTGCACCGCGAGGACGTCCGGGCCTACGTGGCCATGTCCGACGGCCAGCCGGTCGGCTTCGCCGTCGCGGCCACCAGCCCGTTCTCGTCGCTGACCGACGCTCCCTGCGTGACGATCGACCAGCTCTACGTCGCGCCCGACTCACGCAAGCACGGGGTGGCCCGTCAGCTCATGAGCGCCGTCACCCTCTACGCCGACTCCCGCGGGTGCGAGCAGATCGGCTGCAACGTGCCGGCCCAGCACCGCGACGCCAACCGCTTCTTCGCCCGGCTCGGCTTCTCCTCGCAGATGGTGCGCCGCGTGACGAGCGTGTCCGCCCTGCGCCGCCGGCTCGGTCAGGACGAGCCGCGCCACCACTCCATCGAGGCCCTGCTGCACCGCCGCCGCTCACTGCGGGCCCGGGCGACCGCCACCGCGACCGCCGAGAGCCGGCTGGCCGGCTGAGCCACCACAGCACGCGACGACGGGGGGGTATGCCGTGTGCACGGCATACCCCCTCGGCGTGCCTGCCCGGGTGGTGACGCGGCAGGTGGGTCGCGGGTGGCGTCAGGCGCCGGGGGCGGCGTCGCGCAGCAGGCAGGTGATCCGGCAGGTGCAGGTGCGCCGGTCCTGGTCGTCGGTGATGACGATCTCGTAGGACGCCAAGGTGTTGCCCAGGGACAGGGCGGTGGCCGTGCCGGTCACGAAGCCCGACCGCGCGGCCCGGTGGTGCGTCGCGTTGATGTCCAGGCCCACGGCGATCCGGTCGGGCCCGGCGTGCAGCGCGGAGCCGATCGAGCCGAGGGTCTCGGCCAGCACGACCGAGGCGCCCCCGTGCAGCAAGCCGTAGGGCTGGGTGTTGCCCTCGACGGGCATCCGGGCGACCAGGCGCTCCGGCGACGCCTCCAGCACCTCGATCTGCATGCGGTGGAGCAGGGAGCTCGGGTTCATCGCCAGCATCGCCTCGAGGGCGGCGGCGAACTCGGGGTGGGTGGGGCCAGCGCTCGGGGGGCTGGTGGTCGCGGGGCTGTCACTCATACGCAATAGGCTGCCATGCGTGAGTCGCCTCCTGCTCCTCGACGGTCATTCCCTTGCCTACCGCGCCTTCTTCGCGCTGCCGGCCGAGAACTTCTCGACCAGCACGGGGCAGCACACCAATGCTGTCTACGGCTTCACCTCGATGCTGATCAACGTCATGCGCGACGAGCAACCGACCCACCTCGCCGTGGCCTTCGACGTGTCGCGCCAGACGTTCCGCACCGAGGTCTACGCCGACTACAAGGCGGGGCGATCGGTCACCCCCCACGAGTTCCACGGCCAGGTGTCGCTGCTGCACGAGGTGCTCGACGCGCTGAAGATCCGCTACGTCGAGGTCGACGGCTACGAGGCCGACGACGTGCTGGCGACCCTCACCACCCAGGCCCTGGCCGAGGGCATGGAGGTGCTGATCTGCTCGGGTGACCGCGACTCGTTCCAGCTGGTCACCGACACCAGCACCGTCCTCTACCCGGTCAAGGGCGTCTCCGAGCTGGCCCGCATGACCCCCGGCGCGGTCGAGGCCAAGTACGGCGTCCTGCCCGAGCGCTACTCCGACCTGGCCGCACTCGTGGGCGAGTCCTCCGACAACCTGCCCGGGGTGCCCGGGGTGGGGCCCAAGACCGCCGCGAAGTGGCTCACCCAGTACGGCGACCTCACCGGCGTCGTGGCCCACGTCGACGAGATCAAGGGCAAGGCGGGCGAGTCGCTGCGGGAGCACCTCGACGGCGTGCTCCGCAACCGCCGCCTCAACCAGCTCGTCCGCGACCTCGAGCTGCCGGTCAGCATCGCCGAGCTCGAGCGGCAGAACTGGGACCGCGAGCAGGTGCACGCCGTCTTCGACAGCCTCGAGTTCAGGGTGCTGCGCGACCGGCTCTTCGAGTACCTCGACACGCCACAGGAGGAAGCCGACCACGGCTTCGACCTCGACGGCGCGCTGCTCGCCTCCGACGAGGTGGCCGGCTGGCTGCAGGAGCATGCCGCGCCCGGCACCTCGGTGGGCGTGCACCTCGTGGGCCACTGGGGTCGTGGCACCGGTGACGCCACGGCACTCGCGCTGGCCACCGACGCGGGCGCGGCGGCCTACCTCGACCTGACGGCGCTCGACGCGGCGGGCGAGGCCGCGGTCGGCGCGTGGCTGGCCGACGCCGACCGGCCCAAGGTGTTCCACGACGCCAAGGGACCGTTGCTGGCCCTGGCTGCGCGCGGCTGGCCGGTCGCCGGGATCGCCACCGACACCGCGCTGGCGGCCTACCTCGTGCGCCCCGACCAGCGGTCCTACGACCTGGCCGACCTGGTGCTGCGCCACCTCGGGCGTGAGCTGCGGGCCGAGTCCGACAACTCCGGCCAGGGCCTGCTCGACTTCGGTGACGAGGGTGACGCCGGCGCGCAGGACGCGATGGTCCGGGCCCGGGCGGTGCTCGACCTGGCCGGCTCACTGGCCGAGCAGCTCGAGGCCACCGGCGGCACCTCGCTCCAGCGCGACGTCGAGCTGCCGCTCGAGCAGGTGCTGGCCGGGATGGAGCGCACCGGCATCGCCGCCGACGTCGACGTGATGACCGGGCTGGAGGCCGACTTCGCCGCCAAGGTCCGTGAGGCGCAGCAGGACGCCTACGACGCGATCGGCGGCGACCAGATCAACCTCGGGTCGCCCAAGCAGCTGCAGGTGGTGCTGTTCGAGACGCTGGGGCTGCCCAAGACCCGGCGCACCAAGACCGGCTACACCACCGACGCCGACGCCCTCAACGACCTGTTCACCAAGACCGAGCACCCGTTCCTCGAGGCCCTCCTGCGGCACCGCGACTCGTCCCGGCTGCGGGTCACCGTCGAGGGCCTGCTCAAGTCCGTGGCCGACGACGGACGCATCCACACCACCTACCAGCAGACCATCGCCGCGACGGGCCGGTTGTCCTCGACCGACCCCAACCTCCAGAACATCCCGATCCGCACCGACGAAGGGCGCCGGATCCGTGAGGTGTTCATCGTGGGCGAGGGCTACGAGTCGTTGATGTCCGCCGACTACAGCCAGATCGAGATGCGGATCATGGCCCACCTGTCCGGTGACGAAGGGCTGATCGAGGCGTTCCGGTCGGGGGAGGACCTGCACCGCTTCGTCGGGTCGCGGGTCTTCTCGGTCGAGCCCGAGGACGTCACGTCGGCAATGCGTTCCAAGGTCAAGGCGATGTCCTACGGCCTGGCCTACGGGCTGTCGGCCTTCGGGCTGTCCAAGCAGCTCACCATCTCGACCGGCGAGGCGCAGGGTCTGATGGACGAGTACTTCGCGCGGTTCGGCGGGGTCAAGGACTACCTCGACTCGGTCGTCGCCGAGGCGCGGGGGACGGGCTACACCGAGACCATGCTGGGACGGCGGCGCTACCTGCCCGACCTCACCTCCGACAACCGCCAGCGTCGCGAGATGGCCGAGCGGATGGCCCTCAACGCACCCATCCAGGGGTCGGCCGCCGACATCATCAAGCTCGCCATGCTGCGGGTCGACAAGGCGCTGGCCGAGGCCGGCGCCCGCTCACGTCAGCTGTTGCAGGTGCACGACGAGCTGGTCCTCGAGATCGCCCCCGGCGAGGCGGCCGACGTCGAGGCGCTGGTGCGCAAGGAGATGGGCGGTGCCATCGAGATGGACGTCCCGCTCGACGTCAGCGTGGGGGTCGGCCGCTCCTGGTTCGACGCGGCGCACTGACGGCTCAGGACTTGCAGATCGTGTACTCCCCGGCACCGTTCAGCGTGACGAACACCAGCGCTTCCTTGGCCGTGGTCGACACGTAGATGGTCCCCGGGGTGACCGTCCAGGTGCGCTGGACGCTCGCCAGGTTCTGCCCACGCAGGATCTGGGTGACCACCTCCGTGCTCTGGCTCGTCACGGTGATCTCGTTCCCCTGACCCGTGCCGAGGACCAGAGCCGGTCGCTGCCCCTGAGCCTGGTAGGTGTGGCAGCCTGCGCCCGGCTTCATCGGCGTGGTGAAGCTCCCCGCGATCTGGTCGAGACCGCCGGTGGTGGCGGGGACCGCGCTCTTCGTCCCGACGCGGACCATGAACAGGCCTTCCGCGTCGATGCGTCCCTGGGGCGTCGCCTTGCCTCGAGGCAGCGCCCGGCGAATGGCCGGCTCGGTGATCCGCTGTGGGTTGATGTCGCCGTTGTAGAAGTCGCCCGAGAAGTCGTTCAGACTGCGCTCGCCCGCGTCCACGGCAGCCACCATGCCCAGGGTGCGATCGGGCCACGGGCGCGTGATGGGCACCCAGGTGTCGGCGAAGGTGCGCTCAGCCAGCACCCCGTTGACGGCGTAGCCGCCCAGCAGGCCGGCTGCGATGAGCGCCGGCAACCACTTCGGTTCGACGGCGAGCCGACTGACCCCCTCGATGCAGAGCGCGACGGCCGGGACGAGGAACACGATCGTGTAGTAGGAGTACCGACCCGTGTCCGGCGCCACGAACTGGCGGGACAGGGACAGCGTCGTGCTCATGAACACGGCGGCCAGGATGCCGGCCCACGCCAGCTGCTTGAGCTTCTCCTTGCGGCTCTTCACCAGAGCCGTGCCCACCAGGAGGGCCACGAGCACGGCGGGTCCGACCTCGGCATACCCCAGCGCGTTGCCCATCGCGGCCGACATGCCCTGCCAGACGAGCTGGGGGATCTTCAGGTAGTCCCACACGCCGGTGGGCATCTGCGCACCCGCCTCAACGTGTCCGTACAGCGAGTACCAGAGGAGGTAGACGGCCGCGGGGACCACCACCAGCCGGGCGGCCCGCAGGAGCCCGTGTCGGATCGCGACGAACGCCACCACGAAGAAGACCGCGCTCACGCCTGTGTTCGAGAACATCAGTGCGCCCACGAGGGGAATGGCGACCACCCAGGTCCGGTGACGTTCGGAGAGCACCAGCAGGAGCGCGCTGAGGCCGAGGAGCAGTGACCCCAGGTGGTTCATCGCAGCCGAGTACATGACTGCATCGCCGCCGACCCCGAGGAACAGGATCACCCAGGCCCCGACCAGGGCAGCCACTCGACGCGCGCGTAGCCGCATGAGGATGACGTACCACAGGGCTGCGATGGCCAGGTGGAACACGATGGTCACGAGCGCATACGGCAGGTAGGTGCGCAGACCGAAGAGGGCGAACAGGGCCCGGTAGATGGCGATGGTCAGGGTCGACCAGTGCCCGTTCTTCGGCTCCAGCCACCCTCGCGACTCTGCGGGGATGGTGCCGCGCAGCAACAGGAAGTCCCAGTCGTCCATGACGAACCAGAACTGACGCGCGAAGCCCACGAGGAGGAGGGCCTGCAGAGCGATCCCGAGTGCCAGAACCGTAGCGGGCAGCGCTCGCCTGACCCGGCCCCACTCGCGCAGGCCCAGTGAGGCGTGTCGTCGAGACGCCCGGTGGCGTTCTTCGACCTCGTGGTCTGTTTCGGTGGCCACGGAGATCGGGCCTTTCTATCGGAAGTCTCTGCCCGCTGGCATTTCGCCGCAGATGGGCAGGATTGTCGCAGACTCTGGAAGTCCTAGGAGCGGCCGGCGGCTGCTTCGCTCCATCCGTCGAGTCCATCGAGGTGGGCGCACAGCTCCGGCACGGGTCCGAGCTCGGAGGAGACCGTGGCATGCCTGACACTGCCGTGCTCGGCGGCGCCGGTGAACGACAGCGCGGCCTGGACGTTGTACCAGTCCGCGTTCCACTCGCTCGTGGCGAGGTAGAGGTCGTAGGCCGACGCGTCGTCGACGCGCAGACGGGTCTGGCCGGTCTCGGGCGTGGTGTGGGCGGTCACGGTAAAGGGACGTCCCCGCTCCACCTCGAACCAGGGTGAGTAGAAGTTGCCGTCCGGGTCCTCGACGACGAGGCGGGCTTCGGGCAGCTTGCTGTCGAACTCGACGCCGACCAGGCGGTCTTCGAGACCGGTCTGGCGGAAGAGCCCGACGGTGCCCGGGCGGTAGTCCTCGAAGACGGGACTGACCGTGGCCACCATGTCGCGCTGCTCGACCAGGGTCCACGGCTCGTACCGGTCGCCGGTGTTCAGGTAGACGGCGGCGCACTCGCCCCTGATGTGGAGCTGGTCGGTCTGCCCGCCCTGGGGCACGGAGTCGGAGCGGGTCAGCGGCGGTGACGACGACCCGTCCCCGAGACGCAGCCGCTGCTGGACCATGAGGTAGTCCGCGAGCCGGTCACCTCCCCATGTCTGGGCCGCCACCGCACTCCCGGTCGCCAGCTGGGACACGATGCTGAACGCGCACAGCAGGCCCAAGGCGGTCGCGACCGCCACGCGTGGAGCGCGGACGAGCGGCACGAGGCCGACGACCGTCCAGAGGCCGACGAACCCGCCGAGGACCAGCATCGGGACGAAGTCGCTCGTGTACCGGTTGGCCAGGTAGCCGTAGCCCATGATGCCGCCGGTCGCGCCCACGGCTGCGAACATCGGCCAGCGCGCCGCGACGACGCCGGGGCGAGACCGCATGACCACCAGGGCGACCAGGCCGATGAGGGTCAGGACGAGGAGGCCGGGCATGAAGGCCGTCACGCTTCCGGTGCGGTAGGTCTGGTCGAGGAACGCTCCGCCGTAGGCCTGCGCAGGCTTCGCGGGCAGCGTGACGAAGGGGAAGTAGTCGACGAACCGGATCCCGTCCGGCCGCAGGTAGTTCACCAGGGACGTCTCGAAGAACTGGGAGCCGGTGATGGTGCCACCGTTGACGCGGAGGGCCTCGCGGCGGTGCGCGTTGACCTGGGTCCAGACCTGCGACTGGAGCGGGAAGAGGTACGGGTGGCCGAACTTGACCACGTTGTAGACGACGGCCACCGCGAGAGGTGCGGCGCCGGCCGCGACCACGGTCAGGCCGAGCCGGCGGCGGTGCCGGATCGCCAAGGTGGCGCCGAGGAGCATCGTGGTGCCGGCCATCGCCCAGCCGCCCGGGGTCCGCGTGAGACCCTCGGCCAGGATCAGGGCGGCCAGCCACAGCGCGGATCGGCGGTCGGGCGAGAGGATCAGCCGGAGCATCCAGTAGCAGGAGCCGACGAGCAGCGCCGTGGACCAGAGGTACACCTCGTGGTAGACCCACGGGAGGGAGGCGTCGAAGGTCAGCGTGCTGCCGCCAGTGGCCATCGCGAGGACCACGACAGCGCTGACCCACTCGAACCGGGTCAGCGGGGTCGTGCCTCGGAGCTGCTCCCTGAGCAGCCAGAGCAGCTTCTGGGCGAAGACGGCGAACATGACCCAGGCGAGCCCCATGGAGACCAGGCTCAGGCGTCCGTCGAACTCGTGCGTGACCAGCTGGACGGGGACTCGCAGCAGGGCCGGGAACGGCCCGAAGTACATGAAGGTCTTGCCCTCGATGACGAAGCCCTCGATCCCCAACGCGCCGGTCGGCACGTCGAGGTGGCCGTGCAGGAAGGCCGTGGCCTGGATGTCGAAGAAGTTCGACGCATAGCGCTGGGAAACGGCCGTGCGCAGCAGGTCGACGCGGTAGTCCAGCAGTGCCAGGAAGAAGGGGATGCCGCCGAGGACGAGTCCCGTTGCCGTGGCGACCCCCTCCCGGGGCGGTCGCCGCCGCGCATGGGAGCTCAAACTCGCTCCAGCTTGTAGAGGAACTGGTAGCCGAACAGCGTGGGCCAGACCCGGACCGCCGCACGGTCGACGGCCGACGCGAACCGGGCGACCCGACCGACGACCGGGTTGCCACCCCGCTCGAGCACGTCCAGCGGTGAACCGACGGTCCGCCGCTCCACGATCCGCAGGCCGGCCCGGGCGATGAGGCGCTCGAAGCTGCGGCGGGTGAAGAACCGCACGTGGCCGCGGTCGAGGGGGCCGCGCTGGTCGTAGTCGAAGTTGCCCGACGCGGTCCGCAGACGCGGGTACCAGTGGCCGAAGTTGGGGATGCTCACGAGGATCGAGCCGTCGTCGCCGAGGCGCGAGACCATGTCGGCCATCAGCGAGTCAGGGTCGATCACGTGCTCGAGGACGTCGCCTGCCACGATCACGTCGTAGCCGGACCCTGCCTCGCTCGGGAGCCCCTGGTTGAGGTCCGCCTCGACGAAGGCGTCGATCCGCTGGCCGATGCCCTCGTGCTTGACCAGGTCGACCCCCACCACGTGGTGCCCCATCGAGCGCACCAGCCCGGCGAAGAGCCCGTCAGAGCAGCCCACGTCGAGCACCGAGGCCGCCGGGATGCCGGTCAGCCAGGTCAGCAGCTGGCCGTGCGAGGAGTGCGCGCTGTGCTTGACCTCGTAGGCCTCGGTGTCGACGCCACCCCGCGTCGACCCCCCGAAACCCATCTGGTGGGCCCGGTGGCGGAGCACGTCCATGGCCACGTCGCGGGCGTACGACAAGCCGTTGACGTAGCAGATCTCGTCGCCGTAGTAGGTGGGGATCGGCACCTCGACGATCCGCTTCCGGGCCGCGAGCATGCCCAGGATGATCTCGGTGTCGAAGTCGAAGTCGTTGGAGTAGTCGGCGAAGGGCACGTCGCGCAGGGCGTCGGTGCGATAGGCGCGGTAGCCGCTGTGCCACTCGGTCAGCGAGGCGCCGGTCACGGCGTTCTGGAAGCGCGTGAGGATGCGGTTCCCCACGTACTTGTAGAGCGGCATACCCCCCTTGAGGGCCGAGCCGCGCTTCATCATGCGCGAGCCCATCACGACGTCGGCCTCGCCGGTCATCAGCGGCGAGACGATCTGCTCCATCACCTCCGGGGCGTACTGCCCGTCGCCGTGCAGGAGGACCACGATGTCGAGCCCTTCCTCGATCGCCCAGCGGTAGCCGAACTTCTGGTTGCCGCCGTAACGCAGGTTCTCCACGTGCTTGATGACGGTCAGGGGGAGGGTCGAGCCGGACTTGTACTCGAGGCCGATCTCGTACGTCTCGTCGACGCTCGCGTCATCGCACACCAGGACGTGGTCGAGCTGGTCGCGGAAGTCGGACGGGATCCGGTCCAGGGTCTGTCGGAGGGTGCTGGCGGCGTTGTAGGCGACCACGAGGACACCGATCCGCACTGCCCCCGGCTCGGCGGAGCCCACGTCTTCTGACGCCACTGTCATCCCTCTCATGCTGCCCCGTGGAGTGCCGACTCGCCTCTCACTGCCGTGGGCTCGGGGAATCTTACCCGTTGGTAACGAGGCGGCAGGACGTTCTGGCATACTCCGCGCCATGACCGCCGCCCTCGTCGACCTCGGCACGCTCCAGGCGCGCTTGCCTGAGCTCACGGAGCAGTACCGCTCCGCCCAGCCGTTTCCCCACGTCGTGCTCGACGACGTGTTGTTCGCGGACGCCTTTGCCCGCGCGGCGACCGAGTTCCCTGCCATGCGGGACCCCTTCTGGAAGGGCTACCTCCACGTCAACGAGACCAAGTACGGCAACACCCAGCCCGACACCTGGGGGCCGACCCTGACCGAGGTGGCCAAGGAGTTCGTCTCTCCCGAGTTCGTGGGGTTCCTCGAGCAGCTGACCGGGATCACCGGCCTGCTGCCCGACTGGAGCATGGACGGCGGTGGCCTGCACCAGACGCTGCGTGGCGGACACCTCAACATCCACGCCGACTTCACCACCCACCACGTCCACGAGCACTGGAGCCGCCGGGTCAACATCCTGCTCTACCTCAACGAGGAGTGGCGCGATGAGTGGGGCGGCAAGCTCGAGCTCTGGGACAAGGACATGACCGCGGCCCAGGCCAAGGTCGAGCCGGCTGGCAACCGGATGCTCATCTTCACGACGAACGAGGACAGCTTCCACGGTCACCCGGACGCCCTCACCTGCCCGGACGACGTGGCGCGCAGGTCGATGGCGCTCTACTACTTCACCGAGGAGGAGCACGCGGTCCGCAGGTCGACCAACTACCGGGCCCGACCCGACGAGGCCGGCATCAAGCGTGCCGCGATCGCCGTGGACCGCAGCGCCGTCGACCTCTACGACCGCGCCAAGCGGAAGCTCGGCATCTCCGACGAGCACGTCAGCGGGCTCCTGGAGCGGATCAGCCGGCTCACGAGGCGACGGACGCGGTAGTCGCGGTCTCGGCGCGGGGGCGGCGGAGCCATCCCTGGGTGGGACGTTCGCAGAGTCGTTCGGTCACGACCGCGACGAGGGCGGTCAGGGCCACGGCGACCAGCGTCCTGGGCACCCAGCTCCAGCCGTGGGAGTGTCGCGCCACCGCCCAGAACACCGGGTAGTGCCAGACGTAGAGCGCGAGCGAGAGCGTGCCGAGCCTGCGCAGTGAGCGCAGTCCCAGCTGACGGCTGAGCGGACGGCTGGGTGCCGCGAGCCCGGCGACGAGTGCGACGGTGGCGACCACTGCAGCAGCTCCGGCCCACCCGAGGTACGCCAGGTCGCCGGCGCCCCCCGCGCTGGCCACGACGATGACGAGCCCCACTGCCCCGGAGGTGGCCAGCAGTCGGGCGGCGCGTTCGCCGAGGGGATGGAGACGGGTCGCGACAGCAGCCAGGGCGCCGCCGAGGATCGGGTCGCAGCGCGTGGTGGTCCGCAGCGAAGCGCTCACCCACCCCTCGACGTCGAGGATGTGCGCGCGCCAGACCATGACCACCACCACGCCGAGGGCGAGGACGCCGAGCAGCACAGGGAGCCGACGACGAAGGACCCAGACCAGCACGACGAGGAGCAGGCTCACCTGCAGGTCCACCGAGACGTACCACAGGTGCCCCAGGTCCTGGCGGGCCTCGGCGGAGTCGGTCTGCAGCAACCAGTTCCACGTGTAGGTCGCGACGGACCAGAAGGTGCGCCGGTTCGTCTGGTCCGTGGCCGGGTCGGTCGGGTCGAGCAGGCTGACGACGGCGACGACCAGCAGCAGTGGGTACACCTGCGAGCTCAGCCGGATGAACCGGCGCGCGGCCAGGCGCCAGGGGATCCGCCCCGGCCCGTCCCCTCCGGCGAGGACCGCGCTGCACAGGAGGAAGCCGCCGACCGCGAAGAAGCCCGTGACGGCCGTGTTGCCGCTGTTGAAGACACCCCGCAGGACCGGGATCCGATTCAGGTGGTCCGTCGGCCAGAGCGTCCAGCCGTGCGAGAGGACGACGATCACGATGGCGATGCCGCGGAGTCCGTCGAACGTCGTGATGCGTGGGCTGGTCGGGGTTGCTGGGTTGGGCACCTGTCCTCCGGGTGGGTTCGGCAGAGGTTAGCCTGCCCGCTCGGGGCGTTGCTATAGCCTCCCCGGTGTGGCCCGCCCCTCGACCCGCGCCATCGTCGAGGCGGCCGTGGTGCTGGGCGTCGCGATGCTCGTCCTGGGTCCGGCGCTGCGTCCCGGCGTGGTCCTCGCCTACGACCTCGCGTGGTCGCCCGACGCCCGGCTCACCCCCTTCGCTACCGGCGTCGACACGCCTGCTCCGCGTGCCGTCCCGAGCGACGCGGCCGCCTGGCTCCTGGGCCTGCTGCTCACTCCCGGGGTGGCGCAGAAGCTCGTCCTCGGGGGAGCGCTGGTCCTGGTCGGCCTCGGTGCTGCGGCGCTGGTCCGCGTCCTCCGTCCCGGGGCCGGTGCGCTCGCCACCTGTGCCGCCGCCGTCGCCGCTGTGTGGAACCCCTTCGTCGCCGAGCGCCTGGTCATCGGTCAGTGGACCGTCCTGCTCGGGTATGCCGTGCTGCCCTGGGCGGTGCGCGCCGCCCTGCGCGTCCGGGGCGGGTCGGGCGGGGTGACCGCGCTGGGCGGGTGGGCGATGCTGGGGGCCGTGGGGGGCGCCAACTCGCTGGTCATCGTCGGCCCCCCGGTCGTGGTCCTGCTGCTGCTGCCACGCCCCCTGTGGCGCGCGGTGCTCGCCTGGCTCGCGCTGGTCGCCGGGGCTGCGGCCGCGTGGGCGGTGCCCGCGCTGTGGGGCGGGCTGGCCTCGGACCCTGCGGGGTTCACGGTCTTCGCCGCACGGGCCGACGGCCCGTTGGGGCTGGCCGTCTCGCTGGCTGGGGGTGGCGGGTTCTGGAACCCCGCGTCATACCCCGCCGAGCGGGGGGTCGCGCCGATCGCGGCAGCGGCCGCGGTCCTGCTGACGGCCGGTGTGGTGGCCGTGGCCCTCGCTGCCCGTCGGGGTCGTGGCTCGACCGACGACGGCCCCACCGCCGCGCTCGGCGAGCGCCTCGACGCCGCCGTGCTGGTCCTGGTCGCGGTGGCCCTGCTCGGTCTGCTCCTGGCCCTCGCGAGCGGCACGCCGGGGCTCGCGGACGCCTGGTCGAGGCTCGCCGACGTGCCGGGCGGCGCCCTGCTCCGCGACAGCCAGAAGGTCGTCGCGCCCTGGGTCGTCCTCGGGGCGGCCGGGGTGGGACTCCTCGTCGACGGGCTGGTCCGCCACCGCGGTGCTGCCCTCGTGCCCGCCATCGGCCTGACCGTCGTGGCGCCGCTCCTGCTGCCCTCGCTGGTGTGGGGCGAGCGGGGTCGGGTCGAGGCGGTCACGGTGCCGGCCGACCTGCGCCAGGCCGCGGCCCGGCTGTCGAGCGCCCCCGCGGGGGACGTCGCGCTTCTGCCGTGGCGGCAGTACCGCCGCTATGGCTGGAACGACGCGCGAGTCAGCCTGAGCCTGGTGCCCCGCATGGTCGACCAGCGCGTCCTCTACGACGACTCGTTGCCGCTCAGCACCGGCCGCATCGCAGGGGAGAGCCCGCGGTCGGCAGCCGTCACCGCCGCCATCGACGCAGGCACCGACCCCTGGGACGCGGTGGTGGCCCAGGGGGCTCGCTACGTCGTCGTCGAGAAGGACACCGGGCTCGCGACCCCGACGCCACCCAGTGGTGCCGGACGGGTCCTGGCCGACACGGCACACGTCCTGGTCGTCGAGGTCCCAGCCCCGTCGCGGGCGACGACCGGGTCGAACAGGACGACCGAGGCGACCGAGGCGACCGGGGCAGGAGACGGCGCGGGCTCGGCGACGGGGTGGGGTGTGACGCTCGCGACACTGGCAACGTGGCTCGTCCTGGCGGGCCGGCGCGGCTTCAAGGGAAAACGCGGAGCGAACCGAACTCGCTGGTAGGGTTTCGCCCATGACTACTGCTGTCAGCGGCATCGCCGCCCTCGTGACCGGTGCCGTGCTCGCCCTGCTGGCCATCTTCGGCGGCACCGCGGCGCTGACCCCGTCCGTCGCGGCGAACAACTCGCCGGTCGTCAACTACGACGGCAACTGACCGCACCTTCTCCGCAAGCGGGCTGCTGACTTCGGTCAGTGGTCCGTTTCGCTGTCCCCGGCGGGGCCGGGTCCGGCCGGGGGATCGAGCTCTCGCGCCGCCGCGGCATACAGGAGTGACTCCCACCGGCTGACCGTCTCCGACCAGCGGAACCTCGTCACCCACCGGACGGCACGCTCACTCATGGCGTTCCTGGCGTCGTGGTCGTCGAGGAGCCGGCCCAGCGCGGACGTGAACTCGCGCTGCCCTCCGTGGACGAGCACCCCGGTCTCACCGTCGCGGACCGAGTCGTTGAGGCCGCCCACGTCGGCGAAGGCCACGGTGGGCGTCCCGTGCACGCCGGCCTCCACGACCACCAGACCCCAGCCCTCCTTGAGGCTGGGCAGCGCCAGCACCCACGCCTCGGCGAGGAGTCGGTGCTTCTCCGCCTCCGAGACGTGCCCGGTGAAGGTGGTGCGATCGCGGATCCCGAGCTCGTCGGCGACGCGGTGCAGCTCGGTGTCCCAGTAGCCGGAGCCGACGACCCACAGCTCGAGGTCGGGTCGGTCGACGGCGAGGTCGCGCACCGCCTGCATCGCGATCTCCACCCGCTTCTGCGGGACCAGCCGACCGAGGACCACCACGACCGGGTGGTCGGCTCGGCTGACGTGCTCGTCGGCGACGGCGTCGGTGCCGTTGTGGATCACCGTCACGCGCGCGGCCTCGACGCCGAGCCCACCCAGCTCGTCGCGAGTCGACTCGGACACGGCGACGTAGGGGCTGCGACCGTAGACGCGCGGCGCCACCTTCGACTCGAGGAACCACCCGGCCCGCGCGACGGTGGGACCGAACACCACGCCCCACTGCTCGCGGTGGACGTGGTGCACGAGGTTGACGACCGGCCGGCCGGACCGGACGAGGGGGCTGAGGAAGGGGACGCCGTTCTGCACGTCGACGACCACGTCGGCGCGGTGCCGGCCCAGCGCCAGCGCAGCCAACGAGCGCAGGTAGACGCCGTAGCGACCACCGCGGCGCAGGTACCGCACGCCCTCGACGGTCTCGCGCGGCAGCGCGCCCGGGTAGGCGGCGGTGCGCACCGTGACCCGGTGGCCGCGGGCGGCCAGCCCGGTCGCGACCTCGCTCAGGTACTTCTCGGAGCCGCCGGCCTCAGGGTGGTTCATGTCCCGCCAGTTGAGCAGCACGACGGACAACGGGTTGCGCACGCAGAAATCCTTGGTGGTGTGGGCACGCCCGAACGGACCACGAGGTCCGGCTGGCTAGCATGCACGGGTGAATCAGCGACCGACGCGACGGTATCGCACCGCTGGTCGGTCGCTCCGCCTCTTCCGGTCCTTCCTGGTGGAGCAGACCGACCCCGACCGCTTCTACGGTGACCTGGCCGACGACACCGTCGCGCTGCTGTCCGGGTACACCGAGCTGGCGGGCTCGACGGTCCTCGACGTGGGAGCCGGGCCACGGCAGTTCGCGGCCGCCTTCGACGGCGCAGGCGCGCGCTACGTCGGTCTGGATGTCGCCGTCGGCGACCTCGCCGAGGCCGCGGCCCCGGACGTGGTGGGAGTGGGGGAGCGGCTGCCGTTCGCCGACGCGAGCCTCGACTGTGTCATGTCGAGCAACGTCATGGAGCACGTCCCGAGGCCCGGCGTGGTGGCCCGTGAGATGGTGCGCGTCGTGCGCCCGGGCGGGCTCGTGTTCATCTCCTACACCGCGTGGGCGTCACCCTGGGGCGGCCACGAGACCTCGCCGTGGCACGTGCTCGGCGGCGAGTATGCCGCGCGACGCTACGAGCGCGGGCACGGCCACCCACCCAAGAACCGGTACGGGACGACCATGTTCGCGACCAGGGTCGGCGACGGGGTCCGGTGGGCCCGGCGCCAGCCGGACCTCGTCGTCGAGGAGCTCTCGCCGCGCTACCACCCCGACTGGGCGCGCGCCGTCGTCGAGGTGCCGGTGCTGCGTGAGGTCGCGACCTGGAACCTCATGATGGTGCTGCGGCGCCGGTGACCGCTCCACCTGTGACCGCAGGACGCCGACCCGCTGGCGTGCGGGCTGCCCCGGCCCGGGCCGTCCCCTCCCTGGTGGACCGGGCCCGCACCCTGACCTGCCTGCTGGTGCTGTGGACCGTCGCCTTCGCACAGCAGCCCGGCAAGGTGGTCGCCGACACCAAGATCGACCTCGCGCTCGACCCGTGGGGACTGATGTCCCGCGCCCTGCACCTGTGGGACCCGAGCACGACCTTCGGCGTCCTCCAGAACCAGGGCTACGGCTACCTCTTCCCGATGGGTCCGTTCGCCGCCCTCGGCCAGCTGGTCGCGGCTCCGTGGGTCGTGCAGCGGCTGTGGTGGGCGCTGCTCCTGACTGCCGGCTTCCTCGCGATGCGCGCCCTGCTGGCGGCCTGGCGCGTCGCCGACCCGGTCACGCGGCAGGTCGTCGCCGTCGCCTTCGCCCTGTCGCCGCGGGTCGTCAGCACGCTCGGCCCGATCTCGTCGGAGTCGGCCCCCGCGCTGCTCGCCCCCGCGATCCTCCTGCCCTTGGTGCTCGCGGGCCAGGGGCGGCTCGGAGCCCGTCGGGCCGCGGCGCTGTCAGCGCTCGCCGTGCTGTGCTGCGGCGGGGTCAACGCCACGGCGACCGCCTTCGCCGTCGTCCCCGCCGGCCTGTGGCTGGTGACCCGGCGCGGCTGGTGGCGCACCCCCCTCAGCTGGTGGTGGGCCGGCTCGGTGGCGGCCGCGTCGGCCTGGTGGGCCGTGCCGCTCGTCGTGCTGGGGCGCTACTCGCCGCCCTTCCTCGACTGGATCGAGTCCTCCGACACGGTGACCCGCACGGTCAGCCTGCTCGACGACCTGCGCGGGACGTCGCACTGGCTGGGCCACCTCGTGACGCAGGCGGGGCCCTGGTGGAACGCCGGCTACGACCTCGTCGCGGGGCCGGGGCTGGTCACCGGGACGGCACTGGCCGCTTCGATCGGGCTGGCCGGGCTGACCCTGCGCGGGCTGCCGCACCGCGGATACCTCGTCGGCCTCGCCCTCCTGGGGGTGCTGGTCCTGGCGCTGCCGCACAGCGGCCCCCTCGACAGCCCTCTCCGACCGCTCGTCCAGGACCTGCTCGACGGGCCGCTGGCGCCCCTGCGCAACGTGCACAAGGCCGACCCGCTGCTGCGACTGCCGCTGACGGTGGCCTTCGCCCACCTCGTGGGCCGGCTGGTCCAGCGCGACCGTCGGGCCCCCTTGGTGCCGGCCCGGGCCGCCCGGCCGGTGGTGGTGATCGCAGCGCTGACCGCGTGCGCCGCGGCGCTGAGCCCGGTCCTGCCCGGCGTCGCCGGACAGCTCGCCTCGCGCGGCTCGTTCGTCGCGGTGCCGAAGGAGTGGAGCCAGGCCGGCCGGTGGCTCGACCGGCAACCGGGCGGCGGGACCGCCCTGGTCGTGCCCGCGTCCAACTTCGACGAGTACACCTGGGGCCGGCCCCTCGACCTGGTGCTCCGCACCCAGACCTCGACCGGCACCGCGGTCCGCGACGCCGTGCCGCTGACCCCTGCCAACACCGTGCGGCTGCTCGACTCGGTCGAGACGCGCCTGCAGACCGGACGTGACCTGGGGGGCGTCGTCGACGTGCTCCGCTCGGCCGGGGTGCGCCACGTGGTCCTGCGCAACGACCTCGACACGTCCTCGACCGGTGGCGTGCCGGTGTCGGTGGCGCGCTCGGCGATCTCGCGGACGCCGACGCTCAAGGAGGTGGCGGCGTTCGGCGACACCTTCGTCGACGGCACCGGCGGACGCCTGCGGCCCGTGGAGGTCTACGCGATCGCAGGCTCGCCCGCCCCTCCCGCCGCGCTCACCCCGCTGTCGGAGGTCGGGTCGGCCTCGGGGGCGAGCGAGAGCCTGCCCGACCTGCGCGAGGCCGGCTTCGACGGGCCCGTGGTGTTCGACGGTGACGCGGCGAGCAGCGCCTCGGCCGCCCGGGTCGCGCGTGCGGCCGTGGCCGGCGGACGGCGGGTGGTCACCGACGGCCTGCGGGCTCGCGACCGCTCGTTCGGCGCGATCCGGGGGAGGGATGTCAGCCAGACCCTGCCTGCCGCCGACCTGTCCGGCGCCCATGACTACCTGCCGTGGAGCGACCCGCGTCTTCGCACGACGGTCGCCTGGACCGGGCTGCGCGACCTCCGGGCATCGGGGTCGTTGGCGACCGACGCCGGCCCCGGCGGGCTCGACCCGGCCGACCGGCCCTTCTCCGCCGTCGACGGGCTCGCGACCACGGCGTGGGTGGTCGCGGCGGACGGACACCCCTCCCTGACGATGACCTTCGACCGGCCGCGCTCGGTCGACGGTCTCGAGGTCTCCGCGCTCGCCGACAAGGCCCGCTTCGGTGACTTCCTCGGCATACCGACACGGGTGCGGGTCACCACGGACGCAGGCGACACCGTGGTCCCGCTGGCCGCCACCGGGCGCTCACAGGTGGTGACCGGCCTGCCTTCGGGCGCCACGACGCGGCTGCGCATCGAGATCCTCGCGACCGACCGCGGCGCCGACGCGCTGGTCACCGGCCTCACGGAGGTGCGGGTGCCCGGGCTGGTGGTCAGGGAGAGCACGGTCGTGGCGCACCAGAGCCCGGAGCCCGCAGACGCCTTCGTGCTGGCGGAGCAGTACCGCGGCACCGACGGCTGCGTGGACGTCCGAGCCGCCTTCGTATGCCGCGACGAGCAGCGGGCCCCCGAGGACGCCGCCGGCCTCGACCGCACCATCCCGGTCGCCGACGGGGTCGGGTATGCCGTGCACGGCACCCTGGGCGCCGTGCCCGGGCCGGGGCTCGACGCGGTGCTCGATCTGGGGGCGGTCGGCTCGGTGACCGCCAGCAGTCGGCTCTCGCGGGCGCCGCAGGCTCGTCCAGGCGCGGTGCTCGACAGTGACCCGGCGACGGCCTGGGCCCCTAACCCGGCTGATGCCACCCCCACCCTGTCGGTGGGGCTCGCCCGGCCCACCACGGTCGCCCACCTGCAGCTGCAGACCCGCGGGGAGTGGCTCACCGGGCGCGACGTGACGGCCCAGGTGACGGTGGACGGCAGGGTGCAGCTCGCCGAGGTGGCGCAGGACGGGAGCTTCGACATCCGTCCCACCACGGGTCGCAACCTGCGGGTGCGCCTCCTGCTCGCGGCCACGCGCCAGGATGCCGAGCGGGATGCCAAGCCCGCCGCGGGCATGGAGGTCAGCGAGCTGGTCATCGACGGTGTGCAGCCGACGCCCGTGCCGGAGCGGATCACCGCCGGCTGCGGCACGGGTCCCCAGCTGCTGGTCGAGGGCGTGTCCGTGCCGACGCGGGTGAGCGGTCCCCGGACGGCGGCCTTCGGAGTCGGGGAGCTCGACTACGAGGCCTGCGCGCCGGTGCGGATGAGTGCTCCCGAGGGTCGCGTGGCGGTCGCGCCGTGGGGCGGGTTCGTCCCCGACCGACTGGTCCTGACCCGCACCGACGGGTCCGCGTCGACCACGACCACGACCACGACCCCGGCCAGGTCGGTCGAGGTGGCCGCGACGTCGGCCGGGAGCCTGTCCGCCCAGGTGGGACCGGGCGCGGCCGGGCTCCTGACCCTGCCCCAGAACGCCAACCCGGGGTGGCGGGCGACCCTCGACGGGCGGCGCCTCGACCCGGTCACGGTGGACGGCTGGAAGCAGGGGTTCGTCGTGCCGGAAGGGGCCGGGGGGACCGTTGCGGTGACCTTCGGCCCGGACGGCCCGTACCGCTGGGGGCTCCTGCTGGGCCTCGTGCTCGTGCTCCTGGTCGCCGCCAGCGCGCTCACGCCTTCGCGCCAGCGTGACGGTGTGGTCACCGGGTCCGGTGCAACAGCAGGAGCGGCGCGGGTGTCCGTGCGGCGGCGCTGGTCGGTGCCCGCGCGGGTGCGGGCGGGGTCGGGGTCCGTGGCGACCCTGCTCCTGGGCTTCCTGCTCGCGGGCTGGTGGGGCGCGCTCGTCGCGGTGCCCTGCCTCCTGCTGACGGTCGGCCCCTGGCTGCGAGTCCCGCTCCGGGTGCGATCCCTGGTGGTCGGTGGGCTGGTCGCAGGGCTGGTGACGGTGGCGGGGCTCGTCCAGGCCTGGTGGGCCCCGGGACGGCTTGGCGGCCCGGCTCTGGAAGGCACCCTCCGCCTCCTGTGCGTGGCGGGCCTGGCCCTGGTCAGCGCGTCCTGGCGTGCACCCGGTCCATCAGCGGACGCTCGACCAGACGCTCGCTGAGGGCGGCCAGCCCCAGGGTGACGGGCACCCCGACGGCCAGCAGGGCGACCGCGCCGCCGGTGAAGTAGTCGATGCCCGTCACGGCGTAGATCGCCTCGAAGACGGGCAGGTGCCACAGGAAGACGCCGTAGGAGATCCGCCCGAGGTAGCGCGCCGTCGCCGTCCCGAGCGCCCGGCTGAACGCATCACCCCCGTCGCCGAACAGCAGCGGCACGAGGAGACCCGCGGTGACCACCGACCCCAGGACACCCTTGCCGGCGAGCTGGGTGCCGGCGACGGGGCCGAGGGTGAGTGGCCCGGCGACAGTGGTCGTGGCCAGGAGGTACGCGCCACCGGCCAGCGCCAGGCAGGTTCCCGGGTAGGCGGCGAGGTCGCGCAGCACGCGGTGGGCACGCAGGGCGGGGGTGTCGCGGACGACCGAGAGCGCCATCCCGAGCGCGAACTCTGGCCAGTGCGCCGGGAGCCAGCGCCCGGCCAGGCTCTGGCCACCGATCTCCACGAGCCCGGACACGACCGCAGCGGCCAGCCCGAGCAGCCAGCTGGCCGCGAGCACACGCAGTGCCACCGACGCCCGTCCGGTGCGCCGCCGCAGCGCCGCGAAGGCGAAGGGGAGGACCAGGTAGAACGAGACCTCGGTCGCCAGGCTCCAGGTCTGCGTGTAGCCGTCGAGCAGCGCGTCGGGGACGTAGACCTGGGTCAGGGACGCGTTGGCCAGCCACACCCGCGCGGGCGGTCGCACCGCGAGGCCGACGACGAGCAGCCCCACCCAGAAGGCCGGCAGCACCCGGACCGCCCGTCGCGCGTAGTAGCCCGGCACGTCCACCCGCCCGCTCCTGGCCCACTCGCGGCCCATCGCGGCATACAGCAGGAAGCCCGACAGGGCGAAGAAGATCGAGACCCCGAGGTCACCGCGACCGAGCAGCCGGCCGACCACGCCGAAGGAGACCGCGCCGGTCAGGAAGCCCACGTGCGTGAGCACCACGAGACCCGCAGCCACGGCCCTCAGGCCGTCCAGCGCGCCCAGTCGCGGCAGGTCACGGGACACGCTCGGCGGGTTCGCCGAAGGTACGCTCGCCGTTGCCCTACTCGCTGGTAGAGTCCCGCCAGTGGGGTCGGCTTCGGCCATGTCCGCAGGATAGTCATCAGTCAGCTGGCCGCCGGGGTCCAGCCGCGCCAGCCCTTGCTGCGTGGTCGCCGTCGGACCGCAACGAAAGGGTTCTGGATGCGCAAGGTCGCCGGTCTCATCGGGTTGGGGCTAGGAGCTTTTCTCCTGGTCTCGGCGCTGATGCTCAAGGTCTACGCCTACCCGGCGCTGGCCAAGGTTCCGCTCGACCAGTACTCCAAGTCGGTCTCGCAGGGTCAGAACATGGAGGCGTTCTACGTCTCGGACCTCTCGACCAAGTCCGGCCTGACCCTCACCTCGACCCGTTTCGTGAAGGCCGACCAGGCCGCGCAGACGAAGCAGGGTGACAACGTCGCCGTCTGGGACAGCTTCGTGCGCTCGACCGACCAGAACGGCGTGGTGCTCTCCGCCGGTCTGCAGCGGGTCGCGATGGACCGCACCACCGGCGAGGCCGTGCAGTGCTGCGACACCTACAACGCCGCGACCGAGGACCCGGCCGACCGGACTGCGACCGCCTACAAGGGCCTCATCTTCAAGATGCCCTTCGACGCGCAGAAGAAGACCTACCAGTGGTGGGACAACACCCTGCTGAAGCCGGTCGACGCCAAGTTCGTCCGCACCGAGAAGCTCTTCGGCACCGACGTCTACGTCTACCGCATGGTCATCCCGGCCACCCCTTACACCCAGCAGGAGGTGCCGGCCAAGCTCGCCGGTGACCCCAACGCGACGGGCAACATCACGGTCGACCGCGTCTACGAGAACACCCGCACCCTGTGGGTCGAGCCCAACACCGGCATCGTCGTCAAGGGTGAGGAAGTGCTCAACACCCGCTTCCAGAAGGACGGCGAGGATGTCGTCACCCTGCAGAAGGGCACGATCGGCTACGACGACGCGACCGTGAAGGCCAACGCGAAGGACGCCGGCGACAAGGGCTCCAAGCTCGCGCTCGTGCACACCACCCTCCCGCTGACCTTCCTGATCCTCGGGCTGATCCTGATCCTCGTGGGCTTCCTGGCGGTGCGGGTGAGCGCCCCCCGAGGACGCCGCGAGGCCGTCTGACCCGCCACCACCCCCCCTTTCACACCTCTATCGGTCCCCCCTGTCACACCTCTATCGGGTCCAGGGACAAAGGGCGGCTCCACCCGGGAACGGTTCCGGGGCGGAGCCGCCCTTTCCCGGGTGAGGCCCCGGCCGCGGAGGTATGCCGCGGCGGCGGCTCAGGCGCGGAGGCAGACGAAGATCGCCGTCCCGGGGAAGTAGCCGCCCCGCAGCGGCGACCACCCGCCCCAGGCCTGCTGGTTGCGCTCGGGCCACTCGGGCTCGACGAGGTCGACGAGGACGAGCCCGGCCGCCACCAGCTCGCGGATGCGGTCGCCGACCGTGCGGTGGTGCTCGACGTAGGTGGCCTCGCCGTCGGAGTCGGCCTCGACGTAGGGCGTGCGGTCGAAGTAGGACTGGGTCAGGGTCAGGCCGCGCGCACCCGGGTCGTCCGGGAAGGCCCACCGGAAGGGGTGGGTGGTCGAGAAGACGAACCGGCCCCCGGGGCGCAGCACGCGCGCGACCTCGCGCATCAGGCGCGCGGTGTCGGCGACGAAGGGGATCGCGCCGTACGCCGTGAACACGGTGTCGAAGCTGCCCTCGGCGAACGGGAGCTCGACCGCGTCGCACTGGGCGAAGGGGACGCCCCGCTGCGGAGCCTTGCGGTTGAGGTCGAGCCCCTGCCGCACCATCCCGGACGACAGGTCGGTGGCCACCACCTGGGCGCCGGCGGCAGCGACCCACCGCGCGCACTGGCCGGCGCCGGCCCCGATCTCGAGCACGCGGCGACCCTCGACGTCGCCGAGCAGCCGGAGCTCGTCCTCCCGCCAGCCCTCGGGTCCCCAGACGAAGTCGGCGTCGCCGAGGAAGGTCCCGTGCTCGGCGTAGTAGTCGCCCGCCTCGGCGTCCCACCACGAGCGGTTGGCGGCGGCTGTCTCCTCGGCGCCCGCCTCCCGACGGCTGACCTGCGCATACTCACTCAACGGCATACCCCTCGCGTTTTGACCCTGCACGGACGGCGTCGGTAGGCTAGGGAGGCACTTCCGTGTGCGCGCTTCGTCGTGCCGCCGTTCGGCGGTCCGGTTCGCGTGAGCACAACCAACACCTTCTATTCACTGTCCACCATCGGAGTTCCTACTACATGACTGCCAGCACGGTCGAAAAGACCGCCCCTCAGGTTGCCATCAACGACATCGGCACCGAGGAAGAACTGCTCGCCGCGATCGACGCGACGATCAAGGATTTCAATGACGGAGACATCGTCGAGGGTGTCATCGTCAAGGTCGACCGGGACGAGGTCCTGCTCGACATCGGCTACAAGACCGAGGGAGTCATCCCCTCCCGCGAGCTCTCGATCAAGCACGACGTCGACCCCTCTGAGGTCGTCAAGGTCGGCGACGAGGTCGAGGCCCTTGTCCTCCAGAAGGAGGACAAGGAAGGTCGTCTGATCCTGTCCAAGAAGCGTGCTCAGTACGAGCGCGCCTGGGGCACGATCGAGAAGATCAAGGAAGAGGATGGCGTCGTCACCGGCACCGTCATCGAGGTCGTCAAGGGTGGACTCATCCTCGACATCGGCCTGCGCGGCTTCCTCCCCGCCTCGCTCGTGGAGATGCGTCGCGTCCGCGACCTCCAGCCCTACGTGGGCAAGGAGATCGAGGCCAAGATCATCGAGCTCGACAAGAACCGCAACAACGTGGTCCTGTCGCGTCGCGCGTGGCTCGAGCAGACCCAGTCCGAGGTGCGCACCACGTTCCTCAAGGAGCTCCAGAAGGGGCAGGTCCGCTCCGGCGTCGTGTCCTCGATCGTCAACTTCGGTGCGTTCGTCGACCTCGGCGGCGTCGACGGTCTCGTCCACGTGTCCGAGCTGTCCTGGAAGCACATCGACCACCCGTCCGAGGTGGTCGAGGTCGGCCAGGAGGTCACCGTCGAGGTTCTCGACGTCGACATGGACCGCGAGCGTGTCTCCCTGTCGCTCAAGGCGACGCAGGAAGACCCGTGGCAGCACTTCGCCCGCACCCACGCGATCGGTCAGGTCGTGCCGGGCAAGGTCACCAAGCTGGTCCCGTTCGGTGCGTTCGTCCGTGTGGACGACGGCATCGAGGGCCTGGTCCACATCTCCGAGCTGGCCGAGCGCCACGTGGAGCTGCCGGAGCAGGTCGTCACGGTCGGTTCCGACATCTTCGTCAAGGTCATCGACATCGACCTCGAGCGTCGCCGGATCTCGCTGAGCCTCAAGCAGGCCAACGACGACAGCGCGCCCGTCGCCGAGTTCGACCCGACCCTCTACGGCATGGCCGCGGAGTACGACGAGGCCGGCAACTACAAGTACCCGGAGGGCTTCGACCCGGAGACCAACGAGTGGCTCGAGGGCTTCGACGCCCAGCGTGAGAAGTGGGAGAAGCAGTACGCCGAGGCCCACACCCGCTGGGAGGCTCACAAGACCCAGGTCGAGGAGGCCACCAAGGCCGACGCCGAGGCAGCCGCCAACGCCGGTGCCGCGACGTCCTACTCGTCCGACTCGGGATCGTCCTCCGCGGACTCCGACGACGACACGGGCAGCAGCAGCAGCCGCCCGGCCTCGCCGGTGTCCGAGGGCACCCTGGCCTCTGACGAGGCCCTCGCCGCACTGCGCGAGAAGCTCACCGGCAACTGAGCCCACGCCGCACGGCATACCTCGTATGCCGCGTGGCACGGCTTCTGGAGTCCACGAGAGGCCCGGTCCCCACCTGGGGGCCGGGCCTCTCGGCGTCCACGAGCGACTTCTGGCCACCCGCGCGGCACCAGCTGCGCGAAATGGGGTCCGGTGCGGCACAGGTGGCCAGAAGAGCCGGGGTAAGAGGGGTGCGCCCCCTTCAGTGCAGGCGGACGCGAGGGTCCAGCACCGCGTAGGCCAGGTCGACGAGGATGTTGGCGACCACGACCGCGGCGGCCGCGAACAGCACGATCCCGATGATCACCGGCAGGTCCTGTTGGTTGATCGCGTCGATCGCGGTCTTGCCCAGCCCCGGGAGGCTGAACACGGTCTCGGTGACGACCACCCCGCCGAGCAGCGACCCGACGTCGATCCCGAACTGCGTGACGATCGGGGTGAGCGCCGCTCGCAACCCGTGCCGCACGATCACCCGTCGTTCGCTGATCCCCTTGGACCGGGCGGTCCGGACGTAGTCCTCCCCGAGGACGTCGAGCATCGAGGCCCGGGTCAGCCGGGTGTAGGTCGCTGCCGACACCAGGGCCAGGGTGAACCACGGCAGGACGAGGTGCTGCGCCCAGGGGCCGAGGCCACCCCCGAAGGGCGCGTAGCCCCCGGCCGGGAAGGCCGTGTGCCCCGCGAGGGTCAGCCGGAAGTACAGCAGGTAGAGCAGCAGGATGCCGAGCAGGAAGGTCGGGGTCGAGTAGAAGAACAAGCTCAGCGCGGTGAGCGACCGGTCGGTGAACGATCGCGGGTGGGTGGCCGAGATGACCCCGTTGAACACCCCCAGGCCGAGCCACAGGAATGCCGCGCCGAACACCAGGGACAGGGTGATCGGCAGGGCGGACCCGAGGATCGTCGTGACCGGAACCTGGTGGTAGTAGTCGTAGCCGAGGTCGCCGTGCAGGGCGTTGCCCACGAAGTCGAGGTACTGCTTCCACAACGGCTGGTCGAGGCCGAGCCGGTGGGAGATGGCCGCGACCGTCTCGGGAGTCGCCTGCCGGCCGGCGAGCGTGCGGGCGACGTTGTTGGGGGCGACGAAGAACAGGCCGAAGACCGCCACGGTGATGAGCCAGAGCACGAGGAGGCCCAGCGCCACTCGTCGGATCAGGAAGCGCACCATGACGTCCTCACTTCGCCATCAGGCGCTCGGAGCGCGGGTCGAAGGCGTCGCGGATGCCGTCGCCGAGGAGGTTGAAGGCCAGCGTCGTGACCAGCAGCGCGGCGCCGGGGAAGACGACGAACCACCAGGACGTCGTGTAGTAGGTCTGGGCCTCGCTGATCATGCCGCCCCAGTCGGCCGTCGGCGGGGCCAGGCCCAGCCCGAGGAAGGACAGGGTCGCCTCGACCACGATGACCACAGGGATGAGCAGCGACGCGTAGACGATCACCGGCGCGAGCACGTTGGGCAGGATGTCGACGAACATGATCCGGGGGTTCGAGGCGCCCAGTGACCGCGCGGCCTCGACGAACTCGCGCTCCCGCATCGACAGCACCTGACCCCGCACGATGCGGGCCACGGACGCCCAGCTGAAGAACCCGATCACCAGCACCGTGACGAGCAGGCTCGGCCCCGTGATGGAGACCAGCGCGATCGCCACCAGCAGGAAGGGCACGGAGAGGACGACGTCGATGAGGCGGGCCAGCACGGTGTCGACGAGCCCGCCGAGGAAGCCGGCAGCCAGCCCGATCACCACCCCGATCACCACGGTCAGGACCGTCGAGGCCACCCCGACGAGCAGCGAGATGCGCGCTCCGTAGGCGATGCGGACGAGGATGTCGCGGCCGAGGTCGTCGGTCCCGAGCCAGAACTCGCTCGAGGGACCGCGGGGGAGGCCGTCCGGGGTGAGCCCGGTGGTGCGGTACTGCTCGTTGACCGGGTGCCCGGTCACCAGCGCGGCCAACGGTGCTGCGACGGCCATCAGGACGATGAGACCGATCACGACGAGCGACACCATCGCCACCCGGTCGCGCCGTAGCCGCTGCCATGCGAGCTGCCACGGCGTGCGGCCCTCGATGCCGGTCGCCGCGGTGGCCTGCGTGGTGGTGTACGGGTCGGGCTCGCCGCTCGACGGGCTCATGACGGCCACGACGTCTGCGGTGTCGCTCATGCGGACTCAGCCTCCTCGGCCCGGCTCGACCGGGCGTCGATCTCGGTGTCGCGGACCCGGGGCCTGGCCAGCGAGAGGTCCTCGCCCACCGCGAGCGGGTGCAGGCAGGCCGTCAGGTGCACCGGTCCGTCCCCGAGCACCGGTTGGAGCGGCGGGTCGGTGAGCGCGCAGTCCTCACGGGCCTTGGGGCACCTCGTGTGGAACCGGCACCCCGAGGGTGGGTTGGTGGGGGTGGGCAGGTCTCCCACCAGGACGATCCGCTCCCGGCTGTCGGCCACGTCCGGGTCGGCATGGGGGAGGGCGGACAGCAGAGACCTGGTGTAGGGGTGCCGGGTGTGGTCGAAGAGCTGGTCGGCGGGCGCGAGCTCGGCGATCTTGCCCAGGTGCATCACCGCGATGCGGTCGCTCACGTGACGGATCACCGAGAGGTCGTGGGAGATGAACAGGTAGGTGAGCCCGAAGTCGTCCTGCAGGTCGACGAGCAGGTTGATGATCTGTGCCTGGATCGAGACGTCCAGGGCGGACACCGGCTCGTCGCAGATGACCAGCTTGGGTCGCAGCGCGAGCGCGCGGGCCACCCCGATCCGCTGCCGCTGGCCGCCGGAGAACTCGGCCGGGAACCGGTTGTAGTGCTCCGGGTTGAGTCCGACCCGCTCCATCAGCTCCTGCACGGTGCGCTTGCGGTCGGCCGCGGCGCCGATCCCGTGGATGACGAACGGGTCGCCGATGATCGAGCCCACGCGCCGACGGGGGTTCAGCGAACCGTAGGGGTCCTGGAAGATCATCTGGATGTCCTGGCGCAGGGGACGCATCTCGCGGCCGGACAGGGTGCTGATGTCGCGGTCCTCGAACGTCACCGTGCCCGACGTCAGGTCGTAGAGCCGGGCGAGGCAGCGCGCGAGGGTCGACTTGCCGCACCCGGTCTCGCCGACCAGGCCCAGCGTCTCGCCCCGACGGATCTCCAGGCTGACGCCCGCCACGGCCTGCACCACGTCGTGCGTGCGGCGCAGCCCAGACGAGCGCACGGGGAAGGACTTGGTGACCTCCTCGGCGCGCAGGAGGACCTCGGGCCTCATGACCCGACTCCGGCCGGGGTCGGCGCGCGGTCGCCGGTGCTCGCAGCCGGACCGGCATCGCGGGCCTGGGCCGCCCTGCGAGCCTGGGCGTCGTCGGCGAGCCAGCAGGCGGAGCGGTGCTCCGGGTCGTCGTGCACGGTGTCGAGTGGCGGCGCGACGCTCCAGCACCGGTCGAAGGCATACCGGCAACGGGGGGCGAACGGGCAGCCCGGCGGCAGGCTGATGAGCGACGGTGGCGACCCCGGGATCGGCGTCAGTCGCTGACCGGTACCGCCCTGGGACGGCAGCGACGCCAGCAGTCCCTCGGTGTACGGGTGGTGGTTCCGGTAGAACAAGGTCCGGCGAGGTGCGCGCTCCATGACCGACCCGGCATACATGACCACCACCTCGTCGGCCATCTCGGCGACCACGCCGAGGTCGTGGGTGATGAGGATGATGGCCGTGCCGAACCTTTCCTGGAGGCTGCGCATCACGTCCAGCACCTGCGCCTGGACGGTGACGTCGAGGGCAGTCGTGGGCTCATCGGCGATCAGCAGCGCCGGATCGAGCGCCATCGCCATGGCGATCATGACGCGCTGGCGCATCCCACCCGAGAACTGGTGCGGGTAGTCATGGATCCGTTGCTCGGCCCGGGGGATGCCGACGATCGAGAGGAGCTCCGCTGCCCGTTGCTGGGCAGCGGCTTTCGTCACCTTGCGGTGCGCCCTGATCATCTCGACGATCTGCCAGCCGACGGTGTAGTAGGGGTGCAGGCTGGACAGCGGGTCCTGGAAGATCATCCCGATCTGCGCGCCCCTCACCCGGCGCAGCACCTCGGGGTCGGCACCGATGAGGTCGATGCCGTCGAAGCGTGCCGTGCCGCTCACCCGGGCGCCGCGGGTGAGGCCGGCGATGGTCTGGGTCGCCACGCTCTTGCCCGAGCCGGACTCTCCGACGATGGCGAGCGTGCTGCCACGCTCGACGTCGAAGGAGAGTCCCCGCACGGCCTGGACGACACCGTCGGCGGTGTTGAAGGCGACCTCGAGGTCGCGAACCTCCAGCAGTGCCATGACGGAACCTCAGCCACCCTGCTTGCCCGCGGCGAGCCATACGTTCGCGGGGTCGAACTGCTGGAAGGCGGGGATGTAGACCGCGTTCATCAGCTGTGCCGCCCGGTAGTTCGCAGTGATCGGGTTGGTGATCGGGAAGAAGATCGCGTCGTCCATCACCTGGTGGTCGGCCTTGGCCCACAGGACCCTGGCTTCATCTTCGGTCTTGGCCGTCGAGGCCTGCTCGATCAGCGCGTTGGTCGTCGGGCTGTCGTAGAAGCCGAAGTTGCTGCCGGCCGGCGGGAAGGCCGCCTTGCCGAAGTAGAGCGGCTTGAAGAACGACAGCGCCGCGTTGCCGTACCAGTCGGCTCCCCAGCCGGCGATCGCGATGTCCCACACGCCGCGCTGGGCGACGGTCGGCACCTGCAGGTACTTCGTGTAGAAGTCAGCGTTCGGGGACGGGACGCCGACGACCTTGATGCCGACCTTCGACAGGTCCTGCTGCACGGTCTGGAACGCCTTGCTCTGCCCCTCGGAAGCGTTGCGGTACAACATCTTCAGCGTCAGGCCGTTGGGGTAGCCGGCGGCCGCCAGCATCGACTTCGCCTTGGCCGGGTCGTTCGGGTACGGGTCGAAGTTCTGCTCACCGCCCACGACGTTGCTCGGCAGGACGTGGGTGAGCGGCGGGTTGACCTTGGGTCCGCCGAGCACCTGGATGATGTTGCTGCGGTTCAGCGCGTAGGAGAGCGCCTGCCGCACCTCCTTCTTCTGCAACGCCTTGTTGTTGGTCGGCGAGACGGTGTTGTAGACGAGGTAGGGGTTGTTCGACGAGCCCTCCCCGAGGTTGAGCAGCGGGTCCTTCTTCGCGATCAGGGCCGACAGCTGCGAAGGCGGCGGGAAGGTGTCGAAGGCCATGTCGGCGCTCGGGGTGCCGGTCTGCAGCTGCTGCTGGATCGAGTCCTGGCTGACCGTCTCGTTGATGACGACCTTGTCGACGTACGCCTTGCGGATCGGGTCCGTGGCGGGGTCCCAAGCGGGGTTGCGGCTGAAGGTGATCTTCTTCGTCGCGGTGTACGAGTCGACCTTGTAGGGGCCGTCGGAGATGGTGTGGGCGGCGAGCTCGGGGCTGGCCGGCAGGTAGGCGTCGTACTCCTTGGGCGCCGGCGAGAAGGACGGCAGGGTGAGCATGTCGACGAAGTAGCTGGCCGGGTGGGTGAGCTGGAAGACCACGGTCTGGTCGTCCTTGGCCTGGAGGCCGGCCACCGGGGTCTTGTCGACGTAGGCCGCGATGGCAGCCGGCGTCTTGGCCACCTTGGCGAAGCCGTCGCAGAACGACTGGAAGCCGACGATGAGGTCGGCGTAGTCCGGCAGGCCGCCGAACGGCTGGACCGGGTTGCAGGTGCGCTTGACCCCTCGGACCATGTCCTGGGCGGTCACCTGCCGTGCCGGAGAGGTGTCCCACTTGGCGCCCTGGCGGATGGTGAAGGTGTAGGTCTTGCCGTCGGCACTGATGCCGTTGCCCTCGGTCGGGATCGCGGTCGCGAGGTCGGGGGCAGCCTTGGTGACCTGGTCCTTGATGGCGGGATAGGTGAAGAGCTGACGGCTCCACAGTCGCAGTGCGACGTAGCCACCCGAGTAGTAGCTGACGTTCGGGTCCATGTAGTCGACGTCGCCGGTTCCCAGCATGTTCAGGGTGCCGCCCTTGACGGCCGTGCCGCTGCTGGCCGAAGTGCCGCTCGTGGTGCCGGTGCTGCTCGCGCAGGCAGCCAGTCCGAGGCTCGCAGTGCAGGCGGTGGCCACCGCTGCGAGCCGACGTGTCCTGGGGATCATCGCATTCTCCTCGGATGGTGGATGGAGGTTGGTTGCATGGTCTGCCCGCTCGTGCAGGACAGGTCGACTGCGAAACTAGGCACCACGCCGCACCCGTGGGAGGGCGCGCCGGGAAGCGTCACGGGACCGCAAATGCTTCGTCACACGGCCAGGGGCTTCATGACGATTGCGTGACGGAACGCCATGGGCGACAGGAAGTTCCGGACGGGTCCGAGGGGACGGTGTGATACTGACCGAGTGACGCGGCGCGTGCTGCTGGTTGAGGACGACCCTCGGGTCAGGAGGGTGCTCCGCCTCGCCCTGGAGGACGAGGGCTACCACGTGTCCGAGGCGGCGACGGGGGAGCAGGGTCTGGCCGACCTGCCGCGTGAGGAGCCCGACGTCGTGCTGCTCGACGTGATGCTCCCCGACACCGACGGCTTCTCGGTGTGTCGTGAGATCAGGCACCGCAGCAACGTCCCCGTCATCATGGTCACCGCCCGGTCGGACAGCCACGACGTGGTCGCCGGGCTGGAGGCCGGCGCCGACGACTACGTGACCAAGCCGCTCGTCGCCAAGGAGCTCTCGGCGCGGATCCGTGCGCTCCTGCGGAGGGTCGAGCCTGCCGTCGACCACCGCCCGCGCCGACCCGTGGTGGGTGACCTGTCGATCGGGCTCGACGACGGAGTGGTGCTCCGTGACGGAGAGCCAGTTGCGTTGACCCGCACGGAGTTTCGCCTCCTGGCCGAGCTCGCCGTGGCCGAGGGGCGCATCCTCAGCCGCGAGGACCTGCTCGACAAGGTCTGGGGCTACGGCTACTTCGGCGACTCGCGGATCGTCGACGTCCACATCCGCCGGCTGCGGACCAAGGTCGAGCGCGATCCCGCCAGCCCTCGCTACGTGGTCACCGCCCGCGGGCTGGGCTACCGGCTGGCGGGCTAGTGGCAGGCGGGGGAGCTGGCGCTGGATCGCCGGGTCTGCGTCGGCTCCTCCCTGCTCGCAGGTTCGGGGTGCGGGGGCGGGTCACGCTGGGGTTCGGGTTGCTGGCGCTGGGACTCTCGGCGCTGCTGTCCGGCCTGGCCTGGACGCTGGTGACCCGCACCATGGTGTCGCAGACCGAACAGACTGCCCTCGTCGAGACCTCGTTCGACCGTGGCGAGGTGGAGACGGCGCTCTCGACCGGCGTGGCCGACCTGCCGACCGTGCTCGAGGGAGTGCCGGGCACCGACTCGGCCGCGGTCCTCGCCCACGTCGACGGACGCTGGTACGCCACGTCCCCGAGCCTCGGGCCGGCCAGCCTGCCCACCTCGCTGGTGACCCTGGTCGGCAGCGGTCAGGGGGCCACCCAGCGGATCCGCGTCGACGGCACCCTCCACCTCGCCGTGGGGCTCCCGCTGGACGAGGGCCGGGGCAGCTACTTCGAGATCTACTCCCTCGACGAGATGCAGCGCACGGCGCGGGCCCTGTCCCTGGGCCTGGTGGCGGCCGCGGTCGTCACGGTGCTGATCGGCCTGGGTGTCGGCCGGTTCGCCAGCCGGCTGGCCCTGCGCCCGCTCACCGAGCTCAACCGGGTGGCGACCGACGTCGCGGCCGGCCGGCTCTCCGCGCGCCTTGACGCCGACGGCGACCCCGACCTCGAGGAGCTGGCCGGCTCCTTCAACCGCACCGTCGAGGACCTCCAGCGGCACGTCGTGGCCGATGCCCGGTTCGCGGTCGATGTCAGCCACGAGCTGCGCACCCCGATGACGACCATGCTCAACTCGATGCAGGTCATCCAGAACCGGCGCGAGCAGCTCCCCGAGTCGGTGCGCGAGCCCGTCGACCTCCTGGCCGACGAGCTCGAGCGGTTTCGCGCACTGGTCGTGGACCTCCTCGAGATCTCGCGCCACGACGCCGGCGACCAGGTGGTGCGGGAGACGGTCCGGGTGGGAGACCTGGTGCGCCGGGCGGCCGATGCGGCGGCGGGCCGGGTCGTCACCACCGTCGACCCGGGCGTCGCCACCCTGACCATGGAGGTCGACAAGCGGCGCCTCGAGCGGGTCGTCGCGAACCTCGTGGGCAACGCCGAGAGCCACGGTGGTGGATGCACCGCCGTCCGGGTGGAGCCCGGAGCGCACGGGCTGCGCATCGTGGTCGAGGACGCCGGGCCCGGCATCGTGCCCGAACGCCGTGCGCGCGTGTTCGAGCGCTTCGCGCGGGGAGGCTCGAGCGAGCGCACCGGCGTGGGTCTGGGCCTGTCCATCGTGCAGCGGCACGTGGCGCTGCACGAGGGGCAGGTGCTGGTCGAGGAACGACCGGGAGGAGGTGCCCGGTTTGTCGTCGAGCTGCCCACCATCTCGTCCTGACCCGGTATGCCGCGTGGCCGGCGTGGTGGCCGCCGTCGCCCTGGGCCTGTCGGCGTGTTCGATCGGCACGCAGGCAAGCCCCGTCCCGGCCTCCGCTCCGACGGCGACGTCCACCTCGTCGGGTCCCAGTCGTCAGGGGGTGCCGCTGAGCGTGCAGGTCTACCTCGTGCAGGGTGACCGCCTGGTGCGCTTGACCCGCACGGTGCCCCCCGGGGCCGGGCTCGAGCCGTCCTTCGTCGGGCTGGCCGTGCCGCTCACGCCCGCCATGGCAGCCCGCGGCATCCGCAGCGCCCTGCCCATCGCCAGCACCCCACTGCAGGGAGTCGTCGACCAGGACGGCGTCGCCAGGATCACGCTGCCGACCGGGTTCGAGCGGATCTCGGTGCACGAGCAGTCGCTCGCCATGGCCCAGCTGGTCTTCACGGTGACGGCCAACAGCCTCGCCCAGAGCGTCCAGCTGGTGCAGGGGAAGCGGTCGCTGCCGATGCCCGACCCGAGCGGGCAGCTCGTGACGCGGCCCGTCACGCGCGTGGACTACGCGGCATACGACCCTCCTGGGTAGACACCGGGGCAGCAGGGTGACCGCCGGAGCAGCAGGGGCCGGCCCGATCCGCAAGCGGACGACCGTGGACGCACGCCGCGAGGTGTCTTCATGTCGTGAATCACGACCAGTAGATGTTGAAGGATCTACGCAGCGTCTACGTCATTTCACTGATGGCGAACGCAGGCTAGTGCCTCTATACCTATTGGTGCTGCGCCAGCAGGGGGGGAACGACACCGTCGGTCCCTGACGCGGCACAGGGTGAGGTGTGCACGTGACGTCGCGGTCCGCGGCCGTCCACCAGCGCAGGGGGCGCGGTGACGACCGGAGGGCTGGTGCGGGTCGGCGACGGACGGCACACAGGAGTCTCGGGGAGGACTCGCACATGAAAACAACCACTACCGGGTTGCGCCGTTCGGCGCGGCTCGCAACGGTGCTCGTCACGGCCGGTGCAGCCTTTGCTGCGGCAGCCGCGACGGCCCAGACCGCCGCCTCGGCGGCACCATCGCACAGCATCGTGAAAGCGCCCGTCCAGGCGGCCGTGGTCGACGCGACCGCCGCGCCGACCACGACGGTCACCGCCACGAAGGTGCCACCCGGGAAGGGTGTCGCCACCGGCTCGAAGACCTCGGGCGTCGGCGGCGTCTCCGGCGCTGCGCCGTCCACCTACGCACAGCTGACGGTGCACGGCGGCTACACCGCCTCGGGCGTCGGCCTGCGCAACCGCGGCGCCGGTTCCATCTACGTGTCCGGGGTGCCGTCCGGCGCCAAGGTCGTGGAGGCATACCTCTACTGGACCATCCTGGGCAACCGGGAGTCCTCGTCCTTCGCGGCCGGGACGTTCAAGGGACTGCCCATCCGGGGCATCAAGGTCGGTCAGGGCGGCAGCCCGTGCTGGGCCGGCACGACCACCGGCTACGCCTACCGGGCGAACGTCGGCAGCTACGTGACCGGCAACGGCTGGTACTCGCTCAAGGGGTTCGCGTCGAGCCGGCACGACGGCGCCGACCCGTTCAAGACGTCTGCGGCGGCACCGCTCGCCGAGGGCGCCTCGCTGGTCGTGGTCTACGACAAGCCCAGCTACCCGCTCACCCAGGTCGTCGTGGCCAACGGCTACGGCATGACCTCCGGCGGGGCGATGACCACCTCGCTGCCCTTCGGGTTCTCAGCCTCGAACCCGGTCGGCGAGTTCCGGACCACCTTCATCGGTGGGGACGGACAGGCCAACGCCTCCGAGCCGTTCAGCAAGGTGAACGGTGTCGACGTCTTCCCGCCGGACTGGGACGGGACCGACCGGCCCCTGCCGCGCTACAGCCAGGGCAACCTGTGGGACACCGACACCATCTCGTTCGGCCGCCTGGTCCACCCGGGTGACACCAGCGCGAGGTTCACCGTCGACGGTGGCCCGGACTGCCTCGCCTGGGTGGCCCAGGTCATGTCGGCCCGCTACTACGGGCAGATCGACACCGACGGCGACAAGCTGCTCGACGGGTGGGAGGCCAACGGCCTCGACTCCGACGGCAACGGCACGTTCGACGTCCCGCTGCCGGGTGCGAGCCCGGTCCACAAGGACCTCTACGTCGAGATGGACTACATGGGGGCCGAGGCCGTGTGCCCGTGCCACCTGCCACTCGCCGCGGACCTGAACCGCATCGTGGCTGCCTACGCGGCTGCCCCGTATGCCAACAACCCTGACGGGCTCACCGGCATCCGGGCGCACCTGGACGCCGGCCCGGCGCGTGGTGCTGCGTACAACCTCGGTGGAGGCAACCTGGTGCCGTTCGACGCGGACCTCAACCCGGTCGCCTCGCAGTTCAACGCCATCAAGGCCGCCAACTTCAACGCCGCGCGCGCGAAGGTCTACTACTACATGATCTGGGCGCACGGCTACGACGGTGGCAGCAGCAGCGGCAACGCCTTCAACATCCCGAACGACAGCTTCGTCGTGACGCTCGGGCTCTGGGGTGGCGGCGGCAGCTCGGACGCCAAGGTGGGCACGTTCATCCACGAGTTCGGGCACGACCTCGGACTCCGCCACGGCGGGGACGACCACGCCAACTACGAGCCGAACTACCTGAGCGTGATGAACTACGCGTTCCAGGTGACCGGCATCCCGCGGACCGGCACCACACCGCCGAGCTTCACCTACTCCTCGTTCACCCTGCCGAACCTCAACGAGTCGGCCTTGAACGAGAACGCAGGGCTCGGGAGCGCCAGTGCCGCGACCTACCGCACCCGCTGGTTCTGCCCGAACGGCACGCAGCGCACCACCGCCGGTGGCGCCAACCTGCCGATCAACTGGAACTGTGACGGTGTCACCGGTGGTGTCGTCGCAGCCGACATCAACAACTCCGGCGGCCTCTCGGTCCTGGGTACCCAGAACAACTGGGCCAACCTGGTCTACGGCGGCGGCACGGTCGGTGGCGGGGTCTCCGCCGGGCTGAGCCCGACGGCGAGCACGCTGCACGAGCTCACCTACCAGGAGGCGAAGCAGCACCACCTGCACCGGTGACCTCAGGGTCGCAACCGGCTGGCGGGGAGCTCCGGCTCCCCGCCAGTCGGGCGACCGGGGGGAACCTGGGGGAACCATGACTCCGAGAGGGGCGTCGAAGTGCCATGAGCACCAAGCATCCGGTCAGGCGGCTGTCCACCGTCGGCGCGACCGCCCTGGTGTTGGCCATCGGCGGGTGCGCCACGACGACCACCGACGACCACGAGCCCCAGGTCTCGGCTCCGTCGACGAGCACGCTGCGGCCGACGAGCCCTTCGGCGAGCAGCAGCCCGACGTCGGTGCCATCCGAGCTCACCGCCGAGGAACAGCTGCGGGTCAACCCGCCGCCGCCACAGCGACTGAAGGCCACCCGTGTCGGCGACGCGGTGCGACTGACCTGGTCGCCGCCGCCGGCAGTGACCGTGCCGCACACCTACTCGGACACCGTGGTGGAGTACCGCATCTACCGCTCCGTCGACGGGCGCGGGGAGGAGCTCCTGGGCACCAGCGCGACGCTCACGTTCACCGATGCGAAGCCTGGCACCGGAACGGCCCGGTATGCCGTGAGCAGTGTCCGCGAGCACGGCGTGGAGGGCCCCCGCACGAACGCCGTCGTGGTGCCACCGGCATCCTGACCCCTTCGTCGGCGGTGACCCTCAGGCGCTGACCCTCAGGCGGCGCTGACCCTCAGGCGGCGCTGACCCTGGCGTTGACCCTCAGGCGGCGCTGACCCTCCGCGGCTGTCACCGTTGGCACCGATGGTGGCGACGTCGCGGCCCCGGGGAGGCGGCAGCGGGGGCGAGCCGCGACCCGCGTGTCTAGGCTCGGGGGATGGCACGCACCATCGCGACGAACACCCAGGTCGACCTCGACGGGCTCCTCGAGTTCGTCAGGCCCCGTCACCACATGCTCCTCATCACCAGTCGCGCGGACGGCCGACCACAGGCGTCGCCGGTGACCGGTGGGGTCGACGACAGCGGACGGATCGTCGTCTCCAGCTACCGCGACCGCGCGAAGACGTCCAACGCACGCAAGCGCCGCGACGTCTCCGTGGTCGTCCTCTCCGACGACTTCGGCGGTGCGTGGGTGCAGGTCGACGGGGAGTGCGAGGTGATCGACGCCCCCGAGTCGGTCGAGCCGCTCGTCGAGTACTTCCGCAACATCTCGGGGGAGCACCCCGACTGGGACGAGTACCGCCGGGCGATGGTCGACCAGGACAAGTCGATCCTGCGGATCACTCCGACCCGCTGGGGGCCGGTCGCGACCGGTGGCTTCCCTCCCCGCCTCGCTGACTAGAGTGGGGGACATGCTTCGCGTCGGCCTCACGGGAGGCATTGGATCCGGCAAATCGACTGTGGCACAACGACTTTCGTCGCATGGTGCTCTGGTCATCGATGCTGATGCCCTGGCCCGTGAGGTCGTGGCGCCGGGTGGCCGTGGCCTGGCGGCGATCGTCGAGCGCTTCGGCGACGCGGTCCTCGACGACGACGGAGCGCTCAACCGCCCCGCCCTGGGAGCCCTGGTCTTCGCCGACGGCGGTGCTCGTCGCGACCTCGAGGCCATCACCCACCCCCTCATCGCCGAGCGCACCCGGGAGCTGGTGGCCGGGGCCCCTCCGGATGCCGTGGTGGTGCACGACGTGCCCCTCCTCGTCGAGAAGCACTACGGCCCCGGGTACCACCTGGTCGTCGTCGTCGGGGCCGAGGAGGAGACGCGGGTGAAGCGCCTCATGCAGACCCGGGGCATGACCGAAGCCGATGCGCGCAGCAGGATCGCCGCGCAGGCGACCGACGAGCAGCGGCGCGCCGCGGCAGACGTCTGGCTGGACAACGACGGCGACAAGGACGCGCTCCTCGCGGAGGTCGACGACCTCTGGGACGCCCGCCTCGTGCCGTTCGAGGAGAACGTTCGTCGCGGCACACGCTCGCAGCGCTCCGACCAGCTGACCTTGGTGGACCCCGATCCGAGCTGGCCGGCGCAGGCGGCCCGCCTGGTGGAGCGGGTGCGGTTGGCCTTCGGCGAGCTCGCGCTGACGGTCGACCACGTGGGGAGCACCGCGGTGCCGGGGCTGGTCGCCAAGGACGTCATCGACCTCCAGGTGGGCGTGCGATCGCTGGCCGACGCCGACGACGAGGCGCTCGTCGCCCGCCTGGCCGCGGCGGGTTTCCCCCGCTCGGGGGGAGCCGCACACGACAGCTCCAAGGACGACGCGCCGTGGCCCAAGCGGTTCCATGCCAGCAGCGACCCCGGACGGCCGGCGCACGTGCACGTGCGGGAAGCCGGGAGCGCCGGGTGGCGGTGGGCCCTGATGTTCCGCGACTGGATGCGCGCGGTGCCCGAGGCCCGCGAGGAGTATGCCGCCGAGAAGCTGCGGATCGCTGTGAGCGGGGCGACGGTACGCGAGTACGCCGACGCCAAGGAGCCGTGGTTCGACGCCATGGACCCGAGGGCCGAGGCCTGGGCCGCCCGCACCGGCTGGGAGCCGGCGCGTGACTGAGCAGCGCAGACCCGCGAACGTCTACGGCGTCGGCGAGGAGCCGGACCCGCGGTTCTCCCTCGCCAACGAGCGGACCGCCCTGGCGTGGATGCGGACGGCCCTGGCCCTGGTCGGTGGCGGCATCGCGTTCGTGTCGCTGGCGAGCCTCTCGACGCTCCCGGGCTGGGCTGCCCTCGTGGGGGCCGCTGCCTGCATCGGCGGCGCCGTGCTGGCCGTCCGGGCCGTCACGGCCTGGGCGCGGGTCGAGCGTGCCCTGCGGCTCAGCCAGCCCCTGCCGGCACCGCGAGCGCTCGTCGTCCTCGCGGGGGGTGTGGTCCTCCTCGGCGGCCTCACGCTGGTCCTCGCCCTGGTCGAGGTCGCCGGCCGGTGAGCGCGATCCCGGGACGGGACGCCCTCCAGCCCGAGCGCACCGCCCTGGCCTGGCAGCGCACGGCGATCACCGCGTTGGTCGCGCTGGTGCCGCTGGTGCTCGTGGCGCTGCGGACGGGCCGGCCGCTCCAGGCCGCCTCGGGGGCGGCGGCGATGGGGATCAGCGTGCTCCTGGTCGGGTCGGTGCGACGCCGCTTCGTCCAGCTGCGCGACGAGACCCGTGGCTACTCACCCTGGCAGCCGATGGTCCGGGTCGCCGTGGTGACGCTCCTCGCCGCCGTGGGCGGTGTGGTGCTGGGCGTCACCTCGTGGCTGGGCTGACCACGCCCCAGGAGGGCGCTCGGCGGCCGACCGTGGGGGTCGGAGCCGAGGACCCGCCGGCGACGAAGGTGTCATCCGTCGCCGGCAGGCGCCTCAGGGACCGGCTGTTTCCCTGACCGGTCCTCAGGTGAGACCACCCTGCCCGTGATCCGTGACGCGCGTCGCCACGACATCGCCGACGGGGAGTGGGGGTTCGCCATTCCGGGGGGTGTGTCAGGTCCGGGAGGCGTGGCGTGCTCGTCCCGCACGGGGACCAGCGGCAGCGCGACCAGGGCGAAGAGGGACGCGGAGGCGAACGTCACGGCATACCCGGTCCAGCTCACGAGTGCCCCCGCGAGCGGGGGCACCGCGGCGGCGGTGAGGAACTGGCCGGTGTTCTGGACACCCAGGGCCCGGCCCGACCAGAACGGGCCGGCCCGTTCGGCCACGGCGGTGAAGGCGAGGCCGTTGTCGGCCACCGTGACCGTGGACGCGACGACGAGCAGGAGCACCGCGACGCCCCACTCCTCGTGGGCCGCGGCGCCGAGCAGCCCCATCGTCACGACGACCGCGACGGCGACCCAGCGCAACGGCCGCATCCGGCTGCCGACCCGGTCGGACAGGTGTCCCACGGCGATCCGTCCCACGGCGCCACAGACCTGGGTGGCCGCGACGAGGGTGCCGGCGGAGACGGCGGACCAGCCCCGGTCGGTCACCAGCCAGGCGAGCGCGTAGCTCCACACGAGAAACTGCGGCACGACCAGCAGCATGGAGACGCCGTGGATCCGCACCAGGGTGCGGTCGGCGCGGTAGGGGTTGCCTGCGGTCTCGACCGTGCGTGCGGGCCGCGGAGGGTCCCGGACGACGACGCCGACCGCCAGGCACGCGAGGGCAGCAGCCGCCGCGGGCACCACCAGCGCGGCCCGTATGCCGTGCTGCTCGGCGAGCACCGCCATGGTCACCGCCGCGACGGCCACGCCCAACGGCTGGGCCATCTGGCGGATGCCCATGGCGAGCCCTCGCCGGCCGGCCGGGAACCACCCGACCACGATCCGGCCGCTGGCGGCATTGGCGCTGGCAGCGGCCGCGCCCGCGACGAAGAGCCACGCGCCCCAGCCCACGGGACCGTGGGCCGTCGCGCTGCCCAGTGCGGCGACGGCCGTGACGGTGAGGCCGGTGACGAGGGCCAGTCGCTCGCCCCTGCGGTCGACGACCACGCCCCAGGCGACGAGGGTGAGCACCACGCCCACCATGGGTGCGGCGCTCACCAGCCCGGCAGTGGCGAGCGGGAGTCCCTCGCGGGTGTGCAGGACGGGGATCAGGAAGGCCGGTCCGTGGAGCGCGATCGCGGACGCCGTCTGGGCCAGCGTCCCCACCGCGAGCATGGCCCACCGACGGAACGCCCCCACGTCCGAGGTGGACGGGGAACCGGTCGTGCCGCGAGGGCTCGTTGCGGTGGCCACCGTCCAGTCCTACGCCTCGGGCGGTCGCCCGTGCAGGCCGTCTCACCGCATCCTGAGACGGGCGCTGTCAGGGGGTCGGCCTACGCTGGACGCATGCGTCCCACGACAGACCTGCAGCGCACGGTCGCCCCGTTCGAGGTCGTCTCCGAGTTCAAGCCTGCCGGAGACCAGCCCGCGGCCATCGCCGACCTCGCGACCCGGATCCGGGCAGGGGAGAAGAACACCGTCCTGCTGGGCGCGACCGGCACCGGCAAGTCGGCCACCACGGCGTGGCTGGTCGAGCAGGTGCAGCGGCCGACGCTCGTGATGGCGCCCAACAAGACGCTGGCGGCCCAGCTCGCGAACGAGTTCCGCGAGCTGTTCCCCAACAACGCGGTCGAGTACTTCGTCTCCTACTACGACTACTACCAGCCCGAGGCCTACATCCCGCAGACGGACACCTACATCGAGAAGGACTCCTCGATCAACGACGAGGTCGAGCGCCTGCGGCACAGCGCCACCAACTCGCTGCTGACCCGTCGCGACGTGATCGTCGTGGCCTCCGTCTCCTGCATCTACGGCCTCGGCACCCCGCAGGAGTACGTCGACCGGATGGCCCGCCTGCGGGTCGGCACCGAGGTCAACCGCGACGACCTGCTGAGGCGGTTCGTCCAGATGCAGTACACCCGCAACGACCTGGCGTTCACCCGGGGCACCTTCCGCGTGCGCGGCGACACGGTCGAGATCATCCCCGTCTACGAGGAGCTGGCCGTCCGGATCGAGTTCTTCGGTGACGAGATCGAGCGGATCTACACCCTGCACCCCGTCAGCGGCGAGATCATCCACGAGGAGCAGGAGATGTACGTCTTCCCGGCGACGCACTACGTCGCCGGACCCGAGCGGATGGAGCGGGCGATCCGGGGGATCGAGCTCGAGCTGGCCGACCAGCTCGCTGCGTTCGAGAAGCAGGGCAAGCTCCTCGAGGCCCAGCGGCTGCGCATGCGCACCACCTACGACATCGAGATGATGCGTCAGGTCGGCTCGTGCTCCGGCATCGAGAACTACTCGATGCACATCGACGGCCGCGGTCGTGGGACCGCCCCCAACACCCTCCTCGACTACTTCCCGGAGGACTTCCTCCTCGTCATCGACGAGTCGCACGTCACGGTGCCGCAGATCGGCGCGATGTACGAGGGCGACATGTCGCGCAAGCGACAGCTCGTCGACCACGGCTTCCGGCTGCCGTCCGCGATGGACAACCGGCCGCTGCGGTGGGAGGAGTTCCTCGACCGGATCGGCCAGACCGTCTACCTGTCGGCGACCCCCGGCCCCTACGAGCTCGCCCAGAGCGAGGGCATCGTCGAGCAGATCATCCGTCCGACCGGACTGATCGACCCCGAGGTCGTCCTCAAGCCGACGAAGGGGCAGATCGACGACCTGCTCCACGAGATCGGTGAGCGCGTCAAGGTCAACGAGCGGGTCCTGGTGACCACACTGACCAAGAAGATGGCCGAGGACCTCACCGACTACCTGCTCGACAAGGGAGTGCGGGTCCGCTACCTCCACAGCGAGGTCGACACCCTGCGCCGGGTGGAGCTGCTGCGCGAGCTGCGGATGGGGGAGTACGACGTGCTCGTCGGCATCAACCTGCTCCGCGAGGGGCTCGACCTGCCCGAGGTTTCCCTGGTCAGCATCCTCGACGCCGACAAGGAGGGCTTCCTGCGCTCGGCCCGCTCGCTGATCCAGACCATCGGCCGGGCGGCGCGCAACGTGTCCGGTCAGGTGCACATGTACGCCGACAAGATCACGCCGTCCATGCAGGAGGCGATCGACGAGACCCAGCGCCGCCGGGAGATCCAGATCGCCTACAACCTCGCGGCCGGGGTCGACCCGCAGCCGCTGCGCAAGAAGATCGCCGACATCACCGACCTGCTGCAGCGCGAGGACGCCGACACCGAGGCACTGCTCGGGTCGGGTCGCAGCCAGTCCCGCGGCAAGAACGCCAACCGGGGGGGTCGGGGCGCCCTGCAGGCCGACGCCGGGGTGGCGGCCGACCGGTTGCGCAACCTGCCCGCGAATGACCTCGCCAACCTCATCCAGGAGCTGTCCGCGCAGATGCACCAGGCGGCCGCAGACCTCCACTTCGAGCTGGCCGCCCGGCTGCGTGACGAGATCGGCGACCTGAAGAAGGAGCTGCGGCAAATGTCCGCTGCGACCCAGTAGGGGTCGTTTGCGGCCTGACGGCGGCTCACGGTGTGCATGGCACGTGGTGTGCGTCATTTGCGTGAAGACACGGCGGGTGGGCCCCTGACAGCCTGACGGGTGGAGGTGCACCATGGCTGCAGGACCTGCCGCGCCCACAACTTCATGAGGGTGCTGACCGCATGAGCGTGCTCGGTCGGGCCGTTCGCGAGTCCTCGACGGCGGTGCGCACTGTCTTCGGAAACCGCAACCTGCGCCGCATCATGCTCGCCTTCGGCGGGTCGCTGATCGGCGACTGGGCCTACGCCACCGCGATCTCGGTGTGGGCCTACAGCGTGGGTGGCGCCAAGGTCCTGGCGGTCTGGGCCGTGGCGAGGTTCATCCTGATGGCGGTGTGCACGCCGTTCGCTGCGACGTTGGTCGACCGGCACTCCCGCAAGGGCATCATGATCGGCGTCGACCTCGCGCGGTGTGTCCTGCTCCTGGTCGTCGCGGCCACGATGGCGACCGTGCCACCGCTGGTCGTCTTCGTGCTGGCCGGTCTCGCCTCCGTGTTGGGCACCCCCTTCCGGCCGGCCCAGCGCGCGATGATGCCGTCGCTGGTGTCGAGGCCGGAGGAGCTGACCGCGGTCAACGGCACGTCCAGCACCCTGGAGAGCCTGGCCTTCTTCGCCGGCCCGGCGCTGGCGGCGGGCATGTTGGCGGCGACCTCGGTCGAGGTGGTGCTCGTCTTCGACGCCGCGACCTTCCTCTGGTCGGCCGCCCTCGTCTACGGCGTGCGACCGGTACTGGCCGCGCAGCCGACTCGTACGCCCGCTGAGGAGGTGCGCGTCGACACCGGCGGATCGGAGGGTCCGCCGCCCGGCGCGACCGCCGGGGCAGCGCTCGAACCGGAGCCGGCCGGTGCCACGACGGCAGCCACCCAGACGACATCCACCGAGACGACATCCACCCAGACGACAGCCACGCAGCGGTGGGCCTTCCTGCGCGAGACCGGTGAGGGCTTCGCCTACATCTGGGGCAACCGCGACCTGCGGGTGCTCATCGGGCTCACCTGTGCGCAGACGCTCATCGCTGGCGCCTCGGCCGTCTTCGTGGTCTCGATGGCTTTCGACCTCGTCGACCTCGGGCCGCCCGGGGTCGGCTTCCTCGACTCCATGCTCGGGGTCGGGGCCCTGGTGGGTGGCTTCGTGGCCCTCTCGCGCGCGTCACGCCAGCAGCTCGGGCTGGACTTCTGCGTGGGCGTGGTCCTCTGGTCGCTGCCACTCGTGCTGGTCCTGGTGTGGCCGACCGTGGCGGTCGCCGTGCTGGTCATGCTCCTGCTCGGCCTGGCCAACCCCCTCGTCGACGTCAACCTCGACACCCTGCTGCAACGCCTCACGCCCGACCACCTGCTGGGACGCGTCTTCGGCACCCTCGACTCCGCCTACATCGCCTCCATGGCGGTCGGCGCGGGCGTGATGCCCCTGCTGATCGTCCTCGTCGGCCTCCAGTGGGGGATGGCCCTGCTCGGGGTGTTCGTGACGGTGATGGTCGTCCCCGCGGTCCCACGGATGCGCCGCCTCGACCTGACCCTCCGTGCGCCGGAGGGACTGCCCCTGGTCGAGTCGGTGCCGATGTTCGCGCCCCTGGACCGCACCGCGCTCGAGGGCCTGGCGCGCCAGCTGACCCGGGTCGAGGTCCCGGCGGGTGCGCTCGTCTTCGACGAGGGCGACGAGGGCGACCAGTTCTTCATCATCGAGTCGGGCGCGGTGGAGATCTGGCACCACGGCGTGCTGCTGCGCACCGAGTACGCCGGTGACTACTTCGGCGAGATCGCCCTGTTGCGTCAGGTGCCGCGGACGGCCCAGGTCCGGGCCGTCGAGCCGACCGTCCTGCGCGGGCTGGGACGTCGTGCCTTCCTCGACGCCGTCCTGGGGAACGTCGAGGCGGTGACAGCTGCCGAGACCGTCATGGCCCGCCGGATCCTCGCGGGGTGACGGTGGACGACCTCGACACGCGGCTCGAGCCGTACCTGCCCGTCCTGCTCCGAGGACCCGTGCCGGCCGAGCCGGTCCCGGCGCACTGGGCCCTGTCGGGCAGCCTCGTCGTCCTCGACATCAGCGGCTTCACCCGGCTCACCGAGAGGCTGGCCGCGCGAGGTCGCGCGGGTGCCGAGGAGCTCAGCGACGTGCTAGACGACGTGTTCGGCCCGCTCGTCGAGACGGCGCTGGCCGAGGGGTGCGACCTGCTCAAGTGGGGCGGCGACGCGGTGCTGCTGCTGGCCGCCGGCGCTGGTTCGGCGGTGCGCGCGACCCGCGCCGCAGCCAGGATGCGAGCCGAGCTGTCCCGCGTCGGCCACCTGCGCACCTCCGTGGGGGCCGTCGTCCTGCGCGCGTCGACCGGGGTGGCCACCGGCGACGTCCACCTCGTGCTGGCGGGAGACCCCGCTGTCCACCGCGAGCTCATGGTGCTGGGCCCGCTGGCCAGTCGGGTGACGGCGCTGGAGGCAGCGGCCTCGGCGGGACAGGTGCTCGTCGACGCGGCCACCGCGGCACTCCTGCCTGAGCGGTACGTGGGCGAGGCGACCGGGCCCGGCTTCCTGCTGCGCGGCCTCCCACCCGTCACCACCGCGCGAGCCGCCACCCCACTCGCCGCCGCCCCACCCGTCGCCACCGCACCACCGGCCCACACCTGGATCGGCACCAGGGATGGCGGGCAGGTCCCCGACCTGGGCACCCTCCTGCCGCAGGCCGTGGGCGGGGCCACGACGGACCGCGCCGGGCTGGTGCCCGGGCAGCTGCGGGCCCACGTCGAGCACGGCAACCGCGAGCCCGAGCACCGGGTCGCCGCGGCCGCCTTCGTCCGCTTCTCCGGCACGGACGCGCTGGTGGAGGAGGAGGGGCCCGAGGCCCTGACCCTCGCCATCGACCAGCTGGTGCGCACGATCCAGGAGGCGACGACGCGCCACGGGGTCTCCTTCCACGAGACGGACATCGACGTCGACGGGGGGAAGGTGATGCTGGTGGCAGGGGCGCCCCAGAGCACTGGTGACGACGTGGACCACCTCCTCGCGGCGGTGCGTCACGTGGTCGACCGACCTGGTCGCCTGCCGGTGCGGGTGGGCGTGGCGCAGGGTCGCGTCTTCACCGGCGACCTGGGACCGGCCAGTCGCCGCACCTACTCGGTCAAGGGAGGTGCGGTGAACCTCGCTGCCCGCCTCGCCGCCCGGGCCGCTCCGGGGAGCATCAGCCTGCCGGCCGAGCTGCTCGACCACAGCCGCACCCGGTGGGAGGTGGAGTCGGCCGCCGCGCTGCGGCTCAAGGGGTTGGCCGAACCGGTGTCCAGCGTGACCCTGGGCCGGGCCACCTCACGGCTGGCCGAGCAGGCCGAGACCGCCATGGTCGGCCGCGAGGTCGAGCTCGGGCAGATCCGGACCGCCCTCGACCGACTCGGCGACGGACAGGGCGGACTCGTCACGGTCGTGGGCCAGCCCGGGATGGGCAAGACCCGCCTCGTGGAGGAGGTGCTCGCGGGTGCCGAGGACTTCGTGGTGCTCAAGGCCGAGTGCGGGCACAGTGGCGCCACCGCGCCCTACGCGACGGTGCGCATCCTGCTGGCGGCAGCCCTCGGGCTGTCGTCCGAGGTCGACCCGCAGGAGGGGTTCCGGAGGGCGGCCGACGTGGTCGGGGCCCGTGACCCACAGCTCCTCGGGATGCTGCCGATGTTGGGCCTCGTCTTCGACGTCCCGCTCCGCCTGCCGCTCGAGGGTCAGGGCGACGACTCGTCGCCCGACCCGGGTGACGGGCGCGGGCCGTCGTCGACCGACCAGCCAGTCGGCCACGCCGCCCCCGAGGTCGCCGCGAGCGGGGACTACCTGGGGGAGGAGTTCCGCTCCGACGCGCTCCACCGCCTGGTGGTGGCCGTCATGGAGGCAGCCCTGCAGACGCCGACGTTGCTGGTGGTCGAGGACGCCCACCTCATGGACGGCGACAGCGCGCGGGTGCTCGAGCAGCTGGCGGCGCGTTGCGAGGAGCGGCCGTGGCTGCTCCTCACGACCCGGCGGGCGCTCGACGACAGCAGGCCCGTGGACGGCCTGGTGGTGGTCCTCGGACCACTCGGCGCGAGCGCCAGCGAGCTGATGACCGAGCTGGTCGACCCCGAACGGCCGCTGCCCCCCGCGGCGGCCCGTGCGCTCGTGGCGCGAGCGGGCGGCCACCCCTTGTTCATCCGTGAGCTGGTCCTGGCCGCAGCCCGCGGCGACCGCATCGACGACCTCCCGCTCTCGGTGGAGGAGCTGGTGGCGGTGCAGATCGACTCGCTGGCACCCCGCCAGCGCTCGCTGTTGCGCAGGGCCGCAGTCCTTGGCGACTCGTTCACCCTCGCGCTGCTCGCCGAGCTGGTGGCCGACCTGCCGGAGGGACGGACGCTGCGCGACGACGTCGCAGAGCTGTCGGCGTTCCTCGAGCCGGCCGGGACACGACGGTGGCAGTTTCGGCACGCGGTGCACCGGGAGACCGCGTATGCCGGGTTGCCGATCCGCGTGCGTACCAGCCTGCACGGCACGGTCGGGGAGGTGCTGTCGCGCTCGCCACGCGTCCGGAGCCGCCGGCCGGAGGTGCTGGCGCACCACTTCTTCGCCGCCGGACGGTTCGCCGATGCGTGGGAGTGCGCCCGGCGCGCGGGAGCCAAGGCGCTGGGCGCGGCCGCTCCCGAGGCCGCAGCCCACGCCTACGCCCAGGCGGCCGAGGCCGCGCTGCGGTCCGGGTCGGTGCCCAGCGTCGAGCGGGCTGCCGACCTCGAGTCGTGGGGCGACGCGTTGTTCCTCTGCGGCCGGTCCGGTGACGCCGACCGCGCCTACGCCCAGGCCAGGCACCTCTGGATGGGGGAGCCGGTGCGGTCGGCAGCGTTGTCGCTCAAGGCTGCCAAGGTCGCGCAGCGCCAGGGCCGCCACCCGGTCGCCCTGCGACGCACCGCCACGGGCCTGCGGATCCTCGACGGTGCCGAGGGACCCGACGCGCTGGCGGCCCGCGCCCGGCTCCTCTCGCGCAGGAGCGTGGTGCTGATGAGCCAGGGGCGCTATGCGCAGGCTGCGCAGTGTGCCCACGAGGCGGTGCAGACCGCCGAGCACGCGGGTCAGGACGACGCCCTCGCCCAGGCCCACCTGGTGCTCCACGGCGTGGAGGTCTTCACCGGCTCGAGCTCCGGGATGGACCACGGGGAGACCGCCCTCGCCCTGTATGCCGGTCTCGGGGACCTGAGCGGTCAGGCGCACGCCCACAACAACATCGCCATGCGACTACTGCTGCAAGGGCGTTGGACCGAGGCGCTCGAGGGCTTCCAGCGGGCGGCGGCCAGCTTCGAGAAGGTGGGTGACGCAGCCAACGCCGCCAACGCGGCATACAACAGCGCGGACCTGCTGAACCGGCAGGGCCGGCCCCGCGCGGCCCTGGACGTCCTCGCGGGGGTGCTGCGGATCGCGAAGGCGGTCGACGACGAGGAGCTGCGCGCGCTGGTGCTCCGTGAGCAGGGCCGGGCCCACCACCGGGCGGGACGCCCTGACGAGGGTGCTCGGCTGCTCGACGAGGCGCGCTCCGTCTTCCACGCCCTGCACGAACCCCACGAGGTCTGTGAGACCGACGTCGCCGTCGCCGAGGGCCACCTCCTGGCCGGTCGCTCCGCCGATGCGCTCGCGGCCACGCAGCGCGTCCTCGCGACCATCACCACGCTGGGGGCGGCGACGCTGTTGCCCTCGGCCCTGCGGGTGCGCGCCAGTGCCCAGGCGGTGCTCGGCCAGGTCTCCGACGCCTGGGTGTCGCTGCGTGACGGCCTCGCCGCGAGCGCGGCACCTGACCTCGCCCACGAGCGAGGGTTCCTCCTCGCGGTCCGGGCGCACCTGGAGTCGGTGGACCTGGCCGACCACGAGGCCTCGGTCGTCCTGGAGCGGCTCGGAGTGCTCCGCGCGCCCCTACCGTGGCTGTCGCCGGTCGGCCAGGACGAGCTGCATCACGGGTAGCTGCCCCGGATGTCGTAGGTGAAGAGGATGACGCTGTAGAGGTCGCCGGCGTTGTCGCGGGTGGACTGCACGGTGTCGCGGCAGGCGCTCTGTCCCGCGCCGAGCACGCCCTTGGACGGGCAGTCCGGCACCTGGGTGAAGGCTCCGGTGTTCGTCAGGTCGATCGTGATCGGGAACGAGCTGACGCCGCCCTGGCCGCAGAGCGTCTTGTCGCAGGCCAGGACGAGCGTGGCCGGCGCGCTGGGGGTGTAGAGCGGAGCGCCGTTCTCGTCCTTGAGCGAGACCTCGGCGGTGACCAGCCGAGCGGTGGTGCCCGACTTCGTGCGGCAGCTGAGGATCGTGTCGCAGGACCCGACCGACATCAGCACCGTGCCGTTGCCACCGTTGGGCAGCCGGAGGAAGCCGCACACCGGCGACGAAGGGCTGGGAGCCGGGCACCCGGGGTCGGTGACGTCCAGGCTGCTGCGCGGGGTGGCCTGGGCCCGGACGGCGGTCGCTGCCACGTTGACCGTCGTGGTCGTGCCGCTCAGGGCGGTCCCAGAGACGACCGTGACACCGAGCTCCACGCCGTTCCCGAACGCAGAGTAGGTGGCACCGGAGATGGTGCCCCGGCTGCTCGTCTTCGGGATCGTGCCCACGAGGACGCCGGCCAGGGTGCCGGAGCCGGTGACCAGGCTCAAGCGGATCTTGGTGTCCTGGTTGGGCACGAGTGGAGCGCCCAGGGGGTCCCGAGCCTCCACGACGACGTCGAAGGGCCGTCCGGCCACGGCGCCGACCAGTCCGGTGCCCTGGTCGCCGACGGAGATGACCGCCAGGGTCCCCTTGACGGGTCCCGCCAGGGAGGCCGACGGCGCCACCAGCAGGAGAGCCGCTGCCCAGAGCATGGCCACGACGGCCAGCACTGGGAGGGGGCGTTGGCGCAGTCGGAGCACGGACATGGGTGACCTCGGTTCGGCAGGTGGTCGTGAGCCTCCCATCGTGGCCTTCGGGCCCGGGGGTGCTGTACCTCAGTTGTCCTAGGCCGTTTGACGCGAGTCAGGCCGCGAGCGGTCCACCTACGCTCTGGCGCGGGAGGCGGTGATCCGTGGCGACAGTCACTGGAGCAGGGACTGCTGGCGTCACGAGAGACGCACGGGTCGGGAGCGGCACCGTGCTGGCGGTCGCCTCGATCGGCGCGTTCCTCGCGTTCCTCGACGCGACCGTCGTGAACGTCGCGTTCCCCAGCATCCGCGCCTCGTTCGGGGGCGCGAGCATCGGCGAGCTGTCCTGGGTGCTCAACGCGTACAACATCGTGCTGGCCGCGACCCTCATCCTGTTCGGCCGACTGGCCGACCTGGTCGGGCGCCGGAGGTTGTTCGCCCTCGGGGTCGCCCTCTTCACGCTGTCCTCGCTGGCGTGCGCGGCTGCCGACTCGGTCTGGTGGCTGGTCGCGGCCAGGTCGGTGCAGGCCCTGGGTGCGGCCATGCTGGTCCCCGCTTCCCTGGCGCTGGTGATCCAGGCCTTCCCCGCCGAGCGCCGGGTGCACGCCGTGGGGCTGTGGGGCGCCACGGCGGCGGCCGCAGCGGGTCTGGGTCCGCCCATCGGCGGCGCCCTGGTGAAGTGGGGCGACTGGCGGTGGGCGTTCCTCGTCAACCTCCCGGTGGGCGTCGGGGCGCTGGTCGCCTCCCGCCGGTGGCTGGTGGAGAGCCGGTCGCCGGGGCGCCGCCGGCTGCCGGACCTGCGAGGAGCCGTCCTCCTGGCCCTGGCGATGGGGCTGCTCACGACCGCGATCGTCACCGGGAACGACTGGGGCTGGACCAGTACGGGCGTGCTGCTGTGTGCTTCGGGCGCCGTGGTGGCGGCCGTGGGCTTCGTGCGGAGCTCGCGGTTGCACCCCAGCCCGCTGGTCGACCGGGCGCTGCTCTCGTCGCGCGGCTTCGTCGTCGCCAACGCCGCATCGGCGGTGGCAGGTCTCGGCTTCTACGCCTACCTGCTGACCAATGTGCTGTGGCTCCAGTACATCTGGCACTACGACGTGTTCAGGACCGGTCTGGCGCTGGTCCCCGGTGCCGTCGTGGCCGCCGTGTCGGCCGCCGTCCTCGGACCTCTCGCCGAGCGCCGTGGTCACCTCGTCGTCGTCGTGCCGGGCGCGCTCGTGTGGGCCAGCGCCTACGTCTGGTATGCCGTCGTGGTCGGCGCGTCGCCGAGCTTCCTGGGTCAGTGGCTGCCCGGGCAGGTCCTCAGCGGGCTGGGCGTGGGGGCGACCCTCCCGATCCTCGGCAGCGCGGCCCTGACCTCCGTGCCGGGGGGCCGCTACGCCGTGGCGTCAGCCGTGAACTCCAGCGTGCGGCAGATCGGCGGGGTGCTGGGGATCGCGTTCCTCGTGGTCCTGATCGGCACGCCTGACCCGTCCGGGGCGGCGGACGCCTTCCGACGGGGCTGGGTCTTCAGTGCCGCGGCCTTCGTGGTGTGCGCCGGGGTGTCGCTGCTGGCGGCCGGGTCCCGGGACCGGGCCGAGCCGGTCGACGAAGGGTCAGGGGAGGCCGGGTCGGCACTCCTGTCGGTGCCCGAGATCGACGCGCCCGCGCCGGTCACGGCCGCCCGCTCCCTCATGCACGAGCTCGGGCCCGACGGACGCGAGCTCGTCGAGCGGTCGGGTGAGCTGGTTCGGTTGCACGCAGGGGAGACCCTCTTCGCGGCGGGCGACCCGGCCGGTGCGGCCTACTCGGTGCGAAGTGGGCGGGTCGACGTCCTCACCGCCGATGCCAGGGTGCGATCCCTCGGCGCGGGCGACGTCATCGGCGAGCTGTCGATGCTGACCGGCGGGGTGCGCAGCGCCACGGTGCGGGCCCGCCGCGACTCCGTGCTGATGCGCATCGCGCCCGAGGCCTTCGACCACGCCCTCGACGAGCACCCCGCCACCGCCCGCTCACTGGTGCGCGTCCTCGCCTCCCAGCTGGCCAGTCCGCCGTCCCGCCAGAAGCAACGGCAGCCGGCCACCGTCGCGGTCGTCGGGCTGCACGTCGGTGCGCCCGTGGTCGAGGTGGCAGACGCGCTGCGGGCGGGGCTTGCGCGGTGGCTGGACGTGGCGGTGTCGGGCGAGGTCGACGTCGCCGGCCTCGAACGGCTCGAGCGCGACCACGACCGTGTGCTGCTCGCGGCGCCACTCGACCGGGTCGTGGGCACAGGGACGCAGCCGCAACCCTGGTATGCCGCCGCCCTGCGCCAGGCCGACGTCGTGGTGGCCGTCGCGGTCGGTGGCGAGGCACCGGACGACACGACGCCGTTGCTGCCCCCGGGCGCCGACGTCGTCCTGGTCGGTGGGAAGAACCCGACCGTCGGCCAGGTGGTCGCCTGGTCGCAGCGACTGGACGCCTGGCAGGTGACCACGGTCGACGGTCCCACGGCGAGCGCCCTGCGTCCGCTCGTCGCCAGGCTGGCGGGCAGGTCGCTCGGGCTGGTGCTGGCGGGCGGCGGCGCCCGCGCCTTCGCGCACCTCGGGGTGCTGGCGGCGCTGGAGGAGGCCGACGTCGCGGTCGACCGGGTGGCCGGGTGCAGCGTCGGGGGTGTGGTGGCGGCCCTCCATGCCGCGGGCATGTCCGCGGTCGAGGCGCGCGAGCAGGTCTACGCGGAGTTCGTCCGCGGTCGCCCGTTCTCCGACTACACGGTCCCAACGGCTGCCCTGGCGAAGGGGCAACGCCGTCGCCGTGCCATCACCCGGGTCTTCGGAGAGACCGTGATGGAGTCGCTGCCGCACCAGTTCCGCTGTGTCAGCACGGACCTGCTCTCGAGGGAAGTGGTGGTGCACCGTCGCGGTCCACTGGTCCCCGCGCTGATGGCCACCACCGCCCTGCCGGGGTTGTTCCCCCCGGTCGAGCTCGAGGGACGCCTCCTGGTCGACGGTGGGGTGCTCAGCAACCTCCCGGTGGACGCGCTCCTCGAGCGGCCCGAAGGACCTCTCGTCGCCGTGAACATCTCGATGGGTGGGTCGAGTGGGGTCCGACCCCCCGCGAGCGGGCCGCCGAGGCCGCTGCGCACCCCGGCCCTGGGGGAGACCCTCCTGCGCACCATGCTGATCGGCAGCGGCGGTGCCGTCGAGGCGGCCCGGGCGGCCGGCGCGATCGTCGTCACCCCCGCCGCCATGGGGGTCGGCCTCCTCGAGTTCCACCAGCTCGACACGCTCGTGGCCGCGGGGCTCACGGCGGGGCGCCGCCTCGTGGCCGAGTCGGGGCTACCGTCGCTCCTGTGAGCGAGCTCGACGCCGAGGCCCTGCGCGCCTACTGCCTGGCCAAGCCGGGCGCCTGGGCCGACCAACCCTGGGAGGGTGACTTCGTCGCCAAGGTGGGCGACAAGATCTTCGCCTTCCTGGGCCGCGACTCGGTCGGGCTGAAGTGCGGCCCGACCCGGGCCGAGGCCGACGAGTGGATCCTGCAGTACCCGGACGACGCCTCGGTGATGGCCTACGTCGGGCGATCCGGCTGGAACACGCTGCGCCTCGGTGGCGCGATCCCCGACGACGAGCTCCGCGATGCGGTCGACGACTCCTACGCGACCGTCGTCGCCAAGCTCCCGAAGAGCCGCCGACCCGAGACGCCCTGAGACCTGCCCGGCCCGAGTCGGGCTCGCGGTGGACCCGAGTCGGGCTCGCGGTGGACCCAGTAGGTCGGAGGCGGGTCCGAGTTGGGCGCGAGGCCAAAAGTCTGGGAGACTCGTCCTGTTCATCGGAGGGGAGTATCCCCACGCGGTGTCCTCGTCATCACGGTCGCCTGTCTTCGTGGCTCACCCAGCCACGCGGCATACCGACCCGGGGAACCGGTCCGCACCTCACGGGGCGGGAGAGACCTCCGGCCACCTTGTTGTGACCGGAAGGTTTCCCTGTGACCGCATTCGCTGCGACCACCGCCACCCAGATGGAAGTCCCCACCTGGGTCTGGTACCTCACCGTCGGCCTGATGGCCGCGGTCCTGCTGATCGACGTCTTCATCATCGCGCGCCGCCCGCACGTGCCGACGACCAAGGAGGTCAGCATCGCGCTGGCCTTCTACATCGGCGCGGCCCTGCTGTTCGGCCTCGGGATCTGGTACTTCACGCACGACCAGGCCGGCGGCAAGTTCGCCACCGAGTACTACGCCGGGTGGCTGACCGAGTACTCGCTCTCGGTCGACAACCTCTTCATCTTCCTGCTGATCATGGCCAGGTTCGGGGTGCCGGAGAAGCTCCAGCAGTCGGCCCTGCTGATCGGCATCATCATCGCCGTCATCCTGCGCGGCATCTTCATCGCCGTCGGCGCCGCCGCGATCAACCAGTTCTCGTGGGTCTTCTACATCTTCGGCGCCTTCCTCATCTACACCGCGGTCAAGCTCGGCAGGGAGGGGGAGACCGACGACGACGAGTACGAGGAGAACCGCTTCATGAAGTGGGTCGAGAAGCGCTTCCCGGCCACCGACCGGTACGACGGGGCCAAGCTGTTCACGCACGTCGACGGCAAGAAGCTCGCCACCCCGATGTTCATCGTGATCATGGCGCTCGGCACCACCGACCTGCTCTTCGCGCTCGACTCCATCCCGGCGATCTACGGCCTGACCAAGGAGCCCTACCTGGTGCTCACGGCCAACCTGTTCGCGCTGATGGGCCTGCGCCAGCTCTACTTCCTGATCGGTGGCCTGCTCAAGAAGCTGGTCTACCTGAGCCTGGGCCTGGCCGTCCTGCTCGCCTTCATCGGCGTCAAGCTCGTGCTGCACGCGCTGCACGAGAACGAGCTGCCGTTCATCAACGGTGGCGAGCACGTGACCGCGGCCCCCGACATCCCGATCTCGGTCTCGCTCGGCGCGATCGTCGTCATCCTCGGGGTGACCACCGTCGCGAGCCTCTGGAAGTCGCGCAAGGACGAGCGCGAGCGGGTCTCAGCCTCCTGACAGGGCAGGGTCGAGGCGCTCCTCCGGGGGCGCGTCGCGGCGCTGGCCGGCGCCCATCACCAGGGCGCTGGCCAGCACCACCAGGAACATGCCCAGGAGCTGCAGGGGGCCCAGCCGCTGGCCGAGGACGACGAGTCCGGCCAGTGCGGCGGCCGCGGGCTCGAGGCTCAGCAGGATGCCGAACACGCGTGGGCTGAGCGTGCGCAGGGCGGCCAGCTCGAGCGAGTAGGGCAGCACCGACGACAGCACGGCGATGCCGAGTCCCTTGGCCAGCGACTCGCCGGTCCAGTCGGGGATGCTCCGCACCCCGAACGGCAGCGTCACGACGAGGGCGACCGCCATCGCCAGCGCGAGGCCCTCGAGCTTCGGGAACTCCCGACCGGCGCGACCGCTCGCGAGGATGTATGCCGCCCAGCAGGCTCCCGCGAGCGCGGCCAGGCCCAGCCCGGTCCACTCCACCTCCGCGAGGGGCGTGTCGAGTGCCTCGGAGATCAGCACGACTCCCACGGCGGCGGCCGCGACGGCGCCCAGGTCGCGAAGGCGTCTCGACAGGGCGGTGGCCAGCGTCAACGGGCCGAGGAACTCGATGGTCACCGCCACCCCGATGGGCAGGTGGGCCAGTGAGGAGTAGAACGCGAGGTTCATCAGCCCCAGCGCGGCGCCGAAACCGAGCACGGTCAGCCAGGCCGCCCGGCGGTGTCCGCGCACCCGGGGTCGGGCGATGACCCAGAGGATGGCCGTCGCGAACACCAGCCGGAGGGTGACCGAACCGCCCGCCCCGATCTCGGGGACCAGGGTGGCCGCGAGGGCGCCCCCGAACTGCACCGAGACGATGGCGGTCAGGACGAGGAGCAGCGGCCGGGCCGGCGTCCTCGTCGTCATGGTGGGCGACTCTAGCCAGCACTGCGGCCGACGCCGTGGTTCCATACCACGAGTCGGATAAAGATCTGCGTTGTTGGTCTGCGGCAAGACTCAAGTCATCCAAATGCTGAGAAGGTCGGCTCAACGATTTTCACTTAGACCGTTCACATTGGCGGCGCCGTCGCAGGACACGTGAAGCACCTCGCGGTGAGAGCAGGCAACCGACATGTATTGGTGAGTTCACCTAGTCCCTAATGACTATTGCTGCCCATCTTTTTGACCTCATACCTTTGTCCAGTCGCGGAACCACAAGGAGACCTCACAGGGGGTGCTGGTCTTCGGTCTGCGGGGTTGTGAGGGACATACATGGCTGCTTTGTTCGAAGATCACCAGCGCCCAGTCGCTGGAGGGGAGATCGACACCGTTCGCGCGTTGCTGCATGACTTGCGGCAACCGCTCGCGGCGATTCTCCTGCTTGCCGGCACCGAGGGTGGTGACGTCGGTCGCAAGATGGACGGCATCGCCGGTCAGGCGCGATGGCTCGCCGAGCTCGTGGAGACGAGCCTCAGCGAGGCCGCGGCTGACGAGGTGACCACCACCGACCTGGGCGCCGTCGCCCACCGGGCGGTGGTCCGAGCCCGGGCCACCGCGCACTGTGTCATCAGCAGTGACGTGGTCGAGGGCCTCGAGGCCTGGGCCCGTCCGGTGGCGTTGAGCCGGGCGCTGGCCTGCGTGCTCGACAATGCCGTGCGCGCCGCAGGCGACGGGGGCCACGTGCGGGTCGACACCTACACCGACCGTGAAGGCGTCCACCTCACGGTCACCGACGACGGGCCGGGGCTCGGCAAGGTCAGCCCGCGCACGTCACTCGGGCTGACCACCACCCGGGCGATGGTCGCCGCGTGCCACGGGTCGTTCCGGCTGCACGCCGGCGACGACGGGGGCACCGTGGCCGACATCTGCCTCGCCCAGGTCGAGCTCCGGCGGGTGGCGTCATGAGGATCGTCGTCTGCGACGACCACCTGCTCCTGCTCGAGGCCCTCGGTCTCGCGCTGGGTGCCCGTGGTCACGAGGTCGTCGCCCTCGCGGGCACGCCCGAGGAGGCCGTCAGCGCGGTCGCGATGCACCGTCCTGACGTGTGCCTGCTCGACGTGAACTTCCCGGGTGGGACCTCGGTCTCGGCCATCCACGAGATCCGCGAGATCTCGCCGCAGACCAAGGTCGTGATGCTCTCCGCCGAGGCGGACCACGGCATCGTCGGCCGGGCCATCGCGGAGGGTGCCTCGGGCTACGTCGGCAAGGAGAAGCCGATCGTCGAGATCGTCGAGATGCTCGACCGCGCAGTGCGTGGCCAGCTCGCGGTCGAGCCGTCGCTGCTCCAGCGGGCCCTGCGCCCCCAGAAGTCGACCGACGACCCGCTGTGGGCGCTGCAGTTCCTGACCGACCGCGAGTGGCAGGTCATGCGCTGCATCATGGACGGCCAGACCACCGAGGAGATGGCGTCCTCGCTGGGGGTGCAGCGGAGCACGGCCAGGACCCACGTCCAGAACCTGCTCACCAAGCTCGGGGTGCACTCCAGGCTCCAGGCGGCTGCCCTGATGTCCGCCCACGGCTCGCACGAGTCGTGGCCGGTCCACCTGCGCTGACCGCCTGCGCTGACCGCTTGGCGGGGAGTCGGGTGTGACGCCTGCGTCCAGAGGGGCGGGACTAGTCCCATCACCCTTTTGACGTAGGCGTCACTCCCGCACTGGCGTGTTCTGTCGGCGGGGGCGTTGCGCGACGCTGGGGCACATGCCAGCCCCTGTACGCGTCCTGCTCGTGGACGACCATGAGGTGTTCGTGGACGCCTTGGCCCTCTGCCTGGGGGACTACCCCGACATCGTGGTCGAAGGGTCTGCGACGACTGTCACGCAGGGTCTGCGTCGGCTCCGGGAGACCCGGTGCGACGTCGTCGTCCTCGACCTCGCCCTCGCCGGTGAGGACGGGCTGACCCTGGCCCGCGAGGCACTCGCCGAGGACCCCACGCTCGGCATCGTCATCGCCACGGGCGCGGAGGCCGGCGACCAGATCGTCGAAGCGGTCCAGCTGGGCGTGCGCGGGTGGGTCACCAAGACCGAGACCGCCGATGCCCTGGTCGACGCGATCCGCGGGGTGGCCCGCGGGGAGACCCGCATCCCGGCCGACCTGCTCGCGGAGGTGCTGGTGTCGCTCTCGCGTGGTCAGCACACGACCGTGGAGCACGTGCAGGGCATCCGCGAGCTCACCAGCCGCGAGCTCGAGGTCCTGGCGTGCCTCGTCGAGGGCATGAGCCGCACCGAGATCGGGCTCCTGCTGCACGTCTCGCCCAACACCGTGCGCACCCACGTGCAGAGCATCCTGCACAAGCTCAAGGTCCACTCGGCGCTGGCCGCCGTCGCGATCGCGCGGCGCGCCGGCATCACGGGGGCGACGGTCCCCGCCGGTTGAAGCTCGCCGGCCCTGCGCGCCGCTAGGACCCGCGGGGGAGCGGCGGGAGGGCCCCCTCCGCGCTGACCTCGCTGGGATCCCGCCTGGCCAGCCAGAGCAGCAGGCCGGCCTGTGGTCCCCGCACGGTGACGCCACCGTCCGCGACCACCCACTCGTCGCCCTCGTCGCTGACGAGGCGCAGGCCGGGGGCGGCCTCGGTCGTCACCAGCCGACCGACGGCGTCGTCGAGGAAGCCTCGCACGAGCTCTGGCTCGACGTCCGCGAAGGTGAACCCGTCGTCGAGGTCGACGTGGTGGAAGACCACTTCGCGCAGCCGCAGCTGCGGCAGGACGAGCGGGTGCACCTTCAGGCCACCCCGCATCTCGACCGCGGCGACCGCCAGCTCGCCGCCCAGGGCGGCCAGGTGGGGCTCCAGCGCGGCAGCCGTCTCGGTCAGGTCGTCGACGAAGGCCCCCGCCGGTCGCCGGTCCCCGGGCGACGCCGGACCCGGCTTCGCCGCACCCTCCTCGATCGCGGCGTCCCGGGCGCGCGTGCCCCCGGGGTACATCGGCCGCGGCGCGCCGTCGACGGCCCACTGCGCCAGTCGCTGGATGGCTTCGGCGTTGCGGGCCACGTGCGCCAGCACGTGGGCCCGGCTCCAGCCCTCGCACGACGACGGTGCTCGCAGGTCAGCCAGCACGGCGGTGTGCTCGACCAGCAGGGCCGTGTGGCGTCGGACCGCCGCGAGGTCGGTCGCCAGGCGCTCGAGGTCGGCGCTCACGGCAGCTGCCCTCCGGGCTCGGCGGCGCCCTTCGACTCCGCCTCGGCGAGGGCGTGCGCGGCCCCGATGAAGGTGAGGTGCGAGAAGGCCTGCGGGAAGTTGCCGACCATCCGCTTCTCGTGCGGGTCGTACTCCTCCGAGATCAGTCCCACGTCGTTGAACAGGGTGACGAGCCGGTCCATGAGCTCTCGGGCCTTCGCGACCTGGCCGCACACGGCATACGCGCTCACCAGCCACCACGAGCAGGCCAGGAACGGGTGCTCGTCACCCGCGAGGCCGTCGACCCCGGTCTCGGTGCGGTAGCGCAGCAGGAAGCCCTCGCGCATGAGGTCCGTCTCGATCGCGGCGACGGTGCCGAGCACGCGCGGGTCGTCGGGTGGCAGGAACCCGACGAGGGGGATCAGCAGCAGCGAGGCGTCCACCTCGGTGGTGTCGTAGTGCTGCGTGAAGGTGTTCCGCTCGGCATCGAAGCCCTTCGAGAGGATCTCCTCCCGGACCTGGTCGCGCAGCTCGCGCCACTGCTCGACGGGGCCCTCCAGGCCCCACTTCTCCACGCCACGGACGGCCCGGTCGAAGGCGGCCCAGACCATCACCCGCGAGTGCGTGAAGTGGCGCATCGGTCCCCGGATCTCCCAGAGGCCGTTGTCGGGCTCCTGCCAGTGTCGGGCGAGGTTCTGCACCAGGGCGCGCTGCATCGCCCACGACTGGGTGGACACCTCGAGCCCCTTGGCCCGGGCCTCGTCCAACGCGATCATCACCTCGCCCAGGACGTCGGACTGGCGCTGGTCGACGGCGCCGTTGCCGATCCGCACAGGGGTCGAGCCGGCATACCCGGGGAGGTGGTCGAGGGTCCGCTCGGGGAGCCGTCGGGACCCGTTGATGGTGTACATGATCTGGAGGTCCTCGGGATCGCCGGCCACTGCCCGCAGCAGCCAGTTGCGCCACAGCCGCGCCTCGTCCACGTAGCCGGACGCCAGCAGCGCCTCGAGGGTCAGGGAGGCGTCGCGCAGCCAGCAGTAGCGGTAGTCCCAGTTGCGCTCGCCCCCGAAGTCCTCGGGGAGGCTGGTCGTGGGAGCGGCGACGATGCCGCCGTAGCGCGAGTGCGTCATCCCGCGCAGCGTGAGGAGCGACCGGACCACGAGCTCGCGGTAGGGACCCTCGTAGTCGCACCGCTCCGCCCACTCGTTCGAGACGCGGATGGTCTCCGCGATCCGCGAGTCGATGTCCAGCGGTGGCGGCACCTGCTCGAACGAGGGGAACCACGTCGTCGAGAACGTGTAGGTCTCCCCGGCGGAGACCTCGAACTCGTCCTCGTGGTGGCCGTCGCGGGGGTGGGGGAGCCGGCTGCCCCGCAGGACGAGCATGTCGGGGCCCGCGATCGCGGTGATGACGTCGCCGTCGAGCCGGTGGCCGACACCGTGCGAGACCCACGGCCGGACCTTGCCGTAGCCGAACCGGACGACCCACTCGTGCCGCATGGTCACCGTGCCGTGCAGGCCCTCGACACTGCGGATGATGTCGGCCCGACCGTCTCCCAGCGGCATGAGGTCGAGGACCTTGACCGCCCCGGTGTCGGTCTCGTGGACGGTCTCGAGGACGAACGAGCTCTCGACGTAGCGTCGCGTGCTCCTCGCCTCCCCGACCGGGCCAAGCAGCCACCGGCCGTGCTCGGGGGTGCCCAGCAGTGCGGCGAAGCAGGCAGGGGAGTCGAAGCGCGGCAGGCAGAGCCAGTCGATCGACCCGGCCCGGCTGACCAGGGCGGCGGTCTCGGTGTCGCCGAGCACGGCGTACTCCTCGATGGGAGTGGGTGCGTGGATGGCCATGCGCCGACTGTATGCCGCGGCGTGGGCGGGCGCCCGAGGACTACCGGTGAGCGCTGTCGGTGCGGCCACCTACGATGGGGCGCGTGACTTCAGCCGTACCTGCCCGCCGCCACCAGCACGACCAGCTCATCGTCCGGGGTGCCCGCGAGCACAACCTCCGTGACGTCTCGGTCGAGCTGCCCCGCGACTCGTTGATCGTCTTCACGGGGTTGTCCGGGTCGGGCAAGTCGTCGCTGGCGTTCGACACGATCTTCGCCGAGGGGCAGCGTCGCTACGTTGAGTCGCTGTCGGCCTACGCCCGCCAGTTCCTCGGCCAGATGGACAAGCCCGACGTCGACTTCATCGAGGGCCTGTCCCCGGCGGTGTCGATCGACCAGAAGTCGACCAACCGCAACCCACGCTCCACGGTCGGCACCATCACCGAGGTCTACGACTACCTCCGCCTCCTGTTCGCGCGGGCCGGTCGACCGCACTGCCCGGTCTGTGGTGAGCCGATCACCCGGCAGAGCCCCCAGCAGATCGTCGACCGCCTCCTCGAGCTGCCCGAGAAGACCCGGTTCCAGGTGCTCGCCCCGGTCGTGCGGGCCCGCAAGGGGGAGTACGTCGACCTCTTCGGCGAGCTCCAGAGCAAGGGCTTCTCCCGGGCCCGCGTCGACGGGGAGGTCGTGTCGCTGACCGAGCCCCCCAAGCTCGAGAAGCAGATCAAGCACACCATCGACGTCGTGGTCGACCGCCTGGTGGCCAAGGGTGACGACACCGGGGCCAAGCGGCGCCTCACCGACTCCGTCGAGACCGCGCTGGGTCTGGCCGGTGGCGTCCTGGTCGTCGAGTTCGTCGACAAGGACCCCCAGGACCCCGACCGCGAGCGGCGCTTCTCCGAGCGGATGGCCTGCCCCAACGACCACCCGTTGTCGATGGACGAGGTCGAGCCCCGCTCGTTCTCGTTCAACAGCCCCTTCGGCGCCTGCCCCAAGTGCACCGGACTCGGCACCGAGCTCGAGGTCGACCCCGAGCTCCTCGTGCCCGACGAGGACCTGACCCTGGCGGAAGGGGCGATCGCGCCCTGGGCCTCGACCAGCGGGTCGGCCGAGTACTTCCAGCGGGTCATGACCGCGCTCGGCCAGGACCTCAAGTTCGAGATGGACACCCCGTGGAGGGCGCTGCCCGCGCGCGCCAAGGAGGCGCTGCTCCACGGCCAGAACTACAAGGTGCACGTCCGGTACAAGAACCGTTACGGCCGGGAGCGGTCCTACACCACCGGCTTCGAGGGCGTCGTGCCCTTCGTGAAGCGACGTCACTCGGAGACCGACTCGGAGTGGAGCCGGGAGCGCTACGAGGGCTACATGCGCGAGGTGCCGTGCCCCGAGTGCGGTGGGGCCCGCCTGAAGCCCGAGTCACTGGCGGTGCACATCGGCGGCCGCAGCATCTCCGCGATCTGCGGGCTGGCGATCGCCGACTGCGCGAAGTTCCTCAAGGAGGTCGACTTCACGACGCGCGAGCGCCAGATCGCCGAGCGGGTCATCAAGGAGATCGACGCCCGGCTCGGCTTCCTGCTCGACGTGGGGCTCGACTACCTCTCGCTCGACCGGCCGGCCGGCACCCTGTCGGGCGGCGAGGCCCAGCGCATCCGGCTCGCGACCCAGATCGGGTCCGGCCTGGTCGGCGTCCTCTACGTCCTGGACGAGCCCAGCATCGGGCTGCACCAGCGCGACAACCACCGCCTCATCGAGACCCTGACCCGGCTGCGCGACCTCGGCAACACGCTGATCGTGGTCGAGCACGACGAGGACACCATCGCCACCGCTGACTGGGTCGTCGACATCGGTCCGGGCGCGGGGGAGCACGGCGGTGTCGTCGTCCACTCCGGGCCGGTGCAGGGCCTGCTCGAGCACCCCGACTCGATCACCGGCAAGTACCTCTCCGGCCGCCTGGAGATCCCGATGCCGGCGGTGCGCCGCCCGCAGGAGAAGGGCCGCGACGTCATTGTCGTCGGAGCCCGCGAGCACAACCTGCACGGCGTCGACGTGTCCTTCCCGCTCGGCAACCTCGTGGCCGTCACGGGGGTCTCGGGCTCGGGCAAGTCCACGCTCGTCAACGACATCCTCTACAACGTCCTGGCCAACAAGCTCAACGGTGCCCGCCACGTGCCCGGCCGGCACAAGACGGTCAAGGGCCTCGACAACCTCGACAAGGTCGTCCACGTCGACCAGAGCCCGATCGGTCGCACCCCGCGGTCCAACCCGGCGACCTACACTGGCGTGTTCGACGCGATCCGGAAGCTGTTCGCCACCACGACCGAGGCGAAGATCCGCGGCTACCAGCCGGGGCGGTTCTCGTTCAACGTCAAGGGCGGGCGCTGCGACGCGTGCTCCGGTGACGGCACCATCAAGATCGAGATGAACTTCCTCCCCGACGTCTACGTGCCGTGCGAGGTCTGCCACGGTGCGCGCTACAACCGCGAGACCCTCGAGGTGCACTTCAAGGGCAAGACCATCGCCGACGTGCTCGACATGCCCATCGAGGAGGCTGCCGACTTCTTCGCCGCCGTCCCCGGCATCGCACGACACATGAAGACGCTCAACGAGGTCGGGCTCGGCTACGTGCGACTCGGCCAGCCGGCGCCCACGCTCTCCGGTGGTGAGGCGCAGCGCGTCAAGCTCGCGTCGGAGCTGCAGAAGCGGTCGACCGGACGCACCATCTACGTGCTCGACGAGCCCACGACGGGTCTGCACTTCGAGGACATCCGCAAGCTGCTGCAGGTGCTGCAGGGCCTGGTCGACAAGGGCAACTCGGTCATCGTCATCGAGCACAACCTCGACGTCATCAAGAACGCCGACTGGATCGTCGACATGGGCCCCGAGGGCGGCAACGGTGGTGGCCGGGTCGTCGCCGAGGGCACCCCGGAGCAGGTCGCCCGGGTGGAGGACAGCTACACCGGTCAGTTCCTCGCGCCGATCCTCGCCCGCAGTGCCCGCACGCCCCAGCGGGCCACCGGAGCCAAGCGCACCGCAGCAGCAGCCGCCACCAAGAAGACGGCGACCAAGTCGGCCGCCAAGGCCCCTGCGCGCAAGGCGACCGCCAAGCGCACGACCGCCACGGCGACCACCAAGGCTGCCGCGAAGGCGACGACCAAGGCGGCCGCGAAGCCGTTGGCGCGCAAGGCGACCAAGAAGGCGTAGCCGCCCACGCGAACGGCCCCCCGGTGCTCCCGAGGGGCCGTTCGCGGTAGGCCGGCAGACCGGCTCACGAGGTGCGTCGCCTAGACGTCGCCACCGAGGTAGGCCGCCTTGACCGCAGGGTCGTTCGCGAGCTCCTGGCCAGTGCCCTCCCGGACGATCTCGCCGGTCTCGAGGATGTACGCACGGTGGGCACGCTTGAGGGCCTGGGCCGCGTTCTGCTCCACGAGCAGCACGGTGGTGCCCTGCTTGTTGATCTCGGTGATGATGTCGAAGATCTGCTGGATCAGCTTGGGCGCCAGTCCCATCGACGGCTCGTCGAGCAGCAGCAGCTTCGGGTCAGACATCAGGGCCCGGCCGATGGCCAGCATCTGCTGCTCGCCCCCCGACATGGTGCCGGCGACCTGGCTTCGTCGCTCAGCAAGCCGCGGGAACAGACCGAACACGCGGTCGCGGTCCTCCTTGACCTTGGGCGACTTACGGTCCTTGCGCGCGTATGCGCCCATGTCCAGGTTCTCCAGCACGGTCATTCCCACGAAGCAGCCACGACCCTCGGGTGACTGGCCGATGCCCAGCACCGGTCGCTCGTGCGGTGGCGTCGACGTGATGTCCTCGCCGGCGAACTTGATCGTGCCTTGGCGGACCGGACGCAGACCGGAGACCGTCTTCATGGTCGTGGTCTTGCCGGCGCCATTCGCCCCGATCAGGGTGACGACCTCGCCCTCCTCGACCGTGAACGAGATGTTCCGGATCGCCTCGATGCGCCCGTAGTTGACACAGAGGTCCTCGACCTCAAGAAGCATCTTCATCAACTCCAAGGTAGGCGGCGATGACCGCGGGGTTGTCCTGGATCTCCGCGGGCAGGCCTTCGGCGATCTTCTTGCCGAACTCGAGCACGACGATCCGGTCGGTGACGCCCATGACGAGCTTCATGTCGTGCTCGATGAGCAGCACGGTGTAGCCCTGCTGGCGGATCGACTGGATCAGCTCCATGAGACGCGCCTTCTCCGCCGGGTTGAAGCCAGCGGCCGGCTCGTCGAGGCAGAGCAGCTTGGGGTTGGTCGCCAGGGCGCGGGCGATCTCCAGGCGGCGCTGGTCGCCGTAGGGGAGGTTGCGCGCCAGCTCGTCGGCCCGCTTCTCCAGCCCCATGAACTTGAGCAGCTCGTAGGCCCGGTCCATGCCCTGCGACTCCTCCGAGTTGTGCCGGGGCAGGCGCAACAGTGCCGACCCCATACCCGTCGAGTGGTGCGCGTCGGCCCCGACCAGGACGTTCTCCAAGGCGGTCATGTTGTGGAACAGCCGGATGTTCTGGAACGTGCGCGCGATGCCCAGCTTGGTGATCTGGAACTTCTTGCGCTTGCCCAACGGCTCGCCCATGAACTTCACGCCGCCCGACGTGGGCTGGTAGACCCCGGTCATCACGTTGAAGCAGGTGGTCTTGCCGGCGCCGTTGGGGCCGATCAGCCCGAGGATCTCGCCGGTGTTGATGTGGAACGAGACGCCGTCGAGGGCGGTGACGCCGCCGAACCGCAGTGTGACGTCGTCGACCTCGAGCAGCTTGCCCTTCGGCAGGTGTGCGACCTCCTCCACGGAGATGTCGACCGAGGTGTCTGGCAAGGCCCCCTCGTCGGCGGGGAGCACGGTGTCATCGTCGACCCGGGCTCCCCGGCGCTCGTCGGGCCCGGTGGGGGTGGTGGGCGTGTCAGGCATGGGCCGCTCCGTCCTCGAGTACCTCGGTTTCCTCGTCCGCGCGCTGGGCCCGGACCGACCGTCTCGGTGGCAGGAGGCCTTGCGGTCGGAAGATGGCCAGGGCCATCAGTGCGAGCCCGAACAGGAGGAAGCGGGCATCGGAGAGGAATCGGAACTTCTCCGGTGCCCAGGTGAGCAGGAAGGCGGCGAGGATGACGCCCCACCGGTTGCCCTGGCCACCGACCACGACCATGGCGACGAACAGCACGGAGTAGAGGATGGTGAAGTTGTCGGGGTTGATGAACTGCTGCTTCGTGGCGAACAGGGCGCCGGACAGGCCGCCGATCGCCGCGCCGGTGGCGAAGGCCAGCAGCTTGAAGCGGAAGGTCGGCACGCCCATCAGCTCGGCGGCGTCCTCGTCCTCACGGGTCGCCTCCCAGGCCCGGCCGACCCGCGAGTTCTGCATCCGCCAGTCGAGGAACAGCACCACCAGCACCAGCGTGAGCGCCAGCCAGTAGTAGGGGATCGAGTCGGTCACCGAGAACTGCAGGAACCGGGTCTGGTTGTCGAGGTCGATCCTGGCGACGAAGCCGTCCCACACCAGGTGGGGGACCCCGAACAGGTCGAGGCTCGGGGGAGTCGGGATGTTGGAGATACCCCGCGACCCGCCGGTCAGGCTGTCCGCGTTGACCAGGATCAGCCGGACGATCTCACCGAAGCCGAGCGTCACGATGGCGAGGTAGTCACCACGCACGCGCAGCGTGGGCGCACCGAGGATGATGCCCGAGACCAGGGTGACGGCCATCGCGATCGGGATGCAGAGCAGCAGCGGCACGTTGCCGTGCGCCGAACCGAGGATGCCGACCGTGAAGGCGCCGATCGCGAAGAAGCCGATGTAGCCGAGATCGAGCAGCCCGGCATACCCGATCACGATGTTGAGCCCGATCGCCACGAGGGCGTACAGCGCACACAGGAACAGCACGGCACCGAAGTCGGAGTCGGTCGTCGTGATCAGTGGCGGGTTGAGGATCGGCAGGAGGTAGACGACCACGACCGCGGCGATGGCGAGGACGATCTTGGCCCAGCGGGGCAGGGCGCGGAACCGGTCGCGGACCCCGTGGAAGAAGCTCGAGACGGCGTTCATGCGCGGGCCTTTCCAAGGGACTCACCGAGCAGGCCGGTGGGTCGGAACAGCAGGATGACGACGAGCAGCACGAAGGAGACGACGTCCTTCCACTCTCCGCCGAAGATCGCGGACCCGTAGTTCTCGGCCACCCCGAGGATGAAGCCGCCGATGAGGGCGCCTCTGAGGTTGCCGATGCCACCGAGGACCGCAGCCGTGAAGGCCTTGACGCCCAGGAGGAATCCGCTGTTGTACCTGGTCACACCGAACTTCAGGAGGTACATCATGGCTGCGGCTCCAGCTGCGGCACCGCCGAGGACGAAGGTGAGCCGGATGACCTGGTCTCGGTTGACACCCATCAGGGCGGCGGACTCGGGGTCCTGGGCGACGGCGCGGATGCCGCGACCCAGCCGCGAGCGGCTGACGAACTGGTCGAGCACGACCATCAGGACGATGGCTGAGCCCAGCACGATGAGGTCGATGTTGGAGACGTGGTAGTCGAAGACGTAGAACAGCCGCTTCACCTCGATCTGCAGGGGCAGTGGCGAGGCCTCACGGGGGCGCCCTACGTACTCGGCCAGGTTGTCATCGACTCCGAACCACTTGAACGGCTTGTCGCGCAGGCCCATCGCCTCCGACAGGGTGTACGAGGCGCCGATGGCCGAGATGAGCGCGATGAGTGGTGGCGAGTTGCGCTTGCGCAAGGGCCGGTAGGCGACGAACTCGAGGAGCAGTGCGACCAGGGCCGACATGACCATGGCCGAGGCGAAGCCCACGATCAGGTAGCCGATCAGTCCGAGCCCAGAGGCCTTGCCGGCGCCGATGGCCAGCAGCATCCAGACGGCGGCGAAGCTGCCCCACATGAAAACCTCGGAGTGTGCGAAGTTGATCAGTCGCAGCACTCCGTAGACCAACGTGTACCCGAGGGCGATGAGCGCGTAGATCGCACCGAAGGCCAGACCGGTGATGGTGAATTCCCAGAAGTGGTGAAGCAGAAGATCCATCAAACCTCCGATGAAGGGGGGACCCCGACGAACGTCGAGGGGGCCCCGACCGGACGGGAACACGGTAGCGGCCAGGACCCCCGTTGCCGAGAGTCCTGGCCGCTGCGCGTCGAGTTACTTGATTTCCTGGTCCGGGACGATCTTGCCGCCGGTGACCTTGTAGGCCCAGACGGAGACCTCGGCCGGCTCGCCCTTGGCGTCGAACTTGACGTTCTTGGTGACACCCTGGGCGGAGTAGGACGCGATGAACGCGGTCATGTCCGCCGAGGAGGTCTTGCCGGCCTTGATCGCCGCGAGGAACACGTTCGCCGCGTCGTAGGCCTCGGCCGAGTAGGTGGCCGGGTCGGAGTTGTAGGCCTTCTTGTAGGCGGCCGCGAACTCGGGGGCCTTGTCCGGCGGGAGGCACGGGCAGGTGACGACGGCGCCTTCGGCCGCCGCGCCGGCGCCCTTGATGAAGCCGTCGTCCTTGACGCCGTCACCGGCGACGAAGGTGCCGGTGAAGCCACCGTCCTTCAGCTGCTTGACCAGCTTGCTGGCGTTCGAGTAGTAGCCGCCGTAGAAGAAGGCGGTGGCACCCGAGGCCTTGGCCTTGGTCACGGTCGCGGAGAAGTCGTCCTGCTTGCCGTCGGCAGCAGTCTGGTCGCTGGCGACCACGGCGGAGCCGAGGTCCTTCTTGACGATGTCGGCCAGGCCCTTGCCGTACTCCGACGTGTCATCGGAGACGAAGACCTTCTGGGCCTTGAGGACGTCCTTGATGTACTTCGCGGCGGCCGGCCCCTGCGTGGCGTCGTTGCCGAGGACGCGGTGGAAGGTCTTCCAGCCGTTCTCGGACAGCGCCGGGTTGGTCGCCGAGGCGGAGATGATGTTGAGCCCGGCCTTGTCGAAGATCGGGTCGGCAGCCTTGGACTCACCGGAGAAGGCGGGGCCGACGATGCCGACCAGCTTCTTGTCGGTCACGGCCTTCTGGGCGAGACCGGGAGCGATGGCGGGGTCGCCCTGGCTGTCGAACGAGGTGAGCGAGACCTTGCAGTCGGCGTTCTTCTCGTTGTACTGGTTGACGGCGAGCTCGGCGCCGTTCTTGATGTTGATGCCGAGGTTGGCGGCGTCGCCGGTCAGTGCACCGAAGAAACCGATCTTGAGGTCACACGCCTTGCCAGAGGCGGAGTCACCGTTGCCGGTGGTCCCGCCACAGGCAGACAGCGCGAGGGCAGCGGCCACGAGTGGCGCGCCAATCTTGAACACGGAACGCAAGACTCCTCCTGAAGTCATCTGGAGCACGCGGGACAGCCTTAACCCGCGGGTCACCCCGGTTGGGGTGTGTGCAGACTATGCCGCCGGTCACGGTGTGGGGGAGCACATCAGGCGCATGCGTGACCGTGTCGTTACCACCCCGCCCGGTATGTCCACGTGAACGCCATGACAGCGTCCGACGTTGTACCCATGTCCGGCCCGCATCATGGGCCTCCCTGGTCAGTCCCTCGCAGGGGCACCTCCACCGAAAGGCGCGCGCATGACCACCCCCCACGCCACTGGTCCGACCCCCGACCCCGGCTCGGACCCCACCCCCGGCACCACCTCAGACGCCACGTCGCGACCCACCTCAGGCCCCCCCTCGGGACCGTCCCGCCGGACCGTGCTGGCGTCGGTCGGCCTGGCCGGCGTCGGCGCGACGGCGCTGGCGGCGTGCGGCGCGGCATCGAACGCGGCGTCGAACGCGGCCGGCTCCGCCACCGACGCCGCGAAGGAAGCCATCTCCAAGGCGACCATCCCGGTCGGCGGCGGCAAGATCTTCGCCGACCAGAAGGTCGTCGTCACCCAGCCCACGTCCGGCGACTTCAAGGCGTTCAGCGCGGTGTGCACCCACCAGAGCTGCGTGGTGAGCGGCGTCGCCGACGGGACGATCGACTGCGCCTGCCACGGCAGCAAGTTCGACATCGCCACCGGCGCGGTCAAGCAGGGTCCCGCCACCAAGGCGCTGCCCGAGAAGACGATCAGCGTGAGCGGCGACGGCATCACCGTCACCTGACCCGAGCCCGACCGGTCAGCCCGGCACGTCAGCCCGGCACGGGCGCAGGCGAGGTATGCCGCGTGGTCACCCGCGCGGCATACCTCGTGGGTCGCGGGGTGAGCCGTCGGTGGCCCTCCATAGAGTGGAGCCGTGGCTGACCCGTCGACCTACCGCCCGGCGCCGGGGGAGATCCCCGTCGACCCGGGCGTCTACCGGTTCCGCGACTCGGCCCAGCGGGTCATCTACGTCGGCAAGGCCAAGTCGCTGCGCCCGCGGCTGTCCTCCTACTTCCAGGACATCGCCGCCCTGCACCCACGCACCGCCACGATGGTCACCAGCGCGGCGAGCGTCGAGTGGACCGTGGTGTCCACCGAGGTCGAGGCGCTCCAGCTGGAGTACTCCTGGATCAAGGAGTACGACCCGCGCTTCAACGTCAAGTACCGCGACGACAAGTCCTACCCCTACCTGGCGGTGACGCTCGGCGAGGAGTTCCCGCGGGCGCAGGTGATGCGTGGCGCCAAGCGCAAGGGCACCCGCTACTTCGGGCCCTACGCGCACGCCTGGGCGATCCGCGAGACGCTCGACCTGCTGCTGCGGGTGTTCCCGTTGCGCACCTGTTCCTCCGGGGTGTTCAAACGGGCGGGTCAGGTCGGGCGACCCTGTCTGCTCGGCTACATCGACAAGTGCTCGGCGCCCTGCGTCGGTCGGGTCACGCCCGAGGAGCACCGCGCCATCGCCGAGGACTTCTGCGACTTCATGGCCGGCAACACCACCCGGTTCGTCAAGCGCCTCGAGCGCGACATGGCCGCTGCGTCGAGGTCCCTGGAGTTCGAGCAGGCCGCCCGGCTGCGCGACGACCTGGTGGCTCTCGGCAAGGCGCTGGAGAAGTCGGCCGTCGTCCTGGGCGACGGCACCGACGCCGACGTGTTCGCCCTCGAGGACGACGGCCTCGAGGTCGCGGTGCAGGTGTTCCACGTCCGGGGCGGCCGCGTGCGGGGGCAGCGGGGCTGGGTGGCCGAGATGGACGCCGAGACCCTGCCGGAGATCGTCGGTCACCTCATGCAGCAGGTCTACGGCGGGGAGTCGGGTGACAGCGTGCCCCGCGAGGTGCTCGTGCCGGTGCTCCCGGACGAGGCCGACGCCGTGGCCGTGTGGCTCGGGTCCCTGCGCGGGTCGGCCGTCGACCTGCGAGTGCCCCAGCGCGGTGACAAGCGCACCCTGCTCGAGACGGTCCACCGCAACGCCAAGCAGTCGCTCGCGAGGCACAAGCTCGCCCGCGCCGGCGACCTCACCGCCCGCAGCCAGGCCCTCCAGGAGCTCCAGACCAGCCTCGACCTGGCCGACGCGCCGCTGCGGGTCGAGTGCTACGACATCAGCCACATCCAGGGTTCGCAGGTGGTGGGGTCGATGGTCGTGTTCGAGGACGGCCTGGCCCGCAAGTCCGAGTACCGCCGGTTCGTCATCCGAGGGGAGCAGGTCGACGACACCGCGGCGATGGACGAGGTCCTGACCCGCCGGTTCCAGCGCTACCTCGAGGAGCGTGACCAGGCCTCCGACGTCGAGCTGGGCCCCGACCCCGAGGCAGGTCCCGAACGCATCGACCCCGACACCGGCAAGCCGAAGAAGTTCGCCTACCCGCCCAACCTCGTCGTGGTCGACGGCGGGCTGCCGCAGGTCAACGCCGCGCAGGCCGCCCTCACCGCCCTGGGCATCGACGACGTCGCTGTCGTCGGGCTGGCCAAGCGGCTCGAGGAGGTCTGGGTGCCCGGCCAGGACTACCCGGTGATCCTGCCGCGCACCAGCGAGGGCCTCTACCTGCTCCAGCGGGTCCGCGACGAGGCGCACCGCTTCGCCATCGCCTTCCACCGGCAGCGCCGCTCCAAGGCGATGACCAGCAGTGTGCTCGACGGCATCCCCGGGCTCGGCGAGACACGGCGCAAGGCGCTGCTCCGGCACTTCGGCTCGGTCAAGAAGGTGCGGGCCGCCTCGGTCGAGGAGCTGCAGGAGGTTTCGGGCATCGGACCTGCGCTGGCGGCCACGATTGCGGCAGAGTTGGTCTCGGCGGGCACGCCCGCCCCGGCCGTCAACCTGATGACCGGAGAGATCCTCGACGATGACTGACCGCCACGAACCAGGAGACGGAGCAGCGATGACCGAGGAGGAGCGGGCCGAGAGCGAGGTCCAGGTCGAGGCCGAGACCGACACCCGGCACGACCCCGCCGAGCTCGTGATCGTCACCGGCATGAGCGGTGCCGGCCGGTCGACGACGGCCAACGTCCTCGAGGACTCCGGCTGGTACGTCATCGACAACCTGCCTCCCCACCTGCTGGTCTCCTTGGCCGACCTGGCCAACGAGGCGCCCCGACGGGCTGACCTCCCGCGCCTGGCCGCGGTCGTCGACGTGCGCGCGCGGGGGTTCTTCGACCACTTGCAGACGGCGCTCGACGAGCTGCGCGCCCGGGGGTGGCGTCCCAACCTGGTCTTCCTCGACGCCACCGACGAGGCGATCGTGCGGCGCTTCGAGTCCGTGCGGCGTCCACATCCCCTGCAGGGCGACGGCCGGCTGCTCGACGGGATCACCCGGGAGCGGGCCATGCTCGCCGACCTGCGGTCCCGGGCCGACGTCGTCATCGACACCTCGGGCCTCAACGTCCACCAGCTCGCCAAGAAGGTCCACCCGGTCTTCTCCGGCGACTCCGGACACAAGGTGCGGATCGCCGTGATGTCGTTCGGCTTCAAGTACGGCGTGCCGCTCGACGCCGACTTCGTCTTCGACATGCGCTTCCTCCCGAACCCGTACTGGATCCCCGAGCTGCGCAACTTCACCGGCCGCGACGCCCCCGTGGCCGAGTTCGTCATGGGGCAGGAGGGTGCTCCCGAGTTCGTCGACCGGGTCGTCGACCTGATGGAGCCGGTGACGGCCGGCTACATCCGGGAGGGTCGTCGCTACGTCACCCTCGCGGTCGGCTGCACGGGTGGCAAGCACCGCTCCGTCGCGGTCGCCGAGGCCTTGCGCGCGCGGCTGAGCAGCGACGACATCGCAACCTTCGTCGTGCACCGCGACCTGGGGCAGGAATAGTGAGTCTGACAGCGCAGCCGGGTCCCACGCTCCGCGTGGGCGCACACGAGCGAGGCACGAGCCGGGTCCCACGCTCTGCGTGGGCGGCGCGGAGCAAGCGTGGAAGCGAGCAGTTGTCGTGAGCGGGCCCGCGGTCGTCGCCCTCGGGGGTGGCCACGGGCTCGCGGCCTCGCTCGAGGCGCTGAAGCTCGTCACCGACGACATCACCGCCGTGGTCACGGTGGCCGACAACGGCGGCTCCTCGGGCCGGCTGCGTGACGAGTTCGACGTGCTGCCACCGGGTGACCTGCGGATGGCGCTCACGGCGCTGTGCGACGACACGGAGTGGGGCCACACCTGGCGTGACGTCCTGCAACACCGGTTCCGCGGTGACGGGCCCCTGGCCGGCCACGCCGTCGGCAACCTCCTCATCACCGCCCTCTGGGACGTCCACCAGGACCCGGTGGTGGGGCTCGACCTCGTCGGGCGGTTGCTGAACGCCCGTGGGCGGGTGCTGCCGATGGCAGCCGTCCCCTTGGAGATCACGGCACGGGTCCATGGCCTCGACCCCACCGACCCGGAGGGCTTGACGACCCTGCGCGGCCAGGTCGCGGTGGCCACGACCAAGGGCACCGTCGTCAGCATCGCGCTCGAGCCGCAGGACCCGCCGTCCGCCCCCGAGACGATCGCCGCGGTCCTGCAGGCCGACTGGCTGATCCTGGGGCCGGGCTCGTGGTTCACGTCCGTCATGCCGCACCTGATGGTCCCGGCCCTGCGCGAGGCGCTGCACGACACGACCGCCCGCCGCCTGCTGACCCTCAACCTCGAGCACTCCGGCGAGACGGCCGGCTTCACGGCGGCGCAACAGGTGGAGGCCCTCGTCGACCACGCGCCACGGATGCGCCTCGACGCCGTGCTGGCCGACCCCACGGCCGTCGACGACGAGGCCGGTCTGCGGGCCGCAGCCGGACGACTCGGCGCCGACCTCGTCCTCGCGCCGGTGGCGCAACGCGGTGCACCGGGGCACCATGACTCGCTGCGGCTCGCCGCCGCCTACCGCGACCTCTTCGGGTGACCGCTCCGGGACGGACCTGTGGGGTGGACCGGTCAGCTGGCCTCCGGGTCCTGGTCGGGCGCTCGTGGGGCGACATGCTTGACGGACGTGGTTGAGTCGGACGAGCAGGTGCCCGCGCCCTCGGGCGCAGCGGATGGGGGAGACAGCAGACCATGGGACGACAGCGGATCAGTGTGGGCCGGCGCATCGGCACCGGCCAGGGGACCAGAGCAGGACAGCGAGATGACAGGATGAAGCAATGGCGATGACGGCGCGGGTCAAGGACGAGCTCAGCAGACTCGACGTCACCAAGCCGTGCTGCCGCAAGTCCGAGGTGGCCGCGACCCTGCGCTTCGCCGGCGGGCTGCACATCGTCGGTGGCCGGATCGTGGTCGAGGCCGAGCTCGACACGGCCAACGCGGCACGCCGGCTCCGCAAGAACATCAGCGACCTCTACGGCCACCCGTCGGAGGTCCTCGTGCTCGCCGCCGGTGGGCTGCGCAAGGGCAGCCGCTACGTCGTCCGCGTGGTCCAGGACGGGGAGGCGCTGGCCCGCCAGACCGGGCTGATCGACGCCCGCGGTCGCCCGGTGCGTGGCCTGCCGCCCAAGGTCGTTAGCGCCTCGGCCTGTGACGCCGAGGCGGCCTGGCGCGGGGCGTTCATCGCGCACGGCTCGCTCACCGAGCCCGGTCGGTCGTCGGCCCTCGAGGTGACCTGCCCCGGGCCTGAGGCAGCGCTGGCCCTGGTCGGGGCGGCCCGACGACTCGGCATCCAGGCCAAGGCCCGCGAGGTGCGCGGCGTCGACCGGGTCGTCATCCGCGACGGGGACGCCATCGGCGCCATGCTCACCCGGCTCGGTGCCCACGACGCCGTGATGGCGTGGGAGGAGCGGCGGATGCGTCGCGAGGTCCGCGCCACGGCCAACCGGCTGGCCAACTTCGACGACGCCAACCTGCGCCGGTCGGCACGCGCCGCGGTCGCCGCCGGCGCCCGCGTGCACCGCGCGATGGAGATCCTCGGCGACGACATCCCCGACCACCTCAAGGAGGCGGGGTCGCTGCGGCTCGAGCACAAGCAGGCGTCCCTCGAGGAGCTGGGCCAGCTGGCCCAGCCACCGATGACCAAGGACGCCGTGGCCGGCCGGATCCGGCGGCTGCTGGCGATGGCCGACAAGCGGGCGCAGGACCTCGGCATCCCGGGCACGGAGGCCAACCTCACGCCCGACATGCTCGACGCCTGAACGGCCTGCACGCGACACACGAGGAGCCAGCATGACGAGGATCGCCGTCGTCGGCACGGGATACGTCGGACTGTCGATGGCCGTGCTGCTCTCGCAGCACCACGACGTCATCGCCTTCGACATCGACCGCGCCCGGGTCGCCGGGCTGCGTGCGGGACGCAGTCCCATCCGGGATGCGGAGATCGATGACTTCCTGGCCCACCGCGACCTGCGGCTCACCTTCACCGACGACTCCGACGAGGCCTACTCCGGCGCGGACTTCGTCATCATCGCGACCCCCACTGACTACGACCCGGTGACCAACTACTTCAACACCTCGACCGTCGAGAAGGTCGCGGCCGACGTGGCTGCCGCCAACCCGACCGCGGTGATGGTGGTCAAGTCCACCGTGCCCGTCGGCTTCACCCGGTCGCTGACCCAGCGGCTGGGCACCGACAACATCATCTTCAGCCCGGAGTTCCTCCGGGAGGGACGAGCGCTCTGGGACGGCCTGCACCCCTCGCGGATCGTGGTCGGCGACCTGGGGGAGCGGGGGCGGGCCTTCGCCGACCTCCTCGTCGGCGGGTCGCTCGAGCCGGACGTGCCGGTGCTGCTCACCGACAGCACCGAGGCCGAGGCGGTCAAGCTGTTCGCCAACACCTACCTCGCCATGCGAGTGGCGTTCTTCAACGAGCTCGACACCTTCGCGCTGACCCATGGCCTCGACCCGCAGCAGATCATCGAGGGGGTCAGCCTGGACCCGCGGATCGGGCCCGGCTACAACAACCCGTCGTTCGGCTACGGCGGCTACTGCCTGCCCAAGGACACCAAGCAGCTGCTGGCCAACTACCAGGACGTGCCGCAGTCACTCATCGAGGCCATCGTCACCGCCAACACGACGCGCAAGGACTTCGTGGCGACCGACATCCTGCGCCGCGCGCCCAAGGTCGTCGGCATCCACCGGCTCATCATGAAGTCCGGCTCCGACAACTTCAGGTCGAGCAGCGTGCAGGGCATCATGAAGCGGATCAAGGCCAAGGGTGTCCAGGTGGTCGTCTACGAGCCCGCCCTGGCGGACGACACGTTCTTCGGGTCACGGGTGATCCGCGACCTCGACGAGTTCTCCGAGCTCTCCGACGTGATCGTCGCGAACCGGATGGTGGCCGAGCTCGAGCCGGTCGCCGACAAGGTCTACACGCGCGACCTCTTCGGCGGCGACTCCTGAAGGTGTCCGGTATGCCGCTCTGGCAGTGGGTCGGCGGCCACCGACCCCGACGGGTTACCCGCCCGTACGCCGGACCGCACTGCCTCGGCGCCAGACCCATCCCATAGGCTTGCCGACGAGCAACACCGTGCCGCGAGCACGCGGCATACCGTCCCCATCCCAGAAGGACTTGGCATCGTGACTGTTCGCGTAGGTATCAATGGATTTGGCCGCATCGGCCGCAACTTCTACCGCGCCGTCCAGGCGTCCGGCGCCGACATCGAGATCGTGGCCGTCAACGACCTCACCGACAACGCCACGTTGGCCCACCTGCTCAAGTACGACTCGATCCTGGGGCGCCTGCCCGGTGACGTGACCTCGACGGACGAGGAGATCTCGGTCGACGGCAAGGCCTTCAAGGTCTTCGCCGAGCGCGACCCCGCCAACCTCAAGTGGGGCGAGCTGGGCGCCGACGTCGTCATCGAGTCGACCGGCTTCTTCACCGATGCCACCAAGGCCAAGGTGCACGTGGACAACGGCGCGAAGAAGGTCATCATCTCGGCCCCGGCCAAGAACGAGGACGTCACCATCGTCATGGGGGTGAACGACGACGCCTACGACGCCGACAAGCACACCGTCATCTCCAACGCCTCCTGCACCACGAACTGCCTGGCGCCGATGGCCAAGGTCCTCAACGACGAGTTCGGCATCGTCAAGGGCCTGATGACCACGATCCACGCCTACACCGGCGACCAGAACCTCCACGACGGCCCGCACAAGGACCTGCGTCGGGCCCGCGCCGCCGCGCTCAACATCGTGCCGACCACCACCGGGGCGGCCAAGGCCGTCGCGTTGGTGCTCCCGGAGCTCAAGGGCAAGCTCGACGGCTACGCCCTGCGGGTCCCGGTGCCGACCGGCTCGGCCACCGACCTCACCTTCGAGGCCGGCCGTGAGACCACGGTCGAGGAGGTCAACGCCGCGGTGAAGGCTGCTGCGGAAGGCCCGCTCAAGGGCATCCTCGTCTACACCGAGGACCCCATCGTGTCCAAGGACATCGAGACCGACCCCGCGTCCTGCATCTTCGACGCGGGCCTCACCAAGGTGATCGGCAACCAGGTCAAGGTCGTCGGCTGGTACGACAACGAGTGGGGCTACTCCAACCGCCTCGCGGACCTCGTCCTCCTCGTCGGCCAGACCCTCTGACCGGGGCGGGCCACCCCTGATGCAGACGATCTCCGAGCTGGGCGACCTGCGCGGAAAGCGCGTGCTCGTCCGCTCCGACCTCAACGTGCCCCTCGAGCAGGACGACGCGGGCGGGAGCACGATCACCGACGACGGGCGGATCCGCGCATCGGTGCCCACCATCCGGGCCCTCTCCGAGGCGGGCGCGCGCGTCGTCGTGTGCGCCCACCTCGGCCGCCCCAAGGGCGCACCGGAGGACAAGTACTCCCTCGCCCCCGTCGCCACCCGGCTGGGCGAGCTGCTCGGTCAGGACGTCACCTTCGCCACCGACACCGTGGGCGACAGTGCCCACGCCGCGGTGGAGGCAGCGCAGGACGGCGACGTGGTGCTGCTGGAGAACCTCCGCTTCAACGCGGGCGAGACGGCCAAGACCGACGAGGAGCGGGCCGAGTTCGCGGCGCAGCTCGCCGGCCTGGCCGACGTGTTCGTCTCCGACGGGTTCGGGGTGGTGCACCGCAAGCAGGCCAGCGTCTACGACGTGGCCCGGCTGCTGCCGTCCGCCGTCGGCGGACTGGTCGAGACCGAGGTCGGCGTGCTCAAGCGGCTCACCGAGGACCCGGAGCGCCCGTATGCCGTGGTGCTCGGTGGTGCGAAGGTCTCCGACAAGCTCGGGGTGATCGACAACCTGCTCCAGACCGCCGACCGCCTGCTGATCGGCGGCGGCATGGTCTTCACGTTCCTCGCGGCCAAGGACTACGAGGTGGGCTCGAGCCTGCTCGAGGCCGACCAGGTGGACCAGGTCAAGGGCTACCTCGCGCAGGCCGAGGAGCGTGGCGTCGAGATCGTCCTGCCCGTCGACATCGTCGCCGCGACCGCGTTCTCGGCCGACGCCGACCACGAGGTCGTCCCGGCCGGCGCGATCCCGGCCGACGGGATGGGCCTCGACATCGGACCAGAGTCCGGGGTGCTGTTCGCCAAGAAGCTCGAGGACTGCAGGACCGTCTTCTGGAACGGCCCGATGGGCGCGTTCGAGATGGCCCCGTATGCCGCGGGCACGGCTGCCGTGGCGAAGGCCCTCGTGGAGGTCACCGAGAAGGGAGCGCTCACCGTCATCGGCGGTGGCGACTCCGCGGCCGCGGTCCGCCAGCTGGGGTTCGAGGACGACCAGTTCGGCCACATCTCCACCGGTGGTGGCGCGAGCCTGGAGTACCTCGAGGGCAAGCAGCTGCCCGGCCTGACGGTGCTCGACGAGCCGCGCGCCTGACCCTGCTCCGACCCGCGGCGCCTGACCACCGCGGAGCCAGACCGCCTACCCGTTCGGTGGGCCGGGCGCACCGCCCGGCCCACCGGCATACCCCCAAGGACGACACCCGATGGCAGCAGCCAAGACCTCCGGTCGCACGCCCCTCATGGCCGGCAACTGGAAGATGAACCTCGACCACCTGCAGGCCACCCACCTGGTGCAGAAGCTCGACTGGACCCTGCGCGACGGTCGCCACGACTTCGGCGCGGTGGAGGTGGCAGTGCTCCCGCCGTTCACCGACCTGCGCTCGGTGCAGACCCTCATCGACGGCGACCGGCTCGAGCTGCGCCACGGCGCCCAGGACCTGTCCGCCCATGACAGCGGCGCCTACACCGGTGAGATCTCCGGCGCCTTCCTCGCCAAGCTCGGCTGCACCTACGTGCTGGCCGGCCACAGCGAGCGCCGCGAGTACCACCACGAGACCGACGAGCTGGTCAGCGCCAAGGTGAAGGCTGCCGTCCGGCACGGCCTGACCCCGATCTTCTGTGTGGGAGAGCCGCTCGAGATCCGTCAGGCCGGCACCCACCTCGACCACGTGCTCGGACAGCTCGAGGCCGGCCTGGTCGACATCACGGCGGCCCAGGCGGCCACGATCGTGATCGCCTACGAGCCGGTCTGGGCCATCGGCACCGGTGAGGTCGCGACCCCGCAGGACGCGCAGGAGGTCTGCGCCGCGATCCGCACCAAGCTGGCGGAGCTCTACTCGGGCGACCTGGCCGACGGCGTGCGGGTGCTCTATGGCGGATCGGTCAAGGCCGGCAACGTCGCGGCGATCATGGCACAGGAGGACGTCGACGGAGCCCTCGTCGGTGGCGCGTCGGTCGACCCGGCGGAGTTCGCGTCGATCTGCCGCTACCGCGACCACCTGGCGACCTCCTGAGCGTCGAACAGGTATCCTGACCCCTGCTGCGTTTTTCGCAGCCACAACTGACGTCGACTCGAGATGGGTGCTCCGTGGAAGCCGTACGCATTGGCCTGCAGGTCCTGCTGGTCATCGGTGGTCTGTTCCTGACGCTGCTGGTCCTGCTCCACAAGGGCAAGGGCGGCGGCCTGTCCGACATGTTCGGTGGTGGCATGTCCACCTCGCTGGGCTCCTCGTCGGTCGCAGAACGCAACCTCGACCGGTTCACCGTCGCGGTGGGCATCATCTGGTTCGCGTGCATCGTGGGGATCGGTCTGATCGACCGGTTCTCCGCCTGACGCGGCCAGCACCAGACCCTCACTTCCCTGACCAGATAGGACCATTCGCACATGGCCGGTGGCAACGCAATCCGAGGTAGCCGAGTCGGCGCAGGCCCGATGGGCGAGGCCGAGCGCGGCGAGGCGGCCCCCCGGGTCTTCATCTCCTACTGGTGCGCCAACGGGCACCAGACGCGCCCCTCGTTCGCCGAGGAGCCGGGCCTGGCCGTCCCCGAGACCTGGGACTGCCCGCGCTGTGGCTTTCCGGCCGGGCAGGACGAGGCCAACCCGCCGGCCCCGCCGAAGGTGGAGCCCTACAAGACCCACCTGGCCTACGTGAAGGAGCGTCGCTCCGACGCCGACGGCAAGGCCATCCTCGACGAGGCGCTGGCCACGCTGCGGGAGCGCAAGCTCATCCAGTAGCCGCCGGTGCGCGGCGCCCGTGCACCATGCAGCGACTCGCAGGGCTGGCCGCGACAGGCAGACCGCACCGCGACAGACAGAGGGCCGCCCCCGGAAACCCAGGGGCGCCCCTCTGTCCGTCGCGGTCAGCCGGGCAGCTCGGCGGCGGAGTCCGCGTCGACGAGCCAGATCGTCTCGCGGATGCCGCGGACCTGGGCGGCGCTGGACAGCTCGGGACCGGCACCTTCCACGCCTTGGCGGACGGCTTGCGCCTTGTCCGCGCCCGCGACGAGGAACCAGACCCGGTCGGACCGGCTCAGGCACTCGAAGGTGAGGGACACGCGGTCCGGTGGCGGCTTGGGGGAGTCGTGCACGGCCACGGCGATCGCGTCGGTCGTCAGCTGCGCGGGGTGTCCGGGGAAGAGGGAGGCGACGTGGCCATCGGGCCCGACGCCGAGGATCATGACGTCGAACTCGCCCCCACCACTGCCGCGCAGTGCTGCTGCGTAGCGCTCGGCGCTGTCCTCGGCAGAGTCGCTGGCATCCGGACCCGCGACCCGGTGGACGTTGTCCTGGTCGAGCCCGAGGCGGTCGAGACCCGCGGCGTCGTTCTGGGTGTCGTTGCGGTCGGCGTCGCCGGCGGGCAGGTAACGCTCGTCTCCCCACCACACCGAGACCTTCGACCAGTCGACCGCCGTGTGGGCCGGCACCTGGAGGATCGAGGCGATGATCGCCGAGCCGAGGGAGCCCCCGGTCAGCGACACGTGGGGAGACCGTCCGGCAGCCTGCAGGTCGAGCAGCGTCGTGACCAGGCGGGCCGCGCCTGCGTCGGCCACCGACTGCTTGTCCGGGTGCACCACGACGAGCGGGGCCGCACTCATGCCTTGCTCCCCTTGGTCGATGGGGCCGGCTTCCCGGCCCGTTTCGCGGCCGCCTTGGCCTTCTCGGTGGCGCCGGTCGACTTCGTCTTGGCCAGCTTGCGGGCGGCCGCCTTCTTCACGACCGCGGTGTCGGCCTGGGGGGCGGGGGGCGGCGTCTGCACCATCTCGGCGCTGCTGGCCTTCGAGGTGCTCCGCGCGATGCGCCGGGACTCGCGTTCGGCCTCCTGGACCGACGGCGCATCACCGTCGCGGACCGCCTCGGTGGCGGTCACCGTCTTCGTGCCCACCCTGGCCAGCCCGCTGCGGATGGTCTCCTCGTAGATCTCGTCGGGGTCGAGCCGGCGCAGCTCGTCGGCCAGGCACTCCGCGGTCGCGCGGCGCGCCAGGGAGATCCGGCGGACCGGCTGGCCCGGCTGGCTGAGCGTCGCGATGGCGCCGTCCGGGCGGACCAGGTCGATGGCACCGCTGCGGCGTTCGAGCCGGACGCTGACCATGCCGGTGCCGGTGCGCGACCGGGCGCGGCGCACGGGGCACCGCAGGGTCTGGGCGAGCCAGGCCGCCAGCAGGTCTGTCGACGGAGAGTCGGACCCACCGGTGACGGTCGCCTCGGTGACCGGCTCGAAGGGCGGCTGGTCGAGGGCAGCGGCCAGCAGCCCCCGCCACAACGTCACTCGCGTCCAGGCCAGGTCCGTGTCACCACGGGTGTAGGCCTCGGCACGCGCCTTGAGCGTCGCGCGCGGGCTCTTCGACTCAGCGGCGTCGGTGATGCGGCGCTGGGCCATCGAGCCGATCGGGTCCTGCGCGACGTGCGTGGGAGCGTCGGTGGGCCACCACGCGACGACGGGGGAGTCGGGCAGCAGGAGCGGGATGACGACGCTGCGTCCGTGGTCGGTCAGTGCGCCGTAGAGCCGCAGCACGACGACCTCGCTCGCGCCGGCGTCGCCGCCGACCCTGATCTGCGCGTCGATCCGCGACTGGCCACGCTTGTTCCCGATGACGACGGCGATGATGCGGCACGGGTGCTGCCGGCTCGCGTCGTTGGCCGCCTGGATCGCTTCCTCGGCGTCCTGCTCGTCGACGACGATCAGGAGGGTCAGGACCCGGCCGAGGGCCATCGCCCCGGTGTCCTGTCGGAGCGCGACCAGCTTCTTGCTGATCGCCACGGTCGTGGTGCTGGGCAGGTCGACGATCAAGGCATCCTCCAGACGCGTCCGTCGCGGCGCATCATCTCGTCGGCGCCGGCCGGTCCCCAGCCGCCTGACATGTAGGGCTCGATCTTCGCGCGTGACTTGGACCAGTACTCCTCGACCGGGTCGAGGATCTCCCAGGAGAGCTCGACCTCCTCGTGCCGGGGGAACAGTGGCGGGTCGCCCAGCAGCACGTCGAGGATGAGCCGCTCGTAGGCCTCGGGGCTCGACTCGGTGAAGGCGCGGCCATAGCCGAAGTCCATGGTCACGTCGCGCACCTCCATCTGCGCGCCCGGCACCTTGGCGCCGAAGCGCATGGTGATGCCCTCGTCGGGCTGCACCCGGATGACGATGGCGTTCTGCCCGAGCTCCTCGGTGGCGGTGTCGGCGAACGGCAGGTGGGGCGCCTTCTTGAACACCACGGCGATCTCGGTGACCCGCTTGCCCAGCCGCTTGCCGGTGCGCAGGTAGAACGGAACGCCTGCCCAGCGGCGCGAGTCGATCTCCAGCTTCATCGCGGCATACGTCTCGGTGCGTGACCCCTGGGCCACGCCCTCCTCGTCGAGGTAGCCGCCGACCTGCTCGCCGCCCTGCCAGCCGGGGGCGTACTGACCGCGTGCCGTGGACTTGCCGAGGTCCTTGGGGTGTCGCACCGCCGAGAGGACCTTCTCCTTCTCGGAGCGCAGGTGCTCGGCCGCGAACGAGACCGGCTCCTCCATCGCGGTGAGGGCGAGGAGCTGGAGCAGGTGGTTCTGGATGACGTCGCGGGCGGCGCCGATGCCGTCGTAGTAGCCGGCGCGACCCCCGATGCCGATGTCCTCGGCCATGGTGATCTGCACGTGGTCGACGTAGTTGGCGTTCCAGACCGGCTCGAACATCTGGTTGGCGAAGCGCAGCGCCAACAGGTTCTGGACCGTCTCCTTGCCGAGGTAGTGGTCGATCCGGAAGACGGCGTCAGGCGGGAAGACCCCCTCGACGATGTCATTGAGCTCCCGGGCGCTCTTGAGGTCGTGGCCGAACGGCTTCTCGATGACCACGCGACGCCAGGCGTCGGCCTCGGGCTTGCTCAGCCCGGAGCGCTCGAGCTGCTCGCAGACCACCGAGAACGAGGACGGCGGGATCGAGAGGTAGAAGGCGAGGTTGCCGCCGGTCCCGCGCTCGGCCTCGAGGTTCTTGACGGTCGCAGCGAGCAGGTCGAACGACGTCGGGTCGTCGAACGTGCCTGGTACGAAACGGAATCCCTCGGCCAGGTTGCGCCAGACGCTTTCCCTGAAAGGGGTCCGCGCATACTGCTTGACCGCCTCGTAGACGATCTTGCCGAAGTCCTGGTCGGCCCAGTCGCGTCGGGCGAACCCGACCAGCGAGAAGCCCGGGGGCAGGAGCCCACGGTTGGCCAGGTCGTAGATCGCCGGCATCAGCTTCTTGCGCGCCAGGTCGCCGGTCACCCCGAACAGCACCAGCCCGCAGGGGCCGGCGATGCGGGGGAGCCGCTTGTCACGAGGGTCGCGGAGGGGGTTGCTGTCCTGCGTCACCCGCGTCGGGCTCATGCGTCGCCTTCCGTGGGGGACAGGTCGGTCAGCGCGCGGGTGACCTGTGCCAGCCCGGCGTCGTGGTCGGTCAGGTGCAGCTGCAGCACCGGGCGCTGGTGCTCGGCCAGCACCTGCGCGTCGCCGGCGGCCTGCGAGGCGATGAAGTCACCGAAGGTGAACTCCCGCCCCGGGATCGCGAGGTCCTCGTGGGGCGCCGTCGTGATCTGCAGGTAGACACCGGTGGCCGGACCGCCCTTGTGGAACTGTCCGGTCGAGTGCAGGAACCGCGGCCCCCAGCCGAAGGTGGTGGGACGCTCGGTATGCCGCGCCAGCCCGGGGCGCACGTCAGCGAGGGGTGCGTCGGTGATCCGGTCGAGGTAGGCCATCACGGACACGTAGCCGCGCTCGGGGTCTAGCTGTGCGAGCAGGGCTCCCAGTGCGTCGGACACGGTGCTCGCGTCGCCGAGCCAGTCGCCACCCAGCGAGCGGATCTCGACCGCGCCGTCGGTGGCCGCAGGCGCTTCGGAGTCGCCGACTCCCTTGTCCAGCAACGCACGAGCGGCCTTCTTGGCGCTCTCGACGTCGGGCTGGTCGAACGGGTTGATGCCGAGGAGGCGACCGGCTGCTGCCGTGGCCACCTCCCAGAGGAGCAGCTGGGCGCCGAGGGAGCCGCTGACGGCGACCTCGGACCGGCTGCCGTCGGCCGTGCCGTCGGGTGCGGCACCCAGGGCGTCGAGGTCGTCGTCGGAGTCGCCGACCAGGCGCGCGATCGTCACGTCGGGGGCGGGCCAGCGCACCTCGGGGTCGGAGTCGCCGCCCACCACGACCGGCAGGATTCCGGTGCCCTGCTTGCCGGTGCTCTCGGCGATGAGCTGCTCGGCCCAGTCGGCGAACCCGACGATCCCGGACCCGTCGTCGACGATGACGAACTTGTCGCGCAACGGGTCGGTCCCGGCCATCGCCGCGCCGAGGCGCAGGCCGGGGTTGCCGTCGTCGTCGGCGCTCAGCACATCGGCCACGGCCTCGGCGTCGTCGAGCAGCGCCTCGAGGTCTGCCCCGGCGAGGCCCGAGGGCACCAGCCCGAAGGCCGTCAGGGCCGAGTAGCGCCCGCCGACGTTGGGGTCGGCGTTGATGACGCGGTAGCCGTCGGCGCGGGACTGCTCGTCGAGCGGGCTGCCCGGGTCGGTGACGATGACGATCCTGGCCGTGGGGTCGATGCCGGCCTCGGCGAAGGCGGCCTGGAAGGCGCGTCGCTGCGAGTCGGTCTCCACGGTGGAGCCGGACTTGCTCGAGACGACGACCACGGTGCGGTCGAGGTCGGTGATGGCGGCCCGCACCATGTCGGGCTGCGAGGAGTCGAGCACCACGAGGTCCACTCCGGCGGTGCCACAGATGACCTCCGGCGCCAACGACGAGCCACCCATGCCGCAGAGCACGACCCGGTCGACTCCGTCGCCCTTGAGCTGCTCACGCAGCGCCGCGATCTCGCCGAGCAGAGGCCGCGACGAGCGGGGCAGGTTGACCCAGGAGAGCCGGATGGCCGACTCGGACTCGGCGTCCGGACCCCACAACGTGGCGTCCTGGGCGAAGAGCTTGCTGGCGAACGTGGCCTCGACGAGGTCGGCGACCTTGCCGGCGATGGCATCGGCCGCCGCGCCCGATGCCACCACGCCGAGTGAGCTCACTTGTCGCCAGCCTCGGAGACGTCGGCGCGGGCCAGGTCGAGGTCCGACTGGGCTTCGTCGAGCAGCTCGCCCCAGGCGGTCGCGAACTTGTCGACGCCCTCTCGCTCGAGCTGGGCCGTGACGTCGGCGTAGGAGATGCCCAGGCCCTCGAGCGCGTCGAGCACGCCGCCGGCCTCCTCGTAGGTGCCGGAGATGGTGTCACCGGTGACCTCACCGTGGTCGGCGACGGCCTCCAGCGTCTTCTCGGGCATCGTGTTGACGGTGTTCGGGGCGACCAGCTCGGTGACGTAGAGCGTGTCGGAGTAGTTCGGGTCCTTGACCCCGGTGGAGGCCCACAGGGGACGCTGCGCGTTGGCGCCGTCGTCCGCGAGGTTCTTCCAGCGCGGCGTCGCGAAGACCTCCTCGAAGGCCTGGTAGGCGAGCCGCGCGTTGGCCACGGCCGCCTTGCCCTTGAGCCCCCTGGCCTCGTCGGTGCCGATCGCGTCGAGCCGCTTGTCGACCTCGGTGTCCACGCGCGAGACGAAGAACGAGGCGACGGAGTGGATCTTGGACAGGTCCTTGCCGCCCTCGCGGGCCTGCTCGAGCCCGGTGAGGAACGCGTTCATCACCCCGCGGTAGCGGTCGAGCGAGAAGATCAGCGTGACGTTGACGCTGATGCCCTCGGCCAGGACCTGGGAGATGGCGGGAAGCCCCTCGACGGTGGCGGGGATCTTGATGAGGACGTTGTCGCGACCGACGGCGGCAGCGAGCTCCTTGGCCTGGGCCACCGTCTTGCCGGTCTCGTGGGCCAGTCGCGGGTCGACCTCGATCGAGACCCGGCCGTCGACACCGTTCGTGGCGTCGAAGACGGGCTTGAGGATGTCGCACGCGGTGCGGACGTCCTGGGTGGTGAGCCCGAACACCGTCTCGTCGACCGTCTTGCCGTCAGCGGCGAACTGGCGCAGGTCGGCGTCGTAGCGGTCGCCCTTGGCGAGGGCGGCCTGGAAGATCGACGGGTTGGTGGTCACGCCCACGACACCCTTGGTGTCGATGAGCTCCTGGAGGTTGCCGGTCTCGATCCGGTCGCGTGACAGGTCGTCGAGCCAGATGGAGACGCCGTTGTCGGCGAGGGCCTTGAGGGCCGTGTTGTCAGTCATGGCAGTTCACTTTCCCTTGACGGTCTTGAGGGACTTCTTTGCGGCGGCGACGACGGCCGCTGCGGTGAATCCGAACTCGCGGAACAGGGTGGCGGCGTCGGCGGACGCGCCGAAGTGGTCGATCGCGATGATCTCGCCGGCGTCGCCGACGATGTCTCGCCAGCCCTGGGGCACCCCGGCCTCGATCGAGACCCGGGCCTTGACCGCGGCGGGCAGCACCTTCTCCCGGTACCCGGGGGTCTGCTCGTCAAACCACTCACGGCACGGCATCGAGACCACGCGGGTCGCGATGCCCGCCTTCTCGAGCGTCTCGCGCGCCTCGACGGCGAGCTGCACCTCGGAGCCGGTGGCCACGAGGATGACGTCGGGCGTCGCCTTGCTGGAGTCGTAGAGGACGTACGCGCCCTTGGCGACACCGCTGACCTTGCCTGCGCCGTTGGCGCCGGAGCGGTCGACGATGGGCAGGTTCTGGCGGCTGAGCGCCAGGCCGGCCGGCCGCCGGTTGCGCAGGATGGCCAGCCAGGCCGCCCCGGTCTCGTTGGCATCGGCCGGCCGGACCACGTCGAACGACGGGATCGCCCGCAGTGCGGCGAGGTGCTCGATCGGCTGGTGCGTCGGCCCGTCCTCGCCGAGGCCGATGGAGTCGTGCGTCCACACGAACGTCACCGGCGCCTGCTGGATGGCGGCGAGGCGCACGGCCGGGCGCATGTAGTCGGAGAACACGAGGAACGTGCCGCCGTAGGGGCGGGTCAGCCCCTCGAGCGCGATGCCGTTGAGGATCAGGCCCATCCCGAACTCGCGGATGCCGAAGTGGAGGGTGCGACCGTAGGGACCGCCCGACCACTCGCGGGTCTGCTTGGACTTCGGGATGAAGGAGGGCTCGCCCTCCATGGTCGTGTTGTTGGACTCGGCGAGGTCGGCCGAGCCGCCCCACAGCTCCGGGGCGACGTCGGCGAGGGCGCCGAGCACCTTGCCCGAGGCCGCGCGGGTCGCGATGCCCTTGGCGTCCGCGGCGAAGGTCGGCACGGCCTTGTCGAGCCCATCGGGGAGCTTCCCGGCGACGAGCCGGTCGAGCAGCGCGGCGCGCTCCGGCTGGGCCTTGCGCCACGCGGCATACGTCTTGTCCCAGGCCTTGTGGGCGGCCTTGCCCCGCGCCACGACCTTGCGGGTGTGGGAGAGCAGCGTCCGCGGGACCTCGAAGGTCTTCGCGGGGTCGAAGCCGAGGAGCTCCTTGGTGGCCTCGATCTCGGCGTCGCCCAGGGCCGAGCCGTGCGACTTGCCGGTGTCCTGCTTGGTGGGTGCGGGCCAGGCGATGATCGTGCGGAGGACCACGAAGGTGGGCTTGCGTGAGCTCCGGCTCTTGTCGAGGGCGGCCAGCAGCTGGTCCACGTTCTCGACGTAGCCACCGCTCGTGCCGTCGCCGCGCCAGTCGATGGTGACGACGTTCCACCCGTAGGCCTCGTAGCGCTTGGCCACGTCCTCGGAGAACGAGATCTCGGTCTTGTCCTCGATCGAGATGGTGTTCTGGTCGTAGATGACCGTGAGGTTGCCCAGCTCCTGGTGACCGGCCAGCGCGGAGGCCTCGTGCGAGACACCTTCCATGATGTCGCCATCCGAGGCGAGCACCCAGATGTGGTGGTCGAACGGGCTGGTGCCCGGCTTGGCGTCGGGGTCGAACAGGCCGCGCTGGCGCCGCTGGGCCATCGCCATGCCGACCGCGGAGGCCAGACCCGAGCCCAGTGGACCGGTGGTGATCTCGACGCCGTTGGTGTGGTGGACCTCGGGGTGCCCCGGGGTCAGCGAGCCCCACGTACGCAGCGCCTTGAGGTCGTCGAGCTCGAGGCCGTAGCCGGACAGGTAGAGCTGGATGTACTGGGTGAGGCTCGAGTGGCCGCAGGACAGCACGAACCGGTCGCGACCCAGCCAGTGGGAGTCGGAGGGGTCGTGACGCATGACGTTCTGGTAGAGCAGGTATGCCGCGGGAGCCAGGCTCATCGCCGTGCCGGGGTGGCCGTTGCCGACCTTCTGCACGGCGTCGGCGGCGAGCACCCGGACGGTGTCCACGGCGCGGACGTCGAGGTCGGTCCAACCGGCCTTGCGCGCCACCGGCGGACGCAGCGAGGTGCTGCGTTTCCGCGCTGGCGTTGACTTGGCGGAGCGGGTCGTGGTGGGCACGGATGGATCTCCTCACACTGAGCTGAACAGGCGTCGCACGGCAACGCTCCGAGACTAGTCCCGAGGGTGACCGGCGTCGCATCCAGTCCCGTCCACCAGACGGGTCGCGGCCGGGGATAGACTGGCCGCCGCTCCATCCCGCCCGCCCCAGCACCACCCGTGAAGGACGCCGTGACCGCACTCGATCCGTCTGCCCGGATCTCCGCGTCCCCGACCCCCGGGAGCCGTAGCAGGGCCGCGGCATACCTCGCCCTCACCAAGCCCAGGATCATCGAGCTGCTGCTCGTGACGACGATCCCGGTGATGTTCTTGGCGCACAAGGGGATTCCGTCGCTCTGGCTGATCGTGGCGACGCTGGTCGGTGGCGCGCTGAGCGCCGGCGCGGCCAACACGTTCAACTGTGTCTACGACCGTGACATCGACGCCGAGATGCACCGCACGAGCAACCGGCCGATGGTCACCGGTGAGATCAGCCCGCGCGCGGGTCTCGTCTTCGGGGTCGTCCTGACGGTGGCCTCGACGGTGTGGTTCGCGGTGTTCACCAACTGGCTCTCCGCGGCCCTCTCGCTCGGGGCGATCGTCATGTACGCCGTGGGCTACACCATGATCCTGAAGCGCCGCACCGCGCAGAACATCGTGTGGGGTGGCGCCGCCGGGTGCATGCCCGTCCTCATCGGCTGGTCCGCGGTCACCGACTCGCTGTCCTGGTCGGCCGTCATGCTCTTCCTCGTGATCTTCTTCTGGACGCCGCCGCACTACTGGCCGCTGTCGATGAAGTTCAAGGACGACTACGCGGCAGCCCACGTGCCGATGCTGCCGGTGGTCGAGGAGTTCGTCGTCGTCGCACGACAGATCGTGGCCTACTCCTGGGCGATGGTGATCGCCTCACTGGCGCTGGTCTGGGTCAACCCGATGGGCTGGGTCTACCTCGGCACGGCCGTCGTCACCGGCGGGCTGTTCCTCGCCGAGGCCCACCGCCTCCACCGGGCCGCGCGCACCGGTGCCGGCCCCAAGGTGCTGCGGCCGATGCGCCTGTTCCACTTCTCCATCACCTACGTCGGGATCCTGTTCCTGGGGGTCGCGATCGACCCCCTGGTCTACCTGCCCGTCATCTCGCGCTGACCCCGGCGTCCGCCGCCACGGGCATGTCCCGCAGTCCGCGCAGCGGGCTCCAGAACATCGACATGCACGCCACCACGTGGATGGCCGCCATCACCGCGATCGTGGGTCGCAGGCCGAGGGTGCTGCCCATCGCGCCGGCCGCGATGCCGGCCAGCGGCATGGTCCCGAGGTTGACCACCTGGGCCGTCGTGACCTGCCTGGCGACCATGTGCTCGGGGACGTAGCGGTTGCGCCATGCGCCCCGCACGACGTTGCCGGCGACGACCCCGGTTCCCACCAGGAGCATGCCCGCCACCATGGCGACCAGCCCGCCGCCCGGTGCCCCGAGCGGCACCAGCAGGGCCGGCGGTCCGGCCAGGACCTGGAGGGCGAGCAGGGCGCGGGCCGACCCGAGCCACTGCGACACCCGGGTGGCGATGGTCGCCCCGATGACGCCGCCCAGTGAGCCCACGGCCATCACGAGCCCGACCCCGCCGGAGCCGAGGTGCACCTCCCGGACCAGGAACAGGACGAGGAGGGCGGCGTAGCCGGTCAGGCCGAAGTTGCTGAGGCCACCCAGCACCGTGAAGAAGCGCAGGATCCGGTCGTGCCGGATGTAGTCGACCCCCTCCCGGATCCGCTGGCCCAGGGAGGCCGGCTCGGCACCCTCGGCCGGCTGCGGGTCTGCGTCGGGGAGCTTCAGCCGCCACAGGCAGACCGCGGACACGAGGAAGCTGACCGCGTCGACGAGCAGCCCTCCGGCCGCCGAGACCGCCTGCGCGAGCAGCCCGCCGACGCCGGGCCCCGCGACCTGCATGGCCGACTCGGTGCCGAACAACAGCGCGAAGGCCGGCTCCTGCTGCTCGCGCGGAGCCACCTGGCGCACGAGCGCGGGGTAGGCCGCGCGGAAGAACACGGTGCACACGCCGTTGCAGAACGCGGCGACCGCGAGGTGGGGGAGGGTGAGGACGTCCAGGAGCCAGGCGACCGGCACGCTCGCGAAGGTCAGGGCGGCAGCCAGGTCGCTCACGACCATGACGCGGCGAGCCGGGAGGCGGTCGACCCAGGCCCCGGCAGGCAGCCCGATGAGCAGCCACGGTACCCAGGCTGCGGCCGTGAGGGCGCCCATCCAGCCGGCGCCGGCGTCGAAGCCGACCACGGCGAGGAGCGGGAGCAGCACCGACGTGGTGGCGTTGCCGAGAACGCTGACGCCCTCGCCGAACCAGAGCAGGCCGAAGTTCCGGTTGCGGGCCAGTGGGGGAGGCGGGGCAACCGGTGCGGTGTGGGCGGTCATGGCTGGGCCGGGAACCCTCGGGCGAAGACCAGCACGGGCTCGCGTTCCACGCCGTCGTCCGGCACCGGTCGGCTGGACCAGCGCATCAGCACGTCGACGACCTCGTTGGCCAGGTCGGTGAGCTCGTCCGGCGAGAGCCGCAGCCAGTTCTGGGTGGCGAACGCGGCCGCGTCCCACTCCGGGACCGACGACGCGTTCGCATTCCACTCCTGGGTGCGCTCGAACTGCCGTTGGAGGGCGAGCGCCTCCGCCGCGTAGGCCGCGGTGACCGCCGCGGTGTCGTCGGCGAAGTCGGCTCGCGACCACCTGGTGCCGGCGTCGACGAGGCGCCACCAGCGTTCGCGGCGGTCCTTGGCAAGCTCGGGGGCCTCCTCCACCAGCCCGGCCTCGTGCAGCACCTTGAGGTGGTGGCTCGCGCTGCCGACCGCCTGGCCGGTGCGCGCGGCGAGGGCGGAGGCGGTGGACGGGCCGTCCACCTTGAGGGCGTCCATCATCCTGGAGCGGAACGGGTTGGCCATCGCGGAGAGGGCCTTGGCGTCGGTGACGGTGCGGATGCCGGGTCGTCGGGCGGGCTCCATGTGCACAAGGCTAGTTGTACAAATCGAGTTGCACAAGAGGGCTTGTTGAAATTCAGGGAGTGGTGCGCAGCCGCACCATGGCGCGCGTCAGCGCGACGACGAGCAGGGTGGCGAGCAGCATGTGCACCAGCACGACGACCCACGGCAGGCCGGTGAGGTACTGCGTGTAGCCCACGACGCCTTGCGCGAGGGTCACGACCAGCACCGCCGCCCAGGCCCGGCCGGGGAGGGTCGCCTCGGTCGTGACCCGGCTGGCGACCCAGACCGCGACCACGAGCCCCAGGAAGAGCATCACGGCGTCGGCGTGCAGCCACGAGATGGTGCGCGGGTCGAAGCCGAACCTGGCCGGTTCGTCGGCGTCGCCCGAGTGCGGGCCCGAACCGGTGACCACCGTGCCGAGCAGCAGGACGACGGCGGCCACCGCGCAGGTGGCCCAGCCCAGACGCTCGACGAGGGGGTGCACGGCCAGCGGCCGCGGACCGGCCGGCTCGGGGGCGCGGAAGACCAGGTAGGCCGCCGTGGCGACGAGGCACATCGACACCAGGAAGTGCGCCGCCACGGTGACCGGGTTGAGCCCGGTGCGGACCGTGATGCCCCCGAGCACTGCCTGCACTCCCACTCCGACGAGCACGCCGACGGCGGGGACGAGCAGGTCGCGGCGGCCGGCGGCCCAGCGCCACACCGCATACACGGTCGCGATGGCGGCGATGCTCACCACGCTGGTGAGGGTGCGGTTGCCGAACTCGATGTAGCGGTGCCAGCCCTCGGCCTGGTGGGGGACCGGGGTGTAGGACCCGGGCACGCACTCCGGCCAGCTGGGGCACCCGAGCCCGCTGCCGGTCAGCCTGACCAGTCCACCGGTCACGACGATGAGGACCTCGACGACCAGGTTGGCCAGCAGGACCCTCGGCAGCCAGACGGCGCCGGTGGTGGGCTCTGCGACGGCGGCGGCTGACGTCGGGACGGGTGCTGCGGTCACGCCACGAGGGTACGGCTCAGGGTGGACCCTGACGCGGTTGGGGGAGTCCCCTCATGGTGCAGGCGCCGGCGGGCTGGCTGACTTGACCCATGGTGACGAACACGTGGCGAGTGGGGGTCGCGGTCGGCTACGCGGCGTTGTTCGCGGTCGCGGCGCTGACGGCCCGGCCCGGCTGGCTCGTGACCGGCCTGGCCGTCGCGGCGACCGCCTGCTGGGCCAGTGCCCGGGAGCCGGGTCAGTCGCCCCAGCGGAAGAAGCGGCGGGCGAGCAGCGTCGCCCCGACTGCCCAGCCGAGCAGGACGAGCCACGCCCCCGGTGCGGCCTGGCCGTCGACCAGGGCCGCCCGCAGGCTGTCGCCGAGGGCCGCCGACGGCAGCACGGTCAGGACGGCCGCGAACCCGTCGGGCAGCTCGGTGCCGGCGACGACCACTCCGCCCAGACCGAGGAGGGCGACCCAGACCAGGTTGGCGACGGCGAGCACGCCCTCGGCGCGCAGGGTGCCACCCAGCAGCAGGGCCAGGGCCGTGAAGGCCCACGTCCCGAGGACGAGGGCGACGACGGCAGCGGGTATGCCGCGCAGCGCCGGCTCCCAGCCGAGCACCGCCCCGAGCGCGCCGATCAGCGCGACCTGCACCGCGATGACCGCCAACACCGCCACCGCCTTGGCCAGCACCAGTCCCGTGCGGCCCAGCGGCGTGACACCGAGCAGCCGCAGGACGCCGTAGCGACGGTCGAACCCGGTCGAGATGGCCTGTCCGGTGAACGCCGACGAGATGACGCAGAGGGCCAGGACCCCGGGCACCGCGAGGTCGACGCGACGCCCGTCGCCCAGCGAGATCGACCTCGCGTGCACCAGGCCCACCAGGACGGCAGCGGGGAGCAGGACGGCGACGAGGAGCTGTTCGCCGTTGCGCAGCAGGGTCGTCGCCTCGAACCGGGCCTGGGCGAGCACGCGGGCCGCGGGGGACGCCGGGCCCGCCGAGGGCGCGGCTGGGTCGACGGTCGTCATGCGACGGACCCGCGGGTGAGTGCGAAGTAGCGGTCCTCGAGCCGGGCGCCGCCGGTGACCTCGGCGAGGGAGCCCTCGGCCACGACCGCACCCCCCGCCACGACGACGATGTGGTCGGCCAGTCGCTCGGCCTCCTCGAACGAGTGGGTGGTCAGCACGACCGCGATCCCGTCGTCGGCCAGCGACCGCACCAGCTCCCAGACGTCGAGCCGCGCGTGCGGGTCGAGACCGGCGCTGGGCTCGTCGAGGAAGGCCACCTCGGGTCGACCCACCAGGGCGGCCGCGAGCGCCACCCGTTGGCGCTGGCCGCCGGACAACCGCCGCACCGTCGTGTCGGCGAACCGGTCGATCCCGAGCCGCTGCACGAGCGGGTCGAGGGGCGCGGGGGCGGCATACATCGCGCTGAGGTGGCGCAACAGGCGGAGGGGACGCGCGGACGCGGGGAGGCCACCGTCCTGGAGCATCACGCCGACCCGGGCGCGGTGCTCCGGGGAGGCGTTCCAGGGATCGGTGCCCAGGACCCGCACCTCGCCACCGTCCGGGCGCCGCAGTCCCTCGCAGCACTCGACCATCGTCGTCTTGCCGGCGCCGTTGGGCCCGAGGACGGCGGTGACCTCACCGGCCGAGGCCTGCCACGTGGCGCCGTCGAGGGCGACCACACCGCCGTAGCGCTTGACGAGACCGGAGACGAGGACGGCGGGTGGCACGCACTGAGTGTAGGTCGCTGCCGGGGCCCCTCCGCCCGCGGGCCCGGGGGCCTCAGACGGACCGGCGTAGTGGCAGGTATGGGCGACTTCCCCATGTCACCGGGTACCTCAGGGGCGAACCGTGGAGCCATCCGCACGACCCGACCAGAGCCGCACGAAGGAGCAGCGCCATGAGCCTCACCGCACACCCCTACATCGTCCTCGCCGAGCAGCAGTGGAAGCAGGAGAGCCTCTCCGGCGCGAACCTCGCCGGCCGCCACTCCGGCCGGCCGGCTCGGGGCCACCGCCCCCGCTTCCACTGGCACCTGCCGCGACCGCTCGGACAGCTGACCCGACACACCCCGCGTCCCGTCTAAGGCCCCCCGCAGGGCAGCGGCACGCAGATAAGGCACTCGCCCGATGTGGGCGCCCACCTCAGGCCGTCAGGTTTGAGACACCACCACGAGAGACGCCCAGAGTCTCCCGACCACGAAGGAGCAGACCATGAGCATCACCGCAGACCCGCTGTTCGTCGCCGCCGAGGTCCAGTGGCGCACCGAGAACCTCTCGGCCGGACTGGCCCACGCCTCGTCGGCCCGGCACCACGGGCACGCGATCCGCACCGCGATCCAGCGGATGCGCCACCCGCACCGGCACGGACGGCACGTCGCCCGTCAGCACGCGGCTCGCGTCGCCTGAGCCGGCCGCCCCGATGGCGACCGCGCTCGACGCGCCGATGGCGACCGCTCGGCAGGCCGAGACCCACGACACCGTGTCGGACCACTCCGACATAATCAGGGTCGTGGGTCTCGAGCGTTCGGCAGCCGGGTTGTTCGTCGGACGTGACGACGAAGCGGCCCAGCTCGCGCGACTGCTGGGGGTCTCCGGCGGCGACGGGGGCGCCGACGCCGCCCCCGACGGCACCGGACTGGTGCTGCTGTCCGGGGACGCCGGCATCGGCAAGACCCGCATCCTGGCCGAGGTCGCCGGCCGCGCCCGCGAGGCCGGGTGGTCGGTGCTCATCGGGCACTGCCTGGGCGAGGCCGGTCAGGCGCTGCCCTACCTGCCCTTCATCGAGGTCCTCGGACGGCTCGAGAGCACGACTCCGGAGCGGCTCGACCGGGTCCTGGCGGCGCACCCCGGGCTCACCCGGCTGGTGCCGTCGCGGCGCCGGGAGCCGAACCCCGACGACCCCGCCGACGAGGTGGTCGACCGCAGCGACCTCATCGAGGCGGTCCACGCCGCACTCGACGACCTCGCCACCGACGCCCCGCTGCTGCTGGTCGTCGAGGACGTGCACTGGGCCGACCAGTCCTCCCGTGACCTGCTCACCCTGCTCTTCACCCGCGGCTTCTCGCGCCGCGTCAGCATCGTCGCCTCCTACCGCAGTGACGACCTCCACCGGCGCCACCCGCTCCGCGCCACGCTGGCCCACTGGGCCCGCCTCGGTGACGTCGAGCGCCTCGACCTCGCGCCGCTGCCCGACCGGGCGGTGCGCGAGCTCGTGCGCGGCCTGCAGCCCCAGCCACTGCCCGAGGCCCAGGTGCGCGAGGTGGTCGCGCGCGCCGAGGGCAACGCGTTCTTCGCCGAGGAGCTGGTCGCGGCGACGGCACTGGGCGGCTCCGGGCTGGCCGAGGACCTGTCGCGCCTGCTGCTCGTGCGCTTCGACCAGCTCGACACAGCGGGTCAGCACGTCGTCCGGATCGCCTCCGCCGCGGGGCGCCACGTGTCCCACCGGCTGCTCGCGGCGGTGGCCGCGCTCGGCGAGGCCGAGCTCGACGCGGGGCTGCGCGACGCCGTCGAGCACCACGTCCTCGTCCCCACCGACAGCGGTGGCTACGCCTTCCGTCACGCGCTGCTGGGCGAGACGGTCTACGACGACCTGCTGCCCGGTGAGCGGGTCCGCGCCCACGAGCGGTATGCCGCGGCGCTGGCCGACGACCGGACGCTCGGCACCTGGGCCGAGCTGGCCCGGCACGCGACGGCGGCCGGGCTGCGCGAGCAGGCTCGGGGGGCCAGCGTCCAGGCCGGCGAGTCCGCGATGCGGATGGCCGGTCCGGAGGAGGCCTTCCGCCACTTCAAGAACGCCCTGGCCCTGATGTCCGAGACCGATGCCGACGTCGACGCCGTCACCCTGCGGGCCGCGACGGCGGCGACCGCCGTGGGCCAGGCGCTCAAGGCCCTCGAGCTGATCGAGGACCGCCTCGCGCGACGCGCGGCCGGGTCCGACCCGGCCGGTCGTGCCGAGCTGCTGGCAGCGCTGGCCACCACGGCCCGCATCACCGAGAGCACGGTCGACACCCTGGCCGCCACCAAGGAAGGGTTGGCGCTGCTCGACGCGGCTGACGTCGACCACCCCCAGACCCGGGCCAGGCTGCTGGCCGCCAAGGTGCAGGCCCTGGCCGACCGCGGTCGCGACGGTGAGGCCCTCGCCGGGGTGGAGGAGTCAGTGGCCGCTGCCCAGGCGGCGGGGCTGCGCGACGTGGCCGACGAGGTGCGGGTCGTCGAGGCACGCATCCTCGAGCGCGCCGGCGACCCGGAGACCTCGCGCCGCAGCCTCGAGCGGATCATCGCCGAGTCGCGGGCGCCCGGTGACCCGGCCGAGGTCCGGGCCTACCACCACCTCGGCTGGCTGCACCACCGCGCCGGGCGCCTCGACGAGGCGGTCGACGTCTACCGACGCGGGGTCGAGCGGGCCAGGGGAGCGGGGCGTCCCTGGGCTCCCTACGCCTTCGACGGGCGGCTGCTGGCCGGCATCGCCGCCTATGAGCGGGGGCGCTGGCCCGAGGCGCTCGACATCCTCGACGTGTCCCACGAGGTCCCGCCCGAGCCGGCCCGCTCCCTGCTGATGGGGGCCCGCATGTACGTCGCGGCGGCCCAGGGCGACTACTCCGCGGTCTCGGGCTACGAGGTGTCCCGTCCCTGGTGGGAGAGCGAGGGGCTGGTCCCCCTGCTGGCCGGCAGCGCCGCGATCGACCTGCACGGCCACGCCGACGACCTCGACCGGGCCATCGCCGTGCACGACGAGGTCGTCGAGGTGCTGACCCGGGTCTGGTACCCGCTGTTCCAGGGCCAGCTGCGCCTCGACGCCCTCCTGCTCGGCCAGCTCGGCAGCCACATCCAGCGCGTGCCCAGCTCGCAGCGACCCGCACTGCTGGCGCGGGGGGCCGCGCTGGCCGAGTCCGCGGCCCAGGTGTGGGACCGCGCGACGGCGCGACCGGGCAACGACGGCCCCGAGTCGACGGCCTGGCTGGCCCGCGCCGCCGCGGAGGCGCTGCGCCTGCAGTGGCTCGGCGGGGCCGACGTCGACCGTGACCAGCTGGTCACGGCGTGGCAGGCGGCGGTCGACGCGTTCGAGGCCTACGGCCACCCCTACGAGACCGCTCGGTCGAAGGCGCGCCTGGGTGCCTTCCTCAAGTCGGTCGGCGACCCGCGCGGGTCGGCCGAGCTGACCGCGGCCCTCGAGGTCGCCCAGCGGCTGGGCGCCGAACCCCTCCGGGCCGAGATCCGCCAGGGCGGGGGAGCGCGCTCCACCGCGAAGGCCGCCTCGCGCCAGGGTGAGTCGCTGACCGCCCGCGAGGCGGAGATCCTCGGGCTGGTCGCGCTCGGTCGCAGCAACCGCCAGATCGGCACGCAGCTGTTCATCAGCGCGAAGACCGCCAGCGTGCACGTCTCCAACATCATCGCCAAGCTGGGCGTGACCGGCCGGGGCGAGGCCGTGGCGGTGGCCCGCGACCGCGGCCTGCTCGACTGAGGGGTGCTGGCAGGTTAGGTAGACCTTGCTATGCAGGGGCGCGGGCATTTACGTAACATCGGTGTTGTGAATATCCAGTCCGCTGCCGTGTCGCCCCGCGCGACCGCTGCGCGGACCCATGACGCGCCGCTGGTCCTCGAGTCGCGCACCCGCGACCGGGTGCTCCAGGCGATCAGCGAGCGGGGCCCGATCACGGCGGCCACGCTGGCGGACGACCTTGGCCTGACCGCACCGGCCGTGCGGCGACACCTCGAGAACCTCGAGGAGGCGGGCCTGATCACCGAGCGTGAGCCGGCCCCCGGCATCCGCGGCCGGGGCCGCCCGGCCCGGTCCTTCGTCCTCAGCGACGCGGGCCACCACGCGCTGGAGTCCGACTACGACCACCTGGCCACCGAGGCCCTGCGCTTCCTCGCGCAGGAGGCCGGTGAGGGGGCCGTGCGCCGCTTTGCCGAGAGCCGCGTCGCCGAGCTCGAGACCCGGTATGCCGCGCAGCTCGCTGCCGCAGGCACCGACCGGGCCGCGCGGGTCGACGCGCTCGTCGCGGCCCTGACCCGCGACGGGTTCGCCGCCTCGGCCCGACCGGTCGGCGAGCCGGGCTCCGCGAGCCCGTTCACCGGCATACAGCTCTGCCAGGGGCACTGCCCCGTGCAGGACGCCGCTCGGGAATTTCCCGAGATCTGTGACGCTGAGACTGATGCGTTCTCGCGGTTGCTGGGCGTGCACGTGCAGCGCCTCGCGACACTCGCCCACGGCGACCACGTGTGCACCACGTTCATCCCCACCGGCAAGCACCCCGTCGCCCCCGCGGCACCGACATCAACACCTGCCCCATCAACACCTGCCCCATCAACAGAAGGGTCGTCCACGCGATGAGCACCCACATCGAGGAGCTGAACCCGGGTCTGAAGGACCTGGGCCGCTACGAGTACGGCTGGGCCGACAGCGACACCGCTGGCGCGACCGCCAAGCGTGGCCTCAACGAGGACGTCGTGCGCGACATCTCGGGTCGCAAGAGCGAGCCCCAGTGGATGCTCGACCTGCGGCTGAAGTCCCTGCGGTTGTTCGGCAAGAAGCCCATGCCCAACTGGGGCAGCGACCTCACCGGCATCGACTTCCAGAACATCAAGTACTTCGTGAAGTCCACCGAGAAGCAGGCGACCAGCTGGGACGAGCTGCCCGAGGACATCAAGAACACCTACGACCGGCTCGGCATCCCCGAGGCGGAGAAGCAGCGCCTGGTCTCCGGTGTCGCGGCGCAGTACGAGTCGGAGGTCGTCTACCACCAGATCCGCGAGGACCTGGAGGAGAAGGGTGTCATCTTCGTCGACACCGACACCGGCCTGCGCGAGCACGAGGACCTGTTCCGCGAGTACTTCGCGTCGGTGATCCCCGCCGGTGACAACAAGTTCGCCGCGCTGAACACGGCGGTGTGGTCGGGTGGCTCGTTCATCTACGTGCCGCCGGGTGTCCACGTCGACATCCCGCTGCAGGCCTACTTCCGGATCAACACCGAGAACATGGGCCAGTTCGAGCGCACCCTGATCATCGCCGACGAGGGCTCCTACGTGCACTACGTCGAGGGCTGCACCGCGCCGATCTACAAGTCCGACTCGCTGCACTCCGCGGTCGTCGAGATCATCGTGAAGAAGAACGCCCGGGTGCGTTACACGACCATCCAGAACTGGTCGAACAACGTCTACAACCTCGTCACCAAGCGGGCGACCGCTGCCGAGGGCGCGACGATGGAGTGGATCGACGGCAACATCGGCTCCAAGGTCACCATGAAGTACCCGGCCGTCTTCCTCCTCGGCGAGCACGCCAAGGGCGAGACGCTCTCGATCGCGTTCGCGGGCGAGGGCCAGCACCAGGACGCCGGCGCCAAGATGGTCCACGCGGCCCCCAACACCTCGAGCACCATCGTCTCCAAGTCGGTGGCACGTGGCGGTGGCCGCACGTCCTACCGGGGTCTCGTGCAGATCCTCGAGGGTGCCCACGGCTCCCGGTCGAGCGTCGTCTGCGACGCCCTGCTGGTCGACACGATCAGCCGCTCCGACACCTACCCCTACGTCGACATCCGCGAGGACGACGTGACGATGGGCCACGAGGCGACCGTCTCCAAGGTGTCCGAGGACCAGATGTTCTACCTCATGTCCCGCGGGATGACCGAGGAGGAGGCCATGGCCATGATCGTGCGCGGGTTCGTCGAGCCCATCGCGCGTGAGCTGCCCATGGAGTACGCCCTCGAGCTGAACCGCCTGATCGAGCTCCAGATGGAAGGGGCTGTGGGTTGATCGACACCCACGCTCCGTCCACCACCCCCTGCCCCCAGATGCTGCGCGAGGATCCCGCCCGATGAGCCTGCTGGCCCAGAAGAAGCCCACCGACGACGCCCACACCGACTCCGTCGCGGCGTTCGTCCCCGACCAGTCGCGGGCCGAGCGCAAGACCTCGTACGCCGTGGACGACTTCGCCGTGCCCGGCGGCCGTGAGGAGGAGTGGCGCTTCACGCCGGTCGACCGGCTCGCGTCGCTGTTCCAGGTCGCGCCGACCGACGAGGACAAGCTGACCGTCGACGTGCAGTCGCCGGCCGGGGTGTCCGTGTCGCACGTCGACCCCCGGTCCGCCGGCGTGCTGGTGCCCGCCGACCGCGCGGCCGTCGTCGCCTTCGCCGGCGAGGCGCAGGCGACGCTGGTGAGCATCCCGGCCGAGGCCGAGCTCAGCGAGCCCGTGCGCATCACCATCACGGCCACCGACCTCGCGCGGGTCAACGGCCACCTCGTCGTCGACGCCGGTCACCACAGCAAGGCCACCGTGGTGCTGACGCACCGCGGCTCCGCCGAGTGTGGCGCCAACGTCGAGATCAAGGTCGGCGACGGCGCCGACCTCACCTTCGTGACCGTGCAGGAGTGGGACGACGACGCCCTCCACGTCTCGCAGAACGACGCGCTGATCGGTCGCGACGCCCACCTGCGCCACATCGCCGTCACGCTGGGTGGCGAGATCGTGCGGGTCTCCACGAACGCGCGCTACTCCGGACCCGGTGGGTCGTTCGAGGGCCTCGGCGTCTACTTCGCCGACGCCGGGCAGCACCAGGAGCACCGTCTCTTCGTCGACCACGAGGCCCCGCACTGCCACTCGAACGTCGAGTACAAGGGCGCCCTGCAGGGCGACACCGCCCACACCGTGTGGGTCGGCGACGTCCTCATCCGCGCCAGCGCCGAGGGCACCGACACCTACGAGCTCAACCGCAACCTGGTCCTCACCGAGGGTGGTCGCGCCGACTCGATCCCCAACCTCGAGATCGAGACGGGCGAGATCGTCGGCGCCGGACACGCTTCCGCCACCGGTCGATTCGACGACGAGCAGCTGTTCTACCTGCAGGCTCGTGGCATCCCCGAGGACGTCGCCCGCCGCCTGGTGGTCCGCGGCTTCTTCGCGAGCATCGTCGCGCGGATCGGCGTGCCCGAGATCTCCGAGCACCTGATGGAGGTCATCGACGCCGAGCTCGGCGCGGTGCCCGGCATCGCCACCGAGGACGTCGCGTGAGCGCCGCTCCCGAGCTGGTCACCGACGACGGCGAGTTCGTGCGGGTCTGCCGCGTCGACGAGCTGCCCGAGAAGGGTGCGGCTGCCGCCGACATCAACGGCACCATCGTCGCGATCGTCCGCACCGAGAGCGGCTCCATCCACGCGGTGGACGACACCTGCAGCCACGCGAACGTCTCCCTCTCCGAGGGTGAGCTCGACGGCTGCACGTTGGAGTGCTGGCTGCACGGCTCGCGGTTCGACATCCGTACCGGCGAGCCGTCCGGCCCGCCCGCAATCATCCCCATCAACGTCTACCCGGTGCGGGTCGAGAACGACGAGGTCTTCGTCGGCACGACCCCGCTGAACGCCTGACCGGCTGCACCTCCAGACAGCACGTTCGAAAGAGATTGAGGAACCCCAACACCATGGCAACACTTGAGATCCGCGGCCTGACCGTCACCGTCGACGTGGAGGAGGGCACCAAGGAGATCCTGCGCGGCGTCGACCTCACCGTGAAGTCGGGTGAGACGCACGCCATCATGGGCCCCAACGGCTCCGGCAAGTCCACGCTGGCCTACTCGATCGCCGGTCACCCGAAGTACACCGTCACCGGTGGCACCGTGACCCTCGACGGCGAGGACGTGCTGGCGATGAAGGTCGACGAGCGTGCCCGCGCAGGCCTGTTCCTGGCGATGCAGTACCCGGTCGAGGTCCCCGGCGTGACGGTGAGCAACTTCCTGCGCACCGCCAAGACCGCGATCGACGGCCAGGCGCCGAAGCTCCGCACCTGGGTCAAGGACGTCAAGGGATCGATGGACGCCCTGCGCATGGACCCCGCGTTCGCCGAGCGCAACGTCAACGAGGGCTTCTCCGGTGGCGAGAAGAAGCGCCACGAGATCCTCCAGATGGAGCTGCTCCGGCCGAAGATCGCGATCCTCGACGAGACCGACTCCGGTCTCGACGTCGATGCCCTGCGCATCGTGTCGGAGGGCGTCAACCGCGCCAAGGAGGGCACCGACGTGGGTGTCCTGCTGATCACGCACTACACGCGCATCCTGCGCTACATCAAGCCCGACTTCGTGCACGTCTTCGTCGACGGCAAGATCGTCGAGGAGGGTGGCCCCGAGCTGGCCGACCGCCTCGAGGCCGAGGGCTACGACCGCTACCTCGCCACCCAGGCCTGAGCCCGAGCGTCGAGCACCAGGCACCTGTCATGAGCGCCACGCCCTTCTCCGAAGGGGAGCTGGCCCGGATCCGGGCCGGGTTCCCGATCCTGTCGCGCACGGTGCGTGACGGGAAGCCGCTCGTCTACCTCGACTCCGGGGCCACGTCGCAGCGGTATGCCGGTGCGCTCGACGCCGAGCGCGCCTTCAGCGAGCAGGTCAACAGCGCCGTGCACCGCGGGGCCCACCAGCTCAGCGAGGAGGCCACGGACGCCTACGAAGGTGCCCGCGCGAAGGTCGCCCGGTTCGTCGGGGGAGCCGCCGAGGAGGTGGTGTTCACCAAGAACGCCACCGAGTCGCTCAACCTCGTGGCCTACGCGTTCTCGAACTCGGTCGCCGGCCAGGTCAAGGACCCCCGGCTCGACCTGCGGGCCGGTGACGAGATCCTCATCACCGAGATGGAGCACCACGCCAACCTCGTGCCGTGGCAGGAGCTGGCGCGGCGCACCGGGGCGACGCTGCGCTGGGTCGGGGTCACCGACGAGGGTCGGCTCGACCTCGAGGGAGTCCACGGGCCCGCCCTCGGGGAGCTGCTGACCGAGCGCACCAAGGTCTTCGCCTTCACCCACGTGTCCAACGTGCTCGGCACCGTCAACCCGGTCCGTGAGCTCACGGCGGCCGCCCGGGCGGTCGGCGCGCTCACGGTCCTCGACGCCTGCCAGTCCGCGCCGCACCTGCGGCTCGACGTGGCTGACCTGGGGGTCGACTTCGCGGCGTTCTCCGGGCACAAGATGTTCGGCCCCACCGGAGTCGGTGCACTCTGGGGGCGCAGCGAGCTGCTGCACGCCATGCCCCCCTTCATCACCGGCGGCTCGATGATCGAGACGGTGCGGATGGAAGCGAGCACCTACGCGCCGCCGCCCCAGCGCTTCGAGGCCGGCTCGCCCAACTCGGCCCAGGCCGTGGGTCTCGGGGCCGCCATCGACTACCTCGACGAGCTGGGCCTCGACCGCGTCGCCGCCCACGAGCACGCCCTCACCGAGCGGCTGCTGGCCGGTCTGGCCCAGCGACCCTGGGTGCGCGTCGTCGGTCCGGTCGAGGCGGTCGACCGCATCGGGGCCGTGGCTTTCGACGTGCAGGGCGTGCACGCCCACGACGTCGGGCAGGTGCTCGACGACGCAGGCGTGGCCGTCCGCGTCGGACACCACTGCGCCTGGCCCCTGCACCGCCGGATGGGCGTCACCGCCACGACCCGGGCCAGCCTGGCCGCCTACAACACGGCGGCCGAGGTCGACACGATGTTCGAAGCGCTCGACCGGGTGCCCGCGATCTTCGGGGTGGCCAGCTGATGGACCTCTACCAGGAGCTCATCCTCGAGCACTCCAAGCGGCCGCACCACGCCGGGCTCCGCGAGCCCTTCGGCGCCGAGGTGCACCACGTCAACCCGACCTGCGGTGACGAGGTCACCCTCCGGGTGCAGGTCGAGGGCACCGGTCCCGACGCCGTGGTCCGCGACCTCTCCTACGACGCGTTGGGCTGCTCGATCTCGATGGCCTCCACCAGTGTGCTGGCCGACGAGGTCATCGGGCACACCGTGGCCGAGGCGATGACCACCCACGAGGCGATGCGCACCATGCTCACCTCCAAGGGTGCCGATGCCGGTGACGAGGAGGTCATCGGTGACGGCGTGGCCTTCGCGGGGGTCAGCAGGTACCCGGCTCGCGTGAAGTGTGCTCTGCTGGGATGGATGGCCTTCACCGACGCGTTGCACCAGGCAGGCATCGACACCACCAGCAGTGACACCACCAGCAGCACCCCGACCAGCAGCGACACCACCAGCAGCACCCCGACCAGCAAGGACGAGTCATGAGCGAGACCACCACCGCCACCCCCAACGTCGCCGACGTCGAAGAGGCCATGCGTGACGTGGTCGACCCCGAGCTCGGCATCAACGTCGTCGACCTCGGGCTCGTCTACGGCATCACCGTCGACGCCCAGAAGCACGCCGTCCTCGACATGACCCTCACCTCGGCCGCCTGCCCGCTGACCGACGTGATCGAGGACCAGACCGCGCAGGCCCTCGAGGGCCTGGTCGCGTCCTACCGCGTCAACTGGGTCTGGATGCCGCCGTGGGGCCCCGACAAGATCACCGACGACGGCCGCGAGCAGCTGCGGGCCCTCGGGTTCAACCTCTGAGCCCTTCCGGCCCCTCCTCGCCCGACCCTCGGCCCCGCGTCGTCGAGGTCGCTCCCGAGCGGCTCGACGGCTGGCTCGAGCGCTTTGCCGCCAACAACGCGGGAGCCGACTCGCCGCAGCGCGTCACCGGGCGTGAGGAGTTCGCGCACGACCCCGTGGGCGTGCTGCTCATCCGGCGCGGCGGGTATGCCGTGGGCCTGGCAGCCGGCCCGCTGTTCAGCGAGTCCAAGGTCGGCAAGCGGCACGTCCAGTCCCGGACCGCCGCGGGCGGCTGGTCGCAGCAACGCTTCGCCCGGCGACGCGGCAACCAGGCCGACGAGCTGGTCCGCGCGGTCGCCGAGCACACGCTGCGGATCCTGCCGCGCGGCATACCCCGTGGTCTGGTCGTGGGGGGTGACAAGGCCCTCGTGCGCGCGGTCCTCGACGACCCGCGGTTGGCGCACCTCGACGCCCTCCCGCGGCGCGAGCTGTACGACCTCCCGGACCCGCGGCGGGACGTCCTGGAGGAGGCCCTGCGCCGGGGCCGAGCCGTGCGGGTGACCATCGAGGACTGACGGGCGCATGATGGCGGCATGGCGAAGTACACGGTGAACCGCGCGGCGGTGCGGCACTGCCGCGAGCTGATCAGGGCCGGCAAGGTCGTGCTCGACAGCGAGTGGGGCGCCGTGCAGCCCGACGCGGAGGCGGAGAACGCGTTCCTCGAGGAGCACGGCTGGGACGACTACCCGCAGTGGTTCCTCGGGCTCACCGAGGGGGCCAACGACGGGACCAAGGCGCGGCACGCCTTCGCCTACGGTGACTTCACCAAGGTCCACCGCAGCGGGCTCATCGCGTGTGTCTACCGCGCCGCCGAGTGGCGCCACAAGGACGTGGAGCTGGCGGCGCACCGGCTGCTGCAGGAGCTCGACAAGGCGCACCCCGGGCCCACGGACGCCTGAGCCGCCCGCGCGGCGGGACGAGACCCGGCGGGCCTACTCGACGGTGTCAGGGCTCAGCGTGTCGCACTGGTTGAGGTCACCCGTCTTGTAGCCGGTGGTGAACCACTTCTGGCGCGCGGCCGCCGAGCCGTGGGTCCACGACTCCGGGCTCACCCGGCCCTGGGTCTTCTCCTGGATGCGGTCGTCGCCGACCGAGGAGGCCGCCGACAACGCGTCCTTGATGTCCTGGTCGGTCAACGGCTTCAGGAAGGCGACCTCGCCGCCCTTGGTGCTCTCGCCCTTGGTCTCGGTCGCGTGGTTGGCCCAGACGCCGGCGAGGCAGTCGGCCATGAGCTCGATGCGCACGCCGCCGCTCTGCTCGCCCTTGGGGTCCTTCTGCGCCTCGTCCAGCAGGCCCAGGAGGTCCTGGACATGGTGGCCGTACTCGTGGGCCACGACGTACTCCTGGGCCAGCGGGCCGCTGCTCGAGCCGAACTGGTCAGTGAGGATCTGGAAGAAGCTGGCGTCGATGTAGACCTGCTTGTCGAGCGGGCAGTAGAACGGTCCGACCTGGTTGCTCGCGGTGCCGCAGGCCGACTGCGTCGAGCCGTTGTAGAGGATCGTCTTCGCGGGGGTGTACTCGCGCTTGTACTTCGGCAGCTCCTGCGACCAGAACGTGTTCACCGCCAGGACGGTGGCCTTCACGCGGCAGGCGTCGCTCTTGTTGGCGTCGGCCCCGGTCTTGCAGTTGGCGAGCTCGGAGTCCTGCTCGGTGCCGCCGGGCTGGACCTGGCCCTGGTCGCTGCCACCACCACCGGGGTTGGTCGGCAGGTCACTGGGGTTGATGCCGAAGATGAGCGCGATGACCAGCAGGATGATGCCGCCGATGCCGCCGCCGACGACCATGCCGCCGGGTGCGCCGCCACCACCGCCGGACCCGACCTGGGAGCCGCCGATGTTGACGTCGTCGTTGAAGCTCATCTGGCCTCCGCGGTCGTGGGTGGGTCGCTCCCCGGTGCAGCTGTCCCGGTCGGGCAACTGTGCAAGTTAGACTAGTGATCTCAGCCTCTGAGCGGCGCATCCGCAACTCGTCGGAGCGCCCCCACCCCCCTCTGTGATGTCTGGAGTTCCGTCGTGATTGCCGCCAGTGGGATCGAGCTGCGTGCTGGGTCCAGGCTCCTGCTCGACGGTGCGACGTTCCGGATCGCGGCAGGCGACCGGGTCGGGCTGGTGGGCCGCAACGGCGCCGGCAAGACTACCCTCACCAAGGTCCTGGCCGGTCAGGGCCAGCCTGCCGCGGGCTCGGTGACGGCGACCGGCGAGGTCGGTTACCTGCCCCAGGACCCGCGCACCGGCGACCTGCACGTGCTGGCCCGCGACCGCATCCTGTCGGCCCGCGGGCTCGACCGGATCATCACCCAGATGCGCGAGGCCGAGGGCGCCATGGCCAGCGCCGACGACGAGACCCGCGACAAGGCGATGCGCCGCTACTCGCGGCTCGAGGCCGAGTTCACCGCCGAGGGCGGGTATGCCGCCGAGTCCGAGGCCGCGACCATCGCCAGTGCCCTGTCACTCGAGGAGCGCGTGCTCGGGCAGCCGTTGTCGACGCTGTCCGGTGGCCAGCGCCGCCGGGTCGAGCTGTCGCGGATCCTCTTCTCGGGGGCTGCCACGCTGCTGCTCGACGAGCCGACCAACCACCTCGACGCCGACTCGATCGGCTGGCTGCGCGACTACCTCAAGGGCTACCAGGGTGGCCTGGTCGTGATCAGCCACGACGTCGAGCTGCTCGACGCCGTCGTCAACCGGGTGTTCCACCTCGATGCCAACCGCGCGGAGCTCGACCTCTACAACGTCGGCTGGAAGCCCTACCTCCAGCAGCGCGAGACCGACGAGCGGGCCCGCAAGCGCGAGTACGCCAACGCCACCAAGAAGGCCGCTGCCCTGATGGAGCAGGCCGAGAAGATGCGCGCCAAGGCGACCAAGGCGGTGGCCGCCCAGAACATGATCAAGCGCGCCGAGCGGATGCTGGCCGGGGTCGAGGGGGAGCGGACCAGCGACAAGGTGGCCAAGCTGCGGTTCCCCGACCCCGCGCCCTGTGGCCGGACGCCCCTGCGGGCCTCCGGGCTGTCGCGCTCCTATGGCAGCCAGGAGGTCTTCACCGACGTCGACCTGGCGATCGACCGCGGGTCGCGGGTCGTCGTGCTCGGGCTGAACGGTGCCGGCAAGACCACGCTGCTGCGCATGCTCGCCGGGGCCGACCAGCCCGACACCGGTCAGGTCGAGCCCGGCCACGGCCTCAAGCTCGGCTACTACGCGCAGGAGCACGAGAACCTCGACGTCTCGCGCACGGTGCTCGCCAACATGAAGTCGGCTGCACCGGACTCGTTCGGCGAGACCGAGGTCCGCAAGGTGCTGGGGTCGTTCCTGTTCAGCGGCGACGACGTCGACAAGCCGGCCGCGGTGCTCTCCGGCGGCGAGAAGACCCGGCTCTCGCTGGCCATGCTGGTCGTCTCCAGCGCCAACGTGCTGTTGCTCGACGAGCCCACCAACAACCTCGACCCGGCCTCGCGCGAGGAGATCCTCGGCGCCCTGCGCACCTACAAGGGAGCGGTGGTCCTCGTCACGCACGACGAGGGGGCCGTCGAGGCGCTCGAGCCGGAGCGGATCCTGCTGCTGCCCGACGGCATCGAGGACCACTGGGGCCAGGACTACCTCGACCTCATCTCCCTGGCCTGAGTCGCGAGCCGAGAGGCGACGGTCGCGGCCACGCGGCATACCCATCGAATTGGTGGGAATTGCGGTCGGATAATGGACGGTTATGCAATGCATAAGCGAACGGGCAGAATAGTGGCGTGACGCAGACCCCGATCCGTCCCCAGCGGCAGGCAGGCAAGGCGACCGGAGCCTGGGCCGACGGCGACCGCACGCCACTGAACGCCAACGAGGAGTTCAAGCAGGCCGATGACGGCCTCAACGTGCGCGCCCGCATCGAGGAGGTCTACGCCAAGGAGGGCTTCGCGAGCATCCCGGGAGAGGACCTGCGCGGACGGATGCGGTGGTGGGGCCTCTACACGCAGCGCAAGCCCGGGATCGACGGCGGCAAGACCGCCACCCTCGACCCCAGCGAGCTCGACGCGGAGTTCTTCATGCTGCGGGTGCGCAGCGACGGCGGCGCGCTCGACGCCGACCAGCTGCGCACGGTCGCCGAGATCAGCCGGGAGTTCGCCCGCGACACTGCCGACGTCACCGACCGGCAGAACATCCAGCTGCACTGGATCCGGGTGGAGGACGTGCCCAAGATCTGGCAGCGGCTGGAGGCCGTCGGCCTGACCACCGCCGAGGCGTGCGGCGACACCCCCCGAGTCATCCTGGGCTCGCCGGTCGCCGGCATCGCGGCCGATGAGGTGCTCGACGGCACGCCCGCCGTGCGACAGATCCTCGACCGCTACATCGGCAGCCCGGAGTTCTCCAACCTGCCCCGCAAGTTCAAGACCGCGATCTCGGGCAGCCCCAGCCTCGACGTCGCCCACGAGGTCAACGACATCTCCTTCGTCGGGGTCGAGCACCCCGAGCACGGCCCGGGGTTCGACGTCTGGGTCGGGGGAGGCCTCTCCACCAACCCGATGTTCGCCCAGCGCCTGGGCGTCTGGGTGCCGCTCGACGAGGTCCCCGACGTCTGGAAGGGCGTCGTCTCGATCTTCCGCGACCACGGCTACCGGCGGCTGCGCAACCGGGCCCGGCTGAAGTTCCTGATGGCCGACTGGGGCCCGGAGAAGTTCCGTGACGTGCTGCAGAACGACTACCTCAAGCGCGTCCTCCTCGACGGCCCCGCTCCGCCGGCGCCCAGTGCCCACCGGCGTGACCACGTGGGTGTGCACCCTCAGCAGGACGGCAGCTTCTGGGTCGGCGTCGCCCCCGTCGCCGGCCGCGTCAGCGGCACCACGCTGTCTGCCGTCGCGGGGCTGGCCGCGAGGCACGGCTCCGGTCGCGTGCGGCTCACCGCCCACCAGAAGCTGCTGGTGCTCGACGTGCCGCAGCAAGAGGTCGCCGCCCTGACCGCCGCCCTCGACGAGCTCGGGCTGCCCAGTGCCCCCAGCGAGTGGCGCCGCGGCCTGATGGCCTGCACCGGCATCGAGTTCTGCAAGCTGGCGCTGGTCGAGACGAAGGCCCGGGCGCACACCGTGATCGCCGAGATGGAGCGCAGGCTGCCCGACTGGGACGTGCCGTTCTCCATCCACATCAACGGCTGCCCCAACTCGTGCGCCCGCACCCAGGTCGCCGACGTGGGGCTCAAGGGCATGGTGCAGACCGACGACGACGGCAACCTCGTCGAGATCTTCCAGGTGCACCTCGGCGGCGGGCTCGGCACCGAGCCGCAGCTGGCCCGCAAGACCCGCGCACTCAAGGTGCGCGCCGAGGACCTGCCCGACTACGTCGAGCGCCTCGCCGGCCGCTTCGTCGCGCAACGCGACGGCGACGAGTCGTTCGCCCACTGGGCCCACCGCGCCGAGGAGGACGACCTGCGATGAGCGACAGCCCGCGCGCCAGCATCATCTACTACTGCCCGTTCTGCGCCGAGGAGGACCTCCGCCCGGTCGAGGAGCCGCAGGGAGCCTGGCGCTGCAACGCCTGCGCCCGCGTCTTCACCGTGCAGATGGCCGCCCTCGACACGACCCGCATCCCGGGACGCCTGCGCGAGGAAGCCGAGCTCCGGGGAGGAGTGCAGCCATGAGCGCGACCGAGACCGACGCCGTCAGCGGCACCGACCCGGCGAGCAACACCGACGGAGTCAGTGGCACCCGGTCTGCCGCGGAGCTGCGGGCCCTGGCCGCGGCCGGCGAGGAGCGCTTCGCCGCGCTCGAGGCGCAGGGTGACGCCGCGGCACACGAGCAGCGCGTGGAGCTGGCGCGGCAGGCGCTGCGCTGGGCGCAGGAGACCTTCGGGGAGCGCCTCACGGTGGCGTCGTCGATGGGTGACGAGGTGCTCGTCCACCTGGTCGGCACCACCATCCCGGGCGCCGATGTCTTCTTCCTCGACACCGGCTACCACTTCGTCGAGACGCTGGGCACCCGCGACGCCTACGAGGCGATGCTGCCCCTCACGATCCGCACCATCCTCCCGCTGCTGACCGTCGCCCAACAGGACGCGGAGCACGGCCCCAGGCTGCACGACCGCGACCCGAACGCCTGCTGCGCCATGCGCAAGGTCGAGCCGCTCAACCGGGCACTGTCGACCCACGACGCCTGGGTGACGGGGATGCGCCGGGTCGACGCGCCGACCCGGACCGACATCGGGATCGTCGGCTGGGACGAGAAGCGCGAGATGGTCAAGCTCAACCCGATCGCCGGGTGGACCGACGACGACGTCGACCGCTATGTCGAGGAGCACGGGGTGTTCCTCAACCCGTTGCGACAGGAGGGCTACGCGTCGATCGGCTGCGCCCCCTGCACCCGCCCCGTCGCCGAGGGCGAGAACGCCAGGGCCGGCCGCTGGGCCGGCAAGGACAAGACCGAATGCGGGCTGCACACATGACGACGACCGCCGCGCGGGCGCTGCCCGACGAGTTCACCCTCGACCACCTCGACCACCTCGAGTCCGAGGCGATCCACATCTTCCGCGAGGTGGCGGGGGAGTTCGAGCGCCCGGTCATCCTGTTCTCCGGGGGCAAGGACTCGGTCGTCATGGTGCACCTGGCGCTCAAGGCGTTCGCGCCGGGCCAGCTGCCCTTCGCGCTGCTGCACGTCGACACCGGCCACAACTTCCCCGAGGTGCTCGACTACCGCGACGCCGTGGTGGAGCGGCTCGGGGTGCGCCTCGTCGTCGCACACGTGCAGGACTACATCGACGACGGCCGGTTGCGCGAGCGGCCCGACGGCACCCGCAACCCGCTCCAGACCGTGCCGCTGCTCGACGCCATCGAGGCCGGGAAGTTCGACGCCGTCTTCGGTGGCGGCCGCCGCGACGAGGAGAAGGCCCGCGCGAAGGAGCGCGTCTTCAGCCTGCGCGACTCCTTCGGGGCATGGGACCCGCGGCGGCAGCGACCCGAGCTCTGGGACCTCTACAACGGCAAGCACGCGCCGGGCGAGCACGTCCGGGTCTTCCCCCTCTCGAACTGGACCGAGCTCGACGTCTGGCGCTACATCGAGCGCGAGGGCATCGCCCTCCCCGACCTCTACTTCGCCCACGAGCGCGAGGTGTTCGCCCGGGACGGCATGTGGCTCTCGGCGGGTGACTGGGGCGGTCCCAAGGACTCCGAACGGGTGGAGAGCCGGATGGTGCGTTACCGCACGGTCGGCGACATGAGCTGCACCGGTGCGGTCGACTCCGACGCGACCGACGTGGCCGGCGTGATCCTCGAGCTCGCGGCGTCCCGACTCACCGAGCGCGGCGCCACGCGGGCCGACGACCGGATGTCGGAGGCTGCCATGGAGGACCGGAAGAAGCAGGGGTACTTCTGATGACTGCGACCCGTGCGGCGGATGTTGCCGTGACCCTCGCCACCGCTGACGACCACGCGCCCACCCACCGGCACGACCTGCTGCGGCTCGCGACCGCCGGCTCGGTCGACGACGGCAAGTCCACCCTGGTGGGGCGGCTGCTCTACGACACGAAGTCCGTTCTCGCCGACCAGCTCGACGCGGTCGAGCGGGTGAGCCGGGAGCGGGGCCTTGACGCCGCCGACCTCGCCCTGCTGACCGACGGCCTCCGGGCCGAGCGCGAGCAGGGGATCACCATCGACGTCGCCTACCGCTACTTCTCGACGGCGACCCGCTCCTACGTGCTGGCCGACACCCCGGGGCACGTGCAGTACACGCGCAACATGGTCACCGGTGCCTCCACGGCCGAGCTCGCCCTGATCCTGATCGACGCCCGCCACGGTGTCGTCGAGCAGACCCGCCGCCACCTCGCGGTGACCGGTTTGCTCGGGGTCCGCCACGTCGCGGTGGCCGTGAACAAGATGGACCTGGTCGAGTGGTCGCGGGAGAGGTTCGACGAGATCGTGGCCGAGTTCGTGCGGCACGCGGCGCGGTTCGGCATCGAGGACGTCGTGGCCGTGCCGGTGTCCGCCCTCTTCGGCGACAACGTGGTCGACCGCACCGACCGGGCCGGCTGGTACACCGGTCCGACGCTGCTCGAGCACCTCGAGTCGGTGCCCGTCGGCACCGACCCGTCGGCCCAACCCCTGCGCCTGCCGGTGCAGTACGTCATCCGGCCCCAGAGCACCGAGCACCGCGACTACCGCGGGTATGCCGGTCGGCTGGCCTCGGGGGTGGTGCGCCCCGGTGACGAGGTCACCGTCCTGCCCGGGGGGGCCCGCACCACCGTCGCGGGCATCGACCGGGCCCGGGCCGATGGTTCGCTGGAGTCGCTCGACGTGGCCTTCGCGCCACAGTCGGTGGTGCTGCGCCTGGCCGACGACCTCGACGTCTCACGGGGCGACCTGCTCGCCGCCGCCGACGAGCCGAGCCTGACCACCCGCAACCTGTCCGGCACCGTCGCCGTGCTGTCGGAGCGTCCGCTGCGCCAGCGTGACCGGGTCCTGCTGAGGGTCGGCACCCGCACCGTCCGCGCCCTGGTCGACGACGTGGTGGACCAGCTCGACATCGCGACCATGGAGCAGCAGGCGGCCCCGGATGGCTTGGCGCTCAACGCCATTGGCCGCGTGCGCCTGCGCCTGGCAGACGACGTCGCCATCGACGACTACCGCACGCTGCGCCGCACCGGCGCCTTCCTCCTGATCGACGACGCCGATGGCTCGACCCTCGCCGCCGGCATGGCCGACGCGCCGGACCGCAGCATCGGAGAGGGCATCTGATGGGCTCGCCCTCCTACCCCCTGACCCTCGACCTGACCGGCCGCAGGGCCGTCGTGGTCGGCGGTGGCCCGGTCGCCGCCCGCAGGGCCGCCGCGCTCGTCGAGTCCGGCGCCCTCGTCGAGGTGATCGCGCCCTTCGTGTGCGAGGACCTCGCGGCCCTGGTGGCGACCGGGCGGCTCGTCCGGCGGGAGCGCGACTACGTCGCGGGCGACCTGCTCGAACCCACTGCCGCGTGGCTGGTCCACACGGCCACCGGAGACTCCCGTGTCGACGCCCAGGTGGCCAGGGAAGCCGAGGCGGCGCGGATCTGGTGCGTCCGCGCCGACGACGCCGGGGCCTCCACCGCGTGGACGCCTGCCGTCGCGCGGGGATCCGTCGGCACCGCGAGCGAAGGGCTCACCGTGGCGGTCAGCGCCGGTGGCGACCCGCGACGAGCCTCGGCGGTCCGCGACGCGGTCCTCGCGGCGCTCGAGAGTGGCACGCTGCCCGTGCGCCGGGTCCGGCCCTCCACGTCGGCGGGGGCCGACGGGGCGCCGGCGGGCGGGGCCGGGGGCGTGGGTCGCGTCGCGCTCGTGGGCGGCGGTCCGGGTGCCGAGGACCTGATCACCGTGAGGGGACGGGCCCTCCTGGCCGCTGCCGACGTCGTCGTCACCGACCGCCTCGGCCCGCGCGGGCTGCTGCGGACCCTCGGCTCCGACGTCGAGGTCGTCGACGTGGGCAAGACGCCCGGCAACCACCCTGTCAGCCAGGAGCGCATCAACGAGCTCCTGGTGCACCACGCCCGGCTCGGCAGGCGGGTGGTCCGGCTCAAGGGCGGCGACCCCTTCGTCCTCGGCCGCGGTGGCGAGGAGGCGATGCACTGCCTCGCCCACGGCGTGCCCGTCGAGGTCGTGCCCGGCGTGACCTCGGCCGTCTCCGTCCCCGCGGCGGCCGGCATCCCGGTGACCCATCGTGGGGTGGCGGCGTCGTTCGTGGTCGCCTCCGCCCACGAGGGCGCCGACCACGTCCTGGCCGCCGCCGCCGACGCGGCTCCCGATGCGACGCTCGTGCTCCTGATGGGGGTCACCCGCCTCGCGGAGACCGCCGCCGCGCTCGTGGCCGCGGGGCGCCCGTCCGACACGCCGGTGGCGCTCGTCGAGCGCGGGTGGACCCCCGAACAGCGCACGACCACCACCACCCTCGCCGCGGCGGCGGCCGACGCCGAGGCGGCCGGCGTGCGTGCCCCCGCGGTCGTCGTCGTCGGCCAGGTCGTGGCCCTGCGAGAGCACCTCGGCGACCTCTCGGGGAGTAGCGTCACGGCGTGACCACCGACACCGACATCGTGCTGCTCGCCCACGGCTCGCCGGACCCCCGGCACGCCCAGGGCGTCGAGACCCTGGCCACCCACGTGCGCCAGCTGGCTCCGCACCGGACGGTGCACACGGCATACCTCGACCACCACGGGCCCAACGCGACCGAGGCGGGCGCCGACCTCGGTGAGCACGTGGTCGTCGTCCCGGTGCTCGTCACCCCTGCGTACCACGCCAAGGTCGACGTCCCGGCCGCGGTCGAAGAGCTCGTGGCGGCGTCCGGCTCCACGGTCTCCCTCGCCGCGCCACTCGGGCCCCACGCGCTGCTGCTGGAGGCCGCCGAGGAGCTGCTCGCCGCCGAGGGCATCGCACCCGACCCCACCACCGCCGTGCTCCTGTATGCCGCCGGGTCGAGTGACAGCGAAGCCGTGGCCACGGTGGGGCACACCATCGCCGACCACCCCCGAGAGGGGTGGGGACCGTGGGGGGTGGCCGCCCTCGACGGTGGCTCGACCCTCGACCAGGTGCTGCGGCGACTGCCCGACGAGGTCGAGCGGACGGTGGCGGTGTCGTTCATGGTGGCCGAGGGGGTCCTGCGCGACCGGATGGCCCAGCACTGTGGCCGGGCCGGGGTGTCCATGGTGCCCGGCGCCCTGGCGCACACGTCGGCGGCGGCCCACCTGGTGCTCGAACGGGCGGATAGCCTGCCTGCGTGACCGACGCAGCCCAGCCCCACCCGCACCTGTCCGTCGCGCGTGACGGAGCCGTCCTCACGGTGACTCTCGACAACCCGGAGCGTCGCAACGCCCAGACCCCCAGCCTCTGGCTGGCGCTGGCTGACCTCGCGGTCGACCTCGACCCAGCGGTCCGGGTCGTGGTGCTGCGCGGCGCGGGCCCGTCGTTCTCCGCCGGGCTCGACCGGGCCATGCTCGCACCCGGAGGCGTGCCGGGCGAGACCGACATGATCGCGATGGCGGCCGAGAGCGCCGAGGGGGCAGCAGCGACCATCGAGGCCTTCCAGCGCGGCTTCTCGGCCTGGTCCGAGGCGCGGGCCGTGGTCGTGGCGGCCGTGCAGGGCCACGCGATCGGCGCGGGCTTCCAGCTCGCCCTCGCTGCCGACCTGCGGGTGGTCGCCGACGACGTGCAGCTCGCCATGCGCGAGACCTCCCTCGGCCTGGTGCCCGACCTCGGTGGCACGGCCCCGCTCGTCTCGCTCGTGGGGGTGGCCAGGGCCCTCGAGATCTGCGCCACGGGGCGCTTCGTCGGCGCGGCCGAGGCCGTCGCGATCGGGCTGGCCAACGTCGCGGTCCCCGTGGCTGCCCTCGCGGCCACGACCGACGACCTCGTCGCCGCCCTGCTCGCCGCACCGGAGGCGGCGCTGCGTGAGCTCAAGCCGCTCCTGCGCAGCGCGGTGGACGCCGATCGCGAGACCCAGCTGCGGCTCGAGCGCGAGGCGCAGGGCCGGCTGCTGCACGCCATCGCGGGGCCGCTCGGGAGCTGACCGACGACCACCCCGCCGTTGCGCGCTGGGCGCAATGTCAGTGCCCACGACCATCATGGGGAATGCGCCGTCGTCCGGGCGGCGTTCCACGGCGAAGGGCAGGACTGAGGCAGGTGCGTCGGCCGCGGCCGGATGCTTCGACCGCACGACCCTGTTTCGACCGCACGACCCTGTTTCGACCGCACGACCCTGTTTCGACCGCACGACCCTGTTTCGACCGCACGACCCTGTTTCGACCGCACGACCCTGTTTCGACCGCACGACCCTGTTTCGACCGCACGAGCTACTTCCCACCGCACCACCCTGTTTCGACCGCACCATGATGAGGACGGACGCACGATGACGAGGACGGACGCCCCGTGAGCCATTCAGGCTGGATGGCCATGCGGTCCCTGACCCGCGACGACTCGGTCAAGGACCGCAAGCTCGCGCCCGGCACCGCTCGCCGGGTCGCGTCCTACGCCCAGCCGTTCCGCCGTGAGATCGGGCTGTTCCTCGTCCTGGTCATCATCGACTCGGCGCTGGTGGTGGCCACCCCGCTGCTGCTCAAGGAGCTGATCGACAAGGGCATCACGCCGCGCGACCGTGGCGTGGTCATCGAGCTCGCGCTCGTCGTGGCAGCCCTCGCTGTCGTGAGCGGTCTGCTGACCCTCGTCGAGCGATGGTTCTCGAGCCGCATCGGCGAGGGCCTGATCTATGCCTTGCGCACCGAGGTGTTCTCCCACGTGCTGCGCCAGCCGATCGCGTTCTTCACCCGCGCCCAGACCGGCGCCCTGGTGAGCCGGCTCAACAGTGACGTCATCGGGGCGCAGCAGGCGTTCACGTCAGTGCTCTCGAGCGTGGTGAGCAACGTCGTCTCGCTGGTGCTCATCATCGCCACCATGGCGACCCTGTCGTGGCAGCTGACGCTCGCGTCGCTGGCCCTGGTGCCCTTCTTCCTGCTGCCGGCCCGGCTGATGGGCCGACGCCTCGCGGGGCTGACCCACGCCCAGATGGGCCTCAACGCCGATCTCGGCTCACGGATGACCGAGCGGTTCAACGTGGCCGGCGCGCTGCTCGTCAAGCTCTTCGGCGAGCCCCGTCGCGAGGACCGTGAGTACGCCGAGCAGGCTGCCGGGGTGCGCGACATGGGTGTCCGGATCGCGCTCAACCGCAGCATCTTCTTCGTCGCCCTCACCCTCGTGGCGTCGCTGGCCACCGCGATGGTCTACGGGTTCGGCGGCCTGATGGCGGTCAGCGGCTCGCTCACCGTCGGCACCCTGCTCGCCCTCACCGCCCTGCTGGCGCGGCTCTACGGCCCGCTCACCTCGCTGTCCAACGTGCGGGTCGACGTGATGACCGCGCTCGTGTCGTTCGAGCGGGTCTTCGAGGTGCTCGACCTCCAGCCGCTGGTCACCGAGCGCCCCGACGCCCGGCCGATTCCGACCGGCCCGGTGCGGGTCGAGCTGTCCGGCGTCGCCTTCCGCTACCCCTCCGCCGACGAGGTGTCGCTGGCCTCCCTCGAGAGCGTCGCGACCGGAGACCGCAAGGGCGGGGGAGTCGTGCTCAGGGACGTCGGCTTCGTCGCGGAGCCCGGCCAGCTCGTGGCCCTCGTCGGGCCGAGCGGGGCCGGCAAGACCACCATCACGTCCCTCCTGGCGCGGCTCTACGACCCGTCGACCGGGTCCGTCCGCATCAACGGGGTCGACCTGCGCGAAGCCACCCTCGAGTCCGTCACCCGGACCGTCGGCATGGTCACCCAGGAGGCGCACCTGTTCCACGACACCATCCGTGCCAACCTCCGGTATGCCGCTCCGGACGCCACCGACGAGGAGCTTGTCGACGCGCTGAAGGCCGCCCAGGTGTGGTCGCTCGTGGGGTCGCTGCCCGAGGGGCTCGACACCGTCGTGGGCGACCGCGGGCACCGGTTGTCCGGTGGGGAGAAGCAGCGGCTGGCCCTGGCCCGACTGCTGCTCAAGGGTCCCGGCCTGCTCGTCCTCGACGAGGCCACCGCACACCTCGACAGCGAGTCGGAGGCCGCGGTGCAGCGTGCCCTCGACACCGCCCTCGAGGGACGCACGGCCATCGTGATCGCCCACCGGCTGTCGACCGTGCGCGGCGCCGACCAGATCCTCGTGGTCGACCAGGGCCGGATCGTCGAGCGCGGCACGCACCGCGAGCTGATCGATCGCGGGGGCCTCTACAACGACCTCTACACGACCCAGTTCGCCGACCAGGAGAGCCGCAGCAGCGACGTGCCGGCTTGAGAGGGAGCCTGGTTCAGGCGTCTTCCTCGTCCCAGATCCGCACCTTCCTGCGCGGCGTCGTGGTGCCCTCGGGGGCCGACTCCTCGAGTCCTTCCTGGTACTCACGGCGTGCGCCGAACCAGACCAGGACGAACCCCACCACCATGCCCAGCCACCATTGGAACGCATAGGCCTGGTGCGGACCGAGGTCGGTGTCCGGCGCCTCCAGGGCCGTGGGTCGGTCGGGCGCGGTCCCGTCGGGAAGGCGCTCGACCTCGAGGATGACGTAGGCCCCGAGCAGCGGGGTGCCGACCTGGCGGCTGGCCTCCGCGAGGTTGATGCTGGCGAGCTGGCCGCGGAGGGGCGTCTTGCCCAGCGACGGCTCCGACCGCCGCAGCCACCCGGTCACGGTCACGTCCCCGGTCGGTGCCGGGACGACCTCGGGCGACGTCTCGGCCGTCTGCGCGTTCTGCACCCAGCCGCGATCCACGAGCACCGTGTCGCCGGACGTGTCCCGGAACGGCACCAGCACCTCGTAGCCGTAGGTGCCCTGGTACGGGCGGTTCCGCACCAGCAGGGTGGCGTCCGCGGCATACCGGCCCCGCATGGTGACGCGGGTCCACTCGCGGGACAGCGGCATGGGATCGACACCGAGCACGGAGGCGATCGGCTGCGGCTTCGCGTCGTAGTGGCTGTGGATGCGGTCGGCCCGTGCGGCCTTCGCCTCGTAGCGGTGCCACTGCCACTGCCCGAGGAAGAACGCGGCCACGGCAAAGGCCAGGGCGACCGCGAAGGCACCCAGCCACCGACGCGATGTGAGCACCCTGACCACCGCTTCACGGTACCCGGCTTAGGCTAGGGGTCATGACCGGGCTTCCCTTTCCCAGCGTGCGCGCTGACTCGCGCGCTCCAGCAGGGACCGTCGGCCTGCCCGACCAGCTCGGTAGGGTGGCGCGCGACCTGCGCGTCTCCGTGACCGACCGGTGCAACCTGCGGTGCCGCTACTGCATGCCGGCCGAGGGTCTGCCGTGGCTCGCCAAGCCCGAGATGCTCACCGACGACGAGCTCGTCCGGGTGATCGGGGTGTTCGTCGGGCTGGGGGTGCAGCAGATCCGGCTCACCGGCGGCGAGCCCCTCCTGCGCAGGTCGCTGGTCGACGTGGTGCGACGCGTCGCCGCCCTCGAGCCCCGGCCCCGGATCGCCATGACCACCAACGGCATCGGGCTCGACCGGCTGGCCCAGCCGCTCGCCGACGCCGGGCTCGACCGGGTCAACGTCAGCCTCGACACGATCGACCCCCAGGAGTTCGCCGACCTCACCCGTCGCGATCGGCTCCACGACGTCGAGCTCGGGCTCAAGGCCGCGGCGGCCGCGGGCCTGACTCCCGTCAAGGTCAACGCCGTCGCGATGCGGGGGATCAACGACCACTCGGTCGCCGACCTGCTGCAGTGGTGCCTCGACCGTGGCTACGAGCTGCGGTTCATCGAGCAGATGCCGCTCGACGCCCAGCACGGCTGGGACGCGTCGACGATGATCAGCGCCGAGGAGATCCGCGAGCGCCTGACCGAGCGGTTCGAGCTGACGCCGCTGCCTGCGGCCGACCGGGGGAGTGCACCGGCCGAGCGGTTCCTCGTCAACGGCGGTCCCGCGACGGTCGGCATCATCGCCAGCGTGAGTGCGCCGTTCTGCGCGGCGTGCGACCGCACCCGGCTGACGGCCGACGGCCAGGTGCGCAACTGCCTGTTCTCGCAGAAGGAGACCGACCTGCTCGGACCGCTGCGGGAGGGGGCCAGCGACGAAGAGCTCGGCGCGCTCATCCAGGGTGAGATGTGGCGCAAGCTCCCGGGCCACGGCATCGGCACGGACGGCTTCGTCCAGCCGGACCGGCCGATGTCGGCCATCGGGGGCTGACCCACCCTCGGCAGTCGTCCGGCGGCAGTCGTCCGGCGGCTGACGACCGGTCAGCCGGCCGTCTCGGGGATCGCGTCCGCAGCCACGGTCTCGACCAGGAAGCCGCGGATCGACAGGAACTCGCCGAGCGACGTGCGGTGGTCGTCGCAGGCCAGCCAGACCTTGCGCCGCTCAGGGGTGTGCACCTTCGGGTTGTTCCACAGGTGTGCCCAGGTGGCGGTGTGGCGACACGCCTTCGCGCTGCAGACCAACGCCTCCATCAGCGACCGATCTGGTCGGGGCCGTCACCGCGCGGCGTGACCGGCGCCGAGGACCCGGGCAGCCGGGGGCGCACGGCATTGGCGAGCACCACGGCCACGTAGGGCAGGAGGATCGCGGCCACCGCGAAGCTGCCCCACAGCCACCAGGGCGCGCCCTTGGTCGCGGTCACGGCGGCGAGGACGAAGCAGGCGGTGCGGATGCCCATGGTCACCAGGTAGCGGCGGATCCGGCCGGCCTGCTCGTCGGCGAGCGACTCCGGGACCGACGTGACCGACTGCACGACGGGCTCTTCGGGGTGGTGTCGACGGGGGCGGGGCACATGTCCACGATAGGCGTCCTCGGATGCGGCGTACCCATGGGTAGTCGATAAGGTCGCGACGGAGCAGCCCCCTCGACAAGAATCCCCCGGAGGACATCCATGGCAGGTCGCAACGTGCTGGTCACCGGCGGCAACCGCGGCATCGGTCTCAGCATCGCCACAGCCCTGGTGGAGGCCGGCGACAACGTCGTCATCACGCACCGCTCGGGGGAGCCGCCCGAGGGCCTGCGCGGCGTGCGCTGCGAGGTGACCGACTCGGCGTCGGTCGACCAGGCGTTCACCGAGGCGGAGGAGATCCTCGGCGGCCCGGTCGAGGTCCTCGTGGCCAACGCCGGGGTCACCCGCGACACCTTGCTGATGCGGATGTCCGACGAGGACTTCGACGTGGTCATCGACACCAACCTCGCCGGCGCCTTCCGGTGCGCCCGCCGTGCCGTCAAGGGCATGATCAAGCAGCGTCACGGCCGGATCATCTTCATCTCCAGCGTCGTCGGCCTCTACGGCTCACCCGGGCAGACCAACTACTCCGCCAGCAAGTCCGGTCTCGTGGGGCTGGCCCGGTCCATCTCCCGAGAGCTCGGCGGGCGCGGCATCACCGCCAACGTCGTGGCGCCGGGCTTCATCGAGACCGACATGACGGCCGAGCTGCCCGAGGACCGCAAGAAGGCCTACCAGGCGACCATCCCCGCGGGCCGGTTCGCCCAGCCGGAGGAGGTCGCGGCGGCGGTCCGCTTCCTCGCCGGCGACGACGCGGCATACATCACCGGTGCGGTGATCCCCGTCGATGGCGGGCTGGGCATGGGCCACTGAGCCCAGGCCTGCAACCACACAAGACCACACACCGAAAGGCACCCGACATGCTGCTCGAAGGCAAGAAGCTCCTGATCACCGGCGTCCTGATGGACTCCTCGATCGCCTTCCACGTCGCCAAGATCGCGCAGGAACAGGGTGCGGAGGTGGTGCTGACGTCGTTCGGTCGCACCTTCAAGATCACCCAGACGATCGCCAAGCGACTGCCGACCACGCCGCCGGTGATCGAGCTCGATGTCACCAACCAGGACGACCTCGACAGCCTCGCCGGGCGGCTCGGGGAGCACGTCGACCGGCTCGACGGTGTCCTGCACTCCATCGGGTTCGCCCCCCAGGGCGCGTTCAACTTCCTCGAGGGCACCTTCGAGGACGTCGCGACGGCGATGCACGCCTCGGCCTACTCGTTGAAGTCCCTCGGGGTCGCGGCGCTGCCCCTGATGAAGGACGGCGGCAGCATCGTGGGGCTCACCTTCGACGCGAAGTTCGCGTGGCCGGTCTACGACTGGATGGGGGTGGCCAAGGCGGCGTTCGAGTCGACGAACCGCTACCTCGCCCGCGACCTCGGGCCGAAGGGCGTCCGCTGCAACCTCGTGGCCGCCGGACCGATCCGCACGACGGCCGCCAAGTCCATCCCCGGCTTCCAGACCTTCGAGGAGACCTGGAACGAGCGGGCGCCCCTCGGCTGGGACGTCAACGACGCCGTCCCTGCGGCGAAGGCCTGCGCCGTGCTGCTCTCCGACTGGTTCCCGGCCACGACGGGTGAGATCGTCCACGTCGACGGCGGCGTCCACGCGATGGGACAGTGACCGGCGCTGCCCGGCTGCGCGGCCGCACTGCCACGACGACTGCCGAGCTGCGCCACTACTAGGCTCGGCGCATGACGTCTTCCCCCGCCGTCTCCGACCCCCGACCCGTCGCCCAGCCCGCCGTGGCGGTGACCGAGGTCCGGGTCCTCGAGGGGCCCAACCTGTACTTCGCCAAGCCGGCGATCAAGGTGAGCCTCGAGCTGCCGGGCTACCTCGCGGCCGACGAGCGGACCCTCACCGACCTGGCCACCCGGGTGGGGATGCGCAGCGCCCGCCCCGGAGCAGCCGGCACCGAACAACGCCAGCGCTTCGTCATGCGGCTGGTCGAGCGGGCCGTGCGCCGGCTGGCCGCGGCGAGCGGCACCACACGGCTGGGTGTGCGGGTGCGTCCCGGCAGCGCGCCGGAGTCGGTCGTGATGGCCTTCGTGTGGCGTCGACGCACGCGGGCGCGCGCGCTCGGCCAGGGTGTCGGCCCGGTGCTCCAGGCCTGGCTCGACGGTGGCGACGTCGTCGAACAGGAGGGACTGGTGGTGGGGCGGACCGAGCCGGGAGACCGCCCGTCCGCCATCAAGCCGCAGATCCCCGTCGCGTCGGTCACCGGCACCAACGGCAAGACCACCACGACCCGCCTGCTCGGCCACATCGGCATGACCGCAGGGCTGCGGACCGGGTGGTCCTCCACCGACGGGGTGGTGGTCCAGGGTGAGGTCATCGAAGCGGGCGACTACTCCGGGCCGGCCGGGGCGCGCGGCGTGCTGACCGCCCCCGGCGTCGAGCTGGGCATCCTCGAGACGGCCCGCGGAGGGATGCTCCTCAAGGGGATGGGCGTGACCTCCAACGACGTCAGCGTCGTCACCAACGTCTCCGCCGACCACCTGGGCCTGCAGGGGATCGACACCGTCGACCAGCTCGCCGAGGTCAAGGCCATCATCACCAAGGCCACCCGGCCCGGCGGCTGGGTCGTGCTCAACGGCGAGGACCCGCGGGTCTGGGCCATGCGCAACGGCATCAAGGGCAAGCCCTGGGTCTTCACCCTGCGCTCCGACGCGCCGGCGATCCGTGAGTCGCTCGACCTGGGTGGCCGGGCGATCACCGTGCTCGACGGCTCGATCACCGTCCTCAGGAACGGCCGCGACCCCGACCGCCTGGTCAGCATCCTCGACGTCCCGGCGACGCTGTCGGGGCTGTCGCACCACAACATCGCCAACGCCCTCGCCGGTGCCGCGGCCGCCCTCGGGCTCGGGCTGCCGCGCGAGGCAGTCGTCGAGGGCCTGCGCACCTTCGTCCCCGACGACAGGCTCAACCCCGGCCGGATGAACACCTACACGCTGCGGCGCGACGACGGTGCGGCGATCACCGTCATCGTCGACCTCGCCCACAACGAGGCCGGGCTCGAGGCGCTGATGGACGTCGCGCACGGGCTCAAGGTGCCTGGCGGGCAGGTGCACCTGGGCCTCGGCCTGGCCGGCGACCGCACCGACGAGCTGCTCGAGTCGATCGGCGAGGTGGCCGGCCTGCGGGCCGACCGGATCGTCGCGGCCCACAAGGCCCACTACCTGCGCGGCCGCACCATGGAGGAGCTCGAGTCGCACCTCCGCGCGGGTCTCGCCCGGGCTGGGGTGTCCGACATCGAGTCCTACGAGACCGAGCTGGGCGGGCTGCAGGCCCTCGTGCCCGGCGCGGCCGACGGAGACGTCGTCGCGCTGATGTGCCACGCCGAGCGCTCCCAGGTGGCCGCCTGGTTGGCCCAGCAGGGCGCGACGTCCGACACCCCCGAGGACATCCGTCGCAAGGTGGTCGCGGCGCGCGGGGAGCACGAGTTCGAGGCCCAGATCGCGCAGCTGTGGGAGCTCACCGACGACCAGGAACGGATCGACGCGGTGGTCCGGCTGCGGAGCCAGCGCCCGGCCGACCCTCGCCTGGTGTTCGAGCACGCCAGCGCGCTCGACGCAGCGGGCAAGGAGCAGGACGCCATCCCGCTCTACCGTGACTGCCTCGCCGCCGGCCTCCGCGAGCCGCAGCGGCACCGGGCGCGGATCCAGCTGGCGTCCAGCCTGCGGGTCGCCGGTCAGCCAGAGCTCGCCTACTCGCTGCTCACCGAGCTGAGTGCCGAGCGGCCCGGCAGCGTGGCCGTCGAGGCCTTCCGTGCGCTGGCCGGTGTCGACAGCGGCCACGCCGCGTCATCGGTCGCCGACCTCATCGAGGTGCTGCTGCACCACGCCGGCGACGAGGACGCCCTCGCCTACCAGCGGGCGCTGTCGGGGTATGCCGCGGAGCTGCGCGCCCGCTGACCGACCCCTCCCGTCACCGGGCGAGTGACAACCACCCCGTTGTTCGGAAGATCCCCCCGGCCCTGACGCAGGGGATCCTCCGAACAACGGGGTGGTGAGGCTCAGGTGGTGGCGGGCTCGACCTCGGCCGCCTCCGCGGCAGCCGCCTCGTCGCCGGACTGCTGGGCCTCCGACTGCATCTCGACCGGGTCGAGGTCGGGGTCGCCGATGCCCTCCTTGTTGTGGGCACCCGCCTGGGCGTGCTTGGTCATGTGCTCGAGCTCGCCCAGGACCTCGGCGTGCTGGTCGACACAGAGCACCACGACGTCGCCGGGGTTCGCGCGAGCCATGCAGTGCCGCACGGCATCGACCTCGTTGAGGACGATCTCGACCTGGCGGCAGCGCACGCCCTCCTTGCCGATCTCGGCCTTGGCTCCCTCGGCGATGAGGTCGGCGGTCTGACCCGCCGGACGGCCGCGCTTGCGCTCGTCCTCGCGGACCACGACGACGTCGAAGTGGCGGGCAGCCAGCGACCCGAGCTCACGCATGTCGTCGTCACGGCGGTCGCCTGCGGTGGAGATCATGCCGATGCGCGAGACCTTGCCGAGGTCGGACTGGCCGGCCTTCTGCGCGGCATACGACTCCACGAACTCGCCGAGCACCCGCATGCCGGGCGCGTTGTGGCAGTAGTCGACGAAGACGTCGACGTTGTGCACGTTGACGAGGTTCATCCGCCCGGGGGAGAGGTAGTAGCTCGTGGTGAACGTGCGCAGGCCCTGGCGGATCTCGTGCAGCCCGGCGCCGGCCGCGAAGGCGGCTCCCGCTGCGGCCATGGCATTGGCGACGTTGAACTTCGCGGTGCCGCCGAAGGTCGACGGGAGCAGGTGGGTCCACGCCAGCTGCATCGAGCGACGTCCGTGCTTGATGACGATCATGTCGCCGCGGTCGGTGGTGTCGAGCACGACGGCCCGTCCGCCGCGCCGGCAGTAGTCCTCGACGAACTCGCGCACCTTGCTGCCGGGCGGCTGCAAGGAGAACCACACGATCCCGCCGGAACAGCGGCGACGCATCTTGCGGACGAGGTCGTCATCGGCGTTGAGCACCGCGAAACCGTTGCGGGGCACCGCTTCCACGACCACAGCCTTGACGTCTGCCAGCTGCGCGAGCGTGTCGATGCCCTTCATGCCGAGGTGGTCGGGGGCGACGTTCGTGACGACGGCGACATCGTTGCGGTCGTAGCCGAGACCTTCGCGGAGGATGCCACCACGAGCGACCTCCATCACGGCGAAGTCGACGCGCGGGTTCTGCAGGACCATCCGTGCGGAGCGGGGGCCCGAGGCGTCGGCCTTGTAGACCAGGCGCTCGTCGATGACGATCCCGTCGGTCGACGTCATGCCGACCTTGTGGCCGATTCCCTTGAAGATGTGGGCGATCATGCGTGACGTCGTGGTCTTGCCGTTGGTCCCGGTGACGGCCACGATCGGGACCCGCGAGGGGGAGCCGGGCGGGAAGAGCAGGTCGACCACGGGCTTGGCGATGAACTGCGGCTCACCGACGGTGGGGTGGGTGTGCATGCGGAAACCGGGTGCGGCGTTCACCTCGCAGATCGCTCCACCAGTCTCACGGACGGGCGAGGCGATGTCGGGACAGATGAAGTCGATCCCGGCCACGTCGAGTCCGATCATCCGAGCCGCCTCCTCGGCGATCTCGACGTTGTCGGGATGCGCGTCGAAGGTCCGGTCGACCGAGATGCCGCCGGTCGACATGTTGCCGGTCAGGGCGAGCTTGACCATGTGGTCCTTGGGGGGCACGTCGTCGAGCCCGAAGCCCTGGTCGCGGACGAGCCCGATGGCAGCGTCGTCGACCTTGATGCGGGTCAGCACCTTCTCGTGGCCGACGCCGCGTCGCGGGTCGGCGTTGGTGATCTCCACGAGCTCGCTGACGGTGTGGGTGCCGTCGCCGATGACGTGGGCGGGGACGCGCTCCGCGATGGCCTGCATCCGGCCACCCACGATGAGGCAGCGGTAGTCGCGACCGGTGACGTGGGACTCCACGATGACGAGGCCACGCCGTGACTCGCCCTCGGCGATGACGAAGCTCGACCGGACCGCATCCTCGGTCGTGAGGTCGAGGCACACCCCTCGGCCGTGGTTGCCGTCGAGCGGCTTGACCACGACCGGGTAGCCGATCCGCTTCGCCGCGGCGACGGCAGCGTCCGCGCTGCGCACCGTCTCCTGCTTGGGCACCGGCAGACCCGCGGAGCCGAGCAGCCGCGTCGTCATGTCCTTGTCGCTGGCGATGTCGACGGCGAGGGCGCCGGTCTTCGAGGTCATCGTGGCGCGGATGCGCTGGGCGTGGACGCCCTGGCCGAGCTGCACGAGCGAGGCGGAGTTGAGGCGGATGTAGGGGATGTCGCGCGAGACCGCCTCCTCGATGATGGCACCGGTGGAGGGGCCGAACGCGGTGCGCTGTGCGCGGCGCAGGAAGACGTCGAGCTCCTCGGAGAAGTCGAAACCCTCCTCGGCCTGCACGAGGTGGTTGACGAGCCTGACGGCGAGCGTGCCGGCGGCAAGGCCGACCGCCTCGTCGGCGTAGTCGTAGATCACGTTGTAGACGCCGGTCTGCCCCTTGACGGCTCGGGTCTTGCCACGCCGCAGGTCGTGCCCGGCCTCCTGCTGGAGCTGCAGGGCGACGTGCTCCGCCACGTGGCCGAGCCAGGTGCCCTCACGCATCCGCTCGATGAAGCCACCCTTCACACCGCGCGAGCAGGTGTGGTTCTGCAGGTTCGGCAGCAGCTCGACCAGCCGGTCGGTGAACCCCTCGATGGTGTCCGTGGGGTAGGCCTCCAGGACGCCGAGGTCGACGATGAGGTGGATCGCCGGGCTGTACGACCAGATGTTCCCGCCGCGGTAGACCCGCGACTCCACGATCGTGAGCTCGGGTGCAGCAGGACCGGTGGGGGTGGGGCGATCTGCCATGGGATCTCCTTGCGGGTCGGGCAGTGCGAGGCGGTGGGGGTCAGGCCTTGGCCGTCGCGAGGGCCACCGCGACATCGGGGTGCTTCTCGACGAAGTCGACGAGGCGAACCTCGGAGAGGTCGAACGTAGCGCCTGCGGGGAGTGAGTGCACGACTGCGCCGGAGACCATGAGGGGCGCACCACGTCGGGCCTCGGGTGCGTCGGACTCGGCGGCGCGGCAGTCGAGGACGAAGGCGACCCCGCTGCCGTGCACGGTGAAGTAGCGCCGGTCGCGGACCTCGATGGCGGTGTCCTCGTCGATGCCGACCCCGATCAGGTTCGGGGAGGCCGCCACCATCGACATGAGCCGGCCGTAGCGCGACCGCTGGGCGAAGTGCTGGTCGATGATGACGCCGTCGATCAGCCCCAGCCCGGCGGTGAGCTGTCCGTAGCGCTGCCGAGGGGTGACGCCCTCCTCGCCCATCGAGATCATGAACTGGCTCATGATCGAGGCGCCGGCCGAGGTGCCGCCGATGACGGTGCCCCGGTCGTGGGCGCGGGCCAGTGCGTCCCCCAGCAGGGTGCCCGGGAAGCGCTGGCTGAGCTTGAGCTGGCTGCCTCCGCTCATGAAGATCCCGGTGGCCTGGTCGAGGAGGGCCACGAGGTCCGCGTCGTGGGCCGAGACCCGGCTGGGAGGGTTGACCACCGAGATCTCGGGGGCGCCCAGGCGGGTGAAGACGTCGCGGTAGGACTCGACGACCTCGTTCTCGAACGAGGAGGCGGTGGGGATGAGGACGATCCGGGAGCGCCTGCCCCCTGCGAGCCGCACGAACCTGCGGAGCACGGTCGCCTTGCCGACCCGGTCCTCTGCTCCGCCGATGATGAACAGGGTGGGGACCTTGCGGTCCTGCGTGCGTGCCATTGCGTCAGCCTAGGAGTCAGGGTGTGGGGATCGGCGGAGCGGGGGTCGGCGTGCCGTCTGCCTCGTCCGCCTCCTCGATCTCCTCGCGGGTGATGCCCAGCAGGTAGAGCACCGCGTCGAGGTAGGGCACGTTGACGGCGGTGTCGGCTTGTTCGCGCACCACCGGCTTGGCGTTGAACGCCACCCCGAGCCCCGCGGCCTGCAGCATGTCGAGGTCGTTGGCGCCGTCACCGATGGCGACGGTGCGCGACAGCGGGAGGCCAGCCTCGGCCGCGAACCGGCGCAGTGCGTCCGCCTTGCCCGCCCGGTCCACGATGTCCCCGACCAGTCGCCCGGTGAGTATGCCGTCGCGCACCTCGAGCCGGTTGGCGTGGGCGTGGTCGATGCCGAGCTCGCGGGCGAGGTCCTCGACGATCTCGATGAAGCCGCCCGACACGATGGCGACGGTGAAGCCAAGCCGCTTGAGGGTGCGGACGAGGGTCCGTGCTCCGGGCGTGAACTGGACCGCTGCCCGGACGTCGTCGAGCACCGAGGCAGGAAGACCTTCGAGGGCCGCGACCCGCTCGCGGAGGCTGTCGGCGAAGTCGAGCTCGCCGCGCATCGCCGCCGCGGTCACGGCTGCCACCTCCGCCTCGCGTCCGGCGTGGCTGGCGAGCAGCTCGATGACCTCGTCCTGGATCAGGGTCGAGTCGACGTCCATGACGACCAGCCGACGGCCGCGCCGGGCCAGCCCGCCGGCGGCGACGGCGATGTCGAGCCCGTGGACGCTCGACTCCATCGCCAGCTCGCGGCGCAGCCGGTCGACGTCGGCGCCCGAGACGTCGAGCTCGACCGTCGTGACGGGGTAGCGCGACAGGCGTCGGATGCGGTCGATGTTGGCGCCGTGCGAGGCGATCCGTGCCGTGATCGCGGCCACTCCGCTGGCGCGCAGCGGGGCCCCGAGGACGACGACGGCCGCCCGACCACTGCGTCGGTTGCGGCTGTCGCCGGTGCCGGACTTCAGCTTCACCTTGAGGTCGAGGTCGCGCCCGACCGTCGTGAGCACGGTGCGCAGCCGCTCGTGGCCCTCGCCGGCCGTGAGCAGCATGGCAAGCGTCAGGTGGCCACGGACGACGACCTGCTCGAGGTCGAGCACCTCCGCGCCCACGTCGGCGATGGCGTCGAAGAACGTGCTCGTCACGCCCGGACGGTCCTCACCGGAGATGGTCACCAAGAGGGTCTGCGCGGTCAGGTCGGGCACCTCGCCACACTATCGACGCGCCTCCACCAGCCCGGTGGCAGTCTCGCCATCCGGCCGTGGTGGACACGGCCGCACCACCGTCGGCCTTGCAGGCCTAGGGTAAAGAATCCGTATAAATCTGGTCAGTCATATTCAGTCACGACCGCATGGCGGTCCGTTTTCCTATCCTTCACGAACCATGGCTCGAACCGCGAGCCGGAAGTCGAGCCGGGGGACCCGATGGGCAAGACACCAGCAGCAAGGGTTCGGATGACTCCTAGGAGAATCGCGGTGGCCTTGGTGGCGACCGCTATTTTTTGGCTTCGGTAGGACAAGCGCCCGCCGCAACGGCGCTGCCCAGTGCGGGGAGCGATGCTCTGGCGGAGCAGATGATCAAGGCCAAGACCGGCCAGGTGGGGCAGGAGGTGCCGGCTGAGGGGGTGGACAAAACGGCGGGCACCGCATCAAGCCCGCGAAAGGGCTGAAGACGTGGCTACAGATCGATGGGGCCAACGTGCGTCTCGTCGCCAAGCTGTCCGAGGGAGAGTCGTCCGGCGTCTTTGAGGACGTGGTCCCTGAGGGCTGGACGATCCAGGAGGCCGCAGATGGAAGCTATGACGTCTTGGACGCCGACAACCGGCCCACTGGTGGTCGGATCCTGGCCCCTTGGGCGGTGGATGCCGCAGGGAAGGCGCCACCTTCCCGGTGGTCATGGATCCGACGGTGACGGCGGGCTGGTGGTACGTCACGCCCGTCTACTACATCAAGTACGACTGGTCCGGGACGTGGAAGCTGAAGAGCTACATCGACGACAACCGGACCCTGATCGCGGGACTGATCTGCAACTTCCTGCCTAACACCGTGGCCAGGACCACGTGCCAGGCCATCTTCCTCCTGGTGCGCACCGACATCATCAACACGGTGAACGCGGCCATCGCCAACAAGAAGTGCTACAAGGTCCGGATGCCCGCTTCTGGTGGTGCAATCTCCTTGCCGGCCTACGATTCCTACTACGTGACCTGTTAGAGGAGCGATGAGCTCGATGTCGGAACGTACAACCATCGTCAGGGCGCTGAACGTGGCGGTCCTGGAGGCCACAGTCATCGTGTGCGTGTGGCTGGGGTTCTGCGTGGCGACCAACGCCCCCTATCCGAGCTGGAGTGCCATCGGGATCGTCGTGGTGGCTTGGCTGGCTACGACGGCTCTTCGCCACCGGCTGTATACGCGCAGATGACGCCGGACGCTGGGGCAGTAGGGCCGCCAAGCCAACCCGCAAGGGTTGCGCTTCGAAGGAAATGCACCAGCGTGGTGCGGTGAAGTCCTGACGCTGGCGGTCGGGTGGGGCCCCGCCGGTCAGGCCTGCCGGGAGTCGCGCCAGGCGACCAGGTCGCGGATCGGACCCAGGTCGTACTTGGGCCCCCCGATGCCGACGGTGAAGAGGCGCGTGCCGACGGCATACAGGGCCTCGGCGCCGGCGGCGTAGTCACTGACGTCCTCGGGGAGGCGACCGGGCTTGGGGGAGACGCCTGACGAGCGTTCGATCTCGGTCGGGTCGCGACCGAGCTTGGCGCACCAGTCGTCGAGGACGGCGTGCTTGTGGGCGATCGTCTCGGCGCTGCCGAAGCCGTGCCAGATGGTCGCGTGCTCGGCCACGATCTTGAGCGTCTTGCGTTCGCCCCCGCCGCCGATCAGGACCGGGATGTCGCGCGTCGGTGGGGGGTTCAGCTTGGCCCACCGCGACTTGATCAGCGGCAGGTCGCGGGCCAGGTTGTCGAGCCGCCCGCCGGCGGTCCCGAACTCGAAGCCGTACTCGTCGTAGTCGCGCTCGAACCAGCCGGAGCCGATGCCGAGGATCAGTCGGCCGTCGCTGATGTGGTCGACCGTGCGGGCCATGTCGGCCAACAGCTGTGGGTTGCGGTAGCTGTTGCACGTGACCAGGGCTCCGATCTCCACGCGGGAGGTCGCCTCGGCCCAGGCGCCGAGCATCGTCCAGCACTCGAAGTGGGCACCGTCGCGCTCGCCGTAGAGCGGGTAGAAGTGGTCCCAGTTGAAGACGACGTCGACGCCGATCTCCTCCGCCTCGGCGGCGGCGCGACGGATCGCGGCGTACTCGGCGTGCTGCGGCTGGAGCTGGACCCCGATGCGGATCGGCCGGTCGACCGTCACGCCGTGACCTCCTGGAACTTGGCGATGACGGTCAGGCCCGACTCGGTGACCATGAACCCGCGAGCGCGGTCGTGGTCGTGGTCGACGCCGATCGTGGTGTTCTCCGGCACCTGCACGCCCTTGTCGATGATGGCCCGCTTGATGACGCACCCACGCCCGACCTCGACCCCGTCGAGCAGCACGCTGTCGTCGATCGTGGTGCCGCTGTGGATGTGGCACCGCGGCGAGAGCACCGAGTTGGTCACGGTGGAGCCGGAGATGACGACACCGGGGGAGACGGCCGAGTTGTGGGCCTCGCCGAACTGGCCGGCCGCACCCTGGACCAGCTTGGCCGGCGCGAGCGGGCCGTAGTCGGTGTAGATCGGCCAGTCGTAGTTGTAGAGGTTGAAGACCGGGTGGATGGACACGAGGTCCATGTGGGCCTCCCAGTAGGAGTCCATCGACCCGACATCGCGCCAGTAGGCCTGGTCACGGGGGGTCGCGCCGGGGATGACGTTGTCCTTGAAGTCGTAGACGTAGCCCTCGCCGTTGTTGACGAAGTCGGGGACGATGTCGCCGCCCATGTCGTGCTTGCTGCCGTCGCGGTCGTTGTCCCGGGTCACCGCGTCGACGAGGACGTCGGCGTCGAAGACGTAGTTGCCCATCGACGCGAGGACCTCGTCAGGGGAGTCCGGCAGGCCCTTCGCGTCCTTGGGCTTCTCCTTGAACGCGGAGATCTTGCGGCGGTCGGCGTCGTCGACCTCGATCACGCCGAACTGGTCGGCCAGCGAGATGGGCTGGCGGATCGCCGCGACGGTCACGCCCGCCTTGGTCTCGATGTGCTGGGCCACCATCTGGGAGAAGTCCATCCGGTAGACGTGGTCGGCGCCCACCACGACGACGATGTCGGGCTTCTCGTCGTGGATCAGGTTGAGGCTCTGGAAGATCGCGTTCGCCGAACCGAGGTACCAGTTCTTGTCGACGCGCTGCTGCGCCGGGACGGGAGCCACGTAGTTGCCGAGCATCGTCGACATGCGCCAGGTCTTGGTGACGTGGCGGTCGAGGCTGTGGGACTTGTACTGCGTCAGCACGACGACCTTCAGGTAGCCCGAGTTCACGACGTTGCTCAGCGCGAAGTCGATGAGTCGGTAGATGCCGCCGAAGGGCACTGCCGGCTTGGCACGGTCGGCGGTGAGCGGCATGAGACGTTTGCCCTCACCACCGGCGAGGACGATGGCAAGGACCTTGGGAACCCCACGTCGATACGGCATGCCTCGACCCTAGGGACTGGACGCCCTCGCGGCGACCCCAGCGCGGGTCTAATCTCACGATCGTGAGAGTCGACATCCTGACCAAGGAGTACCCGCCCAACATCTACGGCGGAGCGGGGGTCCATGTCGCCGAGCTCGTGCGCGCGTTGCGCGCCAGAGGAGACGTCGACGCGCGAGTGCGGGCCTTCGGTGTGCCCGTCGTCGAGGAGGGGACGAGTGGGTATGCCGACCTGCCGGACCTTGCCGGGGCGAACGCGGCGGTCAAGACGATGGGGGTCGACCTCGCGATGGCGGGGGACTGCGTCGGTGCAGACCTCGTCCACTCACACACGTGGTACGCCAACTTCGCGGGGCACGTCGCCTCGCTGCTCGGCGGGATGCCCCACGTCGTGAGCGCGCACAGCCTCGAGCCGATGCGGCCGTGGAAGGCCGAGCAGCTCGGCGGCGGCTACCGGGTGTCGTCGTTCGTGGAGCGCACCGCCTACGAGGCCGCCGCCGCGGTGATCGCGGTGAGCGAGGGGATGCGCCAGGACGTCCTGCGCAGCTACCCCTCCATCGACCCGGAGCGGGTGAAGGTCGTGCACAACGGCATCGACTCCCAGCTCTGGCAGCGGCACCGCGACGACGACACGGTGCGGCGGCACGGCGTCGACCCCGACGGCAAGTCCGTGATCTTCGTCGGACGGATCACGCGCCAGAAGGGACTTCCCTACCTCCTGCGCGCCGCCGCCCAGCTGCCTCCCGACGTGCAGCTCGTGCTGTGCGCCGGCTCGCCGGACACCCCCGAGATCATGGCCGAGGTGCAGGGGCTGATGGAGGAGCTGCGGGCCACCCGTGAGGGCGTGGTCTGGATCCCCGAGATGCTCCCGCGCGACGAGGTGGTCGCCCTGCTGTCGGCGGCGACCGTGTTCGCCTGCCCGTCGATCTACGAGCCGCTCGGGATCGTGAACCTCGAGGCGATGGCCTGCGAGCTGCCCGTCGTGGCGACCGCCACGGGCGGCATCCCGGAGGTCGTCGTCGACGGCGAGACCGGCTGGCTGGTGCCGATCGAGCAGAAGCAGGACGGCAGCGGCATACCCCTCGACGCGGACCGGTTCGTCGCCGACCTGGCGCACGCGCTCAACGACGCCGTCAGCGACACCGCACGCGCCGACGCGATGGGGCAGGCCGGGCGCACCCGCGCGGTCGACGCCTTCTCGTGGGCCACCATCGGTGACCGCACCCTCCAGGTCTATCGGGACGTGCTCGCCTGATCCGACGCCCGGCTGGCTAGGACACCGGCGACGAGGCCAGCTCGTCCTCGGTCGCGGGGGCGAGGTAGGCGTGCACCAGGGGCACCACCGACGCGCCCTCACCGCTGGCTGCCGCGACCCGCTTCATCGAGCCCGCCCGGATGTCGCCGGCGGCGAAGATGCCGGGCACCGTCGTGGCCAGGCTCGCCGGGGGCACGTCGTCGGTCCACTGGTCACGGGGCACGTCGCGGCCGGTGAGGACGAAGCTGTGCTTGTCGCGGGCCAGCTCGGGGGGCAGCCAGTCGCAGCGGGGCGCGGCGCCGAGCAGGAGGAAGAGGCCTCGGGCCGGCTTCGTGGTGCGCCGACCGCTGGTCGTGTCCTCCAGGGTCACCCACTCGAGCTGGCCAGCTCCGCCACCGTCGACCACCGTCGTGCAGGGCAGCACGGTGATGCGCTCGTTGTAGCCGATCTCGTCGATGAGGTACTGCGACATCGTCTCCTCCAGCCCGCGGCGCCGGACCACGATCGTCACCGACCCGGCGAACCGCGCGAGGTGCAGGGCAGCCTGCCCGGCGGAGTTGCCGCCACCCACCACGACGACGTCGTAGCCCTCCATCTCGCGAGCCGCGGTCATGGCGGCGCCGTAGTTGACGCCCGCCCCGACCAGGTCCTCCAGCGGCGGCACACCGAGCTTGCGGTAGGCGACGCCACTGGCGATCAGGACCGTCCTCGCCCGCACGTCCCCGCCGTCGGTGTGCAGGACGTGGGGGGACCCGTCGGCGCCGGGTTCCAGCGCGGTGACCTCCCACCCGGTGAGGAAGTCCGTGCCGAAGCGCAGCGCCTGGTTGCGCGCCCGCTGGGCCAGCCGCATGCCCGAGATGCCCCGCGGGAAGCCGAGGTAGTTGCGGATCATCGAGCTGGTGCCGGCCTGGCCCCCGATCGCCTCGGCCTCGAGCACGACGACCGTGAGGCCCTCGGAGGCGCCGTAGACGGCGGCTGCCAGTCCGGCCGGACCGCCACCCACGACGGCGAGGTCCACGACACCGTCGAGCTCGAAGTTGCGCGGGGCGCCGTTGATCGCGATCGCCACGTCGCGGACGCTGGTGGCTTGAATCGGCACCCGGTTGGCCGCCACGACGAGGGGCCAGCGGATCTCGTCGACCCCCAGCTGGTCGCGGATCGCGGCGAGGTAGTCCTGCAGCTCCGGGGCGTCGGGGTGCCAGAGCCGGTTCTGCATGCCCATCCGGTCGAGGAAGTCCCGGATCGCCATGGTGAGCGCCTCGTGGGTCGGGGAGACCACCTTCGCGACCACGACCTCGGGCTGGGGGACCGTGGACGTCCACTCCGAGAGCAGGTCCGTGATGGCGTTGTGGAACTCCTCGTCACGCTTGCCGCGGGGCATGAGCAGGTAGGCGTCGAACTTCCCCTTGGCCATGCCGACCCGCAGGTCGGGCGCGTCGGCGAGGAAGTAGTCCCAGTGCGCGGCCACCACCCGGCGCGCCGTGGGGACGACGAGGCGCCAGCGGTGGAACGCGAGGTGGACGCTCTCCACGTCGGGCAGCCGCGAGTCCGTCACGAAGAGGGCCACGTGGTCCCCGCGGCCATGGATCTCGCGGGCGACGGACTCCGCCTCGGCACACGAGCCGGCCGTGTGCAGGTCGTAGTCGCGCTGGTACCTGCTCTGGAACTCCTGCAGCAGCGGGTCGGCATGGTGCTCCGACACCAGGATGATCGCGGGGTCAGCCATGGTGTCCAAGCCTAGTTGGCCGGACGCCGCGGACCCAGGGGTCACTGCGGTCGCCAGCCGGCCAACACGGCGCAGGCAGCGTTCGTCGCATCGGCCAGGGCGCGCTCCGAGGCGCGCTGGAGGCGCAGCAGCAAGCGGTGCCGCGTGCCGGCCTCCGCGGCCGTGAGGGCCCCGTCGCCCGCAGCGAGGGCCACGTCCACGACCGCGGCGACGGTGCCGGCCAGGGCGATGACGCGAGCCGCACGACCGGGCAGCCCGGTCGGCAGCCCCCAGCGGCCCCCCATGGCCGCATCGGCGAGCTCCCGAGCGGCAGTGGCGCCGAACGGCTGCCCGCCCACGGCGTCGATCGCCTCGGTGGCCGCGCGGATCTCGTCGCGCAGGTGGCGCTCGAGCTGCGACGGCTCCAGGGCCTCCACCCGGTGGCGGGGCACCGGTTGCGCGTCGTAGGCCGTCCAGTCCACCCGGGTGCCCACGTCCGGACCACCCTCGGGACCCGCTCCGTAGGTCGAGATCGTGGGCACGAGCATCCCGCCGAGTCCCGGGACGAACACGCACTCGCCACCCACCGCTGCGGCGCCCTGGGCCTCGGCCGACGCGCCCGGCAGGCCGACCAGGTCACCGGGGGCGGGAAGTGCCACGAGCACGGCCTGCTCACCCAGGTCGTGCCACAGCGCGAGGCGGTCGAGATCGCCCGCCACGTGGTCGATGTCGGGGAGCGCACGGGCGATCGCGTCCGCCAGCGGGCTCCCGCTGGCCCAGGCGTGCGTCGTCCACAGCGAAAGCCGCACGGACGCAGGGAGTTCGGGCATCCCGTCATGCTAAGCCGATAGGGTCCGGTGCCATGAGTGACGTCCTTGAGTTCGCGGGAGTGAGCGTCGTGCGGGGCCAGGCGACCCTGCTCGACGAGGTCTCCTGGGAGGTCGAGGAGGGTCAGCGCTGGGTCATCCTCGGCCCCAACGGCGCAGGCAAGACGACGCTGCTCCAGCTCGCCGCCGGACGAATGCACCCCACGCGAGGGGTGGCCGGCGTGCTGGGCGAGGTGCTGGGAGCCGTCGACGTCTTCGAGCTGCGGCCGCGGATCGGGCTGGCGTCGGCGGCCCTGGCGGAGCGCATCCCGTTCGACGAGATCGTCCACAACGTCGTGGTGACCGCCTCCTACGGCGTCGTCGGCCGCTGGCGGGAGAGCTACGAGACGTTCGACCACGCCCGCGCCTCCGAGCTGCTGGAGGCGTTGGGGGCCGACCACCTGGCCGACCGCACCTACGGCACGTTGTCCGAGGGCGAGCGCAAGCGGGTCCAGATCGCCCGGGCGCTGATGACCGACCCCGAGCTGATGCTCCTCGACGAGCCCGCGGCGGGCCTCGACCTCGGTGGGCGCGAGGACCTCGTGCGACGGCTGGGCGAGCTCGCCGCGGACGTCGAGGCGCCCGCGCTCATCCTCGTCACCCACCACGTCGAGGAGATCCCACCGCACTTCACCGACGTCCTGCTGCTGCGCGAGGGACGCATCGTGGCCCAGGGCCCGGTCGAGATCACGCTCACCGAGGCCAATCTGTCCGAGACCTTCGGGATGCCGCTCGAGCTCGAGCGCCGTGGCGACCGCTGGACGGCCCGGCTGAAGGTTGCCGAAGGAACGTCAGAAGCCCCTCCTTCGTCCTAGAGTTGCTGGACCACCGAGGTTGTGGAACTGCTGAGAGGGAGGGGTGTCATGGACTGGTTCGCGGAGAACCCGTGGCTCGCATGGCTCGGCTTGGCACTGATCCTGGCGGCCATCGAGGCCGCCACCGTCGACTTCGTGTTCCTCATGCTGGCCGGCGGCGCAGCGGCAGGGGCCGCGGCTTCCGCGGTCGGCCTGCCCGTCCCGGGGCAGGTGGTCGTGGCCGTCGTCGTGGCCGGGCTGCTGCTCCTGGTGGTGCGCCCGATCATCACCCGGAAGTTCATGGTGGCCGAGGCCAGTCACGGCATCGGGGCGCACGGCCTCGTCGGCCGCAGTGGTCGCGTCCTGCAAGCAGTCACGGCGACCGACGGTCGCGTCAAGGTGGGCGGCGAGACGTGGTCCGCCCGCATCCCCAAGGGGGACGCCACATGCCAGCCCGGCCAAGAGGTCCGGGTTGTATCAATCGAGGGGGCCACCGTGATCGTCACCGGCGTCACGGCGGGTCAGAAAACGGAGTAGACGTGGACGGCATCGGAGCAGGCTTCATAGTCCTGCTGATCCTGGTCGCCTTTGCGCTGATCGTGCTCTTCCGCACGGTGCGCATCGTGCCCCAGCAGACGGCCCTGATCATCGAGCGGCTCGGACGCTATGCCCGCACCCTGGAGGGAGGTATCCACTTCCTGGTGCCCTTCGTCGACAAGGTGCGCGCGAACGTCGACCTGCGCGAGCAGGTCGTGTCCTTCCCGCCCCAGCCCGTGATCACGAGCGACAACCTGGTCGTCAACATCGACACGGTCATCTACTACTCGGTCATCGACGCGAAGTCGGCCGTGTACGAGATCGCCAACTTCATCCAGGGCATCGAGCAGCTCACGGTCACCACCCTGCGCAACGTCATCGGCTCGCTCGACCTCGAGCAGACGCTGACCAGCCGCGACCAGATCAACGCCCAGCTGCGCGGGGTCCTCGACGAGGCCACCGGCAAGTGGGGCATCCGCGTGAACCGCGTCGAGCTCAAGGCGATCGACCCGCCGCACTCCGTCCAGGAGTCGATGGAGAAGCAGATGAAGGCCGAGCGCGAGCGGCGGGCGCAGATCCTCTACGCCGAGGGCACCAAGCAGTCCGCCATCCTCACGGCCGAGGGTGAGAAGCAGAGCCAGATCCTGCGGGCCGAGGGTTCGGCGCAGGCTCGCATCCTCGAGGCCCAGGGCCAGGCCCGCGCCATCCAGCAGGTCTTCGACGCGATCCACCGGGGCAAGCCCACCCAGAAGCTGCTGGCCTACCAGTACCTCCAGGTGCTGCCGCAGATCGCCCGGGGTGACTCCAACAAGATGTGGATCATCCCCAGCGAGCTCACCGACGCATTGCGTGGCATCGGCGGGGCGCTCGGCGCCACGGACAAGCCGCACGGCCCGGACGACGGGGGTGACGAGGAGTGGGTCGACCCCGGCCAGCTCGCCGACGCCTTCGACGAGACCGTGCTCGAGGACCCGATGCAGGCCCTCGCGGAGGCGCGTGGCCTGGCCGGCAAGGCGAGCCAGGAGGCCACTGAGCACGCGGCCCCGGTCCGGCGCGTCCAGCCCCCGGTCGAGCCGCCGGCCGACGCGGTGCCCGACTTCGAGCCGCCGGCCCCGCCGGCAGCTCCGCCCGTGGAGACCGAGGAGGGCCCCAAGCCGCCACCGCCGGCCTGACCTCCACCACCTTCCCGGTATGGCGCCCGCGCACCTGCGCGGGCGGCATACCGGTGTCCGGGGCGTGGCCGCGGCGTCGCTAGGGTGGCGTGGTGTCCGTCTTCGAAGCCCTCGGGATCTTCTTCGCAGGGCTCGCGGCAGGGACCATCAACACGGTCGTCGGGTCGGGCACCCTGATCACCTTCCCGACCCTGCTGTTCTTCGGCTACCCACCGGTCGTGGCCAACGTGTCCAACACCGTCGGGCTGGTCGCCGGCGGGGTGACGGCGGTGCACGGCTACCGCTCCGAGCTGGAGGGCGCCGGCCGCACCCTGCGAAAGCTGGCCCCGGCCTCGTTGGCGGGTGGTGTCATCGGCGCCGTGCTCCTGCTGGTGCTGCCGCCCGAGGCGTTCCAGGCGATCGTCCCGGTGCTGATCGCACTCGGCCTCGTGCTGGTCGTCCTCGGCCCCCGACTGCAGGCGCGGGCGGTCGCCCGCCACGAGGCGGGCGTCGCGCCGGCGTCCTGGCACGGGGTCGCGCTGACCGCCGGGGTCCTCGTGGCAGGGATCTACGGCGGCTACTTCGGGGCCGCGCAGGGCGTGATCCTGATGGGGCTGATGAGCGCCCTGTCGAGCGAGCCGATCCAGCGGCTGAACGGGTTCAAGAACGTGCTCGCCACGATCGTCAACGCCGTCGCGGCGATCACCTTCATGCTGGTCGCGTGGGGCCGGATCGACTGGCTGGTGGCGCTGCTCATCGGGCTGGGGGCGTTTGCCGGCGGCTTCGTGGGGGCGAAGGTCGGGCGCCGCCTGCCGCCCCTGGTGCTGCGGGGCGTGATCATCGTGGTGGGCCTGGTCGGCATCATCAAGATCGTCTGGTTCAGCTGACGGTCGGACCGACGCCGCCGCCGTGGCTCAGTGGCCTTTGACCTCAGGTGGCCTTGACCACCGTGCCCGGCGACACGGACTCCAGGTGGGTGCTGCTGCCGAGGTACCGCACCGTCAGGGTGTGGTTGCCCTTGGCGACCGGGGTCCAGACGATGCTGGCCCTGCCGTCGACGAGGGTGGCTGTCCCGAGGGCGTCGAGCCCGTCGTAGAGACGCACGGTTCCCGTGGGGCGCGGGCCGGAGGCGGCAGCCACCGTGACCGACACGGAGACCGGCTTGCCGGTCTTGACCGTCTTGGCGACCGTCAGGGAGGTCGTGGTGGCGATCCCGGGGACGACGACCGTGGTCGACCCGCTGCTCGGCTGCACCGTCGTGCTCCCGCCGTAGTCGGCGCCGAGGGTGTGGCTGCCCCGGGCGAGCCCGGGCACGACCAGGGAGGCCACGCCACGGGTGTCGAGCGCCGCCGTGCCCAGCGTCGACGAGCCCTCGCGGAAGGTCACCGGGCCGGTCGGGACCGCCGTCCCGCCCTGCACCGTGGCCGTGAGGGTGACGCTGCCGTCACTGGTGGCGCTCCCGCTCAGGGCCGTCGTGGAGACGGCCCGTGGATCGGCGGGAGCAGTGTGGAACCGCGCCCGGCCGGACATCGCGGCGCTCGCCCCGTCGCAGTACTGCCTGAACGTCACGTCGAGGCTGGTGACGGTGCCTGCGGCGTCGGTGCCGATGCTGTTGACCGTGAAGTCGCCGGTGAGGGCGTTGCAGCCACGCCCGGTGCCGGAGAAGCTCAGGCCGGGCTGTCCGGCCCCACGGAACGGTGCCCGCACCGCGCCCGTGTAGGTCCCGACCTGCAACGTCTCGCCGGGTGCGGCCGCCACATCGAGGGTCCACCACTGTTCGGTGCTGGGCGAGTCCACCGAGATGCTGGCGTAGCCGGCGGTGCCCCGTGCGGTGAGCGTTGCGGTCGTCGGCACGTAGCTCGCCGAGGCCCCCTGCCCGATGTAGTCACCGGCCAGGCTGCCGAACCACAGGGAGGTGTCGGGGACCGCGACCTCCTGGAGCAGCGGAGCCGAGGTGGCGGTGCCGACCCTGGCGGTGAGCGAGTGCGTGCCCGGGGTCAGCCGGGAGGTGGTCAACCGCGCGGTGCCGTTCGCGTCGAAGGAGGCCTGGCCGATCGGCGTGGTCGCGTCGTAGAACACGACCCCCGACGCGGTGCCGGGGGAGGTCCGGGCCGTCAGCGTGACGGGCTGGTCGGCCACGACGCTGGGGTTGGCTGACGTGAGGACGGGGGTGATGACGTATGGCGCCGCGTACTTCACGGTGGCGGACAGGCTCCCGGTGCTGTTGTCGCAGAACTGCGTGAGGGTCGCGTCCAGTGAGGTGATGCGTCCGGCCGTGTCCGCGCTGATCGCGAAGATCGTGAAGCGGCCCTTGACCGAGTTGCAGCCCCGCCCGGTCGAGGTGACCGAGAGACCGCCGTAGGTGCTGTTGAACGGGGCGCGGGTGGCGTTCTCGTAGGAGCCGGTCGTCAGCTGCTGGCCGGTCGGGGCGGCGAGCGTCACGTCCCACCACTCCGACCCGGTGTCGGCCGAGACCGTGACCGAGCCCGCGGTGCCGCTGATCCGGAACGGCGTGGGCGCGGCCAGGGTGCCGCTGCGACCTTGTCCGACGTAGTCGCCCGGGGCGCTGACGTACGACAGGTACGTCTCGCTCTCCGTGGCCGCTGTGGCCGGCCCGGTCACGGCCACCAGGGCCAGCGGCGCGACCACGATCGTCGCCGTCACCAGCCGCGTCCAGATACCTCGTCCACCCATCACGAGCCCCCTCGTTCCAGCCACGGTCCCCGACCCTGCGTCGGTCACAGCTGTGCTGCGGAAACGGTAGACCTGTGGCGTCGTGGCGAGCAGGCTTTTGGGGAAAATCGGCGGTGGCCTAGCCTGCTCGCCGTGCCCATCGCCATCACCGACCCCACCGACCCCCGGCTGGCCGACTACGTGTCGCTGACCGACGTGGCCCTCCGGCGACGCACCGAGCCCGAGCGGGGCCTCTACATCGCGGAGTCGGAGAAGGTCATCCGTCGCGCGCTGCGCGCGGGTCACCGCCCGCGCAGCTACCTGATGGCACAGCGCTGGCTGACCGACCTCGCCGACCTCGTGGCCGACGCTGAGGCCGACGGCGTCCCCGTCTTCGTGGGGGAGCACGACGTCATCGAGCAGCTCACCGGGTTCCACCTGCACCGGGGCGCGCTGGCCTCCATGCAGCGGCCCGAGCTGCCTTCGGTCGCCGCCCTCGTGGCCGGTGCCCAGCGGGTGCTGGTGCTCGAGGACATCGTCGACCACACCAACGTCGGCGCGGTGTTCCGCTCGGCGGCCGCCCTCGGGGTGGATGCCGTGCTGGTGACACCGCGGTGTGCGGATCCGTTGTACCGCAGGGCGATCCGCGTCTCGATGGGCACGGTGTTCCAGGTGCCGTGGACCCGGATCGACCCGTGGCCGGGCGGCATCACCGAGCTGCAGGCCGCCGGGTTCACGGTGGCGACGCTGGCCCTCGCCGACGACGCGGTGGGTCTCGACGAGCTGGCCGCCGACCCGCCGGAGCGACTGGCCCTCGTGCTGGGCACGGAGGGCGACGGACTGTCGCACCACACCCTCGAGGCGGCCGACCTCACCGTGACCATCCCGATGGCTGGGGGAGTGGACTCCCTCAACGTCGCCGCAGCGGGGGCCGTGGCCGCCTGGGCGCTGCGCCCCCAGCGCTAGATCGGTGGCGCCACATCGGTGGTGCCAGATCGGTGGTGCCAGACAGTCGGGCTAGGCCGGGTCGACGAGGCGACGGAGCAGCTCGGCCAGCTCGGCAGCGGGGTCCTCGGTGAGCCCTCCGTGCACCGGCCCGGGCTGCACGACCGTGCTCCGCGGTGCGCTGAGCCAGCCGAACCTGCGGCCCAGCCCGCCGAGGGTGGGCAGCCCACCGCCGGTGACCCCGCGGCATACCTGGCAGATCGTCTCCAGCGCCTGGTCGACGTCCTCGACGTCCACCTGGGGTGCGAACGCACGCAGGCGCGCCTCGTCGACGCGGTAGGCGGCCTCGAGGAAGTCGGCGGCCTGGCTGTAGAGCACCACACCGACGTTGAGGAACTCCTCGCGCTCGACGCGTGGCACGCAGCGCAGGACGACGTACTGGTAGCCGTAGCGGGTCATGATGCCGCGCCCGGGAGCCAGGCCTGCGGGTTCGCGAGGCGGGCCAGCAGGTGGTCGACGTATGCCGTGCGCACCGCCTCGACGGTGTCGAGCCCAGGTGCCAGCTCCAGCCACACCTCCGGGACGGCCGCCACGACCTCGGTCAGGAGCTCGCGGGTGAGCCCGGGGGCGTGCCGCTCGTGGGCGGCGGCCGGGCCGGTGGCGACGTCGCGCAGCACGTGGGTGCTGGCGTCGAAGGGCTGCGCGGCGAAGCGCTCGGCGTCGGCGCCCCGGCTGGGCCAGCCGTGGTGGAAGTAGAGCGCGGCCCCGTGGTCGATCAGCCACGGATTGCGGTGCCAGACCAGGAGGTTGGGGTTGCTCCAGGTGCGGTCGACGTTGGCCGTGAGGGCGTCGAGCCAGAGGATGTCGGCGGCCGTGTCGGGAGCGGGCGGGCGGGACCCGTCGTAGCCGAACGAGCCGGGGAGGAAGTCGATCCCGAGGTTGGGGCCGATGCTCGCCGTGAGGAGGTCCTGGACCTCCTCGTCGGCCTCGTACTTGGCGATCGGGGCCTGGAGGTCGACGACGGCGAGCCGAGGGACGTTCAGGCCCACCGCGCGGGCGAGCTCCCCGACGACGACCTCGGCGACGAGGACCTTCGGACCCTGCCCCGCGCCACGGAACTTCAGCACGTAGGTGCCCAGGTCGTCGGCCTCGACGATGCCGGGCAGCGACCCACCCTCCTTGAGGGGGGTGACGTAGCGCGTGGCAGTGACCTCGTCGAGCACGACGCCCAGCCTAGGGGGCCGGGCGTCGTGGTCCGGACGCCATTGTCCGGGAGTCGGTCTCAGGCGTCGCCGACGGTGAGCGCCGCCGCCTCGAGGGAGCGCTCCTGCTCGACCGTCTCGTCGGCGTGCTCGCGGTCGACGGCGGTGATCTCCCGTCGGGCGGTGAGCAGGACGGCCACGCCGAGCAGCACCGCGCCGGAGCCGACCCAGAACGGCACGTGCACCGAGCGTTCACCGAGCTTGCCGGCCAGCCACGGGGCGACCGCACCGCCGCCGAACCGCACGAAGCTGTAGGCAGCGGAGGCCACCCCGCGCTCGACCGGCGAGACCTTCATGACCGTCTCGGTGATCAGCGTGTTGTTGACGCCGAGGAAGGCGCCGGCGAGGACCACACCGACCACGAGCACCGGCTTGTGCTCGGTGCCGATCGCCATGGCCGCCAGGATGAGGGCGAAGCCGACCAGCGCGCCGACCACCCCGGGCAGCGTCCCGAACCGGCGCTGCAGGCGAGGTGCCACGACCACCGAGGTGAAGGCGAGCAGCAGGCCCCAGCCGAAGAAGACGAGGCCGACCTCGTGGGCGCCCATCGCGAGCGGGAAGGGCGTGAACGCGAGCAGGGTGAAGAAGCCGAAGTTGTAGAGCAGCGCGGTGATCCCCACGGTCAGCAGGCCGCGGTGCGACAGCGCCTTGAGCGGTGCCGAGATGCTGCTGCGCGGTCCGGTCGGCGGGGTGGCCGGCAGGGTGGTCAGGATGGCGACCAGGGCCACGGCCATCAGGGCGGAGACACCCCAGAACGGCCAGCGCCACGAGTGACCGCCCAGCCACCCACCCAGCAGGGGCCCGGTCGCGATGCCGACGCCGAGGGCCGCTTCGTAGAGGACGATCGCCTGGCCCACCGAGCCGCGGGCGGCACTGACGATGGTGGCGAGCGCCGTCGCGATGAACAGCGCGTTACCCAGGCCCCAGACCGCACGGAACGCGACGATCCCGCCGATCGAGTCCTGGGCGCCCGCGAGTCCGGCGCCGATGATGATGACGACGAGCCCGAGCAGCAGGGTCCGCTTCGCCCCGGTGCGGCTGGACACCCAGCCGGTCACGAGCATCGCGACCCCCATCACCGCCATGTAGCTGGTGAAGAGCAGCGAGACCTGCGACGCGCTGGCCCCGAGGTCGTCGGCGATGGGCTTGAGGATGGGGTCGACGAGGCCGATGCCCATGAAGGCGATGACACAGGCGAAGGCGACGGACCAGACGGTCTTGGGTTGGCGCCACATGGTGGGTTCAGGCTTCTCTCTGTGGGGGATGAGGGGTTCGGTGCTCAGTGGGTCAGGTGGGTGGAGGTCGCGGGAGGATCGGGCTCAGTGCCGGAGGCTCGGGCCAACAGGTCGTCGAGGGCGGCCACGGCGGCCTCGAGCCGGGCCAGCGCGGCTGCGTCGAGCTGGTCGAACGCGGGGGAGAGCGCCTCGAGCCGGGCGCGGCGGGCCCGTCCCAGTGCTGCGCGACCGGCGGCGCTGAGCGAGACGAGGCTGGCGCGGGCGTCGGCCGGGTCGGCCACGCGCACGGCCCAGCCCTCCGCCTCGAGCCGCTGGACCTGGGTGCTCATCGTCGGCTGGCTGGTGTGGTCGGCCGCGGCCAGCGTGCTGATGCGCGCGGGCTCGAGCTCCTCGACCAGGGCCAGCAGGCGGGTCTGGGCCATCGGCACGTCGAGGGAGGCGTTGCGGGACGCCCAGCGGGTCAGCCTCGCCGCGGAGCGCAGCACGCTGTTGCCCAGCTCGTCACGATCGGTCACGCCCTCCAGATTACATAGAGAACCTATGCAATGCACATTGGGCGGGGCGCGCCGAGTCAGGGCGCGAGGCAGGTGGCGTGGTTCAGTGCGCCGATCACGGCCTCGCGCCAGCTCAGCCGCACGATCGCGCTGCGGCAGGAGGCGCCGCCGCACTCGCACTGCCAGCGCCAGGTGCCGGAGCTGCCTCGCTGCACGTGCGGGTGGTGGTGGGCGGTGTCGCCCCTGGTGATGTGTCGTGTCTGCATGGTGCTGCCCCCCTCGTCCGTGCCACCCCCCGGGGCACGTCCTGACTCAAGGAGGCAGTGGGGTGGCGCCTGATACGTCCGGGCCGGCAGCTCCCGGAGGGCGCCCGGCTCCCTGGGCTCACGATTCGGGAGGGCTCACGACTCCGATGGGCTCAGCGCAACGCGCGCACCGTGTCGACGGTGTCGGCCTCGTCGGCGGTCTTGTCGTCGCGGTAGCGCAGCACCCGCGCGAACCGCAGTGCCATCCCGCCGGGGTAGCGGGAGGAGGTCTGGATGCCGTCGAACGCGATCTCGACGACCTGTTCGGGGCGCACCGGCACGACGTAGCCGTCGGTGCCCTCGGTCGCGAGCTCGGTGAAGCGCTCGGTCTGCCACTGGAGCATCTCGTCGGTCATGCCCTTGAAGGTCTTGCCGAGCATGACGAACCCGCCGTCCTCCGGGTCACGGGCGCCGAGGTGGATGTTGGACAGCCACCCCTTGCGTCGACCGCTGCCCCACTCGACCGCCAGCACCACCAGGTCGAGGGTATGGCGCGGCTTCACCTTCACCCAGCCGGCGCCGCGTCGACCGGCGGCGTAGGGGGCACTCGGTGACTTGACCACCACGCCCTCGTGACCGTCGCGGACGAGCTGGTCGAAGAACGCGGTCGCCTCAGCCGGGCTGGCGGCGGTGATGCGCGGCACGAGGCTGGCCCGGGGGACGAGCGCAGCGAGCCGGTCGAACCGCTCGGACGCGGGCAGCTCGAGCAGGTCGTCGCCGTCGAGGTGGAGCAGGTCGAAGAAGTAGGGGGTCACGGGGACGGCGGCCCTCAGCTTGTCGACGCCGGTGCTGCTCATCGTGCGAGAGGCGGTCTGCTGGAAGGGGAGCGGGCGCCCGGCCGCGTCGAGGGCGATGGCCTCGCCGTCGACGACCAGCTGGGAGGCCGGCAGGGCGAGGACCGCCTCGACGACCTCGGGGAGCCGGTCGGTGATGTCGTCGAGCGACCGGGTGAACAGGCGCACGTCGTCACCGTCGCGGTGGGCCTGGAGCCGGATGCCGTCGAGCTTGCCGTCGACGACGACCCCGTCGGAGGTGGCGCCGACCTGCTCCCAGGCGGCGTCGACGTCAGGGGCTGAGGCGGCCAGCATCGGGCGCATCGGCCGACCGACCTCGAGGTGGATGGCGGCCAGCGCCTCGCTCCCGCCCCCGAGTGCCGCAGCGGCCACCGGACCCGCGTAGCCCGCCAGCATCACGGCCCGCCGGACCTCCGCCTCCGGGAGACCGGACGCCGCGGCGATGGCCGCCAGCATGACGCCGTCGAGGGCTCCCTGCCGCACCTGACCGGTGACCAGGGCCCGGAGGAAGTCCTGCTCGGGCCCGGTCAACCGCGCGAAGAGGGCGGACACCGCTGCGGACCGCGTGGCTCCCGAACCACTGCCCGCGATCAGGGCGATCGCGGTCAGCGCCGCGTCCACCTCGGCGACGGTCGCGGTCGCCTCCGCCGCGGGCTCGGGGAGGGTGGACAGGCCGCGCCAGCTCACGCCGATGCGTCGCTGCGGCAGCACCCCGGAGAGGTATGCCGCGACCGTCGCCGCGTCGGCGGGGCCGGCGGCCCGCAGCGCGTCCGCCACGGCTGCCGTCTTGGCCAGCCGTGAGCGGGTCGCGGTGGCCGCGGCAGAGGCGGCGACGACGTCGGCGAGGAGCACGGGTCGAGGCTAGCCGCGACCGCCGACAGCTCGCCGGGGCGGCCCGGTGAGCCGTCGGCGGCGAGCCGTCGGCGACCTGGACGGACGGGAGCGCTCAGGCCTTCCCGAGGATGGTCTGCAGGTCGGTCGAGTCGAAGCCGTGCGCCTCCGCCACGGGGGCGTAGGTGACCGCCCCGTCGTGGGTGTTCAGCCCCAGTGCCAGTGGGCGGTTCGCGGCGAGGGCGTCGCGCCAGCCCTGGTTGGCGAGCTGCACGGCATACGGAAGGGTCACGTTGGTGAGGGCGTAGGTGCTGGTGTGGGGGACCGCGCCGGGCATGTTCGCGACGCAGTAGAACACCGAGTTGTGGACCTGGTAGGTCGGGTCGGCGTGGGTCGTGGGGCGGGAGTCCTCGAAGCAGCCGCCCTGGTCGATCGAGATGTCGACCAGCACCGAGCCGGGCTTCATCCGCGAGACCTGCTCGTTGGTCACGAGCTTGGGCGCCTTGGCCCCGGGCACCAGGACGGCACCGATGACGAGGTCGGCGTCCTCGATGGCGCGCTCGATCTCGTAGGTGTTGGAGGCGACCGTCTGGCAGTGCCCCTGGTAGATCGCGTCGGCGTGGCGCAGCTTGGCGATGTCGCGGTCGAGCAGCAGCACCTCGGCCTGCATGCCCAGGGCGATGGCGGCGGCGTTCATGCCCGAGACACCGGCGCCGATGACGACGACCTTCGCGGCATACACCCCGCTCACGCCACCCATGAGCACGCCGCGGCCGCCCTGGGCGCGCATGAGGGTGTGCGCCCCGACCTGTGGCGCCAGCCGGCCGGCCACCTCGGACATGGGGGCCAGCAGGGGCAGCGACCGGTCGGGGAGCTCCACGGTCTCGTAGGCGATCCCGGTCACCTTGCGCTTCACGAGCTCCTCGGTGAGCGGCTTGTCGGCCGCGAGGTGGAGGTACGTGAAGAGGGTCTGGCCCTCCCGCATCCGGTGGTACTCGGGCTCGATCGGCTCCTTGACCTTGAGGATGAGGTCACCGGTGCCCCAGACGTCGTCGGCGGTGTCGAGGATCGTGGCACCGGCCGCGACGTAGTCCGCGTCGAGGATGGACGACCCGACGCCGGCGTCCTTCTCGATGAAGACCTCGTGGCCGTGGACGACGAGCTCGTGCACGCCCGACGGGGTGATCGCGACGCGGTACTCGTTGTTCTTGACCTCGCGCGGGATACCGACCTTCATCAAAAGCCTCCTGGGTTGCAGTGGGTCCTCGAACCATGGCGGAGATGCGCCACGCTGCCAACCTCAGCCTCCCAGACGGCAAGCGCGGGCGAGGCGGATTCAAGTCGAACGATTCCCCTTCGGCCGGCCGCCCGCGGGCGTACCCTGACGAGGGTCCGGGGGGTGTCACCCCGGCGCCACCGCGCACGGAGTCCCATGAGCATGACGAGCACGCCCAGCCCCGCGATGGAGCGCGCCCACGAGGGCTACGTGCACGACGTGATGCTCTGGTCGGGGCAACGGGCCTTCGTCACAGCCGCCGCCGACTTCGTCCGGCAGGGAGTCCTCCGGGGTGAGCTCGCCCTGGTCGCCCTGCCGGCCGCACGGCTGCGGGCCGTGCGTGCCGCGTTGGGCGAGGCTGCCGAGCAGGTGAGGTTCGCGGAGATGGAGTCGCTCGGGTCCAACCCGGCGTGCATCATCCAGGCCTGGGTGGACTTCGTCGCGGCGGCCGGTGACCGGCCCTCGCGCGGCGTCGGCGAGCCGCTCTGGCCCGGTCGCACCGGCGTGGAGGTCACCGAGTGCCAGCTGCACGAGGCCTTGCTCAACGACGCGATCCCAGCAGCCGCGCCGCTGTGGCTGCGTTGCCCCTACGAGGTCGACGCCCTGCCGGACGAGGTCGTGGAGCAGGCTCTCCACGCGCACCCGTGGGTCACCGAGAGCGACGGGACGGCCCACCCGAACGACGCCTACCTCGGCGACGACCTGGGTGCGACGGCGTTCGCGTCCCCGCTCCCGCCGGCCCCGGCCGCGACGATCGTGCGCACCATCACGCCGGAGACGATCCGTGTCGTGCGAGACCTCGTGCTGCACGTGGCGCGGGTCTGCGGCATCCCCGACGACCGCGCGGCCGACCTCGGCCTGGCCCTGCACGAGCTCGGCGTCAACTCGGTGTTGCACGGCCGCGGGAGCGGCACCCTGAGGCTCTGGAGGACCAGCCAGGCACTGGTCTGCGAGGTGGCCGACGACGGCCTGGTGGCGGACCCCCTCGCGGGGCGGCTCGCGCCCGGGACGGAAGAGCCGGACGGGCGAGGGCTGTGGATGGTCAACCAGCTGTGCGACCTCGTGCAGCTGCGGTCGTCCGGGGAGGGCACCACCGTGCGGGTGCACACCTGGCTGTAGTGGTGGCCCTGACGTCCGCGTCAGGGGGCGATGGTGGACGAGTGCAGCAGGGCGCCGATCAGGGCCGAACGCCAGGGCAACGGGGCCTGGGCGGGGGTCCGGCAGGACGCGCTGCCGCAGTCGCACACCCACATCCAGCCCCGTGCCCCGCGCAGGACGCGTGGGTGGTGGCTGGTGGTGCGGTGGATGGTCTGCGTGCTCACGTCTTCGACGGTAGGAGTCCACCGATTCAGCCGTGGGCGGACGCGCCGGGGGTCGGCTGAGTTCGCGAGCGGGAATGGCCGAACGGATGAGGCGGGCCCACGCTCAGCGGACGATGAGCGCGAGGGCGGCGAGCGCCGACGCCACGAGGACCGACTGGTCGAACCGCCGCTGGCTGAGCCGTCGCACCGTCCGGAGCCCGGCCCACGCACCGAGCAGGACGAACGGCGCCAGGAGCAGGGTGCGCCGCGCGGTGTGGGGACCGAACAGGCCGAGCCCGAAGCTGAACGGCAGCTTGCAGAGGTTCACGCCGAAGAAGAGCAGCGCGCTCGTCCCCAGGAACCGCAGCTTCTCCACACCCTGCGCCACGAGGTAGAGGGTCGTCACCGGGCCCGCCGCGTTGGCCGTCATCGTGGTGAAGCCCGCCGCGATCCCGGTAGCGATCGCGGCGGTGCGGGACCTGCCGACCCTCCCGACGTCGGGCGAATGCCAGCGCAGCGCCAGCTGGAGGGCAGCCAGGAGGAGCAGGAGCGCCCCGATCGACCGGCGCAGGACGGTGTCGTCGACCACGGCGAGGAACGCGGCGCCCAGGGCGAGCCCGGGGAGCACCGCGGGGATGAGTCGACGCAGCAGGCTCCAGTCGGCCTCGCGCCGGTAGTGCCAGACGGCCACCACGTCACCGACCAGCAGGAGCAGCAGGATGGCTGCCGTCGACTCCCTGGCCGGCATGACACTCGCGAAGATGGCGACGCTGATGCTCGCGAGGCCGCCGATCGCGGTCTTGGCGTACCCGATCAGCAGCGCCGCGACGACGAGCAGGACGGCCTCGAGCACGCGTCGAACCCTAGCCAGCGAGTGTCCCCGGCGCGCCGTGGCGGTCGCCCCACCGATCCCGCGGGTGGTCACCCGGGGGATCGGCAGTGGGACCAATGGCCCTGTGACCAGGTCGCGGCGGGCCGCCACGATCGTCAGGCAACCCTGTTCCCCGAGAGGTGGAGAAGACCATGGAAGCCAAGGACGGGCGCCGCCCCATCGTCGTCGGCTACGACAGCTCCTCGGCCGGGCAGCCGGCCTTCGACTGGGCGCTCCAGGAAGCCGAGCGACGTCACGTGCCCCTGCACCTGATGGTCTCCAGAGGAGTCCTGTATGCCGCCGCGCCCACCGTCGGGGCGGCGTCCCCGTGGCCGTACGACATCACCGGTGAGCTGGTCGAGGAAGCGCGGAGCTTTGCCGCCTCCCGCGCTGCCGGCGTCCCCATCGTGACCGAGTCGGCGTTCGGGTCTCCGGCGTCCGTGCTCCTGAACGCCTCGCGGGAGGCCGCGATGGTGGTCGTCGGTCGGCGGCACCACACGGTCGTCGGCGAAGCGGTGGCCGGCTCGACGTCGGCCCAGGTCGTGGCGCACGCATCGTGCCCGGTCGTCGTGGTGGACCAGGAGCTGCACGCCGCTCCCGACGCCCCGATCGTGGTCGCCGTCGACGGTTCCCCGTCCAACGGTGCAGCCCTCGCCTTCGCGTTCGAACGGGCGGCCGCGCTGAAGGCTGGCATCGTGGCCGTGCACGCCTGGTGGCTCGACGTGCCCGGCCGGGTCGGTGGGTCCTGGCTCAGCGAGGACCAGGTGGGGGAGTGGCGCAAGTCGGCCCAAGCGGTCTTGGACGACGCGCTGTCGCCGTGGGCGGAGAAGTTCCCCGACGTCTCCGTGCGGCGCGTGCTGACCCGCGACCTGCCCGTCGACGCCGTGCTCGCCGAGGCACAGGGAGCGCAGCTCATCGTGGTCGGCAGCCGTGGCCACGGTGGCTTCGCCGGGCTCCTCGTGGGCTCGGTCAGCCAGGGGTTGCTGCACCACGAGCGGCCCTGCCCGCTCGCCGTGGTCCACCCGGAGGGGTAGTCCGTCTCGGCGCCCTGCGCCGAACGGTGCCGTCTGCGCCGAGGGGTGCCGTCTGCGCCGAGGGGTGCCGTCTGCGCCGAGCGGTCAGGACGTACCCACCGCCGCCAGTGCCTTCGCGGACAGCTCCCGCCCCCACTCGAAGGCGGCGTCACTGGCGCCGTCGACGAGCGGACCGCGCGCGCCCTCGACGAAGAAGGTCTGGGGCTTCACGAGTTGGATGTGGCCGAGGCGCTTCAGTCGACGAGCCGCGGCGTGGGCAGCGGACCCCGGCAGCCGGGGGTGGCTCACCTTGGTGTCGAAGGCGGCCGTCCTGAGGCCGGGACCGGTCGACCCGTCGGCACTGGCGAGCCCGTCCAGCCACTCCCGCAGACCCGGCTCCGAGGGGTGGTCGGCCTCAGTTGCCTGACGCCGCGCGTCCTCCCGCGTCGACTCGCGGCTGAGCCCGAAGGCATGGGTCGGCGCGCCGACGACCAGCAGGGCGAGGTCGGCCGGCAGGCGAGCGGCGGCTCGGCTGCACTCGACGAGGTCGGCGTCGAAGGTCGACGCCAGACCCAGCGCGATGGCCTCCGCGACCGCCTTGGTGTTCCCGAACATGGACTCGTAGACGACGAGTGCGGATGGTCGGGGCTCGGGATGGGACAGTCCGGTGCTGCTCATGACGCTCTCACTCCTGACGAGGCGAGCCTGACGGGACGCGAGTGCGAACGCTGGGGTTCATGGCTTGCCTCCATGTCGGTGCCAGTCGTGCTGGCAGTTCCACGCTGCCCGCCCGCGTCGGGGTCCGGGCAGGGACCAAGGGCCCGACTCGCAGAAGACCCGGGACCAAGTCCCCGGGCCACCGCACGGCCCACGAACGACAGTGGGTTCAAGCGCTGTGCCATGCGGAACGAGAGGCTCGAGATGCAGCTGGACAACCCCCTCGTGGTGGGTTTCGACGGATCCGGCCGGGCCAGGAACGCGGTGGTCTGGGCGGCGCGGGAAGCCGCGCGGCGCGGCCTTCCCCTCAGGCTGGTCCACGCGACCCCCTATCCCGCGGCCGGGCCGCCCGCCGAGGTGGGTGGGCCGGAGGAGCCCGATCCGGTCCTGGACCGCGGGCTGCGGGTGGCGCGCACCTACCTGCCGGACGACCTCGTGAGCGGAGTCTGCGTCCCCGGGCACGCGGCGGGAGTCCTCGCGGACCAGTCGCTGGGCGCAACCCTGGTCGTCGTGGGGCAGCGCTCGCAGGACGGTCCCGTCTCGAGCGCCGTGGGTTCGACCTCCCTGGTGCTGGCCGACCGGGCTGCGTGTCCGGTCGTGGTCGCTCGAGGCGCCACCGACGCGCAGCGGGCGGCGCTGCCCGTCGTCGTGTCGGCCTGCGGAGGCACCACCTCGCGGGCGGTCCTGGACTTCGCGGCACACGCAGCTCGTCTGCGCGGCGTGCCCCTGTCGATCGTCAGCGCCTGGTCGCTACCGCCCAGTCGGGAGTGGTCCGGAGCAGCAGGCGGCTTCGACTCGGTGGCCGAGTGGGTGCGCGCCACCGCGACCAGCGCCGCCCGAGCCGCACGGGCCACCGAGCAGGACGTCCACGAGTCCTGTCCGACCCTCGTGACCAGCACGCAGGTCGAGCGGGCCGATCCGGCGGACGCCCTCGTGCACAGCTCTCGGCGCGCTGGGCTCGTGGTGGTCGGGTCGGCCAGGCCGACCGGGCTGGGCCGGGTGGGCGCGACGGTGCTGGGTCTGGCTGCCTGCCCGGTCGCGGTCGTGCCCGAGGCCTAGGACGGTCGGCGCCGCATACGGACGACGGTCGGGCGCCGCCACGCAACGCAGGGTGCCGTCAGCGCATGAGTCGACCACGCGTGAGTCGTCAGGGTGGGGGTCCTCCGTGCCTCAGGCTGTCGCCGGCCCCCGCGGGAGGGAGGGGACGACGACCACCGGACACTGCGAGTGGTGCAGCGCCCGGCTGCTGACGGAGCCGAGCAGCAGGCCGGCGAAGCCGCCTCGACCGCGAGTGCCGAGGACCAGGAGCTGGGCCTCGCGGGACGCCTCCTCCAGCGCTGCGGTCGCGTCACCACGGACGAGCTCGATCCGGACCTCGACGTCCGGGTACTTCTCGCGCCAGCCGGCGAGCATCTCGCTCATCAGGACGTGACGCGACTCGGCGACGGCCGACCAGTCCTCGGCCCACCCCGCGTCGGTCGTCGCGGAGTCCGACAGGGGGCTGGGCTCCTCCCACCACCACGCGTGGAGAGCCACGAGCACGGCTCGGCGTGCAGAAGCCTCTGCGAAGGCCCACTCGACAGCAGGCACGGAGTGCTCGGAGTCGTCGACGCCGACCACCACCTCCGTGCGCTCCGTGGGCGTCCAGGCGTCGGGGACCACGAGCACCGGACAGCTTGCGTGGCTGGCCACCTTGCCGGTGGTGGCCCCCAGGACCACGCTGCCGACGCGGCCGAGTCGACCGGCGCCCATGACGACCAGCCACGCTCGACGACTGGCCTCGACGAGGGCCGCCGACTGGTCGGCGACCTCGGTCGCCGAGGTGACCTCCACATCGGCGGCGAGCGCGGTCGCCTGGTCGACGCAGGCGAGGGTCAGTGCCTGTTGCCGGGCCAGCCGCTCAGGGGTCCAGGGGACGATGCCGATGCCCGTGGCGTGCAGGACGTGCAGCGGGCGCCGGTAGAGCCGCGCGTGGGCGATCGCAGCCCGTAGGGCGCCGTCGTCGTTCGGGGTCCCGTCGACCCCGACGACGACGGCGCCGATGGGCTGGGTGCGGTCGGTCGTCATGACCGCGCTCCCTGGGTCGACTCGGTCGGTGCGGCCGAGGCGCTCGTGGTCGCGGCGGAGGCGGTGATGACCGCCACCGGGCAGTGCGCACCCGGGAGCACCTCCTGCGACGTCGAGCCCAGCACCAGGCCCCTGGTGGTCCCGCGGCCCCTGGCGGCCACGACGAGCAGGGCGGCGTTTGCGCTCTGGCGGACGAGCTCGTCCACGGCATGACCGCGGACGACGTGGCGTCGGACGTCGACGGCCGGGAAGTCCGCGGCGAAACCTGCCACGGACTGCGCCACCGCGGCCCGCTCGCGCTGTTCCAGCTGTTGGGCTTCTTCCGAGTCAGGGGGTGCCGTCCCCTCGTCCCAGGGGACGTCCCAGGTGTGGACCACGGTGAGCCCGGTCCCACGAAGGGAAGCGGCGTCGAAGGCGAACCGGAGAGCTTGCGTCGAGTCGGTGGAGCCGTCCACGCCGACGACGACGCGCAGGTCGGTCAGGGAACGACTCGGCGCCTCTCGCACCACGACCGTGGGGCAGTGCGCCTTGGCGCTGACCTTGGACGACACCGAGCCCATGAGCAGACCCCGTACCCGGCCGAGGCCCCTGGCGCCGACGACGACGAGGGCTGCAGAGCCAGAGGCCTCGACGAGGACGTCGCCCGGTTCGCCGGCGACGGTGTGCCCGGACACGTCCAGGTCGGGATGGCGCAGCCGGACGTGGTCGACGGCCGCCGTGAGGGCGTGTTCGGCGGTGATCGCCAGGGCGCTGGACGGCTGCACCCGCGGCTCCCCGGGCACCCCCGAGCGGGTGGTCGGGTAGCTGGCCGGGACCGCCGTCAGGACCACGATGGGCGAGCCCCGCAGCTCTGCCTCGGCGGCCGCCCAGTCCAGGGCGCGTTGGCCGTGCGGCGAGCCGTCGACACCGACCACCACGGGCCGGGGGGTGTCAGGGTGGGCGGTCATGATCTCTCCTGGGTGGGGGGGTGTGCCCTCACGTTCCCGCTGGGGAGTCCACCTGCCACAGGGCACTTGGTCCCGGGCTGGTCGTCCGACCGCCTAGCCGCCGAGCCGGCGCCAGTCGGCACGCGCGCTGCGGACCAGGAAGACCAGGGCCGGGACGCACCAGGCCAAGAAGCCCCAGCCGAACAGCATCAGCAGGACGTGGAACGTCACCACACCGACCCAGCCGATGCGGGCCGGCAGCCCGCCGCGCAGCAGCAGGAACGCGAGCGTGAGCTCGCCGGCGGCCACCAGGAGACCCCACAGCACCGGGCTCGCCATGAAGAGGTCGGTCCAGCCGGTGCGGACGAACGCGAACAGCGCCCGGTCGGCGAAGTGACGGTAGGCCTCGGTGTCGGCGAAGACGATCCCCACGTGCACGCCGCCGGTGAACAGGAAGAAGCCACCCACGGCACGGGTCCTGGGTGGGACGGCTCGCACCTCGTGGTCGGCGCGGACGTCACTGGCAGTCGTCGCGGGAAGCGACGGGTTCAGCTTGGTGGACATGGCCTTCACCTCCGGCTCCAGCCTCGACCCGACCTTCGGTGCGGCCCACGGTCCAAGGTCCCGGCGTCGGGTCCGCAGGAGTTCCTGTCGGGTGTTCAGCCCCTTTTCGGGCGAACTCCGGCGCGGCCGGGCCGGGTGCGGCACCCTTCCGGGTGAGGCAGCCGACCCCCGGGCTGTGCACCGAGAAGGACTTGGCACCCATGAACGCACCCACCTGGCGCTCTGCTCTGGCGCTCACCACTGCCGCGGCCCTGGCCACCACCCTGACCGGCGCCGTCACCCTGGCCACCCCGCGAACCGCCGACGCTGCCACCTGCCGGGCCACGCCCACCCTGCTGTCACGGACGCCCACCGTGACCAAGCTGGCGGGCGGAGCGACGGCCCGCATCTGGGACACCGGGCCCACGCCGAGCAACCCGCAGGCGTCCACCCGCATCGTGGCCGTCACCGTGCCGAGCTCCTCGACCGCGAACCCGCGGGTCCGCGGGGCGTCGAGCCTCAACTCCTCGCGCATCCCGTCGGCGTACTTCCTCGACGCACCGACCGCGGTGGTGATGGTCAACGGTGGCGTGTTCAACGCGACGGTGGGGGCGATGCCCGACCTGCCGCAGATGACGTCGGGCTGGCTCCGCAAGGCCCGATCCACGCACGACCCTGCCATCGTGACCGCCAAGGACGGACGGTCCCTCCCGTCCCGGCTGTGGATCACGGGCAGCGTCAGCGCCTCGGGCCACGGCTACCAGGCCGTGACCGGGCTGAACTGGCAGAGCCTGGCGGGTAGCGGCATCAACGCCTACACGCCGTCGTGGGGCAAGGCCCGTCGTCCCTACGGCACGGCCGACGTCGTCGTCGCGGGAGGCAAGGTCGTGGCGGTCCGCACCGGGACCACCCGCGGCCAGGCGGCCGCCTCGGGGCAGACCATCCTGACGGCGACCGGCACGGCCGGGAGCTGGCTGGCGTCCTTCCGGATCGGCACCAGCGTGTCCGTCGGCTACCACGCCTCCACCGACGCCCCGTTCCCGGCCTACGAGGCCGTCGGCCGCGGAGCCCGGTTCCTGAACCAGGGCGTCAAGAACGGCGGCACCTGCACGAGCCGCGACGAGCTGCTGCGACCGCGCACCGCCGTCGGGTGGACCAACAGCGGTGACCTGCTCGTCGTCGCCGTCTCGGGCCGGGCCACCGTCGACGGCGTGCGCTACGGCGGCGCCACCATCCACCAGATGGCCGACTACATGGCCAAGCTCGGCTCGTGGGACGCGACCAACCTCGACGGTGGTGGCTCCACGACGATGGTGGCGCGCACCGCCAGCGGCAAGGTCATCCGGCTGGACCGGGCCGGCACCGAGTGGCAGCGATCGGTCCCCAACGTGTTCTCGGCGGGCTGAGACCCGCCCGACCGACGCCGAAGGGCCCTCCACCATGGTGGAGGGCCCTTCGCTGGTGGTGTCCGGAGGGGGACTTGAACCCCCACGCCCGATAAAGGGCACTAGCACCTCAAGCTAGCGCGTCTGCCATTCCGCCACCCGGACAAGGTGCTTGGCAGGCACTTTGGGGAGCGCCTGCTGCGACCCGGAACGATAGCACGCAGGCCACCCCTTCTCCCAAACGGCCCAGTGCACAACGGAACCCGGGCGAACCAGCACGGGCACGGCATACCAGACGCGCCTAGTCTGGGCGTCATGAGCGAGGTCACCGAGCCCACCACCCAGCCCACCACCCAGCCGATCAGCCCCGTCGACGAGGTCGTGCGCCTGTGCCGCGACCTGATCCGCATCGACAGCACCAACTACGGCGACGGCAGCGGACCGGGGGAGCGCGAGGCGGCCGACTACGTCGTGGCGCAGCTGCGTGAGGTCGGGCTGGAGCCCACCGTGGTCGAGAGCGACCCGGGCCGCACGAGCGTGGTGGTCCGGATCGAGGGTGAGGACCGCGAGCGGCCGGCCCTGTGCATCCACGGGCACCTCGACGTCGTGCCGGCCAACGCCGCCGACTGGCAGGTCGACCCGCTCTCCGCGGAGCTGCGCGACGACTGCATCTGGGGCCGGGGTGCGGTGGACATGAAGGACATGGACGCCATGATCCTCGCCAACATCCGCGACCTCGCCCGCCGGGGTGCCAAGCCGCCGCGCGACATCGTCTTCGCGTTCTTCGCCGACGAGGAAGCCGGCGGGGTCAAGGGCAGCCACCACGTCGTCGACCACCACCCCGAGCTCTTCGACGGTGTCAGCGAGGCGGTCTCCGAGGTCGGCGGCTACAGCGTCACGGTCCCGACCCCCGACGGCCAGACCCGCGCGTACCTCGTGCAGACCGCCGAGAAGGGCATCCTCTGGTTGCGCCTGACCGCGCACGGCCGCGCCGGGCACGGCTCGGTGCCCAACGACGAGAACGCCCTCGTCCGTCTCGCCGAGGCGATCACCCGGGTCAACGAGTACAAGTGGCCCCGTGAGTACATCGCGTCCGTCCGCGAGCTGCTCGACGGGTTGTCCGACCTGACCGGCACGCCCTACTCCGACGAGGACCTCGACGAGCTGCTCGACCACCTCGGTGGCGCCCAGGGGTTCGTGCGCGGGACGCTCCAGGACACCGCGAACTTCACCATGGCCGAGGCCGGCTACAAGCACAACGTCATCCCCCAGAGCGCCTCGGCCTCCCTCGACTGCCGGTTCCTGCCCGGCCACGACGACGAGCTCCTCGACACCATCCGCGAGCTGGCGGGCGAGCACGTCACCGTCGACATCGTGCACCGTGACATCGCGCTGGACGCGCCGTTCGAGGGGCCGCTCGTCGAGGCGATGAAGGCGGCCCTGCTGGCTGAGGACCCCGGCGCCGAGGTGCTGCCCTACTGCCTGTCCGGGGGCACCGACAACAAGGCCCTCAGCAAGCTGGGCATCACCGGCTACGGGTTCGCCCCGCTCCAGCTCCCCGCCGACCTCGACTTCGCGCCGATGTTCCACGGCATCGACGAGCGGGTGCCGGTCGCCGCGCTCGAGTTCGGCACGCGCGTCCTCCAGCGCTTCATCGCCACCTGCTGAGCGGTATGCCGCGGGGCCGGCCCCGCGGCATACCGAAACTTTGCCCCGCGTGGGCGTAGCCCGCGGGTCGCGCTCGTCGTTTGACCTCGTGAGAGTCCACGCGACGGCAGGAGCAGCACATGACGTACCGGTCCCAGGGTCGAACCACCGCCCGGCTCGCGCTCGTGGGAGCCGTCGCCGGGCTCCTGTGGCTGTCGTCCGCCGGTGCGGCCGGCGCCGCGACCGCGCCCGACCCACTCGGTGAGGCGTTGAGGTCCGCGACCGACCCCGCCACGTCGGCAGTGACCCAGCTGCTCGATGGCTCCGGTGGCCCCGCACTGCCGACCACGCCCCCGAACGTCCCCGCGCCGCCGTCGTTGCCGGGCGCGCCCGCCGTGCCTGCCCTTCCAGCCGCTCCAGGCCAGCCGGGCCAGGGCTCGGGCGCCGCGAGCCAGGCCGACCCGGGTGCGAGCGCCGACGTGCGGGCTCCGGCTGGCGACGACCGCGCGGCGGTGGACGCGGCGGTCGCGGAGTTCCTCGGCGTCTGTGCCCGCGTCCAGCAGGATGTCGTGCCCGTCCGCGCGACCATCGTGGTCCTCGACCGCGACGTCATCGCCGAGCTGGTGGATGCGGGGGTGCCGCTGCAGCCGCTCGTGGTCCCGTGCCCCGAGGGAGCGGCGACCCCTGCGCCCCCTGCCTCGCCGCAGGCGCCTGACGCGTCCGGCCCCCGTGCGCGACCGGCCGCCGCGGCCGACCCGCGGTCCGGCCTGCCGGGCTCCCTGGCCTTCACGGGCACTGCCGTCGCTCCCACCGTCTGGCTGGCGGGAGGGCTGATCGCCCTCGGCATCGCGTTCCTGCGCAAGGCCCACCTGCTCGCAGTCGTCCGGTGAAGCGCGCGCCGAGGACCGCTGTGGGACTCGCCCGCACTGACGCCGTCAGTGCGGGCGAGGCGCGCGGATGATCTTGCGGCGCAACCAGGTCCGCTGCTGGCCGCCCAGGTAGATGCGGGTGCGGTGCAGCTCCCAGTGGCCGTACTCGGCATGCTCGGTCAACGTCCGCCGGATGTCGGATCGTGAATCGGCACGGGTGAAGCTCACCACGCGGTACTCGTACTCAACCATCGAGCGCCATTTTGCCCCAGAACCCGATACCGTCGAGCCATGACCGCAGACCCGCGTGGCGCGCTGGCCAACCTCATGACCGCGTTCGAGCGGCACCTGGAGGCTTCGGCCTCCAAGCGGGGCGAGGAAGACCCGACGGTCATCGCGGCGTACGACGACCTCGCCGACGCCTTCGCGGAGTACGACGACGCCCTGCTCCAGGCCTACGGGGAGATGACCCCGCTCGACATCTACGACGGTGACGAGGACGACGAGGACGACGACGACCGGGAAGACCGGGACGACGACGACACCCACGACGACGACACCGACGGTGACGAGGACGACGAGCTCGACGACCACGGTGACGAGGACGGCGACGGCAGCGTCTACTCCGGCCTCGACGACGCGGACTACGACGTCGAGGCTCGCGACAGCCAACGCTGAGCCGTCCGGCGCCGACCAACCAGCGCCGGGCCCTCACCGCCGAGCAGTCAGGCGGACACCTCGTCGAGGGCGGCGACCAGCTCCTCCGGGAGCTCCAGCGACTCGCTCGCCAGTGACGTCCGCAGCTGCGCGGTCGTGCGCGCCCCGACCACGGGGCTGACCACACCCGGGCGGTCGCGCACCCAGGCCAGGGCCACCTCGGCCGGGCTCACATCGAGCCCCTTGGCGGCGATGGCGAGCGCCTCGACGATGCCCGTGCTGCGGTCGTCGAGGTAGCGCGCGGTGAAGCGCGGGAAGTCGCGCGACGCGGCCCGGGAGTCGGCGGGGATGCCGTTGCGGTACTTGCCGGTCAGCACCCCGCGGCCCAGCGGCGACCAGGGGAGCAGCCCGAACCCGAGGGCCTGGGCTGCGGCGAGGAGGTCGGGCTCGGCCGTGCGGTTGGTCAGGGAGTACTCGACCTCGTTGGCCACCAACGGGACCCGAGCCTGCTCCAGCAGCGACATGGCGCGCGCGACCTGCCACCCACTGAAGTTGGAGACCCCGACGTAGCGGGCCCGACCCGTGTTGACCGCCCACTCGAGCGCCGACAGCGTCTCGGTCAGCGGGGCTTCGTCCGACCAGGTGTGCACCAGCCACAGGTCGACGTGGTCGGTGCCGAGGCGTTCGAGCGAGGTGTCGAGCTGGCTCAGCAGGCTGTGTCGTGAGGTGTCGACGACGCGGTGGCCGGACCGGCGGGAGATCCCCGACTTGGTGCAGATGACCAGGTCCTCGCGCTGCACGTCGGCGTCGATGAGCCGGCCGATGATCTCCTCGGAAGTGCCGTCGGAGTAGCCGTGCGCCGTGTCGACCAGGGTGCCACCGGCGTCCAGGAAGGTCCGCAGCTGGTCCCGCGCGCCCTCCTCGTCGGTCGTACGGCCCCAGGTCATCGTGCCGAGGGCCAGTCGGGACACCGAGAGCCCGGAGCTCCCCATTCGTCGCTGGCGCATGGTTCCGTACGGTAGTCGGCCCACGCCGCGTTCCTGCGGCGCACCCGCCGCTAACCTCGCTCCCATGGAACTCGGTGTGAACCTCGGCTACTTCGGCATGGGTGTGGACCAGGACAACGTGGCCGTCGCGCAGGAGGCCGACCGCCTCGGGTATGCCGTGGCGTGGGCCGCGGAGGCCTACGGCTCCGACGTCCCCACCGTCCTCGCGTGGATCGGGGCCCTGACGGAGCGGATCGACCTCGGGGCGGCGGTCATGCAGATCCCGGCGCGCACCCCCGCGATGACGGCGATGACGGCGGCCACCCTCGACACCCTGTCGAAGGGTCGCTTCCGGCTGGGCCTGGGGGTCAGCGGACCGCAGGTGAGCGAGGGGTGGCACGGCGTCCCGTTCACCGCCCCGCTCGGGCGGACCCGCGAGTACGTCGACATCGTGCGGATGGCGTTGCGGCGCGAGAGCCTCGCGTATGCCGGGCGGCACTTCACGCTGCCGCTGCCCGACGGCCCCGGGAAGGCACTCAAGCTCACCATCCACCCGCCGCGTCCCGACCTGCCCATCTACCTGGCGGCCGTGGGTCCGAAGAACCTGGAGCTGGCCGGGGAGGTGGCCGACGGGTGGCACGCCATCTTCTTCAGCCCGGAGCACTCGGGTGACCTCGTCCGGTCCGTCGTGGCCGGCCGTCGGCGGGCGGGCAAGGGGTCCGAGGACGACCCCCTCGACGGGTTCGACCTCGCGCCGTCCGTGCCGGTCGTCATCTCGGACGACGTGGCGGCCGCCGCCGACGCCATCCGGCCCTACGCCGCCCTGTACATCGGCGGCATGGGCTCCCGCGAGCAGAACTTCTACAACCAGCTGGCCGTGCGGATGGGCTTCGAGGAGGCCGCCGCCCGGGTCCAGGACCTCTACCTCGCCAAGCAGCACCGCGATGCCGCGGCGGCCGTGCCGTTCGAGTTCATCGACGCCACCTCCCTCATCGGGCCCCGGGACCGGATCCGCGACCGGATGGCCAGGTACGCCGAGGTCGGCACGGGCACCCTGTCCGTCGCCCCTTTCGCCGGGGGTCTCGAGGAGCGGCTGCATGTCGTGCGGACCATGGCCGAGCTGATGGGGGAGACTGGCCTCTGACCTCGGCGCCGCACCGCTCCCGCTCCACTGAACCGAAAGCAGACCGTTGACCCTGAGCTACCTCGACGCCCTGATCCTCGGCATCGTGGAGGGCCTGACCGAGTTCCTCCCGGTCTCCTCCACGGGCCACCTCACCATCACCGAGAAGCTGCTCGGCCTCAAGGTCGACGCCCCCGGGGTCACCGCCTACACCGCGGTCATCCAGCTCGGCGCGATCTTCGCCACGCTGCTGTACTTCCGCAAGGACATCGTCCGACTGCTCGGCGCCTGGTTCGCCGGGCTCGGCAACGCGCAGGCCCGCACCCACCACGACTACCAGCTCGCCTGGGCGGTCATCGTGGGCTCGATCCCGGTGGGGATCGTGGGCTTCGCCGCCAAGGACCTGATCAGCGGTGGCCTGCGCAGCCTGTGGGTCGTGGCGACCGCGCTCATCGTGTGGAGCGCCGTGATGTGGCTCGCCGAGAGCCGTCACGCGATGCTGACCACCCGTGGTGAGGAGCGCGGTGAGGGCCAGGTGACGTTGCGCGACGGGCTCGTCATCGGCCTGGTCCAGTGCGCCTCGCTGGTGCCCGGGGTGTCGCGCTCGGGTGCGACCATCTCGGCCGGGCTGTTCCGGGGCCTCGACCGGCTCACCGCGACACGGCTGTCCTTCTTCATGGCGATCCCGGCGCTGACGGCGGCCGGCGTCTTCGAGCTGCTGAGCGAGACCGACCACCTCAAGCTGCTCGGCGTGGGGCCGATCATCGTCGGCGTCGTCGTCTCGTTCGTGGTCGCCTACGCCTCGATCGCCTGGCTGCTGAGGTTCGTGAGCAGCAACAAGATCACGGCGTTCGTCTGGTACCGCGTCGCCCTCGGCCTCGTGCTGCTCGTGGTCCTGGCGGCCGGCTGGATGACCGCCACCTGATCCGTCGACCAGGTGGCGGCCCTCGCGTCAGGACCCGACGAGGATCGCCATCGTCTCGGGTAGGACGGTGTCGTACTTCATGGCCTCAGCCAGCTCGTCGGACGGATTGCCGAGCACGGCGAAGAAGGCGTCGAGGTCTGCGACGTCCAGGACCAGCCCGACCTTCGAGCGGTCCTGGGGATCCACGAAGGTCCGGATGTTGCTGGCGCCCAAGGAAGGCAGGATCTCCTCACGCTTCGGCGACGAGAGCCAGTGGTCGGTATCGGTGACCCGGTGGGTGACGATGACAGTGGGCATGTTCTCTCCTGGTGATCGGGTGGGACAGCAGGGCAGCTGACCCGGGGTCGGTGGCGGCATCGGTTGCCGAGTGGCGCAGCGCGCCGGGCCCGGCGTGCAGGCCCGGTGCGGACCGGTGCTACGCCGGTGCGCCCGACGGGACGACGCCGAGCTGGTGCATGAGCGAAAGCATGTCGGCGACACCCCAGTGCTCGCAGACCAGGCCGGCTCCGTCGAACCGCATGATGTCGACGAGGTCCATGTGGACCGCGGCCCCGGTGGGGGCCACCCCCATGAAGTCACCCTGGTGCGTTCCCGTCACGCTGACCCTGGCCATGGTCTTGTCGCCGTCGGCGATCAGGTCCTCGACATCCATCCGAAAGTCGGGGAACGAGGTCCGCAGAGCCCGGAAGAAGTCCAGGGTTCCCTCTTTGGTCGTGGGAAACCCCGGTCCGCCCTGGTGCTCGATGAAGTCGTCGGCCACGAGGTCACCGAACTTGCCGATCTCTCCCGCGTTGATCAGCTCGTAGGTACTCCGCATCGTCGCAGCGTGGTCCATCGCCGCATCCTTTCGTCCTTGGCCGCAGCGTCCTTCGCCGCGCACTTCGAGCGTGGGAGCGGAAACGGTGAAGAGACATCACTCGTTCGTGTGATGGACGATCGCCGCGAGCGCGACGCGGTTCTGCACGCCCAGCTTGGCGAACACGTGCCTGAGGTGGGTGTTGACGGTGTGCGGAGAGATGTAGAGCCGTCGGGCCACGGCTCCGTTCGTGAGTCCCTCCGCGACCAGCCGCGACACCGCCCGTTCGGTCCTGGTGAGGCTTTCCCAGCCCGTCTCGGCTTGGTGCCTCGAACCACGCGGACCTGGACGGACGCCGAGTGCGCGCAGCTGCCCCCGGACGTCGGCCGCCCAGGCGTCGGCCCCCGCCCGCTCGTAGCGCTCGAGTGCCTCCGTCAGCAGCTCGGCCGCTTCACGGTGCCGGCCGTCCAGGTCCAGCAGCCTCGCCGCGTCCTCGCATGCGGTGGCGTGCTCGACCAGCAGCGGCGTCTGGCGGACCATCGTGATCGCCTGGAGCATCGGTTCGACCGCGCCGAGGACCATGCCCTGGCAGCGCAAGGCCGAGGCCTGCAACGTCGGGACCTCGGGCGCCAGCGCCGCTGCCTCTGTGACGGCGTCGCAGACCTCGGCCGCGACGTCCCTGTGTCCGAGTTCCACGCCGAGGCGCACCAGGTCGGGCGCGAGCCAGCGGTGGTAGAAACGGCTGTCCCGGGCGACCTCGGATCGCCAGCACCGCAGCAACACGGTGTAGGCGTCCGTGTGGTTTCCCTCAGCCGTCCTCAGCCCTGCTACCGCGACGGCGAGGACCCCTGCGTTGTAGGTCGGCGGGTCCGTGTCCAGCGAAGTGACCAGTCCGGCGGCAAGCTCGGCAGCCGTCCGGTAGTCCCCCGTGCCGGTCGCGATGATGGCTCGATAGGCGGCGGACTGGGACACCAGGAGCGGGTTTCCTTTCTCCTGCGCGGCCTCCCCGGCCGCGATCAGTCCTGGCACGGCGTCGTCCCACTCACCGAGGGCAAACAACGCCTGGGCATCCGCCAAGAGCGTCTCGGAGAGCCACCACCCCGCGCCGGACTCGTCGTCGAGGGCGTCGCGGTAGGCCGCTCGCGCCTCGCTGACCAGGTCGCAGTCGAACAGCGCCAGCCCCAAGAAGAACGTGGGACGCAGCGGCAGCGACCTCGTGTCGGGGGTGCCAGCGGCCAGCGCAGCTGCCCGGCGGGAATGGGTCAGCGCCTCACCGAAGCGGCCCTGTCGACCCACGGCCACCATCAGCGCCGTCAGGGCCCAGACCGTCATCGCCCGATCACCCGACTCCTCCGCGATGACCAGGCCCTGGCGGGCGGACGCCTCGCCCGCCTTCGGGTCGCCCGTGTAGGTCAGCGCCCAGCTCTCCTGGGCAAGCATCATGACGCGGTCTGCGGCCTGGAGCCGGGCGGCGCCGTGGAGGCTGGACCGGACGACGGCGACCAGTTCGGTGGCGCGGTTCTGGAGAGCCAGCGCCCCGACCAACGCCACGCGCAACGGGGTGTCCACCTCGACGGCGTGCGGGCGCGAGAGCACAGCGTGGGCACGATCAGACGCTTCGGCTGGTTGCCCGGCCCGCAGGAGGGCCTGGACCAGCTCCGCGGACACCAGGTCCGCCTCGGGATGACCCCGGGGCAACAGTCCGTCGGCGCGTCGCACGAGCTCGAGGGTGACCGACGGAGCTTGGCTCGACGCCTCACGGGCGGCACCCCTCAACCAGGCAACCGCCTGCTCGTCACCCTTCACCGCGCCGCGGATCAGGTGATCAGCCACGTCCAGTCGGTCGGCGCCCCCGGACATGAGCACGACAGCCGCCTCACGGTGCAGCAGGCGGCGGGCGGCGGGCGGGACGTGCTGGTAGATCGCGTCGTGGACGAGCTGGTGCCGGAACACGAGACGGTCATCCGTGGCATCGAGCAGCTGGGCTTCGAACGCGTGCCTGAGCTTGGCCACGACCTCGGAGGGCGAGCGGTGCGTGACGCGGGCGATGTCGCGAAGCGACACTGCGTCACCGAGGACGGCCGCGACCTGCAGCAGCTCCCGCGTGGCCGTCGGCAGGTCGCTGAGGCGGCGGACCACGAGGTCGTTCAGCGACGCCGGGGGCTGCGACGTCGTCACGTCGACGCTGTCACCGTCGCGACGCAGCAGGCCTTCATCGGCCAGTGAGCGCACCAGGGCCACGGCCAGGAGCGGGTTGCCTCCGGCCTGGGCCAGCATCGTGGTCAGTCCTGGGCCGGGGAGCGCTCGCAGCACGTCTCGGGCGAGGACGGCGACCTCGTCCGAGGACAGCGGCGCCAGCGTGAGGGTACGCGCGCCCCCGTCCGCCAGGTCGGCCAGAAGCCGTTCCAGTGGAGCGGGATGCGGTGAGGACCGTGCTGTCACAGCGATCAGCAACGACGCCAGGGGCAGCTGTCGGGCGGCCGACAGGATCGCCAGCAGGCTCGCGCTGTCGGCCCACTGGAGGTCCTCGGCGACGAGCAGCATGGGGCCCTTGGAGCAGGTGCTCTCGATCAGGTCCACAATCTCCTCGACGACCCGGTAGCGGAGGTCGCCGACCGCCTCGCCCGATGCCCCACGACCGCGGCCCAACAGCTCCCCGAGAGCCGCCCTGCGCGGGTCGGACGAGCGCCGGCTCAGGCCCAGTGCCGACGCCACGACCCCGAACGGCCGCGTGCGCTCGAAGGGGTGAGCCTGCCCGCGGTGGACGGCGAACCCACGCTCCTGAGCGTCATCGGCGACGCAGTCGACCAGCCGGGTCTTTCCGATGCCGGCCTCTCCCTCGATCACCAGTGCCGACGCCCTCCCCCGCTCGACCTCGCGGAGCGCAGCGGCGGCATGCGCGAGCTCGACCTGCCTGCCCACCAGTGCCACTGCCGCAGCCACGCTCACAGGCTCTCCCACGCCAGCACCAGAGTCCATAGCCCGAGGCACGGACAGGCCCTGTCCCGCAGACCGGGACCGTCAGACGACCTCGGCTCGCTGCCACCAGGTCACCGTGGTGTAGGCGCCGAGGGCGGCGACCAGCGGCACGACCACCAGCCAGGCCGGTGCCACCGGTTCCATCCCCGACGCGCCGCCCATGGCCCACACCGCAGCCACAGACCAGGGCCACCAGGTGCCCGCCCCGGCCACGACGGCCACCTGCGCGGTCACGACGAGCACCATCAGGCCGCCGATGCCGGGAAGATAGCCCCGCCCGATGCTGGCAGGCGCGGCGACGGGCAGGGCGAGGAAGCCGGACAGGACCGCCAGCAGCCCGAGCCGCGCCAGGGCGCGCCAGTCAGCGGCGTCGGGGAGTCCGAGGCCGGTGGCGAGCCCGATCACCGCGGCAGCTCCGGCCACGCCGGTGCCCACAGCGACTGACCACGCCGTGAGCAGCACCAGCTTCGCCTTGGCGACGGAGGTGCGCGGGGTCGCGGACGCGTATAGCGAGACCACCGTTCGGTCGGCGTACTCCCGGCCGAAGCACCACGCGACCACGACTCCCGCGCCGACGACGCCCGCCGTGGCGTAGACCTGGACCAGGCCGCCGACGTAACCGGGCCAGCCGACCCCCGGCAGCAACAGGGCGGCCTTGGTGCTCATCGGGTCGGCGCCACCGCGCTCGGCAGCGATCAGGAAGACGCGGGCCAGCAGGGCCGGCACCACGAGCAGGGCCACGGTGACCACCACGACGACGCGGGACCGGCGCAGCTTCAGCGCCTCCACGACATACGCTGCCGTCATCGAACGGACTCCACCCGCCGGGTCGCGACGTCGGCGGCGTGCACCATCGCGAAGAACGCCCGCTCCAGGTCCACTCCGTGCGGGTCCAGCTCTCCCACGATCGTCCCAGCGTGGATGACGCTCACGCGGTCGGCGATCCGAGCCACCTCGTCCAGGTGGTGGCTGGAGACCAGTGCGGCCGCTCCGGCGGCGGCCCGCGTCAGGAGCTGCTCGCGCAGCAGCAGCACGCCGGCCGGGTCAAGGGCGTTGGTGGGTTCGTCGAGGACGAGCAGCCGAGGATCGTGCACGAGGGCACTGCCCAGGCCGACCCGCTGCCGGTTGCCCTGGGAGAGCGATGATGCGCGGCGGTCGGCCCACGGCGCGAGCTCCAGCGCGGCCAGGGTCTGGTCGGCGCGCGTCCGCGCGGTGGGTGCCGACACCCCGTGCAGTCTGGCCGCAGTCCACAGGTTCTCCCGGACGGTGAGCTCGGGGTAGACGAAGGGTGAGTCGATCAGGTGACCGACACCCGCCCAGCCCACGCGGTCGAGGTGGGCGACGTCGACACCGTCGATGCGGATGCTCCCAGCGGTCGGCCTGATCATCCCCAGGGCAGCCCGCATGAGGGTCGTCTTCCCGGCCCCGTTGAAGCCGACCAGGGCGTGCACCTCACCCTGAGCGACGGTGAGGTCGACGTCGTGCAGCACAGCGCTGTGGTCGTAGCGGTGCGCCAGGCTGCGGATCCGCAGGGCGCTCATCGGCGGGCACCTGCGTCGAGCACGTCGAGCGCCGATCCGAGCCGACTCGTCATCGGGTCATCGTGGTCGCCGAGGCACCATTCCAGCAGGGCGACGGTGAGGGCAGCCAAGGCAGCGGCGGAGGCGACGCGCGCCTCGAACTCGCTGACGCCGTCCGCCACCAGCACCTCGGCGATCGCCTCCTGCGTGGCCTCGGTCGCGGCATACGTCCCGGCGCGGAGCACCGGATGCTCGGCCGCGATCCTGACACGGGCCCGCACCTCGCGCTCACCGGGCACGTCTGCATGGGTCAGCGCGGCGCGCAGCCCGGCGCAGACCCGCGTCAGGGGAGGGAGGTCGGTCGGGGCTGCCGCCACGGCAGCCGCGATGGCCGGGTCGAAGCCGTCCTCGAGCACGACTGCGTCCTTGGTCGGGAAGTGCCGGAAGAAGGTCATGTGGCTCACGCCGGCCACCTTGGCGATCTGCTCCACGGTTGTCTCGTCATAACCCTGCTCGCTGAACAGCCTGAGGGCTACGCCCTGCAGCCGCGTGCGGGTGCGCTCGCTCCTGCTGCCCTGGACCACCGACATAGCCATATGTTAGTCGATAACATTCGAGGCCGGCAAGCCGCCGGGTGACAGACCTCAGAGCCAGCCGGACTTCCGGAACGCGCGATAGAGGGCCAGGCAGGCGGCCGCCATCACGCCCACGACCATGAAGTAGCCGTAGTGCCACTTCAGCTCCGGCATGTTGTCGAAGTTCATCCCGTAGATGCCCGCGATCATCGTGGGCACGGCGGCGATGGCGACCCACGCGGAGATCTTGCGCATGTCGGAGTTCTGCTGCACGGTGATCTGCGCCAGGTGGGCGTTGAGGATGTCGGTCAGCAGCCGGTCGTAGGACTCCACGTGGTCGATGACCCGCAGGAGGTGGTCGGCGACGTCGCGGAACAGCAGCCGGACCTCCTTCTGCGGCAGGGGCGAGCGTGAGCCGTCGTGGAGCATCTTGAGCGGCGCGGCCAGCGGCACGGCGGCGCGGCGGAACTCCAGCACCTCGCGCTTGAGCCGGTAGATCGTGCCCGAGCTGACCCGGTTGGCCCCCGTGAAGACCGACGCCTCGATGTCCTCGAGGTCCTTCTGGAGCTCGGCGTCGATGCTGACGTAGTTGTCGACGATGCTGTCCATCACGGCGTAGACCACGGCGATCTCGCCGTGGCGCAGGGTGTCGCTGTTGGCCTCGAGGTCGTGCCGGACGCGGGCGAGCGGGTTCGCCTCACCCCGGCGCACGGTGACCACGAACCGGTCACCGACGAAGAGCATCACCTCACCGGTCTCGACGTCCGAGGTCTCCTCGATGTACCGCAGCGTCTTCATCACGACGAAGATCGTGTTGTCGTAGAGCTCGACCTTGGGTCGCTGGTTGCCCTTGACGGCGTCCTCGACGGCGAGGGGGTGCAGCTTGAGCTCGTCGTTGACGAGGTCGAACTCGGCGTCGGTGGGGTTCTTCAGCCCGATCCAGAGGAAGGCGTGCGGATCGTCCCCGCCGCGCAGGTCCTCGAGGGCGTCGCTGAGGTCGCCGCAGGGAAGCCGCTGGCCTTGGCGGTAGATGGCCTGGTCCACGATCACGGGGCTACTCCACCACGTCTGCGACGGTCCCGCGACCAACCCGCCGGGAAGTGCGCCGCCGCACCGTAGAGTGCGCACGTGCCCACCGTCCTGCTCGTCCGTCACGGCCACTCGAGCGCCAACGGTGACGGTGTCCTCGCCGGCCGGCTGCCCGGCATACACCTCACCGACCGGGGTCGTGAGCAGGCCGACCAGCTGGCCCGGCGGTTCCGGGACCTGCCCGTCGCGCGGGTGGTGAGCAGCCCCCTCGAACGGTGCCTGGAGACCGCGGCACCGCTCGCCGCCGCAGCCGGCGTCGAGGTCACGGTGGACGACGACCTCCAGGAGTGCGCCTATGGCGCGTGGACCGGACGAGCCCTCAAGGACCTGGCCCAGGAGCCGCTCTGGCGGACCGTGCAGGACGACCCCGAGACCGCGCGCTTCCCCGACGACGACCGGTATGCCGCGGAGAGCCTTCGCGAGATGAGTGACCGCGTGGTCGCCGCCGTCCGGCGCCACGACGCCGAGGTGGCCGCCGCGGCCGGGGATTCCGCGCTGTGGGTGGCGGTCACGCACGGCGACCTGCTGAAGGCGACCCTGGCCGAGGCCACCGGCTCCGGGCTGGCCCGCTTCCAGCGCTACACCGCGGACCCCGCCTCGGTGTCCGTGGTGCGCTACGGCAGCAGGCAGACCTTCCTCCTGGCCGCGAACGACCTGGCCCCTGATCTCTCGCGTTTCCAGCCCCCACCGGACGCCCCCGCGTCGGGCGACGCCACCGTCGGTGGGGGAGCCGGTTAGAGTTTTGCCATGGGGCTCGTCGAGTTTGATCCACCGGACCGGTTCGTCGCCGGCACCGTCGGTCCGCCGGGGCAGCGGACCTTCTTCCTGCAGGCCAGCGAGGGACGTCGGCTGACCAGCGTCTCGCTGGAGAAGCAGCAGGTCTCGGTCCTCGCCGACCGGATCAACGACCTGCTCGACAGCTACGCCGGGGGAGAGGGCGCCGACCAGGCGGCGGCCGAGGTGGTCGACAACGCTCCCCTCGACACGCCCATCGAGGACGACTTCCGCGTCACGACGCTGAGCCTCGCCTGGGACGAGGACCGTCAGGTCATCGTCATCGAGGCCCTCGACCGCGACCCCGACGACCCAGAGGCTGGTGTCGACTCGGAGGTCCTCGCCGAGGAGCCCCGCCAGATGCGGGTCGTGCTGCCACCGTCGAGGGCGCGCGCGTTCGCCCGGCGCGCCCAGTCCGTCGTCTCGGCGGGCCGACCGCCCTGCCCGTTCTGCGGTGGTCCGCTCGAACCCGAAGGGCACATCTGCCCCCGCTCGAACGGGTACAAGCGCTGACCCAGCCCGCAGGTGGCCCGTCGGTCTCCCTCGACCTCCTGACGCGCGCAGACCTGGTGGTGCTGGGAGCGCTGGCCGACGCCTCCAACCTCGCGCTGCTGGTCCGGCTCGAGGACGACGAGGGCCCGTTGGCGATCTACAAGCCGATCCGGGGTGAGCGTCCGCTCTGGGACTTCCCCGACGGCTCGCTGGCCGCTCGCGAGGTCGCCGCCCACCTGATCAGCACGACGGGCGGCTGGGACGTCGTGCCGGAGACGGTGCTGCGCGACGGGCCTCGGGGCCCTGGCTCGGTGCAGCGGTGGGTCGGTGACCCGGAGACACCGCCCGACCACGTGGTCGACGTGGTTGCGCCCGACGCGGTGCCGCAGGGCTGGCTGGCCGTGCTGCGCGGCGAGGACGAGCGCGGCCGTCCGGTGCTCGTGGTCCACGAGGACAGCCCGGTGGTGCGTGCCGTCGCGGCGTTCGACGCGGTCATCAACAACTCCGACCGCAAGGGATCGCACCTGGTCCGCGAGGGCGACCGGCTCCGTGGTTTCGACCACGGCGTGAGCCTGCACGAGGAGCCCAAGCTGCGCACGGTCCTCTGGGGTTTCGCCGGACAGCCACTGCCCGACGACGACCTGGCCCGGATCACCCGGGTGAGTGACGCCCTCGCCGACGGCGGGTCGTCGCTGCGGGCCGGGCTCGCCCCCCTGCTCACGCCGGGCGAGGTGACCGCCCTCCAGGCGAGGTGCGCCGCGCTCCTCGACCACGCGGCATACCCGGTGCCCTCCGGGGACTGGCCGGCCATCCCGTGGCCGCCGCTCTGAGCCGTCCCCGTAGGCTTCCGGTGTGATCTCCTGGCCCACCCCGTTCCTTCCCGCGGTGCCCGGCACCGGACACCCTGTGCAGGTCTTCGACTCGGCGACAGGTTCGGTCCGGGCGATCACGCCCGGACCGACGGCGCGGATGTACGTCTGCGGCATCACGCCTTACGACGCGACCCACCTGGGGCACGCCGCGACGTACGTGACGTTCGACGTCCTGGGGCGCGCACTGCGCGACGCCGGCCACGCCGTCGAGTACGTGCAGAACATCACCGACGTGGACGACCCCCTGCTCGAGCGGGCCACCCGCGACGGGGTGCGCTGGGAGGACCTCGCCGCGGAGGAGATCGCCCTCTTCCGTGAGGACATGACCGCGCTGGCCGTCATCCCCCCCGACCACTACGTCGGTGTCGTCGAGAGCATCGAGCCCGTCGGCGCCGCCGTGCGGACCCTGCTCGAGCAGGGTGCCGCCTACCCGGTCGACACCCCGGACTCCGAGGGCGACGACCTCTACCTCGACGTCTCCACCGACCCCGGGTTCGGCGCCGTCTCCAACTGGACCCGTGAGCAGATGCTGGCCGTCTTCGCCGACCGTGGAGGCGACCCTGAGCGGCTGGGCAAGCGCGACCGGCTCGACCCGCTGCTGTGGCGCGCGGCCCGCGACGGCGAGCCGTCGTGGGTCGTCGAAGGACTCCCGCAGGGCCGACCCGGCTGGCACATCGAGTGCACCGCGATCGCGCTGGACCACCTGGGCATGTCGTTCGACGTGCAGGGCGGCGGCACCGACCTGCTGTTCCCGCACCACGAGATGAGCGCCACGCAGGCGGTGGTGCTGACCGGCCAGCGTCCCTTCGCCCGGACCTACACGCACCAGGCGATGGTGGGCCTCGACGGCGAGAAGATGAGCAAGTCGAAGGGCAACCTCGTCCTGGTCTCCAAGCTGCGGGCCGACGGCGTCGACCCGATGGCGATCCGGCTCGCCCTGCTCGGGCAGCACTACCGCACGGAGTGGTGCTGGACCGACGCGATCCTGGAGCAGGCCCAGGCCCGGCTCGACACGTGGCGCGAGGCGTTGTCGGTCAACGCCGCGCCCGACTCCGACGAGGTCGTCGAGGCGATCCGCACGCGCGTCGCGGACGACCTGGACACCCCGGGCGCGCTGGCGGCTGTTGACCGCTGGGCCAGGCAGACCCTCACGCGCGGTGGGTCGGACAGCACCTCTGCCGGCGTCCTCGCCCGCGCGCTCGACGCCATCCTCGGCGTCCGGGTCTGACCGGAGCCCGGTCTGACCGGAGCCCGGTCAGCCGGGTCCTTCCTGGCCACGGCGACGCAGGTACCGCTCGAACTCCCGGGCGATGGCGTCACCGCTGGCCTCGGGCAGGTCGGCGGTGTCCTGGGCCTCCTCGAGCGACTGCACGTACTCGGCGACCTCCTCGTCGGTGTCGGCGAGCTCATTGATGCCCCGCTCCCACGCCTTGGCTCCCTCGGCGAGGTCGCCGTGGGGGATGGTGGCGTCGAGCAGCTCCTCGAGCCGGGAGACCAGCGCGAGGGTGGCCTTGGGGGACGGTGAGTGGCCGGCGTAGTGGGGCACCGCCGCCCAGCACGAGAGCGACTGCATGCCGGACTGGGTGGCCGCGTCGGCGAGGACGCCGACGATCCCGGTGGGGCCCTCGTACCGGCTCGGCTCGAGGTCGAAACGGTGGATCACGTCGTCGTCGTCGGAGGTGGCCGTGACCGGGATCGGCCGGGTGTGCGCCACATCGGCCATCAGCGCCCCGAGGGTGACGACGGTGCTCGCGCCGACCTCCTGCGCGAACTCCATCAGCTCGATCGTGAAGGCCCGCCAGCGGAAGGACGGCTCGATGCCCTGGATGAGCACGACGTCGCGGTCCAGCCCGGCCGAGCGGGCGACGAGGATCCGCGTGGTGCGCCAGTGGATGCGGCGGCGACCGTCCTCCAGGACGACGCGCGGCCGGTTCACCTGGAAGTCGTAGTAGTCCTCCGGGTCGAGCGCCGCGATGGCGTCGGCATCCCACACGTCGATGAGGTGGTCGATCACTGCCGTCGCTGCCTCGCCCGCGTCGTTCCAGCCCTCGAAGGCGGCGATCACGACGGGGTTGTTGAGCTCCGGGACGTCTTCGAGTTCGATCACCATCGCTCCTTCCTTTGAAGAGTCACAGCCTGGGCTGGACGCAGTCCTGACGACACAGCCTCGGCGAAGACAAGCGTCGAGCTCACCCGGACTCCGCTGGCGGCACCACTGTCCCGCCCAGCCTACGGTCCGCGGTGCGGACGCATCCGCACGGCTGCGTATAGTCGGGCGCGCCGCCACTCCCGCACCACAAAGGTCCTCCGCGCCATGCCGTCTCAGCAACCGCTCGACACCGAGCCCGCGACCTCCCGTGCCGGCGACCTGCCCGCTGCGGTCTTCTGGGACATGGACGGCACCCTGGTCGACACCGAGCCGTACTGGATCAACGCCGAGCACTCCATCGTGGAGGAGGCCGGCGGGGTCTGGAACGACGAGTACGCCCACCAGCTCGTCGGCAACGACCTGATGGTCTCGGCCGAGTTCATCCGCGACAACAGCCCGGTCACGCTCGAGCCGGTGGAGATCGTCGAGGACCTCCTGCGGCGGGTGATCGCCCAGGTCAGCGAGCACGTGCCCTGGCGCCCCGGCGCGATCGAGCTGCTCACCGCCCTGCGTGTGGCGGGCGTCCCGAACGCCCTGGTGACGATGTCGTGGCGGTCTCTGGCCGACAGCGTCGTCACCGCGCTGCCGGAGGGCACCTTCGCCGCGGTGATCACCGGCGACGAGGTGGAGCACGGCAAGCCCCACCCGGAGCCCTACCTCGCTGCCGCCCGCGCCCTCGGGGTCGAGGTGGTCGACTGCATCGCCATCGAGGACTCACCCACCGGGGTCCGGTCCGCGGTCGCCGCAGGCGTCCCCACCCTCGCCGTGCCCCACATCGTGCCGGTGCCGCTCATCGCGGGCGCGGTGCAGGTGCCGAGCCTGCGCGGGCTGATCCCGGCCGACCTGCACACGCTGTTCGGGTGAGCGGCAGCTCACTCGTCCGTCGGCGTGACCTGACCGGAGATGGCCGGGTTGAGCGCGATCAGGGCGGCGTCGGCGGGCAGCGGTGGGGGAGTGCCGCCCCACGCCGGGCAGAACTCGCGGAAGTCGCACCAGTCGCACAGCCGTGACGTCTTGGGCCGCCAGTCGCCCGTCGTCGCCGCCCGCTCGATCGCCGTCCAGACCGCCTTGAGGTTGCGCTCCAGGCTGAGCAGGTCGTGCTCGTCCGGCGAGTAGCGGACCACCTCGCCGTTGCCGAGGTAGACCAGCTGGAGCAGCCGCGGGATCTCTCCGCGCAGCCGCCACAGGACGAGCGCGTAGAACTTCATCTGGAACAGCGCCTTGCCCTCGAACAGCTCGCTCGGGGAGCGACCGGTCTTGTAGTCGACCACCCGCATCGCGCCGTCGGGTGCGACGTCGAGGCGGTCGACGTAACCACGCAGGACCAGGCCGTCGACGTCGGTCTCGACGTAGAGCTCGCGCTCCGCCGGCTCGAGCCGGGTCGGGTCCTCGAGGGTGAACCACGTCTCGATCAGGGCCTGGGCGTCGCCGAACCACCCGGCCTCGGTGAGCTTGTCGTCGTCGGCGATCATCGCCGCGAGCTCAGGCTCCTGCTCGACCAGGGCCTCCCACTGCGGGCCCAGGAGGGCCTGCGCGGCGGCCGGGGTGCGCTCGTCGGCGGGGAGGTCGAACAACCGCTCCAGCACGGCGTGCACCAGGGTGCCCCGCGCCGCCGCAGGGCTCGGCGGGGAGGGCAGCTTGTCGATGGTGCGGAACCGGTAGAGCAACGGACACTGCTTGAAGTCCGATGCCCGGCTCGGTGAGAGGGCGGGAACCATGGAGCACACGGTATGCCGCGGCGCCGACAACGGCGCCGCGGCGTGCCGTCAGTCCTCGGGCAGGTAGCCGAGGTTGGGAGCCAGCCAGCGCTCGGCCTCGGCGAGGGTCCAGCCCTTGCGCTCGGCGTAGTCCTCGACCTGGTCGCGCCCCAGCCGGCCCACGACGAAGTACTGGGACTGCGGGTGCGAGAAGTACCACCCGGAGACCGAGGCGCCGGGCCACATGGCCATCGACTCGGTCAGCTCCATGCCAGTGTTCTCCTCGACCTGGAGCAGGTCCCAGAGCAGCGCCTTCTCGGTGTGGTCCGGGCAGGCGGGGTAGCCCGGCGCGGGGCGGATGCCGACGTACTTCTCGGCGATCAGGTCGGGGTTCTTCAGGTGCTCGTCGGGCGCGTAGCCCCAGAAGTCGTGGCGCACCCGCTCGTGCATCCGCTCGGCGAACGCCTCGGCCAGCCGGTCGGCCAGGGCCTCCAGGAGGATCGCGTTGTAGTCGTCCATGGCGGCCTTGAACTCGTTGACCTTGTCGTGCGAACCGAGACCGGCGGTCACGGCGAACGCGCCGACGTGGTCGGAGCGTCCACTGGCCTTGGGCGCCACGAAGTCGGACATCGCCCGGTTGGGGATGCCCTCACGGTGCTGCCCCTGCTGGCGCAGCGTGTGCAGGGTCGTGGCCACCGTCTCGCGGGACTCGTCGGTGTAGACCTCGATGTCGTCGCCGACCGAGTTGGCCGGGAAGAGTCCGATCACGCCGTTCGCGCGCAGCCACTTGTGCTCGATGATCTGGTCGAGCATCGTCTGCGCGTCCTGGTAGAGGCGGGTCGCGGCCTCGCCCGTCGCCGGGTTGTTGAGGATGTCGGGGAACCGGCCCTTCATCTCCCAGGCCAGGAAGAACGGGCCCCAGTCGATGTAGTCGCGCAGCTCGGCGATCGGGTAGTCCTTGAAGGTCCGCACGAACTGCGTGACGGTGCGGTGGCGGTCGCTGCCCGACTGCCGACGCAGCAGCTCCTTCTCCTGCGCTGCCACCAGGTGGGGCACCGGCGGGCGGTAGCTGCTCCAGTCGATCGGCGTGGCCATCGCACGGGCCTTCTCGATCGGCACGAGCGGGCGCTCGGTCGTCTTGGCCGCGTGGCGGGCGCGCAGCGAGTCGAAGTCGGCCTTGACCCCTGCCATCAGCTTGGGCCGCAGCTCGTCGGACAGCAGCTGGGCGACCACCGGCACCGACCGTGATGCGTCCTTCACCCACACGACCGCGCCGTGGTACTTCTGGTCGACCTTGACGGCGGTGTGGGCCCGTGAGGTGGTGGCGCCGCCGATGAGGAGGGGGATGTCGAAGCCCTGCCGCTCCATCTCGGTGGCGAAGTTCACCATCTCGTCGAGGCTCGGGGTGATCAGCCCGGACAGCCCGATGACGTCGGCCTTCTCGGCACGTGCGGCGTCGAGGATCTTCTGCGCCGGCACCATGACCCCGAGGTCGACCACGTCGTAGTTGTTGCACTGCAGCACGACGCCGACGATGTTCTTGCCGATGTCGTGCACGTCGCCCTTGACGGTGGCCATGACGACCTTGCCCTTGGCCTTGTTCTCGGCGACCTCGGCCTCGGTCTTCTCCGCCTCGATGAAGGGGATGAGGTAGGCCACGGCCTTCTTCATGACCCGCGCCGACTTCACCACCTGGGGCAGGAACATCTTGCCCGCGCCGAACAGGTCGCCGACGACGTTCATGCCGTCCATCAGGGGGCCCTCGATGACCTCGATCGGGCGACCACCCCGCGCCGAGATCTCCTGGCGCAGCTCCTCGGTGTCGGTCTCGGCGTGCTCGTCGAGACCCTTGACCAGGGCGTAGGTGATGCGTTCGCCGACGGGCAGGGAGCGCCACTCCTCGGCGATCGCCTCCTGCTTGGTGTCGCCGGTGTTGAACGTGTCGGCGATCTCGAGCAGCCGCTCGGTGGAGTCGGGGCGCCGGTTGAGGATGACGTCCTCGATGCGCTCGCGCAGCTCGGGGTCGACCTGGTCGTAGACGACGAGCGCCCCGGCGTTGACGATTCCCATGTCCATGCCCGCCTGGATGGCGTGGTAGAGGAACACGGCGTGGATGGCCTCGCGCACGGCGTTGTTGCCACGGAACGAGAACGAGACGTTCGAGACGCCTCCGGACACGAGCGCGCCCGGCAGGTTCTCCTTGATCCAGCGGGTCGCGTCGATGAAGTCGGTGCCGTAGGCCGCGTGCTCCTCGATGCCGGTCGCCACCGCGAAGATGTTGGGGTCGAAGATGATGTCCTCGGCGGGGAACCCGACCTCCTTGGTGAGGATGTCGTAGGCCCGCTGGCAGATCTCCTTGCGCCGCTCGAGCGAGTCGGCCTGGCCGTCCTCGTCGAACGCCATCACCACGACCGCTGCGCCGTACTTGCGGCACAGCCGGGCGTGCTCGATGAAGGGTTGGACGCCCTCCTTCATCGAGATGGAGTTGACGATCGACTTGCCCTGGACGCACTTGAGCCCGGCCTCGATGACGTCCCACTTCGAGGAGTCGACCATCAGGGGGACCCGCGAGATGTCGGGCTCGGTGGCGACCAGCTTGACGAAGCGGTCCATCGCGGCGACGCCGTCGATCATGCCCTCGTCCATGTTGATGTCGATGACCTGCGCCCCCGACTCGACCTGCTGGCGCGCGACGTTGAGGGCGGTGCCGTAGTCCTCGGCCTGGATGAGCTTGCGGAACCGCGCGGAGCCGGTGATGTTGGTCCGCTCGCCGACGTTGACGAACAGCGACTCCTCGGTGACGGTGAGCGGCTCCAGGCCGGACAGCCGCAGGGCGGGCGCGACCTCTACGGGAACCCGCGGCTTCTGGTCGGAGGCCGCCTTGGCGATCGCCGCGATGTGGTCGGGGGTCGTGCCGCAACAGCCACCGAGGAGGTTGACCAGCCCGGCCTCGGCGAACTCGCCGACCACGCCCGCCATCGCGTCCGGCGTCTCGTCGTACTCGCCGAACTCGTTGGGCAGGCCGGCGTTGGGGTAGCACGAGACGAAGGTGTCGGCCACGCGGGCCAGCTCCGCGGCATACGGGCGCATCTCGGCGGCGCCGAGGGCGCAGTTGAGGCCCACGGCGAGGGGGCGGGCGTGGCGCACGGAGTTCCAGAACGCCTCGGTGACCTGCCCGGAGAGGGTGCGCCCCGACGCGTCGGTGATGGTGCCCGAGATGATCACCGGCCAGCGCCGGTCGTGCTCCTCGAACAGCGTCTCGAGGGCGAAGATCGCGGCCTTGGCGTTGAGGGTGTCGAAGATCGTCTCGACGATGAGGAGATCGCTGCCTCCGTCGACCAGGCCACGGGCCTGCTCGAGGTATGCCTCGACCAGCTGGTCGAAGGTGACGTTGCGCTTGCCGGGGTCGTTGACGTCGGGCGAGATCGACGCCGTGCGGTTCGTCGGGCCGAGCGCCCCGAGCACCCACCGCGGCTGGTCGGGGGTCTTCTCGGTCATCGCGTCGCAGGCCTGCCGCGCCAGCCGGGCGGACTCGAGGTTGAGCTCGTAGGCGAGGTCCTCCATGCCGTAGTCGGCGAGGGAGATCCGCTGGGCGTTGAAGGTGTTGGTCTCGATGAGGTCGGCACCGGCGTCCAGGTATGCCGTGTGGATGCCGCGAATGATGTCCGGCTGGGTGAGGCTCAGCAGGTCGTTGTTGCCCTTGAGGTCGCTCTCCCAGTCGGCGAACCGCTCGCCGCGGTAGTCGGCCTCACCCAGCCCCACGCGCTGGATCATCGTGCCCATGGCGCCGTCCATCACGAGGATCCGCTCGGACAGGGCGGTCGTGAGCTGGTCGGTCGCGTCGGGCCGAAAGGCGGAGGAGTTGGGCACCGCACAAGTATGGCCTAGTGGCCCCGTCCGGGTCGTGGTCGGTCACGTAGGGTCTGCGCATGACGACGCGGGCTCCCGAGCAGCAACCGGAGGAGTCCGGTCACGGGGTGCGCATCGCCCGGGTCGGCGGCGTGCCCGTCTACCTGGCGCCCAGCTGGTTCCTGATCGCCGCCGTGATCGTCGCGATCGTGGCCACTCCCTACTTCCCCGACCGGGTCGGCACCGGGCTGGCCATCGGCGTCACGCAGGCGCTGCTGCTGCTGGTCAGCGTGCTGGTCCACGAGGCCGCCCACGCCGTGACCGCACGGCTGTTCCACATGCCCGTGATCCGCATCGTCGCGAACCTGTGGGGCGGCCACACGTCCTTCGAGCCCGGACGCACCTCGCCCGGCAAGCTGGCCGCCGTGGCGGCTGCTGGCCCCGCCTCCAACGCCGTCCTCGCAGTGCTGGCCTGGCTGCTCCTGCTGCAGACGTCCGGTGACCGGACCAGCGCCCTGCTGACCGGGTTGGTGATCATCAACGGCTCCCTCGCGGTGCTGAACTTCCTCCCCGGCATGCCGCTGGACGGCGGGCAGGTCGTCGAGAGCCTGGTCTGGAAGGCGACCGGCGACCGGAACAAGGGCTCGGTGGTGGCCGGCTGGTGCGGCAGGGGCCTGACCGTCCTGCTCGTCCTCTGGTTCTTCGTCCGGCCGCTGGCGGACGGTCAGCAGCTCGGGTTCGACACCATCTGGGTGCTGGTGATCGGGTCGGTGCTGTGGACCGGCGCCACCCAGTCGATCAACCGCGGCCGAGCCCTGTCCCAGGTGGAGTCGCTGCGCGTCGCGCAGGTGATGGAGCCGGCCGTGTTCCTCGACCCGCAGGCGCCCGTCCAGCTCGCCCTGGACCATCCGGACGTCGTCGTCACCACGGACGCACGCGGCATACCGTGCCTCGTCTTCGCGGCGCCGGGAGGCGTCGTGCCCCCGGGGCTCGACCCGGCCGCGCCGCTCGTCTCCGCGGTCGTGCGCATCCCGGACGACAACGTGCTGGAGGTCTCGCCGGAGGCGAACGCCCGCACCGTCGTGGAGGCGATCCAGACCACGGGCTTCCCGGACGTCGTGCTGACCTGGCACGGGCGGGTCTACGGCATCGCGCACGCCCGGCTGGTCAACGAGGCCGCAGCCCGCAACTAGACTCGCCGGTCATGAGCGACGCGCCCACCCACCCCCCTGTCACCGCCGTCGGGGCGGACCTGCGGCGAGGACCCTTCGCGGTCGGGGAGCGGGTCCAGCTGACCGATCCGAAGGGGCGGCTGCACACGATCAGCCTCGAGGCGGGCCGTGAGTTCCACACCCACCGCGGGCGGCTCGCCCACGACGACCTCATCGGTGCACCGGACGGCTCGGTGGTGCGCAACACCGCGGGTGTCGAGTACCTCGCCCTGCGCCCACTGTTGTCCGACTACGTGATGTCGATGCCCCGCGGCGCGGCCGTCGTCTACCCCAAGGACGCCGGCCAGATCATCACGATGGCCGACGTCTTCCCCGGAGCGCGGGTCGTCGAGGCCGGCGTGGGCTCCGGCGCCCTGTCGATGTCGCTGCTGCGTGCGGTCGGGGAGCACGGTCACGTGCACTCGTTCGAGCGACGCGAGGACTTCGCCGACATCGCCAAGGGGAACGCCCGCACCTTCTTCGGTCAGGACCACCCGGCCTGGCAGGTGACCGTCGGCGACCTCGTCGAGTCGCTGCCCACGGCGGAGGAGCCCGGCTCGGTCGACCGCGTGGTGCTCGACATGCTGGCCCCCTGGGAGTGCCTCGACGTCGTGGCCGACGCCCTGGCCCCCGGCGGCGTGATCATCTGTTACGTCGCCACCGCAACCCAGCTCTCGCGGGTGGCCGAGGCGTTGCGCGACCACGGTGGCTACACCGAGCCGGAGGCCTGGGAGTCGATGGTCCGGGGCTGGCACCTGGAGGGCCTCGCGGTCCGGCCGCAGCACCGCATGCACGGCCACACCGGGTTCCTCATCACCAGCCGTCGACTGGCTCCGGGGGTCACCCCGCCCCTGCGCAAGCGCCGCCCGGCCAAGGGCTCCACCGACGAGGAGGGCGCCCTCGAGAGCGGCCTCGCCTTCGGGTCCGAGAGCGACTTCACCGCCGAGGAGATGGGGGAGCGCGTCCCATCAGACAAGAAGATCCGTCGGCTTCGCCGTTCTGTGACTCAAACCTCCCCGACAGCGGAGTAGATCGGGGTTAGGTTGGGTCATCGGCCGGGCATTCGACGGTCGGTAGCAGTCGTTCGCCACTCTGAGGTCTTGAGGGAGCCGACATGACCGATTCCGCCACCCCGGGTGACTACTCCGAGGAGCGCCGCCAGGCAGAGCTTCTCGCCGAGGAGGTCGCCGCCCTGCGCCAGCGCCTCGCCGACGCCCCCGTGCGGTCCCGCGAGCTCGAGACCAAGGTGCTCCAGCTGCAGTCCAACCTGGCCACGGTCTCGTCGCAGAACGAGCGGCTCGTGCGCACCCTCAAGGAGGCCCGCGAGCAGATCGTCACGCTGAAGTCAGAGGTCGACCGGTTGGCCCAGCCGCCGGCCGCCTACGGCGTGATCCTCGAGTCCTACGACGACGCCACCGTCGACATCCTCACCGGCGGACGCAAGATGCACGTGGCCGTCAGCCCAGCCGTCGACCCCGCCGAGCTGAGCAGCGGTCGCGAGGTGCGCCTCAACGAGGCGATGAACGTCGTGGCCACCTGCGGGTACGAGCGGATCGGCGAGGTCGTGATGATCAAGGAGCTGCTCGGCGAGGGCCGGGTGCTCGTGGTCGCGCACGCCGACGAGGAGCGCGTCGTCCGGATGGCCGAGTCGCTCGAGGGCGAGCCGATCCGTGTGGGCGACGCCCTCATGCTCGAGTCGCGCTCCGGCTTCGTCTACGAGCGGATCCCCAAGGCCGAGGTCTCCGAGCTGGTCCTCGAAGAGGTCCCCGACATCGACTACGAGGACATCGGTGGGCTGGCCGGCCAGATCGAGGCGATCCGTGACGCCGTGGAGCTGCCCTACCTGCACCCCGACCTGTTCACCGAGCACCAGCTCAAGCCGCCCAAGGGAGTGCTCCTCTACGGCCCACCCGGCTGTGGCAAGACGCTGATCGCCAAGGCGGTGGCGTCCTCGCTCGCCAAGAAGGTCGCGGAGAAGGAGGGCAAGCCGGTCGGCAAGTCGTTCTTCCTCAACATCAAGGGCCCCGAGCTCCTCAACAAGTACGTGGGGGAGACCGAGCGACACATCCGGCTGATCTTCCAGCGGGCCCGCGAGAAGGCCTCCGGTGGCACCCCGGTCGTCGTCTTCTTCGACGAGATGGACAGCCTGTTCCGCACCCGCGGGTCGGGGGTCTCCAGCGATGTCGAGACGACCATCGTGCCCCAGCTGCTGTCCGAGATCGACGGCGTCGAGCGCCTCGAGAACGTCATCGTGATCGGCGCCTCCAACCGCGAGGACATGATCGACCCGGCCATCCTGCGGCCCGGCCGGCTCGACGTGAAGATCAAGATCGAGCGGCCCGACGCCGAGAGCGCCCGGGACATCTTCACCAAGTACCTCGTGGCCGACCTGCCCCTGCACGAGCACGACCTGGCCGAGCACGGTGGGTCGCCGCAGGCCACGGTCGACGCCATGATCACGGCGACCGTGGAACGGATGTACTCCGAGATCGAGGAGAACCGCTTCCTCGAGGTCACCTACGCCAACGGTGACAAGGAGGTCCTGTACTTCAAGGACTTCAACAGCGGCGCGATGATCCAGAACATCGTCGACCGGGCCAAGAAGATGGCGATCAAGGACTTCCTCACCGCCGGTCAGCGCGGCATCCGGGTCGACCACCTGCTTGCCTCGTGCGTCGACGAGTTCAAGGAGAACGAGGACCTGCCCAACACGACCAACCCCGACGACTGGGCGCGCATCTCCGGCAAGAAGGGCGAGCGGATCGTCTACATCCGCACGCTGGTCACGGGCAAGAGCGGGACCGAGCCGGGTCGCTCGATCGACAACGTCGCGAACACCGGGCAGTACCTGTGACGTCGCCGCCGAAGGGGTAGCCGGCACTAACTTACTCTCGGTAACATAGCGGGCGTGGACCACCTGCTGCAGGACCCTGCGCTCCTCGCCGTGCCGTTCTTCGTCTCGTTCATCGTGCTCGAGCTCGTCGCCCTGCGCGTGCTGGAGACCGACGCGGACGCGCCGCGGCGCGGTTACGCCCGGCGCGACTCGCTGGCCAGCCTGTCGATGGGCGCCGGTTCCGTGGTGGTCAACCTCGCGGCCCGGGCGCTGGCGCTGGTCGGCTACACCGCCCTGTATGCCGTGACCCCCCTCCGCCTCGACCCGCACGACTGGTGGACCTGGGTCATCGCGCTGCTCCTCGTGGACCTGCTCTGGTACGCCTACCACCGCAGCAGCCACCGCGTCCGGGTGCTCTGGGCGATGCACCAGGCCCACCACAGCAGCGTCCACTTCAACTACACGACGGCGTTGCGGCAGAAGTGGAACCCGTGGGGCGAGCTGCTCTTCTGGGTGCCGCTACCGCTGGTGGGCCTGCCACCGTGGATGATCTTCTTCGTCTTCTCGCTCAACCTGGTCTACCAGTTCTGGGTGCACACCGAGACCATCCCCAAGCTCTGGCGGCCGATCGAGCTGGTCTTCAACACGCCTTCCCACCACCGCGTGCACCACGCCAGCGACGCCGACTACCTCGACCGCAACTACGGCGGCATCCTGATCGTCTGGGACCGGTTGTTCGGCACCTTCTGCGAGGAGCAGCGACGCCCCTCCTACGGCCTGACCCACCCGGTCGCGACCTTCAACCCGTTCCGGCTGCAGTACGCCGAGCTCGCGCTGATGTTCCGCCAGGTCAGGCAGGCGCGACACTGGCGTGACCGGCTCGGCTACCTCTTCGCACCCCCAGGCTGGTCACCGGAGCCCTGAGTCATCGGAGCCCTGAGCCATCGGAGCCCTGAGTCACCGCCGGGAGGCGGCCCGATCGGCCCACCGTCCGAGTCCGGCACCCGCGAAGCGCAGCACCTCGACGGCACAGCGCCAGCCGAGGAGGAAGAGCCCCAGGACGACGACGGTGACGACCCCGAAGCTCCAGGCGAAGCCACCGCCGGTGGCCACGCGGAGCAGCAGTCCGAGCACGGCCGTGACCAGCCACACCGTCGACGACCCGGGCATCCGGACCGGCCAGCCCGACCTGCGGCGGGCCACCGCCCAGCCGACCAGCAGGGCCACGACGAACGGCCACGCGACACCGAGCACGCCACCGGGCGTGACGCCCTCGTCGTGGCTGAGTCGGCCGATCGTGGCGAACAGCACCACGAAGCCGAGGTCGACCACGAGGGCGACCCAGGCCTGCAGGGGCCGCGCGGCGGTGGGCTCAGGCATGGACCTTGTCGAACAGGGTGGCCTGCGGCGGGGCGTGGGTCGGGTCCACCCCGTCGAACAGGCTGCTGACCGACTCGCCGGCGTGGATCCGCTTGATCGCCTCGGCGAAGAGCTGCGCCACGGACCGCACCCGGAGCTCGGGCCAGTGAGCCGGCGCCGGCACGGTGTCGGTCGTGATCACCTCGCCGATCATCGGGTGGTCGCGGAGTCGTTCGACGGCCTTGCCGGCGAACAGCCCGTGCGTGCAGGCGACGTCGGCGCGGGTGCAGCCGAGGTCGGCCAGCCGGTCGAGCAGCTCCACGATCGACCCGCCGGTGGCGATCTCGTCGTCGAGGATGATGGCGCGCTTGCCGGTCACGTCACCGACGATGGAGTCGATGATCACGCGGTCGTCGCCCAGGCGCTGCTTCGACCCGGCCGCGACGGGCAGGCCCAGCAGCCGGGCGAACTGGGTGGCCGTCTTGGCGTTGCCGAGGTCGGGCGAGACGACGACGGAGTTCTGGAGGTCGCCGCCCCGGAAGTGGTCGGCGAGCACGCCGATCGCGGTGAGGTGGTCCACCGGCACGGAGAAGAACCCGTGGACCTGCGGCGCGTGCAGGGTCATGGTCAGCACCCGGTCCACCCCGGCTGCCACGAGCATGTCGGCGACCAGCCGGCCACCGAGCGAGATCCGCGAGGCGTCCTTCTTGTCGGAGCGCGCATACGCGTAGTGGGGGATGACCGCGGTGATCTGGGCGGCCGAGGCGCCTCGCGCCGCGTCGATCATGAGGAGCAGCTCCATCAGGTGCTCCTGGGTGGGGGGCACCAGAGGCTGCACGATGTAGACGTCGCGCTGACGGCAGTTCGCCAGCAGCTGGGCCTGGAGGCAGTCGTTGCTGAAGCGCTTGATGTCGGCAGGGGAGAGCTCCACCCCGAGTGCGTCACAGATGCGACTGGCCAGAGCGCGGTGCGCGCTCCCGCTGAAGACCACGATGTCCCGCAATGGCACTCCTGGTGGGTGGGTGGCCGGACCGGGTTGGCTGGTCGGACCGATGGTCTGGGACGAGCCTAACCCGCGCGCCCGCGCTCTGGCGCGCCGGCGGCATACAGGTGTCTCCGCAGCTCGCCGACGAGCTCGGCGCGGTGCTGGGCCGAGCTGGGCACCATCCCCGGGATGGACGCGAAACCGTGCGGCACGCGCACGTAGTTGGTCAGCCGCACCGACACTCCCGCGGCCTCCAGCGCGTCGGCGTAGCGCACTCCGTCGTCGCGCAGCGGGTCGAGGTCGGCGGTCTGGACCAGGGTCGGCGGCAGGCCAGCGTGCTCGCCGAAGAGCGGGGACAGCAGCGGGTCGCGCCAGTCGGAGCCGGTCGGTGCATAGAGCTCGCGGAAGGTCACGATGCTCGCCCGGGTGAGCATCGGCGCGCCGGCGTTCTGGGCGATGGACGGCGACGCCAGGGTCATGTCGGTGGCGGGGTAGAGCAGGGCCTGGTGCACGACCGGCGAGCCGCCGCGGTCGCGCAGCTGCTGGGCCGCCACGGCCGTGAGGTTGCCCCCGGCGCTGTCACCGCAGAGCGCGATCCGGCTGGTGTCGGCGCGCAGCGCGACGCCGTGGTCGGCCACCCAGGCGATGGCATCGGTCACGTCGAAGGCCGCCGTCGGTGCCCGGTGCTCCGGCGCGAGCCGGTAGTCGACGCTCACGACCACGGCCCGCACCCGGGCCGCGAGGTGCGTGCAGAGGGGGTCGTAGACCACGACGTTGCCCCGCACGAAGCCCCCGCCGTGCACGAAGACGACGACGGGCACGTCCACGTCGGTGTCGCGGACGGCCCTGGGGCGGTAGATCCGCAGCGGGAGCTCGTAGCCGTCACGGGCCCTGGCGGTGCCGTAGGTGATGCTCACGGACCGGTCGACCCGACCCGTGACCCACGAGAACGGCGGTCGGTCCGGGGGAACCGTCCCGCGGTCGGCCTGGATCTCCGCCAGGGACTGGCGCTCGACCGGTTTGCGCAGCCCGCTGTCCAGGAGCGCGCTGATGAGGGCGGTCCGCGGGTAGAGGGCGAATGGGGAGTGCCGCATGGTCCGCCACTCTCTCACCTAGGGTGAGGCCATGAGCGCGGGAGTGGCATGACCGTCCGCAGGGTGATGGGTATCGAGACCGAGTACGGCATCTCCGTGCCCGGCGACCCCGCAGCCAACCCGATGATCCTCTCCGGGCAGGTCGTCAACGCGTACGCGTCGGCACAGGGGATCCGCGCCGCCCATGCCTCGTGGGACTACGCCGACGAAGCACCGTTGCGGGATGCGCGAGGGTTCGAGATGGGCCGCAGCGTCGCCGACCCGAGCCAGCTGACCGACGACGAGGACCCCACCCTCGCCAACGTGGTGCTCACCAACGGCGCCCGGCTCTACGTGGACCACGCGCACCCCGAGTACTCCTCACCCGAGGTCACCTCCCCGCGCGCGGCGATCGCCTTCGACCGGGCCGGGGAGGCGATCATGGCCGAGTCCGTCCGGCGGCTCTCCCACGTCCCACCCGGGGTGAACCTCTACAAGAACAACACCGACGGCAAGGGCCAGTCCTACGGCACCCACGAGAACTACCTGATGCGGCGCGAGACGCCCTTCACCGACATCGTGCGCCACCTCGTGCCGTTCTTCGTCGCCCGGCAGGTCGTCACCGGGTCGGGGCGGGTCGGCATCGGCATGGACTCGCGGACCGCCGGCTACCAGCTGAGCCAGCGCAGCGACTTCTTCGAGGTCGAGGTGGGTCTCGAGACGACGCTCAAGCGGCCGATCATCAACACCCGCGACGAGCCGCACGCGGTGGCCGACCTCTACCGCCGGCTGCACGTCATCATCGGTGACGCCAACCACTGCGACGTCGCCAACCTCCTGAAGCTCGGGATGACCTCGCTCGTGCTGGCGATGATCGAGGACCGCGCGATCGACGTCGACCTGACCGTGGCCCGCCCGGTGGCAACGCTCCAGGCGGTCAGCCACGACCCCACCTGCCAGGCCCTGCTGGAGCTGCGCGACGGCACGAAGCTCACCGCCGTGCAGCTGTTGTGGCGCTACCACGCCCTGGCCGAGCGCTACCTGGCGAACCGCTACGCCGGTGAGCTCGACGACGACACCGCCGAGGTCATGCGGTGGTGGGCGGTCACCCTCGACCGCCTCGAGCGCGACCCCATGGAGGCGTCCCGCGAGCTCGACTGGGTGGCCAAGCAGCAGGTGATGCAGGGGTACATCGACCGCGACGGCCTCGACTGGTCGGACTCCCGGCTGCGGGCGATCGACATCCAGTGGTCCGACGTGCGACCCGACCGCGGGATCTTCCACAAGCTGCGGGCGGCCGGCCGGTTCGAGGAGCTGGTCAGCGACGAGGTCGTCCACGAGGCGGTCCGCGAGCCCCCGGCCGACACGAGGGCGTACTTCCGGGGCAAGTGCCTCGAGAAGTACCCCGACCAGATCGCCGCCGCATCGTGGGACTCGGTCATCTTCGACATCCCCGGGCAGCCGTCGCTCCAGCGGGTGCCGATGCTCGAACCGCTGCGCGGCACCAAGGCGACGGTCGGCCCCCTGCTCGACCGCAGTCCGGACGCAGCCACGTTGTTGCGTGAGTTGGCGTCCGCATCGGGATAGGTTGAACGCAAGCCCCGCGAGTGAGAGGTCCCACCAATGCCCAGCCAAGAGCAGAGCCGGCCACAACGTCGCGACGACGCCCCCGACGAGGCGCCCGAGCCCACTCCCGCGGCGCCGGAGGCGACGGCCCGCAAGGAGAACCTCGACTCCGACATCGACAGCGTCCTCGACGAGATCGACGGCGTGCTCGAGTCCAACGCTGAGGAGTTCGTCCGCGGCTTCGTCCAGAAGGGCGGCCAGTGACCACTGGCGCCGACGCGGGCAAGCTCCCCGCGGCATACCTCTCCGCCGGGTCGTCCTCGTTCACCGAGTTCGTCGGCGCCCACGCCCCCTCCCTGTTGCCGTCCCGTCGCGTGCTGCCTCCGGGGAGCACGCTCGAGGCACCCCACGGCACGACGATCGTCACCGCCACCTTCACCGGTGGGGTGGTGATGGCCGGTGACCGGCGCGCCACGATGGGCAACATCATCGCCAACCGCGACATGGAGAAGGTCTTCGCGGGGGACGAGTACTCCGCCGTCGGGATCGCCGGCACCGCCGGGATCGCGATCGAGCTGGTCAAGCTGTTCCAGGTCGAGCTCGAGCACTACGAGAAGATCGAGGGCACGCTGCTCTCGCTGGAGGGCAAGGCGAACCGCCTCGCCTCGATGATCAGGTCGAACCTCGGGATGGCCATGCAGGGCCTGTCGGTCGTGCCCCTGTTCGCGGGCTACGACCTCGACCGCCAGCTCGGCCGGATCTTCTCCTACGACGTCACGGGCGGGTGCTATGAGGAGCACGACCACCACAGCGTCGGCTCCGGCTCGTTGTTCGCACGGGGAGCGCTCAAGAAGGTCTGGCGCCCGGGCCTGACTGCCGACGAGGTCGTCAGCGTGGTCGTGGAGGCCCTCTACGACGCGGCCGACGACGACTCCGCCACCGGGGGCCCCGACGTGGGTCGGCGGATCTGGCCCACCGTGGCCGTGGTCGGCGTCGACGGCGTGCGCTTCGTGTCCGACGACGAGCTGCGCGAGGTGGTCGAGGCCGTCATCGCCGCACGACAGGGCAACCCGGGAGGCGCGCGATGACCAGCATGCCGTTCTACGTCTCGCCCGAGCAGCTCATGAAGGACCGGGCCGACTACGCCCGCAAGGGAATCGCCCGGGGCCGCTCCGTGGTCGTGCTCGGCTACGACAAGGGCATCGCGTTCGTCGCCGAGAACCCCTCGCGGGCCCTCCACAAGGTCTCCGAGATCTACGACCGCATCGCCTTCGCAGCGGTCGGCAAGTACAACGAGTTCGAGAACCTCCGCGTCGCGGGCGTCCGGTATGCCGACCTGCGCGGCTACTCCTACGACCGCACCGACGTGACCGCGCGCGGTCTGGCCAACGCCTACGCGCAGACCCTCGGGACGGTCTTCACCCAGGAGTCCAAGCCCTACGAGGTCGAGATCGTCGTCGCCGAGGTCGGGACGACCGCCGACGAGGACCAGATCTACCGGCTCACCTACGACGGGTCGGTGGCTGACGAGCTCGGCTTCGTGGCCATGGGCGGGGCCGCCGAGACGATCGAGACCGGGCTCAAGGCCCGCTGGAGCCCCGGGCTGAGCCTCGGCGACGCGCTCAGCCTCGCCGTCGGGCTGCTGAGCCAGGACCCGGCCGCACCCGCGGGTGGCCCCCCGCGCACCCTCACGGCCGCCCAGCTCGAGGTGGCCGTGCTCGACCGCGAGCGTCCGCGCCGGACCTTCCGCCGGATCGGTGGCGGCCTGCTCGACGCCCTGCTCAGCACCGAGGACCCGACCAGCGACGCCCCCGCCGAGGACGACCCCACGCCGGGTCGGCACGACACCCTCACGGGTGAGGGGTCGCCCCGCGACGAGTCGAGCAACCCGCAGACCCAGCGCCCCGAGCAGGGCACCGGGCCGGCCACCGAGTAGGGGTCACACCGGCAGCTTCTCGGCCAGCCAGGCGGTCGTCGCGGCCCAGGCCTCCTGCGAGGCGCCCTCGTGGTGGAACACCGGCGACGGGTTGTCGAAGGCGTGCCCGGCGCCGGCGTAGGTCAGGAACGTCACGTCGTCGTTGGCGGCGGTCACCGCGGCCTCGATCTCGTGCACGGTGTCGACCGGGATGTAGGCGTCGTCCAGGCCGAAGTGGTGCAGGCTGGGTGCGCTCACCTGCGGGGCGAGCCCGAGCAGGGTGGGCAGCGCCGAGCCGTAGTAGCTCACCAGCGCGTCGGGGCCGGCTCCTGCCGCGCCGGTCACGGCCGCGACGTTGAACGCGAGCCCGCCGCCGAAGCAGAACCCGAGCACGCCGACCGGTCCGTCGACCGCCGGGAGGTCCTGGAGCGCGTCCAGCGCCGCGGCACCGTCACGGACGGCCGCGTCCCAGTCGACCTTGCCGAGCAGCTCCATCGCCCGCGGCAGCCCGTCGGCAGCCTCGCTGACCACCTCGTCGCCCACCCGCCAGTAGACGTGGGGGACCAGCACGACGTAGCCGAGGTCGGCCAGGTCCTGGGCCCGACCGCGGATGTAGTCGGTGACGCCGAAGATCTCCTGGAAGAGCACGACGCCGGGGCCGGTGCCGGCCTCGGGCAGGTAGAGGTCGGCGGGCACCTCACCGTCGGCGACGGGGACGGGGTGGCTGGCGACGGGGCGGTCGGAGGGCGTGCTGGCTGGGGTCATGACCCCCAACGTAGGCCGCGCCGGCGTCAGGCGCTCGGCGCCTCGGCGTAGCGCAGGTAGGGCTTGACCACCTCGACGCCCTTGAACCGGGCCCGGGCGTCTTCGGTCGTGACCGTCGGGGCCACGATGATCCGCTCGCCGACCTTCCAGTCGACCGGCGTCGAGAACGGGCCGGCGTCGTTGACCTGCAACGCATCGAGGGCGCGCAGGATCTCGTCGAAGTTGCGGCCGGCGCTCTTGGGGTAGGTCAGCGACAGCCGCACCTTGCCGGCCGGGTCGATGAGGAACACGGAGCGGACCGGCGAGGTGTCGCCCGCGCCGGGGTGGATCATGTCGTAGAGCTCGGCGACCTCGCGGTCCTGGTCGGCGACGATCGGGTAGGTGACGGCGGCGCCGGACACCTCCTCGATATCGGACTTCCACGCGGTGTGGTCCTCGAGGGCGTCCACGGAGACGGCGAGCACCTTGGTGTTGCGCGCGGCCCACTCGTCCTTGAGCTGCGCGACGCGCCCGAGCTCGGTGGTGCAGACCGGCGTGAAGTCGGCAGGGTGGCTGAACAGCACGGCCCAGCCGTCGCCCTTCCAGTCGTGGAAGGTCAGTTCGCCCTCGGTGGTCTGGGCGGTGAAGTCGGGGGCGTCGTCGCCCAGTCGCAGGGTGGCCATGACGGTCCTCTCGAAGGTAACGCGATGTTTGTCGGGACCAAACATGCCGTTATCTGCCCGAGGCGTGGATGTCGCGTCCGGATGCTGGTACACCCGCCAGCCGGGTGACGCCCTCCGCGACCAGCCGCACCGACGAGGCCTCGAGCAGGCTGCCGTAGTGGTCGGCGTCCAGCCCGGTGACGGCGACATCCCTCGGCAGGCGGGCGCGGGCGATGCGCTCGGCGGTGTAGAGGCCCTCGGGCTGCCCCAGCGGACCCCGAGCCGCCCAGAACAGGTGGCTGGGGCACTGGAGGGTGTGCACGGCGCTCAGCGTCGCAGGGTCGCTCATGAGGTCGGCCCAGTCGGCCCGCACACACTCCAGTGAGCTCGTCGAGCGCATCTGACCGGGGGCCCCGGCCAGGTCGTGCAGCAGGTATGCCGTGAGGTCGCCTCCCGCAGGCGAGCCCAGCAATGGACCCATCGCCGGGTGCCCGCGCCAGTGCCGCAGGTAGGCCGCCTCGTCGTCGAAGGTCATCGACAGCCGGTCCATCGCCGGACCGATGATGCTGTGCAGCACCTCGTCGACGTCGAACGTCCCGGGGGAGGGGAACGCGAGTCCACCGTCGACCAACACGACTCCTGCCACCCGGTCGGGATGGGTCGCGGCGGTAAGGGCCGCGACGAACGCGCCCATCGAGTGGCCCGCCAGCACCGGGCGCTCCAGCTCGTAGTGGTCGAGCACCCGCACCACGTCGGCCACGTGGTCGGCCAGACCGGTCGAGCGCAGCGTGGAGCTCTCGGCTCGGCCGCGCAGGTCGGGCGCGAGGACCCCCACCCGTCCGGTGAGGGCCCGCGCCACGGGCACCCAGCTCAAGGCGTTCGACGAGATGGTGTGCAGGGCGACCACCGTCGATGACCCGGACGCGGCCTCGGCCAGCCGGTGCACTGCCAGCCGCCCGTCACCGACCTCCACGTGATCCGTGGCGAGCTGTCGGCCCTGCTGCAGCACGTGTCTCCCTCGTCATCCCGGCGGGCACCGCCTCCTGGGCGCGACTGCGACGCTACGCAGGCTGCCGGGTCGTGGACATGGCGACTGTGCCCACATCCGGGCGCCGAGGGTGTGGCGTCGACCTAGCTCCGGGCGTCGACCAGCAGGGCGAGCTCGTCGGTGGGCGACAGCCCGGCCTTGCGGGGCCGTCCCGGACCGGACGCCACCTCCCACGCCAGGGTGTCGGCCAAGGTCTGCTCGAGCGGTCGGGCGACCAGCCCGAGGGCCTCGGCCGCGGCCGTGCTGCGGGCCATGAACCCGGCATACTCCGGCAGCGGCAGCCAGAGCGGCAGGCTCCGCTCACCCGACCAGGGGGCGACCTCGCGGGCCGCCAGCCAGTCCTGGTCGACGGGGACCACGGCGCCGGTGTGGCCGGCGACAGTCCGGGCGACTGCGAGGTGGTCGGCCAGGGGGATGGTCGGGCCGCTCGCGTTGACCACGCCGCTGGCCCGGGAGAGTCCGGCGCGGACGAGCCAGCCGGCGAGGTCGCGGACGTCGAGCACCTGGGTCAGCAGTGGGGTGTCGGGCACCAGCACCGCATCGTCAGGACTCGCCGGGTGAGCGAAGCGCAGCGGCCAGTATCCGGTGCGGTCGGTGTGGTCGCCGGGACCGGCGATCAGCCCGGAGCGCGCGACCAGGGCACGGTCGCCCACGGCCGCGAGGACGAGCCGCTCGCCGGCCACCTTGCGCGCGCCGTAGGTCTCCCAGCCCTCGTCGTCGGCCTCGTGGGCGGCCAGCAGCTCAGCCGTCTCGTCCGCGCCCGGGACCTGGTCACCCGCGTAGACGGAGGCGGAGGAGACGAAGACCCAGGACCCGGTGCGGTCGCCGAGCGCCTCCAGTGCCCCGGCCACGTGGCTCGGCTGGCGCGCGACGTCGACGACGACGTCCCAGTCGCGGTCCCGCACCTCGGCGTAGGCGCCGGGCTCGCCGCGGTCCGCGCGGACGACCTCGACGCCGTCGGGTGGGGCCCCGGACCGGCCCCGGGCCAGGATCGTGACCTCCTGGCCCAGCGCCACGCCCGCGGCAGCGACCTCACGGCCCAGCCACGCGGTCCCACCGAGCACGAGTAGCGCCATGGGTCAGGCCCGCGTGCCCGCCTTCGCGTCGGCCTTCGCGTCGGCCTTGGCGGCGTCCTCGTCCTGGGTGCCCTCGGGCTCCTCGTCGGCGTCAGTGGCACCGTCAGCGGACTCGTCAGCGTCGTCGAGCTCGTCGACCGGCTCGGCCTCGTCGTGCGGCTCGGCCTCGTCGTGCGGAGCCACCTCGTCGACCGGCCCGTCGGCCGCAGCCTCGGGGTCAGTCGCGGCGCCGGACTCGGCGCTCGACCCGGGTGCGGTCTCCGCGACCGGCTGGCCCGCCGACGGCTTGGCCGCAGCGTCCTGGTGGTCGTCGAGCCCGTCGACCATCGCAGCGCCACCGAGGGTCGCCAGCATCTGCCGGACGTTGCTCAGCTGCGCGGTGATGCTGTCACGGCGCTGCGTCGCTGCCGACAGCTCGCGCTCGGAGTCGCGACGGATGCGCTCGGCCTGCTCGCGTGCGGAGGCGACCAACTGCTCGGCCTCCGCCTTGGCCGCCTCGAGGGCGCGCTGGCTCTCGGCCTGCGCCTCGGCGTGCGCCCGCTCGCTGTCGGCCGACAGGGTGGAGGCGCGTTCCTGCGCCTGCGTCAGGGCGTCCTGCTGGGCGGCCATCTGCGCGGAGAACTCGGCGGCCGCCTTGTCGCGGCGCTGGCCGAGGGTGGCCTCGAAGTCGGCGGCGGCCGAGGCGGCCCGGGCGCGCTGGTGCTCGTAGAACGCCTCGGCCTCCTCACGCCGTGCGGAGGCTTCGCGGTCGGCGTCGTCGAGGATCGCGTCGGCCTGCTGCTTGGCCTTCTCGACGACCTGGGTGGCCTGCGCGTCGGCCTTGGTGCGAACGTCCTCGGCATAGCGGTCCGCCTCCGCGCGGACGCGGTCGGCCTCGAGCGTGGTGGTGCCCTTGAGGGTGTCGGCGTCGGCCCGCGCGTTGGACCGGATCTCGTCGGCCTCCTCGTCGGCGAGGCTGAGGATCGTGCCGATCCGCTCGCCGAGGTTGGCGTAGGTCGGGGCGGCGGCCTTGCTCTGCTCCTCGCGCAGCGCGGCGAGCGCCTGGGCGGTGCCCGACTGCTCGTCCTGGGCGCGAGCGAGCGCGGCCCGCAGCTCGCTGACCTCGACGGTGCGCTCGGCAGCCTCCTGGCGCGCCTGCTCCAGGGCGCCCGCGTGCTCGGCCCGCCACTGGTCGACCTGCGCCGGGTCGTAGCCGCGCAGCACGCTGCGGAAGGAGGTCGTGTCACTCATGGTCGTTCCGTTCTCGGTGGGGGATGGGATCGGGGGTTTCCGGGGCGTCGGGGAGGTCCGCGACGCTGTCGTCGGCCGAGGGGTTCGCGGCCTTCTCGGGGACGGCGAGGGCGTTGATCACGCCCGAGAGGTGACCCAGCTGGGTGGTGATGTCCTCGCGGCGGGAGGCCAGCGCGGCCACCTCGGAGCGCGCGCGCTCGAGCATGGCACGAGCCTCCTCGCGCACCCGGTCCGCGTCGGCACGGGCCTGGGCGGTGGTCGTGACCAGCTCCTCGCGGGCCTGCCGGTGGGACTCGTGCGTCTCGCGCTGCAGGCGTTCGATCTCCTGGGCGGTCCGCTCCCTGACGAGGCGCGCCGCCTTCTCGGCCTCCTCGAGCCGCCGCGCGGCGCGCTCGTCGGCCGCACGCTCGGTCTCGGCAGCGGTCCAGCGCACCCGCTCGGCCTCGGCGGCCGCGGCGGCGGTGGTGCGCTCGGCCTGCGCCTGCGCGGCGGCCATCACGGCCTCGGCCTGGGCGCGGAGCCGGTCGGACTCCAGCCTGGCCGACTCGCGGTCGGAGCGGGCCCGGTGGGCGGTCTGGGCCAGGGCGGTCTGGATCAGCTGACGCCGTGAGCGCACCCGGGCCGCCAGCTCGCGGTGGGTCTCCTTGCGCATCCGGCGCACCTCGGCGTCACCCTCGTCGAGGATCCGACGCACCGTGTCCTGGCCCCACTTGAGGTGGTCCTCGGCCTGCGTCATGATCTCGCCGGCCTCGGCATGGGCCCGGTCGAGGCGCTCCTGGGCGTCGGTCCGTGCCTGCTCCAGCAGGGTGGCCGCCTTGGCGGCCGTCTCCTGTTCGTGGATCGCGGCGGCGCCGATCATCCGCTCGGCCTCGACCTGCGCGTCCTCGCGATGCTTCGTGGCCGCGGCGGTGGCCTCCTCCAGCAGAGCGACCCGGGTGGCCTGCTCCTGCTCCTCGCGCTCGGCGAAGTGGGCGTCCATCTTCTCGACACCGGCTCGGAAGTCGGCGTCGCGCTCGGCCTCGTGTGCGGCATACCGGGCCATCGCCGCGTCGTAGTCGCTCTGGGCACTGGCGCGCAGGGCCTCGGCGCGGGTGGTGGCGTCCTCGAGGATGGCCGACGCCTCGGCTCGCGCGGAGGTGACCACCTCGTCGCTGGTGCGGGTCGCCGACTCGTTGAGCATCGAGGCCTGCTCGGCGGCGTCGGAGACGAGCGACTCCGCCTCGCGGGTCGCCTCGGCCAGCGCGCGGTCGGCCTGCTCGCGCTCACGCACGGCGTCGGCGTGCTGGCGCTGCGCGTCGTCGAGCAGGGTCTGGACCTCGTCACGGATGCGCGCGGCATCCGCCCGTGCGGTGGCCAGGACCTGGTCGGTCTCGGCTCGCATGGCGTCGGCATACGCCTGGGCGCGTTCGAGGATGGACTGGGTGTGCCGCGTGAGGTCGCCCACTTGCGTGGTGGTCGAACCGGTCGCACGGGTCCCCGCGTCCGCTGCGTGGGCGTCGGGCATGGCGCCCATGATTCCACGGACCGTCAACCTCGCGGCCCTGAGGCTGGTAAAGCCTAGAGTGGGTTCATGGACCGGCGGATCTTCGGGATCGAGAACGAGTACGGCATCACGTGCACGTTCGAGGGGCAGCGACGGCTGACCCCGGACGAGGTCGCCCGCTACCTCTTCCGCAAGGTCGTCTCGTGGGGCCGCTCCTCCAACGTGTTCCTGTCCAACGGCAGCCGGCTCTACCTCGATGTCGGCTCCCACCCCGAGTACGCCACCCCGGAGTGCGACCACGTGCGCCAGCTCGTGGTCCACGACAAGGCCGGGGAGCGGATCATCGAGGGCCTGGTGGCAGACGCCCAGGAGCGGCTCGCCGAGGAGGGCATCGAGGGCGAGATCTACGTCTTCAAGAACAACACCGACTCGGCCGGCAACTCCTACGGCTGTCACGAGAACTTCCTGGTGGGCCGGGCGGGGGAGTTCCAGCAGCTGTCGGACGTGCTCATCCCGTTCCTGGTCAGCCGCCAGATCACCTGCGGGGCCGGCAAGGTCGTCACGACCTCCAAGGGCGCGACCTACTGCGTCAGCCAGCGCGCCGACCACATCTGGGAGGGCGTCTCGTCGGCGACCACCCGCAGCCGTCCGATCATCAACACCCGCGACGAGCCCCATGCCGACGCCGAGCGCTACCGCCGGCTGCACGTGATCGTCGGCGACTCGAACATGAGCGAGACCACCACGATGCTCAAGGTCGGGTCGGCCGACCTCGTGCTCCGGATGATCGAGGCCGGCATGGTGGTGCGCGACCTCACCCTGGAGAACCCGATCCGGGCGATCCGCGAGATGAGCCACGACATGACGGGGCGCAAGACGGTCCGGCTCAGCAACGGACGGGAGCTGTCCGCGCTGCAGATCCAGTCCGAGTACCTCGAGCGCGCGCAGGCCTTCGCCGACCGCGAGGGCCTCGAGGACCCGATCCACAAGCAGGTCCTCGACCTGTGGGAGCGCACCATCCGCGCGGTCGACTCCGGCGACCTGTCGCTGGTCGACACCGAGATCGACTGGGTGATCAAGCACAAGCTGATCACCGGCTACATGGCCAAGCACGACCTCCCGATGGAGCACGCCCGGATCGCCCAGCTCGACCTCGCCTACCACGACGTCAACCGCGAGCGTGGCGTCTTCTACCTGCTCCAGAAGCACGGGCGGGCAGCCCGCATCACCACCGACCCGGAGGTGTTCGAGGCCAAGACGGTGCCGCCGCAGACCACGCGGGCCAAGCTGAGGGGTGACTTCATCAAGGCCGCGCAGGAGCACCGTCGCGACTTCACCGTCGACTGGGTGCACCTCAAGCTCAACGACCAGGCCCAGCGCACCGTGCTCTGCAAGGACCCCTTCGCCGCGGTGGACGCGCGGGTCGACCGGCTCATCGAGGGCATGCGCGGCTGAGGCCCCGACGCGGTATGCCGCGTGCTCGGCATACCGGGACGAATCGGGCTTTGCCAGCCGTGAAGGTTATGGTGGGCGCTGGTTCCCCGCCCCCAGCGAAAGTCCTTCACCGTGCATCTGCGACGTTTTCCTGCCCTCACTGCCGCCGCCCTGGCGGCAGCCCTGGCGCTCACCGGCTGCGGTGACACCAAGGAGTCCAAGGGTTCCGCGCTCGACAAGATCACGGTGACCGGAGGAAGCGACACCACCGCCCCGACCGTGACGGTCAACCCCAAGCCGCTCTCGGTGGCCGAGACGACGACCAAGGTGGTCAAGGCCGGCTCCGGCGCACCGGTCAAGGGCGACGAGATCGTGAGTCTGAAGTACGTCCTGCTCAACGGCAAGGACTCCTCGGTGCTCGACAGCAACTTCGGCAAGCAGAACCTCGGCCTGAACCTCGGGGCGAGCGACCTGCTCCCCGGCCTCAAGAAGGGCCTGCTGAACCAGAAGATCGGTTCGCGCGTGCTGGTGGCGATGCCTCCCAAGGACGCGTTCGGCACCCAGGGCAACGCGGAGATCAAGGTCGCGGGCACCGACACGGTCGTCTTCCTCATGGACGTGCTGGCGGCGACCAAGCCGCTGGCCTCCGCGGAGGGCAAGGAGGTCAAGCCCGCCGCGGGCCTGCCGACCGTCACGGTCGAGCCGGGCAAGGCCGCCACGATCACCATCCCCAAGGGCAAGAAGCCGCCGACCAAGACGGTGGGCCAGCTGCTCGTGGAGGGCTCGGGCGCCAAGGTGGCCGCCGGCCAGACCATCCGGGTGACCTACACGGGTGCGCTCTGGAAGGACGGGTCGGTCTTCGACTCCTCCGCCAACAGCCCCGACAAGTACTTCGAGACCGTGATCGGCAAGCAGCAGGTCATCAAGGCCTGGGACGCCCAGCTGGTCGGCAGGACCGTCGGCAGCCGCGTCCTGATGGTGGTCCCGCCGGCGGACGGCTACGGTGCCGCCGGCAGCCCCCCGAAGATCAAGGGCACCGACACGCTCGTGTTCGTCGTCGACATCCTCGCGGCGTACTGACCCGAGCTCGCGGCGTACTGACCCGAGCTCGGCCCCACCCGTACCACCCCATCCCGACCATTCCCCTGCGAAGGAGCACCCCCCATGGGTTTCGACCCCAACACCACCAAGCCCGAGATCGACTTCCCCGGCGACGCGGCCCCGGCCGAGCTGGTCATCGAGGACATCACCGAGGGTGACGGCCAGGAGGCCGGAGCCGGCGACACCATCTCGGCGCACTACGTCGGCGTCGCCCACTCCACCGGCGAGGAGTTCGACGCCTCCTGGAACCGCGGCGCGCCCCTCGACTTCCGGCTCGGCGTCGGCCAGGTCATCCGTGGCTGGGACGACGGCATCGTGGGCATGAAGGTCGGCGGCCGGCGCAAGCTGGTCATCCCCCCGCACCTGGGCTACGGCGACCGCGGCGCCGGTGCCGCGATCAAGGGCGGCGAGACGCTGATCTTCGTCGTCGACCTCGTGGACGTGCGCTGAGCGGGTCGCGCTCCAGCTGAGCAGTCAGCTCTCCAGCAGCCGGGCGGCATGCCGCCCGGCTGCTGCGCTGTAGAGGAACGCCGCGTGGTCCTCGTCGAGGCCCCGGCCCATCGTCGAGAGGGTCACCGGGACGGCCCGCAGGGCGGCGTCCAGGCCGTCGGCGTCGACGTCCCTGACCCGCAGGGCGCCCTGGGCGTTGCGCACCAGGGCGTGGGCCTGGTCGGCGACCAGCAGCCCGAACTCCGAGGGGTCCGTGGGCAGGGGGACGTCCGCCGCCACGAGGCAGACCCGCCCGTAGGCGGTCGTGCTGTGGTGGGAGATCCCGCGGTGCCGGTCGCGCTGGTCGGCGTCCGACACCCGGAGCGCGGCAACCCCGCGGCCGCCGAGGGTGCCGACGGCGTTGAGCGCCTCGCCGGCGGCGACACCGGTGTAGCCCCAGGCGGTCCCGGTGCCGACGTTGCCCGGCCCCTGGATGACGATCGCGAGGTCGGCCCCCAGCACGTGGCGGGCGGCCAGTAGTCCGGAGTGCAGGGTGACGGCCTCGTGCTCACCGCCGTAGGCCTGCCCGACCGTCACGGTGCCAGCCAGCCAGCCGTGCGCGGTGAGGGTGGCGACGGTGCGGGAGAAGGCGAGGGGCAGCGCTCCACCGTCCGTCATGAGGTAGACCACCCGGGCCTGGGGGCGGTCGAGCCGGATGCCGGCCAGCACCGCTGGTAGGGCCGAGTGGAGGTCGGCCACGACGACCGGCATGCCCTGCAGGTCTCCCGCCGTCGCCAGCGGTCCGGTCATGACGTCGTGGTGCGGGCTGTCCTGCTCGTCCACCGCCATGAACATCTGCTGCTGCGGGGTGTACCGCGCCTTGACGATGTGCCCCGGCGAACCCACCGGGTCGGCCGGCAGCCGGTCGGGGGCCGCGACGATGAACGCCAGGCCGCCGGTGCCGAGCCCGCGCAGCAGTGCGGAGGCGTTGAGCAGCACCCGGTCGCCGACCTGTGGCTCACCGACCAGGGCGGTGTAGGCCAGCGCCCGCACCACGTCGTCGCCGGCCACCTCGGCTGCAGCAGCGCCGGCGGGCTTCAGCCGCACGGCATACTCGACGGCGCCCGGCCACTGGCCACGCACCTGCTCGACCGTTCCCTCGCGCCACTGCATCACGACACGCAGACTAGCCACGAGGGGCGGGTCGCACTCGGGTAGCGTCGGGCGGGTGAGTTCCCCCACCGGTCCGGCGGCCAAGACCGAGCGCCTGCTCAACCTCGTGCTCTGCCTGCTCTACACCCGCCGCCCCCTGCCCAAGTCGCGGATCCGTGCCGTCGTCCCGCAGTACGGCGATGCCACGAGCGACGAGGCTTTCGACCGGATGTTCGAGCGTGACAAGGACGAGCTGCGCGAGCTCGGCATCCCGCTCGTCACCGAGGACATCGGTGGCGCCTGGGACGACGAGGTGGGCTACCGCATCGACCAGCGCGAGTACGCCCTCCCCGACATCTCCTTCGAGGCCGACGAGCTCGCCGTGCTGGGTCTGGCCAGCCGCACCTGGGCGCACGCGTCGCTCGCGGGTCCGGCCGCCCAGGCGCTGCGGAAGCTCAAGGCCGCCGGCATCGAGCGTGACGGCGACTCGCTGATCGGCATCGAGCCCCGGCTCGGCACCAGCGAGCCGGCCTTCGAGCCCGTCAAGAACGCCGTGGTCGGCCAGCGCACGATCTCCTTCGGCTACCGCACCGGCGGTGAGGGCGAGGTGATGACCCGCGTCGTGCAGCCCTGGGGGCTGGCGTCGTGGCACGGTCGCTGGTACCTCACCGGCTTCGACCTGGACCGGGGGGCGGCGAGGGTGTTCCGCCTGTCGCGCATCGACGGCGACGTCACCGAGGTCAAGAAGGCCCAGCCGTATGCCGTGCCCGCCGACCACCGGGCTCAGGAGATGATCCGCACCTCCGTGGGTGAGCAGCCGACCCGTGATGCGGTCGTCCGCGTCCGGGCCGACCGGGGCAACACCCTGCGTCGCCGCGCCACGAGCAGCACCGACCTGGGGGAGTGGACCGAGCTCGTGGTGCCGTTCGGTGACGACGACGCGCTGGCCGACGAGGTGTGCGGCTACGGCGCCGACGTGGTCGTCACGTCCCCACCCGAGGTGCGCGAGCTGGTCGTCCAGCGACTGCGTGGGGCGCTGGCGGCACACTCAGGGGGTGCGGCATGACGCCGCCGCCCAAGAAGGGCAAGACCGCTCCGGAGACGGCCACCGACCGATTGGCCCGGCTGCTGACGATGGTGCCGTGGCTGGTCGCGCGACAGGGCATCGACCTCGACCGGGCCGCAGCCGAGCTGGGCATCACCGTCGAGCAGCTCGAGACCGACCTGCGCCTGCTCTACCTCTGTGGCTACGGACAGATGCCCGACGAGCTGATCGACGCCCAGTGGGAGAACGGCAGGGTCTTCGTGACCAACGCCGACACCATCGCGCGGCCGCTGCGGCTCGGACGTGACGAGGCCCTGACCCTGATGGTCGGGCTGCGAGCGCTGGCCTCCGTGCCCGGCCTGGGGGAGAGGGACGCCATCGAGCGGGCGATGGCCAAGCTCGAGCAGGCCACCGGGGCCAGCGCCGAGGCCGCAGCCCGCGTCGAGGTGGCGATCAGCGAAGGGGTGGAGGCCGACCTGTTGTCCGACGCCCGCCGCGCCGTCGAGGGTCACCGCCGGGTGCACCTGCGTTACCTCGTGCCGAGCCGTGACGAGGCCACCGAGCGCGACGTCGACCCGATGCGCGTGGTGAACCTCGACTCGCGCTGGTACCTCGAGGGCTGGTGCCACCTGGCCCAGGACACCCGCACCTTCCGGATGGACCGGATCGCCCGCCTCGACGTCCTCGACGAGGACGGCACGCCCCCACCCGACGCCCAGCTGAGGGATCTCGACGCCGGGGCGTTCACCCCTCGACCGGACGACACACCCGTCACGCTGCGACTCCTCCCCGGCGCCACCTGGGTCAGCGACTACTACCCGGTCGACTCGGTCCGGACCGAGCCCGACGGGTCACAGACGGTCACCCTGCGCACCGCCGACACGCTCTGGCTGCGGCGGCTGGTCTGGCGGCTCGGGGGCCGCGGCACGGTCCTCGCCCCGGACGACGTGGCCGCCTCCGTGCGCGAGGGCGCACAGGAGGCCCTCCGGGCCTACGAGTAGGGTCGTCCCGTGTGGTGGTGGATCCTGATCTGGGCGCTGCTGGTGCTGATCGCGCTGGCCTACCTGGCGACCCGTGCCTGGGGCGTCTGGGGCCAGTTCAAGGAGCTCACGGCCGAGGTCGGCCACTCCTCTCGGACGGTGGCGGCGCTGCAGGCCGAGACCGACCGCCTCGGGGAGCGACCTCCTCCGCCCACGCCCGACATCTTCGGTGACCCGCGTCAGCTGCGGCGGGAACGCGACGCCACCCGTGCCTCGTTGAAGCAGCAGCGGCGCGCCCGGCTGGCTGCGCGGCGTCCCAGCTGGGCCCGGCACCTAGACTGACTGCAGTGCCGCACCCACGGCACGATCGACATCATGGTCACCCGGTGACCGAGAGGAAATGAGTACCATGCGCGGACTGTTCGAGGGCTGGCACCTCATCATCTTGCTCGTCCTCCTGGTCGTGCTCTTCGGCTTCAAGCGCCTTCCGGACGCCGCACGCTCCATCGGTCGCTCGATGCGCATCTTCAAGTCCGAGGTCGAGGAGATGAAGAACGACGGCAAGTCGGCGGCGAGCTCCGACACCGTCAAGGGCGAGACGGTCAAGGACGCCGGCGCGAGCCCCGGCACCGAGGGCACCAACCCGATCCGCGAGGACAACACCCCGCGCACGGACAACAGCTCCGGCGCCTCCTAGAGTCGCCCGCTTCCTTCCCCAGACACACGACCATGGCCTTCCGGCGTGCCCGCAACCCCGAGGGGCGGATGTCCCTCGGTGACCACCTGCGCGAGCTCCGCCGACGGTTCCTCATCTCGGCGGTCACCCTCCTCGCCGGAGCGGTGCTGGGCTGGATCTTCTACGAGCGGGTCTACGACCAGCTGGCGGCCCCGTTCAACGAGTACAAGAACCAGAACCCCACGAGCGTCATCAGCCTGAACTTCGGCAACGCCACGGCCGCCTTCTCCCAGCAGGTCAGCCTGTCGATCTTCGTCGGCGTGCTGCTCTCCAGCCCGGTGTGGCTCTACCAGCTCTGGGCCTTCATCGTGCCGGGCCTCACGAAGAAAGAGCGCCGGATCTCGCTCGCCTTCATCGCGGCGACCGTCCCCCTGTTCCTCGCGGGCTGCGCCCTGGCCTACTACGTGCTGCCGAAGGTGCTGGAAGTGCTCTACGGCTTCACTCCGCCGGGCGCGTCCAACATCCAGCAGGTCAGTGACTACTTCTCCTTCGTCACCAGGTTCATCCTGGCCTTCGGCTGCGCCTTCCTGATGCCGGTCTTCCTGGTGGCCCTCAACGCCATCGGCATCCTCCCCGCCTCCGCGATGATCAAGGCCTGGCGGCCGGCGATCTTCGGGATCTTCGTCCTCTCGGCGATCGCGACGCCGACTCCGGACGCCTTCACGATGTTCCTGCTGGCCGTCCCGCTGTGCATCCTCTACGTGGCGGCCATCCTCGTCAGCAAGCTGATCGAGCGAGGCCGGCGCAAGAACCGGCCCGACTGGGTCGAGGTGCCCGACGACGAAGCATCGTCGTTGTGACCAAGCGCGTCGGCCTGGTCGTGAACCCCACGTCCGGCAAGAACCGCGGCATGTCGCTGGGGCTCGCGGTCGCCCAGCGGATGCGGGCGGCCGGGCACGAGGTCCTGGACCTGTCGGACGAGACGTATGCCGCCGCTCGTGACCGCGCGCTCGGTGCCATCGCGCAGGGGCTCGACGTGCTCGCGGTCGTCGGCGGTGACGGCATGGTCCACCTCGGGGTCGAGCTCGCGGCGGAGACCAGGACGACCTTGGCGATCATCGCCGCCGGCACCGGGAACGACGTGGCCCGCGGGCTCGGCCTGCCCGTCCACGACCCGGTGCGGGCGGCCGACCTCGTGACCACCGGGGTACCCCGCACGATCGACGCGGCCCGGCACGTCGACGCCCACGGCGTCCGGCACTGGTACGTGGGCGTGCTGGGGGCCGGCTTCGACTCGCTGGTCAACGAGCGGGCCAACACCTGGCCCTGGCCCAAGGGCCAGATGCGCTACAACCTCGCGGTCCTGCGCGAGCTCCCGTTCTTCCGGGCGATCCCCTACCTCGTGACCATCGACGGAGTGCGTCACGAGACCAAGGCGATGCTCGTCGTGGTCGGCAACGGCCCCAGCTACGGGGGCGGCATGCAGGTGCTGCCGGACGCGAAGTTCGACGACGGCCTGCTCGACGTCATGCTGCTCCACGAGATCAGCACACTGGAGTTCCTCAAGGTCTTCCCGAAGGTGTTCAAGGGTGCCCACGTCGGTCATCCCGCCGTCGAGATCATCCGCGGGCGCTCGGTCACGCTCGAGGCCGAGGGCATCGTGGCCTACGCCGACGGAGAGCGGTTCGCCCCGCTGCCGCTGACCGTCGACGTGGTCCCCGGCGCGGTGACGGTGCTGGCGCCAGCCGCACCGTAGGCTCGGGAGCATGTCGACGCCCGCTGAGCGATTCGCCGCAAGCGCCCGCCGCGCGGCACACGAGAAGTCGGAGCTGGCCGCCTTCGCGGCCACGGTGTCGTTTCCCCTCGACGACTTCCAGGTGCAGGCCTGCCAGGCCGTGGAGGCCGGTCGTGGTGTCCTCGTCGCGGCGCCGACGGGAGCCGGCAAGACCATCGTCGGTGAGTTCGCCGTGCACCTGGCCCTCGCCAGCGGGCGCAAGGCCTTCTACACGACGCCGATCAAGGCACTGTCCAACCAGAAGTACAACGACCTCGTGCGCCGACACGGCGCGAAGAACGTCGGGCTGCTCACCGGCGACTCCTCGATCAACGGTGAGGCACCCGTCGTCGTCATGACGACCGAGGTGCTGCGCAACATGATGTATGCCGGGTCGTCCACCCTCCACGGCCTCGGCTACGTGGTGATGGACGAGGTGCACTACCTCGCCGACCGGTTCCGCGGAGCCGTGTGGGAGGAGGTCATCATCCACCTGCCTCAGGACGTGCAGGTCGTCTCGCTGTCGGCGACGGTGAGCAACGCCGAGGAGTTCGGCGCCTGGCTGTCCGAGGTGCGCGGCGGGGTCGACATCATCGTGTCCGAGCACCGGCCGGTGCCGTTGTGGCAGCACATGATGGTGCAGCAGTCGATGTACGACCTCTTCGTCGACGAGGCTTCGGCTCCCGTCACGGGCATCGACGCCACGCGCGTGAACCCCGAGCTCCTGCAGGCGATCCGACAGTCGGAGCAGCGCGGACGCTGGGACGAGGGCGCCCGCCACGGCTCGCAGTCCGACCGTCACAGCCGGGGAGGACGCGGCAGGGCTCCGCGCGGGCCCGGTGGCGGCTACGGCGGCCGAGGCATGGCCCGCACCTCGGGAGGGCGTCCCGGCGGGGGAGCGACGCGCTCCGAGGTCGTCCAGCGGCTGGAGCGGGAGGGGCTGCTACCCGCGATCACCTTCATCTTCAGCCGGGTCGGCTGCGAGGCCGCGGTCGGGCAGCTGCTGCGTGACGGCGTCCGGCTGGTTTCCGAGGCCGACGGAGACAAGATCCGCCGCACCGTCGAGGAGCGGGTGTCGTCCCTCGCCGACGAGGACCTCGGCGTGCTCGGGTACTGGGACTTCGTCGACGGGCTGACCAGGGGGTTCGCCGCCCACCACGCGGGGATGCTGCCGACCTTCCGCGAGATCGTCGAGGAGCTGTTCACCGCCGGGCGGATCCGGGCGGTGTTCGCCACCGAGACCCTCGCCCTCGGGATCAACATGCCCGCGCGCACCGTGGTGATCGAGAAGCTCGTGAAGTTCAACGGCGAGACCCACGCCGACATCACCCCCGCCGAGTACACCCAGCTGACCGGGCGCGCCGGGCGCCGGGGGATCGACGTCGAGGGTCACGCCCTCGTGCAGTGGAACCACGGGATGGACCCGCTCGCCGTGGCCGGGCTGGCCTCGACCCGCACCTACCCGCTGCGCTCGTCCTTCCGTCCGACCTACAACATGGCGGTCAACCTGGTGGCCCAGGTGGGCCGCGAGACCTCCCGCGAGATCCTCGAGACGTCGTTCGCCCAGTTCCAGGCCGACCGAGCAGTCGTCGGCATGGCCCGCGCCGTGCGCAAGAACGAAGAGGGCCTCGAGGGGTACGCCGAGGGCATGGCCTGCCACCTCGGCGACTTCGCGGAGTATGCCGCGCTGCGCCACGAGATCGCGCGGCTCGAGAAGGACGGCGCCAGGGAGCGTTCGGCCAGTCGGCGGGCCGAGGCCGCGGTGTCGCTGGAGACGCTGCGGATCGGCGACGTCATCAAGATCCCGGCAGGCCGCCGCGCTGGCTTCGCGGTCGTGGTGCAGCCGTCCAAGTCATACCGGGGGGAGACGCCGGCACCGACCGTGGTCACCGAGGACAAGCAGCTGCTCAAGCTGACGCTCGTCGACGTGCCCACACCCGTCGAGGCGATCGGGCACGTGAAGGTCCCGCCGCACTTCAACGCCAAGAGCCCGAAGGCGCGCCGAGACCTCGCGACCTCCTTGCGCATCGCGGTGCCCCACGATCCGCCGCCGTCCCGCTCACGCGGCTCGGCGGCATACGCCGGCAGCGCCGAGGACGGACGGATCGCCGAGCTGCGCCGCCAGCTCAAGGCGCACCCGTGCCACCAGTGCCCCGATCGCGAGGACCACGCCCGCTGGGCGGAGCGCTGGTGGCGGCTGAAGCGCGAGACGGTGGGGCTGCAACGCAAGGTGGAGGGGCGGACCAACTCGGTGGCCCGGACGTTCGACCGGATCTGCACGCTCCTCGGCGAGATGGGCTACCTGTCCGACAGCGGTGACCTCGTGACGGAGCAGGGCGAGCACCTCCGCCGGCTCTACACCGAGAAGGACCTGCTCGCCGCCGAGTGCCTGCGCCTCGGGGTCTGGAAGCGGCTCGACCCTGCCGGACTGGCCGCGGTCGTGTCAGCGCTCATCCACGAGCCCCGGCGCGACGAGGCCGACCCGTCGCCCCGGATGCCCAACGAGGAGGTGGCCGAGGCGGTGCGCGAGATGGTCCGGCTGTGGTCCCTGCTCGAGGACCGCGAGCGCGAGCTGGGCCTGCCCCTCACCGGTGACCCCGACGCCGGGATGGCGTGGATGATGCACCGGTGGGCGAGCGGGCGGCAGCTCGAGGAGGTGCTCCGGGGCTCCGACATGGCGGCCGGCGACTTCGTGCGGCGGTGCAAGCAGGTGGTCGACCTGCTCGGCCAGATCGGCGACGCCGCTCCTGAGCCGACCCTGCGCGCCACGTCGCGCAAGGCCGTCGACGCCGTCATGCGTGGCGTGGTGGCGGCCGACCGCCTCGACTGAGAAACGTGCGGCGTGAACGCGCCGCGCTGTCAGACCCTGGGGCTAGGTTGGACACATGTTCGAATCGGGGGGTCGGCCGCGCGATGTGGACGAGGTGCGAGTCGCCATCTCGGCGCTGGCGTCGCTCGAAGGCGGGTCAGACACTGAGCGGATCGACCTGATCTCGGCCCTGGAGTCGCTCAAGGCCGCGGCGTCGGCCGCGCAGGCGCGGCTGGCGGTCGAGTTCGCCGAGTCGCAGGAGGCCGCCCAGGCTGCCGCTGGTGTCCCGGCGCGGGAGCGGGGCAGGGGAGTGGCCGCCCAGATCGCGTTGGCTCGGCGCGAGTCACCGCACCGCGGGTCGAGACACCTGGGCTTCGCCCGGGCGATGGTGCACGAGATGCCCGAGACGATGGCCCACCTCACGGCCGGCCGGGTGAGCGAGTGGCGGGCGACCATCCTCTGCCGCGAGACGGCTGTGCTGTCCATCGACCACCGGCGCGACGTCGACCGCCAGCTGGGCACCGACCTGCCGTCGATGGGTGACGCCCAGGTCGCCCGCGCAGCACGAGGACTCGCGGCAGGGCTCGACCCGGAGTCGGTGGTGCGCCGCGCCAGCAAGGCCGCCGACGAGCGATGCGTGTCGCTGCGTCCGGCTCCCGACACGATGACCTACCTCACCGGGCTGCTCCCGGTCGCCCAGGGCGTGGCGACGTATGCCGCGCTGGACCGGCACGCGACCGAGCTGATCGCCGCCGGTGACGGCCGCGGACGCGGCCAGATCATGGCCGACACCCTGGTCGAGCGGGTCACCGGTCAGGCGACCGCACCCGCCGTGCCGATCGAGGTCAACCTCGTCATGTCGGTCGAATCGATGGTCGGCGCTGAGGACCAGCCAGGCGAGATCCTGGGACACGGACCGATCGCCTCAGAGTCGGCCCGTCTGCTGCTCGGTGCGGCTGGTGAGAGCGGTGCCCCGATCTGGCTCCGTCGACTTCTGACCTCGATGGACGGCACCCGGCTCATTGGGCTCGAGAGTCGTCGGCGGCTGTTTCCGGAGGCGCTCAAGCGCTTCCTCGTCCTGCGCGACAAGGCCTGTCGCACCCCGTGGTGCGATGCGCCGATCCGGCACGCCGACCACGTCGTGTCAGCCGGCCGGGACGGCCCGACCAGCGCCGCCAACGGCCAGGGCCTGTGCGCGGCCTGCAACCAGGCCAAGGAGGCCGGCGGGTGGAGCGCACAAGTACTCGCTGACGGACTGACGTGTGCAGGTCGGGACGGACGCCACCGAGTCCGGCTCCGCACGCCCACCGGCCACACCTACGACTCCACCGCACCGCCGCTGTTGGAAGCACGCCGAGCGAGCCCGGACTTCAGCTGGGTCGAGCACGCGCTCGAGGTCACCCTGGCCGCCGCCTAGCTCCAGCTCGTCATCCGACCTCGCCATCCGATGTCGGCTCCGTCCTGCTCGCTACTCGATCCGGAGCGCGGAGAGCACCCGGTTGAACGAGCTGGTCACGCCGAACTCGCTGGCGATCCGGCTCATCAGGACCGGGTCGGCCACCTCGCTGGGCAGCGTCATGTCCACCTCGGCGACCGGTGCGTCGGGAGCCACCTGGACGACCTTGGGTGCCACGTCGAGGTAGGCGGCGCCGGCCTCCAGCCGGGTGCGCTGGGCGCCCTTGATCTCCGGGTCGCCGGAGTCGACGGCGGCCCGGAGGGCGACCAGCGTGCCGTACTTCTCGATCAGCTTGGCGGCCGTCTTCTCCCCGATGCCCGCCACTCCCGGCAGGCCGTCGCTGGTGTCACCGCGGAGCACCGCCATGTCGGCGTAGGCGGGTCCGCTGGCCACCGCGTACTTCGTCTGGAGGAAGGCCTGGTCGACGAGGTCGGGGTCGCGGACCCCGCCCCGGGCGGTGTAGATGACCCGCACGTCTGCGGCGTCGTCCACGAGCTGGAACAGGTCACGGTCGCCGGTCACCACGTCGACCGCCATGGCGGCCTTGTGGCGGGCGGTGAGCGTCCCGATCACGTCGTCGGCCTCGAACCCGTCGGCCCCCAGCCGCACCAGGCCGAGGGCGGCCAGGGCGTCGCGGATGACGGGCACCTGCGGCGCGAGGTCGTCCGGCACCTCCTCCTCGACCACGGTCGCGTCAGCCAGCCGGTGGGTCTTGTACGTGGGGATCGCGTCGACCCGGAACTGCGGCCGCCAGTCGTTGTCCCAGCAGGCCACGAAGTGGGTGGGCTGGTGCGTGGTGATGAGCGAGGCGATCATGTCGAGGAACCCGCGGATCGCGTTCGTGGGCGGCTCCGAGGGGTCGGAGCGCTGGTCGGGGACACCGAAGAAGGCCCGGAAGTAGAGGGAGGCGCTGTCGAGCAGCATGAGACGGCCGGTGCCGGCGGACGAGGTCATGGCGGACATGCTCCCACCTGACGGCCCGGTCCTCAGTAGGGTGTGGTCGTGGAAGACCTCGATCGACGCATCGTCGACCTGCTTCGCGCCGACGGCCGGATGAGCTACACCGACCTGGGCAGGGCCATGGGCCTGTCCACCTCGGCGGTCCACCAGCGGGTCCGCCGGCTCGAGGAGCGTGGAGTGCTCAAGGGGTATGCCGCGCTGGTGGACTTCACCGCCCTCGACCTTCCCTTGACGGCCTTCATCTCCATCTCGCCGCTCGACCCCGCGGCGCCCGACGACATCCCGGACCGGCTGCGCGACATCACCGAGCTCGAAGCCTGTCACTCGGTGGCGGGGGAGGAGAACTACATCCTCAAGGCCAGGGTGCGCACCCCCGGTGACCTCGAGACCCTGCTGGCCAGGATCCGAGCCGCCGCCAACGTGGCCACCCGCACCACCGTCGTGCTCTCGACCCCCTGGGAGTAGACGCCCCGGCGTGCCACGCCTCAGCGGGCGATCGGTGCCACCCGTGCCCTCGTGGCCGTCACCAGGTCGCTCGGGGCCAGCGAGATGTCCAGGCCTCGCCGGCCACCCGAGACGTAGACGCGCTCGAAGGCCATCGCCGATGCGTCGACGACCGTCGGGAGCGCCTTGCGCTGCCCGATGGGCGAGATGCCGCCCACGACGTAGCCCGTGGAGCGCTCGGCCGCGGACGGCTCGGCCATGGCGACCTTCTTGTGGCCCAGGGCCGCGGCAACGGCCTTGAGGTCGAGCTGGCGGTCGACCGGGACGATGCCCACCGCGAGTCCGGAGTCACCGACGACGAGCAGGGTCTTGAAGACCTGGCCGGGCGGCACCGACAACGCCGCGGCGGCCTCCAGTCCGTAGGAGGCCGCCGCGGGGTCGTGGTCGTAGGGGTGCAGCTCGAAGGCCAGCCCCAGTCGGGTGAGGGCCGTCGTGGCAGGGGTGCCCGAGGCCAACCTCAGCGCTTGTCGACGCGCTTGACGAGTGACCAGGCGGCAGGGAGCAGGCCGGCCGCGGCTGCGATCTTGATGCCGTCACCGATGAGGAACGGGGTCATGCCTGCCGTCAGCCCGGCCTGCAGGTCCATGCCGGTCGCGTTCATCAGCCACGACACACCCACGGCGTAGATGACCAGGTTGCCGAGCACCATCGTCACGACGGTCTTGGCGACGGTGCGGTCGCCACCACGCTGGGCCAGCCAACCCACGATGGTCGCCGCGATGACGAAGCCGATCACGTAGCCGAAGGTGGCACCACCCCAGCCATCCTTGTGACCGGCGAACCAGTTGACCCCGAGGCCGCCGGCCACGAGGTAGGTGCCGACGCTCAACAGGGCACGCAGGCCGCCGAGGGAGGCGCCGGTGAGCAGGACGGCGAAGGTGCCGAGCGTGAGCGGCACGGGCGTGCCGGGCAGCGGGATGCTCCACTGGGAGAGCAGTCCGATGAAGCCGGCACCTGCGGCGACGAGAGCGACGTCGCGGACGCGGGCACCGACCGAGGCCGGGACTCCGGCGACAGCGGGGACGTAGTCGGCGAGGACGCGCTTGCGGGGGAGGGCGATAGCAGTCACGGGAGCAACCTAGCGAAAGCCGGCCACGCGGCATACGCACGTCTCACGTCGACCACGTCACACCGCACGGCGTGGCGACACTCAGACCAGCGACGCCTCACGGCTGGCGGCAGCGCGCTCGACGGCCACGGCGTGGGCGGCCTCGTGGTCGCCCTCCTCGCGCCACCACTGCTGACCGGCCTCGGGGAGGGTGTAGATCGGGTCGAAGTAGACGTAGTCACGCGACAGCGCGTCGGTGTCGGCGCCCTCGATGGAGGTGCGGTAGTTCTTGCGCCAGAACGACATCCCGCGCTCGGTGTCGTAGCTGTCGACCTGGTGCACCCAGCGCTTGCCGACGTAGGGCACGTCGCAGACGATGCGCGGCGTGGCGAACCCCGGCAGGTAGCCCATCATCGAGTGCTGCAGGTGCTGGGCCTCCGCGAGCGAGAGCCGCCAGTGCTCGGAGAACGGGATCATGTCGCACATGTAGAAGTAGTACGGCGTGATCATCGCGTCGTCCTGCAGCGCGAAGCAGAGGTCGAGCAGCTGCTCGGTGGAGTCGTTGACGCCACGCATCAGGACGCCCTGGTTGCGCACGTCACGGACGCCGGCCTCGAGCATCGCCTTGGCCGCGTCGGCGACGAGCGGCGTCACGGACTGGGCGTTGTTGACGTGGGTGTGGATGGCGAGCGACACGCCGCGGGAGCGCGCCTTCGCGGAGACCCGGGCCACGCCCTCGACCACGTCGGGCTGCAGCCAGTGCTGCGGCAGGCCCATGAGCGCCTTGGTGGCCAGCCGGATGTCACGGATGTTGTCGACGTCGAGGAGCTTGTCGATGAAGCCCTCGAGGTTCTTCCACGGCATGTTCGCCACGTCACCGCCGGAGACGACGACGTCGCGCACCTGGGGCGTCTGCTGGAGGTAGGCGAGCATCGCGGCGTAGCGGTCGACCGGCTTGCCGGTCAGCTTGAGCTTGTCGATGACCGCAGTCGAGTTGCCGACCAGGTCCATTCGGGTGCAGTGGCCGCAGTACTGGGGGCAGGTCGGCAGCAGCTCGGCGAGGACCTTGGTGGGGTAGCGGTGGGTGAGACCCTCGGCGACCCACATGTCGTGCTCGTGCAGGCTGTCGCGGGTGGCGTAGGGGTGCGACGGCCAGTCGGTGCGGCGGTCGGAGAACACCGGGAGCATGTAGCGACGGATCGGGTCGGCGTAGAAGGCCCGGGTGAACTCGGTGCCGGCCGCGGGCATCGTGCCGTCGGCCCAGGTCAGCTCGCTGACCATGGTGTTCATCATCTGCGGCGGGACCAGCATGGACATCGTCGCCCGCTCGGCCTGGTCGCGCTCGAGGTCGGCGTAGAAGGTGTCGGTGAGCAGGTCGCCCATGAGCTCGCGCAGCTGTTTGATGTTCTTCACGCAGTGGGCTCGCTGCCACTGGGCGCTGGCCCAGTCGGTGGCGGTCACGTCGCGCCAGCCGGGGAAACGGGTCCAGTCGGGCTCGACCAGCTCGCGGTGCCGGTAGACGTAGGGCTGCTCGATCGCGGTGCTCATACGTGGCAGGATACGGGACAGGTTCCGATGAAAACGACCAACCACCGCAACTTTTGCGGTGAGCGTCGCTCTTGATGGGAGATTCTGTGTCTGCGCCGACCGAATGCAGGTCCACGCCGTCCTCACCGGTGGGTCTGCACCGCGTGGTCGAGCCGGCGGGCGCCTGCCTGCCGCAGGCCGCCGCCCGGCTCGACGCCTCGCCCGAGCTCTGGCCCGACGAGGTGCGCATCGCGATCGAGACGCTCAACCTCGACGCCGCGTCGTTCCGCCAGCTCACCGAGAAGCACGGGGGAGAGGGCGAGGCGGTCCGCGCCGAGGTCCTCGACATCGTCGCCGCGCGCGGCAAGATGCAGAACCCCGTGACGGGTTCGGGGGGCATGCTCATCGGCACGGTCGAGGAGGTGGGTCCGGAGTCGACGCTGGGCCTGTCGGTGGGCGACCGCGTCGCCACCCTCGTCTCGCTGTCCCTGACCCCGCTCGTCATCACCGACGAGCTCGCCGGCTGGGACGGGCGGTCCGAGCGCGTCCCTGCCCGTGGTCACGCCATCCTCTTCGGGCGCTCGATCGCCGCCCAGCTGCCCGAGGACCTCGATCCCGACCTCGCGCTGATGGTCATGGACGTGTGCGGCGCACCTGCCCTCGTGGCCAGGGTCGTGCGGGAGTATGCCGAGCGCGGCCACGCGCCCACCGTCGCGGTCCTCGGCGGGGCGGGCAAGTCCGGCTCACTGTCCCTCGCCGCTGCCGCTGACGCCGGCGCCGGTCGGCGGATCGCGGTCGTGCCGGTCCAGCGCGAGGCCGACCTCCTGGCCGGCACCGGCCTGGCGGACGAGGTCGTCGTCGCCGACGCGCGGAGCCCGCTTGGCCTGTCCGAGGCGGTGGCCGCAGCCGGCGGTCCGGCCGACGTCACGGTGGTGTGCGTCGACGTGCCCGGGTGCGAGCAGCCCGCCATCCTGTCGACCGCCCAGGGCGGCACGATCATCTACTTCTCGATGGCGACCCACTTCGCGGCAGCCGCCCTCGGCGCCGAGGGTGTCGCGGCCGACGTGCGGATGCTCGTGGGCAACGGCTACGTCCCCGGCCACGCGGCATACGCACTGGAGCTCATCCGGCGCAACGCCGCGGTGCGCGGCCTGTTCGAGGGACGCCTCGGGGAGTAGCGGGACCAAGGGCCTATCGCTGCGCGTCGCAGCGTGGTGGGGTGGGCGCATGCCGCAGAACTCCGTCGCGCCCGAAACCCTGACCTACCCCGCCGAGGAGCTCGAGCTCGACCTGCGGTGGTGGGCCGCGGCCAACTACCTGACGGTGGGGCAGATCTACCTGCGGGACAACGCCCTGCTCCGCCACCCGCTGACGCTGGCCCACACCAAGCCACGCCTGCTCGGGCACTGGGGCACCAGTCCGGGCCTGTCGATGATCTACGCCCTCCTGAACCGGCGCATCCGCGAGACCGACACGGACTGGCTCTACGTCACGGGCCCCGGCCACGGCGGTCCGGCCCTCGTGGCGGCAGCCTGGCTCGAGGGGACCTACAGCGAGGTCTACCCCCAGATCGGCGACGACGCGGACGGCGTGCTGAGGCTCTTCCGCCAGTTCTCGTCGCCCGGGGGAGTGCCCAGCCACGTCAGCGTGCAGACCCCCGGCTCGATCCACGAGGGAGGGGAGCTCGGCTACGCGTTGGTGCACGCGGCCGGCGCGGCGTTCGACCACCCCGACCTCGTCGTGGCCTGTGTGGTCGGCGACGGGGAGGCCGAGACCGGACCGATGGCCGCCTCGTGGCGCCTGCCGAACTTCCTCAACCCCCGCCGCGACGGTGCGGTGCTGCCGATCCTGCACCTCAACGGCTACAAGATCGCCGGACCGACCGTGCTGGGGCGCACCAGCGACGAGGACGTCGAGGCCTACCTGCGCAGCCAGGGCTGGGATCCGGTGACCGTCAGTGGCGACGACCCGCGGGTGGTGTTCCCGGCGCTGCGCGCGGCCCTCGCGGACGCACACGACCGGATCCGGGCGATCCAGGACGCGGCTCGCGGCGGGACCGGGCCGGCCGAGCCGGTGCGGCACGCGTGGCCGGCGATCGTCCTGCGCACCCCGAAGGGCTGGACCGGCCCCGACATCGTCGACGGCAAGCAGGTCGAGGGCACGAACCTCGCCCACCAGGTGCCGTTGTCCGGTCTGGCGAAGGACCCCGAGCACCTGAGGATGCTCGAGGAGTGGATGCACACCTACCGCCCCGAAGAGCTCTTCGACACCGACGGGCGACTCGTCCCCGAGCTGCGTGCCCTCGCCCCGCAGGGGGACAAGCGGATGTCCGCGACCCCCTACGCCAACGGCGGTCGGCTGCGGACCGACCTGCCGCCGGTGGACCTCGCCGCCCACGAGTTCGCGGTGACCCCGTCCACCCGCGGCCGGCTCTCGCTCGAGAACACCATCACGTCCGGGCGCCTCATGCGCGACCTGTATGCCGCGACGGCCCGGCCGGACGGGGGCGGCAGCTTCCGCCTGTTCTCGCCGGACGAGACGGCGAGCAACCGGCTGCAGCCGGTGTTCGAGGTGACCGAGCGCTGCTTCATGGGCCCGCTCCGGGACATCGACGACCACCTCGGACCGGACGGCAGGGTCATGGAGGTGCTCAGCGAGCACCTCTGCGAGGGCTGGCTGGAGGGTTACCTGCTCAGCGGCCGGCACGGGGTGTTCGCGACCTACGAGGCGTTCGCGATGGTCTCGGCGTCGATGGCCGTGCAGCACGTCAAGTGGCTCCAGCACGCCCGCGAGCTGGCCTGGCGCGCCGACGTGTCGTCGCTCAACGTGCTCCTCACCTCGACCTGCTGGCGCAACGACCACAACGGCTTCTCGCACCAGGGCCCGGGCCTGATCGACTGCCTCATCCCGCTGTCGCCCGAGGTCGTGCAGGTGTGGTTCCCGCCGGACGCCAACACCACCCTGTCGATCACCGACCAGTGCCTCCGGAGCACCAACCACGTCAACCTCATCGTCGTGGACAAGCAGCAGCACCTGCAGTACCTCACCCTCGAGGAGGCGCACGCCCACTGTGCCGCAGGCGCCGGCGTGTGGGAGTGGGCCAGCACGTGCGGTCCCGACGACGACCCCGACATCGTGTTGGCGTGTGCCGGCGACGTGCCGACCCAGGAGGCCCTGGCCGCGGTGGAGCTGCTCGCCGAGCACGTGCCCGACCTTCGGGTGCGGTTCGTCAACGTGGTCGACCTGATGGCCCTGCTGCCCGAGAACGACCACCCCCACGGCTACTCCGACAGCACCTTCGACGGGCTGTTCACCTCGGAGCGGCACGTGGTCTTCGCGTTCCACGGATACCCCCGAGCCGTGCACCAGCTCATCCACGGCCGCAGCAACCCCGGACGGTTCCACGTGCGCGGGTTCAACGAGCAGGGCACCACGACGACGCCCTTCGACATGGTCGTGCTCAACCGGATGAGCCGGTTCCACCTCGCCCTGGAGGTGTTGCGCAGGGCCGACCGGCGGGTGGCCGGCTGGGAAGCCCTGACCGAGCTGTGCGAGCGCCGGCTGGCCGAGCACCGGCCCTACATCGAGGAGCACCTGGAGGACCTGCCCGACATCGCCGAGTGGACCTGGCGCGGTCTGGACGGTCACGCAGCGACGGACGGGCGAGGCCGGTAGTTTCGACCCGTGGCCACCAGCATCTACATCGCCGGCACCGAGGCGCAGTCCGGCAAGTCGGCGGTGGCGGTCGGGCTCCTCGACCAGCTGTCCAGGCGGGCCGGCCGGGTGGGTGTCTACCGACCCATCGTGCGGTCGGGGGCGCCCGACGAGCTGCTCCTGACCCTGTTGTCGCAGCTCCCCGGTGACCTGGCGGTGGAGCAGGCCTGTGGCGTCACGTACGACGACCTGCACTCCGACCCCGAGCGGGCGATGGATGTCATCGTCGACCGGTTCCACGACATCGCCCGGGCCCACGACGTGGTGCTCGTGGTCGGCTCGGACTTCACCGACGTCGCTGCCCCGACCGAGTTCTCGGTCAACGCTGCGGTGGCCGCCAACCTGGGCTCGCGTCTGTTGCTCGTCGTGCCCGCCCAGGACCGCGACCCGGTGGAGGTCGCGACCACTGCCGAGATGGGCGTGCACGCCGCGCGGGAGGCGCACGCCCACGTGACGGGGGTGGTGGCGAACCAGGTCGCACCGGAGCGGCTCGCGGAGACCCAGCAGGTCGTGTCGGAGCGGGTGCGGGTGCCCGTGCAGGCACTGCCCGAGACCCCGCTCCTGCGCGCGCCCACCGTCAAGGACCTCCTCGACGCGTGCGGTGGACGGCTCGTCCACGGTGACCCCGCCTGGCTCGACCGCGAGTGCATGAGCATCCTGGTGGGCGCCATGACGATGCCCCACGTGCTCGACCGGCTGATCGAGGGCGGGGTGGTGATCGTGCCCGGTGACCGCGAGGACGTGGTGCTGGGCGTCCTGCTGGCGCACCGGTCCAGGACCTTCCCGAACCTCGCGGGGATCGTCCTCAACGGTGGTTTCCCGCTGCCGCACCAGGTGGAACGGCTCATCGAGGGGCTCGACGTCGTGCTGCCCGTGATCGCCACCGGAGGGGGCACGATGACGACCGCCTCACAGCTCGGCTCGGCCCGTGGCCGGCTCACCCCCCAGTCCACCCGCAAGCTGCAGGCCGCGGTCGCCATGGTCGAGCGGGGGCTCGACGCCGACACGCTGTTGGGGCCGGTCGCCGCCGCCGGCGAGGGCACGGTGACCCCGCTGATGTTCGAGCACCGTCTCGTCGAGGAGGCCCGCGCCAGCGGTGCCCACATCGTGCTGCCCGAAGGGGCCGAGGACCGCATCCTGCTCGCTGCCGACACGGTGCTGGCGCGGGGGATCGCCAAGCTCACCCTGCTCGGCTCGGAGGAGACGATCCGGGCGAACGCCGCGCGCCTCGGGGTCGATGTCTCCGGGGCCGAGGTGATCGACCCGAGCACCAGCCCGCTGCGTGAGGCCTTCGCCGGCGAGTACGCGACCCTGCGCGCCCACAAGGGCGTCACCCTCGACCAGGCCCGGGACCGCGTCCTGGACCCGTCCTACTTCGGGACGATGATGGTGCACCAAGGGCTGGCCGACGGCATGGTCTCCGGCTGCATCACCACCACGGCCCACACGATCCGCCCGGCACTCGAGATCGTGCGCACCGCCCCGGACGTCTCCGTCGTCTCGAGCGTCTTCATGATGTGCCTGGCCGACCGGGTGCTCGTCTACGGCGACTGTGCGGTCAACCCCGACCCCACCGCCGAGCAGCTGGCTGACATCGCGATCTCGTCGGCCCGCACGGCCGAGCGCTTCGGCATCGAGCCGCGGGTGGCGATGTTGTCCTACTCGACGGGGGAGTCCGGCACCGGTGCGGATGTGGACAAGGTGCGGGCGGCCACGGCCCTGGTGCACCAGCGCGCACCCGAGCTGCTCGTCGAGGGCCCGATCCAGTACGACGCAGCGGTCGACCCCCGGGTCGCCGCGACGAAGCTCAAGGACAGCCCGGTGGCGGGCCGGGCGACGGTGCTCGTGTTCCCCGACCTCAACACCGGCAACAACACCTACAAGGCCGTGCAACGCAGCGCCTCGGCGGTGGCCATCGGACCGGTGCTCCAGGGGCTGAACCAGCCGGTCAACGACCTCTCCCGCGGAGCCCTGGTCCGCGACATCGTCAACACCATCGCCATCACCGCCGTGCAGGCCGGCACCTGATGGCGCAGGTCCGCACCGTCCTGGTCGTGAACTCGGGCTCGTCGTCCCTGAAGTACCAGGTCCTCGACGCGGCGACCGGGGAGACCCTGGCGTCCGGGCTGGTCGACCGGATCGGTGGCCCGGGGCACCTGCGGCACACCAGCAGGGGTCGCACCCACGAGGCGGACGTGACGTGTGCCGACCACCGCGCGGCTCTCGAGGCGGCCCGCCAAGCCCTGCGCGAGCACGGCCCCGACCTGGTGTCGGCCCCACCGATCGCGGTCGGCCACCGCGTGGTGCACGGAGGTCCCCGGTTCACCGAGCCGGTGGTCGTCGACGACGGCGTGGTCGCCGCGATCCGGGAGCTGGTCCCGTTGGCGCCCCTGCACAACCCCGCCAACCTCGAGGGCATCCTCAGCGCCCGCGAGTCGTTCCCGGACGTGCCGCAGGTGGCGGTCTTCGACACGGCCTTCCACCAGAGCCTGCCCGCCCACGCCCACACCTACGCCGTGCCGGCCGAATGGCGGGAGCGCCACCAGGTCCGGCGCTACGGCTTCCACGGCACGTCGCACCGCTTCGTCTCCCGGCGCACCGCCGAGCTCCTCGGCCGCAGCCCCGACGACTGCAACGTCATCGTGCTGCACCTCGGGAACGGCGCCAGCGCCTGTGCCGTGGAGCGCGGCCGCAGCATCGACACCTCGATGGGGCTGTCACCCCTCGAGGGACTGGTGATGGGCACCCGGTCCGGCGACGTCGACCCGGCGCTGGGCGCCTACCTGGCCCGGGTCGCAGACGTCGACACCACGTCCTACGACGAGGCGCTGAACAAGGCCAGCGGACTCCTGGGGCTCGCCGGCGTCTCCGACCTGCGCGAGCTGGAGAGCCGTCGCTCCGACCGTGACCCGCGTGCGACCCTCGCGTTCGACGTGATGGTCTACCGGCTGCGCAAGTACATCGGTGCGTATGCCGTCGCGCTGGGACGGGTCGACGCCATCGCCTTCACCGGCGGCATCGGCGAGAACAGCGCAGCCGTCCGCGGTGCGGTGCTGTCCGGCCTTGCCGTCCTGGGCGTCGTCGCGGACCAGGACGCCAACGCGCAGGGCCCCCCGGAACGGCTGGTCACCGCGCCCGACAGCCGGGTACCCGCCTTCGTCGTGCCGACGAACGAGGAGCTGGAGATCGCCCGGGCCTGCCTCGCCGTCCTCGGGGAGGACGGCCCCGTCTAGGGTGCTGGGCGTGAGCACCCTCTACCGCGGCGGCTTCGTCTACACCCCGATCGACCCGTTCGCCAACGCCATGGTGGTCGACGAGGCGACCGGCACGATCGCCTGGATCGGAGGCGATGACGCAGCGGCGGTGCACGTCGACGCCGTCGACGAGGTGGTCGAGCTCGACGGCGCCCTGGTCGCCCCGGCCTTCGTCGACGCGCACGCGCACGTGTCGCAGACCGGTGCCGGGCTGCGTGGGGTCGACCTCGGCGCCACCCGCTCCGTCGTCGAGGCGCTGAGCCGCATCGAGGACGCGGCGCGGCGCAGCCAGGGCCGACCGGTCTACGCCCCGAACTGGGACCAGGACCACTGGGCCGAACACCGGCCCCACACCGGCGCCGAGCTGGACCGGGCCACCTACGGAGGGGTCGTCTACTCGCCCCGCGTCGACGGCCACTCCGCCGTCATCTCCTCGGCCCTCGCCGCCGCTTCCGGGGCGCGTGGGCTGCCGGGCTGGGAGGGCGACGGCCTGGTGACCCGCGACGCGCACCACGCCGCGAGGGAGGCCTTCAACGGCGCGGTCACCCCGGCCCAGCGACAGGCCGACATCGACCTCGCCCTCCGAGCTGCTGCTGCCGCGGGCATCGGGCTGGTGCAGGAGAACGGCGGCCGCACCCTCTCGGGCACCGACGACTTCGCGGAGGTGCTGGCCGCGGGGGAGCGGGGCGACGGTCCGCAGACGCTCGGCTACTGGGCCCAGCTGGTCTCCGACGAGGCCGAGGCGCGTGACGTCGCCACGCTGCGTGGTGCACGGGGCCTCGCGGGAGACCTCAACATCGACGGCTCCGTGGGCTCACGCACGGCGCACCTGCGCGAGCCGTACACCGACGCCGCGGGCCACACCGGCAACGCCTACCTGACCGTCGAGCAGGTCCGTGACCACGTCGCCGCCTGCTCCCTGGCCGGGCTGCAGGCCGGGTTCCACGTCATCGGGGACGCCGGCGTCGACACCGCGGTGGCCGGCTTCGAGGCCGCTGCCGAGCTGGTGGGCGCCCCCGTCGTCACCCGGGCCCGCCACCGGCTGGAGCACCTCGAGATGGTCTCGCGCGACGGGATCGAGAGGCTCGTCCGCCTCGGGGTCGGCGCGAGCGTGCAGCCGGCCTTCGACGCGTTCTGGGGCGGCGACCGGGGCATGTATGCCGCGCGGCTGGGTGCCGACCGCGTGCACGGACGCACGGGCGGGGACACCGCGCCGATGAACGCCTTCGCGTCGATGATGGCGGCGGGGATGACCGTCGCCTTCGGGTCCGACTCGCCGGTGACCCCGTTCGCCCCCTGGGAGGCGGTCCGCGCCGCCGCGTTCCACCACGACGAGAGCCAGCGGGTGTCCGCCCGGTCGGCCTTCCTGGCCCACACCCGGGGTGGCTGGCGCGCGGCTGGCTTCGAAGACCGTGGCTACCTCGACCTCGGGCTGCCCGCCACGTTCGCCGTCTGGGAGGTGGGCGACCTCGTCGTCCAGGCGCCGGACGACCGAATCCAGACCTGGTCGACGGACCCCCGCTCGGGGACACCCGGACTGCCCGACCTCTCGCCCGGGATGCCCGCCCCGACCTGCCAGCGCACGGTCGTCCGCGGCCGCACCGTCTTCGACTCCGGCACCCTCGGGGCCTAGACGACCGCCGGGTGGATGATTTGCGGCCTTGGCGCAGCATGACCGGAAATCCTCTCTCTCACTGCTAGATTTGCCGCGTGTCTTCGCGTGTGAAACCTCTCCTCGACCTCGACCCGGCCGATGTCCGCCGGGCCCGCACCCTGGCCCGCAAGGCCGGCCGACCGGTGGTGAAGCTGGCCCAGAGCCACACCACCGTGAGTGTCGAGCGGGCCACCCTGCGCCTGGCCGGCCTCGGCGGCGCCGACCACGAGCGGGTGCCGTGGGTGAACCACCTCGTCGACGCCGTCCGCGCGGAGGTCGGGCTCGAGCACGGCATCACCAGCCCGGTGTTCGACGCCCTGCGCAGGGGAGAGGCCCCCGACCTGCTGACCCTGGCCCAGAAGGCGGCCAGCGGCTCCGTGCAGTTCCGGCTCCCCGAGGGCAGCGACGCCACGGCCGCGGCCAAGGACGCTCGCCGCGAGGTGAGCCGCGGCATCCGCACCATCGACAAGCAGCGCGCCACCCGCGACCGCCTCATCAGGCGCCACGGCGACCCCGAGCAGCGCCCGTGGATCTACCTGATCGTCGCCACCGGCGACATCTACGAGGACATCCCGCAGGCCCAGAACGCCGCGCGCGAGGGCGCCGACATCATCGCCGTGATCCGCTCCACCGGGCAGTCGCTGCTCGACTACGTGCCGGAGGGCGCCACCCGCGAGGGGTATGCCGGCACCTATGCCACCCAGGAGAACTTCCGCCTCATGCGGGCGGCCCTGGACGAGACGTCGAAGGAGCTCGGCCGCTACATCCGGCTGACCAACTACGCGTCGGGCCTGTGCATGCCGGAGATCGCGACGCTGGCCGGGCTCGAGCGGCTCGACATGATGCTCAACGACTCGATGTACGGGATCCTCTTCCGCGACATCAACCCGATCCGGACCTTCGTCGACCAGCGGTTCAGCCGCCAGATCCACGCCCGCGCCGGCATCATCATCAACACCGGCGAGGACAACTACCTCACCACCGCCGACGCCGTCGAAGCCGCCCACACGGTCACGGTGAGCCAGCTCCTCAACGAGTACTTCGCGAAGGAGGCCGGCCTCGAGGACTGGCAGCTGGGCCTGGGCCACGCCTTCGAGATCAACCCCGAGATCCCCGACTCGTTCCGGATGGAGCTGGCCCACGCCCTGTTGGCCCGCCAGCTGTTCCCCGACGCGCCGTTGAAGTGGATGCCGCCGACCAAGCACATGACCGGCGACGTCTTCCGCGGCTACCTCCTCGACGGGTTCTTCAACCTGGTCGGGGCGATGACCGGCCAGGGCATCCTCCTCGTCGGCATGATGACCGAGGCCGTGGTGACCCCCTTCCTGTCGGACCGCGACCTGGCCCTGCAGAACGTGCGCTACGTCCTGAACGCCGCGGGCGGGCTCACCGAGGACTTCCACCCGCCTCGCGAAGGGTTCATCCAGGCACGGGCGAGGGGAGTCCTGTCGGAGGCGATCGACCTGCTCACCACCATCACCGAGGAGCCCGGCAGGGCCCCGCTGCTCGAGGCCATCGCCGATGGCACCTTCGGCCTGATGAAGCGTCCGGCCGACGCAGGCAAGGGCCTCGACGGTGTCGTGGTGCGGGCCGAGGGATACGACAACCCGGCGACGACCCTCCTCGAGACGGGGGCGACCCGATGAGCCGCGACATCGTCCGCCCCTACGGCGACACCACGGGCGACGGCATGGTGCAGGTGTCGTTCACCCTGCCCGTCCCGCACGACAAGCGGGCCGAGGGGGCCGCCCTGCAGCTCGCCGCCAAGATGGGCTTGGAGCCGGCGCTGCTCGTGCACGCCAAGCCGATGGGTCCCGACTTCACCTTCTTCGTGGTCTACGGCAGCGCCACCCACCTGGTCGACCTGCGTGAGGTCACCGTCGTGGAGCGCGAGTTCCCGCTGCTCAGCCCCACCGAGGTCAACAAGGCGATCAAGGCGCGGCTGCGTCGCAAGCTCGTCGTGGTGGGCGCCTGCATCGGCACCGACGCCCACACGGTGGGGATCGACGCGATCCTCAACATCAAGGGGTTCGCGGGTGAGAAGGGCCTGGAGTACTACCGCGAGATCAAGGTCGTCAACCTCGGCGCCCAGGTGCTGGTGCCCGAGCTGGTCGCTCGGGCCCGGGCCGAGCGGGCCGACGCCGTGATGGTCAGCCAGGTCGTCACCCAGCGCGACGCGCACATCCACAACACGACCACGATGAGTGCCGCCTTCCGCGAGGCCTACCCTGCGGGCCAGGTGCCGCTGCTCGTCGTGGGCGGACCGCGGTTCGAGGAGGGCTCGGCCCCCAAGCTGGGCGTCGACCGGATCTTCGGCCGCGGCACCACTCCCGGCGAGGTGGCCAGCTACCTCGTGCACGCCCTCGCCCCCACGGCGCCCCGCTCGAAGGAGAAGGAATGACCGTCCCCACCGGTGCAGCTGTCGGACGCACCGTCACGCACCGCCGCTACGTGCCCTACAGCCACGCCCACTACGCCGGCAACCTCGTCGACGGCGCCTACTCGCTTGCCGCGTTCGGCGACGTGGCGACCGAGATGTGCATCCGGACCGACGGCGACGAAGGCCTGTTCGCGTCCTACTCCGACGTCCAGTTCAGGGCGCCGGTGCGCGCGGGCGACGTCATCGAGGTCGAGGCGCGGCTGGTCAGGGTGGGGACCCGCAGCCGTGAGATGGAGTTCGAGGTCCGGGTGGTGGGACGGGGCGCTCCGGATCGTGGCGAGTCCGCGGCCGACATCCTGGACCCGCCGGTCGTGGCCACGACAGCCCGCGGCGTTGTCGTGGTTCCGCCACCCGCAGCGACTTCCTGAGGCGCCGTCACGGCGTGTCGCACGCGACACGCCGACCGTTCGTCGATTGCTCGCAGATTCCTTGCAGCACAAGGGTTTTGGCTGGCCCACCTGACCTGCGCATATTCGCGTGCCCTGAGGTGAACACCGGGTTGACACCCGCCGTCGCCGGGGTAAGTTGGCCCACGGTTGTTCACCGATGGACCGTCGACCAGGGGGAGCCAGACCGGAGGACCACGCATTGCCCGGTGGCTAGCGCGCGCAGCCACCGCCTGCCAGCAGTGCTGTGTGACCCGAACTGGTGCCCCGCTCGTGGCGGTGGTGGACGCGGTACGGCCCGCGCGCTTAGTAGACAACAGCAGGATGTCGGCACCCAGTCGGCCCCTTGCTGGTCCCAACGGCAGCGCGGGCCGTTCCGTGTCCTACCGTGGTCCCGTGCCCCCGTCGACCCAACCCCCGTCGACCCTGGCCCTGCGCGCGGGGACCCGCCTGGTCGTCGCCACGGCGTCCGGCTTCCTGACCGCGCAGGCCTTCCCCGAGCACGACGTCTGGTGGCTCGCCCCCGTCGGCGTGGGCCTGTTGTCCGCCGCGGTGCTCGGCACCCGGTGGCGGTTGGCGCTCCTCCTCGGTCTGGCCCACGGGCTCGGCTTCTTCCTGCCGACGTTGTCGTGGTCCGGGGTCTATGTCGGCAACCTTCCGTGGATCGCCCTCTCCACGCTCGAAGCGCTCTACCTCGCGGTCATGTGCGCGGTCACGGCCGCCGTCCAGCGTCCCCTCCTCGCGACGCGGCTGCGCCCCCTGGCCCATGCCGCGGTGCCGCTCGCATGGGTGCTGCAGGAGTGGGCTCGGAGCACGACCCCCTTCGGGGGCTTCCCGTGGGCACGGCTCGCGTTCAGCCAGGCGGACAGCCCCCTCGCCCCGCTGGCCCGGTTCGCCGGCGCCCCCGGGCTCACCTTCGCGGTGGCCGCCCTCGGGGTGCTCCTGCACCTCGCCGGCCGGGAGCTGACGCACCGGGTGGGCCGCCCACGCCGAGCCGACCCGGCCGCATACCGACCACTGGGTGCTGCGCTGGTCGTCCTGGCCCTGGCCCCGCTCGGGCTCGCCGTGGCGACGACGCCGCCCACCGACGGACGGGCGGTGTCGGTGCTGTTCGTGCAGGGCAACGTGCCCAAGCCCGGGCTCGACTTCAACGCCGAACGCCGCAAGGTGCTCGACAACCACGTGCAGGGGACCCTCGGGGCAGTGTCCACAGGACACCCCGCGCCCACGCTGGTCGTCTGGCCGGAGAACTCGTCCGACATCGACCCCCTGCTCAACGCGGACGCTGCCGCCGACATCCAGCTGGCGCTGGAGACGGTCAAGGCGCCCATCCTGCTCGGTGCCGTGCTCAACGGCCCGGCTCCCTACATCTCCAACGCCAGCCTGTTCTACGTCCCGGGGGGCGCAGAGCCGCAGCGCTACGTCAAGCAGCACCCGGTGCCGTTCGCGGAGTACATCCCCTACCGCAGCTTCTTCCGGAACTTCAGCGACAAGGTCGACCTCGTCACCAGGGACTTCACCCACGGTGACCAGCCGGGCGGGTTCGAGGTGCCGGTGGCGGGGGAGCGGCCCTACTGGATCATCCCCACCATCTGCTTCGAGGTCGCCTACGACGGGCTGATGCGCGACTCGACCCTCCAGCACGGTCGGGGTGACAGCATCCTCGCGGTGCAGACCAACAACGCGACGTTCGGCTACACCGCCGAGTCGGAGCAGCAGTTCGCGATCAGCCGGCTGCGCGCGATCGAGCACGGCCGGTCGGTCGTGCACGTCTCCACGGTCGGCGTCAGCGGCTTCATCAACCCCGACGGAACGTACGTCGCCAAGACGTCGTTGTTCACCCCGGCAGCCCGGTACGGGTCGCCGGTGGTCCGCACCGAGGTCACCCCGTCAGACCGGCTGGGCCCCCTGCCGGAGTATGCCGCGGGCGTCGCCTTCGTGGGACTCCTGGCACTCGGTCTGTGGCTGCGGCGCAGGACCGCTAGGGTCGAGCGCGCCGCTGACGGACGGACCGCACCGGCTCACGAACGAAGGGATCGCGTCGTTGTCTGACCAGATCGTGCTGTCTGACCAGATCGACCGGGTGCTGGTGTGCATCCCGACCTACAACGAGCGCGAGAACCTGCCCCGCATCGTCGAGCGGGTGCGCGCTGCGGTGCCCTCCGCAGACGTCCTCGTCCTCGACGACAACTCGCCCGACGGCACCGGCGCGGTGGCCGACGGGCTGGTCGCGGCGGACCCGCAGGTCCACGTCCTGCACCGCCCGGGCAAGCAGGGCCTGGGCAACGCCTACCTCGCGGGCTTCGCGTGGGGCCTGGACCAGGGCTATGGCGCCATCGTGGAGATGGACGCCGACGGCTCCCACCAGCCCGAGCAGCTCCCCAGCCTCCTCGCCGCCCTGCCCGACGCCGACCTGGTCATCGGCGCCCGCTGGGTGCGGGGTGGCAGCGTCGTCAACTGGCCGCTGCACCGCAAGGCGCTCAGCGTGGGCGCCAACATCTACACCCGGGCCCTCCTGGGCATGCCGGTCCACGACGCGACGGCCGGCTACCGCGTCTACCGCGCGAGTGCCCTCGAGACCATCGGGCTCGACCACGTGGCGTCGCAGGGCTACTGCTTCCAGGTCGACCTCACCCAACGCGCCGTGCGCCTGGGGCTGCGGGTCGTCGAGGTGCCGATCACCTTCGTCGAGCGCGAGGTCGGTGACTCCAAGATGAGCGGCGACATCATGCGCGAGTCACTCCAGCGGATCACCGCGTGGGGCCTATCGCACCGCGCCGACCAGGTGCGCCGGCTGGGCCGTCGGGAGCCCACGTGGCACCGACTGTAGGCCGCACGCCCTTCGCCAGCCGGCGCCGACCGCGCTGGCTGGCCGTCATGTTCCTCCTGTTGCTCGTCATCCCGGTCCTGGAGATCGCGGCCATCATCGCGGTCGGCAAGGTGATCGGTGGCTGGCAGACGCTGGTGCTGCTGCTCGTCGAGTCCGCGCTCGGTGCGTGGCTGGTGCGGCGCGAGGGAGCCCGGGCCTGGAAGGCGCTGACGACCGCGCTCAACACGGGCCAGATGCCCAGCCGCCAGCTCGCCGACGCGGCCCTGGTGCTCGTGGGCGGCACGCTCCTGCTCACCCCCGGGTTCCTGACCGACATCGTCGGCTTCTTCTTCATCCTCCCGCTCACGCGCCCGATCGCCCGCGCCGCCCTCGAGGCCGTCGTCGCCAAACGGCTCCTCGGGGGGATCTTCGGCGGCGGGCGCGGCGGCCCGCCGCGCGGTGGGCCCAGCGGTCCCGACGTCATCGAGGGCGAGATCCTCTAGGGGGTGACCGCCCCTCCAGGCATCCCGATCACGGTCCAGGCATGACGAAGGCCGCGCCCCGGATCGGGACGCGGCCTTCGTGGTGGCTGGTTCAGGCGGTGCGCTTGCGGCGCGGCTTCTCGCCCCGCGACTCGCGCAGGAGGGTCAGCCGCTCCTCGAGCAGCTCCTCCAGCTCGGGGATGGAGCGACGCTCGAGCAGCATGTCCCAGTGGGTGCGGACGTGCTTGACCTGCTTGGCCTCGGGCTCGGGGCCGTCGACGAGCCGGGCCTCTTCGCCGCAGCGGCATTCCCACGTGGGCGGGATCTCGGCCTCGATCGAGAAGGGCAGCTCGGTGCGGTGGCCCAACGGGCACACGTACGCGGTGATCTGGCGCTCGCTCGGAACGACGTGGTCGTCGGTCTCCAGGCTGTGCGAAACCATTCGGCTGCCCCGGAGGGTGCGTTCTGCCATGACGGGGTTCTCCCAACGTGCTTGGTACCCTGCCCGCTCGGGTGGGGGCGAAAGGGATTCGTTACTGCCAACGCCGCGGATGGGTTCAATGTTCCGAATCCACGAGGTCTGTACCCCTGATGACGAAGCAGCACGCCCCAGCGTTGTCCGATGTGATGCAAGTCACACCTCAGACGACGGCGGGCACCTCGTTGCCGGCGTCCACGATGCCCTGGCGCACGTCGACCTTCCGGAGCAGGACGAAGCCCAGCACGAAGAAGATGATGAGCGCCACGATGGCTGGCCGGTAGGAGTCGGTCAGCTGGTGGACCAGGCCGAACAGGAGGGTGCCGAACCACGACGTCCCCCGCTCCATGGCCTGGTAGAACGCGAAGAACTCGGCCTCGCGGCTCTTGGGGACCAGCTGGCTGAACAGCGACCGGCTCAGGGCCTGGCTGCCACCCAGGACGATGCCGATGAGCACGCCGAGGGCCACGAAGGGGATGAAGGCCTTCTCGGGGACGAAGAACGCGGCGATGACGATGCCCGACCAGGCCACCAGGGAGCCGAGGATCGTGCGCCACGCGCCGAAGCGCCGGGCGAACCGACCGAACAGCAGCGCCCCGCCGAACGCGACGAACTGCACCAGCAGGATCAGCGCGATGAGCTGCTCCTGGGCGAACTTGAGCTCCTCCGCGCCGTAGAGGCTGCTGGAGGAGATGACCGTCTGGATGCCGTCGTTGAAGAAGAGGTAGGCCAGCAGGAACATCAGCGTGTGCGGGTAGGTCCGCAGGTCACGGAAGGTGTGGCCGAGCTGGGCGTAGCTGCCGCGCACGACCCCGGCCGACGGCTCCTCGACCCGGGCGATCTCGCCGCCTCGCAGGTTCCACAGCCCGCGGACCGGGATGACCGTGAACAGGCCCCACCAGAGTCCGGCCGACAGCATGCTGATCCGCACGGCCATGCCCTTGTCGACCCCGACCAGGTCCGGCTTGGAGACGATGACGAGGTTGATCGCGAGGAGCAGGCCGCCCCCCAGGTAGCCGAGCGCCCAGCCCCGCGACGAGACGTCGTCGCGCTCGTCGGGGGAGGCGATCCGGCAGAGGATGGCGTCGTAGACGACCAGCGAGGAGCCGAGCGCGATCGTGGCCAGGATCATCATCACCGAGCCGAAGCGCCAGTTCTCACCCCGGAGGAAGAACAGGAGCGAGGCGGCCACGGCCCCGGCCCAGGCGAAGCCGCCGAGCAGCCGTGCGGGGCGCGGGGTGCGGTCGGCGATGGCCCCCACGAACACCAGCAGGACCGCACTGATGATCGTGGACAGCGTGACGGTGTAGGAGGCCACCGAGCCCGGGTCGAGCGGGGCGGTGAGGACGAGCAGCAGGCCACCGGCGCCGGCGACCGCCAGCGGGACGGCGGTCGGCAGCACCGTCGGCCGGTTGCGGATCATCTGGACGACGGTGAGGACCAGGGCGGCCAGACCCAGCAGCGTCAGCGCCAGCCCGACCTGCCAGACCGCACTGGGCAGGTCGGCCGCCGCAGGGATGACATGCAGGTCGACGTGGCAGGCGGCGTCGCTGTCCTGTCCCGGGCAGGCGGCTTCCTTGGCCACCGTGGTCAGGTAGGGCGCGAAGAGGACGGTGCCCACCGTCGTGACGAAGGCAGAGTTGGCCCAGTCGTACCAGTACCAGGACCTGCGGTGCTGCTCGTGCTCCGACCTCGTCGACCGTGACGCTGCCGTCTCTGTTCTCATGCGTGAAGGGTGGCACAGGCACCGGTCGGGCAGATGGGTATTCGTACCCAGTCGCGACGGCGAGTCGAAGCGCTGCGGCGACTAGCCGGCATACTCCCAGTGCCACGGCTCGGGCAGCGACCCGGAGGGCTCGGCCCAGTCGGGGTGGAACCACCCGTAGAGCGGCGCATTCTGCTTCATCCAGAGGTGGGCGGGGGTGCCGAAGCTGTTGATGCCGCCGCACAGGTCGACGGCGCGACCCATGCCGTGCTCGCTGCGGCCAGGGGTCGCGGCCCACTTGCCCTTGACGGCCTTGACCGACACCTGCTCGGCGTAGGAGCGGTAGGAGTCGGTGACGCAGATGGGGGAGCCGGTGTCCTTCTGGTAGGCGATGCTCATGGCGTTGAACGCCGCCGCAGCGCCCGGGCGAAGGCTCTGTCCGGGGGCTCCGAAGAGCGGGCAGAGCGCGGCGACAGGGATCTTGCCGTTCGGGTACTCGCCGTCGTTGGTGCTGCACGCCTTGACCGAGCCGTCGGCGAGGACGCCGGGGACGACCAGGGCGGCGCGCAGTCGCTTCGTTGCCTCGATCGCAGCCGGATCGCCGCTGCCCAGCAGCAGCCCGGCGACCGGTCCGGCCCTGGCCACCTGCTGGGCGTGCAGCTGTCGGGTGGCGTCGAGCTGGGCCTTCTGCTCCTTGACCACCACGTCGAGCTTCTGCTTTGCGTCAGCAGCCTGGGCCGCGGCCTCCGTGGCGCGGGTGCTGGCCTCGACCGCCTTGAGCGCGACGGTGCGCTGCAGCTGGGTCTGGTTCTGGACGCGCTCGAGCTGCCAGCTGCGCTGGTCGCTGAGGTAGGACATCTGCGCGGCCGTGTCGCTCGCCTCGGCGGCGGGCTTGGCCAGGGTGTCGAGCAGGGTGCCCATGTCGCTGATGCTGCCGCCGGTGCCGGCGTAGGCGAGGTAGGCCCACTGGCCCAGGGCGCGGCGGTCCTGGCCCAGCCGGGTGCTCAGCTGCTGGTAGAGCAGGACGTTGCGGTTGGCCTCCTCGCGGGCGGCGCGCTCGGCGTCCCGCGCGGCTGCGTACTTCTGCAGGAGGGTGTTGGCCTCGAGGGCGAGTCGGTCGAGCTTCGTGGCGGCGGCGGCGATGCCGGCGTTGGAGGCCGTCAGGTCCTCGGTCAGGGCGTCCGCGGCGGCGATCTGGGCCGCCAGCTCCGCGGGGCCGAGGGTGCTCTCGCCGCCGGCGCCGGGGGTGGCCGTCGCACCGGAGGTGGTCGTGCCGCTGCCCGTGGTCACGACGGCTGTCGTGCTCGTCGCGACCGTCGACTGCGGGGTCGGGGTGGATGTGGTCGTTGAGGACGATGTGACGGGTGGGGTCGCGCCCGAGGCATGTGCCGGGGAGAAACCTGCCAGCGTCACAACCGCCACAGCGCCTGCGACCACGCTGGCTCGCATACCGAGCCCGACCACGATCTGCCACTCCCTCGATCCGCCACCCCCCTCGGGCGGCTCTGCTACGTCAACGCAGGGTAACCCGGTGAGGTCACGCTCCGTCTCCTGCTTTCGGCGGAGAACTCCTGGCCATCAGGCTGACCCGGTGGCCCGCCGGACCGAGCTGGCCGACCTCCTCGAACCCCCTGCGACGGTGGAACGCGAGCGACGGCTCGTTCGGCGGGTCGAGGTTCACCTCGAGCACCAGCCGACCCCTGGCGGCGGCCGCCGCCTCGACCGCGTCGTAGACCGCCGAGGCAAGCCCCCGACGCCGGAACCGGGCGTCGATGACGATCCGGTCGAGGTAGTCGAACCGGTCACCGAACCGCTCGGTGAACCAGAGGTAGTTCTCGGAGTCGTAGTCCGTCCCGGGGCCGAACACCAGGACGAAGCCAGCCGTCTCGCCGTCGCACTGGATGACGTCGGCCCGGGCGGCCCACCCGCGCAGCCTGGCCAGGTGCCCGTCGTCCATGGGGGAGAGGAGCTGCACGTGGTCGGCGTTGAGCTGCAGCACCCTGGGCACGTCGGCATCGGTCATCGGGCGCAGGACGTCGTGAGCCTCCATGAGGCGAGTCTGCCACCCATGACGTTTGTCACTTCCGCGCAGGTCAGGCCCTGCATAGCCTCCGGGCGTCACCGCGGCGACTGTCCGGTCATCCCCGGCCCCGCGGTGCTTCTCCACCCCCACGCCACCCACAAAGTTCAGGAGCGTCCGCACATGGCCATTTCCTCCCACAGCAGGCGGACGGGGGTGCTGGCCGGCTCCGCCGCCATCGCGCTCGCGGCCGCCGCCGTCGCCGGCGCCGGCGCCGCGAGTGCGCACGGACCCCAGGGCCCTGACCACCGGCTGGCTCCCCGCACCCACTTCACCATGGCAGCCGACGGTTCGAGCGGCGCGCGCGTCGGGGGAGAAGGCATCCCCAACATCGACTCCGTCAAGAAGACGATCTACACCTACTACGGCGACCCCACCGGCAAGGGCCTGGCCAACCCGACCGACTCGCCCTACATCCGGGAGATGAGCGCGATCCTGGCTCGCGAGCGCCGCGAGCTGCCCCGGCTCCTCGCCGACGCGCGCCGCCACCACGAGCAGCCCGCGATCGTGTTCGACGCCGACGACACCACCCTCTGGACCTACCAGATGGAGGTGGGCGACATGAAGTTCGTCTTCACCCCGGCCGCACAGGCGCCCTGGGTCGATGGCGAGCGTTTCCCCGCCACGCCGGGCATGGTCGACTTCGTCAACGACGCCCAGGCGATGGGCTTCACCATCTTCGGGCTGACCGGGCGCAGCAACAGCCAGAAGACGCACACGGTCAACAACCTCGCCAAGGTCGGCTACACCGCCTTCACCCCCGACCACTACTTCACGAAGTACGACTCCGGCACGACTCCGCCTGCCTACCTCAGCTGCGTCGCCGCGCCCACCTGCACGACCGTGGAGTACAAGGCCGGCACCCGCAGGCACATCGAGCAGGACCTCGGGTACGACGTCGTCCTCAACGTGGGCGACCAGTTCTCCGACCTCCAGGGCGGGTATGCCGACCACAGCCTGAAGCTGCCCAACCCCACCTACTACCTGCCGTCGCCGAACCTGCCCGGGGTCAACGAGCCCTGGCTCGCCCCGCGGACCCACTTCACGATGGCGCCCGACGGGTCCAGTGGACTGACCGCCGGGGGAGAGGGCATCCCCAACATCGACTCGGTCAAGAAGACGATCTACACCTACTACGGCGACCCCACCGGCAAGGGCGTGGCCAACACCACGTCGTCGCCCTACATCTCCGAGATGACCAAGATCACCGGACAGCAGCGCACGCGGTTGCTGCAGACCTGTGCCACCGAGGCGCGTCGCGGCCAGCACCCGGCGGTCGTGCTCGACGCCGACGACACGACGTTGTGGGGCTACGAGATGGAGGTCGGGGCGATGAAGTTCGTCTTCGACCCGGTGGTCCAGGACACCCAGTGGGTGCAGCCGCAGAAGTTCCTCGCCACGCCGGGGATGGTCTCGCTCGCCAACGACGCGTCGGCCGCCGGCTGCACCCTCGTCGGGCTGACCGGCCGCAACGACAACCAGAAGGCGGCGACCCTGGGCAACCTCGCCAAGGTCGGCTACACCGGCTTCACCTCGGCCAACTACTTCACCAAGTGGGTCACCGGCACGACGCCCCCGGCCTACGTGACCGCGGCCGACTGCGTGAAGTACCCGTCGTGCACCACCATCGAGTACAAGTCCACGGTGCGTCACCACGTGGAGCGCGACCTCGGGTACGACGTCGTGGCCAACTTCGGTGACCAGTACAGCGACCTGGTCGGGGGCAGCGCCGACCGCGTGGTCAAGCTGCCCAACCCGATGTACTACCTGCCCTGAGCCGTACCGCCTGAGTCGCACCCCCTGAGCGCCCTGCTCGGGCCGTACTCCCAGGGCCGTACTTCCCCTGAGTGACGTGGGGGCGGCGTGGAGACTGCTCCGCGCCGCCCCCGCGTGCTCTGATGAACCACCGGCAGCCCGCACGCTCGCCCGACGGAGGAGAACCGCATGCCCGCGACGACCACTCGAACCGCCGCCGAACAGCCCACCTTCATCCGCTCCGACTACGTCGTCCTCGGTGCGGGCACGCTGGCCGTCCTCGCCGCCGCGGTGACGCGCTTCGCCGGTGGGGGAGCGGTGCTCCCCTTCGTGTGCTCGGCCGTCGCGGTGACCCTCCTGGCCTCGCTCGTGGGACGATCGGTGGAGCAGCTCGGTGACCGGTTCGGCCCCGGGGCGACCGGGGTCCTGCAGTCGGCCCTGGGCAACCTGCCCGAGCTGTTCATCGCGTTGTTCGCGCTCAAGGCCGGCCTGGTCGGGGTGGTGCAGGCGGCCCTGATCGGCTCGATCCTGGCCAACCTGCTCCTCGTGCTCGGACTGGCCTTCGTGGTCGGCGGGCTCAAGCACGGGACCCAGCAGCTCGACTCCGAGCGCGCACGCAGCATCATCGTCCTGATGGTGCTCTCCGTGGCAGCGATGGTGGTGCCGTCGCTGGCCCACTACGTCCACACCCCGGCCGCGGCGCACGAGAAGACGCTCTCGCTGATCGTGTCGGTCGTGCTGCTGGTCCTCTTCGCGCTCACGCTCCCGTCCTCGCTGCGCAAGCAGCCGAGTGGGGCCGAGCAGGACCCCGACCACACCGAGGCGCCGCGCTGGCCGATCTGGCTGGCCGTCGGGCTGCTCGCTGCCGCCGCAGCCGCCGCAGCCTTCGTCTCCGACTGGTTCGTCGTGGCGCTCGAGCCCGCCATGGGCGCGCTCAACATCTCCGACGCCTTCGCCGGACTGGTCATCGTCGCCATCGCCGGCAACGCGATCGAGAACGTCGTCGGGGTGCAGCTGGCCGCGCAGAACCGGTCCGAGTACGCGTTCGCCATCGTCATCAACTCGCCGATCCAGATCGCCCTCGTCCTCGCGCCGCTGCTGGTCGTGCTCTCGGCCGTCTTCGGGTTCGCGTCGCTGACCCTGGTGTTCGCGCCGATGCTGGTGGTGTCGGTCGTGATCGCCGTGATCCTCACGGCGTTCATCACCTTCGACGGCGAGTCCACCTGGATCGAGGGTGCCGCCCTGATCGCGGTGTATGCCGTGATCGCCACCTCGTTCTGGTGGGGCTGAGCTCGCGGCGGCCCCAGCCCGCGGAACGGCACGTCTCGTCCACAGGTTGCGTCGCGACGGCCGCTCCGTGCACAGGCGATGGCTCCGCACTGGAGGAGACCGGGGGAGTGGCCCACGGTTGACCCATGGACGAGACCGGGGAGTGGACGAACGAGGTGCGGCTGGTCGGTCGGATCAGCGTGGACGCGCAGGAGCGGGAGCTGCCCAGCGGTGACCGCGTGGCTCAGCTGCGGGTGGTGGTCCCGCGGTCGAGCGACGGAGGCGCTGCCCGCGTAGACACGATCGACGTGGCCTGCTGGTCGGCTCGCACCCGTCGCAGCGCACGCGGCCTGAAGGCGCAGGAGACCGTCGAGGTGGTCGGGGCCCTGCGACGCCGGTTCTTCCGCACCGGCACGGTCACGGTCAGTCGTTACGAGGTGGAGGCGTTGTCGCTGAAGCGGATTCGCCCTGGGTCAGGAACTCCCAGGTCAGCCCGTGCGCGATGACGATCAGGCAGATCAGGGCGATCGCCGCGACCTGGATCGGCTCCAGACCCAGCCCGCCTGCGACCGACGGGGCCAGCCCGAGCACGAGGATGGCCGCGTAGAGGACGACGACGACCCAGCGGAAGCGGCGGAACGGCCCGGGATGGGGGACCTGGCCGTCGAGCTGGATCATCCGCCAGGTCGAGACGATCCCGACGACCGCCACCAGGCCGAAGGTCGTGCGCCACATGAAGGGTCGGTCAGGGGCCACCTGCGCGAACAGCCCCATCAGCGCCGGCAGGAGGAAGGACAGGTAGATGCCCCCGGCGAGCTTGCGCACCTCAGGTGTCGACAACAGCTGCGGCCGTCGCTCGAGCACGTTCCACCACAACCCCACCAGCGTGAAGCAGGTGGCGGACAGGAAGGCGTAGAAGCTGGACAGGTCCATGACGTCCTCCTCGCCAGACGGTCTGCCCATGGTCGCACCGCGCGCGGAGGGTTGCGATCAGGAGGCGACCTGCAAGCCGGCCGAGAGAGGTGCGTCGGGTCGCTGCCTCGTGGCACGATCGCGGGGTGACCAGCAGCTCGCCAGCACCCACCGCGCGCACCCAGCAGCTGCGCGACCTGGCCGTCCTGCGGCGGGTCCGCGACCGGATCGACCGCGAGTACGCGCAGCCCCTCGACGTCGAGGCCTTAGCCAGGGGTGCGCACATGTCGGCCGGACACCTGAGTCGTGAGTTCCGCAAGGCGTACGGCGAGTCTCCCTACGGATACGTCATGACCCGACGGATCGAGCGCGCGATGGCCTTGCTGCGCCGCGGCGACCTGAGCGTCACCGAGGTCTGTTACGCCGTGGGCTGCCAGTCGCTCGGCACCTTCAGCACCCGTTTCACCGAGCTCGTCGGGATGCCGCCGAGCACCTACCGGCGCGAGGCCGCGGAGTCGGTCGCCGGGATCCCGTCCTGTGTGGCCAAGCAGGTCACCAGACCGGTCAGGAATCGAGAAGCGGCGACCGTCGAGCCGCAGCTAGCGTGACCGCCATGGACATCACGATTCACTCGAGCTTCCTCCCGCACGACGACCCGGAGGCCGCGCTCGGTTTCTACCGCGACGTCCTCGGCTTCGAGGTCCGGGGCGATGTCGGCTACCAGGGCATGCGGTGGATCACGGTCGGGCCCACCGGTCAGCCCGGGACCTCGATCGTGCTGCACCCACCGGCCGTCGACCCGGGCATCACCGAGGAGGAACGGCGGACCATCGTCGAGATGATGGCCAAGGGCACCTACGGCGGGATCCTGCTGGCGACGGCCGACCTCGACGACACGTTCGAGCGCGTCCAGGCCAGCGGCACCGAGGTCGTCCAGGAACCCACCGAGCAGCCCTACGGTGTGCGCGACTGCGCGATCCGGGACCCCGCAGGCAACCTGATCCGCATCCAGGAGCGGCGCTGACCCGGACGCGGGTCGCGGTCGTCTTGTGCTCACCCTAGAACGCCGATAATCGACATTATGTCAACTCGCCGTTTGGAGACCCCTCCCCACGTGCACCACCCGACGATGCCCCGGCCCTCGTCGTGAGGACACCGGGCCATCGTCGGGTGGTGCACGTGGCGGACTGGGTCGCAGCGGGCTAGGTCGCAGCGGGCTCGAGAGCCAGCGTCTCGACCGCCGCCGGCGCCGGTGTCGGCCTGGGACGCGCGACGGCCAGCACCAGGACGACGGCGACGACGATCAGCGCCGCGGCCACCCCGAACCCACGATCTGCGCCCAGGACGAACAGCCCCCTGGCGTGGGTGCTCGCCGACGGACCCGAAGCGGCTCCGGGACCGGCGGTGGCGAACACCGTGACCAGGATCGCCAGCCCCACGGCTCCCCCGACCTGCTGGGTCACGTTGACCAGGCCAGAGGCGACTCCAGCCTCCTGCGGAGCCACCCGAGCCATGCCCGCAGCGGTCAGTGGCACGAAGGCCGTGCCGTTGCCGAAGGCGAAGACCACCATCGAGCCGATCAGGTGGGAGTACGTGGTGTCGACCTCCAACCTGGTGAGCATCAGCAGGCCGACAGCAGACAGGACCATGCCGACGAGCATCACGACTCGCCCCCCGAACCTCGGCACGAACAGCCGGGTGGCGAGCTGGGAGCTCACGAACACCGTGACCGGGAAGGGCACGAACGCCAGCCCGGTGCGCACCGGCGACCACCCGAGCACGAGCTGGAAGTACTGGCTCAGGAAGAAGAACGCGCCCATGCTTCCTGCCACGAGCAACATCCGGGCCACGTAGGCGCTCGCTCGCTCGCGGTCGGCGAACAGGTGCAGTGGCGTGATGGGGTGCTCCACGGCGCGCTCGACGGCGACGAAGGCGGTGAGCAGCGCGAGGGCCACGGCGAACGAGCCCACGGCAGTGGCACTCCCCCAGCCGTCGGCCGCCGCTCGGATGAAGCCGTAGACCAGCGCGGTCATGCCAGCGGTGGAGAGGAGGCTGCCGGCGTAGTCGATCCGACCGTGCTGCGCGCGGGTGCTGGGCAGTGCGATCCGCGACAGGGCCAGCACCACGAGGCCGATCGGGACGTTGACGAACATGACCCACCGCCACGAGGCGTAGTTGGTCAGCAGTCCCCCGGCGATCAGACCGATGGCCGCGCCACTGGCCGACACGATCGTGTAGTAGCCGATGGCCCGGGTGCGGTCCTCGGCCCGCGGGTACAGGCCCATCAGGATGGCCAGGGCGGAGGGCGCCACGAGCGCCGCACCCACACCCTGCGCGGCGCGGGCCAGGAACAGGTGGGCGCCCGCGTCGGCGAAACCGCCGAGCAGCGAGGCCGTGGTGAACAGGAGCATGCCGACCGCGAACACCGCCCGACGCCCGAAGAGGTCGCCGGCCCGGGCGCCGAGCAGCAGCAGTCCCCCGAACGCGAGGGTGTAGGCGTTCACGACCCAGGAGAGGTTGGCCGGTGCGATCTGCAGCGCCTGCTGCATGTCCGGCAGGGCGATGTTCACGATGGCCGCGTCGAGCACGATCATCAGCTGCGTCGTAAGCACGACGGCGAGGGTGAGCCAGGTCCGGGTGGACGGGGCTGGGGCAACACTGGAGCTCATGGATGGAGGTCCTTCCCGGCAGCGCGAGCTATGATGGCGATGAAGCGGAGGATCCCTCCGCGTCGTTGCGAAGGATGGAAACGGAGATTTCCTCCGCTTCTGGAACTATACGGAGGATGCCTCCGGTTATGCAAGGTGGTGGCCAGGATGTCCCCTGACGAGGGCAAGACGCTGCGGGCGGACGCCGCCCGCAACCGCTCGCGACTGCTCGACGCCGCCACGCTCGCCTTCGCCGAGCGCGGTGCGGACGTCTCGCTCGACGACATCGCCAAGGCCGCCGGGCTCGGCATCGGCACCCTCTACCGCCACTTCCCCACCCGCGAGGACCTCGTGCTCGCCGTCTACGGGGCGCAGATCGACGCCCTGGACCAGCGCTCTCGCGAGCTGGCCGCCAGCGACGACCCCGGCGAGGCGCTCCGGGAGTGGATGCGCGGCTTCGTGGACTTCTATGCCGTCAAGCAGGGCATGGTCACGCTGCTGCGCACCATGATGAACGGCAGCCGTGCGGGTCAGTTCGAGCAGACCCGCGCCACGATGCGTGCGGCGGCCGAGCGCGTGCTGGCTCCCGCCGCCGGGGCCGGTGTCATCCGCCAGGACGTCGCGGCTCCGGAGCTGATCCGCGCGCTGGGCGGCATCTGCCTGACCAGTGACCCGAAGAGCACCCCGCCGTCGTCGACGCTGGCCCTGGTCGACCTCGTCTACGACGGGCTGCGCTTCGGCGCTCCGGTCACTGCCAGCTCAGGCTGAGGCGCGCGAGCCGCAACCGACCTCGTCGGGCGCAGTGCCAGCGGGCCGCCGACCTCCGGTCGCTGGAGCAGGTCAGAGCGCGTAGTCGAACCAGATGCGGTGGGTCCCGTCCTCCTCGACGGCCAGGCCCCCTGCACCGGCGATGCCGGTCAGGTCACCGGTGCCGCTCCCCGGCACGACGACGAAGTGCTCGGCCACCCGGTCGGCGCCCGTCGTGGTGGCCCCGTGGGTGAAGTTGAACGCTCCCTCGGCTCCGGCGAGCGAACCCTGGAACGACTCCATGGCGACGTAGGTGCCGACCCCGGAGGCCTGGTCGAAGGCGGCCGTGAAGATGGTCGACGAGCGCCCCTCGACTCCCCCGCTGAACTGCTTCACCAGCACCGCGACCCCGACGGGCAGAGACGTCGACACCTCGGCCGGCGCTGGGTCGAGCGTGGCCGGGACGAACGACTCGACGGTGAACGTGCCTTCAGCTCGCATGCCCAGGAACCTAGCGACCACCACTGACACCCCCACTCCGGTGGGCCGCGGTTACGGTGGGGACATGGCCAGCCACGACAGCAGGGGCATCACGGACCGCACGGACACCGCCGACCCCGCGGGGTCCCCCGACACGACGGCATACCGGCTGAACGACGGCACCACGCTGCCGGCGATCGGCTTCGGCACCTACCCGCTCACCGGCGAGGAAGGCATCGCGGCCATGGTCTCCGCCCTGGAGGCCGGCTACCGGCTGCTCGACTCGGCCGTCAACTACGACAACGAGACCGAGGTCGGCGAAGCCCTGCGCCGCTCGGGCCTGGCCCGGGAGGAGGTCGCCGTCACCACCAAGATCCCTGGGCGGTTCCATGCCAGAGACCTTGCGCTGCGGTCACTTCGAGACTCGGCGAGCCGTCTGGGGGTGGACCAGGTCGACGTGGCCCTCATTCACTGGCCCAACCCCAGCCAGGACCTCTACCCGCAGGCCTGGCAGGCCCTGGTCGAGGCTCAGCGCGACGGTCTGGTGCGCACCATCGGAGTCAGCAACTTCACCGAGCAGCACCTGCAGCGGATCATCGACGAGTCGGGCGTGACTCCGGCCGTCAACCAGATCGAGCTGCACCCCTACTTCCCCCAGGCTGGGATGCGGGCCGTGCACGAGTCGCTGGGGGTCCGCACCGAGGCCTGGAGTCCGATGGGGAAGCGACAGGCGCCTTTCGACGCGCCGGCAGTGGCGGACGCTGCCGCGGCCCACGGGGTCACCCCCGGACAGGTCATCCTCCGCTGGCACGTGCAGCTCGGCTCCCTGGCGCTGCCCAAGTCGGCCACGCCCGAGCGGCAGCGGCAGAACCTCGACGTCTTCGGGTTCGCGTTGACCCGGGCGGAGATGGACGCGATCACCGCGCTCGGACGACCTGACGGACGGCTCTTCGGGGGCGACCCCGACACCCACGAGGAGATGTAGCCCTCACTCGAACGGCGTCGGGTCTCCCGCGCCCACCCGCATGACCTGCGGTGTGCCGTCGGAGTAGTCCACCACCGTCGTGGGGTCGGTGCCGCACTCCCCCGCGTCGATGACCGCGTCGACCTGGTGGTCGAGCTCCTCCTTGACCAGCCAGCCCTCGGTCATCGGCGCGGTCTCGTCGGGCAGGATCAGCGTGCTCGACAACATCGGCTCGCCGAGCTCGGCCAGCAGCGCCTGGACCACCCGGTTGTCGGGGATCCGGACGCCCACGGTCTTCTTCTTCGGGTGCAGCAGTCGGCGAGGCACTTCCTTGGTCGCCGGCAGGATGAACGTGTACGGCCCCGGGGTGGCCGCCTTGATCGCGCGGAACACCCGGTTGTCGATGTGCACGAGCTGCCCGAGCTGGGCGAAGTCGGCGCAGACGAGGGTGAAGTGGTGCCTGTCGTCGAGGTGCCGGATCCGCGCGATCCGTTCCTTGCCCTCCTGGTTGCCCAGGGCGCAGCCCAGCGCGTAGCCGGAGTCGGTCGGGTAGGCGACCAGCCCCCCGTCACGGATCAGCTGGACCGCCTGGCTGATCGCCCGCGGCTGCGGGTCCACGGGGTGCACGTCGAGGTAGCGGGCCATGCACCGACTGTATGCCGCGACGTCGCGGCGCGGGCGCACGCCCGCGCCGCGGTGGGAACCGCGCGGCACACGTCGCGGTGGGAACCACGCGGCATACCCCGGGTCCGAAGGGGGCGGCTATGTTGTTCGGCGTGCGAGCACTCGTGAAGACCCACGCCGGCCCCGGACTCGAGATGGTGGACGTCCCCGAACCACAACCCGGCCCCAACGACGTCAAGATCCGCGTGCTGCGCGCCGGGCTCTGCGGGACCGACCTCCACCTCGAGCAGTGGGACGAGTGGGCGGCCTCGACCGTCAAGGCCCCCATGACCATCGGCCACGAGTTCTACGGCGAGGTCGTCGAGGTGGGTGCGGACGTCGACTCGGTGAAGGTCGGCCAGCGCGCCTCCGGGGAGGGGCACATCGTCTGTGGCACGTGTCGCAACTGCCGCGCCGGGCGGCGTCACATGTGCATACACACCAAGGGAATCGGCGTGAACCGGGACGGTGCCTTCGCTGACTTCGTCGTGATCCCCGCGTCGAACGTGTGGGTGCAGCCCGACGACCTCGATCCCGACCTCGGCGCCGTCTTCGACCCGTTGGGCAACGCGACCCACACGGCGTTGTCCTTCCCCATGGCGGGTGAGGACGTGGTCATCACCGGCGCGGGGCCGATCGGGGTGATGGCCGCGGCGCTGGCCCGGCACGTGGGGGCGCGGCACGTCGTCGTCACCGACCTGAGCGACTACCGCCTGGCACTGGCCAAGGAGGCGGGGGCCGACCTGGTCGTCAACGCCCGCACGTCCGACCTCGGGGAGGCGATGCAGACCCTCGGGATGAAGGAGGGCTTCGACGTGGGGCTGGAGATGTCAGGGGTGCCCAGCGCGGTGGAGGACATGCTCGCCCACATGAACCACGGCGGCCGGGTCGCCATGCTCGGCCTGCCGAAGGACCCCTTCCCCATCGACTGGGGGCGCGTCATCACGCACATGATCACCATCAAGGGCATCTACGGCCGGGAGATGTACGACACCTGGTACGCGATGAGCTCGATGCTGGGCAACTCCCCCGTCCTGCGCGACCGGATCGCGTCGGTCATCACCCACCGCCTGCCTGCCGAGCAGTGGCAGGATGCCTTCGCCGCCGCCCGGTCCGGGCAGTGCGGCAAGGTCATCATGGATTGGAGCTGAGCGATGTACGGCACCGTCAAGGACGAGCTGGCCGCGACCCTGCGGGAGATCGAGGAGGCCGGTCTCTACAAGCGGGAGCGGGAGCTGTCCTCACCCCAGTCGGCCCACATCCGGACCGCGCGCGCTGACGGCGCCACCGCGGAGGCACTGAACTTCTGCGCCAACAACTACCTGGGTCTGGCCGACCACCCCGAGGTCGAGGCCGCCGCCGCCAAGGCGTTGCAGGACTGGGGGTTCGGCATGGCCAGCGTGCGGTTCATCTGTGGCACGCAGGTGCTCCACAAGCAGCTGGAGGGGGCGTTGTCCGAGTTCCTCCAGATGGAGGACACGATCCTCTACTCGTCCTGCTTCGACGCCAACGGCGGCGTGTTCGAGGTGCTCTTCGGGGCAGAGGACGCGATCATCTCCGACGAGCTCAACCACGCCTCGATCATCGACGGCATCCGGCTCTCGAAGGCCAAGCGGTTCCGGTACAAGAACGCCGACATGGCGGACCTGCGCACCCAGCTCGAGGCCGCTGTGGCGGCCGGCGCCCACCGCACGGTGGTCGTCACCGACGGGGTCTTCTCGATGGACGGGTTCCTCGCGCCGCTCGACCGGATCTGTGACCTCGCCGACGAGTTCGGCGCGATGGTGCTCGTCGACGACAGCCACGCCGTGGGGTTCGTCGGCGAGGGAGGTCGCGGCACCCCGGAGCGGTTCGGGGTCATGGACCGCGTCGACATCATCACCGGCACGCTGGGCAAGGCCCTCGGCGGCGCCTCCGGAGGCTACGTCAGCTCGCACCGCGAGATCGTCGACCTGCTGCGGCAGCGGTCCCGGCCGTACCTGTTCTCCAACGCCGTGGCGCCCAGCGTCGCCGCCGGCTCACTCAAGGCCCTGGAGATCGCCGCCGGCTCCCAAGACGCGCGGGCCCGGCTGCAGGCCAACACGGCGCTGTTCCGGCAGCTGATGACCGACGCCGGCTTCACCCTGCTGCCCGGCGAGCACCCCATCACCCCCGTCATGTTCCCCGGCGACGACGGCGCGCGGCTCGCCGCCCAAGTGGCCGACGCGATGCTCGAGCAGGGCGTCTACGTCATCGCCTTCTCCTACCCCGTTGTCCCCCAAGGCAAGGCGCGCATCCGCGTGCAGCTGTCCGCCGGCCACTCCGAGGACGACGTGCGGGCCTGCGTCGCCGCGTTCGTGGCCGCGCGCGACCGGGTCGCCTGAGGGGTCATCGTGGCGAGACTGCTCTACTCCGCGATCGCCTCGCTCGACGGCTACACCGTGGATGCGTCCGGGAGCTTCGCCTGGGCGGCCCCGAGCGAGGAGGTGCACGCGTTCGTCAACGACCGTGAGCGCACCGTGGGCACCTACGTCTACGGCCGGCGCATGTGGGAGGTGATGCGCTACTGGGCGAGCGACGACCCTGCGTCGGACCGCTCCTCGGTGTCCGCCGAGTACCGGCGGATCTGGCAGTCTGCCGACAAGGTCGTGGTGTCCGGCTCGCTGGCCGCGGTCGACACCCCACGCACCCAGCTCGTGCGCGACCTCGACGCCGCAGACCTGCTGCAGCGCAAGGCGAAAGCGTCGGCCGACCTGGGGATCGGTGGCCCGACCCTGGCAGCGCAGGCCTTCCGCGCCGGCCTGGTCGACGAGGTCTCGCTGTACCTCCACCCCGTCTCGGTGGGCGGCGGGACGCCGGCGCTCCCCCGCGACACGACCGTCGACCTGCGGCTCGCAGAGCAGCACACCTTCGGCGACGGGGTCGTGTTCCTGCGCTACGAGGTCGCGCCGACCTAGTCCTCGGCCAGCCCGCTGTCGATCGGGGTCCCGATCACCACGGTCCGGCTCACGGTGCAGAGTCGGTCGTGGGACATCGCGATCGCCTTGGGGAGCATCTCGCGGGCCGCGTCACCCGCCTCGCCCGCCGGGAACTCCACCGCGAAGCGCACCGTGATGTTGTCCAGGTGGTTGCCGTTGTCGTCCCTGACCTTGTCGCCCTCGGCCGTCACCGTGTACGTCTCCGGCTCAGCGCGCTTGGCGGTGATGAAGTCGACGTCGGTGGCGCTGCAGCCGGCGATCGCCGCCAGCAACAGCTCGACCGGGGTGAAGTGGGTGGAGTCCCCTCCTCCGCCCAGCAGCATCGTGCCGCCCCGCGCGTTGGTCACCTCGTACAACCCCTTCTCGACCCGCGTCATGCTGATCGAACGGTGACCGAGTCCCGTGCCGCCGGTCTCTTCTGCCATCAGACACTCCACTTCTGCGCCAGCGCGCGGACGACCTTGATGTTCCGGGCGGTGCCCGGGACACCCAGGATCTTCTCGATGCGTGCGCCGGTGAGCTTGGCCTCGTGGAACGGCACCGCGAACTCCATGAGCACATCCTTGCCGATCACCGTGGCGCGTTCGCGCGCGACCTCCTGCGCGTGCAGCTCCGCGGTCGCTGCCGCGGACGGCGCGGTGGTGCAGAAGCTGACGTAGCGACTCGTCTCCCCCTTCACCTGCTCCGGTATGCCGTCCAGCTCCGCCAGGAGGGCCGGCAGCTCGGCGGGCTTGCGGGCGATGGCCACGATGTCGAAGCCGGCGTGCGCGCCGAGGACCCGACCGACCTCGGCCTCGACCTTGGCGACGCTGCGCAGCGCAGACGTGACGAAGAAGTTGCCGGTCTGGATGTGCGACTCCACGTCACCGAAGCCCTCGTCGGACAGCACGGCTCGGGCATCTGCCATCTTGAGCTGGCGCTTCCCGACGTTGACCGCCCGCAGGAACACGATGTAGCCGGCCATCAGAGCACCACCTCTCCCGACCCCACGACCCGGACGAGGCCGCCGACCGTGACTGTCCCCTCCGCGGACACCTCCAGCTCGAGTGACGAGGGTCGCGACACCTGCTCGCCCTGGCTCACCGTCCAGCGGCCGGACCGGCCCCGGGCCACGAGCCAGGCGCCGAGGTTGGAGCAGGCCGAGCCGGTGGCCGCGTCCTCCGACACCGCCTGGCCGTCGCTGATCAGGGCCCGGGCCTCGATCCGCCCCTCACCCGCCGGTGACCACACGTAGATGAGCGTCTCTCCGCCGCGGGCGCCCATGCCGGCATACCCACCCACGAGGTCGGGCTTCGCGCGGGCGCGGCGCACCGCGTCGACGGAAGCCGCCTGGGCGATGACCTGGGAGGTGCCCACACTGACCTGCTGCACCGGCTCGACGAGGTCGTCGGCGTCGAGCCCGAGGGCGACTGCGACGTCGACGACGGCCAGGTCCGCTTCCACGCGACCGGCGTTGGCCGTGAGGGTCCAGCGGTCGCCCTGCGCCGCCACGGGGATGACCCCGGCCGGCATCGACAGGCCGAGCCGGTCGCCGAGCCCGTGCAGCTCGCGGGCGACGTGGGCGGTGCCCAGCGTCGGGTGACCTGCGAACGGCATCTCGAAGGACGTCGTGAAGATCCGCACCCCCGCGTCGGCCCCGTCGGCCGGTGGCACCAGGAAGGTCGTCTCGGACAGGTTGAACTGCCGCGCCAGCCCGAGCATCTGGTCGTCGGAGAGCGCGGAGCCGTCCTCGAAGACACACAACGGGTTGCCCGAGAACGGGTCGTCCTCGTGCGCGAAGACGTTGAGCAGGCGGTACCTCAAGCGCATGTTGCCACTCTGTCAGACTGGCGCCGTGACCTCAGCGCCAGCGGTACCAGATGGCCGACTCGTGTTGCTGCGCCATGGCGAGACGGAGTGGTCGAGGTCGGGGAAGCACACCGGTCGCACCGACGTGCCGCTGACCGAGCACGGCGAGGAGCTCGCGCGCCAGGCCGGGCGGCTCGTCGCCGACTACCACTTCGTCCTCACCCTGAGCTCCTCGTTGCAGCGCGCCCGACGGACCGCAGAGCTCGCGGGGCTGACGCCCGAGGTCGACGACGACCTCCTCGAGTGGGACTACGGCGGCTACGAAGGCCTCACGACCCCGCAGATCCGGGAGCGGCTCGGCTCCGACTGGACCGTCTTCCGCGACGGGGTGCCACCCGGCGACACCCCCGGTGAGACGGTCGAGGAGGTCGCCGCCCGCGCCTCGCGCGTGGTCCAGCGCGCCGTCGCGGCGATGGCCGGAGGCGACGTCGCCCTGGTCGGTCACGGCCACTGCCTCCGGGTCCTCACCAGTGTCTTCCTGCGCCAGGAGCCGCGGCTCGGGGCCCAGCTGCTGCTCGACGCGGGGTCGGTCAGCGTGCTCCAGTTCGAGCGCGAGCAGCCGGCCGTCCGGGTCTGGAACCACGGGCCGGCGATCGGCGGACACTGAACGGGTCCGGCTGCGGACGGCAGCCGGTCAGTCGCGAGTCGCCCTCGTGCGCGGTGGGCGCACGACGGTCAGGTCGCTGCGTCGCGGGTTGGGCAGCGCCACCGGGGCGCCCGGAACCTGTTGTGCCGGAACCGGATCGGGGTCGACGGGCCAGTCACGGACGCCCTCGTCGTCGAACAGGGCCAGCGCACTCGAGTCCCCCGGGGTGAACCGCGGTCCGTACCTGACTCCCCCGAACCCCGCCTGGTCGAAAGCACGGGCCCACGCCTGCGGCACGGCATACGGCACGGTCGACTCGAGCTCTCGGGTTACCCCGAACTCGGCTGCGCGGCGGTCCTGGGTGTCGGCGACGTCGCGGGCGACCGGCACGCGGAGCCGGGAGACCACCGACTCCTCGAGCAGGCTCTCCGGGACCGACTGAGAGCCACCGAGGACCGGCCCCAGCCGCTCGCGCAGCGCGCTCAGCGGGTCGAGGGCGAGGTAGCAGGTGCCGCGCGGCGCGCGGAGGTCGAACCGGCCGCCGCCGTCGTTACCGAACCACCACGGACCGAGGTCACGACCGTGGGCGCGGAACAGGTCGGCCTCCTCGACGACGGGGTAGGCCGGGAAGTCGGCCACGGAGTCGGGAGGCGGACCGAGGGCGGTCCGCTCGCGAGCCGTCATGCGGCCCACTGGCTGGCGTCGGCGACGGCCGCCGCCGTCACCCGCGCCACCGAGCTCGGGGAGGACCGGTGCACGACGAGGTAGTCGACCGCACTGTGGCCGTCGAACACGGCCGACGGGGTCGTGAGCCACGCCCCGATCGACCAGCCGTCGGCACCTTTGCGGACGAAGGCGCCCACGGCGTCCTGGACTCCCGGGCGGACGGCCCCGTTGCGGCCGAACTGCAGCGACGGGTAGACGAGGTGCCCGTCGGTGGTGCGGCAGGCGAGGACCGTGCCTCTGCGCACCCGGTCGAAGAGCGCCTGGCGGGAGATGCCCAGCCAGGCCACCAGGCCCGCGGTGTCGTAGAACGGTCCCAGCGGCTGGTCGAGCGGGTGCACGGACGGCAGGGCGGCGAGCATCCGGTCGGCGAGGGCCTCGACGTCACCGAGCTCCAGCCGGCGTCCCTGCGCCTCGAGCTCGGCAGCGCGCTGCTCCACCCGGGACCGCACCGCCTCGGCGAGGGCGTCGGCGTCTGTCGTGGTCCGGGTCCTCGAGGTCATCAGTGCCTCCGTTGCGTCAAGGGCGTCAAGGTCTGAAGACACCATAGCGTCCCGAACCGACACCGCCGAGCTCGGCGGCACGCCTCACCGCCGTGCTGGGCTCGCTGCCGTGGTCAGGGCAGTGGCCAGGTGTGCACCGGCTCGTTGCTGTGCATGTGCGTCGCGTAGAGCCGCAGCATCTCGGCCAGCGCCTTCTGCCGGTCCAGCCCCGCGGCCTCGAGCCGTTCGACCGTGTCGGTCTGCCAGGTCGCCCCGTTGGTGCTGGTCTTGCAGCGGCCCTCGATGACGGACAGGTAGCGGTCGCGGACGGCCTGGGAGACACCCCAGTCCGACAGCCCTTCGTGGGCCATCGGCAGGAGGTGCCGGAGCACCAGCTCCTCGGCCCGCACCTCGCCGAAACCCGGCCAGTAGAGCCGCGACTCGATGCCGTCACGGGCGGCGTTGTGGAAGTTCTGCTCCGCGGCGGCGAAGCTCATCTTGGTCCAGAGGGGGCGGTCGTCCGAGGCCAGCTTGCGGATGACCCCGTAGTAGAAGGCCGCGTTGGCCAGCACGTCGACCAGGGTCGGGCCGGCCGGCAGGACACGGTTCTCGACGCGCAGGTGGGGCGTGCCGTCGACGATGTCGTAGATCGGCCGGTTCCAGCGGTAGACGGTGCCGTTGTGCAGCCGCAGCTCGGGCAGCGAAGGTGCCTCGCCGGCCGCGAGCATGGCCACCGGGTCCTCGTCGCTGACCTCGGCCAGCAAGGCCGGGAAGTAGCGGACGTTCTCCTCGAACAGGTCGAAGATCGAGGTGATCCAGCGCTCGCCGAAGAACACCCGCGGCCGGACGCCCTGGTTCTTCAGCTCGATGCTGCGGGTGTCGGTGGCCTGGCTGAACAGCTCGATCCGGGTCTCGGCGTGCAGACGCTTGCCGAAGAAGTAGGGCGAGTTGGCGGCCAGCGCGATCTGGGGTGCGACCAGGGCCTGCGCGGAGTTCCAGTGCGCGGCGAAGTCCTGCGGCGCGACCTGGAGGTGGAGCTGGACGCTGGTGCACGCGGACTCGGGGGCGATCGAGTCGCAGTAGGTCGCCACCCGCTCCCCCGTCGGGCCCTCGATATCGAGGTAGATGTCCTCGCCGCGCGCGTAGAAGATCGAGTCGTTGAGCGCCGTGTAGCGGTTGTTCGCGCTGATCCAGTCACCCTCGAAGTGCTCGGGCATGATCGTGGGGAGGATGCCGACGGCGACGATGTGGGCGCCGCGCTTCTCCGCGGCCGTGCTGGCGGCGTTGAGCGAGGCACGCATCTCGTCCTCGAGCTCGATCGCCGAGTCGCCCGGGAGCGGGCGGGGCGGCACGTTGAGCTCGATGTTGTACTGGGCGAGCTCGGTCTGGTAGCCGGGGTCGGCGATCTCCTCGAGCACCTCGGCGTTGGCGAACTTGGGCTGGTAGGCGTCGTCGACGAGGTTGAGCTCGATCTCCATCCCGGTCATCGGGCGGTCGAACTCGAACTGGCTCTGGGCCAGCATCCGCTCGAAGACATCGAGGTTCTGGCGGACCTTCTCGCGGTACCGCTGGCGCTGCTCGCGCGTGTAGCTCTGCGCGTTGACCTCTTCGCCCACGGAACCTCCTCCGGTGTAGCCCTGGTCGTGACACCGGGGTGGCGCCTTGCCTCAGGATGTGACGTGTGTGATGACCTAACCATGCGCAGGGCGCGCCTGCCAACGGCTGTCGGTCCGCTCTCCTAGCCTTCAAGCGTGCGGTTCCTCCACACCTCCGACTGGCACCTGGGACGTTCGTTCCACCAGGTGGGGCTGCTCGGCGCCCAGGCCAGGTTCGTCGACCACCTCGTCGACACGGTGCGGGCGGAGTCGGTGGACGTCGTCCTGGTCTCCGGTGACGTCTACGACCGCGCGCTGCCCTCCCCCGACACGGTCGACCTGCTCTCCACGGCGGTCACGCGACTGATCGACGCCGGGGCCGCGGTGGTGCTGTCCAGCGGCAACCACGACTCGGCAATCCGGCTCGGTTTCGCCAGCGAGCTGCTCTCCCGGGCCGGCCTGCACATCCGCACCTCGACCGAGTCCATCGGGGTGCCCGTCGTGGTCGACGGCGTGGCCGTCTACCCGCTCCCCTACCTGGAGCCGGCCGTCGCCGCCGACCCGCTGGGCGCCTCCGAGCGCTCCCACGCGGGCGTCCTGCGGGCCGCCATGGCCAAAGTCGACGCAGACCGGGCCGTGCGCGGGGGGCCGTCGGTCGTCATGGCACACGCGTTCGTCACGGGGGGTGCGACCAGCGACTCCGAGCGCGACATCTCCGTGGGTGGCGTCTCGGCGGTCCACCCGAAGGTCTTTGCCGGCACCGACTACGTCGCGCTCGGCCACCTGCACGGACGCCAGCGGGTCGCGGACGACGTGCGCTACAGCGGGTCGCCGGTGCCACTGTCGTTCAGCGAGGCCGGACACACCAAGGGTTCCTGGCTCGTCGACATCGACGACTCCGGCGTCAGCGTCGAGGCGGTGGACGCGCCGGTCGAGCGCCCGTTGGCGGTCCTGCGCGGCGACATCGACCTGCTCCTCACCGACCCTGCCCTGACTCCCGCCGAACGCTCCTGGTGCCAGGTGACCCTGACCGACCCCGTGCGTCCGCTGGGGGCGATGGAGCAGCTGCGGCGGCGCTTCCCCCACACCCTGGTGCTGCAGTTCGACCCCCAGGGCGCACCCGTGCCCGTGCGCAGCTACACCCAGCGCACCACGGCCGAGTCCGACCTCGACGTGTGCTGCTCGTTCCTCGGCCACGTCCGTCGCGGTCACGGCCCGTCCGAGGAGGAGCACGCCGTGCTCGCCGCGGCCGTGGAGGCCGTCCGGGTGCAGCGCGCCGGCCACGCTGACGAGGGCCAGCTCCCGCTGAGCCTGCCGTCGGCACGACGAGGTGTGGCGTGAGGCTGCACCGACTCCGGGTGACCGCCTTCGGCCCGTTCGCCGGCACCGTGGAGGTCGACCTCGACGCGGCCTCGGCCGGTGGCCTCTTCCTGATCCGCGGTGCGACCGGAGCCGGCAAGACCAGCCTGCTCGACGCCGTCGCATTCGCCCTGTATGCCGACGTCCCCGGCGCCCGCTCGAAGAAGCAGCTGCACAGCGACCACGCCGAGCGCGGAGCCGTGCCGTCGGTGACGCTCGAGCTCACCGCCAGCGGGCGCCGGCTGAAGATCGAGCGGTCCCCGGAGTTCCTGCGGCCCAAGGCCAGGGGCAAGGGCGAGACCAAGGTGCAGGCCAGAGCGGTGCTCTGGGAGCGGCGCGGCGCCGAGTGGCTGGCCCTGAGCACCCGTCACGACGAGATCGCCGACGTCGTCAAGGACGTCCTGGGCATGGGTCTCGAGCAGTTCAGCAAGGTGGTCCTCCTCCCCCAGGGCGACTTCGCCGCGTTCCTCCGGGCCACCCCCGAGGAGCGCCGGTCGCTGCTGGAGCGGCTCTTCGACGTGTCGTCGTTTGCCGGCCTCGAGGAGTGGTTTGCCCTGCAGCGCAAGGAGTCCGGCACTGTCGTGGCCGAGGAGCGGGCTGCCCTCAACGCCGAGCTGGCGGTCCTCGCCGACGTGCTGGCCGATGCGCCCGACCTCGGGGAGGGCTCGCGCGACTGGAACGACCTGGCGCTCGACGAGCTGCCCCCGGCGCTCGAGGCTGCTCGGCAGGCGCTCGACGAAGGGTCGACCGCGAGGCTCGCAGCGGTCGACGCGACGCGGCTGGCCGACGAAGCAGCCTCCACGGCGCATGCCCTGGCCCAGGAGACGGTCGCCAGGCGGACCCGCGGGCTCGCCGCCCGCGCGGCGCTCACCGCGCTCGAGACCGACGCCGACAGCCGCGACGCCGCCGCTGCCCGGATCGCGCTGGCCGAGCGAGCCAGCTCGGTCGCCGGCGACCTCAAGGCCCTCGACCGGGTGTCGGCGGCCCTGGCGGCCGCCGAAGGTCGCGTTGCCTCGACGCAGCCCGATGTGGCGCGCTGGGCCCTGGCCGGACGGGGCTCGGCAGCGATCGACGCCGTGATCGAGCTGCTCGAGGTGGGCGCCCAGGCGCTGTCCACCGCGCAGCGCATCCACATGGTGGTGCACGAGCGGGAGCGCGCGTCCGCGCTCCTCAAGGGCGAGCTCGACACCCGCACCGTCGACGTTGAACGGTCCACCGAGCGGCTGACCGCGACCCGCGCCGAGCTGGTCGAGGCGACCGCGACCCTCACGACCGCAGAGCAGGGCGCCGTGCAGGTCGAGTCCGCCACGGCGCGGCTCGACCGCGCCCGCGGCGTGCTCGCACTGCGACGCAGCCTCGACCAGAGCCTCGAGCGGCAGACGGCTTGTCAGGCCCAGGTCGCCACCCGGCGCAGCGCCGCCCAGGACCTGCGTGACGTCTACCAGGACCGGCGCCAGGCTCGCCTCGATGCCATGGCCGGCGAGCTGGCGAGCCGTCTCGAGGAGGGCGAGCCCTGCCCGGTCTGCGGAGCGCCGGACCACCCCCGGCTCGCCTCCTCCACCGACCTCGTGACGGCCGACGAGGTCTCCCAGGCAGAGGCCAGCTGGCAGCAGGCAGCCGACGAGCTCGCGGAGACCGAACGCACGGCGGCGGCCCTCGCGGCCACCGTGGCCCAGATCCGCGAGCAGCTCGGTGCCGAGCCCGGCGACCAGGGCGTGCTCGACGAGGCCGTCACGCACGCCCGGCAGCACCTCGACGAGGTCACCGCCCTCGCCCGGGCTGTCGGTCCGGCGCGAGGCCGGGTGGCGAGCCTCACCGCCTCGGTCGAGTCGCTGACGGCCGCGCTGGTGGAGGAGCAGCAGACCTGCGCGACCCTCGCCTCGAGGATCGACGACGTCGACACCCAGCTGGCGGCCGACCGCGTAGCCCTGGCCGAGGCGCTGGGTGAGCACGCCGAACGCTGCCCCTGTGCCGAGACCGGGGTGCCGTCGGCCGCGGCCCCAGCCTCGTCGGGCTCCTCGGGACGTGCTGACCTGCGCGATCCCGACCGGCTCTCCGCCATCAGCGCCGGTCACGCCAAGGCCGTCACCGCCGCGGGCACCCATGCGGCTGCGGTCGCGGAGCTCGAGCGTGCGCAGCGTGACGCGGCGTCGGTCGCCGCCGCGACTCACGACTCCTTCGTCGCCGCCGGCTTCCCCGGCCCCGACGAGGCCAGGGCCGGGCAGCTGCCGGCACCCGAGGTGACGCGGCTCCGTGAGGCCGTGGCGGCCCACGACGAGGCAGTCCTGGTGGCTCGCACCACCCTGGCCGAGCCCGAGGTGCAGAAGGCGCTCGGGTCCGCCGACCTCGATGTCGACGCCCTCGCCGCCGTACGGGAGGCTGCCCACGCCGCCCACACGTCAGCCGTCGCCGCCGACACGTTGGTCCGTCGCACGATCGGCGGCCTCGACCGGGTGCGGGGCAGCATCACCGCTCGGTGCGGGCGCATCACCGAGGCGGAGGCCCGCCACCAGGTCATCCGCGAGCTGGCCGACACGGTCGCCGGCACGAGTGCCAGCAACGCGTTGCGGATGCGGCTGTCCGCGTTCGTGCTGGCGGCGCGGTTGGAGAAGGTCGCCGTCCTGGCCAACGAGCGGCTCTCGCACATGGGTGAGGGCCGGTACCAGCTCCGCCACACCGACGGGCTCGCCGCCCGCGGCGCCCGCAGCGGTCTCGGGCTCGAGGTCCTCGACCTGTGGACCGGTCAGGCGAGGTCGACGACGTCCCTGTCCGGTGGTGAGTCGTTCATGGCCTCACTCGCCCTGGCCCTGGGCCTGGCCGACGCCGTGCGCGAGGAGTCCGGCGGCTTCGACCTGCAGACCCTCTTCGTCGACGAGGGTTTCGGCACCCTCGACGACGAGAGCCTCGAGCAGGTGATGGCCGTGCTCGACGACCTTCGCGAAGGAGGTCGAGCAGTGGGAGTGGTCAGCCACGTCGCCGAGCTGCGCACCCGGATCCCGAGCCAGGTGGTGGTCCGCAAGACCGAGCGGGGCTCGTCGGTGCTGGTCACGAACGCGCAGACGACCAACACCGACGAGGCCACGCCGGCGGCCTGACCTCAGCTCTCGAACGCCTCCGGCGGCGGGCAGCTGCAGACCAGGTTGCGGTCTCCGTACGCGCCGTCGATCCGACCCACCGGGGGCCAGTACTTGTCCGCAGCCGAGACACCGACGGGGAACGCCGCCGCGGACCGCTCGTACGGGTACTCCCACTTGCCGGCCAGGGCCTTGGCCGTGTGCGGCGCGTTGCGCAGCATGCTGTCGGCCACCGCGACCTCACCGGCCTCGACCTCGGCGATCTCGTGCCGGATGGCGATCATCGCGTCGCAGAACCGGTCGATCTCGTAGCGGTCCTCGCTCTCGGTGGGCTCGACCATCAGGGTGCCGGCCACCGGGAAGGACATGGTGGGTGCGTGGAAGCCGTAGTCGATGAGCCGCTTGGCCACGTCGTCGACGGTGACACCGCTGCGGCGGGTGAGGTCGCGCAGGTCGAGGATGCACTCGTGGGCCACGACGCCGTCGTGGCCCGAGTAGAGCACCGGGTAGTGCTCGCGCAGCCGCGCCGCGATGTAGTTGGCGTTGAGGACTGCGACCTGGGTGGCCCGGGTCAGCCCGGCCCCGCCCATCAGCCGCACGTAGGCCCACGAGATCGGCAGGATGCTGGCCGAGCCGTAGGGAGCCGCGGAGATGGGGCCGACCCCGCCCTCGGGGCCCGCCTCGGGGGCGAGCGGGTGGTTGGGCAGGTGCGGGGCCAGGTGCGACCGCACCGCGACCGGGCCCACCCCGGGACCGCCACCGCCGTGCGGGATGCAGAACGTCTTGTGCAGGTTCAGGTGGGACACGTCCGCACCGAACTTGCCCGGCCGCGCCAACCCCACGAGGGCGTTGAGGTTCGCCCCGTCGACGTAGACCTGACCGCCGGCGTCGTGCACCAGGGCGCACAGGTCGGTGATCGTGTCCTCGAAGACGCCGTGCGTGGAGGGGTAGGTGACCATGATCGCGGCGAGGACGTCGCGGTGCTGGTCGATCTTGGCCCGCAGGTCGTCCATGTCGACGTCGCCACCGGCCGCCGTCTTGACGACGACCACCTTCATGCCGGCCATCACCGCCGAGGCGGCGTTGGTGCCGTGGGCGCTGGCGGGGATCAGGCAGATGTTGCGCTGTGACTGGCCGTTCGCCTCGTGGAAGGCGTGGATCGCGAGCAGGCCCGCGAACTCGCCCTGCGAGCCGGCGTTCGGCTGCAGCGAGACGGCGTCGTAGCCGGTGATCTCGCAGAGCCAGTCGGAGAGCTCCCCGATGAGGTCACGGATGCCCTCGGTCTGGTGAGCGGGTGCGAACGGGTGCAGCTCGGCGAACTCGGGCCAGGTCACCGCGACCATCTCGGTGGTGGCGTTGAGCTTCATCGTGCACGAACCCAACGGGATCATGCCGCGGTCCAGGGCGAAGTCGCGGTCGGAGAGACGGCGCAGGTAGCGCAGCATCGACGTCTCGCTGTGGTGGCTGCTGAACACCGGGTGGGTCAGGTAGTCGCTGGTGCGGACCAGCTCCGACGGCCACTGCAGGTCAGCGATGGTGACCTGGCTCGGTCCGGTCGCCCCGAAGGCACTCCAGACGGCTTCGAGGTCACGCAGGTCGGTGGTCTCGTCCACGCTGATCGAGACCCGGTCGGCGTCGACCCGCCAGAGGTTGACCCCCCGCTGGGCAGCCTGGCTGAGGACCTCGTCGGCCCGACCCGGGACCGAGACGGTGACCGTGTCGAAGTACACCGAGGTCTCCACCTCGGCACCCGCAGCCGTGAGGCCCTCGACGAGGGTGACGGCGTGGCCGTGCACCCGGCGCGCGATCGCGGCCAGGCCGGCGGGCCCGTGGTAGACGGCATACATCGAGGCCATCACGGCGAGGAGCACCTGGGCGGTGCAGATGTTCGACGTCGCCTTCTCGCGGCGGATGTGCTGCTCGCGGGTCTGGAGGGCCAACCGGTACGCCGGTGCTCCTTCGGTGTCGACGCTGACGCCCACGAGGCGGCCCGGCAGGGAGCGCTCGAGCCCCTGGCGGACGCTCATGTAGCCGGCGTGCGGGCCGCCGAAGCCCATCGGCACCCCGAAGCGCTGGGTGGTGCCGACCGCCACGTCCGCGCCCCACTCCCCCGGCGCCGTGGCCAGGGTGAGCGCGAGCAGGTCGGCAGCCGCGGTGACCAGTGCCCCCGCCTCGTGCGCCGCGGCAGCCAGGCCGCGCCAGTCGCGCAGCTGGCCGTCAGCGCCCGGGTACTGCACGAGCACCCCGAAGACCGGTCGGTCACCGGCAGCGGCGCGCAGGGCGTCGGTGGAGTCGACCCCGTCGAGGTCAGCCACGACCACTGGCAGCGCGAGCGGCTTGGCCCTGGTCTGCATGACCGCCAGGGTCTGGGGGAAGACGTGCCGGTCGACGAGCAGCACCGCGTCAGCCGCGGCCTTGCTCGAGCGACGCATGAGGGTCATCGCCTCGGCGGCGGCGGTCCCCTCGTCGAGCAGCGAGGCCCCGGAGGTGGTCAGCCCGGTCAGGTCGCTGACGACGGTCTGGAAGTTGAGCAGGGCCTCGAGCCGGCCCTGCGAGATCTCCGGCTGGTACGGCGTGTACGCGGTGTACCAGGCGGGGTTCTCGAGCACGTTGCGCTGGATCACGGCGGGCGTGATGGTGCCGTAGTAGCCCAGCCCGATCATCGATGTCATCACCTGGTTGCGCCGGGCGATGCCTCGCAGCTCCTCGACGACTGCTGCCTCGGACTCCGCGGCGTCGACCCGCAGCGGGCCATCGGTGCGGATCGCACCGGGCAGGGCGTGGTCGACCAACTCCTCGAGCGACGAGTGCCGTACTGCGGAGAGCATCGCGTCGACGTCGGAGTCGGACGGGCCGATGTGGCGCCCGGCGAACTCGGGCAGGTCGGTGGAGAACTGGGCGGACATGAGGCTCCTGAACGTCGGATTGCTCGGATCGCCTCCCCTTCTGTCACGCCACAGAGGCCGCTCCAGAGGTGCCTGTCCCACGCAGTCCTGGCGCCTGAGAGGTTCCGGGGAGTTTGCCCCTTCGGCGCCCCGCCGTGCGACCCGTCCGGGTGCACGCGGGGACTCTCCCGCGCGGGATGTTCAGCGGTGCCAATCTACAACACGACCCGTCGTCCTCGAGAGGACGACGGGTCGCAGGGTTGAATCGGGCGCGTGGAGTCAGGCCAGCCTGGCCGCGCGGCGCTCACGGAGCTCGTCACCGGGGTGCTCTGCGGGCACCTCGTCCTCGGTGCGCTCGCTGGGCAGCTGGGCCAGCTCACCCTCGACCTCGCGCCAGACCCGGCCGACGGCGATGCCGAAGACTCCCTGGCCACCCTGGACGAGGTCGATGACCTCGTCGGCCGAGGTGCACTCGTAGACCGAGGCGCCGTCGCTCATCAGCGTGATCTGGGCGAGGTCCTCGACCCCACGCTCACGCAGGTGGGTGATCGCGACCCGGATCTGCTGGAGCGAGACGCCGGTGTCGAGCAGGCGCTTGACGACCTTCAGCACGAGGATGTCGCGGAAGCCGTAGAGCCGCTGGGTGCCTGAGCCCGTCGCACCGCGCACCGACGGCTCGACCAGGCCCGTGCGGGCCCAGTAGTCGAGCTGGCGGTAGGTGATGCCGGCCGCCTTGCACGCCGTGGGTCCGCGGTAGCCGATGTCGTCGCTCAGCTCCGGAAGGTCGTCCGTGAACAACAGCCCCTGTGCCGCGGTCGGCACGCTCGTGCGGCCGTGCGGAGCCTCGTTGCTCGGGTTCACAGCGCTCACCTCCTGAAGACTTCTGCGTGGTCGTGCTTCGGACATCGGGTCCTGGCGCAACGTCGGACGGTGTAACTACACCGGTCGCATTACGGGTCTGTGCCGAAGGTACGGTGACGCAGAACCGCAGGTCAACTACCACTCGACCTTTGCGCTTCGGCGTGTCGCGCCATGCGGACCAACCATCGATGTTCAGTTGAGGTTCATGCTTGTGAGCACGAAGCGTCAGCCGGATGTCCCGGTTTCGTCTGGTTTGGTCTCGAAGTCCTCGGCCGAGACGTGGTCCAGGAACTCGCGGAACTTCTCCACCTCGTCGTCCTTGTCCTCCTCGCCCGACATGGCCACCCCGGCCTCCTCGAGCAGCGACTCCCCCGCGACGATCGGCGTGCCGGTGCGCAGCGCGAGGGCGATCGCGTCGGACGACCGCGACGAGATCTCGGTGGTGCCGTCGAGGATCAGGGCGGCGTGGAAGACGCCGTCGCGCAGCTCGACGATCCGCACCTCGGTGAGTCGGTGGCCCAGGCCCTCGATGACGTTCTTCATCAGGTCGTGGGTCAGCGGTCGGGGCGGCTCGATGCCCTGCTGCGCGTAGGCGATGGCCGTGGCCTCCGCGGCTCCGATCCAGATCGGCAGGTAGCGGTCTCCGTCCCGCTCGCGGAGCAGGACGATGGGGTGGTTGGTGGGCATCTCGACGCGGACACCGAGTACCTCGAGGACCTTCACGTTCCCACCATAACCCGGTTCAGCTGCGCGAGAGCCCGTCCCTCACGAGGGCAGTGTGCAGCGCGATGCACAGGCGCAGCACGTCGCCGGTCGAATCCTTCTGGTCGCCGGCCCGCGAGGCCTTCCCGGAGGCCGACCGGTGCGGCGTGACGACCTGCTGCACGAGGCCGATCTCGCGGTCGGCCGCGGTGCGGAAGGGCCGCAGGTGGCGTGGCTCCAGTCCGTATGCCGCGAGCTCGCCGGCCGCGTGCGCGACGGTGAGCGCCGCGTCGCCGAAGTGTCCGGTGGCGTCGGCGTGCAGGAGGCCGAAGGTCTCCAGGGCGTCCACCGTGGCGGCGTCGAGGCCGGCCGAGGCCGCCAGCTCGGCCTTGGTGAGCCGCAGCGTCCCGCTCGCGGTGACCTCCGCCGCGGTGGGCACCTCCGGGTCGGCGACGGGCGCAGGCACGGACGGCCGCGGCATACCGGTCTCGTGGCGCTCGGGGGTGAGGCCGCGGTCCATGGCGTCGAGGGCCGAGGCGATCACCTTGAGCGGCCAGAAGTGGTCGCGCTGGGCGGTCAGGATGTAGCGGAGCCGGTCGAGGTCGGCGCGGGAGTAGGTGCGGTAGCCGGACCCGGTGCGGGCCGGCGTCACCAACCCCTCCGCCTCGAGGAAGCGGATCTTGGAGATCGTGACGTCCGGGAAGTCCGGCACCAGGGCAGCGAGCACCGCACCGATCGTCATGGGCTGGGTCGTGCGAGGGCTCACCGAGCGGCCTGGGTCGTCGACAGCGTGGTCAGGCCCTGCCTGCGTAGAACACCAGGCGGAACTTGCCGATCTGGACCTCGTCGCCGGTCTGCAGCGTGACCTCGTCGATCCGCTCACGGTTGACGTAGGTGCCGTTGAGGGAGCCCACGTCGCGCACCACGAAGGTGTCACCCACGCGGCGGAAGGTCGCGTGCTTGCGGGAGACCGTGACGTCGTCGAGGAAGATGTCGCTGTCGGGGTGACGACCCGAGTTGACCTCGTCGTCGTCGAGGAGGAACCGCGCACCGGTGTTGGGGCCCCGCAGGACCACCAGCAGAGCCGTGCCCGGACGCAGCGCGTCGACCGTGGCCTGGTCTGCCTTGCTGAGGGCCACCTCGGACTCGGCGCTGGTGTCGACCTGTTCGAGGTCGTTGATCCCGGGCAGCCGCATCGTCGTCGGCTCGTGTGGCCGGGACGTGTGGTCGTCGTTCTCGCTGCCGTTCATGGGTCCGCACTCCCTCGTGGTGGTTCTGTCCGCCCCCCTAGCAAAGCACAACCTAAAGGGACGCCGGTCCGGTCCGCAGCGAATTCTGCGAACGCGCGACGTGCAGGTCAGCCGAGCTGCGCCTGGTATGCCGCCTGGTCGAGCAGGGCGTCGACGGCCGAGGCGTCGGAGGGACGCAGCTCGTACATCCAGCCCTGGCCGTAGGGGTCGGTGTTGACCAGCTCGGGGGTGGCGTCGAGTGCCTCGTTGACCGCCGTCACCTCGCCGGCGAGGGGGGCGTAGAGGTCGCTCACGGACTTGGTCGACTCGACCTCACCACAGGCGTCGCCCGCGGACACCGTGTCGCCCACCGCAGGGAGGCTGACGTAGACGACGTCACCCAGGGAGTCCTGGGCGAACGAGGTGATCCCGATCCGCACCGTGCCGTCGTCACCGGTCCGCACCCACTCGTGCTCGGCCGTGTAACGCAGGTCCTGGGGGTAGTCCAGCTCGCTCATGCTGCTCCTCGGTGGGTGGGGTGGGGCTGCCTTCGGCCGGCTGCGTGCAGCTGCTGTTCGGGGCGATGGCGGGTCAGGGCGATGGTGCCGGGACGGGGCGAGCGTAACGAGGCTCGCTCAGACTGTGCAACGCGGTGATGGCGAGGTCGTCCGACTGCCGCACCGACGGCTGGGCGCCGTCGCCACGGACCGACTCACTGACCCCACCGGGGATCTCCATCGCGGACGCCATCGTGGCGCTGTCGCCGATCGCGGTGATGACGTACGGCGGCTCGACGCGTTCGCCGGCGATCTCGATGGCGCCGTCGACGTCGGAGAACCACGTGTCGGCCACCACGCGCACGTCACCGATCTGCACGGCCTCCGCCCCCGCGTCCCGCAGCTCCTGGAGGGCGTCGAGCAGGCGGGCCGCCGTGACCTTGTGGTCGGGGTCGTTGATGTTGATGACGATGCCGGGCCCGGTGGCCGGGGAGGTGCCGGTGAGGATGCCGAGGGTGTCGAGCCGTTCCTGGGCGGACTTCAGCGCCTCGGCGCTCGAGTCGACGCCGGAGGCGAGCCGGTCGCGGCTGCTCTCCAGCTCGCGCGAGTCGGAGGCCAGGCGGTCCTGCTCCTGGCTGACGTCGTCGAGGATGCGGACCAGCTCGTCCTCGCGCAGCTGCTCCAGCCCGCTCTGGTTGGTCTGCTGCACCTGGGTCGCGATCGCGAAGCCGAGCACGATCGCCAGCAGGGCGGCGAAGGCGTTGGCGCGCGTGGCCCGCGGTCGCGCCATGCGCAGCAGCCTCGCCCACGAGCCCGAGGTGTCCTCGGGTCCCTGAGGTCCCTCGGTGCTCACGTGTCCTCGCCCATCGCTGCGCCGCTCATGCCTTGAACAGGTGCCTGCGGATCGAGGCCACGTTGGAGAAGATCCGCACGCCGAGGACGACGACGACACCGGTGCTGAGCTGGGATCCGACGCCGAGCTGGTCGCCGAGGAAGACGATGAAGGCGGCCACCACGACGTTGGCGAGGAACGACACGACGAAGACCTTGTCGTTGAAGATCCCGTCGAGGACGGCACGCACCGCACCGAACACGGCGTCGAGGGCCGCGATGACGGCGATCGGGAGGTAGGGCTGTAGGGCGACGGGCACGTCGGGACCCCAGAGGAGTCCCACCAGCACGCCGCCGATGAGGCCGAGCAGGGGTATCACGGTGAACGCTCCGACGTGGACGGGGTGGTGGACGGGGTGGTCGTGGTGGACGGGCGGGTCGTCGCACCGCCGGTGGTGGGCGCGCTGGACTTCGGCTTCGGCACCATGGCCGCACGGACCGTGAGGGACGTCGCCGCGGGCAGCGACAGGCTCTTGCCCGCGTCAATGGAAACACGGATGCCGTAGTTGTCCTGGAGGGCGCGCGCGTAGGCACCGCCGTCGTTGGCGGCGAACTCCACCTGCAACGCCTCGGGGTCGCCGATGACGCTGATCCGGTAGGGCCGGGCCAGTGGTCGGTAGTTGACGAGGATGGCCTCACCCGCGAACCGGATGGCCGACCTCGAGGTCAGCCGCTGGCCGTTGACGGCGATCGCCTCGGCGCCGGCCTCCCAGAGCCCGTTGACGACGACCTGCAGGTCCTTGGAGAGGACCTTGCCCTCGTCCTTGCCCGCGTCGGTCCGCGGGTTGCCGTCGGCGCTGGTGTCGTCGCTGCCGGGGGCGTTGTCGAGCTCGACCACCAGACCGGGCCCCGACACCTTCTCGGCCCCGGAGGCGAGGGTCAGCGCCGCGAGCCGGGTCTGCAGCGAGGTCTCGTCCTGCCCCAGCGCCTGCGCCTGCAACCGGTCGACCTCCGCCTGCGTCGCCCGCAGCTGGGCCTCCTGCCGCTCCACCTGCGCCCGACGGCTCTCGATCTGGCTGACCAGGTTGGCCTTGGCCTGGATCGCCGACGTCGACGGGGTGCGCAGGGCCAGGGCACCGAGGGTGAGGAGCAGACCGGCCACCAGGGCCGACACCGCGACGGTCACGGTGCGGGTGCCCGTGCTGGGCGGCAGTCCGGCGGCCTCGCGCTCGGCCGCGGCTGCGGCATACCCCGGGTCGAGGGGGCGCTCCATCATCGAGATGAGCAGCGTCATCGACTCGTCGGGCCGGCGCCCCGGCGGGGTGGGCGGCGGGCCGGCCGCCCGGTGCGAGGTGTGGGGGGTCGTCATGTCGCCGGCACCGTGCGTGCGGCCACCACCTGCCGGGCCTGCACGATGTACATGACCCCGGCGACCCAGTAGAGGGCGGTCCCCCACCACGCGAAGGCCCACCCGATCGGCAGGGCCCACGCGGCGAAGGTGCTGGTGCCCTCACCGAGCAGCAGCAGGGGGAAGGCGTAGAGGAGGTTGAAGGTGGCCGCCTTGCCGACGAAGTGCACCGGCAGCCCGGTCTGGCCGTAGCGCTTGATCCACCACAGCACCCCGGCGAGCAGCACCTCCCTCCCCACGAGGGCGACCACGAGCCACCAGGGGATGATGTCGCGCCACGCCAGGCCGAACAGCGTCGTCGCGATGTAGAGGCGGTCGGCGAACGGGTCGAGCAGCTGGCCGAGCCGGGACTCCATGCCGAACCGGCGGGCGATCTTGCCGTCGAGGTAGTCGCTGATCCCGGAGAGCATCAGGGTGACGAGCGCGAGGACGTCGTGCTCGGACAGGATCGCCCACAGGAAGATCGGGACACCGACCAGCCGCAGCACCGAGAGCACGTTGGGCAGCGTCAGCACCCGGTCGGTCACGACGGGCTCGCCGACGACCTTCCCCCGCTCTCCTGGTGCTGGCACGCTGGCAGCCTAACCGCCCACCCGACGTAGAGTTCGCAGGCATGGACAACCCGCTGGTCGGCCCCGGTCTCGAGCGGCTGCGCGAGCGCCGCAGCGTCAAGTGGCGGCTCTACGACCCCGACATCCTTCCCCTGTGGGTCGCCGAGATGGACGTCGTGCCGGCGGAGCCGATCCAGCGAGCCGTGGCCGATGCCATGACGAGCGGCGACACCGGCTACCCGTGGGCGGCGGACTACGCCGAGGCGCTGTCCGCCTTCGCAGCAGAGCGTTGGGGCTGGGAGCCCGACCCCGCGACGATGGAGCTCGTCCCCGACGTGATGCTCGGTCTGGTCGAGGTCCTGAAGCTCGTCACCGACCCCGGTGCTGCGGTGGTCGTCAGCTCACCGGTGTACCCGCCCTTCTTCCAGTTCGTCACCCACCTCGGTCACCGCGTGGTCGAGGCGCCGCTGGGCGAGGACGGCCGCCTCGACCTCGCCGCGCTGGAGCGGGCGTTCGCCGAGGCGACCCGTGACGGCCGCCGCGCGGCATACCTGCTGTGCAACCCGCAGAACCCGACCGGCGCCGTGCACACCCGCGCGGAGCTCACCGCGGCCCTGGACCTGGCGCACTCGGCAGGGCTGCGGGTGGTGGCCGACGAGATCCACGCACCGGTCGTCCACGCGCCCGCGGCCTTCACCTCGGTGGCCGCGTTGCCCGCGGGGTCGCGTGCCATCGCGCTGATGTCGGCGTCGAAGGCGTTCAACCTCGCCGGCCTGAAGGCGGCCGTGGCGGTGCCGGGCCCGGACGCTGCTGCCGACCTGGCCCGCATGCCGGAGGAGGTGTCCCACGGGGCGAGCCACCTCGGGGTGATCGCCCACCGGGCGGCCTACCTCGAGGCAGGACCCTGGCTCGACGCCCTCCTCGCCGGGCTGGACGCGAACCGGCGGCTGCTCGCGACCCTGCTGGCCGAGCAGCTCCCCGAGGTGCGCTACCGCTTGCCCGACGGGACCTTCCTCGCGTGGCTCGACTTCACCGCCCTCGACCTCGGCGACGACCCGGCGGCGGTGCTCCGTGAGCGGGCTCGGGTCGCGCTCCACCCGGGACCGGGGTTCGGCCACGGAGGCGCCGGTCACGCGCGGCTGAACTTCGGCACCTCCCCCGACATCCTGCGCGAGGCCGTGCAGCGGATCGCCGCCGCCCTGTAGGACTGCTGCCGCTGCCCTGGAGGACTGGTGCCGCTGCGCTCAGGCGTTCGGGGCTCAGCCCCCGGCCTGGGCCTTCAGCATCTCGACGGCCTTGTCGATCCGCCGCTGACGGGTCTGCGGCGCCTTCGCGCCGTTGATCGCGTCGACGTGGGCTCGCTGGTGGCTGTAGGACTGCCGCGCGAAGACGGCCTTCGCCTCGGGCACGACCTCGAGGGCCGCCGCGAAGTCCGCGGGCACCTCCACCTCACGCGGCGCGGTGTCGAGCTCGAGGGTGACCTCGACGACATCCCCACCGCGGACCCCGGTCAGGGCGCGGTGCTCGGCGCTGACGCCGACCAGGTAGCGACCGCCCATCGACGCCACGCTGCTGCGGTACGTCTTGCCGTTGATGGTCACGGTGACCTTCGGGCGCTTGCCGCCGCCGAGCTCGTCGACGACCTCGTCCGGCACGACCAGACCCGTGGTCGTCTTCCCCGTCTGCAGCACCTCGGCGGTGAACTCCATGCGCCCGAGTATGCCGCGTGGAACAGTGTGGGCATGCCTGACAGTGCTGCCTTCGCCGGCTTCCCGCAGTGGGCCGTGTCGTTCTACCAGCAGCTGGAGGAGACCAACACCAAGGACTTCTGGGCCCAGCACAAGGCACGGTGGGAGCGCGACGTCCGGGAGCCGATGCTCGCCCTGGCCGACGCGCTGGAGGACGAGTTCGGCCCGGCCCGGCTGTTCCGGCCGAACCGCGACATCCGGTTCAGCCACGACAAGTCCCCGTACAAGACGCACCAGGGCGCGTTCGTCGGCGTCGCCACCGGGATCGGCTACTACGTCCAGGTGAGCGGCGAGGGGCTTGCCGTCGGCGGCGGCTTCCGGGCCCACTCCCCTGCCGAGACGAGCCGCTACCGCGCCGCGGTCGAGGCGCCTGCGTCCGGTGCGCGGCTCGAGCAGGTCGCGGCCGACCTCGTCACGGCCGGCTTCACTCTCGAAGGTGAGTCGCTCAAGACCCGCCCCAAGGGTTTCGCGGCCGACCACCCCCGGCTGGAGCTGCTGCGTCGCAAGGAGATGATGGCGATCCAGCGGGTCGGCACGCCGCCGTGGCTCGGCACCCCCGAGGCGGTCGACCACGTGCGGGCCCACTGGCGACAGGTCAGGCCGCTCGTGGAGTGGATGACCGAGCACGTGCACGAGTAGCGTCGGACGATGGGCTTCGAGGTGACGGCCGCGGCATACGGCAGCTTCATGGGGCGGTTCTCCGAGCCGCTGGCCCCGGCCTTCGTCGAGGCGGCCGGGGTGTCTGTCGGTCAGCGGGTGCTCGACGTCGGAGCGGGTCCGGGAGCCCTCACCGCCGTCCTGGTCGACCTCGTCGGTGCGGAGCGGGTGGCCGCCATCGACCCGTCGCAGTCGTTCGTGGCCGCGCTCCGCGACCGCCTCCCCGGCGTCGACGCCCGCGCGGGCAGCGCCGAGGACCTGCCGTGGGAGGACGCGTCGTTCGACGTCGCGCTGGCCCAGCTCGTGGTGCACTTCATGCGGGACCCCGTCGCGGGCCTGCGCGAGATGGGTCGGGTCACCCGTCCCGGCGGCACCGTCTCGGCCTGCGTCTGGGACCACGCGGGAGGAGGTGGCCCGCTCTCCGTCTTCTGGGACGCCGTGCACGAGCTCGACCCCCTCGCAGGAGGAGAGCGTGGCCTCGCGGGTGCCCACGAGGGTCACCTCGCCGAGCTGTTCACCGAGGCCGGGCTGGTCGACGTCGGCTCGGGGGTGCTGTCCGTCGACGTGGCGTTCGCCGACCTGGACGAGTGGTGGCAGCCGTTCACCTACGGAGTGGGACCGGCCGGTGCCTACGTCGCCGACCTCGACGAGGTGGGCCGGGAGGCGTTGAAGTCGGAGTGTGCCCGCCGACTGCCCGCAGGAGCGTTCACCCTGACCGCCTCCGCCTGGCTCGCCACCGGGCAGCCGACGTGACTGACCCGCGGTCCGCCCGCACGCGGAACCGGGCCTGACGACGGCGCAGGGAGTGCGCGGGCACGGTGCCGGCGAGACCGTGCCGACCCGGTAAGGGGACCTTTGACACTGTCTCGCCGAGCGGGGTCAGGGTGCGGTGGAGGCAGTGAAGGAGCACGGCGGCGCGTCTGGGCGGCGCCCCTCCCGCACGACCTGATCGGAGCATTCGCATGAGCACCATCGGCATCTCCTCGACGGTCGTCGCGGCCGTCCTCCTTCTCGGTCTCGTGATGGCGATCAAGGTCGTCAAGCAGTACGAGCAGGGCGTGGTGTTCCGGCTGGGTCGTGTGATCGGAGTGCGGACGCCCGGGCTCACGGCGATCATCCCGTTCGTGGACGTGATGCACCGGGTCTCCAAGCGGATCGTGACCATGCCCATCCAGTCGCAGGGGATCATCACCCGCGACAACGTCAGCGTGGACGTGTCGGCGGTCGCCTACTTCCGGGTGGTGGACACGGTCAAGTCCGTGGTGGCCATCGAGAACGTCTACGCCGCGATCGACCAGATCGCCCAGACCACGCTGCGCAAGGTGGTCGGCCAGCACACCCTCGACGAGACGCTGTCGGAGACCGACCGGATCAACCTGGACATCCGCCGGATCCTCGACGTCACCACGGTCGAGTGGGGTGTCGAGGTCACCCTGGTCGAGCTCAAGGACATCCAGCTCCCCGACACGATGAAGCGCGCGATGGCCCGGCAGGCCGAGGCCGAGCGCGAGAAGCGAGCCAAGATCATCAACGCCGAGGGCGAGTCGCTGGCCGCCGCAGCACTCGGAGACGCCTCCGACACCATGATGCAGCACCCGCTGGCCCTGCAGCTGCGCAACCTGCAGAGCCTGGTGGAGATCGCTGTGGACAAGAACTCGACCGTGGTCTTCCCGGCGCCGTTGATGAGCACCATCGGCGAGCTCGGGGCGTTCCTGGCCCGCGAGTCCGCGGCCGCCTCCCGGTCCGAGCGGGGCACCCCCGCCGACCCGGGCCCGCGAGCCGCCGACGAGCCGGTCGTGCGGCCGGTCGCGGCGCCGCCGGCCCCTCCCGCCGCGCGGGTCGGCACGAGCGGCCCATGACTCGGGCGGAGCATGAAAACGGGGCCCGAAGTGTGTGGACAAGTCGGACCCCGTTAGTCGGGCTGACAGGATTTGAACCTGCGACCCCTTGACCCCCAGTCAAGTGCGCTACCAAGCTGCGCCACAGCCCGTGGCTTGCCCACACGAAACCCAGCCGGAGCAGGACCGCGGGAGCGAACGAAACCTTAGCGCACGGCATACCTCCGCTTGAAATCGGTATGCCGTGCCGCCGGCTACCGGCGCTTGCGCTTCTCGCGCACCCGGACGGACACCTCGATCGGCGTCCCCTCGAAGCCGAACTCCTCGCGCAGCCGGCGCTCGAGGAAGCGGCGGTAGCCGGCCTCGATGAACCCGGAGGCGAAGATCACGAACCGCGGCGGACGGGTCGAGGCCTGCGTCGCGAAGAGGATGCGCGGCTGCTTGCCACCACGGACCGGGTGGGGGTGGGCGGCGACGATCTCACCGAAGAACGCGTTGAGGCGACCCGTGGGCACGCGGAAGTCCCACGACTCGAGGGCTCGCTCGAGGGCCGGCACGAGCTTCTCGACCGAGCGCCCGGTCTTGGCGGAGATGTTGACCCGCGGCGCCCACGGCACCTGCACGAGCTCACGCTCGATCTCGCGCTCGAGGTAGTGGCGGCGCTCCTCGTCGAGGAGGTCCCACTTGTTGTAGGCGATGACGAGCGCGCGGCCAGCGTCGATGACGTGCTGCACGACGCGCACGTCCTGCTCGGCGATGGACTGCTCGGCGTCGATGAGGACGACGGCGACCTCGGCCTTCTCCAGCGCGGTCTGGGTGCGCAGCGACGCGTAGAAGTCGGCACCGCGGGCCTGGTGGACGCGGCGGCGGATGCCGGCCGTGTCGACGAAGCGCCAGGTCTTGCCACCGAGCTCGATGAACTCGTCGACCGGGTCGCGGGTGGTGCCGGCGACGTTGTCGACGACGACCCGGTCCTCGCCGGCCAGCTTGTTGAGCAGGGAGGACTTGCCGACGTTGGGGCGACCGACCAGGGCGACCCGTCGCGGGCCCCCGCGCTGGTAGGCGTCGGCGTTGGCCGAGATGGAAGGCAGCACGTCGAGGACGGCGTCGAGGACGTCACCGCTGCCCCGGCCGTGCAGCGCGGAGACGGGCCAGGGCTGACCGAGGCCGAGGTTCCAGAGGGCGGCGGCGTCCGCCTCGCTGCGCTGGTCGTCCACCTTGTTGGCGACCAGGATGACCGGCTTGCCCGACCGGCGCAGCAGCTTGACGACGGCCTCGTCGTCGTCGGTGGCGCCGACCGTGGCGTCCACCACGAACATCACGACGTCGGCGAGGTCGACGGCCACCTCGGCCTGCTCGGCCACCCGCAGGTGGATGCCCGTCGCGTCGATCTCCCAGCCACCGGTGTCGACGAGGGTGAACCGGCGACCGGTCCACTCGCCGTCGTAGGCGACCCGGTCACGGGTGACGCCGGGCACGTCCTCGACGACGGCCTCGCGGCGGCCCAGGATGCGGTTCACCAGGGTCGACTTGCCGACGTTGGGGCGACCGACGACCGCGACGACGGGCAACGGCCCGTCGGTGACCGCGTAGCCGTCCTCGTCGTACTCACCCTCGATGAGGGAGCGGTCCTCCTCGCTGAGGTCGAACTCCTCCAGCCCGACGCGCAGGGCGCGCTCGACAGTCGAGTCGTCGGTCAGGTTCTCGCTCACGGGGATTCCTTGCGTCGTTCGTGGGGGTGGTCGCGGACAGGGGTGCCGCGGGGCCGCCCACCATTGTCTCGCACATTTGGGGGCGGCACGGACACGGCGGCTCAGGCCCCGCGGGCGTGAGCCTGCCGGCCGTCGTCCTCGGGGAGGAACACGCGGTGTCGCTCCTGGGATTCCCGGACGTGCGTGGCCAGTGCGTCGCGCACGTGGTCGGTCGCGGCGGCCAGGCGCTGCCGCCCCGACAGCGCGGGGTCGGGCGCGAGCTCCAGGGGGTCGCCGAACTCGACCACCATCCGCGTCCACAACCGCGGCAGGGAGCCCTTCGACTTGCCGGTCGCGCGCGTCCCGAGGAAGGCCACCGGCACGACGCGGGCCCCGCCCTGCTGGGCCAGCCAGGCCGCCCCCTGCTGCACCGCAGCGACGTCACCGCGGCCGCGGGTGCCCTCGGGGAAGATGCCCACCGCTCCTCCCGCGTGCAGGATCGCCACGGCCGCGGTGAGCGCACGCCGGTCGCCGGAGCCGCGCGTCACCGGGATGTGGCCGATCCACAGGAGGAACCAGCCGAGCGGGCCGGTGAACATCTCCCGCTTCACCAGCACCGAGGTCGGACGCGGCGACAGGGCCGGCAGCATGGGCCCGTCGAGGAAGCCCGCGTGGTTGGCGACGAACACCACCGGGCCGGTCCGCGGCACACGGCCGCGACCGACCACCTCGACCCGGTAGAGCGCGCCGAACAGGATCCGGCCGACGACCATGTTGACCCGGACCCGCCAGGTCGGGGTCAGCGCGGGCGCCTGCGCGTCGGGTCCCGTCACGCAGGGACCTTGTGGGGCACCTCACGTCGGACGACGTCGAGGAAGGCCCCGACGCTCTGCTCGAAGTCGAGGTCGGAGGTGTCGACCAGGTGCACGCCCTCAGCGGCCTCGGTGAACTCCGAGACGGTCGAGTCGTCGGCGTCGCGGCGCACGATCTGGTCGCGGGTCGCCTCGACCGCGTGGTCGGCGTCGTGGCCGTGCAGCTCCTTCGACCTGCGGCGCAGTCGCGCCTCGACACTGGCGGTCAGCAGGATCCGCACGTCGGCATCGGGCGCCACGACGGTGGTGATGTCGCGGCCCTCGGCCACCACTCCCCCGGTCTCGGTGGCGATCCGGTCGATGAGGTCGCGCTGCAGCTGCTGGAGGATCGGGCGGACCAGCGTGTTGGTCGCGACCTTCGAGACGACCGCGCTGACCCGCGTGGTGCGGATGTCGTCCTCGATCTCCCGGCCGCTGACCCGCACGCTCGGGGTCGCGGGGTCGGTGCCCATCTCGAGCGGGATGTCGCGGGTCGCCCGGGCGACCGACTCCTGGTCGTCGAGGTCCACGCCCTCCTCGAGGCACCACCACGTCACGGCGCGGTACATGGCGCCGGTGTCGAGGTAGCCGATGCCCAGCGCCGAGGCGGCAGCGCGCGAGACGCTGGACTTGCCCGAGCCGGAAGGTCCGTCGACAGCCACGACGAGGTGCTTGCTCTCCATGGCAGGCAAGACTAACGGCGGGTGGTGCTCAGCCGTGAAGTCGCCAACCCCGGGCGGTCAGCTCCTCGCCCAGCCGCTCCGCGACGGCGGGGAGCACGGAGACCTCGGCGAGGCCGAACGGCTGCCCGAGACCGTGCTCCAGGTGCAGGTCCTCGAGGTTGACGCCGGCGTCGCCGACGTCGTGCAGCAGCCGGGCCAGCTCGCCGGGCCGGTCGGGCACGAGCACCACCACGACGCTGTATGCCGTGGGGGCGGCACCGTGCTTGCCCGGGATCCGGGCGTGGCCGGCGTTGCCCTGGGCCACGATCCGCGCCAGCACCTCACGCGCACCCACCCCGTCGCCGTCGGTGAGGACGTCGAGCGCGCCGATCACCTCGGTGAGCTCGGCGTGCAGGTGGACGAGCACCGCTCGGACCGCAGCGGCGTTGCCGGCCAGGATCTGGGTCCACAGCTGGGGGTCGCTCGCCGCCACGCGGGTGACGTCGCGGATGCCTTGGCCCGACAACGCCACAGCGGGATCGGTGAGCTCGCGGAGCCGTCCGGCCACCAGCGACGAGGCCAGCTGGGGGACGTGCGAGACGACGGCCACGGCGGCGTCGTGCTCCGCCGGGTCCATCGTCGAGACCGTGCCACCGGCGGCGACGGCCAGCGAGGTCACTGCCTCCACGGCAGCCTGCGACGACTGGTCGTGGGGCACCACCACCCAGGCTCGGCCGTCGAAGAGGTCACCACGGGCGGCGACCGCGCCGGACCGCTCGCGGCCCGCCATCGGGTGCGACCCGGCATACCGTGTGAGGTCTCCCCCGCGACGACGCACGTCCTCGAGCACCGCGACCTTCACCGAGGCCACGTCGGTGACGACGGCGTCGGGCCATGCGGCCAGCTCGTCGGCCACCACGGAGCCGGCGACGTCCGGGGGCGCGGCGACGACGACGATGTCGGGCGCCGCGTCGTCGGCGGAGGCGACCGCGCCCGCACCGAGGTCGCGCGCCAGCGACACCGCGGTCGGCGACGGGTCGGCCAGCACCACGGCATACCCGGCCCGCGACAGGGCGATGCCCAGGCTGGTGCCGATGAGGCCGGTGCCGACGATGCGGACGCTGGTGGTCACGACGCGAAGGCTACCCACGGGGGGACGGGGCGTGCGCTCACATTCCGGCGGCGGTGTAGAGGCGGCCGACCTCTTCCTTGGTGAGCTTGCGCATCTTGCCCGGCTTGGTGTCGCCCAGGCTGATCGGACCGACCTGCACGCGCACCAGGCTGAGCACGGGGTGGCCCACCGCGTCGAGGAGGCGGCGCACGATGTGCTTGCGCCCCTCGTGGAGGATCACCTCGACCAGTGCCTTGCCCGGCTGGGAGTCGACGACGCGGAACGAGTCGACCGAGGCCGGACCGTCCTCCAGCTGCACTCCCTCGCGCAGCTGCTTGCCGATGTCACGCGGCACGGGTCCACGGATCTGGGCGAGGTAGGTCTTGAGGACGCCGTACTGCGGGTGCTGGAGCCGGTGCGCCAGCTCGCCGTCGTTGGTGAGGATCAGCAGGCCCTCGGTGTCGGCGTCGAGGCGGCCGACGTGGAACAGCCGCTCGTGGCGGTCGCCGACGTAGTCGCCGATGCTGACCCGGCCCAGCTCGTCGTTCATCGTCGTCACGACGTTGAGCGGCTTGTTGAACGCGAAGTACACCCGCGTCTCGTCGAGCTGCACCTTGACCCCGTCGACGTGGACCGTCTGGTCGGGGCGGATGCGGACACCCAGCTCGGTGACGACGTGACCATCGACCTCGACGCGGCCGTCGGAGATGAGGTTCTCGCACACCCGGCGGGACCCCACGCCGGCGGCGGCCAGGAGCTTCTGCAGCCGGATGCCGTCGGGGTCGTGCACGTCGACCTCGGGGGTGGCCCGTTCCCTGGGCACCCGGGTCGGCTGGCTTTTCTTGGTGGTGCCGGAGCTCCCTCGCTGTGGCCGCTCCGGACGACCGCCCTCGGACGCCGTGGGTCCGCCCCCTCGGGGTCCGCCGGTGCGGCCGGCCGAGCGACCGCCGTGGCCCTGGCTGCCGCCGGGGCGACCGGAGCCCTGGCCGCCTGGGCGGCCTCGACCACCGCCGGCCCGGTCCGAGCCGGATCCTGCGGGGCCTCTGCTGCGTGGGGGTGTCATCCGCGTCCTTGTTCTGCGATTTCGTCGAGCACGTCGATCTCAGGGAGGTAGGGCGCCAGGGCCGGCAGCTCGTCGAGGCTGCCGAGGCCGAGGCGCTGGAGGAAGTAGTCGGTGGTGCCGTAGAGGAACGCGCCGCCGTCACCGTCGGAGCCGAGCTCCTCGATGAGGCCGCGGTTCAGGAGGGTGCGGACGACGCCGTCGACGTTGACGCCGCGGACCGCGCTGACCCGCGAGCGGGAGATGGGCTGTCGGTAGGCGATCACCGCCAGGGTCTCGAGGGAGGCCTGGGTGAGCTTGGCCTGCTGTCCGTCGAGGAGGAACTTCTCGACGACCGGGGCGTAGTCGGAGCGGCTGTAGACCCGCCAGCCACCGGCCACGGAGCGCAGCGTGAAGCCACGCTGCTGCGCGGCATACTCCTCCTCCAGCGCGGTGAGGTGCTCGCGCACGTCGGCCACGGGCAGCTCGAGCGCGGAGGCGAGCGAGATCTCGGTGATCGGCTGGTCGACGACCATCAGCACGGCCTCGATCGCGCTGCGGGCACCGCCCGGGAAGTCGCTGACGTCGAACGCGAACTGCTCGTCCGCGCCGGTCTCGGGGGGCACCTCCACCCCCTCGTCGGGCCCGTGGTCGGGCACGACCTCAAGGTCACTCATCGTCGCTCTCTCCGTCGTCGGTGGGGTCGGCCGGTGCTGCCGCGCCGAGCCGTGCCGGCTCGGCATGCTGGTCCGGCCCATCGGTGTCGTCGGTCTCGGCGGCCGCGCCGGTCTCGTCGGTGTCGGCGGCCGCGTCGGTCTCGTCGAACTCGTCACTGACCTCGATCTCGCCGTCGTCGGCGCCGGTCCAGCGCACGGTGAGCTCACCGAGCGCCTCGGCCTGCTCGAACGCGATGGCGGCCTCGCGGAACAGCTCCAGCAGGGCCAGGAACCGCGCCACGATGACCAGCGTGGAGTCGGCGTCGGCCACCAGCGCCCGGAACGAGCAGACCCGTTCGGACCGCAGCCGGGCGCCGAGGATGCCCGCCTGCTCGCGCACGCTCACCTGCGGCGCGTGGAGGTGGTCCAGCCCCACGCTCGGGGCGACCTTCGGCACCATCGCCCGGGCCGCGATCATCGCGAGCTGCTCGGGCGTGATGCCCATGACGAGCTCGGGCAGCAGCTTGGCGAACTGCGGTTCCAGCCCGGCCTGGCGCGGGGTCATCCGGCCGGCCGTGGCCATCCGCTCGCCGAAGGTGAAGGCGATGTCCTTGAAGGCGCGGTACTGGAGCAGGCGGGCGAAGAGCAGGTCGCGAGCCTCGATCAGGGCGAGGTCCTCCTCGTCCTGCGGGCCGGTCTGCGGGAGCAGCCGCGCCGACTTCAGGTCGAGGAGGGTTGCGGCGATGAGCAGGAACTCCGACGCCTGGCCGAGGTCCCACTCGGTGTCGGAGGACTGAGCGGCCTTGATGTGCGCGATGAACTCGTCGGTGACCTGGGCCAGCGCGATCTCGGTGATGTCGAGCTTGTGCTTGCTGATCAGGCCCAGGAGCAGGTCGAACGGCCCCGAGAAGTTGGCCAGGTGCACCTCGAACGGGGTGGACCCTCCGCGACGGGTGATGACACCACCGGGGGTCAGGCCCGCCTGGGCGTCACTGGGCGGTGCCGCGCCTCCCGGCGCAGCGGCGATGACCTCCTGACTCACCTCGTCAGGCCGCCCCACCACGGGCGATCAGCTCTCGGGCGAGTTGTCGGTAGGACGCTGCGGACGCATGCATCGAGGCGTAGGTCGTGATCGGCTCGGCCGCCAGGGTCGCGTCCGGGAACTTCACCGTGCGGCTGATCACCGTGTGGAACACCTGGTCGCCGAAGTGGTCGACGACGCTGCGCACGACCTCCTTGCTGTGCAGGGTCCGTGAGTCGTACATGGTGGCGAGGATCCCGTCGACCTGGAGCCGCGGGTTGAGCCGGTCGGTGATCTTGTCGATGGTCTCGACCAGCAGGGCGACACCACGCATGGCGAAGAACTCGCACTCCAGCGGGATCACGACGCCGTGGGCGGCGGTCAGCGCGTTGACGGTCAGCAGCCCCAGGGACGGCTGGCAGTCGATCATGATCACGTCGTAGTCGTCCATGACGGGGCGCAGCACGCGAGCCAGGATCTGTTCGCGGGCGACCTCGCCGACGAGCTGGACCTCCGCGGCCGACAGGTCGATGTTGGCCGGGATGACGTCGAGGTTCTCCGTGGCGGTCTGCTGGATGACCTCGCGGACGTCGTGACCGCGCTCGACGAGCAGGTTGTAGATGGTGACGTCGAGCTCGTTGGCCCGCACCCCGAGCCCGACGGACAACGCGCCCTGCGGGTCGAAGTCGACGAGCAGCACCCGGCGGCCGACCTCGGCCAGCGCGGCACCGAGGTTGATGGTCGTCGTCGTCTTGCCGACGCCACCCTTCTGGTTGCACATGGCGATGATCCGCGCGGGACCGTGGGCGGCCAGCGGCCCGGGGTCGGGAAAGACCGGCATCGGTCGCCCCGTCGGACCCAGCTGCCCCGCTCCGGCGGCCTCGGTCCCGGGCAGGTGCACGTGGTCACCACCATCGCCGTTGGGGGCCGACTCGGAGGGTGCGCCCGAAAGGGTGGGCGGCGACTGCTCCTGGGTGGTCACCTCAGATTCCACAGGCGTTTCACTCCCGGTGAGTTGGCGTTCGTCGGTCAGCCTCGCGCTGATCGGCACGACCCTATCAGCGGGCACGGGGGTGGCTCTGGGCATAGACCTCACGCAGTCGCTGGACCGTGACGAGCGTGTAGATCTGGGTGGTGGTCACCGAGGCGTGCCCGAGCAGCTCCTGCACGACCCGCACGTCCGCGCCGCCGTCGAGCAGGTGCGTGGCGAACGAGTGCCGCAGCGTGTGCGGCGACAGGTGCCCCCCGAGGTCGGCGCGGTCCGCGGCAGCCCGGAGCACAGCCCAGGCCGACTGACGTGACAGCCGGCCGCCGCGCTGGTTGAGGAACACCGCAGGGGTCCCCTTCCCCTTCACGGCCAGGGCCGGCCTCCCCCGCACCAGGTACGCGCCGAGGGCGTCCGCGGCATACGAGCCGAGCGGGACGATGCGCTCCTTGCTGCCCTTGCCGAAGAGCCGGACCACCCCTTCGCCGGTGTCGATGTCGTCGATGTCGAGCCCGACCGCCTCGGAGATGCGCGCGCCCGCGCCGTAGAGCACCTCCAGCAGCGCCCGGTCGCGCAGCGAGGCCGGCGTGTCGCCGACGCTGGCCGCCTGGAGCAACCGCTCGACGTCCTCGACGCTGATCGCCTTGGGCAGCCTGGCCGGTGGCCGCGGCGGGCTCACCGCACCGGCCGGGTCGGTGTCGACATCGCCCTCAAGGGCCAGGAACCGGTGGAACCCCCGCACCGCGACGAGGGTCCGGGCCGCCGACGAGGCCGCGAGTGGCGGGTGGTCGGCGCTGCCCTCGCGCAGCGAGGCGAGGAAGTCGCTGACGTGCGCCTCGGTGACGCCCGCCGGGTCGTCGACCCCCTTTGCCGCCAGGTATGCCGCGTAGCGGGCGAGGTCGCGCCGGTAGGACCTCAGGGTGTTCGCGGCGACGCCTCGCTCGACGTCCAGATGGTTCAGCCAGCCGCGGGCCGCGCGTTCGACCGCGCTCGAGGGTGGCACGGATGGGAGTGTAGGCGGCATGAAGCTCTATGCAGACCTGCCGGGCCGCCGCACCCTCCAGATCCTCGCCGACGTCGGGATCGTCGCCTGGGTGTGCCTGTGGGCGTGGGTCGGCCGACTCGTCCACGACACGACGATGGAGCTCGCCGCCCCCGGGCGACAGCTGCAGAGTGCCGGGTCCGGGTTCCGCGAGCAGATGACCAGCGCGGGTGACTCCGTGCGTGACCTGCCGCTCGTCGGCGACCGCATCGCGGCGCCGTTCCGCCAGGTCAGCGGGGCCGGGACGACCATCGAGCAGGCCGGCACCGACCTCGTCGACGCCGTCACCCGGCTCGCCAACATCCTCGGCTGGGTGACCGCCCTGGTGCCGATCCTCATCGTGGGCCTGGTCTGGCTGGTGCTGCGTGGCCGGTTCGTGCGCCGGGCCAGCGCGGCCCAGCGCTTCATCGACAACGCCGCCGACCTCGACCTCTTCGCGCTGCGCGCGATGGCGGGTCAGCCCATGCGCAAGCTGGCCGCGATCTCCGACGACCCGACCGGGGCGTGGCGTCGGGGCGACGAGGCGACCATCAGGTCGCTGGCGCTGCTCGAGCTGCGCGACACCGGGTTGCGCCCGCCCGCGGCAGCCGTCGAACGCGCCGCCTGAGGCTCAGGGCAGGCGGCCGGTGGCCTCGGTGAGCGAGTGAAGCCGGGCCGCGTGCTCGGTCGTGAGCGCTCCGGGAGCCATCTGCCACGACCAGCCGCCCTCGATCCCGGGCGCGTTCATCCGGGCCTGCGACCCCAGCGCCAGCACGTCCTGGGCCTGCATCATGGACAGCCCGCACGGCCCTCGCTGGGCGAGCTCGATGAACCCCCAGGACGGCTCCGCATCGACGTCGGTCCCGACCCCGGCCCGACGACAGGCTTCGCGGGCCAGCTGGCGCCGGTGGTCCGGGAGGTCCCACCACCACCCGCACACCGTGTCGTTGTCGTGGGTGCCGGTGTAGACGACCTGGTTGACCTCGTGGTTCTCCGGGTCGTGGGCGTTGTACTGGTAGGCCGGCTCGAAGGCGAACTGCAGGACCGCCATCCCCGGGAAGCCGAGGGCCTTGCGCAGGTCGATGACGGGCTGGTCGATGTCGCCGAGGTCCTCGGCGAGGACCGGCAGCGGGCCCAGGGCGGCGAGCGCCGCGTCGAAGACCGCACGCCCGGGGCCCTGCTCCCACCGGCCGTTGAGGGCGGTCTCGTCCCCTGCCGGGATCGCCCAGTAGGCCGCGAAGCCACGGAAGTGGTCGACGCGGACGAGGTCGAACAACGCGAACGTGCGACGCAGGCGCTCGATCCACCAGCGGTAGCCGTCGTCGCGCAGGACGTCCCAGCGGTAGAGCGGGTTGCCCCAGAGCTGGCCGGTCGCGGCATAGGCGTCGGGTGGGCAGCCGGCCACGGCGTCGGAGCGGAAGAACTGCGGCCAGGCACGTTCGTCGGCGCCGTCGGGGGCGACGTAGATCGGGACGTCGCCGAGGATGCGGATGCCGCGCTCGTGCGCGTAGTCCCGCAGGGCGGACCACTCCCGGTCGAAGCGCACCTGGTCGGCCAGGTCACCACCGAACGCGGTCCACGAGTCGACCCAGTAGGCCTCCCGCTCGGCGAAGTCGGCGACCTCCTGGTCGCTGACGGGGGCGTCCGGGTGCTCCAGCAGGGCGGGTGACGCGGCGAAGGCCGACGGCGACTTGTAGGGCGAGCGGTGCTGGTCGGGGATCGACACGGGCAGCACCTGCCACACCGACTGGCCCGCCTCGACGAGCCAGTCGACGAAGTCGCGGGCCGGCTGGCCGAGCCGCCCGCCCGGGAGGGACGTGACGTGCAGCTGCACCCCGCTCAGGCGGGTCTCGGTCAGGGGCCGGGTGGCGTCCATGGCGGCTCAGCTCTGGTCGGTGGTGTGCTCGGCACGAAGGACCTGCGGGTGCAGGTCCTGCACCGGAGGCTCCCACGTGGTGGCGTCGGCGTCGACCTGGTCACCGGAGCGGATGTCCTTGACCTGGTCGCCCCCGGATCCGCCGGAGCCGCCGGAGCCGCTGTCGCCGCTGTCTCCAGCGCCGGCCGCCGCAGGGAACCAGACGTACGGGATGCCGCGCCGCTCGGCATACCTGATCTGCTTGCCGAACTTCGCGGGCTTCGGCGCCACCTCGCAGGCGATGCCGCGGGCCCGCAGTTCGGTCGCGACGCGCGTCGACACGGCGCGGCTCTCCTCGTCGTTGACCGCCACGAGCACGCACGCGGGGGTCGAGCGGCTGGCGACCAGCAGTCCCTTGCCGATGAGCAGGCCGAGCAGCCGCGAGACGCCGATCGAGATGCCCACACCGGGGTAGGTCGTCTTCCCGTCCGAGGCGAGCGAGTCGTAGCGACCACCGGAGCAGAACGAGCCCCACGACTCGTGGCCGACGAGCTGGGTCTCGTAGACGGTGCCGGTGTAGTAGTCGAGACCGCGGGCGATCTTCAGGTCGGCCACCATCGCCCCCGGGGCGTGGTCCAGCCCGGCCCGGATCACTGCGGCGAGCGCGTCGAGCCCTTCGTCGAGGGTCGGGTGCTCGACCCCGAGGGCACGCACCTGCTCGACGAACGACAGGTCCTCGGACCGGATCGCCGCGAGGGCGAGGCACTGGTCGGCCTGCTCGGCCGTGCGCCCCGCCTCGACCAGCTGGTCCTTCACCTTGGCCGGGCCGATCTTGTCCAGCTTGTCGACGATCCGGAGGGTGCCCCCGACGTCGTCGATGCCGATCCCGAGGTAGAAGCCCTCGGGGATCTTGCGGTTGTTGACCTGGATGACCATCCGGCCGACCGGGAGCTTGCGGAAGACCTCGGCGATGACCAGCGGCATCTCGGCCTCGAAGTGGGGAGCCAGCTCACCGACGTCGACCACGTCGATGTCGGCCTGGGTGAACTCGCGGTAGCGACCCTCCTGGGGTCGTTCGCCGCGCCACACCTTCTGGATCTGGTGCCGGCGGAACGGGAACGACAGGTGGCCGGCGTTCTCCAGCACGTAACGGGCGAACGGCACCGTCAGGTCGAAGTGCAGGCCCAACGCGTCGTCGAACGCCCCGAGGTCGAGGCGGAAGTCGCCAGCGTCGTCGCGGTCGAGGCGCGAGACGCCGTAGATCTCCTTGTCGGCGTCGCCACCCTTGCCCATCAGGCGGGGCAACGGCTCGACCGCGCGGGTCTCGATCGAGGGGAACCCGTGCAGCTCGAACGTCTCGCGGATGACGTCGAGGAAGTGCTGCTCGACGATCCGCTGGGCCGGGAGGAACTCGGGGAAACCGCTGATCGGGGTGATCTTCACGGGGCCAATCCTTGCAAATAGGGGTTGGTGGCCCGCTCGCGGTCCATGGTGGTCGCCTGGTAGTGCCCGGGCAGCACCAGCGTGGAGTCCGGGAGGGGCAGGACCACCTCGCGCAGCGACCGGTCCATCGCGGCCGGGTCGCCGCCCGGCAGGTCGGTGCGGCCGATCGAGCCGGCGAACAGCACGTCACCGCTGAGCAGGGTGCGGTCGACGTCGACCTGGTCGGCGATGCCGTCGGGCACCGCGTCGACGCCGAACATCACCGAGCCCTCGGTGTGCCCGGGGGCGTGCAGGACCTCGAACGACAGGCCGGCGAGGTCGAGCGTGGCCCGGTCGGTCACCTCGACGACGTTGCTGGGCTCGGTCCAGGTCGCCCGCCGGCCGAACTGCTGCTCGAGCATGGCGAGCAGCCCGGGGGCGACGTTGGAGAGCAGGTCGGTGAGCCGGTAGCGGTCGTCGTGGTGGATGTATGCCGCCGTGTCGGCGCCGCAGACCGGCGTCACCGAGTAGACGTGGTCGACGTGCCCGTGCGTGAGCAGCACCGCGGCTGGGCGGAGGCGGTGCTGGGCCAGCACCTCCCTCAGGGTCTCCTCCACCCCGATGCCGGGGTCGACGATGACGCACTCCTCCCCCGCGCCCGGGGCGAGGACGTAGCAGTTCGTGTCGAAGGCTGCGGCAGGGAAGGCGACGGTGAGCACGGCCGCACTGTATCCACGATCCCCCACCACGCAGGTCGGCCCGGTCGGTTAGCGTCGGCTGGCATGAGCGAAGGCACTGTCAGGCGTGACCCGTGGGGCGTCCCCCAGCTGTGGGCCCCCGACGTCATCGCCCTGTCACGCCTCCAGGGCCGGGTGTGTGCCACCGACCGTGCGTGGCAGCTCGAGGTGCAGCGCTGGCGATCGGAGGGCCGGCTGGCCGAGCACCTGGGCCCGGCCTGGGTCGAGTGGGACGTGTTCGCCCGACGGGCGCGGATCGCCGACACGGCACGGCGGTGCTTCGACCGCCTCGACCCCGAGACCGCGCAGTGGGTCGCCGCCTACGCCGACGGCGTCAACGCGGGGCTGGCCGAGGGGCCCGGGGCCCCGGAGTTCGAGGTGGCCGCCCTCGCGGCGGGCACCTGGGACCCGTGGACCCCCATCGGCGTGCTGCTGACCCAGCACCTCCTCTTCGGCACCCTCGGCGACAAGCTGTGGCGCGACCGGGTGCGGCGCGAGGCCCCGCGCGCCTGGGACCTGCTCTGCGGCCCGCGGCACCCGACCGTGGCCGAGTGGGACGGGGTGGCCGCCAGCGGCAGCAACGCCTGGGCGGTCGCGCCCACGCGTTCGGCGACCGGGCACCCGTTCGTGGCCGGTGACCCCCACCGATCGCTGGAGCTCCCCGGCGTCTACCTGCAGGTCCGCCTCGCGTGTCCGGAGTTCGACGTGGTCGGCATCGCCTTCGCCGGAGTGCCCGGCACGCCGCACTTCGCGCATGCCGGTGCCGTCGCGTGGGGCATCACCAACGCCATGTCCGACTGCCACGACGTCTTCGAGGAGGAGCTGCGTCGGACCCCCGGTGGCGTCGAGTCACGCGAGCCGCACGGGTGGTCTCCGGCCCGCTCGCACCACGAGGTGGTGCTCGTGCGGGGGGCTGCGGCCGTGGACGTGGAGGTCGTCGAGACCGACCGCGGTCCGGTCGTGGTGGGCGACGTGGGTGGCGTGGGCGACGTGGGTGGCGTGGGTGGCGTGGGCGCAGCCCGGCCCCTGTCGGTGCGGATGGTCCCCCGCGTGGAGGGTGACGCCGGGCTGGCCACCTCGCTCGCGCTGCTGCGGGCCCGCTCGGCGCACGAGGTCCGCGAGGCCTGGCGGGGCTGGGTGGAACCGGTCAACGCGGTCCTCACCGCCGACCGCGCGGGCACGGTGCTCGAGTTCACGGCGGGTCTGGTCCCCGAGCGCGACGACGCCAACCGGGAGGGCCCGGTGCCCGGATGGGACCCGCAGCACTCGTGGACGGGCTACCACGACCACGAGGTGTCCGAGGTGGACGACGTGGCGGTCCACGCGAACCACGCCACGCGGCACACCGCCCCGTTGGGCCGCGACTTCGCGAGCCCGGACCGCGCCCACCGGATCGCCGAGCTCCTGGCCGCTGCCCCACGGCTCGACGCGGACGCCCTCCAACGCATCCACACCGATACCCTCCACGCCCCCGCCCGACGCATCCTGCCGAGGCTCGAGGGGCTGACGGGGCTGAGCGTCCCGGCGGCTGCGCTCCGGGACCAGCTGCTCGCCTGGGACTGCCGGATGGACTCCGACAGCGCGCTCGCCCATCGGTATGCCGTGCTGCGGGCTGCCCTCGTCGCGGCACTCTGTCGCGTGGACGCCTTTGCCGGCCTGGCCGCCGGATCGGGTCTGCCGAGGCTGTTCGACCCGTGGATGTCGCTGGCGCTGCGGGTGTGGGTGCGCCTGGAGTCGTTCCTCGCCCAGCCGCCCGAGGGCTTCGACGTCACGGCCGAGCTGGCCTCGGCCCTGGAGACCGCGGCCGCGGCGCCCGGGGCAGTGTGGGGCGACCGGCACCGCCTGGCGCCGCTGCGCACCGGTCCGCCCGGTGAGCTCGCGCCCCAGCGGGTCGGCGCGTCGGGCGACCGTGACTGTGTCCTCGCGACCTCGAGCCTGCCCGACTCCGGCGACCTGTTCGTCCAGGCGCCCGCCGCGCGCTACGTCTGGGACCTCGCCGACCGGTCCGCCAGCCGGTGGGTGGTCCCGCACGGCACCACGGGATCAGCCGGCACGGAACACGCCGTGGACCAGCAGCCGCTGTGGCTGCAGGGCGACCTCGCCCCCGTGCCCGACGACGACCTGAGCGAAGGTCCCTGCCTAGACTGGCGCGCGTGACCAGGGAACAGGAGCGCGCCAGGGCGCGCCGCCGTGCGCAGAAGCTCGAAGCCAAGCAGGCCCTCAAGGAGCGCGAGGCGGCCCGCAACCGCCAGGTGGCGGTCGTCGTGGCGGCCGTGCTCGTGGTGGTGGCCGCGTTCGTCTTCCTGACCTCGCAGCTCGGCGACGACACCAAGACCCCCGCCGCGGCACCCACGACTCCCGCGGCGACCAGCGTCACGCCCGCGGCGGTCGAGGGCTGCACCGCGGCCCCTGCTCCGCCCACCAAGGTCGCCAAGGCGGCCAAGCCCGACAAGGCGACCGCCGCCGGCAAGACCTTCACGGCCGTCGTCACGACCAACTGCGGCGACATCACCCTCCAGCTCGACGGGGCCAAGGCACCGCAGACGGTCGCGTCGTTCGTCGCCCTCGCCCAGTCCAACTACTTCGCCGACTCGCCCTGCCACCGCGTGACCACGGAGGGCATCTTCGTCCTCCAGTGCGGTGACCCGCTCGGGGGCAGCGGCCCCGGTCCCGGGTACTCCTACGGCATCGAGAACGCGCCCAAGGACGGCACCTATCCCAAGGGCACGCTGGCCATGGCCCGCACGAGCGACCCCAACAGCAACTCCGACCAGTTCTTCCTGGTCTACAAGGACACCAAGCTCCCGACCGAGGGTGGCGGCTACTCCATCTTCGGCACCGTGACCAGCGGTATGGATATTGTCGAGAAGATCGCCGCAGCAGGTGTGAGTGGAGGTGCCACCGATGGCGCCCCTGCCGCGCCCATCAGCATCCTCAAGGTTGCTGTGACCGAGAAGAAGGCCTGACCGTGACCGAGCAGACTCCCCCGGCCGACACCACCGAGCCCGACGACAGCCAGGCCCCCGACACCGCAGCCCCGCAGCCGGAGGCGACGGTGGCACCAGAGCCCGAGCCCGCGGCTGCCCAGGAGGCCGAGGCCGCACCCGAACCCGAGGCTGTACCTGAGGTCGAGGTCGAGGTCGCCCCAGAGCCCGTGGGCGTCGAGCCGGCGGCCGAAGCCGCACCCGAACCTGCCGTGGCCGCGGCGCCGGAGAGCAAGCCGGTGCCTCGCCCGATTCCCAGGCCGGGCCCGGTGCCGACCCCCGCTGCGGTCCGCAAGGTCGCCCACGCGCAGCCTGCCGCGCTGACCGTGGCAGCTCCCCCCGGTCCGCCGTCCGAGACGTTCGGTCGGGTCGCCGAGGACGGCACCGTCTTCGTTCGGACCGGAGACGGTGAGCGCGAGGTCGGCGCCTATCCCGGCGCGACCGCCGAGGAGGCCCTGCACTACTTCGCCCGCAAGTACGACGAGCTGTATGCCTCCGCCGAGCTGCTCCACCAGCGGCTGACGAACACCGAGCTCTCGTCCAAGGACGCGACCGAGGGCCTGGCCAAGCTCCGCGAGCACTGCGCCGAAGCGAACGTCGTGGGCGACCTGGCCGTGCTCGACGGCAAGATCGCCGAGATCGAGTCCCTGGTCAAGGCCCGCAAGGAGACCGAGGCCGCCGAGCGCAGTGCCGCGCGGGCCGCAGCCGCCGTCGAGCGCGAGGCGATCGTGGCCGAGGCCGAGCAGATCGCCGGTCAGCCGGAGAGCAAGATCCAGTGGAAGAGCAGCGGCGCCCGGATGCGTGAGCTCCTCGACGAGTGGAAGAAGCACCAGCGCGGCGGCGCCCGCCTCGACCGCGAGACCGAGGGAGCCCTCTGGCAGCGGTTCAGCCAGGCGCGCAACTCCTTCGACAAGGCCCGCCGGGTGCACTTCGCCCAGCTCGAGGGCACCCAGGCCGAGGCCAAGGCTGCCAAGCAGGAGCTGGTCAAGGAGGCCGAGGCCCTGTCGACCAGCACGGACTGGGGCCAGACCGCAGGTGCCTTCAAGCGGCTGATGGACCGCTGGCGCCAGGCCGGCCGCGCCTCGCGGGCCGACGACGACGCGCTGTGGGAGCGGTTCAAGGCTGCCCAGGACGCCTTCTTCACGGCCAAGGACGAGATCTCGGCCAAGGAGGACGAGGAGTTCCGTGGCAACCTCGCGGTCAAGGAGCAGCTCCTGAAGGAGGGCCAGGCCATCCTGCCCGTCACCGACCTCGAGGCCGCCAAGGCGTCGCTGCGCACCCTGCAGGACAAGTGGGACGCAGCCGGCAAGGTGCCCCGCGGTGACGTCGAGCGCATGGAGAAGGGGATGCGCCGGATCGAGCAGGCCGTCCGCGACGCCGACGACCAGCGCTGGAAGCAGTCGAACCCCGAGGTCGCGGCGCGCGCCCAGAGCATGGTCGACCAGCTCGAGGCGTCGGTCTCGTCGCTGCGTGACGACCTCGCCAAGGCACAGTCGTCGGGCAACGACCGGAAGGTCAAGGACGCCCAGGCCAAGCTCGCCGCCCAGGAGCAGTGGCTGGAGCAGGCGCGCGGCAACCTCGACGAGTTCGGCGGCTGACCCAGGCCTCAGGGCAGCCCCGCTCACTGCAGCCAGGGCGCAGCGCGCCACATCGCCACGGCTGCGATGCGGCGGGCTACGCCTTGGCGGCGGTCGCCTTGGTGCCGGTGATGCGGTAGACGTCGAAGACGCCGTCGATCTTGCGCACCGCCTTCATCACGTGCTCGAGGTGGCTCGGGTCACCCATCTCGAAGGTGAACTTGCTGATGGCGACGCGGTCGCGAGAGGTCTGCACCGACGCCGACAGGATGTTGACGTGCTGGTCGGACAGCACGCGCGTGACGTCGGAGAGCAGCCGGTTGCGGTCGAGGGCCTCGACCTGGAGCTGCACGAGGAAGACCGACGCCGACGACGGAGCCCACTCGACCTCGATCATCCGATCTGGTTGCGAGAGAAGGGATTCGGCATTGGTGCAGTCGGTCCGGTGGACCGAGACACCGTTGCCGCGGGTGATGAAGCCCATGATCGGGTCGCCCGGGACAGGGGTGCAGCAGCGCGCCAGCTTGACCCAGACGTCGGCCGTGCCGACCACGACGACACCCGGGTCGCCGGAGCGTCGGCGCATCGACCGGGTCGGGGTCGTCGCCTCGGCGAGGTCCTCGGAGGCGCCCTCCTCCCCACCCAGGGAGGCGACCAGCCGGCCCACCACGTGCTGGGCGGACACGTGGCCCTCGCCCACCGCGGCATACAGGGCGTCGATGTCCTGGTAACGCAGCTCGGAGGCGAGGCCGGTGAGCGTCTCCACGGTGAGCAGCCGCTGGAACGGCAGGCCCTCCTTGCGCATGGCGCGAGCGATCGCGTCCTTGCCGGTCTCGATCGCCTCCTCGCGGCGCTCCTTGGAGAACCACTGCTTGATCTTGTTGCGGGCCCGCGGCGACTTGACGAAGGTCAGCCAGTCGCGCGAGGGGCCTGCGCCGTCGGCCTTGGAGGTGAGGACCTCGACGACGTCGCCGTTCTCGAGCGTGGACTCCAGCGGGACGAGCCGGCCGTTGACCCGGCCACCGATGCAGTGGTGGCCGACCTCGGTGTGGACGGCGTAGGCGAAGTCGACGGGCGTCGCCCCGGCGGGCAGCGCCACGACCTCCCCCTTCGGGGTGAAGACGTAGACCTCACGCGCGTTGATCTCGAACCGCAGCGAGTCGAGGAACTCCCCCGGGTCGGCGGTCTCCTTCTGCCAGTCGAGGAGCTGACGCAGCCACGCCATGTCGTTGATCGGGCCGGTCTCGCCCTCTTTGGTGCTGGCGCTCGGCGCGGTGCCGTCCTCCTTGTACTTCCAGTGCGCGGCGACGCCGTACTCCGCCCGGCGGTGCATCGTGTGCGTGCGGATCTGGATCTCGACGGCCTTGCCCTCGGGCCCGATCACCGTCGTGTGCAGCGACTGGTACATGTTGAACTTCGGCATCGCGATGTAGTCCTTGAACCGCCCGGGCAGGGGGTTCCACCGCGCGTGCAGGGCACCGAGCGCGGCGTAGCAGTCGCGCACCGAGTCGACGAGGACGCGGACGGCGACGAGGTCGTAGATGTCCTCGAAGTCGCGGCCGCGCACGATCATCTTCTGGTAGACGGAGTAGTAGTGCTTGGGGCGCCCGGTGACCGTCGCCTTGATCTTGGCGGCCTTGAGGTCCTCGCTGACCTGCTCCCGCACCCCCGACAGGAACTCCTCCCGCGCCGGCGCGCGCTCGGCGACGAGACGGACGATCTCGTCGTAGACCTTGGGGTAGAGCGTCGCGAACGACAGGTCCTCGAGCTCCCACTTGATGGTGTTCATGCCGAGCCGGTGGGCCAGCGGCGCGTAGATCTCGAGGGTCTCGCGGGCCTTGCGCTGGGCGGACTCGACGGAGACGTAGCGCCAGGTCCGGGCGTTGTGGAGGCGGTCGGCGAGCTTGATGACCAGCACCCGGATGTCGCGCGCCATCGCCACGACCATCTTGCGGACCGTCTCGGCCTGGGCGGCGTCGCCGTAGGTCACCTTGTCGAGCTTGGTGACGCCGTCGACCAGCATCGCGACCTCGCGCCCGAAGTCCTTCTCGAGCTGCGTCAGGCTGTATGCCGTGTCCTCCACGGTGTCGTGCAGCAGCGCGGCCGCCAGCGTGGCCGGCGTCATGCCGAGCTCGGCGAGGATCGTGGTGACGGCCAGCGGGTGGGTGATGTAGGCGTCGCCGGACTTGCGCTTCTGGCCGCGGTGGGCCTCCTCGGCGACGACGTAGGCCCGCTCGATGACGGTCAGGTCGGCCTTGGGGTGGGTGGCCCGCACGGTCTGGAGCAACGGCTCCAGGACCGGGTTGGTCGGGCCTCCGCGACTGCCGAACCTGGCCAGTCGGGCGCGGACGCGGTTCGCCGAGGACGCACCGGTGGGCACCGGCCCGGTGACGACGTCCTCAGTCATGGCAAGAGCCTACGTGATCGCGCGCTGCCGCCGACGGGGATGTCTCAGTCCCCGCTGACCACCACGGAGGTGTGGACATCGCGTCCCACCAACCGCTCCCGGCCGTGCAGGAAGTCGAGCTCCACCAACGCCTCGAAGCCCACGACCCGGGCGCCCGCTGCCTCCAGCAGGTCCCACGCGGCTGCCGCGGTGCCGCCCGTGGCGAGCACGTCGTCGACCAGCAGCACCCGCTCCCCGCCGACGAACGAGTCCTCGTGGATCTCGATCGAGGCGTTGCCGTACTCGAGGTCGTAGGACACCGAGTGGGTGCGGCCGGGCAGCTTGCCCGCCTTGCGCACCGGGACGAACCCGATGCCGAGCTCGTGGGCCACCGCAGCGCCGAAGATGAAGCCCCGCGCCTCGATGCCGACGACCAGGTCGATGGTGCCGCGACGCCGGTCGGCGATGTCGCGCACGACTGCCCCGAAGGCGACCCCGTCGGCGAGCAGCGGCGTGATGTCCTTGAAGACGACCCCGGGCTTGGGGAAGTCGGGGATGTCACGCAGCCGGCTCGTGATCAGGTCCGTGAGCTCGGACCCGGTCCGGGCCATCGACCCGTCCCCCGCCGCGCTGCTGTTCACCGACGAGGCGCTGCTGTTCACCGACGAGACCGCGGGGGACGCTTGGGCTGGTTTCGGGGGCCGCTGGTCGCGTACTTGTGGGTCTCCCGGACCGCACTGGTGCGCGCTGCGGAGGGGACGGTCTCGCGATCGGCGTCGGCCAGCTCGTCGGCGTCGGGCTCGTGCTGCACCGGTGCGGCGTCCGAGGCGGAGACCACGCCTCCGTGCCGGGCCTGGTAGCGCGTCGCCTTCTTGTCGAGGTCGATGACCGCCGGCTCCTTCATGCGCAGGTGCACCAGGAGCGGCGTGGCGATGAAGATCGAGGAGTAGGCACCGACGGCGATACCGACGAACAGGGCCAGCGCGAGGTCGAGCAGCGTGCCGGGGCCCAGGAAGATGAACCCGATGGCCAGGATGGACGCGATCGGCAGGAGCGCGACGATGGTGGTGTTGATCGAGCGCACCAGGGTCTGGTTGACAGCGAGGTTCGCGGCCTGCTGGTAGGTCAGCCTGCCGTTGCCCAGCGCCTCGGTGGTGTTCTCGCGGACCTTGTCGAACACGACGACCGTGTCGTAGAGGGAGTAGCCGAGGATCGTCAGGAAGCCGATCATCGTGGCCGGCGACACCTCGAAGCCGGCCAACGCGTAGATGCCCACGGTGATGAACAGGTCGTGGAGCAGGGCGACGAGCCCGGCGACGGCCATCTTCCAGGTGCGGAAGTAGAGCGCCATGACGATGGCCACCAGGCCGAGGAAGACCAGGAGGGCCTTCAGCGCCTTCTGGCTGACCGAGGCGCCCCACGAGGGACCGACGAAGGACGCCGAGACGTTGCCCGTGTCGGTCTTGAACTCGCTGGCCAGCGCCGACTGCACCGAGCGGATCTCGTTCTCGCCCAGCTTCTCGGTCTGCACGCGGATGGTGCCGGTCCCGACCTTGGTCACCTCGGCGGCACCGGCGTTCGGCACCGTCGCGACGGCGTCCTTGGCCCTGGCCTCGTAGTCCTGGCCCGAAGCGACCTTCGAGACCCGGAACTCCGAACCGCCACGGAACTCCAGGCTCAGGTTGAGCCCGTGCCAGACGAGGCCGAGCGCGGCGATCAGCACGAACACCCCGGAGAGTGCGTACCAGCGCTTGTAGCGGCCGACGAAGTCGACGGACCGCTTGCCGGTGTACAGGTCGTTGCCCAGTGCAGCGAAGTTGATCACAGCGCGCTCCCGTCGCTCGCGGTCCGTGCGTTGGTGGGCATCGCGACCCGTCCGCGCCCGGCATACCGGGGCTTCTGGGCCTTGGCGCCGAGGCGCTCGGGGTCCAGACCCGACCACTTGTGTCCGCCGCCGAAGAACTTCGTGCCGGACAGCAGCGCCACCAGCGGGTGGGTGAAGAGCACGACGATGAGCAGGTCGATCAGGGTCGTGAGGCCGAGCGTGAAGGCGAACCCACGCACGTTGGACGACGCCAGCAGGTAGAGCACGAAGGCGGCGAGGAAGTTCACGCCGTCAGCGGCCAGGATCGTGCGCCGGGCCCGCCGCCACCCCGTGTCGACGGCGGCGCGCAGCGGTCGTCCCTCGCGCACTTCGTCACGGATGCGTTCGAAGTAGACGATGAACGAGTCGGCTGTCACACCGATGGCCACGATCAAGCCGGTCACGCCGGCCATGTCGAGTCGGAAGTTGTGGGACCACCCCAGCAACGCGATCGCGACGTAGGTCAGCAGTGCGGCGATCACGATCGACAGGACGGTCACCAGGCCCAGGGCGCGGTACTGCGCGAGGGAGTAGAGGAAGACCAGTGCGAAGCCGATCACGCCGGCGATCAGACCCATGCGGAGCTGCTCGCTGCCGAGCGTCGGGCTGATCTGGTCGCGGGTCTGGAGGGTGAAGGACAACGGCAGGGCGCCGAACTTCAGCTGGCTGGCCAGCTGGCGGGCCGAGTCGATGGTGAACGAGCCCGAGATGCTGGCCCGGCCGTCGAGGATGGCAGCCTCGAAGTACGGCGCGACGATGACCCGCGAGTCGAGGGTGGCCGCCATCTGGTTGCGCGGCGACTCGAGCGCGACCATCCGCTTGCTCGCCTCGCCGTAGGCCTTGGTGCCCTCGGACTTGAAGGTCAGGCTGATCTCCACCGTGCTCGACGGCTGCCCGTTGGACAACGGCCGGTAGCCGGCCGCGGCGTCCTTGATCTGGTCACCGTTGACGACGACCGGGCCGAGGACGTACTTCTCGGCACCGTCGTCGCTGCAGGTCACGAGGGGCTTCGCGGGGTCGTCGACGATCTTGTCGGTGACGCCGGGCACCGAGCAGTCCAGCGCCTGGAAGGCCTTGGTCACGTCGTCGGTGATCCAGGCGAGGTCACTGGCGTTGGCCGGCTTGGACGACGAGCCGGTCGGGGCGGTGGTCGCGGTGCCGCTCGGGGCCGTGGTGGCGCTGCCGGTGGGCGGGGTGGTGCTCTTGACGAACGCGCCCGGCAGACCTGACTTCGCCGTGGTGGCCGTGCCGGTCGCCTTGGGCACCGTCCCGGTCGCGGTGCCGGTGGCAGTGCCCGTCGCAGTGCCCGTCGCAGTGCCGGTCGCAGTGCCGGTGGGGGTCGGCTGGTTCGTGCCGGGCGCGGTGGCCAGGACCGGTCGGAAGCGCATCTGCGACGACTTGCGGATGGCGTCCTCGGTGGTCTTGTCGAGGCTCTTGCCCGGCACGCTGACGACGATGTCCTCGCTGTTGCGCGTGGTCACCTCGGCTCCGGCGACACCGTTGGCGTCGACACGCTGCACGATGATGTCGCGGGCCTGGCTCAGCTGCTCGTTGGTGACCCTGTTCGTCCCGACGAGCACGGGCTTGAGCACCAGCTGGGTGCCGCCGTCGAGGTCGAGTCCCAGCTTCGGGGACCAGTGCGCGTCACCCCACGTGGTGGCCGCGAAGAGGAGGCCGTAGAGGCCGAGGGTGACGGCCGCCAGCGCTGACAGGATCTTCAGCGGCTTGCGGTTGTACGGGTTGATTGCCACGTGCAGGGACCTCTACTCGGTGGTGCCGGGTTCGACCGGGCCGGTCGGCGCCGTCTTGGTGCCGATGGCTCGCCGGTCGAAACGGACGGTGACCCCGGGGCTGATCTCCAGGGTGGCGGTTTTGTCATCGAGGGACTTGATGGTGCCGAACAGGCCGGAGGTCGTGCAGACCTCGTCGCCGACGGAGAGCGTCGCCTGCAGCGACTGCACCTCACGCTGGCGACGACGCTGGCTGAACACCATGAAGACGATCAGCAGGACGGGCAGCGCGAAGATCAGCAGGCTCGCGACCGGCGAGCCGCCGCCGGAAGCCGTGACCGCCGCCAGCGTGGCCGGCATGCCTAACGTCATGGAGCAGTCCCTTCGGGTTGGGGCAGGCGGTGTGCGGCGCCACGCAGTCGGGCACACGCAAGTCCCCGACTCCAGCCGGGGGACCGCCCGAGTGTAGGTGACGCACGGCATACCGACCAACGTGCCTCACCGTGGCTGCGTTCCAATTGTGACCTTTGGGGGTGGTCAGCTCCCGAAGCGGCCCTCGCCGGTGTCGAGCGGCAGGCTCGGCTGGGCGACGTGCCCCGCCGGCGGGGTGAGGCCGAGGTGCTCCCAGGCCAGGGCGGTGGCAGCGCGGCCACGCGGGGTGCGGGTGATGAAGCCCTCGCGGACGAGGAACGGCTCGGCGACCGTCTCGACGGTGTCGGCCTCCTCCCCCACTGCGACGGCCAGGGTCGACAGCCCGACCGGACCGCCGGCGAACCGCCGGCAGAGCGAGTCGAGCACGGCCCGGTCGAGCCGGTCGAGGCCGCGGTCGTCCACGTCGAAGAGCGCGAGGGCGGCATGGGCCGCTTCCTCGTCGACGACGTGGCGTCCGTGCACCTGCGCCCAGTCACGCACCCGGCGCAGGAGCCGGTTGGCGATCCGCGGTGTGCCACGGGAGCGGCGGGCGATCTCGGTGATCCCGTCGGTGTCGGCAGACACCTCGAGCAACCGGGCCGAGCGCTCGAGGATCGTGACGAGGTCGTCGGCGGCGTAGAAGTCGAGGTGTCCGGTGAAGCCGAAGCGGTCGCGCAGCGGGGCGGGCAGCAACCCGGCGCGGGTGGTCGCGCCCACGACCGTGAAGGCCGGCAGCTCGAGCGGGATCGCGGTGGCGCCGGGCCCCTTGCCGACGATGACGTCGACCCGGAAGTCCTCCATCGCGAGGTAGAGCATCTCCTCGGCCGAGCGCGACATCCGGTGGATCTCGTCGAGGAAGAGCACCTCGCCCTCCATCAGCGAGGAGAGCACGGCGGCGAGGTCGCCCGCGTGCTGGATCGCCGGGCCGCTGGTGATGCGGATGGGGCGCTCCAGCTCGGTGCCGATCAGCATCGCCAGGGTGGTCTTGCCGAGACCGGGCGGGCCGGACAGGAGCACGTGGTCGGGTGGGGTGCCGCGTCGGCGAGCGGCCTCGAGGACGAGCGAGAGCTGGTCGCGGACCCGCGCCTGACCGGTGAACTCGCTCAGCCGTCGGGGGCGCAGGGCCGCCTCGACGGTGCGCTCGTCGCCCTCGCTGTCGGCGTCGACCACGCGCGCCGTGGCGTCGACCGACGAGTCCTCGAACATCTCGGAGGAGAAGCCGTCAGCCATGACCTAGCGCCCCAGCTCGCGCAGGGCTGCGCGGAGCATCGCCGACACGTCCGCCCCGGCGGGCGCGGCTTCGGCGGCACGCGACACGGCGTCCTCGGCCTGCTTGGCGGAGTAGCCGAGCCCGACGAGGGCCTCGGCCACCTGGTCGCGCCAGGCGGCGCTGGGGCTCGCCGGGGCCGCGGTCGCCCCGGGTGCCGCGCCGGACGGCATGGCGAGCTTGTCGCGCAGCTCGAGCACGATGCGCTCGGCGCCCTTCCTGCCGATGCCCGGCACCTTGGTGAGTGTCGCGAGGTCGGAGCTGGTGACGGCCGCGCGCAGCCGGTCGGGAGCGAGCACCGAGAGCATGGCGAGGGCGATGCGGGGCCCGACTCCGGACACGGTCTGCACCTGCTCGAAGATGTCGCGCTCGTCGGCGGAGCCGAAGGCGTAGAGGGTGAGCGAGTCCTCGCGCACGACCAGTGTCGTGGCGAGCAGCGCCTCCTGACCGAGGTGCAGGGCCGATGCGGTGGCGGGAGTGGTGTGCAGGAGCATGCCGACTCCCCCGACCTCCACGACGACCCGGTCGAGGCCCACGTGGCGCACCGCGCCGCGGACGCTGGCGATCACCGGGCCACCGCGGCCCGGAGCCGGGCCTGCTCGGCGCGGGCCGCGTCCTGCAGGCGGCTCGTCGCCGCGCCCTGCCAGAGGTGGCAGATGGCGATGGCGAGGGCGTCGGCCGCGTCGGCCGGCTTGGGCGCGGACTCCAGTCGCAGCAGGCGGGTGACCATGGCCGTGACCTGCGCCTTGTCCGCCCGCCCGGACCCGGTCACCGCTGCCTTGACCGCGGTGGGCGTGTGCAGCTCCACCGGCAGCCCGCGTCGAGCGGCGGCCAGGAGCGGGATGGCGGAGGCCTGCATGGTGTGCATGACGCTGGCGACGTTGACGTCGGCGAAGACCTGCTCGACCGCGATCGCATCGGGCCGGAACCGGTCGAGCCAGGTGTCGAGCTCGGTCTGCAGGTAGAGCAGCCGCTCCGCGGTGGGCTCGGTCGCGGGCGAGCGCACGACCCCGACGGCCACCAGCCGGACCTGTCGGCCACGACCTCCCTCGACCACCCCGATGCCACACCGGGTCAGGCCGGGGTCGACCCCGAGTACGCGCACGACAGCTGCTCCCTCATCTCCCGACCACGGTGCCATCTGCAGCGCCGCGGGTCCGAACAAGTGTTCGGGTCGAACGCTACACACCGGTCCGCACCTGCAGGCGCAGCAACACGCCTCTACTCGTCGTCGTCCTCGATCTCGGCGAGCACCTCGTCGCTGATGTCACCGTTGGCGAAGACGTCCTGTACGTCGTCGGAGTCCTCGAGGGCCTCGATGACGCGGATCATCTTGCGCGCCCCGTCGGCGTCGAGCGGCACCTTGAGGTTGGGGACCCAGGACGCCTCGGCCGAGTCGTAGTCGATGCCGGCGTCCTGGACGGCCTTGCGGACGGCGACGAAGTCGGTCGCCTCGGAGATGATCTCGTAGGAGTCGCCGAGGTCGTTGACCTCGTCGGCGCCGGCCTCCAGCACCACCTCGAGGATGTCGTCCTCGGTCTTGTCGCCCTTGGGGACGATGACGACGCCCTTGCGGTCGAAGACATAGGACACCGAACCGGGGTCGGCCAGCTGGCCGCCGTTGCGCGTCAGTGCGGTCCGCACCTCGGCGGCCGCGCGGTTGCGGTTGTCGGTCAGGCACTCGATGAGCACGGCGACGCCGCCGGGGGCGTAGCCCTCGTAGGTGATGGTCTCCCAGTCTGAGCCGCCCGCCGTCGCACCGGACCCGCGCTTGACCGCGTTGTCGATGTTGGTGTTGGGCACCGAGGTCTTCTTGGCCTTCTGGATGGCGTCGTAGAGCGTCGGGTTGCCGGTGGGGTCACCACCGCCCGTGCGGGCCGCGACCTCGATGTTCTTGATGAGCTTGGCGAAGAGCTTGCCCCGCTTCGCGTCGATGGCAGCCTTCTTGTGCTTCGTGGTTGCCCATTTGCTGTGGCCGCTCATGCCTTGCCTCTCACGATCTCGACGAACAACTGGTGGAACCGGTGGTCACCGGTCACTTCCGGGTGGAAGGAGGTGGCCATCAGCGACCCCTGACGAACGGCGACGATCCTACCTGCGGCGGGTCCGTCCTCGACGCGGGCCAGCACGTCGACGCCCTCCCCCACCTCCTCGACCCACGGGGCCCGGATGAAGACGGCCCGCATGGGGGCGCCGCCGATGGCGCGGATGTGCAGGTCCTCCTCGAAGGAGTCGACCTGCCGACCGAACGCGTTGCGCCGCACCGTGATGTCGAGCCCCCCGAGGGTCTGCTGGTCCGGACGCGCGTCGGCGATGCGGTCGGCGAGCATGATCATGCCCGCGCAGGACCCGTATGCCGGCATGCCGGCTCCCAGCCTCTCGCGCAAGGGGTCGCGCAGCCCGAAGGCCCGGACCAGCTTGTCCATGGTCGTCGACTCGCCCCCCGGGATGATGAGCGCGTCGACCGTGTCGAGCTCGGTCGTGCGGCGCACGGTGGTGGCGCGCGCACCCGCTTGCTCCACGGCATACAGGTGCTCGCGCACGTCCCCCTGGACGGCGAGCACTCCGATGGTGGGCTGGTCGGTCACGCCCGGAATGCTACGGGCGCACGGACCGCCGCCTCGCCCCGGCCCGCCCCCGACCTACAGTGGCGCCATGACTGGCGCCGTGAGCGAGGTGGTGGTGCGGGAGCGCACCGGCGACGACATCCCAGCCCTGGCCGGCGTGCTGGCCGCGCAGCAGCCGCACTCGGGGTATCCCCAGAACTGGCCGCTGCCCTTCCCGGTCGAGTCGTTCATCGCGCGGGCCGACGAGGACGCGGCCTGGGTCGCCGAGCTCGGCGACCAGGTGGTCGGCCACGTCGCGGTGTCGCGCGTCGAGCCCGGCCTGGAGGCCGACCTGTGGACCGCGGGGGCGGGCCGTCCGCGCGAGGAGCTCGCCGCGGTCTCCGTGCTGTTCGTCGACCACACGGTCGTCGGCCGCGGCATCGGCACGGCGTTGCTCGCGCGGGCCGTCGGGGCGATCCGCGCGTCCGGCCGCACGCCCGTGCTCGACGTCGTGCAGGAGACCACCTCCGCCGTCGAGCTCTACCGGCGCACCGGGTGGCAGGTGGTCGGCGAGGGTCGTCCCTGGTGGCTCCCCGACGACCACCTGCCGGTGCTGTTCATGGTGCTGCCGGAGGGACCGCCTACCTCTGAGTGACGCTGCCTCGACGGGAGACGAAGTACGCGTTGAAGGGATCCTGCTCCAGCTCGTACTGCCGCACCTCGTCGAACCCGGCCTCCCGCAGCATCTGTGTCGCCAGCTCGGTGCCCCACACGGTTCCCAGCCCGTCGCCGTCCTGACCGAGCGACACCGACATGCAGTGCACGGTGGACACGGCGTAGAGGAAGCTGGCCCACGGCAGCTCAAGGTTGTTCTCCAGGTGGCTGGACGCCTTGATGTCGACCATGAGGAAGGTCCCTCCGGGGCGCAGCGACCGGCGGATGTTGGACAGCACCACGGCGGGGTGCGCCTGGTCGTGGATGGCGTCGAAGGCCGTGACGAGGTCGTAGGCCTCCTCGTCGACCTCGCCCGCGACGTCGCACTCGACGAAGGTCGCGTTGGTCAGCCCCCACTCAGCAGCCTCGGCGCGAGCCGGCCCGAGCGCGTCCGGGCTGAAGTCGAAGCCCGAGAACCGGCTGTTCGGGAACTCGCGGGCCAGCAGGTTCACGGCATGCCCCTCGCCGCAGCCGATGTCGGCCACGTCGATGCCCGCGCGCAGCCGGTCGACGATGCCCGTCAGGGGCACGATCGTGTCGAGGAGGGAGGCGTCGTTGACCGCGGCGCTGTCCGCGGCCTGCGCGTCGTGGAAGCCCGGGTAGTCGGCATAGGTCAGGCCGCCGCCCTGGCGGAAGGTGTCGAGCACCTTCGGCGTCACCTCACCCATGAGCGTGATCAGGCCCATCGTGCGAGCGATGTTGTCGACCCCGGTACCGGTGAGGAAGGGCGCGTGGTCCGGGGAGATCCGGTAGAGCCGGCCGTCGGGGTCGTACTCCACCCAGCCCGCGGTGACGACCCCGCCGAGCCACTCGCGGACGTACCGCTCGGTCAGCCCAGCCGCATCGGCCACCTGCTCGCTCGTCGCCCACGGCAGGGTGGTGAGGACATCGAAGATTCCGAGCTGGTGCCCGATGCTGCCGAGGACGTTGATCGCGCCGTCGTTGAGGATCTGGACCATGCGCTCGGCCACGGCACCTTGCGCGTCCTGGGTCTCGTCGGCCGTCGAGACGGCCGGCTCGTCGAGTGTGGTCATGGTGTGCTCCCTCCGGGTCCGGGTCCACCTCGGGCGGTGTGACCTCGTGCCCTCGACGCTAGGAGCAGCGGACCGGGTGACGCGTCGGGCGGATCGTGCAGATCGCGCCGGCCCCTGTGGTGCGGATGCTGCAGGCCCACGGCTCCTGCGGCTCAGACCCGTTCGCGCGCGGCGATGCCCTGCGAGCGGGCCCAGGCCGCAGCAGCGGTGCGGGTGGTGACGCCGGCCTTGAGGTAGATGTTGGCGAGGTGTCGACCCACCGTCTTGTCGCTGATGAAGAGCCGACTGGCCACCTCCCGGTTGCTGGCACCGGAGGCGATGCAGGCCAGGACCTCCACCTCGCGCGGGGTCAAGCCGGCCGGGAGGACCGGCCGGCTGAGCCGCGCGAGGTCGGTCACCGCTCCGAGCTGGCGGTAGATCTCCCTCGCGCAGGCGATCTCGGCCCGCGCGGCCGGCTCGCGTCCCAGGAGGCCGTGGGCTTCAGCGAGGCCTTCGTGCACCTGGGCGCTGGCATACCGGTAGCGCTGGTCGCGGTAGACCCGGGCGGCCCGCTCGAGGTGGGGGATGGCCTCGTCCGGACGCCCCTGGTCGAGCAGCACCAGCGCACGCGCCCGAGCCGCACCGGCCACCAGACCGGGGGTTCCATACCGCTCGGCGGTGGCCTCCGCCTCGTCGGCCAGCGCCTGGGCGTATGCCGGGTCGCCGCCCTCCAACGCGAGCCCCACCGCCGCACTGAGCAGGCGGGCGCGTTCGAGCCGCCCCCGCTGGCCCAGGCTGGCTCGGAGCGAGCTGAGGCCCGCTTCGGGACCGGACCGGTCTCGGGTCAGGAGCGCGAGGCCCGGCTGGGGGTCGACCCCGAGCGCCAGCGCGGCGTCGAACGCCTCCGCTGCAGCCTCCACCTCGCCGCGCAAACGTCGCACCTCCCCCAGCTCGTGGTACCCGGCGCCGGCGAGCCAGCCGTGCGACCCCACGAGTCCCTCGCTGCGGCGCCCGAGCTCGGCCTCGACGAGGTCCCAGTCGCCCTCAGCGGCGATGACCTGGAGCTGGTGGATGCGGGTCACCCCGGCATACATGAAGGTTGCGGACTGGGGTCTCGCCCAACGGTCCAGGGCGTCGGTCCAGGCCCGGACCCTGGCCAGGTCGCCCAGGCCCTCGCAGAGGTGGATCACCGAGCAGTAGATGTCACCGGACCAGAGCGGGGGCACCTGACCGGCCAGCACCGGGAGCATCGCCTCGTCGAGGTCACCGAACCCGTCCCTCGTGCGTCCTTCCCGCACCGCGGCGACGCCGGACAGCACGAGCGCGAAGCAGGCCAGCGCCGGGTCGGCGAAGGTGGTGGCCATGGTGGACAGGTCCGCCGAGGCGGACCACGCGGGCGCAGGGTCACCCTCGGTCTCCATCGCGATCGTCGCTTCGAGGTAGGCGAGGTAGCCGTGGTCCGCGGACGGCGGGCTGGCGGCCAGGAGCTTGCGGGCCCGGTTGAGCCACCCCGAGGCGACCTCGATGTCGCCGCGCGTCGCCCACTCGAGGGTGAGGGTGAGGGCCTGGTGCGCCGCCCCCGCGTTGTCCCCCGCCTCGAGCCGGCGCCGGTAGACCTGCTCGGACGCGGACATCGACGCCGCACCGTCTCCGCGCCACCACGCCGCGTCGGCCTCGCGTTCCAGCTCCTCGATCGTGGGTGTGCCCGCCATGTCCACCTCCCAGCGTCAGGGTACGCCGCACCGGCACCGGAACTCGTGGCCTCAGGTCCCTGACATCAGCCCCGGGGCCCCCTATAGGTTGCGGACATGACCGACCTTGCCGCCCGCGCCCGCGACCTCGACGCCCAGCACTCCGCGACCGACCGTCGCAGCGCCTTCCGCATCCCCGAAGGCGTCATCTACCTCGACGGCAACTCGCTCGGGGCCCTGTCGCTCGAGGCCGAGCGGACCGCCGCCGACGTGGTCACCCGGCAGTGGGGCGAGCAGCTCATCAGGGCGTGGAACGAGTCCGACTGGTGGGGCGCGCCCGAGCGCGTCGGCGACCGCATCGGCGCGCTGGTGGGGGCCGCTCCCGGCCAGGTGGTCGTCACCGACTCGACGTCGGTCAACCTGTTCAAGACCATCGTCGCGGCGTCGCGGATGCGCCCGGGTCGCAGCACCGTGCTGACCGACCCCGACTCCTTCCCGACCGACGTCTACATCACCCGGTCGGCCTGTGACCTGCTGGGCCTGACGCTCGAGCTCGTGCCCACCCCTGAGGCGCCGGCCCGCATCGCCGAGCTGGGTGACTCCCTGGCGCTGGCCGCCTACTCGCAGGTGGACTACCGCACCGGGGAGCAGTGGGACCTGCCCGCCCTCACCCGGGCGGCCCACGCGGTCGGCGCCCTGGTCTGCTGGGACCTCTGCCACTCCGCCGGTGCGATGCCGGTAGGGCTCGACGAGGGTGGAGCCGACCTCGCGGTCGGCTGCGGCTACAAGTACCTGAGCGGAGGCCCGGGCGCCCCCGCCTTCATCTACGTCCGGCGCGAGCACCTGGCCGACTTCGACAACCCGCTGGCCGGCTGGCAGGGTCACGCCAACCCGTTCGGGATGTCCACCGACTACGACCCGGCCGCCAGCATCACGCGGGCCCGGGTGGGCACCGCTCCTCTACTGAGCCTGCTCACGCTGGAAGGTGCGCTCACGGCATACGACGGGCTCTCGATCGAGGACGTGCGCGCCCGGTCGCTGTCGCTGACCGGGCTCTTCATCGAGGCGCTGGACGCCCTCGGCGTCGACCTCCCGCTCGCGACGCCCCGCGACGAGGCGCGGCGCGGCTCCCAGGTGAGCCTGCGGCACCCCGAGGCGTATGCCGTGGTGCAGGCGCTCATCGCCCGCGGGGTGATCGGTGACTTCCGGGAGGTCGACATCGTGCGACTCGGCTTCAGCCCGCTCTACCTCTCGCACGCCGACGTCGTCGCCGCGGCCGAGCACGTCGCCGCCGTGCTCGAGGGGCGCGAGTACGAGCGCGACGAGTTCCGCGCCCGCAGCACGGTCACCTGACGGTTCCAAGACACAGGACGGCGCCGGGTGGTCGAGCCACCCGGCGCCGTGCTGTGTCAGGTCGGTGGTGACTACCAGCCGCGCTCGGCCAGGCGGTGCGGCTCGGGGATCTCGTCGACGTTGAGGCCCACCATCGCCTCGCCCAGGCCGCGCGAGACCTTGGCGATCACGTCGGGGTCGTCGAAGAAGGTCGTCGCCTTGACGATCGCCTCGGCGCGCTGGGCCGGGTTGCCGGACTTGAAGATGCCGGAGCCGACGAAGACACCCTCGGCGCCGAGCTGCATCATCATCGCCGCGTCGGCCGGGGTCGCGATGCCACCGGCGGTGAACAGGACCACGGGGAGCTTGCCGAGCTCGGCGACCTCCTTGACCAGGTCGTAGGGCGCCTGCAGCTCCTTGGCCGCGACGAAGAGCTCGTCCTCGGGGAGGTTCTGGAGCTTGCGGATCTGCTGGCGGATCTGGCGCATGTGGGTGGTGGCGTTGGAGACGTCGCCGGTGCCCGCCTCACCCTTGGAGCGGATCATCGCCGCGCCCTCGGTGATGCGGCGAAGGGCCTCGCCGAGGTTGGTCGCACCACAGACGAACGGCACCGTGAAGTTCCACTTGTCGATGTGGTTGGCGTAGTCGGCCGGGGTCAGCACCTCGGACTCGTCGATGTAGTCGACACCGAGGGACTGCAGCACCTGGGCCTCGACGAAGTGACCGATGCGGGCCTTGGCCATGACGGGGATCGAGACGGCCTCGATGATGCCGTCGATCATGTCGGGGTCGGACATGCGCGAGACGCCACCCTGGGCGCGGATGTCGGCCGGGACCCGCTCGAGGGCCATCACGGCGACCGCTCCGGCGTCCTCGGCGATCTTGGCCTGCTCGACGTTGACGACGTCCATGATGACGCCGCCCTTGAGCATCTCGGCCATGCCGCGCTTCACGCGCGACGTGCCGGTGGTGGGCTGGCTGGGGGTGGTGGTGTCCGCGGACATGGGTCACTCCAAGAATGTGCAGGGCGCAGCGCAGGGGACGCGCTTCACAGCCGAGTTTAGTGGGTCCGGCAGGCGCACCCGACCCCGGCTCAGCCCCGCACCCGCGGACGACGTGTTGCGTCCTGCTGGTCAGCCGACCACCGTTTCGGGGCTTCCGTGCCCACTTGATGGCAACAAGTCACGGCGCGAGGGGACTTGTTGCGTCCTGCTGGTCAGCCGACCACCGTTTCGGGGCTTCCGTGCCCACCTGGTGGCAACAAGTCGGGGCGCGGGAGGAGTTCAGTCGCGGACGGCTGGCGGCAGCTCGTCGTCGAACTCGACGGTGCGCGGCAGGTCGGCGTGCCCGGCGAGGCGGAACAGCCGCACCACGGGCTTGCGGCGGACCCGGCGCACGTCGGTCACCGCGTCATTGAGGAACCGTCGCGCCAGCTGGACGCGGACCCCGGCGGCCTCGACCCGCTGGAGCGCGCTCGCACCGAGGGCGTCCGTGCCCTCGGCGCGCAGGCCGGCCACGACATCGGCGGTCAGGGCCGCCTGCAACGCCTCGGTGAGGTCGCTCTCGAGCACCTCACGGGCACCGAAGCTCTGGCCGTCGAGGAAGTCGTGCTCGAGCGCCCGCTCGTTGTGCGCCTCGAGGGACTCCGAGGCCGCCCCCGCCAGCATCAGGGCGCTGGCCGGGTCGACGGCCCCCGAGTTGGCCAGCTCGAGGGTGGCCTCGGCCCGACGCACCAGCTGGGCGTCCAGGGCGGACAACGCACCCTCGGCCCGGGTGTGCAGGCGGTCGAGCCGGGCCGCGCTGTAGGAGAGGTACCAGGCGACGCCGAGCAGCACCGCCACCACGACGACACCCCAGGTGAGTGTGTCCATCAGTCCTCGCCTCTTCGACGACCGCGCAGCAGCCGGGTCCACCGGGTGTCGAACGCGGCGTCGGACCGCAGCTCGTGGGACCCGTGCGTGACGGTCTCGTAGACCGCCATGACGTCCTCGGCCACGACTGACCAGTCGAAGACCCAGGCCCGGCGGTGCCCGATCTCGGCCAGGCGTTCGCGTTCGGCGCGGTCGCCGAGCAGCCGCACGAGGTGGCGGCCGAGGTCGGCGCCGTCCTCGTTCTCGAACGTGCAACCGGCCCGGCCGCCGTCGAGGACGCGGACGAAGGCGGGCAGGTTGCTCGCGACGACCGGGGCACCCGCGCTCATCGCCTCGACGAGCACGATGCCGAAGCTCTCGCCGCCGGTGTGTGGCGCTACGTAGAGGTCGACCGACGACAGCAGGGCGGCCTTGTCCTCGTCGCTCACCATCCCCAGGAACTCGGTGGCCGCGGCGACCGCCGGGTCGAGGCGCTCGCGGGCCGCCTCGACGTCGCCGGGCCCGGCGACGAGCACCCTGGTGCCAGGGTGCGCGGCCAGCACCGCGGGCATGGCGGCTGCGAGCACGGGAAGTCCCTTGCGTGGCTCGTCGATACGGCCCAGGAAGGCGATGGTCGGTGCGGAGACGGTGCCGGCCCAGCGTGCGGCCGGCAGGGCGTCGGCGAAGCGGGCGACGTTGACCCCGTTGGGGATGACGACGGCGTCGCCTCCCAGGTGGGTCGTGACGGTGCGGCGCGCGTCCTCGGAGACGGCGATCCGGCCGTTGATCTTCTCCAGGCTGGGGCGCAGCAGCGGGTAGGCGGCCTGCATGGCCCTCGAGCGCAGGTTGGAGGTGTGGAAGGTCGCCACCACGGGACCCTCGGCGGACCAGAGCGCGAGCAGGGAGATGCTCGGGGTGACCGGCTCGTGGATGTGGAGGACGTCGAAGTCGCCCGCCTCCAGCCAGCGGCCGACCCTCGCGGCGGTCAGGGGCCCGAAGTTCAGCCTGGCCACCGACCCGTTGTAGCGCACCGGGACCGACCGGCCGACGGACTCGACGTAGTCGGGCAGCGGGGTGTCGTCGTCGGCCGGGGCGAGCACCGACGCGTGGTGCCCCTGGCCGAGGAAGTGCTCAGCCAGGTCACGGACGTGGAACTGGACCCCGCCCGGGACGTCGAAGGAGTAGGGGCAGACGATGCCGATCCTCATGGCCACGTCCCGGTGGCGCGGGCGGGTCGAGCGGGCTCGTCGGCACGGGGGGTGAGGTCGTCGAGGAAGACGCGTTGGAGCATGTGCCAGTCGGCCGTGTGCTCGACGATGGCGGCCCCGAGCGCGTCGGCGCACTGCTGCGTCATGGCCACCGCCTTGGCGCGGGTCGCGCCCGTGGCCGGCACCTCGACCCGGTCGTGGAAGGTGATGACGGTGCGGTGCTTCCAGCTCGGCCGCTCGAGGCGTTCGTAGTGGATCGACACCGGGTGCAGTGCCGCCCCCGTGGCCAGCGCCAGCGCGGCGGGACCCGCTGCCATCTTCGTGCGGTGGCCGCACAGGTCGACCTCGACGCCGCGGTCGGTGAGGTCGCGGTCGGCGAGCAGGGGCATCAGCACCGGCTTGGTGAGGTGACCCCGGAGCTGCGCGAAGACGTCGCCACCGCCGGTCAGCGGGAGGATCGTCATGCCGAGCGACTCGCGGAAGGCGAGGAACTCCGCATACACCTCCTCGGGCTCGAGGCGCTCGGCGACGGTCACCACCGGCGCGAGGGCGGTGGTGCCCCAGGCGCCGGCGAGGTCCCAGTTGCCGAGGTGGCCGAGGAAGCAGACGACGGGTCGCCCGGCCGCGAGCTCGGCGCGCACCGGCCCGTCGCCCGCGACCCGCACCGAGGCCGCCACGTCGTCGGCGCTGCGGTCGGGCAGGCGGAAGGCCTCGCAGTAGTAGCGCAGGTAGGACCGCATGCCCGCGCGCACCAGCGCGTCGAGAGCCGGCCCGTCGAGGTCGGGGCGGACCTTCGCGTAGTTGCTCCGCAGCCGTTGCACGCCCTTGCCGTCGCGGGCGGTGGTGAGGTCGGCGATCCGTTCGAACACCGTGTATGCCGCGCGCTCGGGGAGCCGCCGCACGGTGCCCCACCCGAGGCGGTAGCCGCTGACGGCGAGGAGTCCGCCGAGGTCGGTCATGGCACCAGGCCGCTTCAGGAGGTCTGCCCCAGCGCCTGCTGGCGCACGAGCACGATCCGCTGGAGCACGGTGACGAAGCTGGCGACCGCGAGCAGGGCGAGCACGACGGTGAGCACCACCTCGGGCAGGCCGAGCCCGACGAGCCCGGTCGTCACGAGGACGGCGACCAGCCGGTCGGCACGCTCGGCGATCCCGACGTTGGCGGTGAAGCCCAGCCCCTCGGCCCGCGCCTTCGCGTAGGAGACGACGCTGCCGAGGATGAGACAGGCGAGGGCGAGCCCGGCCATCAGGAAGTCGTCGCCCCGACCGGCATACCAGAGCACGAGCCCGCCGAAGATGGCCGAGTCGCCCACGCGGTCGAGCGTCGAGTCGAGGTAGGCGCCCCACTTGCCGGACCGGCCGGACATCCGCGCCATGACGCCGTCGACGGTGTCGGAGAAGACGAAGAGCGTGATGACGACCGTGCCCCAGAAGAACTCGTGGCGGGGGTAGAACGCCAGCGCGCCGACGGACACGCCGAGGGTGCCGACGATCGTCACCACGTCGGGACTGACACCCAGCTTGAGCAGCAGTCGGGCGACCGGGGTGAAGATCTTCGTGAAGAGGGCGCGTGCGTACTTGTTGAGCATGGTGGGGTCAGCCTACTGAGGCTGAGCCCGTCTTCCCGGCCACCGGCCCGTCGGAGAGGTGCGTCGGGGCACACGCCGGGGTGCCACCCGGGAGGGCGTAGCGGTGGTCCGCGACCCAGGTGTAGACCCGGCCGGCCAGCCAGCTCACCCCCGGCAGCGTGACCAGGTGGCCGAGTGGCCGCCAGAGCGGGGCACCGTGCTTGAGCCCTTCGGCGATGGCCAGGTGGGCCGCGGCGACCGAGCCGTCCCGGCGCACGAACTGGGCCGCTTCGATGCAGTCGGCCTCGGTCAGGCCGAAGCGCGCGAGGTCGACCTGCTGCCAGGGCTCGACGTCGTAGCGGTTGCGGCGGTCGACCCACCGCGTGGCGAACCGTGCACTGGTCGTGCAGAACCCGCAGTCGCCGTCGAAGATGAGCAGTCCCCGCTCCATGTCCATGGTTCCAGTCTGTCACCCGCATGGGAGCATGACCGCGTGAGGGGGACGACCAGGGCGTTGGGTCCGTATGCCGTGCTGTGGCGGCTCGCCGTGACAGCAGCGGTCGTGACGACCGTGTGCCTCGGCACGTGGGTGGGCGACGACGACTGGTGGCCGTTCGCGCCGATGTCGCAGTACGCGTTCTCGGTGCGCAACGACGGGGTCATCAACTCCCTGACCATGGACGCCCTCACGGTGGACGGCGAGGTCGTCCGGGTGCCGCTCTCCAAGGAGATGATCGGCATCGAGCGGGCCGAGATCGAGGGCCAGGCGCCGCGGATCATCGCCCACCCCGAGCTGCTGCAGGACATCGCGGTCCTGCACTCACGACGCCTGCCCCACCAGCCCGCCTACGCCGTGATCTACCTGCGCAACACGTCCACGCAGATCGGCACCGGTGCCACCACGATCTTCACGCTCGCCTGGTGGACCGTCCGGGATCCCTCGCGACCCAAGCCCTCCGGCCTGCCGGGAGGCGCCGGGTGAACCGGGTGGAGTGGTCCGTCACGGCCTTCCTCGCGCCCGGGATCTCGCTGGCGCGAGTGGCTTGGCTGCGGCTCTTCGTCTACGCCTTCGTGTGGCTCGACGTGCTGTGGATCGTCACCGACCCCATCCCGCACGGCGACGTGCCCCCGAGCCTCTACCGCGGGCTCGAGGTCCGGTCGCTGCTCCACCTGCCGGCTCCTTCGCACGCCTACGTCCGGGTCCTCCTGGTCGTGGTCCTGGTGAGCTCTGCCATCGCGGTCACGGGTCGGCTGCCGAGGCTGGCCGGCTGGGTGTGCGCCGTCGGCGTGCTCGACTGGGTGAGCAACGCGTTCGCCTACTCCAAGGTCGACCACGACCACTTCGCCCTCGTGGTGGCACTCTTCGTGCTGCCCACGGTCGGCCGGGCCCGTCTGGCCGACGTCGACGTGAGGTCGCAGGCCGCGGGGTGGGCGATCCGGATGGTGCAGATCGGCGCGGTCTCGATCTACTTCCTGTCGGCCAGCGCGAAGATGCGCTTCGGCGGAGGGGGCTGGGCCAACGGTGCGACGCTCATCTGGGCGCTCACCAGGCGTCCCAACGGGATCGGTCCCTGGGTCGGGTCACACCCGGCGCTCACCCACGCGCTGCAGTGGGTCGTGCTCGTGGCTGAGTTCTGCTCACCGATCCTGTTGTGGCTCAGGGGAAGAGCGTTGTATGCCGCGTTGCTCTTCTGGGCCGGCTTCCACCTGAGCACCTACGTGATGCTGAAGATCCACTTCTTGCCGCTCGTGGTCTGCCTGCTCAGCTTCCTGCCGCTGGAGCGGCTGCCGCACCCGGCCAGGCTGCGACGAGCCGTGACCGCACGTCTTCGAGGAGCATCGGCAGCGCCTTCGTCTGGGCGATGACCGGCAGGAAGTTCGCGTCGCCTCCCCAGCGCGGGACGATGTGCTGGTGCAGGTGGGCCTGCACGCCGGCACCCGCCACGGCCCCCTGGTTCATCCCGATGTTGTAGCCGTGCGGTCCCGAGGCCTCGTCGATCGCGGCGATGGCCTCCTTGGTCAGCTGCGTGAACTCGCTCGTCTCCTCGTCGGTCAGGTCGACGTAGCGCGAGGCGTGGCGGTAGGGGCAGACCAGCACGTGCCCGGGGTTGTAGGGGAAGAGGTTCATCACCACGTAGCACGTGGCGCCGCGGTGCACGATGAGACCGGCCTGGTCGTCCTTGGCCGGAGCCGCGCAGAACGGGCACCCGTCGCCGGCGTCGTCGCTGGGGCGCTCCCCCGTCACGTAGGCCATCCGGTGCGGGGTCCACAGGCGCTCGAAGCCGTCCCTGGCCCCGGCGAAGTCCGTGTCGGGCTGCATGGCATCCGTCATGGCGTGATCCTATGAGGCGTGCCCTCGACCGCATCCGAGCCCACCATCCGTCGTGCCCGACCCGACGACGCGGCCGAGCTGGCCGAGCTGTTCTGGCGCGTGCGGGAGCAGTCGGTGCCGGCGATCCCCATGATCGCCCACCCGCGCGAGACCGTGCTGCCGTTCGTGCGCGACGTCCTGCTGCCCGGTTTCGAGGTCCACGTCGCGGTCCTCGACGGGCGGCTGGTCGGCTTCCTGGCCCTGATGGCTCCCGACCAGCTCGGTCACCTCTACCTCGACCGGCCGCACACCGGGCACGGGCTCGGCAGCCGCTTCGTCGAGGTCGCCAAGGAGCGGTTCCCCGAGGGGCTGCGGCTGTGGGCCTTCCAGGACAACCACAACGCGCTGCGCTTCTACCGTCGCCACGGGTTCGTGGCGCTGCAGTGGACCGACGGCGACAACGAGGAGGGCGCTCCCGACGTGCTCATGACCTGGTCGCCCTCGACGCCCGAGGGCTCCTGGACCGTCGTGGGCCACGCAGCTGCGGCGGACGGGCGCCCGGTCACCGTGCTCGAGGACCTCACCTCGGTCGACGGGCCGATGGCCTTCGTCGACGCCGACCTGACGTGGACGGTGCTCGCACGAAGGGTGGAACCGACCACCGGTCCCCCGACGCACCACGCCGCGAGCGACCAGGGCGGGCCCGACGGGGACGGATGGTTCGGCGGGCACTGCGCCGACGAGGTGCTCAGCAGCCCGGTGGACCTGCTCGGCCGGGAGCTGCTCGCCGGGGAGGACGACCCCGACCCCGCTCGGGTGGCCACGATGCTGCCGCCGGTCGAGGGCATGCCGACCTGGAGCTTCGTGGGGAGCCCGCTCACCGCCGACACGCTGGCCGTCACCGCGGACGGCCGCACCCCCACGGTCGACCCCGCCCAGGTGCTACCCCAGATCGCGTCGGCCCGTGCCGCCGGGCGGGTGCTGGCCGGGCTCGTCGGCGGCTGGCTCCCGGGGCTGCGCTTCGCCTTTCCGGACGGACCCGACCGCCCCGACGCGTGGTGCGAGGTGCTCGTCTTCGCGCCGGTCCACCCGCAGCGGAGCCATCCGACGGTGCAGCCGGTCTGGCACCGCATCACGCGGGTCGAGTCGGGCGCCGTGGTCTCGATGACCTGCCTCGACTCCTACCCGGCCGTCCACCCGCGCGGTGCAGCCGACCCCGACGCGCTGCACACCGCCCTGCTGGCCTTCCACGACGACTGGCACGACCGCACGGCAACCGCGGTGCAGGTCGACCTCCCCGACCGTCGCCTGGCCGACCTCGCCCGTCACGGCCTGGCCAGGGCGATGCTGACCCGCACCCGGGGTCTGCCGCGCTACGGCGTCGTCGACCGCGACTACGGCGGACCGGAGCACGACGGCTTCCAGGACACCTTCACCGTCGAGCTTGCGGCGGCGACCGACTGGGGCCTGCGCGAGCACGCCCGGACGGTCCTCGACACCTACCTCGAGCACTTCGTCCGCGACGACGGCTCGCTGGAGTACCGCGGCCCGGCCACGGGTCAGTACGGCCGCATGCTCACCGCCATCGCGCACCTGCATGAGTGCACGGCCGACACGGCGGCGTTGCTGCGTCACCGCGGGCGGATCGACGCCATCGCTGACCTGCTGCTCGACCGACGCCGGGAGTCCCTCGAGCTGGCTCCGGGCGACCCGGGGCACGGGCTGCTCGCCGGGTGGTGCGAGGCCGACTCCGCGCTGGAGGCCGAGCCCGACCGCTATGTCGTCCCCTACCTGTCCTCGAGCGCCGAGGCGGTGCGTGGCCTCACCGACCTCTCCCGGGTGTGGGCAACCGTCGGCGCCGAGCTGGACGACCTCGCCCTGGCCGACCGCGCGGCATACCTGGGCCGGCAGGCCCGGTCACTGGCGACCGACCTCGAGCGCGCGGTCACCCGCGACCTGCGCGCCGACCTCGACCCACCGTGGCTGCCCGTGGTCGCGGGCGCGAGCACGCCCTGGCACGAGGCAGTGATGGTCGATGCCGACGACCCACAGTTCCGGGCCTACCGGGCCAACGCCGAGCTGCTCCACTCCGGGTGCCTCACCCCGGCCTCGTCGGCAACCGCGAGCTGGCCGGTTTCCTCGCCCACGGGCACTTCCATGGGCTCCTGCAGCACGACAGGGTGCGCGAGTTCCTGCTCGGGCTGTGGACCCTCAGCGCCCACCACCACACCCGGGGCTCGTGGACCGCGCCGGAGACGCGACGAGTCCGCCCCGGCAGACCGGCCGCGCCGTACTGCGTGCCCGCCCAGCTGGCCGTGCCCGCCCTGGTGCGCTGGATGCTGGTCTTCGAGCAGCCGGTCGCCGACGAGCTCTGGCTCGCCCGGGCGCTCCCCCGCACCTGGCTGGCGCACGGGCAGTGCGTGCGCGTGACCGCGGCCCCCACGCGGTGGGGCCCGGTCGGGTATGCCGTGCGGTCCCTCCTCGACGAGCACCGGGTCGAGGCCTCCCTCACCCTGCCGGAGGCGACGCCGGTGGACACCTGGCTGCGGCTGCGCCTCCCGCTCGGGCACCGCATCGCGTCTGCCATGCAGGACGGCCGCCCGGTCCAGGTGGACCGGGCGGCCGAGGCCGTGCGTGTGGCTGGGCCGGCCGGCGCCGGTGCCACCACCGAGGTCGTCGTGGTCACCGAGCCGGACGACGGCGCAGGTCAGACCTGACGGCGTGAGGCGACCGCCTCGACGACCTCGGCGATCGCGTCGTCGATCGGCACGCCGTTCTTCTGCTCGCCGTCGCGGTAGCGGAACGACACCGCGCCGGCGCTGCGGTCCTCCTCACCGGCAATGAGCACGAACGGCGCCTTCGACTTCGAGGCGTTGCGGATCTTCTTTGGGAACCGGTCGTCACTGTCGTCGATCTCGACGCGAATCCCCTTGCGCCGCAGCTGGTCTGCCACGTCGTGGAGGTAGGGCGAGAACTCGTCTGCGACCGGGATGGCGAGCACCTGCACCGGCGACAGCCAAGGCGGGAAGGCTCCCGCGTAGTGCTCGACGAGGACGCCGATGAAGCGCTCGATCGACCCGAACTTGGCCGAGTGGATCATCACCGGCTCCTGGCGGGACCCGTCGGCCGCCTGGTACTCGAGCTGGAACCCGTGCGGCTGGTTGAAGTCGTACTGGATGGTGCTCATCTGCCAGGTGCGACCGATGGCGTCCTTGGTCTGCACCGAGATCTTCGGGCCGTAGAACGCCGCACCGCCGGGGTCGGGCACGAGGTCGACGCCGAACTTGGCAGCCGCCTCCTCGAGCACGCGGGTCGCGGTCTCCCACTGCTCGTCGGAGCCGATGAACTTGTCCTGCTTGTCGGCGTCCGACCCCCGCGTCGAGATCTCGAAGTAGTAGTCGTCGAGCCCGAAGTCCTTGAGCAGCCCGGTGACGAAACGCAGCAGGTGCTCGATCTCGGCCGGGGCCTGCTCGGGGGTGACGTAGGAGTGGCTGTCGTCCTGGGTCATCGCCCGCACGCGGGTCAGCCCGTGCACGACACCCGACTTCTCGAACCGGTAGACCGAGCCGAACTCGAAGAACCGCAGCGGCAGCTCGCGGTACGAGCGGCCGCGCGAGCGGAAGATGAGGTTGTGCATCGGGCAGTTCATCGCCTTGAGGCGGTACTCGGCGTGCTCGAGCTCCATCGGCGGGAACATGGTGTCGGCGTAGTAGGGCAGGTGCCCGGAGGTGTGGAACAGCCCGTCCTTGCTGATGTGGGGGGTGCCGACGTAGGAGAAGCCCTCCTCGATGTGGCGACGGCGGACGTAGTCCTCCATCTCGCGCTTGATGACCCCACCCTTGGGGTGGAACACCGCCATGCCGGAACCCAGCTCGTCGGGGAAGGAGTAGAGGTCGAGCTCGGCCCCCAGCTTGCGATGGTCGCGACGCTCGGCCTCAGCCAGGCGGTCGAGGTAGGCCTTGAGCTCGTCCTTGGTGGCCCATGCGGTGCCGTAGACCCGCTGCAGCTGCGGGTTCTTCTCGCTTCCGCGCCAGTAGGCGCCGCCGCTGCGCATCAGCTTGAACGCGTTGCCGAGCACCTTGGTGGACGGCACGTGCGGGCCACGGCACAGGTCGCCCCAGGCCCGGGACCCGTCGCGCTTGAGGTTGTCGTAGATGGTGAGCTGGGCTCCCCCGACCTCGACGTCTGCTCCCTCGGCGGCATCGCCTGCGGCTCCGCCCTTGAGTCCGATCAGCTCGATCTTGTAGGGCTCGTCGGCCAGCTCGACGGCCGCGTCCTCGTCGCTGACCTCGCGACGGGCGAAGGTCTGGCCCTCGTTGATGATGCGCTGCATGACCTTCTCGAGCGCCTTGAGGTCCTCGGGGGTGAAGGGCTCCTCGACGTCGAAGTCGTAGTAGAAGCCGTCACGCACCGGAGGTCCGATCCCTAGCTTGGCGTCGGGGTTGACCTCCTGCACGGCCTGCGCCAGCACGTGGGCGGCGCTGTGTCGCAGGACGTCCAGGCCGTCCTGCTCCTGGGCGGTGACCGCTTCGACCACGTCTCCGTCGGACAGCACGTGGGCGAGGTCGCGGAGCTCGCCGTTGACGCGCGCGACCAGGACGGCGCGGTCACCCTCGAACAGGTCGGCGGCAGTCGTCTGCTCCGGCACCGATCGCTCGTCTCCAGCGACGTTGACGGTGATCTGGGCAGACATGGTGGTGGCTTCTCCTGCTGGTCGGTGGGACTGCGCGGTGGTGGAGCGGTGGTGAAGCGGTGATGGGGCTGTCGGCATGCCGCACGCGAAGGCCCGCAGGGCGGCATACCGATGCTATCGGCCGCCCCGCGACCCCCGCGCGCGAGTTACCCGCGTCGGCTGCCGGCAGGCTCCCCGGCGGCCCGGGCGGTGGTGGTAGACAGGCACCATGATCGTCGTCATCGCCGGAGGCCATGGACAGATCGCCCAGCACCTCGAGCAGCGCCTGTCCGAAGCCGGTCACGAGCCGGTCGGCCTGGTGCGCAACCCGGACCACCTCGCCGACCTCGCCAAGCAGGGCGCCCGCGGCGAGGTCGTCGACCTCGAGAAGGCGACCGTCGACCAGCTGGCCGCCGCCGTCGCCGGCGCGGACGCAGTCGTGTTCGCCGCCGGGGCAGGCCCGGGCAGTGGCGCGGACCGCAAGGAGACCGTGGACCGGGCGGCTGCCGCCCTCCTGGCCGACGCCGCCGAGCAGGCCGGGGTGACCCGCTACGTCATGGTGTCGGCGATGGGCACCGAAGGGGCCGACCCCGACAGCAACGACGTGTTCCAGGTCTACCTGCGGGCCAAGGGAGCCGCTGACGACGACCTCCGCGCCCGCACCGGCCTCGAGTGGACCGTCGTCCGCCCGGGTCGGCTGACGGACGACGAGCCCAGCGGTCGGGTCACCCTCGGTGAAGGCCTCGACCACGGCTCGGTCACGCGTCGCGACGTCGCGGCCGTCCTCGCCGAGCTGCTCGTCACCGGGGCAGGCCGGGGCCGCACGGTCGACCTCGTAGCCGGTGAGATGCCGGTCGAGCAAGCCGTCGCCGCACTCGGCTCGTGACGGCCGCGACCCCTGACCCGCTCCCCGCGTGGGTCGTGGAGCAGGTTGCCTTCACCGACCCGCGGGTCCAGAGCCTCGTGACCGAGGTGCAGGACTACTACGTCCAGATCTACGGTGGGCCCGACGACTCCCCGGTCGACCCGACCGAGTTCGACGAGCCGCGGGGCCGCTTCCTCCTCGGCCTGGTGCACGGCTCCCCCGTCGCGATGGGCGGCTGGCGGCTGCGGCCCGAGCTCGATGCCGCGATCGGCGGCCGGTGCGCCGAGGTGAAGCGGATGTTCGTCTCCCCCACCCAGCGCCGCCAGGGGCTGGCCCGGCGGCTGCTGGCCGCGCTCGAGGACTCGGCCCGGACGGCGGGTGTCGAGGTGCTCGCCCTGGAGACCGGCACCATGCAGCCCGAGGCGATCGCGCTCTACGAGGCGCAGGGGTACGCACCCACGATCCGGTTCGGCCACTACGCCGACTCCGAGCTGTCGCGCTACTTCGCCAGACGCCTCGACGGGGGCTGACCCCGAGCCGGGTTCAGCGGCCGACGATGCGCTTCGGGGGTTTGCGGATCGGGCCGCTGTCGGTGGGCATGACCGCCGTGTCGCTGTGCAGCTCGAGCTCACGGATCAGTCGGTGGGCGTCGAGCAGCATGGCGCCGTAGGCCGGCCAGGAGCGCTCGTCCTCGAGCTCGGTGGTGCGGACGACGTGCTCCAGCTCGGTGAGGATCTCCTCGGCCGACCGCAGGTAGTCGCGGACCACCGCCTGCTCGTCGTCACCGTCCAGCCCGAAGTGGCTCAGGGCCCCGGCGATCTCGTCGAGCGCCCCCGCATAGCTCTCGAGGAAGCGCTGGGTCGGCGTCGGCTGGCTCGCCTCGTCATCAGCGGCGTCGACCAGGGTCCGGGCGATCCCGCTCACCTGCCACTGGCCGCGCCGGATCGCCTCGACGGTCTCCGCGTAGCCGGCCCAGTCGACCGTGACGCGGCGCAGGTTCTCACGCGGGTTGAACCGGGTGCTCTCTACCCCGGTCTCGATCGCGGCGTGGATGTCGGGTGCGGCCCGCAGGAGGTCGGTGCTGGTGTCGTACCACCCGCGGGCCATCTCGCCGTCCCAGCCATCGCGCAGGCCCGCGGCGATGTCGTTGAGCAGCTGGCACACCTGTCGGGTGAGGGCGCGGATCTGGTCGCGCGGCTGCTGGATGTGCAGTGGGGCCACCACGACCGCGTTGGTGAGCACGCCGATCACCCCGCCCGCCAACGTCTGCACGATGGTGAGGTAGGTGAACTCCATGTCGGTCCCGCCCACGGTGATGAGGGAGAGCAGCACCATGGTCGGCACCTGGATGCCGTGGTCCCCCAACCGGCGCCATCGCCCGACGAGGAGGGCGAGGGCCATGACCGGCAGCATGCTCCACCAATGGACTCCGAGCGTGGCCCCGACGAGCCACGCCGCGCTCATGCCGACGATGACCGCCACCAACCGCTGGGCGCTCGCCCAGAGGGACCGCACCATCGTGCGGTCGACCACGAGGAGAGCGGCCATGGGTGCGTAGAAGGGCGCCGGGCTGTGCAGGACCCGCACCGCGAACTGCCAGGCCAGGACCGTCGCCAGGGCAGCCTTGCCCATCAGGAGCGCGGCGTCGCGCTCCGGCCCGGCACGGCGCACGGCCTCACCGATGGCGCGCACGGAGCTGCGGGCGGAGGCGCGCAGGGCCCCGAAGCGTGGTGACGGGAGCGGCCCGTCGGGTGAGGGCTCCATGCTGTCGACCCTAGGGGCACCCGACCCGGACTCCCAACCACGCGATCCACGACCCGAGCCGGTGGGCAGCCGCACTGCGCAGCGCAGGGTCAGCCTGCGGCACCGAGGCGTTCGAACGTCAGGGTCAGGTGCGTGGTCGCCGGGTCCTTGGCGGACCGGAGGCCGGCCACCGTGACCGGACCCGCGTCGTCCACGACCAGCTCGACCGTGCTCGGCAGCAGCACCGGCCTGGCGAACCAGACGTGCGACGTGCTCGGCTCGGCGGTGCCCGCACCGAGGGCGGCCAGCGTGCGCGCGGCCGTCCACATGCCGTGGGCGATGGCCCGCGGGAAACCCAGCGCCTTGGCCGTCAGGGCGTGCAGGTGGATCGGGTTCACGTCACCGGACACCGCGGCATACGCCCGGCCCTGGCGCTCCGGGACACGGACGATGCCGGCCGGCGGCCTGCCGGGCAGCGGCGGGGCCTGCGCACCACGCTCTGCAACGGGGTCGGGGCGGCCACGGCGCAGGTAGGTGCTCCGGCCCTCCCAGACCCGTTCACCGCCGGCCTCGACCGTCGTCACCAGGTCGACGAGCCGCCCCTTCGGATGTGGGCGCAGGTGCTCGGCGTGCACCGTGAGGTCGAGCCGGTCGTCAGCGGTGAGGCGCCGGTGCACGGTGATCTGGTTCTCCAGGTGGACCAGGCCCGGCAACGGGAGCGGGAACGACCGGTCGGCCATCAGGGCGACCTGGAGGGGGAACCCGAGGACGTGGGGGTAGGTGTGCGGGAGCACATCGCTGCCACCGAAGGCGCAGACGCGCTCGTAGGCCAACAGGTGGTCACGGTCGACGCTGACACCCTCGCGACGCAGTGCCGTCTCAGGGAGGTCGCCGTGACGGCCGCGTTGCGTGAGGGCCGCCTTGGCGAACAACGGCGCGAGGGAGGGTGACTCCCGGAGCGTGCGGACCGTCATGTCAGGCTCCCAGCAGGCTCTGGCCACACACCCGCACGACGTTGCCCGTCACGCCCGCGTTGGCGTCCTGGCTGAACCACGCGATCGTCTCCGCCACGTCCACGGGGAGGCCGCCCTGGTTGAGCGAGCTGAGCAGTCGCCCGACCTCACGGGTGGCGAAGGGGACCTTGGCGGTCATCTCGGTCTCGATGAACCCGGGCGCCACGGCGTTGACGGTAATGCCGCGGGCCCGCAGCGCCTCGTCCGCCGACAGCGCGTCGACGAGCCCGATCACGCCCGCCTTGGACGCGGCGTAGTTGGTCTGGCCGCGGTTGCCCGCGATGCCGGCGATCGACGACACGAGGACGACGTGACCCCCGTCGCGGACACCACCCTCGGAGAGCAGCACCTCGTTCATCCGCAGGATCGACCCGAGGTTGACGTCGAGCACGGAGGACCAGCGGTCCTCGTCCATGTTGGCGAGCAGCTTGTCGCGGGTGATGCCCGCGTTGTGCACGACGATGTCGAGACCACCGTGCCGGGCCATGGCGTGGTCGAGGACCTGACGTCCCGCATCGGGGGCGGTGACGTCGAGCTGCAACGCCGTGCCTGCGACCCGGTTGGCGGTGCGGGCCAGCGAGTCTCCGGCGGCCGGGATGTCGACGCACACGACCGTGGCGCCGTCGCGGGCCAGCACGTCGGAGATCGAGGCTCCGATCCCCCGGGCAGCACCGGTGACGACGGCCACCTTGCCGGCCAGCGGCTTCGCCCAGTCAGCAGGCTCGGTGGGGGTGCCGCGGCCCACGTGCACGACCTGCCCGTCGACGTATGCCGCGCGGCCCGACAGCAGGAAGCGCACCGCGGCGTCGGCGTTCGCCTCCGCCCCGTCAGCGACGAGGACGAGGTTGGCGGTGGCTCCCGCCCGGAGCTCCTTGCCGATGGACCGCGTGATGCCCTCGAGGGCCCGTCGCGTCGCGGCCTGCGCGAAACCGTTGGCACTGCTGGGTTCGCGGCCGACCACGACGACCCTCCCGCTGGGACGCAGACCCTTGAGGGCCGGCGCCACGAGGCGTCGCAGTGCTTCGAGGTCGGTGGGCTCGGCAGCCTCGGTGAGGTCGGCCACGACGGCCGCGACCCGGCCGCCCTCGGCCAGCTCGTCGACGTAGTCGACCCCCTCACGCTCCAGCAGGGCGCGCACGCGCACGGCCACCGGGGCGGCGCCGTGCCCGCCGACGAGGACGGCGCCGTCGACCAGTGGCTCGCCCACGGCATACCGGCGGAGCCTGGCGGGGCGGGGCAGCCCCAGCTGGGTCGCCAGCTTGCTGCCGACCGCGCTGTTGATGATGCCCGCGTAGGTGCCCGCCATCACGCGGCCTCGAGGATCGCCATGACGCCCTGGCCGCCGGCGGCGCAGATCGAGATCAGACCACGAGCGCCGGATCCCTTCTCGTGCAACATCTTCGCGAGCGAGGCGACGATGCGCCCACCCGTCGCCGCGAACGGGTGACCCGCCGCGAGCGACGACCCGTTGACGTTGAGCCGGTCGCGGTCGAGGGCCCCGATCGGGGCGTCGAGACCGAGCCGGTCGCGACAGAACTGCTCGCTCTCCCAGGCGGCGAGGGTGGTGAGCACGGTGGCCGCGAACGCCTCGTGGATCTCGACCAGGTCGAAGTCCTGCAGCCGCATCCCCTGGCGGGCGAGCAGGTGGGGCAAGGCGTAGGCCGGAGCCATGAGGAGGCCCTCGTTGCCGGTCACGTAGTCGACGGCCGCGGTCTGTGCGTCGACGAGATGAGCGAGCACCGGCAGCCCGCGTTCCTTGGCCCACTCGTCCGACCCGAGCAGCACGGCGGAGGCGCCGTCGGTGAGGGGCGTGGAGTTGCCCGCGGTCATGGTGGCGTCCGCGCCCTTGCCGAACACCGGCTTCAGCGTCGCGAGCTTCTCGACGGTGGAGTCGGCGCGCAGGTTCTGGTCGCGGGTCTGCCCGAGGAATGGTGTCATGAGGTCGTCGAAGAAGCCGCGGTCGTAGGCGGCGGCGAGGTGCTGGTGCGAGCTGGCCGCGATCTCGTCCTGGGCCTCGCGGCCGATGCCCCACTGCTTGGCCGTCTGGGCCATGTGCTCCCCCATCGACAGGCCGGTGCGAGGCTCGACGTTGCGCGGGATCTCGGGCACCAGCTGGCTGGGTCGCAGCCCGGTCAGCGCCTTGGCGCGCTGGCCGGGGGTCTTGGCCCGGTTGAGGGTGAGCAGCGTCTCGCGCAGCCCCTCGTTCACGGCGATCGGCGCGTCCGAGGCGGTGTCGGTGCCGCCGGCGATGCCGGACTCGATCTGGCCGAGCGCGATCTTGTTGCCCACGAGGATGGCCGCCTCGAGCCCCGTGCCACAGGCCTGCTGCACGTCGTAGGCAGGGGTGCGGGCCGACAGGCTCGACCCCAGCACCGACTCGCGGGTGAGGTTGAAGTCGCGGGCGTGCTTGAGCACCGCACCGGCGGCCACCTCCCCCACCTGCTCTCCCGCGAGGCCGTGCCGCGCCACGAGGCCCTCGATGGCAGCCGTCAGCATGTCCTGGTTCGAGGCCTTCGCGTAGGCGCCGTTCTGGCGCGCGAAGGGGATGCGGTTGCCGCCGATGACGGCGGCTCGGCGCGGCTGGGCCGAGCCGCGGGACGACGCGGCTCGTGAGGATGGCGCTGAGGTGGCCACGGGTGCTCCTGGGGTGGTCGGAAGGCGGGAAAGGTAACTGATACGGACAGTAGCAGGTACACCCGGTACCTGCTACTGTCCCCCTGTGACCACCACCCCCCATCCCGCGGACCCGGCGCCCGACGGCCGCAGCACCCGGTGGGACCAGCACCGGGCGGCCCGCCGCCGCGAGCTGGTCGACGCCACCCTGCGGGCGGTGCGCCAGCACGGCGCCGGCGTCGGGATGGACGACATCGCGGCCGTGGCCGGCACCTCCAAGACGGTCATCTACCGCCACTTCACCGACCGCCAGGGGCTGTATGCCGCGGTGTCGGAGAGCGTCGACGCGCTGATCCTGCGCAACCTGGTGCAGGCGACCGGGGCCGCGGGCGACGACCTCACCAGCGCGGACTCGAGTCCGAGGGCGCTGGTCGCCGGGGCGATCGACGCCTACCTCACGCTGGTGGAGAAGGACCCCGAGGTCTACCGGTTCGTCGTGACCGCTCCCCTGCTCGACCAGTCGTCCGGCGACCCCGCGGCACCGGTGACCGGCCACATCGCCGCGCAGATGTCGCTGGTCATCGCCGAGGCGTTGGCCCGTGCAGGCCGCGACACGGCTCCCGCGAAGGTGTGGGGCGCCGGCCTCGTGGGGATGGTCCGGGCCGCGGCCGACCAGTGGCTCGCGGGCTCGGACGCGATGACCCGGCTCGAGCTGACCGAGCACCTCACCGACCTGGCCTGGGGCGGGCTCTGCGCAGCCTGGCCCGGCGAGACCCGCTGACCCAGGAGATCCTCATGACCACCCTCGCCACTGCCATCCAGCAGAGCCTCGACGGTCGCTGGGCCGCGATCCGCGACGAGGCCAGGACCGACCTCGACCCCGAGCGGTTCGCCCCTCCCTCCGAGCCCCTCGACCTCGAGTCGTACCGAGCGCGGATCGCCGACCAGGTGCAGGCGCTGGCCGCCACCGGCCACGCCAAGCGGGGCTTCCCCCGGGCCCTCGGCGGCAACGGCGACCTCGGCGGCTCGGTGACGGCGTTCGAGCTGCTGGGCCACGCCGACCTGTCGCTGATGGTCAAGGCCGGGGTGCACTGGGGCCTGTTCGGCGGCGCGGTGGCGAACCTCGGCACCGAACGCCACCACACGGCATACCTCCCGTCGATCATCGACGCCACCCTCCCGGGGTGCTTCGCCATGACGGAGACCGGTCACGGCTCCGACGTGCAGTCGCTGGGCACCACCGCCACCTACGACCCGGCCACTGACGAGCTGGTCGTGCACACGCCCGACCTACGGGCCCGCAAGGACTACATCGGCGGCGCCGCGCGCGACGGCCGGATGGCCGCGGTCTTCGCCCAGCTGGTGACCGAGGGCGAGAGCCACGGCGTGCACTGCGTCCTGGTGCCGATCCGCGACGAGTCCGGCGCCACGATGCCCGGCGTGACGATCGGCGACTGCGGCGCCAAGGCCGGGCTCCCCGGGGTGGACAACGGGCGGCTGACCTTCGAGCAGGTGCGCGTGCCGCGCACCAACCTGCTCAACCGCTACGGCGACATCGACGAGGACGGCGCCTACACCTCCCCCATCGCCAACCCGACGCGACGGTTCTTCACGATGCTCGGCACGCTGGTGCGCGGGCGGATCAGCGTGGCCGGCGGGGCCGGCGCCGCCACCCGCACCGCCCTGACCCTCGCCGTCACGTATGCCGGTCACCGCCGGCAGTTCGCGCCGCCCGGCGGCACCGACGAGGTGATCCTGCTCGACTACCGGGCACACCAGCGCAAGCTGCTGCCCGCCCTGGCCAAGTCCTACGCGTTGCAGTACGCGCAGAACGAGCTGGTCGAGCTCATGCACGACGTGCAGTCGGCCGGCGACGCCGCCGACGAGCACCAGCAGCGTGAGCTCGAGGCCCGGGCCGCCGGCACCAAGGCGGTCGCGACGGCGCACGCCACGGCGACCATCCAGATGTGCCGTGAGGCCTGCGGTGGCGCCGGCTACCTCGCTGTCAACCGGCTGCCCGCCCTCAAGGCCGACACCGACGTCTTCACCACCTTCGAGGGCGACAACACGGTCCTTCTCCAGCTCGTCGCCAAGGGGCTGCTCACCGACTACCGCGACGCGTTCGGCGACCTCGACACGATGGGCATGGTGCGGTTCGGGGCCAGGCAGTTCGCGGGGGCGGTCATCGAGCGCAGCTCTGCTCGCGGACTCATCCAGCGCCTCATCGACTCCGCACCGGGCCGCGACAGCGAGAAGGGCCCGACCGACCGCGGCTGGCAGCTCGACCTCTTCGAGGACCGCGAGAAGCACCTGATCGAGACGCTGGCGCTGCGACTCCGCAAGGCCGGCAAGCCTGGCGCCGACCTGTTCGACGTCTTCAACGACGCCCAGGACCACGTCATCGAGGCAGCACGGGCCCACGTCGACCGCACCGTCCTCGAGTCGTTCGTCGCAGCCATCGACCGGTGCGAGGACGCTTCCGCCGCACAGACCCTCTCGCGGGTGTGCGACCTCTACGCGCTGAGCAGCATCGAGTCGGACAAGGGCTGGTTCCTCGAGCACGGCCGGATCACGCCCGCACGCAGCAAGCAGGTCACGGCTGCGGTCAACGACCTGTGCGCGGCGCTGCGACCGCACGCCCAGGAGCTGGTCGACGCCTTCGGGATCCCGAAGGCCTGGCTCGGCACGGAGCTGCTCGCCCCCCTCGACTGACCTCCGTGCCTACCTCCGCGCCTACCTCCGCCGGTGGATGGTGACGCGTTTGCGTCCGCCGGCCTCCCGGGTGATCCGGTGGTGGAACCCCGGATGGTGGATGCGCCGGTGGTGGAACCCGCACAACGGAACTGCCTGGTCGAGGTCGGTGCGGCCACCGCGGGCCCAAGGGTCTTCATGGTGGTGCTCGGTCCAGGCGTAGGGCCGGTCGCAGTCCTCGGCGGCACAGGAGTCGTAGGTCATCGAGAGCGCCACCCGTTGTGCCTCGGTGAAGAACCGCTGCGTCCGGCCCAGGTCGAGCAGCTGTGACTCGCCGTCGAGCACGGCCGGCACGATCCCCGCGCCGCACGCCAGCCGGCGTGCCTCGGAGGCCGAGAGGTCGTGGCCGGTGTCGAGGTGCGCCGCGCCGAGCGACGCCTTGAGCTTGTCGTGGTCGAGCGTGACCAGCACGGTCGCGTTGACCTTGCCCGAGAGGTGGTCGGTGGGCAGGTGCTCGAGCAGCTCGACGAAGGCCCGCCCGTACTTCTGCGACCAGTCGAGGTCCTCGGACCGGAACGCGTCCCAGGTCGCCTCGGCGACCTCGTCCGCGGTCAACGACCCGCCCTGCGCCGCGGCCCGTAGCCGCGCGTCTCGGGCCGCCTGCTGGGCGAACCGGCGCGGGGAGGCGATCTGCTGGATGACCTTCTTCAGGATCTGCCCGGCGAGCGTGGGCACGGTGAACCGGCCGGTGGTCGTGCCGTCGTGGTTGTCGTGCAGGGTCAGCCTGGTCGCGGCAAGGGCGCGCTCCTCCTCGCTGCGCAACACGGAGTCCTCGTGGGCGTCGACCTCGGCCTGCGAGCGGTGCACGGACTCCAGCGCCCGCCGGGCCTTCCTGCGCAGCGCCGCGGGATCGACGCGCTTGCCGACCGCCACGAGCGACTGCTCGATCGCGGCCCGCTCGGTCTCGTCGAGCCCGCTCGGCAGCTGTTGCGCAGTGGTGGCGATCACCAGCGCGTGCTCGGTGCTCAGGTCACCCACGCTCAACGCCTCCCGGGTCGCGCTGAACCCGCCGTCGAGGGCGGTCGCCAGGCGCACCTCGCGCGCAGCGGACGCACCGTCACGCCGAGACCGAGCGGCCAGCCACGCGGCGGTGCCGGTCATCCCCGCGTCGGAGGCGACGTCGGACCTGTCCACCACCGCCACCAGGGACAGCTTGAGGGCCTGCAACCTGGTCACCGCCCGGTCCAGCTCGACGATCAGGCTCGACGCGGCATACCCGGACAGGTCGCCGACGGACGCGCAGCGGTCGAGCACGGCATGCACCTGACGCACCCCATCGGCTGCCGCGAGCCGCGGTGACGGGTGCATCGGGGTGATGGCCATGCCCCATCGTATTCGAACACGTGTTCGAACGTCAAGCAATGCAAACAGTCAGTGAGACATCCACACGACGGCAAACGCGAGGTCACTCACCAGGCAGCGCCTCGCTCCAGCGACCGACTCGGCCCGGTCGACCGTCGCGTGCTGAGCCGACGGGCAGTGCTCAGATTGGAGACTCCGAGCCTCACCAGTGAAAGGCGCTGCTCGACTAGGCGTTCCACCAGGGTCGCAGCGGGAGGTCGGCCTGGCCGCGGTCGTCGAGCTTCACCGCCAGCACCTGGTGGAGCTGCACGACGTTGCGCTCGAAGCCCACCCGTGAGCCGGCCATGTAGAGACCCCACACCCGGGCCGTCGCCTCGCCGACCTCGTCGACGCACGCGTCCCAGTTGTCGCGAAGGTTGGCACACCAGCCGGCCAGGGTGCGGGCGTAGTGCTCGCGCAGGTTCTCCTCGTGACGGACCTCGAGACCGGCGTCCTGCGCCGCAGCGATGATCGTGCCCGAGCCGGTCAGCTCACCGTCGGGGAACACGTAGCGGTCGATGAAGGCGCCCGTGGAGGTGCGCCGGTTGTCGGGACGTGTGATGCAGTGGTTGAGCAGCATCCCCCCGGTGCGCAGGTGGTGCTTGATGAACGCGAAGTAGGCCGGGTAGTTGCGCACCCCGATGTGCTCGGTCAGCCCGATCGAGGAGATGGCGTCGAACCCCGTCTCGCGGATGTCGCGGTAGTCGCTGTGGCGCACCTCGGCGAGGTCCTGCAGACCCTCACGGCGGATCGCCTCCTGGGCCCAGCTCGCCTGCTCGGCCGAGAGGGTGGCTCCGATGACGTGCACGCCCCGCCGCGCGGCATACCGGACCATCCCGCCCCAGCCACAGCCGATGTCGAGCAGCCGGTCGCCCTCCTTGAGCCGGAGCTTGTCGAAGACGAGGCGGTACTTGTTCTCCTGCGCCTCCTCGAGGGTGGCGCCGTCGTGCGGGTAGCACGCGCAGGTGTAGGTCATCGACGGGCCGAGGACGTACTCGTAGAACGTGTTGGACACGTCGTAGTGGTGGTGGATCGCCTCGGCGTCGCGGGTCTTGCTGTGCCGCAGGCCCTCGGCGACCCGTCGCCAACGCGGCAGCGCCTCCTGCGGGGGCGGCGGCGGGGGCTTGAGCAGCTCGACGCCGAGCGAGCGGGCGATGGCCGCGGCGGTCTTGGGCGGCGGGAGCTTGAAGTGCAGGTTGCCCATCGCGTCGAGCAGCTCGTAGGGGTCGCCGGGGTGGACGCCGGTGACGTCGAGGTCGCCGGCCACGTAGGCGCGCGCCATGCCCAGGTCACCGGGGGCAGTGGCGAGGTAGCTCGCGCCGCGCGGAGACTTGAGGTCGAGGCCGTAGGGAGCGTCCTCGGGTCCGGTGGCGGAGCCGTCGAAGGCGGTGAACCGCAGCGGCACCTCGTCGGCGGTCACGGCGTCGAGGATCTCGGCCATCGACAGCTTGTCGGGGCCGGGAGAGCCGTGGTGGGGGCCGGTCCGGTTGGTCCTGAGAATCGTCACTTGCGTTGCACCGCCTTGGAGTAGAGGTCGAGCAGTCTGGACTTCGGGTCGTAGCGGCGCTTGAGGTCGGCGTAGGTGTCGCCGCCGTAGAGGCGCCAGAACTGAGTCTCGTCGTAGTAGGCGTCGGAGTAGAGGGACTTGTGTCCCTCCAGCGCGGTGACCTGCTCCTCGATGAGCCGGTTGGCCGCGCCCTCGGGCTGGTCAGGGTCTCGCGGCACGCTGGACCAGAAGCCGACGTTGACGTAGGTCTCGCCGGGCTTCAGCGGGTAGAGCGGCCACTCCCCCTTGCTGCGCACGGGGCACAGCCAGATCGGCTCGATGGGGATCTCGCGCAGGAACCAGTGGACGAACCCGGCGGTCCGTCCGAGTGGCACCTCGATGTCCTGCACCACGCGCTCGCGCGGGGGGCGCCCCTTGCGGGCCTCGAGCCGGTCGGCGACGTCGAACCGGTGGTCGAGCGCGATGAGCTTCCAGTAGAACGAGCTCCGGCGGTAGCGCCGCGGCCAGAGTCGGCGCACCCGGGGGTGCTGGGCCCCGAACGCCCTGCTGCACCAGAACCAGTCGGTGTCCCAGCGCCAGAGGTAGTCGTGGGTCGTGAGCCGGTCGACCTTGGGCAGCGGCGAGTCGTGCTGGATCGAGCGGTAGTAGACCTGCTGGCCCGTGTAGTCGCTGACCGGCCCCGGCTGGGCTGTCTGCCGGCCGAGGGTGAGGTAGGACTCGGTCGCGGAGAACACCACGCCGTCGAGGTAGTCGACCCGCTCGCCGTCATGCTCCCGGCTGTCGCAGATCCGGCCCATCGTCTCGACGAGCGACTCGAGGTCGTGGAACCGGACGTGGCGCAGGGCGACGAAGGGCTCGACGGGCTCGAGGGCGATCCGCAGGCGGGTGGCGTAGCCGAGCGTGCCGTAGGAGTTGGGGAACCCGTGGAAGAGGTCGGCGTGCTCGCCTTCCGGCCGGGCCGTGACGATCTCGCCGGCGCCGGTGAGGATGTCCATCTCCAGGACCGACTCGTGGGGCAGGCCGCTGCGGAACGACGTCGACTCGATGCCGAGCCCGGTGACCGCCCCACCCAGGGTGATCGTCTTCAGCTGGGGCACGACGAGCGGCGCCAGGCCGTGGGGCAGGGTCGCCTCGACGAGGTGCTCGTAGGTGCACATGCCCTGCACGTCGGCGGTGCGCGCCTCGGCGTCGACCTCGATCACCTGGTCGAGCAGCGAGACGTCGAGACCGGGCGCGTCGGTGCGGGCTCGCGCGCGGAAGAGGTTGGACGTCTTCTTGGCCAGCCGCACCGGAGCGTTCGCCGGGATGGCGGAGTAGCTGGCAGCCAGGCGACCCACGGCGAGGTCGTGGCGCGCACGAGCGTCCGTGGGAACCTTCACGATCCGCCCAGTCCCAGCGGAGACGAAGTCCGGCACATGACGACCTTATGCCGCCGCACCGACACGCGTCACGCGGGTTGCCGGCTCGTGGTCATCGGGTCGCTCAACCCTCATCGACGCCACTCGCCGGGGCGACTGCCGTGACCTCGTCGCCGACGCGCACGGTGCCGGGGCGACGCACCGCGGCATACACCCCGGGGCAGTCGCGCGCGGTGCCGGTGACGTCGAGCTCGACGCCGCCCACCACGAGCACGCCGCCGATGGCGGCCACGAGCTCGGCAGGACTCAACGAGACCACGAGGTTGGCCCGCGTGTCGGGCGCGACGTCGTGGGCAGCCACCACGTGGACCGCCGCCTTCTTGCGCCGGTCGCCGGCCAGGCCCGCGGCGTCGACGCCGACCTCCTCGAGGTCGCGACCGGGCTGGCCGCTCACCGGGTAGACGTGCAGCTCGGTCACCTGTGCCACGGTCAGACGCCTTCCGGTGCGGAGGCGAGCGCTTCCTCGATCGCCCGCACGAGGCGGGTGGCCGAGTCGCGGGTCAGCTCGACCGCCACCCGCGCCCCCGGTCCGAGCGAGGGGTCGGCGAGGTCGATGTTGAGGGTGTGCTCCGCCATCGCGTGGACGGGGTGGTCGTAGTAGACGGTCGCGTCGTTGACGTGGAACCACTGGCCCCCCGGTCCCTTCGCACTGCCGTCGACCTGTTCGGCGACCGTGGCGTAGGTGCACATGTCAGCTCTCCCGTCCGGTGAGGTGGGACCCGAAGAACGACGCGATCCGCTCCCAGCCATCGTTCGCCGCGGTCACCCGGTAGCTCGGGCGGTCGGTGGCGAAGAAGGCGTGACCGGCGTCGTCGTAGGTGTGGAACTCGTGGGGCTTGCCGAGCTCGGCGAGCCGCCGGTCGAGCTCGGCCACGTGGTCGGGGCTCGGCGTCTTGTCTTCTGCCCCGAACAACCCGAGCAGTGGCGCACCGAGCGACGGGAGCTGGTCGACGAGGTTGGTGACCTTGAGCGGGTAGCCCGCGGGCGGCTCCCCCGTGACGAACGCGCCGTAGCAGTCCACGACCGCGTCGAGGTCGAGCCGGCAGCCCGCCAGGACGGCCTGCCGGCCACCGGAGCAGTGGCCGACCACGCCCACCGAGCCGTTGCTGGTCGGCAGCGCCCGCAGGTATGCCGTGGCGGCACCGACGTCGCCGACCAGCCGGTCGTCCGGCACGCCACCCTGTGCGCGGGCCGTGGCCGCGGCATCGGACGGGTCCGCTCCCGGCGCCTCGCGGCTGTAGAGGTTGGGGCAGATCGCGTCGTAACCCAGCTCGGCGAACCGGCGCACCATCTCCTTGGTGGCTCGGTCGTAGCCCGGCATGTGGTGGATCACCACCACCCCGCCGCGGGTGTGTTCGCCGTCGGGACGGGCGAGGTAGGCCTCGACCTCCGCGCCGTCGGCGCCTGTCAGGAAGATGGTGGTTGCGCTGAGGGAGTCGCTCACGCCACGGATGCTATGCCTCGGCCCCGTCGGCAGCACTGACACCCGTCACGGGTGCGGCAGCCGTCCCGTGGCACCCCACCGGCAGGGGATGGGGTCGGCGGTGCTACTCCTTCGAGGCCACCACCACGTACCCCTCAGCCTCCGGGTCGTACGTGCTCTTGTCGACCCGGAGCCCTGCGCTGAGCAGCTCGGACTCGAGCTCGCCGTATCGATACGGCCAGCACGACAACAGTTCCGAGCGGACCAAGACCGATCCATCCTCCTCGACCTGCCCGACAGCGATCTCGATGCGGTGCTCCTGCTCCCACTGCGCTGCGATCTCCCAGCGATAGATGACGAGGCCATCGCGGCCATGACGGCGGACCATCCGGTCACCGATGTCCAGACGGGAGCCTCTGGACCTCACCAGCTCCCAGTTGCGGGAGGTGAGTACCAACCGCCCGCCACGGCGCAGGAGTCGGGACATCGACTCCAGTGCAGCACCCCTGCCTCGTGACCCCTTGGCATGGTGCAACGAGTTGCCGACGCAGAACACCATGTCGAAGGTGGCGTCCTCGAAGTGGTCGGCCAGCTCCCCCCATTCGGCTCGCACCGTGGAGACCGAGGCACCCGATTCCTCAGCCAGGACCTCAGTCCGACGAACCATCGCTGCACTGGCGTCGGTCGCGACGACCCGCATGCCGAGGCCGGCGAGCCCGACCGCCAGCTGCCCGGTACCGCATGAGCAATCGAGCACCTGAGCGTGTGGCGGAAGGTCACAGGTGACGTCAGCGAACGCCGCGACGAACTCGGCGGGCGTCAACTTCGCGTCCGAGATGAGCCACTCGTACACCTCGGCAAGGACGTCATAGCCCGTCACGACGGCTCCCTCCATCAGCTCGGCAGACCCCGGGTGGCGGACCAGTACATCAGTGGCGCAGGTCGGTCACCACAGGGTTTCCTCGTTGTCCCTGTTGCCGACCGGACAACAGGAACAAGATGCCCGAGGCCACGATGGGCGCAAGCAGCAGCCCCACCGACAACGGCTCGTAGAAGTGGGAGGTCGCGCCCACCGCGGCCAGCAGGAGGGGCACCACACTCACCGTGAGGATGAGGTAGCCAGCCGCACGTGGTCGGAACAGACCCGCCACACCAGCCGGTGCACAGATGGCCACGACGAGCACCAGCGACAGCGGGCCGTGACTGTCCTCCCAGTCGTGAGCCGCGCCGTAGTCCACCAGCGACCACACGCCAAAAGCCAAGGGAGCGCTCGCGGCCACAGCCAGCACCGCGAACGAAGCCCCGGCGTGATACCAGGCCAGGAGGCACAGTGCGCCCACGACCAGCACGAAGACCGCCGTGCCCCCGATCCCCGCCCAACCCCCGGGATCGGTCACGGCGTCTCCACCGACGAACAGGGTCACCAACGCACCGAAGCCGAGCGTGCCCGCCAGAGCGCTCCACCGGAGTGCATCCACACCCTGGACCCGAGCCAACAACCTCTGACCGACCTCGTTCATCGCCATCGCTCCCGTACCAAGGCTGGCAGGTCGCCCTCGCGAAGAGGAGAGGCCTTGGTCCTGCTCGACCTCGCCGCCCTAGCTCCTCACACACGGATGTCTTGCGCGTGCCCGAGACACCCTCGACCAGGTAGTTGCGAACACCCATCGCGACACTCTTCAGCGCAGGAGTGGTTGGGTCCGAAACAAGTGCGTCAGTAGTCGGTGTCGGGATCCGGAACCAACAGGGGACCGAAGGCAGCGCGTCGTTCGGCATCCTTCAAGATTGACTCCGCGTCGCCGTTGAACCGGTCCACGCCCTCGGCGATGCAGATCATCATCGAGTCGAGCGACCTGACGGGGAACGTCCACTTCAGTCTGATCCGCTCGGGCAGTGCAGCTCTCATGAGCTGGACGCGGGACAGCCCGGTGCGCGCCGTGCCACGCCACGAACCGCCTTGCACGAGCCAGGCACCGGTGGCCCCCAACAATGCACAGGCCGCCCTGGTCGCATCCGGAGTCAGACCGTCGGTGTCCAGCACGACTCGCACGCGCGCTCCGTATGCCTGCATGGCGTCGACGAGCGCAGTGACATCGTCAGCGAACCGATGGCCGGCGTCCGCCGCCAGCCCTTCGGCAGTGGCCAGCATCCCCAGATCGGTTGCGCCCTCGGCTGCCAGACGACGCGACTCTGCAAGCAATGCCTGGGTGCCGAGTGGTTCAACTTCCTCGTGTCGCCAGCCGGGAATGGTGACCACACCAACGGATGTACCGGCCAAGTGCAGCCCCGCCGTGGGCACGCTCTCGGGCCGGACGATGACGCCGGACAACCCGTGTCGAATGGCGAGCTCGCAGCCCTCCTGAGTCGCCTGACGGGTCGGCTCCGAGAGGTAGAGCCGGTGTTCGAGCCTGGTCGCGACCTGACCAACGCTCAGGGTCCGTCGCTGGCTCTTGAGGTGACCGACCACGCTCTTCATGCCTGTCCCAACGACGAGTGACCTACTTAGTGCACTAACTATAGCCTCCGTAGAGGGCCGGTCCGACCGGAGTCCTTTGGCGATGCACATCGTCCTGGGCATGCTTCGACCATGAGCGACTACCTCGAGAGCGAGCGGCTGGTGCTGCGCCAGTTCACGGCGCAGGACGCGGACCGCTGATCGAGCTGGACGGTGACCCCGCGGTGATGCGGTACCTCACCGGTGGCGAGCCGTCGCTGTCGGATGACGTCGTTCGTGACGAGGTCATCCCCGGCATCCTCGCCGCATACGAACGGTGGGACGGTCGGTTCGGACTGTTCGCGGCCCACGAGAAGGAGACCGGCACCTTCATCGGGTGGTTGTGCCTGCGCCCGCAGCGGACGGGTCCGCTGGACGAGGTCGAGCTCGGCTACCGACTCCGTCGGGACGCCTGGGGAAGGGGTACGCGACCGAGGGCTCTGAGCGTGGTGGCTTCCGGTTCGAGATCACGAGCGAGCAGTGGGCGCGACGATGATGCTGCCCGACGCCACCCCGCGCGGCCGACGGAGAGGTTGCCACTCTCCGCCGAGTCAGCTCGTGGGTGGCTCTCGAGCCGTTGGCGCAACCCAGGACAGTCTCAGTCCGACGTGGACGGGTCAGCCGGCCAGCATGATCCCGACGAACAACGTGGCAAGTGCAGTGAGTCCGGTGAGCGCCCCGAAGATCGACATCGCCTTGCGCGAGGCCGCCCGAGCGTGCAGGTAGGCGGTCACGCCGGAGCCGACCACCAGGGTGTACTTCACCATCAGGGTGTGCTGGTACGCCGGACCCTTGTCGCCTTCGGCGACCACGTTCCAGATACCGGTCAGCAGCAGGATCCCGAACGCGGGCCAGGCGATGCGGTTGAAGGCATTGGCGGCGGCCTTCGGCACGTCGGTGCCAGCCGCGCGAAGCGCCGGGACCAGAGCAGCGAGCGTGATCTGGCCACCAACCCACACTGTCGCGGCCAGAACGTGCAGGAACAGGCGCAACGTCTCAAAGGTGACAGGACTCATGCGGCGGAAGCCTGCCACGTCGGTCTGGAGCCGTTCGCGGCGGCTCCGACGCAGTTCGCGCCTCGGGCCTCGGGCCTCGGTGCGTCCTTGCTCGTTGACGTTGGGCATTCCGACGAGGTCCGGCCAGGGCTACGGTCAAGCCATGGGAATCAAGGACATCGGCCCACGTCCCCAGTCGTTCGACCTGGAGACCGAAACGCTCGAGAACCCGAACTACCGCACCGTGGCCTGGAGCGGCACCTACCTGCAGGTCACCCTCATGTCGATTCCGGTCAAGGGTGAGATCGGGCTCGAGAAGCACCCGGACACCGACCAGTTCATCCGACTCGACCGCGGCCGTGGTCGCGCCCAGATGGGGCCCGCCAAGGACGAGCTGACTTTCGACCAAGAGGTCACCGACGGCTGGTGCATCCTCGTTCCCGCCGGGAGCTGGCACAACGTCACCAACATCGGCGACGAGCCCATGCAGGTCTACACCGTCTACGCACCGCAACACCACAAGCCGGGCAAGGTGCACCAGACCAAAGAGGTCGCTGACACCGACACCGACGACGAGCCGGCCGAGTGGTCCGTTCAGCCACCCGCCGCAGCGGACGAGCACGCCTAGGCTGCGCTGTCGCGATCGGGGCTGTCAGCATCGCGGGTGGCGACACTCAGGCGGGCGGCAACGCCTTGGCGAGTCGCTCGACGCGGGGCCGGAGGATGCCACCCTCGATCTTGAGCTGCGGGCGACCCCGATACTTCTTCGCGTCGATGACGTGCACCCCGCCGGCGGTCACGGCCAGGTGGTCGATGTTTGCCCTCGACCCGGGGGATGAGTCGGTCGTGGAGCAGCCGCAGGTGGTCCGACGCGAGCCGGTCCAGACCTTTGCCCAGTCTTTCCTCCCCCAACGCGCCGGTGTCCCACGCCTTGGTGGACTGTCGCTCGACCCCCAGAGCCATGGCTGAGACAGCGGACCGACTTCGTCGGTCGTTCGTAGACCGCTCGGGACCCCTGCTCCGGCCCGACGCCACAGATCCGGCACGTGCCGGCATACCGCAGCCGCATGACCTTCTCGTCCACAGCCCGTCCACGCACGCACCGTACGTCGCGCAGGCGGCGCAGGAGCACCGATTGCGCCAGCTCGCCCCCGCAGCAGTGGGAACGGCCGGAGCGGACGCAGGCTCCGGGTCGGGGACCCGGAGAGCAGGGACGTCCTAGACGCTGCTGGCGGTGTTGTTGAAGATGGTCGAGAGGTTCGTGCCCAGCAGGGCGACGGCGACGATGATCACGAGCGCGATCAGGGCGACCATCAGGCCGTACTCGACGGCGGTGGCGCCGCGCTCGGTCATGAGGGTCCGGAGCTTGATGATGTGCTTGGACATGAGGCACTTCCATCCTGAAGTGGTGGTGACTGGTGGATGGAGACTGACAGACCCCGCGTCGGGAACCCTCGTCCCTTGGATGGAGATCGTCAGGTCGCTTGCGCGTGCTCGCGGTCATTTCCCTGTGTTGGGAGCAAGAGACCCGCGATGGCGGCCCCGACGCTGGTCCGGCCACCGCCGGTGGCCCTGAAGGGCCCCGGTGGCTGGCCGGAGAGTCAGGATAGCCAGCGATCCACCCGGCGTCGTCCCTCGTTTGAGCGGCGACAGACGGTCGAGCCCGAGCGCAAATGGCGTAGGTCCGTTGGGCGATGTGGGCCCTCCAGCCAGGCCCTACGTTGACGAGCCTTGGACCACGCGGCTGCACCGGGCAGCCAGGGGTCCTCGACCAAGGAGCGCGGACATGGTCATTCGAGCCGGACGCGGTCGCACCCTTCTGGTGGGGCTCGCGAGCGCCACTGCCCTGCTGGTCCCGATCAGCATGGCCTCCGCCGGCGGCAGCCCCGCCGGCGACAACGGAACCATCAAGATCGACGGCGTGCCCTTCGACGAGGCGCCGGACAACCAACCGCACGTCGGCTGCGTGTTCCAGGTCGACTTCTACGGTTTCGACAAGGGGAACCTCAACGCCACGGTGACCTTCGAGGCCCAGCCTCCCACCGGTCGCGACGTCCTGCTCGAGAAGGACAAGATCTTCATCGGCGAGGACGACGCAGGCGGCGGCACCGACGTCGACGCCCAGGAGACCTACAACCTGTCTCCGTACCTGTTGCCCTACATGGCCCACCCGCAGCAGGGCTACCACGTCAAGCTCACGGTGAAGGCACCCGGCTCGATCGGGTCCGACACCAAGTACAAGACGTTCTGGATCCAGACCTGCCAGATCTCCTGAGCGCAGACCCACGGAGCGAAACAGCCCCTCACCTGCATGGTTCGCAGGTGAGGGGCTGTCGTGCCGGTGGACGTGAAGGGACTCGAACCCCTGGCCTCTCGCGTGTGAAGCGAACGCTCTAACCAACTGAGCTACACGTCCAGCGCCCTGGTCACGCAGGTGACGGCGGGCCTGCCGAAGAATAGCCGGATCGGGCGCGCGAGGTGAAATCGGCCTGCCCCGGCCGACGGCTGACCGGGCTCAGAGCCCGGGCAGGTCCTTGATCCGGTCCTCGACGACGTCCGGGAAGAACCCGGGGACGCCCGACAGCAGGAACAGCCCGTAGAAGATCGCCAGCACCAGCGCGAGCGTGACCAGGCCGACGAGGCCCTTGAACCACAGCGGTTTGGGGGCGACCCACTCGTTCCAGTCGTTGAGCCGTGCCTTGCCCCAGGTCAGCAGCCGTTGCGCCCGCTCGAACTCGGACGCGAGGATCGCGATGCCCACGAAGACGATGACCCAGCCCGGACCGGGCGCGGGCACCAGGATGAGCCCGCCGACGGTGACGGCCGCGCCGACGATGCCCACGACCCACTTGTAGATGCGGTGGGTGTGGGGGTTGGACCGGATCCGCCGACGCCAGGCCCAGTCGTCGTCGGCGTCGTCCTCCTCGACGGTCCGCTCCCCCGGCGCGACCTGCCCGGGGCGGTCGCTCACGGGTCCGTCCGCTCGACGCAGAGCCGGGCGAACACGGCCGCGGCGCGCGCGGTGACCGGGCCCGGCTCAAGGCGGCGGTCGTCGACGCCGTGGATGGCCAGGACGTCCTTGGTGCTGCTGGTGATGAAGACCTCGTCGGCCTCGCGCAGGATCTCCAGGGGCAGCGCCTCCTCGCGCACCTCGAGCCCGTCCTCGCGGCACCACTCGATCGTCACCTCGCGGGTGATCCCGGCCAGGCAGCCCGAGTCCAGCGGCGGGGTGAGGATGACCCCGTCCACCACCACGAAGATGTTCGACCCGGTGCACTCGCACAGCTCGTCGCGCGTGTTGGCGAACACCGCCTCGATGGCCCCGCGCTCCTTGGCGTACGCGAGGGCCACGACGTTCTCGGCATACGAGGTGGTCTTGAGGCCCGCCACGGCGGACCGCTCGTTGCGCGTCCAGGGGACGACGGCGACCGAGGCGCTTCGGGGCGGGCGCGGCTGGGCGCCCGCGGTGACGATGTAGGTGAGGGGGCTGTCGTCGCGGTCGGACCCGAGGGGTCCCGCCCCGCCGGTCACCGAGTAGCGCAGCCGACCGAACTCGATCGGGTCGCCCGCCTCGAGGACGGCCTTGGTGCCCTCGGCGATGTAGGCGTGGTCGGCGACCGGGAGGCCCAGCCCCGCGAGTGTCCGGTCGAGACGTCGGGCGTGGCGGGTCGCGGCGAAGACCTGGCCGTGGTCGATCTTGGCCGTCTCGAAGGCGCCGTCGCCCACTGTCACCCCGTGGTCGAGTGCCGTGATCGATGGTTCGTCGACCGCTGTCAGCCGACCGTTGACCCAGACCCGTGGCTCGTTGCTCATGCCTCCACCTTCCCAGACGCCAGTCCCACGAGACGTCGGGATTTCACCTGAGTCTCCACCCATTCCTGCTCGGGGTCGGACCCCCACGTGATCCCCGCACCGGTGCCGAACCGCAGCCACCGCTGCCCGTCGTCGTCCCGCTGCGCCCAGAACGAGCGGATGCCGACGGCGAGTTCCGCGGTCCCGCGGTCTGCGTCGACCCAGCCGATCGCCCCGCAGTACGGGCCGCGCGTCGTCGGCTCGAGGTCGCCGATGGCCTGCAGCGCAGTGTGCTTGGGCGCCCCGGAGACCGAACCAGGGGGGAACGTCGCCGCCAGCACCTCGCGCCAGCCGAGCCCGGGGCGCAGCTCTCCGGACACGGCGGACACGAGGTGGACCATCCCGGGGTGCTCCTCGGGGCGGCACAGGTGGTCGACCTGCACGGTCCCTTCGCGGCAGACGTGCGACAGGTCGTTGCGCACGAGGTCGACGATCATGACGTTCTCCGCGTAGTCCTTGGGCAGCATCGCGTCGAGGGTGGTGGCCGTCCCCTTGATCGGGCGCGACTCGAGCCGGTCGCCGTCCCGCAGCAGGAACGCCTCAGGGCTGGCGCACACCACGTCGAGCCCGGCCGAAGGCACGACGACCCGTCCCGCATGCGGTGCCGGGTTGCCGCGCTCGAGCAGGCGGGCCAGCCCGTCGAGCTCAGCGTCCTCGGGCAGCGCGTGCGAGAGGACGCGGCAGAGGTTCACCTGGTAGACGGTTCCCGCGGCGATCCGTTCCCGGATCTCCCCCACCCCCGCGAGGTATGCCGCGTGGTCCAGGCTCGTGTGCCACTCGCCGTCCAGCGGCACCCACGGCGTGGGTGGCGGGACTGGCGCAGCACGGTCCACCTCCGCGAAGCGGACGGCGGTGACCGGGCCCTCGAACTCGGCGACGACCGCCCAGAAGCCGTTGTCCAGGGTGTCGAGGTCGTGGCGGACCTCGACGGGTCGGGTGGCCAGGACCGGGCCGAACCGCGCATGCCCTGCTGCCGCCTCCACGATGGCGATCCTAGGCCGACCTAGACTTCCCGATCATGCGCCCTCTCGCCCCTGCCGCGGCTGCCGCCCGCTCGGCGCCGCGCCTGGCCCCGAGGCCGGCCACGGCGCTGCTCCCGGCACTGGTGCTGGCCGTCGCGGTGGCCCTTTCGGGCTGCCAGGCCGCGGCCCCCTCGACGGCCGCCGAGAACAGCGCACCGACCGGCCGGACGACCGCGGCCCCCTCGACGGCGACCCACCCCGCGCCGACCGCTCCGACCGCCGCCACCACCTCGACGCCTGCTGCTGACCCCGGCACCCTGACGATGGCCTTCGCCGGCGACGTGCACTTCGAGGACTACCTGGCACCGCTGGCCCGCCATCCCCACGGGCTCGACGAGCTGCAGTCGTCGCTCGGGGCCGCCGACCTGTCGATGGTCAACCTCGAGACCGCCATCACCGAGCGCGGCACGAAGATCGGCAAGGAGTTCCACTTCCGCGCGCCGGCCTCGGCGCTCGAGACGATCAAGGGCGCCGGCATCGACGCGGTCAGCATGGCCAACAACCACGGCGTCGACTTCGGGCCCGTCGGGCTCCAGGACACCCTCGCGGCCAAGAAGGCCAGCCCGGTGCCGATCGTCGGCATCGGCAAGGACGAGGACGAGGCCTTCGCGCCCGCGATCCTGACGGCCAAGGGCCTGAAGGTCGCGGTGTTCGGCGCCTCAGAGGTCTTCGAGATGACACTGGCCCGCTACTCGGCGGGTCCCGGCAAGGGCGGCATCGCCAGCGCCTCGCCGGTGACGCGGCTCCGCGAGGCGGTCAGCCGGGCCTCGGCGCGGTACGACGTGGTCGTCGTCTTCCTGCACTGGGGACTGGACTACCAGAAGTGTCCCGACCAGCTCTCGGTGCAGACGGCGGAGGCGCTCGAGCAGGCAGGCGCGGACATCATCGTGGGTGGCCACTCGCACCGGGTCAACGGAGCCGGGTGGCTCGGGCGCTCCTACGTCGACTACGGGTTCGGCAACTTCGTCTGGTGGCGCAGTCACGAGCCCGACTCGCGGTCGGGAGTGCTCACCCTGTCCATCGACGTGAAGGCCGCACGCGGCACCAAGCGCACGCGGACCAGCGTGGTGCGCGACGCGGTCTGGACGCCGATGCTGATCGGCGCCGACGGCATACCCAGGCCACCGGCGGCCGCCGACAGCGCACGGCTGCTGACGCTCTGGAAGCAGGCCGGTCAGTGCGCCGGTCTCGGCACCGCTCCCGAGTGACCCACCACCGCCGGGCTCAGCGGCCCAGGACGAGGTAGCAGAACTGGAGCACGCCCCGGTAGGTGCGGACGTAGGCGTCGAGCTGGGCGTCGAGCCGCTCGCGCACCTCGGTGGCCCGGTCGTCCGCGCCGTGGCGGATCAGCCACTCCTGCCTGGCCGCGCGCCACGTCGACTCGAAGTCGTCCCACTCCCGCTGGTCGGCGGTCGACAGGTGGAGCACCCGCCACCCGGCGGCGTGCACGTGGTCGAGCAGGCCGGTGAGCGGCAGGACCTCCGCGAACATCTCGGCCGCAGCCGCCGTGGGAGGGTCGGTCCAGCAGGCGTCGCCAAACAGGAGCCGTCCACCGGGTGGGGTGAGCTCGGCCAGTCGGGCGAGCGCGGGCCCGGTGCCCCCGAGCACGTGGCTCGACCCGATGCACAGCAGCCGGTCGGCAGGCTCGTCCCACGAGGCCGCTTCCGCCTCGACGAACGTGACGCGGTCCTCGAGGCCGCGGGCCGCAGCCAGCCTGCGGCCACGCTCCAGCCCGTCGGCGTCCACGTCGACCCCGACCCCGGACGCGCCGTTGGGCTCGACGGCCCGCAGCAGCAGCTCGCCCCAGCCACAGCCGAGGTCGGTCACGCGGTCGGTCGCGCCGACCGCGAGGCGGTCCAGCAGCAGCGCGGCGTGGTCCTGCGAGAGCGGGGTGTTCCAGCGCATGCGGTCGTAACGGGTGCGGTCCGGGTCCTCGGGGGCTGCCATGCGGCACACTCTGCCGCACCGGGAATGCCCGAGGTGGACCCACTGTTAAGGTAGTTGAAATTGAAACTACCTAGCCAGGAGCGCGAGCGAGATGCAGTTCGGAATCTTCACGGTCGGCGACGTCACCACCGACCCCACCACCGGGACCACGGTCAGCGAGAACGAGCGCATCAAGCACACCGTGGAGCTCGCCCGCCTCGCCGAGCAGGTCGGGCTCGATGTGTTCGCCACCGGTGAGCACCACAACCCGCCGTTCGCCGCCCCAGCCAACCCGACCGTGCTGCTCGCCCACCTCGCCGCCGTCACCGAGCGCCTCGTGCTGTCCACCTCCACGACCCTGATCACCACCAACGACCCGGTGCGACTGGCCGAGGACTACGCCTACCTCCAGCACCTCGCCGACGGCCGCATCGACCTGATGATGGGCCGCGGCAACACCGGCCCGGTGTACCCGTGGTTCGGCAAGGACATCCGCGACGGCATCCCGCTCGCGGTCGAGAACTACGCCCTGCTGCGCCGGCTCTGGACCGAGGAGAACGTCACCTGGGAGGGCAAGTACCGCACCCCGCTGCAGTCCTTCACGTCGACGCCGCGCCCTCTCGACGGCATCGCGCCGTTCGTCTGGCACGGCTCGATCCGCAGCCCCGAGATCGCCGAGCAGGCTGCCTACTACGGTGACGGCTTCTTCCACAACAACATCTTCTGGCCGATGAGCCACACCAAGCAGATGGTGGCGCTCTACCGTCGCCGCTTCGCCCACTACGGCCACGGCAGCGCCGACCAGGCCATCGTCGGCCTCGGCGGACAGGTGTTCATGCGGCCCAACAGCCAGGACGCCGTGCGCGAGTTCCGCCCCTACTTCGACAACGCGCCCGTGTACGGCCACGGCCCGTCCCTCGAGGACTTCAGCCGCGAGACGCCGCTGACCGTCGGCTCACCCCAGCAGGTCGTCGAGCGCTACGCCGGCATGGCCGACGCCGTGGGCGACTACCAGCGCCAGCTGTTCCTCGTCGACCACGCCGGCCTCCCCCACCGGACCGCCATGGAGCAGGTCGAGCTCCTCGGCACCCAGGTCGTGCCGGAGCTGCGCAAGATCGCCGCGGCGCGCAAGCCGGCCCACGTGCCGGACGCCCCCACCCACGCCAGCCGGCTCGCCGCCGGCACCGCGAAGCACGAGGACCTGGAGGTCACCCGATGAGCACCCGTCGAGTCGTGGTGGTGCAGGCCGGTCTCGGACAGCCCAGCAGCAGCCGGCTGCTCGCCGACCGCCTGGCCGACGCCACCCGTGACGCGCTCCTGGAGCGCGGCGACGAGGCCGACGTGCTGACCGTCGACCTGAGGGAGCACGCGCACGCGATGGCCGACGCCCTCCTCACCGGTTTCGCCACCGGCGAGCTGAGGGCCGCGCTCGACGCGGTGCGTGACGCCGACGCGGTCATCGCCGTCACCCCGGTGTTCCAGGCGTCCTACAGCGGGCTGTTCAAGACCTTCGTCGACGTCCTCGACGACGGCGCCCTCCGCGGCACGCCGGTCCTCCTGGCGGCCACCGCCGGGACCGCCCGCCACTCGCTGGTCCTCGAGCACGCCATGCGGCCGATGTTCGCCTACCTCAAGGCGGTCACGGTCCCGACCGCGGTCTTCGCGGCGTCGGAGGACTGGGGCACCGGGGGCACCGTCGATGCCGGCCTCTCGGCGCGCATCGAGGTCGCGGCTGCAGAGCTCGCCGACCTCCTCACCGGCCGCCCTCCCCGGACCGACCGCGTTGACGAGTTCGCCGACCCCGTGCCGTTCGAGCAGCTGCTCGGCCACTGACCCGGGGTGTTCGACCGCCCACCGGCCCCCGCCCGCCACCCGGGTATGCCGCGTCGGCACCGGCGCGGTCCGGTTGCGGGGCGCCCTAGATTGGTCGGATGAACGCACTGGACCGCTTCTCCCTGGCTGGACGTGTCGCCGTCGTGACCGGTGGGACCCGAGGGCTGGGGGCCGGCTTCGCCCGCGCGCTCGGTGATGCGGGGGCGGCGGTCGTCCTCGTGGGACGGGATGCCGAGGCGGCGGAGGTCGTGGTGGGATCGTTGCGCGACCACGACATCCGGGCGGACTTCGTGGCTGCGGACGTCACGGTGGCCGCGGACGTGCAACGAGTGCTCGACACCACCCTGGACCTGCACGGTCGGGCCGACGTGCTGGTGAACAACGCCGGCGCCTGCGTGCACGCGCCGGCACTGGAGGTCACCCCCGAGGACTGGCGTGCGGTGATGGCGGTCAACCTCGACGCCGTGTGGACCTGCTCGCAGACCTTCGGGCGGCACTTCGTCGACCAGGGAGCCGGGTCGATCGTCAACATCGGGTCGATGTCCGGCTTCATCGTGAACCGCCCCCAGTGGCAACCGGCCTACAACGCGTCGAAGGCGGCCGTGCACCACCTGACCCGCAGCCTCGCGGCCGAGTGGGCTCCGCACGGCGTGCGCGTCAATGCGCTCGCCCCCGGCTACATCAAGACGGACATGTCCCCCGTGGACGACCCGGAGTTCCGCCAGCACTGGATCGACGACGCCCCCATGCAGCGCTACGGCACGGTCGACGAGCTGGCACCCGCCGTCATCTTCCTCGCCAGCGACGCGTCCTCCTTCGTCACCGGGTCGGTGATCGTCGCCGACGGCGGTTACACCGCGTTCTGAAGGCGGACACGGCAGAGCCCCCGCCGCAGGGAGGCGAGGGCTCTGGTCCGGATGGCGGTGTCGCCTAGGCGATTGCCGGCTTCACCGCGGCGCGTGGGGCCGGGGCCCCGACCTCCTCGTCGGCCGGCACCCGGCGCAGGTGCCGGAGACCGAGGAGACTGAGGGCCAGCATGGCCGCGGCGCCGATGAAGCTGGCCCATGCGGCATACATCGCGATCTTGCCCATCGTCCCGAACGCGTAGGCGTTGAGGAGCAGGCCACGCAGGGTCTCACCCTTGAAGGCGAGGTCGACGAGGCCCTGTGCCTTCGGGTCGTCGGGGTTGGCACGGGCTGCCGCACTCAGCTCCGAGTAGGTCTTCCCACCGGTGGCCTCGTCGAGGTGGACCTTGATGTAGTGGTCGGCCCACGCCTTCGCCTGTGCACCGGTGGTGAGCTGCTGGCCGGCGTACTGCTCGAGGTAGGGCTTGACCAGCGGGTCGTTCAGCTGCTCGCTGCCCTTGGCGGGGAACACGATGCGCTGGGCCGCGAGCTGCGAGTGGACCTCGTTGTCCACGAAGTTGCTGGCCCAGGTGAGCAGCCCTCCGGCGACGAGGAGGACGGCGGCGACGATCAGGCCACCGGTCGTGAGAAGGGCGTCGAGAGTGCGTCGTCGCATGTGGATGGTTCCTCCTTGGGTGTTGGACACCCGTCTGGGTTTCGTTCTGACACCGCGACTTTGGCGTGTGGACGCCGGGCTGCTCAGGGCCAAAGGTCCTGTCATCGGCCGCGTCGAAGAACCGGGGTCAGGACCCGGCTCCGGTGCCGTGCGCCGACGACCGGTAGCCACCCTTGACGACGAAGCGCCGCCCGGACACCGAGTCGGGGTGGATGCGCATGATGCGCGGCTTGGGTGCGTCGTGCCACGGGTGCACGGGCAGGCGCATGGCCGCGAGTGCGTCGTCGAGCTGGAAGACCTCGTGGGCGACCCCACGGACCACGACGCTCCACGCCTCGGCCCGCTCGACGTCGTAGCCGTCCACCTCGAACGCGACGAAGGTGCCGTCCGCGGACCTGAACAGCGTGCCGGAGCCCGTCCGGAAGACCACCGTGCCGTGGTCCACTGCATAGTTGACGGGAAAGATGTCGGGACGCCGGTCGTGCACGACCGCGAGCCGTCCGACGACCCCCTCCCTGAGACCTTCCCAGCACTGCGCGACCGTGAGCTCCTGCATGGGAGCGCCCTGCGAGTCCTTCTGCGTGTCCATGGCACGACCATCCCTCCGCGGTGGCCCTGTGTTCAGGGTCCAAGGTCCCTGTCCGGTGGGGCGTCGGGGCCCGACGCTGAAGACGGGCCGCAGGCCCCAGCAACGGGACCCACGCGGGCCGGTCAGCGAGGAGGAAGTCATGTCGTCCACCACCACCGGTGCCGTCGTCGTCGGGGTCGACGGGCAGCTCCCGGCCGCTCTGGCACTCGACTGGGCGATCGCCGAGGCGCAACGGACCAAGGCACCGCTGCACCTCGTCAACGCGCGCATGCTGCCGCTTCGTGGCCCGACGGTCGAGACGGGCTTCGCGGTCCACACGGCCGAGTCCGACGAGATCCTCGCGGCCGCGACCGATCGGGCCCACACGCTCGCGCCCGGTCTCCACATCACCAGGGCGGCCGGCTACGGCAACGCCGCGGCCCTGCTCGTCGAGGAGTCGCGCGACGCCTCCTGCCTCGTCGTGGGCGCTCGGGGCAGGAGCCCACTGGGCAGTCTGCTGCTCGGGTCGACGTCGCTCGACGTCGCCGCCCACTCCCGGTGCCCGGTCGTGGTGGTGCGCGATCGCCCCCACCAGCTCCCTGACGGTCCCGGCGTGGTCGTCGGCTCGGACGGGTCGGAGGTCTCCGAGGCGGCCATCGCCGCGGGCTTCGAGGAGGCCGACCGGCTCGGCGTCCCCCTGACCGTCGTCCACGCCTGGTTCCTCGACTCCCAGGGCACGGGGCTCGCGGCGCTCGAGACCGAGGACACTCGCCAGGTCGTCGCCGAGGAAGAGGACGCCGTCGCCTCCGAGGCGGTGGTGGGCTGGTCCGAGAAGTACCCCGACGTGAAGGTGCGGCAGCGGGTCCTGCGCACCCACCCGGTCGAGGCCCTGGTGGACCTCTCGCGCCAAGCCGAGCTGGTCGTCGTCGGGAGCCGCGGGCGGGGCGGCTTCAGCGGCCTGCTCCTCGGGTCGGTCAGCCAGGGAGTGCTCCACCACGCCCACTGCCCGGTGATGGTGGTCCGTTCGGACGGAGGTGCGTGATGGGCGACACTACGCGTCCCACCGACCACACCGGCCTGGTCGTCCTCGACCTCGACGACTGCCTCGCGAAGCTGCTCGAGGTGCCGGTGGGCCGGCTCGCCTTCCAGCTCGACGGCGAGCTGTCGATCCTGCCCGTCGTCCACACGCTCGACGGCGTCGACGTCTGCTTCCGGACCACGGGTGACTCCAAGATCCAGGCGGCCATCGACCGCGACCCGGTCGCCTTCGAGGTCGACCACTTCGACGCGTCCACCCGGTCAGGCTGGAGCGTCCTCGTCCAGGGCACCGCAACGGTCGTCGACGACGAGATGGACATCCGCAAGCTCGACCAGGCGGCCCGCGCACCATGGGTCCCTCCTCACGAGGGCCCGAGCACCTGGGTGCGCATCCGCACCCAGAGCATCACCGGACGTGCCCTGGGCTGACTCCGGGGCGCCGGTCGGCCGAGCTCCCTTCGGGTCGCCCGTTGCGGTTGGGGACGGAACGCCTAGATTGGGGCTGACCGTTCCGCCGCTCGAAGGAGAACCCATGGCCACCACCCGCACTGCCGCCGCCCACTGGGAAGGGTCCCTGATGGAGGGGTCCGGCCAGGTCGAGCTCCAGTCCTCCGGGACGGGAACCTTCGACGTGTCGTGGCCCGCGCGTGCGGAGGCGGCCAACGGGCAGACCAGCCCCGAGGAGCTGATCGCGGCCGCACACTCCACCTGCTTCTCGATGGCGCTGTCCCACGCCCTGGCCCAGGCCGGCACCCCGCCGACATCGATCGACACGACGGCCAACGTCACCTTCCAGCCCGGCACCGGCATCACCGGCATCGCCCTGTCGGTGGTGGGCAGCGTCCCCGGCATCACGGCCGAGCAGTTCGAGGAGGCGGCCCAGGGCGCGAAGACCGGCTGCCCCGTCAGCCAGGCGCTGTCCGCCGTCCCGATCACCCTGGAGACGAGCTTCACCGGCTGAGGCCGGCGGCTCGGTCGAGTCAGGGGCACGACTCGTGGTCACGGACACCCGGCCGTGATGGACGTCTGGTGGGTGTCCGACGCCGGGCTGGAGGAGCACGACGTGACGCAGGTCGACGACCTGCTGCACCGTGACGACGGCTTCACCTGGCTCGACGTACCCGAGTTCGACGACTCCGCCGAGACGCTCCTGCGCGAACACTTCCACGCCCACCCGATGGTCGTGAAAGCCTGTCGTGAAAGGAACTTCGTGCCGTCGGTGCACGGCTACGAACACCACACGTTCGTCATCGTGCACACCCCGCTCCCGGGCGAGGGCGGACACGTCCACATGCTCGAGCTCGACCAGCTGGTGGGTCGCCGCTACCTCGTGACCGTGCACGGACCCCGCAACCCTGCGGTGTCACTCGCCGATGCTACCGAGGAGACCCGCTCGGTCCTGGAGCGCATCCGGGCAGGTCGCTTCCGACCCTCCAGCCCGAGCGAGCTCTCCTACGCGATCGGCTCGGCCGTGGCGCGACGGCAGAGCGCAGCGGTCAAGGACGTGGCAAGCCGCCTGCCGGCCCTCGAGATGCGGGTCATGAGCTCTGACTTCCACCAGCCCGAGGAGCTGCTCGAGGAGCTCTTCCTCCTGCGGCACGAGCTGCTCATCTCACGCACCCAGGCCGGCCAGGCGCACGAGGTCTACGGCCGGCTCGCCTCGTTGGAACGGTTCGCCAGCAAGGAGTCGCAGCGGCACGCACGGGACCTGTCGGAGCAGTTCGACCGGGTGCGCAGCCTCGCTGACGGCGAGAGCCAGTTCCTCTTCGGCGTCATCGAGCTCTACCAGACCAGGGTGACCACGAAGATGACCGTGGCGATGGAGCGGCTCGCCGTCATCGCCGCGATCACGCTGCCGGTCACCGCGATCGCGTCGATCTACGGCATGAACGTCATCGTCAACGCCAGCACCCACTGGGTGCAGCTCATCATCGTGCTCGCCGTCATGGCGTCGATCAGCCTCTGGCTGCTGCGCTGGGCGCGACGCCAGGGCTGGTGGTGAGCCAGCCCTGACACCGCGGCCAGAACGCCTCGTCCTCGGAGCTCTACGCGCTAGAACTCCTCGTTGAAGGCCACCGCGCCGGACACGCCGACCTGGTAGGCCGACACCCGGCGCTCGAAGAAGTTCGAGAGCTCCTGCACGTCCTGCAGCTCCATGAACGCCAGCGGGTTCTTCGAGCCGTACTCCGGCTCGAGCCCCAGCTGCTCGAGCCGCCGGTCCGCCACCGACTCGAGGTAGGTGCGCATGTCGGTCGTCGAGAGCCCCGCCACTCCCCCGCCCAACAGGTCCTGCGCGAACTGCGCCTCGGCGTCCACGGCGTCCCGCATCATGGCCCGCACCTGGTCGCCGAGCTCGGCGTCGAAGAGGTCAGGCTCCTCGCGGCGCACGGTCTCCACGACGTCGAAGGCGAAGGCCATGTGCATCGACTCGTCGCGGAACACCCAGTTCGTGCCGCTCGCCAGGCCGTTGAGCAGGCCGCGCGACCGGAGGAAGTAGACGTAGGCGAACGCGCCGTAGAAGAACAACCCCTCGATGCACGCCGCGAAGCAGATCACGTTGAGCAGGAAGGCCCGTCGGTGCTCCCTGGTCTCCAGCTCGTCGAGGTCGAACACCGAGTCGATCCACCGGAAGCAGAAGTCGGCCTTGTCCTTGATCGACGGGATGTTGTCGACCGCGGCGAAGGCCTCGTGCCGCTCCTTCTCGTCGGGGACGTAGGTGTCGAGGAGGGTCAGGTAGAACTGCACGTGCACGGCCTCCTCGAACAGCTGCCGGCTCAGGTAGAGCCGACCCTCCGGCGAGTTGATGTGCTGGTAGAGGTTGAGCACCAGGTTGTTGGCCACGATGGTGTCGCCGGTGGCGAAGAACGCCACGAGCCGGCTCACCAGGTGCCGCTCGGCGGCGGTCAACCGCTGCAGGTCCTTGAGGTCGGAGTGCAGGTCGACCTCCTCGACGGTCCAGGTGTTCTTGATGGCGTCGCGGTAGCGCTCGTAGAAGTGCGGGTAGCGCATCGGCCGCAGGGTCAGGTTCATCCCGGGGTCGAGCAGCATCCGGGGCTCGGTGTGGGTCGTGGCGCTGGTGGTGGTCATTCGCAGGCCTCGCAGCTCTCGGGGTTCTCGAGGGAGCACGCGATGGCCGCCTCGTCGGTGACGGTGGGGACAGTGGGGATGGGCGCAGCCACCGAGACGGTGGCCTGCTGGATGCGGGTGGCCGGACGCGACCGCAGGTAGTACGTCGTCTTGAGCCCGGCCTTCCACGCGTAGAGGTACATCGAGCTGAGCTTCCCGATCGTCGGCGAGGCGAGGAAGAGGTTGAGCGACTGGCTCTGGTCGATGTAGGGCTGCCGGGCGGCGGCGAGGTCGATGAGTGACTTCTGCGGGAGCTCCCAGGCCGTGCGGAAGAGCAGCCGGACGTCCTCCGGGATCTGCGCGATGCCCTGCACCGAGCCGTCGCTGCGCTTGATCGCCTCGCGCACCTCCGGGGTCCACAGCCCGCGCCCCTTGAGCTCGCGGACCAGCGCCGTGTTGACCTGGAGGAACTCCCCCGACAGCGTCTCGCGCTTGAAGAGGTTGGACACCTGCGGCTCGATGCACTCGTAGGCACCCGCGATCGACGCGATGGTGGCCGTCGGCGCGATGGCGACGAGCAGCGCGTTGCGGAGCCCGTTGTCCCTGATGGCCTTCCGCACCCGCTCCCAGCGCTCGGTCTGGGTCGGCGTGACGTCCCAGAGGTCGGGCTGCAGGTCACCCCGCGCTGCGCGCGTCTGGTCGTATGCCGGGTGGGCGCCGTGGTCGGCGGCGAGCTGGCTCGAGCGCTCCAGCGCCGAGAGGTAGACCTCCTCGGCGATGCGGGTGGACAGCTCCTCGGCCTCGGCCGAGTCGAAGGGCAGGCGCAGGGCGAACAGCACGTCCTGCAGTCCCATGACCCCCAGGCCCACAGGGCGCCAGCGCGGGTTGGACGCCGCGGACTCCTTGCTCGGGTAGTGGTTGATGTCGATGACGCGGTCGAGGTACGTGACCGCCGTCCGGACGGTCGCTCGAAGCTTCTCCCAGTCGACCGCGTCGCGCCCCGGCGTGAGGTGCTGGGCCAGGTTGACCGAGCCGAGGTTGCAGACCGCGGTCTCGTCGTTGCTGGAGACCTCGATGATCTCGGTGCACAGGTTCGACAGGTGCACCACGGGAGCACCGGCCCGCTGGTCGTCGCTGGTCTGGTTGCAGGTGCGGTTGCTGGCGTCCTTGAACGTCATCCAGCCGTTGCCGGTCTGCGCCAGGGTGCGCATCATCTTGCCGTAGAGCTCACGCGCGCTGACCTGGCGCACGAAGCGCCCGTCCCGCTCCGCGGCGGCATACGCCTCCTCGAAGGCAGGCCCCCAGAGGTCGGGCAGCTCGGGCACCTCGTTCGGGTCGATCAGGCTCCACTGCTCGTCGGCCTCGACGCGCCGCATGAACTCGTCGGGCACCCAGTTGGCGAGGTTGAGGTTGTGCGTGCGACGGGCGTCCTCGCCGGTGTTGTCGCGCAGCTCGAGGAACTCCTCGATGTCGGGGTGCCACGGCTCGAGGTAGACACAGGCGGCTCCCTTGCGGCGACCACCCTGGTTGACCGCCGAGACCGACGAGTCGAGGGTGCGCAGCCACGGGACGATGCCGTTGGAATGGCCGTTCGTGCCGCGGATCAGCGCCCCGCGAGAGCGGACCCGAGACCACGAGATGCCAATGCCACCAGCGAACTTCGAGAGCTTCGCGACCTGTGCGTAGCGGTCGTAGATCGACTCCAGCTCGTCCTGCGGCGAGTCGACGAGGTAGCACGACGACATCTGGGTGTGGCGGGTGCCGGAGTTGAACAGCGTCGGTGAGCTCGGCAGGTAGGCCAGGGACGCCATCAGCCGGTAGAACCCGATCGCCTCCTGGGGCGTGTGCGACAGGCCGCAGGCGACGCGCAGCAGGAAGTACTGCGGGGTCTCCAGCACCATCCGGGTGTCGGGGTGGCGGAGCAGGTAGCGGTCGTAGACGGTGCGCAGGCCGAAGTACTCGAACCGTCGGTCGTTGCCCAGGTCCACGGCGTGGTCGAGCTTGCGGGCGTTGGCCTCCACGAAGGCCGCGGTCTCGTCACCGATCAGCCCCTCGAGGTGGCCGAGCCGCACGGCCTGGCTGAACGACGCGATCTGCTGCCCGCGCACCTCCTTGTCGACGTAGTTCGACAGCAGTCGGGCGGCCAGCCGCGAGTACTCGGGCTCGGTCGCCGTCATCTCCGCGGCGGTCTGGATCGACAACCGGTCGAGCTCGGCGGTCGTCGCCCCGTCGTAGAGCCCGCTGATGGTGCGGGTGGCGATGGCCATCGGGTCGACCTCGGTGAGGTCGTCGCACCAGCGCTCCACCGCCCGGACGATCTTCATGACGTCGACGGGTTCGCTGTCGCCGTTGCGCTTGCGCACCGCCATGCTGGTGCGGCGCGCTGCCTGTTCGGGGGTCCGGGGTTGCTCCACCTCGGTGGTCGTGTCGGTCACAGCTCTCTCCTCGCGAGCGATTCGGTGCCGCGGGTCGAGGAGGTGACGACGACTCAGCCACCACCTCCGGGGACCCGGGTGCGGTCGGCTGCGCCTGTCGTGTGACCCGCCCTCGAGGCCACGACTTCCCGCACACGGCGTGTGCGGTCGCTGGCAGGTCTTCGGACTCGCGGACCTTCGCCTCGGCGACCGGTGAGCCCTGACGGGCCCGGTCGTCGACGCGGTTCCTACTGGCCGTCGCTTCCCACCCGCGTGGTGCGGGCAGTGCTTTGGTGACGGCGGTCGTTTCCGCTTACCGCTGCGGGGCAGTCCCGGATTCGCACCGGGTTCCCTCTTGCCCCGGAGACCGATTGCGCGGCCTCCGGACCAGCGAGAGACACCATATGCGGGTGCTGGGGCGAATCCGCGGCACCACATGTTGGGTGCGCGTGTCGCGTCCCTAGGATTGCCACCATGCGTCGCGCGAGCCCGTCCCGACCCCGGGGCGCAGCGCTCGACAGGGGGCACGGCGCGGTGCTCGGCCCGGTGGTGGCGCGGGTGCTCGGACTGGCCCTCGCGGCGGTCCTGGTGGGCTGCTCCACCGGCCCCGGTAGCGAGCGGGCCCCGAGCCAGGGCGACACGGCATACCCGCGGTTGACGCCGGCGTGCGCGCGGGCGACCGCCACGGGGAAGCCGCCGGTGGTGACCGTCGGCCAGCTCAACCGGATCGTGGCCGGCCTCGACCTCCCCCTGTGGCAGGCCGGTGACATCGGGGCCAGCGCGCGCCTGCCCGACGACCGGATCGTGTGGGTGTTCGGCGACACGGTGCGCGGCGACGGCATCACCCCGCGCATCGTGGCCAACTCCATGCTGGTCACGAGCGGCCTGTGCACCTCGCAGGTCGAGGTGACCGGTCGGGGGCCGGTGATCCCCGACCGGGCCGACGGCGTCGTGCACTGGCCGATGTCCGTGGTGTCGCTGTCCCGGCCCCAGGGTGACGTCCTCGTCGTCGTCTCCGCCCGGATCCGACGCGGCACCTCGGGCGGTCTCGACTTCACCTACCTCGGCAGCAGCGCCACCCTGTTCGACGTCGCGCCCGGGGCCGCCCCCACCCTGCGGCAGCAGCTCGACATCACCCCCGACAGCACCGCAGCAGACCAGGTCAACTGGGGTTCGGCCATGACGGTCAGGGGTGGCTGGCTCTACGTCTACGGCACCCGGCTGCCCAGCAAGGAGTCCTTCGGACGGGCCCTGTATGCCGCCCGCGCACCCATTGCCGACGCGCGCGACCGCGCGACGTGGCAGTTCTGGGACGGGGCCGCCTGGGTGGGCGAGCCGACGCGAGCCGCAGTCATCCTGCCGGCCCGCGGCGGCGTCTCGCAGACGCTGTCGGTGGACGCGCTCGACGGCCGGTTCGTCATCGTCTCCAAACGGGACGGCGACCTCGGCAACACCGTCTACGCCTGGTCGTCCGACTCCCCCGTCGGTCCCTGGACCGCCCGTCGTGGGACGAGGGCGGACTTCCAGGACCCGTCCGGTCAGCTGAAGTACGCGCCGCTGGCCCACCCCGGCATCACCCTGGCCGACGGCCGGCTGCTGATCTCGATCTCCCGCAACACCACCGACTTCAGCAGGTTGCTCACCGACCCCTCGCTGGGCCGGCCGGTCTTCGCCGAGATCGACCGACCCTGACCGCGGGAGCGCTGGCCGCGGGCACGGGCCCACGTGCGGCGCTGGTTCCGAGGTCTCTGGAGGGCTAGGTTGCGAACCATGAGGAGCATGGTGGAGCGCCTCGTCGACGCCCAGAACGCCCACGACGCCGGCCGCTTCGCCGCGCACTTCGCCGAGGGCTACGCCAGCGTCCAGCCGGTCCACCCGGGTCGCGCCTTCCGGGGGCGGGCCCAGGTGCTCGCCAACTGGACGTCCGTCTTCCAGGGCGTGCCCGACTTCCGGGCCGAGCTGCTGGCCTCGTGCACCGACGGCGAGACCGAGTGGGCCGAGGTCGACTGGCAGGGGCACCACGTCGACGGCTCCGGTTTCGCGATGCGCGGGGTCATCGTGCTGGTCGTCCGGGACGACCTGATCGCCGAGGGGCGCCTCTACGTCGAGCCGGTGGACGTCGACGGCGACGACATCGACGCCGCCGTCGAGGAGCTCTACCGGCCGCCGCGCGAGCAACCACCAGGAGAGGCACCCGATGAGTGAGCCAGCGGCCCCGCAGACCAAGGGCGTCGAGGTGCAGCTGCTCGGCACCGTCGACCTCGGTCCGGAGCTGCCCGGCATGGAGGGGCGCCAGCTGCGCATGCGGATGGTGACCATCGAGCCCGGCGGCGTCTTCGGCCCCGTGCACGACCACCGGGGCAGGCCCGGCACGGTCTACGTCCTCCAGGGCGCCATCACCGACCACCGGGACGGCGTCGCCACCGACTACGGACCGGGGCTGGGCTGGCCCGAGGACCACACCACCCTGCACTGGCTCGAGAACCGCGGCTCCGTGCCGGCCGTCGAGATCTCCGTCGACATCGTGGCGTCCGACTAGGCGTCGACCCGGAGTCGCGGGTCGCGGCCCAGCAGGGTGGCGATCCGCGCTGCCTCCGCCTCGAGGGCCCGCTGCGGTCGATTGCCACTGTCCAGCCAGCTCACCGCGAGCTCGTCACCTCGCCGCGCCCAGGTCCCCCGGACCACGCCGCCCTGGATGACCGGGTTGGCCTTGCGGGTCATCAGGTCCCGCAGCGCGGGTGGGGTGACGTGGGCGTCCTTGGTCCCGGCGCCGATGACCCACTGGTCGTGGCCGGGCAGGAAGCGCACGGAGTCGCTCGGCTCGGCCGACTGCAGTGCGTCGACGTCCTCGCGCAGGGCGTGTGCCGCGGTGCCCTCGACGTCGACGGGCACGAGCCGGTCATCCAGCCCGTCGAGCCAGCCGTCGAGCCGCTTGCGGCCCGCGCTCAGGCCGTTGCCCAGCCAGTAGTGGAGGTGCTCGGTCGTCGCTGGACCGTAGCTGCGCAGGTAGGCGGTGATGGCGGCCGGTCCCGCGACGTCGAGGTCCGGGATCCCGGCCCACCGTGGGTTGGTGTCGAGGCGCTGGAACGTCGCCCGCCCGTCGCGCGGCGGCCCGAAGCCCATGTCGCCCTGCCAGGTGAGTGGCTTGATGAGCGTGCCCGCACCATCGTCGAAGACCGGCTTGAGGTGCCGGTATGCCGGACGGCTGGTCACCGCGTCGCCCAGCTGGGCGAGGGTCAGCGGACCAGCGTCGAGCGCCTCGCGCACCGCCGCCCGGAAGTCCGGCCAGTCCTCGGGCTCCAGTCGGTAGTGGTCCACCCAGCTGGGCAGCTCCCACTGTCGCCCCGCAGCCCGGAGGGCCAGGTACACGCCGCCGTCCGCGGCCGAGAGGTAGTGCACGGCACCACGGAACGCGAACGCCTTGACGACCGTGCCGGAGGCCAACGCCGCTGCCAGCTCACCCGGGCGCGACGACGTCCGGCGGGTCCGCACCGCGAGCTCGGCGAGCGACTCGTCCATCGACGGCACGGCACCGAGCCGGCGCACCACCTCGGCCACCGACGCCGACCCCACGGGTTCGAGCAGGTGGCGCTCCAGCCGCCAGGCCAGCGCCTGTCGCCACGAGACACCGAACTCAGCCCTGGGCGCGCTCATGTGCGCAGCCTCGCACGCGTTGCGGACAGAAGGCTGCCGGTTCGGCCGCCGCGCGCCTCCGGGGCAGGTGGGCCACGATGAGTTGGGCAGGCGTCGTCGGTCTGTTGCCGTGCCCGTCCCAAGACCCCACCACCTCGACCGGGAGAAGGCCATGACTGCCGAGCCTCATGCGTGACCACGAGAGCCCCGAGCGCGCTGCCGGAGAGGGAGAGCTCGACCTGGCTGCCGTCGCCGACCGCCTGCGCGCCGAGGGCGACGAGGTGCGGGCTCGGCTGACGAGCATGACGGCCGACCTCGAGGCGCTGATGGCCGCCTCACAGGACTCCAACGCCGACGACGAGCACGACCCCGAGGGGCAGACCATCGCCTACGAGCGCTCCCAGCTGTCGTCGCTCGTCGACGCGGCCCACGCGCAGCTCTCCAGGGTCGAGGCCGCCCTGGCCCGCGTGCGCAGTGGTGGGTACGGCCGCTGCGACGTGTGCGGGCAGCCGATCCCACTTGCGCGCCTCGAGGCGCGGCCGACGGCCCGCACCTGCGTGGCTCATGCCGTGGCCGGGGGAGGATGAGCCGGCCACGGGCGCAGGGCGCATGATGAAGCGCGGCCGGGGCCACCGGCGCCGAGCCGCGACGGGATCGGCCAGCCAGCAACAGAGGAGAACTGCCATGTCACTCACGCGGGTCCACAACCTGTCGATCTCGCTCGACGGCTTCGCCACCGGCGAGCCGCAGTCGCTCGAGGCGCCCTTCGGCCACGCGGGCGAGCGGCTGCACCGGTGGATGTTCGCAACCCGCTACTGGGACGAGGACGGCGGGTCGCTCGGCGTCGACAATGCCTTCGCCGAGCGGCACACACCCGGAGTAGGCGCGGAGATCATGGGCGCCAACAAGTTCGGACCGCCCGGCTGGCAGGACGACCCGGAGTGGAAGGGCTGGTGGGGGCCCAACCCGCCGTTCCACACGCCCACCTTCGTGCTGACCCACCACGCGAAGCCCCCGATGGAGATGGAAGGCGGCACGACGTTCCACTTCCTCGACGCGAGCCCGGCCGAGGCGCTGGCGACGGCTCGCGAGGCAGCCGGCGGCCGGGACGTGCGGATCGGCGGTGGGGCCACCGTGGTCCGCGACTTCCTGCTCGCCGGCCTGGTCGACCACCTGCACCTCGTGCAGGTGCCCATCCTGCTCGGCCGCGGGGTGCGCCTCTGGGACGGACTGGAGGGCCTCGAGGAGTCGTTCGACGTCGAGGCGGTCTCCACCCCCAGCGGCGTCACCCACCTGACGTTCACCCGCAAGGGCACCACCTGAGCGGTGGGGTGTGCCGCGTGGTGCACCACGCCGTACACCTCGCCGTCAGCCAGCCCGTGCCACCCGCTGGATGTTGGTCCACCCGGTCCAGCCGAGCTGCTCGAGCCGGTCGAGGATGCGACGGGCCCCGGGGACGGACGAGAGGAAGACGCCGTCCAGGAGGTCCGCGAGGTCCCCGGGCAGCTTCTCCTCGTCCCACGCCTCGTCGGGCACCTGCTCGAACTGCGCGGCCAGCCGTTCGGCCGCTTGGTCGAGCCGTGGGTCGTCGGCCGACCACTTGGTGATCTCGGCCAGGTCGCGGTAGAGGTCACGCACGTTCGGGTCGTCGAGCTGGCGCTCCTTGGTCTCCATGTAGAACGCCATCCGCTCGGGGATCTGCGCGGCCACGAGGATCCACGCGTCCCGCTCGGCTTCGACCATCTCCTCGGGGACGCCCACGCCGCGTAGCCGGGTGAGGTAGGCCACCGCCTCGGGCGGCAGCGCCAGGCTGTCCCCCGCGGCCAGCCTGGCGATCCGCTCCCGGTGCTGCTGGCGCTCGCGGATCTCGGCACGCAGGCGGCGGTCGACCTCGGCGACCGCCGCCGCGAACTCCGCCTCGTCGGCGACGAGCAGCTCGCGCACCCTCGAGAGCGGTACCCCCGCGTCGGCGAGGGTGCGGATCCTGACGAGCTCGACCACGGACGCCGCGTCGTAGCGCCGGTAGCCGGAGTGGTCGCGCTCGGGCTCGGGCAGCAGGCCCTTGGCGTGGTAGTGCCGGACCGCGCGCACCGTCACCCCGGCATACGACGCGAGCTGGCTGATCGTGAGCATGGCACCCATCCTCGCGGGTCAGGCCACCTTGGCGCGGTAGGTGCGCATCGCCAGCGCGTAGGCCACGACGAGCAGCCCGACGCACCAGGCCAGGGCCAGCCAGCCGTCGTCGCCCGGGGGCTGACTGGCGAAGAGCGCGCGGATGGTGTTGACGATCGAGGTCACCGGCTGGTGCTCCGCGAACCAGCGCACCGGACCGGGCATGCCGGCCGTGGGCACGAAGGCCGAGCTGATGAACGGCAGGAAGATCAACGGGTAGGAGAACCCGCTCACGCCATCCACCGACTTCGCGGTGAGACCGGGGATCACGGCCAGCCAGGTCAGGGCCAGCGTGAACAACACCATGATGCCCAGCACCGCGAGCCAGGCGAGCACCCCTGCACCGGAACGGAATCCCATCACCAGGGCGACCAGGACGACGAGCACGAGCGCCGTCAGGTTCGCGACGACCGAGGTCAGCACGTGGCTCCACAGCAGGGCCGAACGAGCGATCGGCATCGACTGGAAGCGCTCGAAGATGCCCTCCGAGACGTCGGTGAACAGCCGGAACGCGGTGTAGGCGATGCCTGACGCCACGGTGATGAGCAGGATGCCCGGGAGCAGGTAGTCGACGTAGTCGGCGCCGCCGACGTCGATGGCGCTGCCGAAGACGTAGACGAACAGCAGCAGCATGGCGATCGGCGTGACCGCGGTGGTGATGATCGTGTCGGGGCTGCGCAGGATGTGCCGCAGGGAGCGCTTCAGCAGCACCGTGGTGTCGTGGAACAGGTCGATGGTCATCGGGCGTCCTTCGTGGTCGGTGCGTGGGCGTCGTCGTGGCCGACGATCGCGAGGAAGATCTCCTCCAGGGAGGGCTGCTTCTCGACGTACTCGACCTCGGTCGGCGGGAACAGCTGCTTGAGCTCGGCCAGGGTGCCGTCGGCGATGATCCGACCCTGGTGCAGGATCGCGATCCGGTCGGCCAGCTGTTCGGCCTCGTCCAGGTACTGCGTGGTGAGGAGCACCGTGGTGCCCTGACCCGCCAGCTCACGGATGGTGGCCCAGACCTCGAGCCGCGACTGCGGGTCGAGCCCGGTCGTCGGCTCGTCGAGGAAGAGCACCGGGGGGTTGCCGATCAGGCTCATCGCGATGTCGAGTCGACGCCGCATTCCTCCTGAGTAGGTCCCGGCCCGGCGTCCACCCGCCTCCGTGAGGTCGAACCGGGCGAGCAGGTCGTCCGCGACGGCGCCGACGTCACGGAGGCGGCGCAGCTGGGCGACGAGCACGAGGTTCTCCCGGCCGGTCAGGACCTCGTCGACCGCGGCGAACTGCCCCGTCAGGCTGATGGACTCCCGCACCTCCCGCGCGGAGGTCACGACGTCGTGGCCGTGGACCGAGGCGGTGCCGCCGTCGGCCTTGAGCAGGGTGGACAGGATCCGCACGACGGTGGTCTTGCCGGCCCCGTTCGAGCCGAGCAAGGCGAGGACGGAGCCCGAAGGCACCGCGAGGTCGACGCCCTTGAGCACCTCGTGGTCGGCGTAGGACTTGGTGAGCCCGACGATCTCGATGCTGGGTGATGGTGTGGTCATGACGCAAGCGTGCAACCCTGACGCTGCGTCAAGGTCAAGCCCGGTTTCCGGCCACGGGTCAGGCACGAGCAGACCGCACCGAGCAGCCCGCCACAAGCAGGTCCCCGCGAGCTGCTCAGCCCACGATGCGGTCGAGCGTGAGCGGCAGGTCGGTGACCCGTCGACCGGTGGCGTGACGCACGGCATTGGCCACCGCCGCACCGACCCCGACGATGCCCACCTCACCGGCCCCGAGGATCCCCAACGGCATCTGCGGATCGGGGTCGTCGAGGGTGTGGACCTCGAGGTGCGGCACGTCGGCGTGCACCGGGACGTGGTACTCGGCCAGGCTCGGGTTCATGATCCGCGCGGTGCGCGGGTCGATCAGCGTCTCCTCCCCCATCGCCAGGCCGAGACCCATCACGATGCCACCGCGCAGCTGGCTGTGCGTCGTCTTGGGGTTCACCACCCGACCCACGTCGAAGACGCTGGTCCAGCGGGTGACCCGGAGCTCGCCGGTGTCGGCGTCCACCCTGACCTCGCAGTAGTGCGCACCGGTCGCGGCCTTCATCCACCGCCTGCTGTCCAGCACCATCTTCGACAGGAACCGCACCTGGCCCCAGGCCGCGCGCGGGCCGGAGTCGGCCCCGACCTCCACCGTGAGCGACCCCTCACCCGCGCGGGTCAGGACCTCGCCCGGGCCGGAACCATCCGGCATACCCAGCCTTTCGGCCAGGGCGTCGAGGCGCTTGCGCATCGCCCTGCAGGCCCGCTCGATCGAGGCGGCCAGGCTCGCGGTCTGCCCCGAGCCGCCCGCGCCGGGGCCCAACGGCAGGTCGGAGTCGCCGTACCTGGCGGTGACCCGCTCGAGGGGCACTCCGAGGCAGTCGGCCACCATCTGCCCGACCACGGTCGCCGTGCCCATGCCCATCTCGTGGAACGCGCAGGCCAGGGTGGCGCCACCGGTCGCGTCGACGGTGAGCTGGACGTTCGCGACGAACTCCCAGGACGGGTGGATGGCAGCGGCCACTCCCCACCCGACGAGGCCCTTGCCGTCACGCGTGCCGGGAGCCGGCCGGTCGGCCCAGCCGAAGAGGTCGCGGCCGCGTTCGAGGGTCTGCGCGAGCCGGCGGTGCGAGTAGCGGGTGCCGTGCACCGGGCTGCGCTCCCCCGGCTGGTTGCGCAGCCGCAGCTCCACCGGGTCGAGGCCCAGCTCGACGGCCAGCTCGTCGACCGCGCACTCCACGGCGAAGCTGCCCTGTGCCTCCCCCGGTGCGCGCATCGCGGTGTTGGGCATCAGGTCCAGCTCGACGATCCGCTGCTCGGCCAGGATCGTGTCAGCGTCGTAGAGGTCGAGACTGCACGCCACCACCTGCTCGGCCTGCCCACCGACCCGGCCCTTGCGCGACGTGACCTCGTGGATCAGCGCTTCCAGGTGGCCCGAGGACGAGGCGCCGATCGCCACCCGTTGCCGGGTCGGCGTGCGACCGCCGACCGTGCGGTAGACGCCCTCGCGGGTGAGCGCCAGCCGCACCGGACGCCGGGCGACCCTGGCCGCCATGCAGGCGATGAGGGTCGCCGCCCACACCTTCGACTTTCCGCCGAAGGCGCCGCCGACGTACTTCGCGACCACGTGCACGTCCCCGGCGGGGATCCCGAACCGCTTCGCCAGGAACTTCTGGGTCCAGTCGATGTTCTGGCAGCCCTCGTAGACGGTCAGGCGGTCGCCGTCCCACTCGGCGGTCGTCGCGTGGGGCTCCAGGGCGTTGTGGTTGTGCTGCGGGGTGCTGAACGCGAGGTCCACCCGCACCGGCGACCGCTGGTATGCCGCCCGCGCGTCACCGCGCTTGCCTCCCGTCGGCGGCATGACCGGCATCGACCGGACCGGCGTGGAGCTGCCGAGCTCGGCGTCGAAGTCACCGGTCGGCGTCACCTCGAGGTACTCCACCCGCACCAGCGACGCGGCGTACTGGGCCGCCTCGAGGGTCTCGGCCACCACCGCCGCCACGGGCTGCCCGTCGACGTGGATCTCATCGGTGTTGAGGAACGGGATCGTGCTGCCCGCAGCCATCGTCGAGAGGTCCATGGGGTTCAGGCGGGTGGGGGGTGGCGTGAGCCTCGGTGCGTTGTGGTGGGTCAGGACGAGCAGCACGCCCGGGTGTGCCTCGGCGACCGCCGTGTCGAGCGAGGTGATGCGGCCGCGGGCGATCGGTGCGTGCACGAGGACGGCATGGGTGAGTCCCGGGAGCGGGTACTCAGCCGAGAACCTGGCCGTACCAGTGACTTTCGCGAGGCCGTCGACGCGGTCGACAGCGCGGCCGATGGCCGGACCGGGCGCCCCGGGCGGCGCGTCGGTCGGTGGTGCGGCCGTCGTGGTGGTGCGTGCCGGGGCGATGGTCACGCCGCACCACCTTCGTCGCGGAGCCGGCGCAGGGTCGCGGTGATGGTGCGGACCGCCAGCCCGATCTTGAACTCGGTGTCGGCTCCTCCCACGGCCTGCGCCAGCTCGGCCCGGGCAGCCCGCTCGAGCTCCTCGTCGGTCGCGGGTCGGCCGGTCAGCTCCCGCTCCAGGGTCGTGGCGCGCCAAGGACGATGGGCGACTCCCCCGAGGGCGACCCGCACCTGGGCCACCGAGTCGCCCCGCACGTCGAGCGCCGCAGCGACCGAGACGAGGGCGAAGGCGTAGGAAGCGCGGTCGCGCACCTTCCGGTAGCGGGACCGGACGGCGAGCGGCTCCGCGGGCAGCGTGACCGCGGTGACGAGCTCGCCCGCGGCCAGCGTCGTCTCGACGTCGGGGGTCTCGCCCGGCAGCCGGTGGAGGTCGCCGATCGGGATGGTCCGGGTGCCCGCGCGGCTCGCCACCTCGACCTGTGCGTCGAGCAGGACCAGGGCCACCGCGAGGTCCGAGGGATGGACCGCCACGCAGTGCTCGCTCGCCCCGAGGATCGCCCCCATCCGGTTGTGGCCCGCGCCCGCGTCACAGCCCGAGCCCCGCTCACGCTTGTTGCAGGCAGCAGCCTGGTCGTAGAAGTAGAGGCAGCGGGTCCGCTGGAGCAGGTTGCCTCCCACGGTCGCCATGTTGCGGATCTGGCCCGAGGCGCCCATCACGACGGCCTGGGCGACGACCGGGTAGCGCTCGCGCACCGACGGGTGGGCCGCGAGGTCGGTGTTGCGGACTCCAGCGCCGATGCGCAGTCCGCCGTCCGCCGTCTCGGTGATCTCCGCCAGCGGCAACCGGGTCACGTCGACCAGGACGTCGGGCGTCTCGATGCCCTCGCGCATCAGGTCGACCAGGTTGGTGCCCCCACCGAGGAACTTCGCGCCGGGCAGGTCGACGATGGCCGCCAGCGCCTCGTCGACGCTGGTCGGCACGGCATACGAGACCGGCCTCATCGGTGACCACCCGCAGTGTCGGCGTAGGCGGCGATGGCGTCGACGATGCCGTTGTAGGCACCACATCGGCACAGGTTGCCGCTCATCCGTTCGCGCACCTCGAGCTCACTCGAGAGAGGTTGTGCCGCAACGTCTTCCGCGACCGCGCTCGGCACCCCTTCGTCGAGCTCGCGCAACATGCCCAGGGCCGAGCAGATCTGGCCGGAGGTGCAGTAGCCGCACTGGAAGCCGTCGGCGCCGATGAACGCGCGCTGGAGGTCGTGGGGCTGCTCGGGGGTGCCGACGCCCTCGATCGTGGTCACCTCACGCCCGTCGAGCTGAGCCACGAGCGTGAGGCACGCGAGCACCCGACGGCCGTCGACCAGGACGGTGCAGACCCCGCACGCGCCCTGGTTGCAGCCCTTCTTGGTGCCGGTGAGGTCGAGGCGTTCGCGCAGCAGGTCGAGGAGGCTCACTCCGGCCTCCACGCCCACCGCCGTCGAGGCGCCGTTGAGGGTGAATTGGACTTCGGGGGTGGTGCTGGACCGCACGGTCACGGCGTCTCCCTTCCTCCATCCGGAGACTAGTCCAGCGCCCGAAGGTGTCGCGAGATCTGGGACGTGGCTCAGCGCCGCCACCAGGCGGGGTCGAACCGCAGCGGGAGCGGTCCGTCGACGATGCCGAGACGACGAGCGACCCAGAGGGCGCCGCGCCAGAGGAGCCACACCCCCAGCAGCGCCAGCGGGATCGGGGCGCCGGCGACCGGCCCGGTGCGGCCGCTGACGGTCAGCAGCGGGGTGTCTCCGCGGAAGGTGATCCCGTCGACGGAGGAGCGCGAGTGCAGGAGCTGGACGCGCGCCTCGACGCGTTGCCCCGACCCCGACAGTGCCCCGAGGTCCCACGTCGCGACGGCCGAGTCGTAGACCTCCCTGGCGTCCGACGCCGCGACGGCGAGGGTCCGCCCGTCCGGCGACACGGCGGTCACGGGGGTCAGGCTCAGCTCGTCGGGGAAGGCACGCCCTCCGGGGTGGACACGACGATGCTGTTCGACGGGTCGTAGGCCCGGGCGTAGTGGGCCGAGTCCGGGGCCCACGTCGCCCAGAGCTGGACGTCGTCGGTCGCGCCGGGGTTGGGCCACCTCGGCGCTGCTCCCGCCCGAGCCAGGGTCTCCTGGACGAGGTCCTCGGCCGCGTGCGCGTCACCGGTCAGCAGGGTCGCGGTGCGCAGCAACGGCAGCCAGCGGGCTCGGGCGAACGCCTCGAAGTCCTCACGCGGCTCCACGCCGGCCCCCCTTCCTGTCACCCACACGCCACCCCACACCCAGGAGGACGGACAGGGTGGGAGATCCGGGTGGAACCTTTGGGCTTTTCTGGCAGGACGTGCCCCGGATGTCCCCCATTTCGACCTCCCTGCTGCGCAACAATGACCCATGCCCACCTGCCCGGAGGACCGAGCTGCCCTGCCGCCGGCGGCGCGGCGGTCACTCGGGCGCAGGCTGGGCGGAGCACGGTGAACCGCGCTCTCGCCGTCGCCCGCCGCTGGGACGTCGCCGCAGCCATGGTGTTGCTCGGCGTCTTCGTCCTCGGCGCCACGGCGGTCACCTTCGCCCCGCCCGGTTCGTCGGTGGCGGTCTGGTGGCCCGCGGCGGGGCTGGCCGTCGCGTTCCTCCTCGCCACCGGACCGAACCGCCGACGCGCCGCCATCGTGCTGGCGGGAATGGTGGTCACCAGCGGCCTGGCGAACTTCTACGGCGGCCGGCCCCCGCTCGCTGCGACCTGTTTCGGGTTCGCCAACACCGCAGAGGCAGCGGTCGTCTGGTGGATCATGACGCGGGGCAGCCACCGCCCGCGGCTGGCGTCCCTGGAGGACCTCGGCCGGCTCCTGCTCGCGACGCTCGCGGGAGCCCTCGTCTTCGGGGTGCTGGCCGGCCTGATCGTGACCTTCACCCTCGACCGCACCTTCTTCCCGACCGCCTACGCGGTGACCGCCTCGCACGCGGCCGCGGTGCTGACCCTCGCGCCACTCGGGGTCGCCGTCTCCACCAAGGCCACGATCCCGTGGCGGCTCGAGGACCTCCTCCAGGGCATCGTGCTGCTCGCGGTCACCCTGTGGGTCTTCGCCTCGACCAGCGGGCTCCCGCTGGCCTTCCTCCCCCTGCCCGTCCTCGTCTGGGGCGCGACCCGGCTCGACCTGCGTGCCCTCGCAACCCAGCTGGCCCTGCTGGGAGTCGTCGTCGTGCTGCTCACGAGCTCGGGGTACGGGCCGTTCGCCATCGCCGGGAGGTCCGGTGGGGTGGCCCCCGAGACGGTGGGTGCCCTCACCCAGGCGTTCCTCGTGACCGCGGCCGTGACGGGTCTGGCGCTCGCCGTGGCCTCGACCCAGCGTCGAGACGCGCTGGCCGACCTCCACACCGAGGCCACCTTCACCCAGACGGTGCTCAACTCGGCTGCGGCCACCGCCATCATCGGCACCGACCGGACCGGCACCATCACGCTCTTCAACCGGGGGGCCACCAACCTGCTGGGGTACCAGCCCGACGACGTCGTCGGCTCGCTCAACTGGGTGCAGCTGCACGAGCCGAAGGAGGTCGCCGAACGCGCCCGGGAGCTCGGTCTGTCCCCGGGCCCAGGTGTCCTGGTGCACGGGCTCGACGAGGCCGGGCTCAGCGACACCCGCGACTGGACCTGGGTGACTCGAGAGGGCGCCCGCCTCGTCGTCGACCTCACCATCAGCCCGATCGTGGAGCAGGACGGACAGGTCACCGGCTACATCGGGGTCGCCGAGGACGTCACCGAGCGGCGGGTCGCAGCAGAGGCGGTCCAGACGGCCCTCCAGCGTGAGCGGCACGCCGTCGAGGAGCTGACCGCCCTCGACCAGACGAAGACCGACTTCCTCTCCTCGGTGAGCCATGAGTTCCGGACCCCGTTGGCGAGTGTCCTCGGCTACACCGAGATGCTCGAGGACGGCGCGGTCGGCGAGCTGACCCCCAGACAGCTCGACCTCGTGTCGCGGATCGACCGCAACGGCCGACGGCTGCTCGGCCTCATCGAGGACCTGCTGCTCAACTCGCGGATCGAGTCGGGGCAGCTCAACCTGGCTCGCCGGCCCTGTGACCTGGCCTCCGTCGTCGACCATGCCTGGGAAGCCACCGGCCCCCTCACCCAGCGGCGCGCGCTCCGACTGCGCCACGAGATCGTCACTCGTCCGGTCACGGTGGACGGCGACGACACCGCCATCGAGCGCGTCGTCCTGAACCTCCTGTCCAACGCGGTGAAGTTCACCCCCGACGGCGGCATCGTGACGCTGACCCTCGACACCCTGCGGGACGCCGACGGGGTCGACCACGCGAGGCTCGTGGTGAGTGACAGCGGCTACGGGATCTCCGAGGAGGACCAGCGACAGGTCTTCCGCCGGTTCTTCCGGTCCGCCGACGCGACGGAGCGAGCCGTGCAGGGCACCGGGCTCGGCCTGTCGATCGTGCAGGCGATCGTCGAAGGTCACGAGGGCACGATCGACGTCTACTCCGAGCTGGGCCAGGGCTCCACCTTCACCGTCCTGTTCCCGCTCGCCACCGCGGTCGCCCCTACCGGACCAGTGCGCTGACCACCCGCTGCCGGGTATGCCGATGAGTCGGCGCCCACGCGCCGGTCTACCTCACATGGAGCAGACCTACCAGCGGGACCCCGGCGTCGACGCCTACCTCGACCAGCTGCCGGACTGGCAGCGCGAGCTGTGCCAGCGCCTGCGCGACCTGGTCCACTCCGCGGACCCCGAGGTGCACGAGGTCGTCAAGCGCCGGGTGCGGCCCTACTTCGTGCTGGACGGCAACATCTGCGCGTTGCTGGCCACGAAGGACCACGTGAACCTCTTCGTCTATGACGGGGCGATCGTGCCCGACCCGCACGGTCTGGTGACCGGGGGCCACGACAACACCACGGCGCGGACCATCGCGTTCTGGGAGGGCGACCCGGTCGACGAGCCGGCCCTGCTGGAGTTCCTGCGCCAGATCGTCGCCAACAACCGCGCCGGTGGCTGGCGCCGCATCAAGGACGGCTGACCACGCGGTCAGGTGGGCCGGCGGGGACGGTCGGGCCGGCTCGAGACACCTCGCGGCGGGCTCAGGTCAGTGTGCTGAGGTCCGGCGGCACGTCGACGGCGTGCTGCTGGAGGGCCTCGAGGGGGACCACCTGCAGGACCGCTTCGTTGGTGGCGGCGAGCACGACGTGGGCGGCGGCTCCGTCGCGATGGGCGCGAGCCCAGTTCAGCGCCGTGACGCACCAGCGGTCCCCCGGCACGAGGCCGGGGAAGCCGTACTCCGGCACGGGGGTCGAGAGGTCGTTGCCGATGCCGCGCTGGTGCTCGAGGAACTCGCTCGTGACCACGGCGCAGATCGTGTGGCTGCCGAGGTCCTCCGGTCCGGTGGCACAGCAGCCGTCGCGGTAGAAGCCGGTCATCGGGCTGGTGCCGCACTCCTCCAGCTCGCCACCCAGGACGTTGCGCTCCGCCACGATGTCTCCTCCGGCCACGTCGAGGGTTGCCTCACGGCAGTCTGCCCTAGCGCAGCTCTTCGCGCAGACGGGGCTCCGTGCGGAGCTCTGGATGGATGCCGCGCTTGTCCCGGTAGAACTCGCGGACCTGGTCCATGTCGGCGACCACGTCAGCGGTCGCCGTGATCGTCGGACCGAATCCGGCTGTGCGAGTAGGCCCGTCGATGAACGCCAGGGCGATCGGAAGCTTGGCGGAGCGGGCGATGCGCCAGAACCCGGACTTCCAGTACTCGCCCTTCTTGCGGGTGCCCTCCGCGGCGAGGATCAGCAGGAAGGGCTCACCACTGCGTGCCTCGCGCACCAGCTCCCGCACCACGGCTCCAGGGTGGTCCCGGTCGAGCGGGATCCCTCCGAGCCTCGGCAGCAGCCACGCGAGCGGACCCTTGAACAGCTCCTTCTTGATCAGCACCCGCGGCGTCACGCCACCTCGCCACATGACGAGCAGCATCATCACGAAGTCCCAGTTGGACGTGTGCGGTGCGCCGACGAGGACGCCGGTCCGGGGCACTTCCCCGACCGCCGTCCAGCGGCTGGCCCGCAGCACGAGGCTGGCGAGTCGACTCCTCATCAGTGCCTCTCTCGGTGGGGCCGTCCCCTCCTGGGGGCGGCGCGCAGGGCCAGCACCGCAGGGAATGCGGGTCGGTGACCGAAGGCTACCCGTCCGCCAGATGACGGATTCCCGATCGGGCCGCCGGTCCTACAGTCCTGGCATGGGAGAGATGAGCATGAACAAGGCCATCCACGGCGCCTTCCGTCGCGACCTCGACCGGTTCATCGCCGCGCTGGGGGCCTTCGAGCCCGGTGACCGCACCCGGGCCGCCCAGCTCGCCACCGCGTGGGCGAACTTCGACGACCAGCTCACCCACCACCACGAGGGGGAGCACCAGATCGCCTGGCCGGCTCTGCACGCCGTGGGGGTCAGCACCGAGCTGCTCGAGGCCATGGACGCCGAGCACGACACCATGGCTGCCGCGCTCGTCCAGACGCGTGCCGCGATGGCCGCCCTGCTGCGCGACCCGGGCGCCCCGCAGGCGGCTGCGGCACGGGTCTGCTTCGAGACGCTGCGGACCGTGACCGTGGCGCACCTCGACCACGAGGAGGCAGAGCTCGAGCCGGTCTACCAGGCCAAGAAGGACACCCCCGAGATCAAGGCCATGGGCCGGGCCTTCGGCAAGACCGGCCTGGCCCGCGGCGGTCGGTTCTTCTCCTGGGTGCTCGACGGCGCGTCCCCCGAGGAGCGTGCTGGTGTCACCGCGAGCGTGCCGGCGCCGGTGCTCTCGATCATCGGCGGGATCTTCGGGCGGGGCTACCGCAGGGAGATCGCACCCCTCTGGGCGCAGACCCCGCCCCGGCGCTAGGCGCAGCAAGGAAGGTCCACCCCTCTTCCCTCTCCAACGTATAGCGCACTGGGGGTCTTGCGGCAAGGCCCCGCTGCTGCCCCAGAATCGTCCCTCGCGACCGGGACGAACAGAGGGGAAGCCGCCGCATGCACGAGGTCGACAGCGAGACAGGGAACCAGGAGCTCGGGGAGCTGGAAGGCTTCGGAGCACGGGCGTTCGACCTGCCGGACCACCTGTCGGCGAAGGCCGACCCTCGTCTCATCGCCCGCGACGAAGCCCACTTCCAGGCCATCCGCGAGAGCCTCGAGGAGACCCTCACCGAGCTGACCGGCCGTCTCGAGGCCGAGCGCACGGCACCCGCCCGCGCCGGCCAGGAGGTGTTGGAGCGCGACCTCGAGGTGCACCGGCTGACCGCTCGGCTGCGCGCCCTGAGCCGGTTCGGCCTCGACCTGTGCCTGGGGCACATGGTGCCCGCGGACCTCGGGGCCCCAGACAGGGAAGCCATGGACACGGGAGACGCAGGCAGTGATGCCGCGGACACGGGAGCCATGGACACGGGAGCCACTGACAGTGGCGACCCGGTTTACGTGGGGCGGCTCGGGCTCACCGACCGCACCGGCCGCCAGCTGCTGGTCGACTGGCGCTCCCCCGCGGCCGAGCCCTTCTTCGCCGCCACCCACGCCAACCCGATGGGCCTGACCTTCCGTCGTCGTTACCGGTGGTCGCACGGCCGCGTGAACGACTACTGGGACGAGGTGTTCACCGCCGACGGGTTCAGCGGGCACGCGGCGGCCCTGGACGACCAGTCCGCCTTCATCGCCAGCCTGGGTGGCAACCGGTCGGCGCGGATGCGCGACGTGCTCGGGACCATCCAGGCCGACCAGGACGCGATCATCCGGGCGAGCTCCCACGGCGCACTCGTCGTGGACGGAGGGCCCGGCACAGGGAAGACGGTCGTGGCGCTGCACCGCGCGGCCTACCTCCTGTACTCCGACCCGAGGCTGGGCCACCGCCGCGGCGGGGTGCTCTTCGTCGGCCCGCACCAGCCCTACCTCGCCTACGTCTCCGACGTGCTGCCCAGCCTGGGCGAGGAGGGAGTGCAGACCTGCACCGTGCGCGACCTCGTCCCCGAGGGAGCCACTGCGCCGGTCGAGGCGGACCCCGAGGTGGCCCGGCTGAAGTCCACGGCCGACCTGGTGCGCGCGATCGACCGGGCCGTGCGGTTCTACGAGGAGCCGCCGACCGGGGCGATGACGGTGACGACGCCCTGGGACGACGTGCGGCTCACCCCGGACGACTGGGCGACCGCGTTCGATGCCGCGGAGCCGGGGACCCCCCACAACGAGGCGCGCGACCAGGTCTGGGAGGAGCTGGTGGCGATCGTCGTCGACCAGCACGACGACGACGTGCCCGCCCAGCTGTTGCGCAGGGCGCTGCAGGAGGACCACGAGCTCCAGGACGCCCTCAACCGGGCCTGGCCCTTCGTCGAGGCGACCGACCTCGTCGGCGACCTGTGGACCGTGCCCGCCTACCTGCGGCTGTGCGCCCCCTGGCTGGGCGCGGACGAGGTGAAGTCGTTGCAGCGCCAGGACGCCCAAGCCTGGACCGTGTCGGACCTGCCCCTGCTCGATGCCGCGAGGCAACGACTGGGCGACCCCGAAGCCTCCCGCCGACGGCGCCGGCACGCGGCGGCCGTCGCGGCCGAGCGTGAGCAGATGGAGCAGGTGGTCGAGCACCTCATCGCGACGGACGACTCCGAGATGAAGGTCATGTCGATGCTCAAGGGACAGGACCTCAAGGACCGCTGGGTCGACGAGGACGCACTGCGGTCCGCCGAGCAGGACCGGCTCGCCGGTCCGTTCGCCCACATCGTCGTCGACGAGGCGCAGGAGCTCACCGATGCCGAGTGGCAGATGCTGCTGGGCCGGTGCCCGTCGCGCAGCTTCACGATCGCGGGCGACCGGGCGCAGGCCAGGCACGGCTTCACCGAGTCGTGGCAGGAGCGGCTCCAGCGGGTGGGCCTGGACCGCAGCACCATCGCCACGCTGAGCGTCAACTACCGCACCCCCGAGGAGGTCATGGCCGAGGCCGAGCCGGTGATCCGTGCCGCGCTCCCCGACGCCAACGTCCCGACCTCCATCCGCAGCAACGGGATTCCCGTCCGGCACGGTTCGAGGGCCGACCTCGCGTCGGTGCTCGACACGTGGCTCGAGACCCATTCGGAAGGGGTGGCCTGCGTCATCGGCGACCCGGCGTTCGAGGCTCGCGGACGCGTGCGTTCGCTCACGCCCGAGCTCGCCAAGGGGCTCGAGTTCGACCTCGTGGTGCTGGTCGACCCCGAGGCGTTCGGCGACGGCATCGAGGGCGCGGTCGATCGCTACGTGGCGATGACCCGAGCCACCCGGCAGCTCGTGCTCCTCAGCAGCTGAGGTCCGCCCGATGCAGGTATGCCGCGCCGCCCCTCTGCGGGGCGGCGCGGCATACCTGGTCGATCGGCTCGGTCGCCCCCGTCAGGCGGCGACGACGCCGAACCCGCCGGTCCAGGCGACCTTCTCGCCCGCGGCGAGGGTGATCTGCAGGAAGCCGAGCGCCTCGAGCTCGCGAGCCCGTGCGAGGGAACCCGCATCGATCGCCTCGAGGCCACCGGAGCTGATGACACCGGCCAGGTCGCGCTTGGCGTCGGCGTCGTCGCCGGCGATCAGGACCGTGGTGCCGAGCGGGCCCACACTGCCTGACGCGAGGGTGCCGGCGAAGTTGGTGTTGAACGCCTTGAGGACGCGCGACTGCGGGAGCGCTGCAGCGATCTCAGCCGTGGCCGAACCGTCGGACGCGACCGTGAGCGCGTCGAACGTCTCGAAGTTGAGGGGGTTGGTGATGTCGACGACGACCTTGCCGGCCAGGCTCTCGCCGCGCTCGGCCAGGACGCTGCTCACGGCCGGGTACGGGACTGCGAGGACGACGATCTCGCCGGTGACCTGGGTCGCCGAGTCGCCCTGGCCGAGCAGCTGGACGGTGTGCCCGCCGCGGCCGGCGACAGCCGCGATGGCCTGTCCCATGTTGCCGGTGCCGATGATGGAGAGGTGTGCCATGTGGTGCTCCTGGGTCTGGGCGACTTGGCGTCGCGGGTTTAGTTGTTCCTTCAACTAAGACCATACACGATTTAGTTGTTGGTTCAAGTGTTGGCTAGACTCGCCCCATGGAACCGAGATGGCTGGATGCGCAGGAGCGTGCGGCGTGGCTGCGCCTGATCGCCGTCGTGGAGCTCCTCCCCAGCGCGCTCGACGCGCAGCTGCGCCGGGACTCCCAGCTCACCCACTTCGACTACTACGTGCTCGCGATGCTCTCCGAGTCGCCCGAGCGCACCCTGCGGATGACGGCCCTCGCAGCGCGGACCAACGCCACGCTCCCCCGGCTCTCCCACGTCGTGCGCAGGCTCGAGGACCGCGGGCTCGTCGAGCGGTTCCCGTGCCCCCAGGACGGACGGGCCACCAACGCCCGCCTCACCCCGGCCGGCCGGGACGCCGTCGTCGCGGCGGCACCCGGGCACGTCGAGGCCGTCCGTCGGCACGTGCTGGACCCCCTGAGCAAGCAACAGGTCACCCAGCTCCGCGAGATCTGCGACGCCCTCCTGCCGACCCTCGACCCCGACCGCACCCTCGCCCCGCTCTACGAGTCGACGACCTGAGCAGAGACGACGAGTCGACGACCTGAGCAGGCGCGTCGTGAAGGTGCCCGCGGAGGCTGCGGCGGGGTGCGTCCGACCGGGGACGGCAGCATCGCACCGCGTACCGACAGCAGGCCATAGGTCCCTTACCCGGCACCCAGCAGGTGTCGAGCATGGACGGGTGACCACCCCACTACTGCTCCCGTTCGCGCTGGGTGATGCCTCGATGGTCGACCTCCTGGGCGGCAAGGGCGCCAACCTGGCCGAGATGACCCGACTCGGGCTGCCGGTGCCCCCGGGCTTCACGATCACCACCGAGGCCTGCCGTCGCTTCCTCGACACCGAGGAGCTCCCCCCGGAGCTCCCTGACCTGGTGTCGGCGGCCGTCATCCAGCTGGAGACCCAGTCGGGACGCACCTTCGGCAGCACCACGAACCCCCTGCTGGTGTCCGTGCGATCGGGGGGACGCTTCTCGATGCCGGGCATGATGGAGACGGTGCTGAACGTGGGGCTCACCGACGCGACGCTGCCGGGCCTGGCCGCCCGTGGCGGCTGGCGGTTCGCGTGGGACTGCTACCGGCGGCTGGTGCAGATGTACGGCCACACCGTCCTCGGGGTCGAGGCGGGACGGTTCGACGAGCTGATCTCGGACGCGCGGACCCGCCTGGGCGCCGTCGACGACGCACACCTGCCCGCGACGGCGCTGGAGGATCTCGTCAGGCAGTTCCGACGGGTGCTCGCGGAGGACACCGGCCAGGACCTCCCGCAAGAGCCCCGGGTGCAGCTCGACGCCGCGATCGGAGCGGTCTTCCGGTCGTGGAACGGTGACCGGGCCAAGACGTACCGCGCGCACGAAGGCATCCCTGACCACCTCGGGACCGCGGTCAACGTGGTCGAGATGGTCTTCGGCAACACCGGACACCGGTCGGGCAGCGGCGTCTGCTTCACCCGCAACCCGTCGACCGGCTCCGCCGCCGCCTACGGCGACTACCTTCCGGACGCGCAGGGCGAGGACGTGGTGAACGGGAGCCGCGAGACCATGCCGCTCGACGAGCTGGGCACCCGGGAGCCCGAGCTGCACCGCCAGCTGCTGGCCCACCTGACCACCCTCGAGCGGCACTACCGGGACCTGTGCGACGTCGAGTTCACCGTCGAGGACGGTCGGCTCTGGCTCCTGCAGACCCGGGTGGGCAAGCGCAGCCCCGCGGCGGCGTTCCGGATCGCCGCCGACCTGGCCGACGAGGGCCTGATCACGGTGGACGAGGCACTCTGGCGGGTGGACGGCCACCAGCTCGAGTCCCTGCTGCACCCCCGGTTCGCCGACCTCGACGGTCAACGGCCGCTGGCCACCGGACTGCCGGCCAGCCCCGGCGCCGCCGTGGGCGTGGTGGCCTTCGACGCCGCAGCGGCGGTGGCGGCCCGCGCGCGCGGTCAGGCACCGGTCCTGGTCCGGATGGAGACCTCTCCCGACGACCTCGCGGGCATGATCGCCTCCGAGGCCGTCGTGACGGCCCGGGGTGGGCTGACCTCCCACGCCGCGGTCGTGGCCCGGGGGCTGGGCCGGACCTGCGTGACCTCGGTGGGTGGGCTCGTCATCGAGTCCGCCGCCTTCCGCGCGACCACCGCGGACGGTCAGGTGATCGTGGCCGGTGAGGTCGTCTCCGTCGACGGGACGACCGGGCGCGTCTACCGCGGCGCCCTCGACGTGCGCCCCAGCCCGGTGGCCCGGGCCCTGGAGGACGGCGCCGACCCGGAGGCCAGTCCCCTGGTCCTGGCCGTGACCGGCCTCCTGCGCCATGCCGACGCCCGGAGGACGCTCCGGGTCCGTGCCAATGCCGAGACCGAGGGCGACGCCCGCCTCGCGCGACGGCTCGGAGCCGAGGGAATCGGCCTGTGCCGCACGGAGCACATGCTCCTCGGCGCGCGCCGCGAGCTGGTCGAACGCGTGGTCCTCGACGACCGCCGTGACGACGCGCTCGCCGAGATCGAGGCGGTCGCACTCGACGAGTTCACGCGCATCCTCCGCGCCATGGACGGGCTGCCCGTGGTGGTGCGGCTGCTCGACCCGCCCCTGCACGAGTTCCTGCCCGACCTGGTCGGGCTCGCCATCGATGCCGCGCATCGAGAGGACCGGCACGAGCACGACGAGACCCAGGACGCCAAGCTGGCCGCCGTCAGGCGCTGGCACGAGACCAACCCGATGCTCGGACTGCGCGGCGTGCGGCTCCTCACCGTCGTGCCAGAGCTCGTCGTGGCGCACGTGCGGGCGCTCGCGCGAGCCCAGGCCGCGCTGCGCGCCGAGGGCCTCGACCCCCGACCCGAGGTCATGGTGCCGCTGGTGGCGACCGAGTCAGAGCTGGAGCTGGCCGCGAGGCACATCGAGGCGGGCTGGCGGGAGGGCGACCCGACCACGACGATCCCGGTGGGGACCATGATCGAGCTCCCCCGTGCCGCACTCATCGCCGACTCCCTCGCCCGCACGGCGGAGTTCTTCTCCTTCGGCACCAACGACCTGACGCAGACCACGTGGGGTGTCTCCCGCGACGACGCCGAGGGCAGCTTCCTCGCGGCATACCGTCGCGAGGGGATCTTGACCACGGACCCGTTCACGACGCTCGACGAACGCGGCGTCGGCCAGCTGGTGCGGACCGCCGTCCAGCTCGGCCGGAGCAGCCGGCCCACGCTGGGGCTCGGCGCCTGCGGTGAGCACGCCGGCGATCCCGCCTCCATCCACTTCTTCGCCGGTCTCGGCCTCGACTACGTCTCCTGCTCGCCACCACGGGTGCCCGTCGCGCGCCTCGAGGCCGGCCGGGCCGCCCTCCACCACGACGACAAGGCCGGTGCCGACACTCGGTGAGTGTCGCCCGCGCAGGAGGCCACCATGACCGCGACCCTGACCTTCCTCGGTGCTGCCGGGACCGTCACCGGGAGCAAGTTCCTCGTCACGGACGGCGAGGCGCGCGTGATGGTCGACTGCGGTCTCTACCAGGGTGAGCGCCGCTGGCGGCGACAGAACTGGGAGGAGCCCCCGGTGGACACCCGCTCCCTCGACGACGTGGTCCTGACGCATGCGCACCTCGACCACTGCGGGTACTTCCCGGCCCTGGTGCGCCGCGGGTACGAGGGGCCCGCCTGGGCCACGGAGGGCACCGCCCAGCTGGCCTCGATCGTCCTGCGGGACAGCGCCCACCTCCAGGAGGAGGACGCGCTGCACGCCGCCACCGGTGGCTGGTCCCGACACGACCCGCCCCTCCCCCTCTACGACGTGGCGGACGCGGAGCGGGCGATCGAGCGGTTCCGGACCCAGCCGTTCGACCAGCGGTTCCCGCTCTCCAGCCAGGGCTTCGTGACGTTCGGGAGAGCGGGCCACATCCTCGGCTCGGCCACCGTGCTGCTCGAGCTGGGCGGCGGCAGCGTGTTGTTCTCCGGCGACCTCGGACGCCCCACCCATCCCCTCCTGCGTCCACGGTCCGCACCGCCCGCGGCCCGGACCGTGGTGATCGAGTCCACCTACGGCAACCGCACGCACCCCGCACCCGACCGGGCCCACAGCGTGCTCGCCGATGCGGTGCGCCGGACCATCGGACGCGGCGGGTCGGTCGTCATCCCGGCCTTCGCCGTCGACCGGACCGAGCTCGTCCTCCTGGCCCTGGCCCGGCTGCGGGCAGCCGGCGCGATCCCCGACGTCCCCGTGTACGTCGACAGCCCGATGGCGCTGCGCGCCCTCGACGTCTACGAGCAGGCAGGGGTGGCCGCGGAGCTCACCGGCACCGGCCTGGGCGAGCTCTCGGCGCTCCATCACCTGCACGCCGCCCGGACACCGGACGAGTCGCAAGCCCTCAACAACCCGGGAACGCCCTGCATCATCGTGTCGGCCTCGGGCATGGCGACCGGGGGACGGGTCGTCCACCACCTGCGCCACCTGCTCCCCCACGCCCGCAACACCGTGGTCCTCACGGGGTACCAGGCGGCCGGGACCAGGGGCCGGGACCTGCTCGAGGGAGCCCACGAGGTCAAGATCATGGGGCGTTACGTGCGGGTGCGCGCCGAGGTCGTCGCGGACGACGGCTTCTCCGTCCACGCCGACTCCGAGGAGCTGCTGCAGTGGCTCGGCCTCCTCCCCACACCGCCGGAGACCGTGTACGTCGTCCACGGTGAGCCCGAGGCCCGGGAGGTCCTCGCCGCGAGCATCCGGGAGGCCATCGACTGCACCGTCGTCGCACCCAGGCTCGGCGAGCGTGTCGTCGTCGACTAGGCAACAGTCGACAGCTCCGTCCGCAGGGCTCACCTCGGCCGAGGCGGCCACCCGACTGAGGCTCGACGGCCCCAACGCCCTCCCGGCCCCGCGCGGCCCCCGCCCGTGGCTGGAGCTGCTCCTCCAGCTCACCCACCTCTTCGCGGCGATGCTCTGGGTCGCCGCCGGGCTGGCCGTGCTCGCGGGGATGCCCCAGCTCGCCGCCGCGATCGTCGTGGTCGTCATCGTCAACGGGGTCTTCGCCTTCCTTCAGGAGTACCGCGCGGACCGTGCGGCCAGCCGGCTGCGCGAGCTGGTCCCTGCCGCGGCGCAGGTCCGGCGGGACGGAATCACCCAGTCCGTCGACGTGTCAGAGGTCGTCGTCGGCGACGTCGTCCTCCTGTCGGCTGGGGAACGCGTCTGCGCCGACCTCGAGCTGGCGGAGGCGCACTCCCTCGCCGTCGACGAGTCGCTGCTCTCGGGAGAAAGCCTCCCCATCCGCCCTCGGGGCGGATCCCGCCTCTGGTGCGGCACCTTCGTGGTGGAAGGTGAGGCGGAAGGTGTCGTGACGGACACCGGTGCCCGGACCCGGCTGGCCGGCATCGCGTCGCTCACGCAGACCGCCCGGCCCGGCCGCAGCCCGCTCAAGGCCGAGCTCGACCGGGTCGTGCGCGCCGTCGCCGTCATCGCCGCCGGAGTCGGTGTGTCCCTTTCCGCCGTCGCGATCCTCCTCGGTCTGTCCGTGGCCGACGCCTTCCTCTTCGGGCTCGGCGTCACCGTCGCGCTCGTGCCTGAGGGCCTGCTCCCGACCGTCACGCTGTCCCTGGCTCGCGGTGCCCAGCGGATGGCCGACCGCCGCGTCCTGGTGCGGCGGCTGGAGGCGGTCGAGACGCTGGGCGCCACCACCTTCATCTGCACGGACAAGACGGGCACCCTGACGCTCAACCAGATGTCGGCCGTCAGCACCTGGACCCCTACCGGTGGCAGGACCGACTTCGACGCGGCCGGGTACGACCCGACGGTCCCCCCGGGCACCTCCCCCGGCGAGGACGCGCGGACGCTCGCGTGGGCCGCGGCATCCTGCGTGCGCGGACGGATCATCCGTCGCGGGGACGGGTGGACGCCGCAGGGAGACCGCATGGAGGTCGCCATCGACGTCCTGGCCCGCCGGCTGCAGGCCCCGCCGGCGGAGGGGCACGCCGTGCTGCGCCGGCTCCCCTACACGGCCGACCGGCGCCGCTCCTCCATCGTGCTGACCCGGCCGGACGGACGTGGTGCGGACGTCCTCGTCCTCGGGCCGCCGGAGGTCCTGTCCGCCAGGACCGGCATCCCCTACCCCGGACTCCACGATGCGGTCGAGGAGCTCACCTCCAGCGGGCTCCGCGTCATCGCCGCCGCGCGCCGGGCTGCGCCACCGGGATGGCAGGAAGCATCGGCGGACCAGCTCGAGCAGGACCTCGAGCTGCTCGGGCTGGTCGCGCTGGAGGACCCGCCACGCTCGGACGTGGCCGAGGCGCTCGAACGGTGCCACCAGGCGGGGATCGGCGTCGCGATGGTGACCGGCGACCACCCTGCGACCGCGCTCGCCGTGGCGCGTCAGGTGGGACTGGCGGGGCCGTCCACCATCGCCGTGACGTCCGGCGAGCTCCCGTCGACGGATGCCGAGCTGGCCAGGCTGATGACCCGGCCCGAGGGCGTGGTGATCGCCCGCGTCAGCCCCGAGGACAAGCTCCGGATCGCCCGTTCGCTGCGAGGAGTGGGCCACATCGTGGCGATGACGGGCGACGGGGTCAACGACGGGCCGGCCCTGCGCGCGGCCGACGTCGGGGTCGCCATGGGCGCCTCGGGCAGCGACGTCGCCCGCGAGGCGGCGGACATCGTGCTCCTGGACGACCACTTCTCCAGCATCGTGGCGGGGATCGAGCTCGGTCGCGCCACCTTCACCAACATCCGGCGGTTCCTGACCTACCACCTGACCGACAACGTGGCGGAGCTCGCTCCGTTCGCCCTGTGGGCCCTGACCGCCGGACACGTCCCGCTGGCGATCGGGGTGCTCCAGGTCCTCGCCCTCGACATCGGCACCGACATGCTCCCCGCCCTGGCCCTCGGGGTCGAGCCACCCGGTCCCCGCGTCATGGTCGGTCCGGTGCGGTCGCGTCGGCTGGTCACCTCCACCGTGCTGGGCCGCGCGTTCGGTCTGCTCGGCCCCACCGAGGCCGTCCTGTCGCTGGGGACCTTCGCCATGGTCCTGTCTGCCGGCGGCTGGCACTGGGGCGCCACCCCTCCGCCGGAACTGCTGGCGCAGGCGTCGGGCTCGGCCTTCGTGGCCATCGCGCTGGGACAGCTCGCGAACGCGCTCGCGTGCCGGAGCTCGACGCGACCAGTGTGGACGACCCGGTTCAGAGGCAACCGCCTGCTCGGCTGGGCCCTGCTCGTGGACCTCGGCCTGTGTCTCGGCTTCGTCGCCGTGCCCGCCCTCGCCGACCTCCTGGGTGGCTCGGTCCCTTCGGCCCTCGGGCTGGCAGGGGCCGGCGCGACGGCCCTGGGTGTGGTCGCAGCGGACGCCGTGGCGAAACGGGTCAGGCGCTCTGGTGGTGGTGGTGGTGGTGGGGACGTGGATGCGTCGTCCTGGCCAGCACGTCGAGCGCTTCGCCGACGGTAGCGAAGGCCGGCACCTCGTGGTGCTGGCGCGACCGGCCGGGGTCGACCGCGACGATGAGGGGGACCGGCCGTCCCCTCGAGCTCTCCGAGGGAAGCCCGTGCAGGACCTTCTCGAGACCGTCGCGCCGCAACGCGCGGTTCGGCACGAGGTCGACCACGACCGAGTCGACGCCCGGGTCGTCGGCCAGGGTCTCCAGGACGTCGTGCACCTGCTCCGCAGTGGCCGCCTCCGGGAGGGCCAGGACCGCTCCCCGGGTGGCGGTGCCGGGCGCCAGGAAGTGGATCCGCATCTCACTGTGCTGGGTCAGGTCCGGCGCCATCAGGGCGCCACGCGCGAACTGCCGTGGCGTGGCGGCGCCGGCCCGGAAGGGCTCGTTGGTCACGACGACGGCACGACGTCCGGGCAGCTCCGACCGCTGGACCAGCACCGACACCAGGTCGACGACATCGGTCGCGGACGCCGCGCGCACCGGACCGGGCCCGGCCTCGTCCCCGGTGGCAACGCCCCCGGCCAGCAGGACCACGGGCTTGTGCGTCTCGTGCACCCGGCCGAGGTGCCGCACCAGCTCCGCCGGCGCGTCGCCGCTGAGGAGGACGACGACCACCTCCGTTCGAGGGTCGCGGGCCAGCCAGGCGAGCACGTCGGCGACGGACAGGTCCGCCGAGGCACCCACATCCGCGACCGCCGACATCCCGAGCCCGTGCGACGTGAGCCGGCGGACGAGGTCCGGAAGGCGCTGCCCATCATCCGTGACGACGCCCACCACTCCCCCCATCACGTGGCTCCGTGGCCCGCCGAGGTGCAGGCCGACCAGGGGATCGGTGTTGACCAGGCACGTGGATCCCGGGCCGAGCACCCTGGCGCCCTCGTCGCGGAGCCGCTCCACCAGGTCGGCGGCCAGAGACAGGGGGCCGTGCCGGAGCACCCGGGACCCACCTACCTCCCGCCCCATCAGCGCGATGGTGGGGACACCGGCGGCCGCGCACGCCAGCGCTGCGGCCCCGACGTCGTCCGCGCGGTCCGGGAGCACCGCGAGGTCGACCCCCGGTGTCACGTCGTACCCACCGTCGACCCGCGTGATGGGCGAGCTGCCGACCACTCCCCCGGCCCGCACCAGGACGGAGTCCCGTCCAGGACGGCGCCCCCTCGACGCGTCCAGGACAGCCACCGCGGCGGGCTCCAGCAGCCGTCGAACGGCCGCGGCCCGGGCCGTCTCCTCCCTGGCCAGGTGGGCAGACGTCAACGCCCCCGCAGGCGAGATGGTGACGGTCACGGCGATCGTGCCGCCCTCCTCGACCACCATCCGGCACGGGAGCCCCAGGTGGGCCAGGACGTCGAGCATCTGCGTGTTGCCCCCGAGCACCGTCCCGGACAGGGTCGGCAGCCCACGCCGCCGCGACCGGGCGACCAGTGCCTCCACCAGGACCGTCCCGATGCCACGCCCCTGGTCGGCGTCCTCGACGGCCACGGCGAACTCGGTGCTCGCATCGGTCCCCGGGTGGGTGGACCCGACACCCATGACGCGCGGACCCATCAGGACGACGATGGCGTCGAGGGTCCGCGCCGGGTCGGCCAGCGTCGCCACGTAGCGCGGTCCGGCCTGCTTCGAGGTGCAGAGGAACCGTTGCCGTGCCGACCGGAACGACAGGTCCTCGAAGAGCTTCGCGACGGCCGCGAGGTCGCCGTCCGTGACGTCACGGACCGCCAGGACCCGTCCCTCGCGGTCCAGCACCCGTTCGACTCCCGTCACCATGCTGACCACGATGCCGAGGTCCCGTGTCGGGTGGCAGGGACCTATGTCCTCGCACGGATGGGGGCCAGGCATCGCCTGACTCGAGAGCGTCGGCAGACCCGGGAGCGTCAGCCGACCCGGAGGACGGCGACGCCGGTGACCTTCCCCAGCGCCAGGTCCTCGAGCGCCTGGTCGGCCGACTCGAACGGGTACTCGCTCACCTGGGCGGTCAGGCCGAGCGACCCGGCCAGCCGGAAGAGCTCGACGCCGTCGTGCCGGGTGTTGGCCGTCACGGAGGTCAGGTGCTTCTCGAAGAACAGGTGCCGTTGGTAGTCGAGGGACGGGATGTCGCTGACGTGGATGCCGGCCAGCACGAGCGTCCCTCCCCGGTCGAGGGCTGTGAGCCCGACCGGCACGAGCTCACCGGCCGGCGCGAAGAGGATGGCGGCGTCGAGGGGCACCGGCGGCGCTGCGTCGGCCGCCCCGGCTGAGGCGGCACCGAGGTCGAGGGCCAGGCGGCGGGCCTCGGCGCCCCGCGTCAGGACGTGGACCTCGGCGCCCTCCCGCAGCGCGATCTGCGCGGTCAGGTGGGCGCTGGCGCCGAACCCGTAGATCCCGAGGCGTCCGCCCGCACGGATCCCGGTGCGGCGCAACGCCCGCAGCCCGATGATCCCCGCGCAGAGCAGGGGCGCGGCCTCGAGGGGATCGAGCCCCTCGGGGAGCCGATAGGCGTATGCCGCGGGGACGGTGGCGTACGCGGCATACCCTCCGTCGGCGTCCCAGCCCGTGAAGGCGGGCCGCACGCACAGGTTCTCCGCGGCGTTGCGGCACCACCGGCACGTGCCGCAGGTGGCTCGGAGCCACGCGATCCCGATGCGGTCGCCCACCCGGACACCCTCGACCTGCGCCCCCACGGCGGCCACCACCCCCACGACCTCGTGCCCGGGGACGACCCGGTCACGGTGCGGCGGCAGGTCGCCGTCGGCGACGTGCAGGTCGGTCCGGCAGACACCACAGGCCTCGACGCGGACGAGGACCTCGCCGTGCCCGGGCGCCGGCACCGGGCGTTCGGTCAGCCGGACGCGTCCGCGCGTCCCGGCCGCGCCGGTGACCTCCCAGGCCGGCATCATGTCGGGGACGGCGCTCCCTGCCGCGCCCCGCGCATCGCCGCTCACGGCTGACCCCTTCCCCTCTCGGTGGCTCGCTCGGAACCACCCCTTGGGTGGCACCCTGCCCACGGCCAGGCGCACGCCCACAGGGGCAAAGGTCCTGTCCTGCACCAGGGCCCGGGACCTACGGCCCTGTCGACGGGGACGCGCCCCTCGAACACTGGGAGGACCAGGGCTCCACCCCCGGGCACCGGTGCCCGCCCAGGAGGAAGGGACGACATGACCACCGACTTCGAGAGCCACCCACCCGTCGTGGTCGGGGTGGACGGATCGCCCCACGCAGCACTGGCCCTCGACTGGGCCGCGGACGAGGCGAGCCGCAGGGGTGCCCCGTTGCTCGTGCTCGAGGCCTTCTCCCCGGACTTCCCGGCGGTCAGGTCGGCCGGGCCCGGTGAGCCACCCACGCCGCAGCCGTCGAGCGCTCTCCGGACGGCGGCAGAGGCTGGGTGCGCGGCCGCGGCAGCACGGGCCCGGGAGGCCCACGCGGACCTCGACGTCACCGCCATGGCTGTGGCGGGCGACCCCGGGACCGTCCTCGTCGAGGCCTCCACGACGGCCCCGCTGGTCGTCCTGGGTGCCCGCGGACTCGGCACCATCCGTGGCCTGTTGATGGGTTCGGTGTCGGCCTACGTCACCCCTCGCTCGCACTGCCCCGTGGTGGTGCTGCGGGAGAAGGCCAGCCATTCGCTGGACGGGCTGCGCGTGGTCGTCGGGTTGGCTGGCGACGTCAGCTCCGCGGCGGCCCTGCGCTTCGGGTTCGAGTTCGCGGCGGCCCACGACCTCGGGCTGACGGTGGTGCACACCTGGGACCTCGACTTCGACGACACGGCCGCTGCCGTGGCGGTGTCGGTCGACTGGCAACAGGCCGATGAGCAGGAACGCACGGTCGTCGCCGAGGTGCTCGCGGGGTATGCCGGCGAGTTCCCCACGGTTGACGTCCGCCGGGACGTGGTCCGTGGCCATCCCGTCGCCGAGCTCGTCCGGCAGAGCGAGAACGCCGCCCTGCTGGTGCTCGGGACCCGGGGCCGCCGAGGCGTGAAGAGCCTCGTCCTCGGCTCCGTCACCCACGGCGTGCTGCACGGCGCGCACTGCCCCGTGGCGGTCGTGCCCACGTCCGAAGACCCGACGGCCCACCGCGAGCTCCACCCGCCGAAGCGCCAGTTCCACCTGCCTGTGCCCCCCGTGCGCGAGCACCTCTGACATCCCGAGGAGCGTCATGATCCACAACGAGAACCAGCCTCGCGGTGCCGTGGTCGTGGGTGTCGAGGGCACCGACGCCGACGAGCGCCCGCTCCGGGCGGCCATCGCCCAGGCGCGCCGGCACCACCGCCCACTCCACGTCCTCCATGCCACGGCGATCGGGATCGTGCCGTGGACCCCTGAGCGCCTCGGTCGGCAACGCGCCCTCACTTCCGGCTGTCTCGACCTCGTGCGGTCCTGGGCACCGGACCTCGAGGCCACGAGCGCCACGGTCGTCGACGACCAGTCCGCGGCCCTGGTCGAGGCCAGCCGCACGGCGTCGACGATGGTCCTCGGCGCGAGTCGCCTCGGGAGGTTCGGCAGCGTCGTCCTCGGCGCGACGACCGGCAAGGTGGCCACCCACGCCCAGTGCCCCGTGATGGTCGTCCCCCACGGGTGGACCGAGCCCGGGAACGAGGGCGACGGCCCCCTGGACGTGGTGGTCGCGGTCGACGACGAGGAGCACTCCCTCCCGGCCCTCGAGTGGGCCTTCGCCGAGGCGTCCGCGCGACGCGCACCACTCCTGGCCGTGCACGCCTGGTGGTGGGAGGAGCCGGGCCCGCTCGCGTCCGGGGTCGTCGACGACGAGGACGAGTGGGAGGACGCCGCCCAGGCGCAGCGCGTGATGATGAGCGAGATGCTCGCCGGGCTCCGGGAGAAGTTCCCCGACGTGGAGGCGAGCACCGAGTTCATCCGCGGCGAGACCATCGACGCCCTCGAGGAGGCGTCGGGCGATGCGCAGCTCCTGGTCCTGGGAACGCGGGGACGGGGCGGGTTCGCCGGCCTGCTCCTCGGGTCGGTCAGCGCGCGCGCCCTGCACCGCTCCCGGTGCCCGGTCGTGGTCGTCCCCTCCACCTCGCGCGACGTGACCTGACCCTCGGTCGCCGCTGGTCAGCCGGACACGGATGCCGCTTGCACGGCCCGCACCGCGGCGTCCACGCTCTCGTCGACCGAGCCGGACGTGTCGATCGGCGTGGCCCCCGCCCAGGCCACCCGCTCGGCAGCCAGCCTCGTGCCGACCGCCAGGTCCGCGTCGCTGTACCGGCTGGGGTGGAGCTCGCGACTGCGTAGCCGAGAGGTCAGCTCTTCCGGCCGGGCGACACACTCCAGCTCGACGACGGGGGTGTGCAGCTCGCGGGCAACGGCCCGGAAGAGCTCGCGCTGGCCGGGCGTCGCGAAGGACGCGTCCACCACCACCGTCTCGCCGTGGCCGACCATGAACCTCGCCTTGGTCGCCAGCGCCCGGTAGACCGCGGTCGTGTGTGCGGCCGAGTAGAGACCCTCCCCGAACGCCTCCGGGTGGTGCTCTCGCGGGTCGAGGCCGGCCAGCTCCTTGCGGAGGCGGTCAGCGGTGAGCCCGGCCGCCTGGAGCCGCTCCACCACCCGGTCGGCCACGGTGGTCTTGCCGGCGGCGGGCGCTCCGCCGACCAGCACCAGGCGGGGCAGGCCGGCCCGCAGGTGGCGCAGGCCCAGACCCACGAGGAGCCCAGCCTCGGTTGCCGCGTCCGCCGCGGCAGCTCCGGCCGCGGCCCGCTCGCGGATGGCCGCGATCTTGGCCCGCATCACGGCGCGGTACGCGACGTAGTGGTGGGACAACGACGCCGGCTCGACCGCCCCGGAGAACTCGTGGTAGTCACGCACGAGCTGCTCCGCCACCTGGGGCGCTCCGAGCCGCTCAAGGTCCATCACCAGGCTGGCCACGTCGTCGACCACGTCCATCCACCTCAGGTGGTCGTCGAAGTCGAGGCAGTCCAGCACCCGTGGCCCGTCAGGGAGCAGGAAGACGTCATCGGCGAGGAGGTCGCCGTGGCCGTCGCGGACCCGTCCGTCGCGGACCCGCTCCTCCAGCAGGCCGACCCGTCCGGCGATGTACGCGCGGGCCAGGGTCTCGACCTCGTCGACCTGCTCGGCCGTGACGCGACTCGGCGCCAGCTCCCTCAGCCCCGCGATGTTGGACTGCCACCGACGCCCAAGTGCTTCCGGGCCGCCCTCGGCCCCGATCTCGCCGTTGGTCCGCGCCGTCGCGTGGAACGTCGCCACCTGCTTGGCCAGACGGCGCATCCCGGATGAGACGTCGACGCCGCGCCTGACCAGGGTGGCGAGGCGGCACTCGTCGGGCATCCGTCGCATCACCAGGACGCTGTCCCGCTGGTGACCGAGCTCGTCGAGCACGTCGAGCACCTCGAGGTAGGCATCGGGAGTCATCCGGCGGTTCAGCAGGAGCTCGCGGTGACAGGCGGCCCGGCGCCGCTCCGGGGTGCTGAAGTCGAGGAAGCCCAGGTCCACCGGCTTCTTCACCTTGTAGGCGAGGTCGCCGCACAGCAGCACGACCGCCGAGTGCGTCTCGCGCACCTCCGCCGCGGCCCCACCGGACGAGGACGCCGCCCCCGGCCCGTCCACGGCGTGGCCACCAGCCACGGCCGCGGGCCGGGGGTGTGGGGTCGTCGGCCGGGTCACCTGGCCAGTCTCGGTGGTCGCGCCGCGACCCGGTAGGGACCTAGGGCTCTCGAGTGGCGAGGGGTCTCGAGTGGGATGGGTCTCGAGTGGGAAGGCCTCGTGCCGGACCGGTCAGTGCGTCGTCTGGGGGACGACCACGACGGGGCAGACGGCATCCTGGAGCACCCGCCGGATGGTGGGAGAGCCGACCAGGTCGGGCTGCGGTCGCGGCTGACGGGATCCCAGGACGATCAGGACGGCATCGCCGGCCGTGGCCAGGATCGCCCCGTGGGACGACCGGCGGATCGAGACGCGGCTGACCTCGACGTCGGGGTACTTCTCCGACCACCCCGCCAGGCACTCGGCCATCGCCGCCTCCTCGTTGCCGATGAGGGTCTGCCACCGGTCCGCGGGCGTCACCGCGCCGCTGAGCCCGAGGCGGTCGGAGGAGTGCCAGGCGTGCACGGCGGTGAGGGGGACGCCGCGCAGGTCGGCCTGCGCGAAGGCGTAGCCGATCGCGTCGTGCGACCCGGCCGCCTCGTCCACACCGACGACGATCCGTCGCGCCCGCTCGCCCCCCATCAGGGGCTCCCTGATGACCGCGACCGGGCACAGTGCCGCCGAGGCCACGCTCAGGGCGGTGGAGCCGAGGAAGCGCGGTCGGAACCCGGTCTCCCCGTGCGCACCGACGCACACGATCGCCGCGGACCGGGAGACCGCGACCAGGGCTGCGGTCCCGGTGCCCTCGACGAACTCGGCGGTCACCCGGATGGCCGGAGCCAGCACCCCCGCCCGCCGCCTGGCGGTGTCGACGATGGCCGCGCCCTGGTGGTTGCCATGACGCGCCAGTGCGTGGACGACGTGCAGGTGACGTCCCTCCAGCATCGCTGTCTCGACGGCCCAGTCGAGGGCGACCAACGACTCCTCCGAGCCGTCGACCCCGACGACGACCGCCCCGTGCGCCGTGCCTGGCTCCTGCGTCATCTCCATGCCTCTCGTGCGCGTGCTGACTCGGTCGTCCGCGTGCTGACTGGGTCGTCCGCGTGCTGACGTGCCCCATCGGATGTGCCCCAAGCCTTCCTCCGCCCGAGGGCTCGGCACAGGGCCCTAGGTCCCGGCCGGCCCCAGGACCCGGCGGGACCTAGGGCCCTGTGCCTGCGCCGAGGGGAGCCGCAGGGTGGTCCCAACGACGAGGAAGGGGACGACGATGCTGGTCGGCGAGGTCATGACGGCACCCGCACTGAGCATCCGAGCCGACGCGTCGATCGATGACGCCATCCGCCTGCTGGGGACGGCCGGCGTCACGGCGCTCCCGGTCGTGGACGAGGACGAGCGAGTGGTCGGGATCCTGTCCGAGGCGGACATCCTGCGGGAGCCGCTCCCTCGCGACCCACGGGCGCACCTTCGCCCCTCCGAGGCGACCGAGCCCCAGGACGGCCTGGTTGGCGACGTCATGACGGTGGACCCCCTGTGCGTCACGGCGCACGCGGACTGCGCCGACGTGGCGCTGACCCTGGCGGACACCGGCTGGAAGAGCCTGCCCGTGGTCGAGGGCGGTGGACAGCTGGTCGGCATGGTGAGCCGCAGCGACATCCTGCGGTCGCTCGCGGTCCCCGACGAGGTGGTCGCCGGGGCGGTCAGGTCGGCGTTCGACGCCGCCGGGCACCCGGAATGGCGAGCCACCGTCCACTCCGGTCACGTGACGATCGATCCCGTTCCCGCACACCTGACGGAGGCGGCGCTGGGCACGGCCGCCACGGTCCCCGGTGTCAGGAGCGCCCGGATGGCTGCGACGGACACCACCGTCGAAGGTCGGGCGGGGCCTGCGTGATGAGGGCGGCACGGGTGCTCGCCTGGATGCCGACGGAGCCGTCGGTCCGGGTGATGGCCCGCGCGACAGCCGAGGCCGCGGCCCGGGGCGCCGGCCTGCGCGTGCTGTCACTCGCGGCGCCGCCACCCCAGTGGCCCTCGTGGCAGCGGGCGGCGAGCAGCCAGGGCATCGAGGCCTCCTGGCGCGTCGTCGCGAGCGCGGCACCAGGGTCGACGGCGCCCGAGGCACTGCACGAGCTGGGCAAGGCCGCCCTGGTGGTCACCGAGGCCTCGGGACTGCGGGACATGGTCGACCCCCCGGTGTCCTCGGCAGCCGTCGTCGCGCGCGCGGACGTCTACGTCGTCGCCCAGGCCCGGGTCAGCTCGAGGCCGCGCATGCACGAACCCGCGGTCGTGGTCGGGGTGTCGGACGACCCCGGCGACGTGCACCTGGTGGGTGCTGCCGCCGTGGAGGCCCAGCTGCGCCGCCGCCACCTGGTGGTCCTGCACGCCCGCCTCCGCGCGGTGCGGGGCGTCGACCACCGCATGGAGCACCGCTGGCTGGACGCGCTGGCGTCGTTCACGCAGGCGTCTCCCGGGTTCCTCCCCGCCCAGGTCGTCGTCACGCACCGCCCGGTGGTGAACGCACTGCGCGACCACGTCGACTCCGAGGACGTGCTCGTCCTCGGAGTGCGCCCGGGGTGCCCGCCACAGGAGGACCCCGTGGTGGGTGCGCTGCTCTCCGCCCCTCCCTGCGACCTGCTGCTCACGCGCAGATCCGCCCGTCCGACCGGCGGCCTCCGTCCGGTGGCCGACGAGGGGTCGCACGCCCGAGGCGCAGCGTGGCACCAGCTCCCGGCCGAGGCCCTGGTCCCTCCGGACCACGACGGCGGGCGGCAGGTGACGGGAGAACCAGCGGTCGCCACCGACTGACGGGTTGGTCGGGTCCGCGCCTGTTGGGTCCGCGCCTGTCGAGTGGGTCCGCGCCTGTCGAGCAGCGTGGGGCCTAGCGAGCTGCGTGGGCGTCGGCCGAGGGGGCGTCCTGGGCGTCCGCCGACGCTGCCGCGCCGAGGATGCCGTCCACAGGGGGTGGGACCGGAAGCGGCACGAGGGCCAGGTCACAGGTGGCGCGCTCCATCACCCGCTGCGTCAGCGACCCCGGGACCGGGCCCTGCACGCGGCCGACACCGCGGTTCCCGAGCACGAGCAGCGCCCCGGGCGCGCAGGCTTCCAGCAGCGCATCGACCACGAGTGCCGCGGTGACCTTGACGGTGATCCTGGTCAGTGGGGCCTCCAGGGACTCGAGAGCCGCCGAGGCGTCCTGCGCCGCGCGGGCGACCGCTGCCACCACGTGGGCCTGCCTCGGCAGGACGGCCGAGACCACCACGAGCTCGGCCCCGCGCGTGGCCGCGAGGTATGCCGCGTGGCTGAGCGCGTGGAGCGACGACGGCTGGGAGTCCAGGCCGACGACGACCGCCGCCAGCCCGGCCGGGTGGAGGGGTCCGTCGGGCGCGGAAAGCAGCAGGGGGCCCCGCACGGAGTGGGCCAGCCACAGGCTCGTCGTCCCGAGGGAGAACGCGCGCTGGCCGCCGCGACCGTGGCCGCCCAGGACGAGCAGCTCCGTTCCGCCCAGGAGGGCGTCCAGCTCCGGTGCGCCTGCCGTCGACACCATCGCGCGAGCCCGCACCGTGGGGTCGGTCTCCAGCGCCCACGACACGCCACGTTCGGCCGTGGCCCGGGCTGAGGCGAGGGCCTCCTCCTCGCTGCGCAGCACCTCGCCGAGGCGGTCCGAGCGCGGCTCGTGCGGGGCGGGGACGACGAGGACCGTGAGGTCGGCGTCGCGTCTGACTGCCTCCCACGTCGCGGTGACGACGGCTCGGTGGCTGTGCCACGACCCGTCGCACCCGACGACGACCGTGCTGGATCTCTGCGTTGCCATCAGCTCACCGTCCTCCGGACCCGGTCACGCGGTCGTGACCGTGCGACCAGAGTGCCGCGTGAGGGCCAGGTCCACCGGGGCCATTGGTCCCGGTGCCGGTTGGGGCGCGGCTACGGCTGGCCGTGGTTGCCGGGTCGACCCGACGGCGGCACCTGGCTCGCGACGTAGACCGCAGCCTGGGTCCGGCTCTCCATGCCCATCTTGGCCAGGACGGAGGTGACGTAGTTCTTCACGGTCTTCTCGGCCAACGACATGGTCGTGCCGATCTGCCGGTTGGTCAGCCCCTCGGCGATGTGTTGCAGGATGCGGCGCTCCTGCGGGGACAGGGTGGCCAGGCGGGGGTCCTGGACGTCGTGCCCCCACTGCTCCCGGAGCCGGGCGACCACTGCACTGTCGAGCAGCGACTCCCCCGCTGCGACCCGGCGGATCGAGGCCACCAGGTCGTTGCCCCGGATGTCCTTCAGCAGGTAGCCGACTGCCCCGGCGAGCACCGCCGAGCGCAACGCGTCGTCGTCGTCGTAGGACGTCAGGATGATCCCTGCGACGGAGGGGTCGATCGACCTGACGTCGCGGCAGACGTCGATCCCCGAGCCGTCGGGCAGCCGCGCGTCGAGCACCATGACGTGGGGGCGCAGGGCGGGGATCCGGCGGGTCGCCTCGCCGGCGCTGGCGGACTCACCCACCACCTCGATGTCGTCCTCGACCTCGAGCAGCTCGCGCAGCCCTCGACGGACCACCTCGTGGTCATCCAGCAGGTAGACGCGGATCGTCATCAGCCGTCCTCCTCTTCGTCCTGGGGGACACGATAGGACCACGTCTCACAGCGCGCCCTCACGCACGACCGCCACGGGCAGCTCGGCGTGTCGGATCACCGCCCGGGTGACCGAGCCCAGGGCCAGCCCCGCGAAGCCACCATGACCCCGCGGACCGACCACCAGCAGGCCGGCGTCCTCGGACTCGGCGAGGAGCGCCTCGGCTGGCGGACCTTCGGGAGTCCGCGTCTCCGTCACGATGTCCGGGTGCTGCTGCTTGACCTGCGCGACTGCGTCCTCGGCGCACGAGGCCGCGGCCTCGTAGGCAGCGGCGAGCCGATCGGCGGTCCGCCCCGGGTCCGACCACAGCTCGTTCATCCACGGCTCCCGGTCGGGCTTCGTCCACGCCGACACGACCACGAGCTCCGCCCCCGCCGCCTTTGCGGCGTCTGCGGCGAAGGAGACCGCACGCAGGGACGACCTGGACGAGTCCACCCCGACGACGACGGGTCGCTCCGGACCGCGCTGTCGGAGGGTCTCCCCCTGCACGACCACGACCGGACACCTGGCGTGGGCGCTCAGCGCGAAGGAGACCGAGCCCAGGCCGCTACCCGGGATCGCCGAGGTCGGCCGGTGCCCCACGACCACGAGGCTCGCCGACCCGGACAGCGCCACCAGCTCGGCGGCTGGGCTGCCCACCACCCCGGTGCTGTGGACCTGCACGCCCTCGTGGCTCCGCCGGACGCGCTCGGCCCCGCGACGCGCGACCCTGGCTGCGGTCTGGCGCAGGTCGGTCTGGCTCGGCAGGAAGGCACCCGAGGTCCACGGCAGCACGGCCGGCGGGTTCGCGGCATACACGACGACGAGCGGGAGGTCGCACAGCTTCGCGTGGTCCGCTGCCCAGCCGAGCGCCAGCTCGCCCTCGGGCGACTCGTCGAAGCCGACGACGATCCCGAGGTGCCCTTGGGCGACGTCCAGGCTGTGCGCCCGCGTCCCAGCCTCTGCCTGGCGGTCGGTCATGAATCACACCCTCACCCGCACAGGTGCGCCGGAGCAGGGCACAAGGTCCCTCAACCGTCGCGGGAGTCCTCGTCGAGCGGGACCCGCCAGGTGAGCTGCGTCCCGTGACCGGGCTCGGAGTGGATCTCGAGCGAGCCACCCTGTTTCTGGGCCCTCCGCAGGAGGTTGTCCAGGCCGGAGCGGTGGATGTCGGTGGGCAGCCCGGTCCCGTCGTCGGCCACGCTGACCATCACGTCACCGTCGACCTGGATGGCGACCTGGACCGAGGAGGCAGCGGCGTGCTTGGCGACGTTGCTCAGGGCCTCGCGCAGCACGGCGAGGAGGTCTGCAGCCAGGGGCTCCGGCACCTTGTCGGTGCGACCGGTGAGGCGCAGGTCAGGAGGGAACCCGAGGGTGACCGCGGCATCCCGGCAGATCGACGAGATCTCCGTGGTCAGTGCCCTGGCTCCCGGCGCGCGGTGCAGGGCGAAGATGGTGTGGCGGATGTCGCGGATGGCCGCATCGAGCTCGTCGACGGCGCCATCGAGCTTGGCCCGGACCGCCTCGTCACTGGTGCGGGCTGCGGACTGGAGCGACATCCCGGTGGCGAAGAGCCGCTGGATCACGTGGTCGTGCATGTCACGGGCGATGCGGTCGCGGTCCTCGTAGAGCTCCGACCGCGCACGCTCGTGCTGGGCGCTGGCGGCTTCCAGCGACACGGCCAGCCCCTGCGCGAACTCGGCGAGGACCGTGAGCCGGTCCTGGGGCTGGTCGAGCGACCAGTCCAGGAGCACGATCCCCACCGCGGCCTCCCCGAGGGTCAGCGGCACCAAGGCCCTCGTCCCACCCTCCGGTCGGTCGACGAAGTGGGCCTCCTGCAACATGGCAGCCCGCACCTCGGGGTCGAGCAGGGTGCTCCCCCTGGTCGGGCGCGACCGGGGCGCCTCGGCCTCGGGCTCGCCGGGGGCCGCCGACCCGGCGACGCGCAGGTCGGACTCGTGCCGCAGGGCGATCAGGCACGAGTCCGCCTCGGTCAGGTCACACACCTGGCGCGCGACCGTGGTGAGCACCTCGTCCTCGGGCTCGCCGGCCAGCAGCGACTGGCTGGCGTCCCTGACCACCTCGGCCCAGTGCCGCTGGGACCTGGTCCGGTCGTAGAGACGGGCGTTCTCGATGGCCACACCGGCCGCTGCCGCCAGGGCCACGAGGATGGCCTCGTCGTCCTCGCTGAACTCCTTGGCCGACCGCTTGTCGGTGAGGTAGAGGTTGCCGAACACCTGGTCGCGGATGCTCACGGGAGTCCCCAGGAAGCTGGTCATCGGCGGGTGGTTCGGCGGGAAGCCGTAGGAGTCGGGGTGCTCACCGATGTCGCTGACGCGCTGGGGGTGCGGGCTGCGGATCAGCATGCCCAGCAGTCCGTGGCCCCGGGGCAGCGGGCCGATCGCGGCGCGCTCCTCCTCGCTCATGCCCTGGGTCACGAACTCGACGAGCTCCTCCCCACTGGGACCGAGCACCCCGAGGGCGCCGTAGCTCGCGTCGACCAGGTCGCAGGCGGCCACCACGATGCGGTGCAGGACCTCGGCCAGGTCGAGGTTCGAGCTCACGGCGACCACCGCGTCGAGCAGCGAGCTGAGCCGCAGCTGTGACTCGCGCGCAGTCCCCGCCCTGGCCCTGAGCTCCTCCACGAGGTCGTCCAGGTCAAGGGTCGACAGGGGCCAGCGGGCACCTGCGGGTGGCGTGCCGGTGCCGCCCTCGTCCTGTCCACCCCAGCGCTTGTCCGCCATGCGCCCAGCGTAGGCGGAAAGGGCGGGCCCGGTCGGGACATCCGTGCCTACCCACCCTGGGCGGCTTCCTCGGTCGCGCGGGTCCCTCGAGTCGGTCCAGCGCGGTGCTCAGCACGGTCCCGGCCGGCCGGCCGGACCAGCGCCACCAGCGGCACCACGCCGACCAGCGCGATGAGGAGGAACGGCAGCACCAGTCCCTTGGACACCACGGTCGAGGCCGGGTCGGCCGTGGCACCCCACCACTGGTCCACCGCGACACTGATCGCTTCGATGACCCACATGGCGAGCAGGGCGCCGACGACCACGACACCGGTGGCCCGGCGTCGGGCCAGCCAGACGGCGGCCACCGCAGCGAGCGGGAGCCAGACCGCCAGGTCCTGCACGTAGATGACATTGGTCGCCACCCCGGTCCCGGCCAGCATCGGGGTCGGGTACGGGTCGTCCAGCGCAGGCACGACGCGGGCGAGCCAGGCCGCGCCGTTGAGGACCACGACCACCCCCAGGTATGCCGCGACGAGCCGCACCCTGGGACCGGTCGCCAGTGACTGCCCCACGAGCCAGAGCTCGCGCAAGGTCAGCAGGTAGCCGGTGGACCACAGGGCGCAGCCCAGCATCGCGACGTACCCGAGGAACGCACTGTTGAACGGCGTCAGGAAGAGCAGCAGGACGGCGTTGTACACGACGTACAGCAGGGCTCCTCCCCAGGTGAGGAGCGCCACCCCGGAGCCCTGCCCGGCCCGCCACACCGAGATGACCAGGACCGGGACCGCCACGAGGACCAGCACGAGTGCGGTGCCGCGCGCGGAGCCCTGCATCGCGGCGGGACCGTGGAGCAACCCCGGGTCGGCCACGGTCCAGGCCCCGACCACGACGGCGACGGCGGCCGTGACGAGCGCCAGGACCCTGGCGGTCCTGACGTGTTGCGTGACGACCCGCCGCTCGCGGAGCTCCGGGTTCGGCTCGAAGGTCGGCTGAAACCTCATGGACGCCGGCGGAGCCGCTCCATCTCGGCCTCGATCTGGCGCGGTCCGGGGGCCGGCGACAGCACGTCCCAGGCGTGGAAGGCAAGGCCGATCCCCCAACCGAACAGGGGGAAGACCGGCCAGAAGAAGCCTCTGCTCGTGGTCCACCAGATGGCGATGAGCAGCAGGTTGACCATGACGTAGGCGAGGGCGTGACCCATCAGGCCGCGCTTCGCCTCCAGCCGGCGCACCGCTCGCTGGCGCAGGTCCTGTTCGTCTCCCGCACCCTCCGCGGCACGTGTCGACAGTGGATCTTCAGTCATCGATCGCACCTCCTTCCATCGTCACCGTCCCCTCCGGTGCCACCCGGGACACGGGTCGAAGGTCCCGGCTTCCCGTCCTGGGCCGGCCGGATCCTGAGAGCGCGGGACCTTGGGCCCACGAGCCGGGCGCCCGCGCGGACGCAGGCTGGAGGTCCACAGCGCCGTTGGGAGTGCCACGATGAGACCTCACCCTCAGGTCCCGGACCCGGTCCTGCGTCTGCGGTCGTGATGGAGGTCGACCTGATGGTGACCGGCCTGACCCGTGCCGAGGCAGCCGACCGACTGACCCGCGTCGGCTCCAACGCCCTGCCCGTGACCCCGGAGCCCGGGCTGGTGCGCCGCATCCTGCGCAGCCTGGGCGACCCCCTGGTCCTCGTGCTGCTGGGCGCCCTGGCACTGACCCTCCTGACCCGCGACGTCGCGGATGCCGCGGTGATCGCCCTGGTCGTCGTCGTCAACTCGGCCATCGGCGTCAGGCAGGAGGTGCAGGCGAGCCGAGCGGTCCGGTCGCTCGCGGCCATGGTCACCACCCAGGCCTGGGTCATCCGGTCGGACAAGGTGACCCAGGTGCCGGCGGTCGACGTCGTGCCCGGTGACCTGGTCCGGCTCCGCCAAGGTGACCTGGTGCCCGCTGATGCCGTGCTCGTGGACGGTGCCGGCCTGCAGGTCGACGAGTCGGTGGTCACCGGGGAGGCGCTACCGGTCGACAAGGACACCGGCCCCGACCCAGGCCCCCACCTTGCCCCAGACCCCGCCCCTGGCCCAGACCTCGGCCCGGACCTCGGCGCGGACCCGGCTCCACGCGCTGTCGGCGACGCCCCTTCGGGACCAGGAGCAGGCCCGTACGCGCCAGCCACCCTCCTGCGCTCGGGGACGGTCGTCGTGCACGGCCGTGGGGTGGCCCGGGTGGTGGCCACGGGGAGCACCAGCTCGGTGGGCCGCATCGCCTCTCTCATGGTGGGTGCGCCCCCCGCGACACCCTTGCAGCGCAGGATGTCGCGGCTGTCGTCCCAGCTCGCCGTCGCGGCCATCGCCCTCAGCGGCGTCGTCCTGGGCCTCGGCGTGCTCCGGGGCGAGCCGATCGAGGAGATGGTGCTGACCGCGATCGCGCTGGTGGTCGCGGCGGTGCCGGAGTCCCTGCCACTGGTCGTGACGGTGAGCCTGGCCCTGGCCGCGCGCCGGATGGCCGCCCGGAATGCCGTGGTGCGCGACCTCGCTGCGGTGGAGACGCTGGGGTCGGTCACCGTGTTGGCGACGGACAAGACCGGGACGCTGACGCTGGGCAGCATGACGGTGCGCGACACGTGGTGCCCGCCCGGCGTGGACGGCGAACTGCTCTTCCGGGGGTTGGCCCTGTGCAGCGACGCCGCGATCGACGAGGGCACCGGCCGCGCCCATGCCGACCCGACCGAGGACGCCCTGCTGCGGGCGGTGACCGCGTCGGGCGCCGACGTGGCGGCCCTCCGGCGGGCCTACCCCCGCTTGGCGGAAGTGCCCTTCGACAGCGTCCGCAAACGGATGAGCACCACCCACTCGGGTGCCGGGGACCGCAGGGACACCCAGGATCCCGGAGCGACCGTGGTGACGTGGCACAAGGGCGCTCCCGAGTCCATGCTCACCGAGGGCTGGCTCGTGGACTCGGCGGCGGCCCTGGCCGAGGCGCGCAGCCAGGCGGACGCCTGGGCCCGACGCGGCATGCGGGTCATCGCGGTCGCCGAGGACCGTCGGACGGGACCGACCCCGGCGGCCGGCCCCCGGCTGGTGGGGCTCGTGGGTCTCGAGGACCCGGTGCGTGAGACCTCGCGGGCCACGGTCGCCGCGTGCCACGCGGCCGGCATCAGGGTCCTCCTGGTCACCGGCGACCACCCGGCGACCGCCGTCGCCGTCGCCGAAGCGGTCGGGATCGGGGACGGGGAGCCGGCGACCAGCCTGTCGGAGGCCGGCACCGCCGTCGACCAGCACCTCGCGGACCACGTCTCCGTCCTCGCCCGCGCGACACCAGCGGACAAGCACACCCTCGTGCGCGCCCTCCAGGCGTCCGGCGAGGTCGTCGCGATGACCGGCGACGGCGTCAACGACGCCCCGGCCCTGCGACAGGCTGACATCGGTGTCGCCATGGGCGTGCGGGGCACCGAGGTCGCCCGCCAGGCTGCCGACCTGGTCCTGGCCGACGACGAGCTGGGCACGGTCGTCCGCGCCATCGCCGAGGGCCGACGCGTCTACGCGAACATCCGGCGGTTCCTCACCTACGGGTTGTCAGGAGGCGGCTCGGAGGTCCTCATCATGCTGGCGGGTCCCCTCGTCGGCACGTCACTGCCACTCCAGCCCGCCCAGATCCTCTGGTTGAACCTGCTCACCCACAGCTTCGCCGGCGCCGGCCTCGCCGCGCAGCCGGCCGACCCTGCTGCCCTCGGCCAGCGCCCGCGCAACCCCCAGGAAGGCCCCATGTCGGGTGGCCTGGGGTGGCGGACCGGGGTGATCGCCGCCTTCCTCGCTGGGTCCGGGCTGGTGGCGGTGGCCCTGAGCCCGCACGCCGCCATCCAGACTGCTGTGCTGCTGACGCTCGGCGCCGGGCAGCTCGGCGTGGCATGGGGACTGCGGACACCCCGACGCGGACAGGATGTGTGGGGCCTGCGGTCCGACCCCCTGCTCCCCCTGCTGCTCCTCGCCGCGGCGATGCTCGCCTCCGCCGTCGTCGTCGGGCCGGTCCGCGAGCTCCTCGGCACCGTGGCAGTGGGCCCGATGACGTGGCTGGGCGCCCTGGTGGCCGGCGCCGCGGCATACACGCTGACCTCCCTCCTGCGGGCCCGCTCGGTCTGACGCACGCACCGGGTGCGCACCGGCCGACGCACCCAGCCCAGGTCACGGGCAGCCTCGAGACCACCCGGAGGGTCGCCTGCGCGCGGCGCGACCGATCCCCAAGGGCGAAAGTCCCTGTCGGCCCTCCCCGGACCGCGGGACGGTGAATGGGTCCGGAGAAGGAGGACTGGCATGTCCACAGCCCTGAAGTCACCACCTGCGCCCCCACGAGGACGCCCCTATCCCGTGCACGTGCACGCAGAGCCGCAGCCCGACGCGTCACGATGGTTGTGGCTCGTGAAGTGGCTGCTGCTCATCCCGCACGCCATCGTGCTCGTGTGCCTCTGGGTCGCCTTCGTGGTGATGAGCATCGTGGCGTTCGTCGCCATCCTCGTCACCGGCCGCTACCCCCGCTCCGTGTTCGACTTCAACGTGGGTGTGCTGCGGTGGAGCTGGCGCGTCTCGTTCTACGGGTACAGCGCCCTCGCCACGGACCGGTACCCGCCGTTCACGCTCGCGGACGACCCCGACTACCCGGCCCACCTGGAGGTGGACTACCCGGCCCACCTGTCGCGAGGGCTCGTCCTGGTGAAGTGGTGGTTGCTGGCGCTGCCGCACTACCTCGTCGTGGGCATCCTCGTGGGCGGTGGCACCTGGTGGGTCGCCGACGACCCGCCCGCCCGCTTCGCCTGGGGCGGTGGCCTGGTCGGCCTGCTGGTGCTGGTCAGTGCGATCGTCCTGGCCGCCACCGGCAGCTACCCACGGCCCCTCTACGACCTGGTCCTGGGACTGAACCGGTGGGTCCTGCGGGTGTGGGCCTACGCCGGGCTGATGACCGACGTCTACCCGCCCTTCCGGCTCGACCAGGGACCGGACGAGGTGGGGCCCGACCCGGCGCCGACCGACGTCGGTGGCCCTCCTGTGACCGGCTCCGGAGCCACCGCCCCGGTCGCCCCGAGCGGCGCGTACGTCGTCCCGGCCGCGGGGAACGCTGTCTCGAACGCCGTGGGCCAGGTCCCGAACGCCGCAAACGCGGTCCCGTCCGGCGGGACCGTCAGCTGGACCGCCGGACCTCGTCCGACCCCGCAACCCGGGTGGACCGCGGGACGGGTCGTCGCGCTCGTGGTGGGGTCGATCATCGGCGTCGCCGGGCTGGGCGTCCTGACGGGAGGTTTCGCGATGGAGGTCGTCGACCACACCGCGCGGGACAGCGCGGGGTACATCACGGTCGCGGAGACCCACGTGGACACGCCCGGGTATGCCGTGGTGGCGCCTCCCGTGCGCATCGAGAGCGCGTCCGCGGCACTCCCCCGGCGGGTCGTCGGCGACCTCCGGATCCGGGTGGTGTCCGATGCCAGCGCCCCCGTGTTCGTCGGGGTCGCCCCGTCGTTCGCCGTCGACCGCTACCTGACCGGTGTCGCTCGCACGACCCCGGGCGTGGGCCGGAACGACGACCGCGACTTCAGCGGCTCGGCACCGGCTTCGCCGCCGGGTGACGTGGCCATCTGGGACGCGTCGAAGGTGGGCAGTGGACCGCTGGAGCTGGTCTGGTCTCCCCGTCCCGGCGACTGGGACCTGGTGCTGATGAATGCCGACGGGAGCGCCACGGTGGGTGCTGACGTGGCGGTCGGGGCGCAGTTGTCCTGGCTCGGCGGACTCGGCGCGGCCGCGCTGCTCGGGGGACTCGTCCTCACCGCCGGCGGGGTCACGCTGGTGGCGTCCGCGACGCGGCGGGCCAGCTTCTCCCGGCCCGCGGCCCCAGTGGCGGGGGCAGACCGATGACCGGCCACGACCACGACGACAACCACGACCACGACCACGACCACGACCGCGACCACGACCACGACCAGGGCGACGACCACGGTGATTACGCGGTCGAGCGCGCCACGCTGACGAAGCAACCCACCTTGGTGCTCCGCGGCACGATCCCCGCGACCCAGGTCCCCGCCTTCATGGGGAGTGCCTTCGCGCGGGTCTCGCAGGTCGCCCGCGCGGACGGGATCCCCATCAGCGGGCCACCCTTCGCGCGGGTCCACCCGGAGGGCGACCGCGAGCTCACGCTGGAAGTGGGGTTCCCCGTGAGCGGTGTGGTGCTCGGCCAGGGTGAGGTCAAGGCCTCGCACCTGCCGAGCGGCCAGGTGCTGCGGACCACCCACCTCGGCGACTACGCGGGGACCGCACGGGCGCACGAAGCGCTCACGGCCTTCGCCACGCAGCACGGTCTGCACGCCTCGGGCGACGCCTGGGAGGTCTACCTCTCCGAACCCGACGTCGCCGTCCCGAGGACGCTCGTGGTGCTGCCGGTCGAGGCGGCCCAGGCCATCTCCTGAGCCCCCGAGCCCACCCTGCTTAGGGGCCTCGAACCCCTTCGGCTAAGGGGCCTCGAACCCCTCGGGGGGCCGGCCGAGGCTCGCGACCGACCACTCGACATACCCCTGCACGGCCGTCGGCAGCGTCATGAAGACCCGGCCTTCGCCGACCTTCGCCAGGAAGCCGGTCCGTTCGAGGTCGTCCCGCAGCTCCTGCTTCACCCGCGCCATGGCGAAGACGACCCCGCGCCGGTCGACCTCCCGCCTCAGCGACTCCAGCGCGTCGGCGGCCGTGAGGTCGACACTCACGTTCGCCTCGGCGTTGAGCAGGAACCACCGGGCGGGCTCCGGGGCCGAGTCGATGGCGGCCAGCGCCCGCCGGGTGAAGTCCTGGGCATTGGCGAAGAACAGCGGTGAGTCGTAGCGGTAGACCACCAGCCCCGGGACGGGGGCGGCCAGCGGGTAGTCGTCGACGTCGTGCATCCCGGCCACCCCGGGCACGTAGCCCAGGACTCCGTCGTGGGGCCGCGTCACCCGGTGGAGGAGGTCCAGGACGGAGAGCACGACCGCGACCAGGACGCCCTGCAACGCGCCGAGCGCGAGCACGCCGACGGTCGTCCCCAGCGCCAGCGCGAACTCGATGCGGCGGAAGGCCAGGATCCGGCGGAACTCGGACACGTCGACCAGCCGCACGGCGGCATACACCACCACGACGCCCAGCGCCGCCCGCGGGAACGCCGCGAGGACCGGACCGAGGAAGGCGACCGCGAGGACCACCGTGGCGAGGGCCACGAGGGAGTGCAGCTGGGTGCGGCTGCCCATGGCGTGTCCGATCGCGGTGCGGCTGCCGCTGCTGCTGACCGGGAAGCCCTGCGCCGCTCCGGCCGCCAGGTTGACCGCGCCCAGCGCCAGGAGCTCCTGGTTGGCGTCGACCGGCGTCCCGCTCCGGGACTCGAACGCGCGGGCGGTGAGGACGTTGTCGGAGAAGGCCACCAGCGCCACGCCACAGGCTGCCGGCAGCAGCGCGAGGAGCTCGCCACCGTCGAGCAGCGGGAGCCGGGGCCGGGGCAGGCTCCGGGGCACGTCGCCCACCACGGCCACGCCGGCGGAGTCGAGGTGCAGGAGGGCGACCGCCGCCGCCGCCAGGAGCATGGCGATGAGCGGGACCGGCGCGCGCGGCACGTAGTGGCCCACCACGAAGAGCACCAGCAGCAGCGCGACGGACAGGATCGCCGTCGAGGCGTCGGTGTCTGCCAGGTGGCTCGCGGTGAAGCCGACCTGCGCCAGGGGGCTCTCCCCGCGCACCGACATGCCGAGGAGCTTGCCCAGCTGGCTCGCCACCATGAGCAGCGCGATCCCGGCCATGTACCCGACGAGGACCGGCCGCGAGAGCAGGTCGGCGAGGAACCCCAGGCGCACGACCCGGGCGACGAGGCAGATGACGCCGACCATGCCCGCCAGGGAGGCGGCGAGCGCCGCATACCGCGTCGGATCTCCTTGCGCCAGACCGGCCAGCGCGGTGGCGGTCATGAGCGCGGTCGTCGACTCGGGACCCACCGAGAGCTGGGGCGAGGACCCCAGCACCGCATAGACGAGGAGCGACGCGACCGCGGCCCACAGCCCCGCGGAGGCGGGGAGGTGGGCCACCTCCGCATAGGCCATGACCTGCGGGACGAGGTATGCCGCGACGGCGACCCCGGCCACCACGTCACCGCCCAGCCAGGTGCGCCGGTAGGCCGACAGCGACCGGAGACCGGGCGTGGGCAGGCGCTGCAACCACGGGCTGGCGGAGGGGCGGCGCGCACTCACGCCTCATCGTGGCGGGGGCCGTCCCACACCGTGCAGGGCCGATGGTCCCGGCGGCGCCGATGAACGGGACTAGTCTCGGGAGGTGAGGATCGAGGAGCTGGACTGGGGTGACACCCCCTGGGGCACGATCAGCCTTCGTCGGCGGTGGGACCGCATCACCGAGCGCGATGTCCACGAGGTCAAGCTGGGCGACGACTTCCTGATGTCCAGCCAGTTCACCACGGGAGAGCGCGAGCTCGCGCGGATCGGTCTCGCGGCGGTGGGCGGTGGGTCGCTGACGGTCCTGGTCGGTGGCCTCGGGCTCGGCTACACCGCACTGGCGGCCCTCGAGGACGACCGGGTGGCGGAGCTCACCGTGGTCGAGGCCCTGGAGCTGGTGATCTCGTGGCACCAGCGCGACCTGTTCCCCGACACCGAGGGGCTGGCAGCCGACCCGCGTGTGCGCCTGGTGCGCGACGACTTCTTCGACCTGGTGCGCACGGGCCGCGCCGACCGCACCTACGACGCGGTGCTGCTCGACATCGACCACGCACCCGACTGGCTGCTTCGCGACGACCACGGCGACCTCTACACGGTCGAGGGCCTGGCCCGTGTCGCGGCCATGGTCACCGACGCAGGCGCGTTCGCGCTCTGGTCGGACGAACCGCCCGAGCCCGAGGTCGTGCGGCGGCTGGGTGAGGTCTTCGACCACGCCGACGCCCACGTGGTCCCCTTCCCCAACCCCCTCACCGGTGGCGAGTCCACCAACACCGTCTACCTGGCGGTCCGGCCGCGTCGCTAGGACCGGCGGCGGGGAGGCCCCCGATGCGACACCGACGGCATGAGAGCCTCTCATCGAGGCCGGCCCTGCGAGAGGAGGCGTCTGTCGATGACTAGGTCCGCGACCACCCAAGGCACCGCCGCGTCGCTCGTCGGGCCCTACTTCACCGCGCAGGTGACCGCCCTGCTCGCCGCTGACCAAGCCGTTGGGGAGGGCGACGAGTCGGTCGTCCACGGTGGCAGGGTGGCGACGCGGCGCATCCGCACGGTCCTGCGCGTCTTCGGCCCTCTCTTCAACGCGGTTGCTGCCGAACACCTGGACCACGAACTCCGTTGGTGGTCTGGAGTTCTGGGCCCGGTGCGTGATCTGCAGGTCCTGCAGGACCGACTCGATGCCCTCGTGGTGGACCTCGACGCGGACCTGGTCGTCGGCCCGGTCCGCACGCGGATCGACGTGGAGCTCGGGCAGTACCGACTGGAGCACTGGGCGGCAGCGATCGACGCACTGACGAGTGATCGGCATCGTGCGCTGGTCGACGACCTCGCGCGATGGTGCACCGAGCCGCCCTGGACCGCCGAGGCCACCCGGACCGCCTCGACTCTCGTTCCCATGGTCCGGAAGGCCGACGACTCCGTCTCCACGCGACTCGCCCATGCGCACCGCTCCGGTCGGGTCGAGGACATGCACCGCGCGCGCAAGGCGGCCAAGCGAGCCCGCTACGCCGCGGAAGTGGTGGCGGCCGTCCAGCCCAAGGGAGCGCGCGCGTCCGCCCAGGGGTTTCGACGGCTCCAGGAGCTGCTCGGCGAGCACCAGGACAGCATCGTGAGCGCCCAGCTCCTGCGGCTTCTGGCCGACAAGGCAGACCGAGCCCCTGGCGAGAGCAGTTTCACCTTCGGACTGCTCCACGAGCGCGAGCAGGAGCGCGCTCGCGCGATCGAGGTCGAGGCCCATCGGCTCGCCCACCGGCTGTTCGGGTGAACGGTCGGGCCGAGTTCCTGCACCGGCACCTGCAACGCCTCGGCCGAGGTGCCGGTGCAGGAGTGCACCGAAGACCGGGCCGAGGCGGACATCGAGGTCGTCCGTGACTGCGTGGGACGCCCGTGACTGCGTCGGAGCTGTGGGATGGGACGTAGGGCTCTGGTCCTGACCAGCGCCGACCGGCTTGTCTTGCGGTGTGAGTGACCTCCCGCCGCAGGGCAAGCCGGTCGTGCTGCTGCTCTCGCAGCTCCTGGGGCGCCCGGTGTTCGCCCCGGACGGCCACCCCGTAGGACGGCTTCGCGACCTGGCCGTCACCGTGCGTGACGACCACCCCAGCGTGAGTGGCGTGGTCGTCGGCACCGGCCGGGCGTCGACGCGACGCGTGGCCTGGTCGGCGGTGAGCGGGGTCTCCGGAGACGGTCCGGTTCGGCTGCGCGAGGAGACCGCGCCGACTGCGCCTCCCTCAGCAGTGCGGGACCTCCCCCTGGAGGTCGACGAGCTCCTGCTGGCCCGAGACGTCCTGGACACGCAGGTCGTCGACCTGCAGGACTACCGGCTCTCCCGGGTCTCCGACCTCTACCTCGCGTACCAACCGGACGGCGCGCTGGAGGTCGCGGCCGCCGAGGTCGGGCTGGCCGCCGTGCTGCGCCGGATGGGCCTGCGCCGGCTGGCTGCGCCGTTGGCACCGGTGGTCGTGGACTGGACCGACCTCCACCTCACCTCGCGCCGAGGACACCAGCTCCAGCTCGGCTCCGGCTCGTCGGCCTTCCACCGGCTGGACAGCCGGGGGCTGGCCGAGCTGCTGACCCGGTTGACCACCGAGCATGCGACGGAGCTGATCCGGGCACTCCCGCCGGGCCACGCCGCCGCCGCGATCCATGGCACCCACCCCGCCACCGGGCGCCGCCTGTTGCTTGCGCTGCCGCCCGACGACGCCAGCCGGCTGGTGGCCGCCGCCCACCCGACCCACGCCGCCCGGCTGGCCGCGTTGCAGGCACCGCCGGCGGCGCCCCCGGTCCGGCGCCTGTTGCGCACGGCAGGCTGGCGGCGGTACCGGCCGGCCCAGGGGCCGTCCGGTCGACCCGACCGGACAGCTGACCGGAGATGACCATCGAGACCCGTCCCGTCCGGTCCCGCCCTCGTGGTCGTCGTCGTGTCGCCCTCGCAGCACTGGCTGCGGTGGTCGGCCCCGGTGTGCTGGCGGGTCTGTCGGACGACGACCCCGCCGGCATCACCACCTACTCGGTCCTGGGCGCCTCCTACGGCTACCAGCTGTCCTGGGTCCTGCTCCTGTCGACGGCGGCGCTGGTGCTCTTCCACAGCCTCGGAGCACGGCTCGGGGTGGCGACGGGGCAGGGGCTGATCGGCCTGGCTCGTCAGCGCTACGGGCCACGCGTGGGAGGCGTGGCCCTCCTGTTGCTCGTCCTGGCGAACCTGGGCACGACCTGCGCGGAGTTCGCCGGGGTCGCGGCGGGCTTCGAGCTGTTCGGCGTCTCGCGCTACGTCTCGGTCCCGGCCACCGCCGTCGTCGTGTCCGGGCTGATGCTCAAGGGCAGCTTCCACCGCGTCGAGCACCTGCTGATGGCCCTCGCGGCAGTGCTGGTCGCCTACGTCGCCGCCGGCTTCGCCGTGCGACCGGACTGGGGTCGCGCCGCAGAGGGCCTGGTCCTGCCGACCATGCCGTTCACCCACGATGCCGTCCTGGTCGTGGTCGCCACCGTGGGCACGACCCTGGCGCCGTGGGGCCTGAGCTTCATCCAGTCGTATGCCGTGGACAAGAAGCTCACCGTCGCCGACCTCCGGTACGAGCGGATCGACGTGGTCACGGGGTCAGTGCTCACCGGCATCGTGGGGCTGTTCGTCGTGGTCACGTGCGCGGCCACCCTGCACGCACGGCACCAGACGATCACCGACGCGTCCGACGCCGCGAGCGCGCTGCAACCCCTGGCTGGTCGCTTCGCCAGCGCCCTGTTCGCCGTCGGCATCATCGGGGCCGCCCTGCTGGCCGCTGCCGTGCTGCCGCTGTCCACGGCATACTCCGTCTGTGACTTCACCGGTCACGAGGGCGCACTGGACGACGGGTTCGCCCGGGCCCCGCTCTTCTACTCGACCTTCGCGTTCTGTGCGGCCGTCTCGGCCGGTGCGGTGCTCTTGCCGGGGGTTTCGCTCGTCCCGGTGCTGGTGCTCACCCAGGTGCTCAACGCCGTGCTGCTGCTACCGCTGCTGGTGGTGATGTACCGGCTCGCGCGAGATGCCGACGTCATGGGGGCTGACACGATCGGCCGCTCGGCCGTTCTCTACGTGCTGACGATCGGCTTCGTCGGTGTGTGCGTCGCCGCCCTGATGGTGCTCAGCCTGCCCTGACCGGCGGGCCGCCGCCCCGCGGGACAAAGGCTCGGGACCTTCGACCCGCGCGCGCGAGGGCCGCCCGACGCAGGCTGGAGCTGTAGGTCCACACCATCATCAGGAGGGACACCATGAAGGCTCGACCTGGAGACCGGATCATCCTCGCGGCCGCGACGGTCGACGGCGCGGTGCGCGACGGCGAGGTCCTCGAGACCCGCGGGGACGATGGCGCACCTCCGTACCTCGTGCGCTGGAGCGACGGTCACGAAGGGCTGCTGTACCCGGGGCCCGGATCGGTCCTGCGGGTCACGCCCCACGGCCCCAGCGGGACCGCGCCGGCTCCCAAGGCGCCGACCTCGCCGACCTCGCCGCTGGCGCCTTCCGCGCCGAAGCCTCCGACCACGGGTGCACATCCGCGGGTGCGCGACTGGCAGGTCAGGATCTCCGTCTTCGGGTCGGATGACGACTCCGAGGCATCAGTGGTGCTCCTGGCCGACTCCCCCACCCACCTCACTGCCCACGGCCACAGCCACCGCAGCGACCACGACCGCGACGTGCCCGAGATCGGTGACGAGGTGGCAGTGGCTCGTGCCCTGCGCCGACTCGCGGACCAGCTGCTCGAGACGGCCACCGAGGACATCGAGGCGGTCACCGGCGAGCACGACGTCAGCCTGCGATCCCGCTGACGGCGCCGTCCCCCGGGGCCGCCGAGGGGCTGGGTGCGCGGGTGCTGGTCGGCTCAGCCGAGGTGGACCAGGCGGTCGAGCAACGCCGGCCCGGCGACCCCCACCATGATGACCGCGTGCAGCAGGACGGCCACCTTGGCCAACGCGTCGTGCCGGTCACGGCGACCGGCGTCGAGACCCAGGCCGAGGCCGACCAGCAGGGGCAGCAGCCAGACGGTGGTCACTGCGACCCAGGGCACCCACTCCTCGAGGTACAGCACCTCGCCCCCGGAGGTGGGCAGCCCGACGAAGGTGGCGACCCAGCCACTGACGGCGATGAACAGCAGCGTCCACACGACGAACACTGCCAGCATCCACAGCGAGACTCGGGCCTCCCGCCGGCCCGACAGACGCGCGGTCGAACCGGCCGCCGGCGCTTCGCCACCCGCCTGGGGACTCATCGCCGGTTCTTCATCGACACCACCTGCTGGCTCCACCGTCATCGGCTGTCATCGTCATCGGCAGTCATCGGCGCCGACGGCGCCCGAAGAGGAAGTAGGCGCACGGACCCACCGTGTTCACGAACGTGGCGCAGACCCACGCCCAGCGCGGTCCGTTCAGCTCCTCGGGGGTCCTGCGACGCAGGTCGCGCAGTGCCGCTGCCTGCAGGAGCACCTGGACGATCGCGCCGAAGACGACCCCGCGGCGCTGTGCCTGGCTCATCTCGGACCACGACCGCTTCGTCATCGTTCGCCTCGCCATCGCTGTCTCCCTTGCCGTTTCATCGGACGGTGAACTGCTTGTCGTCGGTGGCCGGGCCGTTTGCCCCGGCTCCCCCTGACGGGTCGTCGGTCGAGACGACGACGATGTAGGTGCCGGGCTGCAGCCGGGCGCTGTAAGAGAACGGGCCGAAGCCCCCGGTTCCCGTCCCGCCCATGGCCGAGCCATGGGCGACGGTCTTGCCCGCGCTGGTGCGGACGACCCAGCCGAACGTCGCCTCGAAGGACGTGCCGAACCCGGCGAAGCCGACCTTGCCCGCCTTGCGGACGTCGCCCTGCTGCGGCGACGTGACCCACACCTGGGCCTGGACGTCGAGCAGTGGAGCGCGTCGGGTCGCAGTGCCGATGCGAAGGACACCCCACACGTCAGCGGGCTTGCCGTCCTTGGTGATCGTGACCGTGGTCGCCGGCGTGCCGGCCTGCGACGCAGCGGCTGTGGCCGTGTAGACCAGCTGCTGGATGGCCGTCGCCGCCAGCTCACTTCCGACATTGGTGTTCGAGAACGCGTCGGAGGAAAGATCGACGACGAGGCCAGTTCCCTTCCGCGACACCGTGATCCGGCTGGCTGGACGCCACGGCGACAGGTAGTCCGGGTCGAGTGGGGCGACCGAGGTCATGGCGCCCACCGCCGAAGCCACGGCACCTCCGCGATCTGGGACGGTGCGGAACTCGCGGTACAGCTTGAACGAGCGCTGGGACTCCGCGACGTAGTAGACGGGGATGCTCCTGAGGGTCCCCGATGCCGTTCCGGTCGTGGCCGAAGCACTCGACGTCGTCGACGGGGTGCCCGATGAGGCCGAGGGACTGGCCGACGTCGTCGAGGAGCTCGCCGACGGGGTGGCCGAGCCGGATGGTCCGGTGGTGTTGTCGTTGGAGCAGGCGATGGTCGTCCCGAGCACGGCCAGCACACCGATCACCGCCCGGACGGATCGTGCTCGCATGTCCCCCCCTTGACTGATGGTGCTCCTCAGTGAACGGCGGGTCGGCTCTCGGGACTAGGGCCTTTAGCCCCTGCAGTCGTGCCGGCTCGGTGGGACGCTGGACCCGAGTCCGCTGCGGCCTGCCGCGGCGTTCGGCACCCCGGCCACGGAAGGCGAGGCATGGCACCCCAGAGAGGGCCCAGGACCCGGTCGCGACGACGCGAGCTCGCCGCAGTCGTGAGCCTCGGGGTGCTGGCCGTCCTGTTGTCGGCCTGCGCGGCGACGCGCAACACCGCAGCAGGTCACGGGCCGGACGACGCCGGCTTCTGGCTCGGGCTGTGGCACGGCCTGATCGCACCCATCGCCTTCCTCGTATCCCTGTTCAACCGTTCGGTCGGCGTCTACGAGGTGCACAACAGCGGGGCTTGGTACAACTTCGGTTTCCTGCTCGGGCTGTCGATCTTCTTCTCCAGCAGCGGCGCCGGGGCCCGGGGCCGATCGAGATCAGCCAGGCGTTCGCGCTGATGCGGTGCGGGTGGCTCGGTGCCGGGACGCCCAGCACCCCACCTGCAGCCACTGGGGCTGATGGGCCGAAATGACCAGTGCGGCCAAGCGGCCCCTTCTGTCAGCATGAAGGGCATGAAGCGCTTGGTCGTGTGCTGCGACGGCACGTGGAACAAGCCGGACAACCGGTTGGTCACCAACGTCGAGAAGATCGCTCGCACCGTGCAGAGCGACCCCGCCGCCACCGGTGGCGTCTCCCAGCTCGTCTACTACGTCAGCGGAGTCGGAGCCGGCAGCTATGCCGCTGACCGAGTCCTCGGCGGCGCATTCGGGTTCGGCCTGTTCCACAACGTGATCGCCAGCTATCGGTTCCTCGCGCAGAACTACGAGCCGGACGACGAGATCTTCATCTTCGGGTTCAGCCGCGGCGCCTACACGGCACGCTCGGTGGCCGGCATGGTCGCCCGGGTCGGGCTGCTGACCAAGGTCTCCCTCGTCGAGGAACGGCTGCCCGCTGCGGTGGCCATGTACCAGCGCAAGAACCTGTCCGAGGGCGCCTTCGGGTCGAGCGTCGAGGAGTTCAGGCACGACCACTGCCACAGCGCGAAGGTGACCTTCCTCGGCGTCTTCGACACGGTCGGGGCGCTCGGGGTGCCCGGGCTCAACGGGCTCACCCCGCGGTTCCACGACGTGCAGCTGAGCCGCAACGTGCAGCGGGCGCGGCACGCCGTGGCGATCGACGAGACGCGCCTGAAGTTCGCCCCCACGCTGTGGCTGGCCTCGGCTGAGCCCGAGACCAGCGCACCTCTTGAGCCCGAGACCAGCGCACCTCCAGAGCCCGCACCAGGCGAACTCGCGGTCACCGCCGATGACCGGGTCAAGCAGGTGTGGTTCGAAGGCGCGCACTCCGACGTCGGGGGTGGCCTCCGGGAGACGGGGTTGTCAGACACCTCGCTGCTGTGGATGGCGCGCGAAGCCCACGCCGCGGGACTGGTCTTCGACGCCTCCCTGTTGGACCACTACGTCAACAGCGGCTCGGATCCGATCCGACACAACCCGCTCAATGCGATGTACCGGACCGACAACCTCATCCTCAAGGCGAAGATGACACTGGGCTCCAAGGACCCCGCGAGCCCTTTCAGCGGGGGCCTGCGCCGCCTGACCAACGACAAGGCGTTGTCCCTGCGGTTCGCCAGCAGCGCCGTGAACCACTACCAGGGCGGCGACTACGCCCCCGCCAACCTGAGGGCCGTCGCGGACGCGCCGGATGGTTTCCAGGGCGTGGGTATCGAGCCCGTGCAGGCGCTCCCCGAGGCCGGCGTCGACCTGGCTCCCCTCGCCAGGCCAATTCCATTGGGGGCGAACGGCCAACCCTGACGCCCCGGTTCGTGCTGCCCTCCAACGTCGGCTGGGGTAGGTCAGGGGTGCGGGTCGAGTCGTCGACGCACGACGCGCCGACGCAGCGTGGGCGAAGCCACGACCTCGTAGCCCGCCTCGAGGAAGACCTGCACCGGGCCGACCGACGCCTCGTCCCAGATCACCGTCTTGCCCGGTGGCGGCTCGATGGGGTAGCCCTCCAGCACGTGGGCGCCGACCTGTGCGCCGTACTCGACGGTGGCGGCGGCGAGCTCATAGGTCAGCCCGGCCTGGCGCCAGCCCTTGCGCACGACGAAGCAGGTGACGGACCAGACGCCCTCGAGCTCGGGATCCATTCGCATCCACGGCTGCCTTCGGCTCCACAGCCTGGGGTAGTTCTCGCGTGGCTCGACGGCAACCCAACCAGCAGCCTCGCCGTCGACGTACCCGATCAGCCCCGACGTGGGCCCGGCCGTGCCGCAGGCGGTCTGCTCGAGGAGAGCAGTGTCCCGCTGCTCCTGGGTGGTGTCGCGCCAGATCCAGCCGGGCACCTTCAGCGCCTGGCATCGGCACTTGCTCGCGCCCCCCGAGCCGAACACCGCCTCCACGTCCTGGCCGGCCGCCTGGTTGGCCGGCAGCCAGGTGAAGTCGGACATGTGCTCATCATTGCGCAAGGAAGTCGCGCAGCGTCTCGGCGAACCGCTCAGGCTCGTCCAGGTGGGGGAAGTGCCCCGCGCCCGGGAAGAGCTCGACGCGGCAGCCGGGGAAGGCCTGGTGAGCCGTGGTCGCGTGCCAGGCCGGAATCATCCGGTCCCGCGTCCCCCACACGACCAGGACGGGGATCGTGGCGACCATCGGCAGATGAGCCTGTGCACTGACCGTCTGACCGCCCGGGTCGATGACCGCGCGCGTGGTCGCCAGGAAGGCGCGCCGGCTGTCCGTGTCGGCCAACGAGGTGAACCCTCGCCAGGCCTCGGTGACATCCGGGCTGGGCCGCCAGCCCATCCCTGCCAGGGTCCGCCCCACGGCTTCGGCTCGGCTTCGAACCCAGCCGGAGGCGATCAGGGGCAGCACCCACTCGGCACCGGGCAGCGTGGCCGCCCTGAGCAGCGGGCTGACCGAGCGTCCGAGACCGCCACTGGCGATCAGGACCAGACGACTGACCCTCTCCGGGAACAGGTAGCAGAACTGCAACGCGATGCCGCCGCCCAGCGAATGCCCCACGAGTGTGACTCGATCCATGCCGAGTCGGTCGAGCAGGTCCCGCAGGGTGGCAGCGTGCGCGCTCAGCGAGTAGTCGCCCATCGGTTTTGCCGATGCGCCGTGCCCGAACAGGTCGGGGGCGAGGATGCGGTGGTCGGTGTCCAGCGCATCCACCAAGCGGGTCCAGCTCCGGCTCGAGCTGGTCAGCCCGTGGATGAACAGCACCGCCGGGCCCACGCCGCTGTCGAGGTAGGCGAGCTCGTGCTCGCCGAGCATCACTCGGGTGGCCTGTGTCCTCACGGTGCCTCCTCAAGCGTACCGGGTGGTAACCTACGCTACCGTAACCTGCCGTCAGGGGTGGCCGAGCACGGGGACGATCTCCGCGCCCGAGCTCGCGCGCCCTATGCCTTGGGCACCGTCCGGGTCTGCACGATCTGCTCGGCCAACTGGCGGAGCTTGACGTTCTTGTTCTGGGAGAGCCGGCCCAAGAGTCCGAACGCACGGTCAGGTCCGAGGTCGAACCGTTCCATCAGGATGCCGGTGGCCTGGCCGATCACCGTTCGCCCCCCGATGGCCTTCTCCAGGTTCTCCACCTCCTGGGCGGCGGCCAGGGCGACACCCACGTGGGCGGCCAGGGCCATGCCGTCGTGGACGTCGTCGGCGGTGAAGGCCGACCTGGTCCTGCTGTAGAGGTTCAAGGCGCCCAGCGTGCTGTCCGTGGAGAACAAGCGGTAGCTGACGATGCTGAACAGGCCGACCCGACCCGCGACCTTCGGACCCCATTCGGGCCACCGCTCATCCACCGACAGGTCGGCACTCTGCACGACCTCCTGCTCCCGCAGGGCATCGAGGCAGGGGCCCTCCTGCAGCTCGTGCTGAAGGAGGTCGACCTGACGCAGCGAGTCGTCGCTCGAGGCATGCGTGTCCACGCGCGCGCCCCGATAGACGACGCACACCCCCGCGGCGTCACATCCGGGCAGGATCTTGGTCGCAAGCATCACCGCACGCTCCATTGCCTCCCGGGTGCTGCCCTCTTCCTGCATCTCCCGCGCCGCAGCAGCGAGCTCGGTGTTGAACTGCTCGTGATCGGCCACCAGCGCAGCATGACTGACGCCGCTGCGGCAGACAACCGTCGAGACCAGCGAGCCGCTGAGTCCGTGGTCTTCCCAGTGCGGACGAAGGTCCCTGCCTCACTCGTTGCCCCAGCGGCCACGCTGGAAGTGCGAGAAGGAAGGTGTGCCATGACGACCGCCAAACACGTACCACCTGTGAAAGCGCCCAGCAGTGGCGGGCAGGTCACGAACCTCAGGCGAGCTTGGATCGCCGTGGCACTGATCCCGGTGGCATTCGTCCTGGCCTTCGCGGTCGGGGAAGGGCTCTACACACTGCTCGGTTACCAGCCGGAGGATGCGACTGAACCGCTGTGGGTCGCCCTCGTCGCTGGCGTCCCCGCCATCGTCCTGTTCCTGGTCCCCTGCGCCGCAGCGGTCTGGTACGGCAACAAGGCGAGAGTCGAGGGCCATCGTGCTGGGCTGGTACCGCTGGCAGCTGGGGCAGCTCTCGGGCTGTGGATGGTGGTCATGAACACCGTGTCACTGTTCGCCGGGTAGCGCGGACAAGGATCGTGCTGGGCCGGGGCGGAGGTGGTCACGATGACGTTGCGTGAGGTGCCCACCTCGGCAGCACCTCGGCACCTGGTCACGTGGGCCTGGACCTGCGTGGCCCTCGTTCCCGTCGGGCTGGCCTTGTCCGTCGTGACGCTGTTCGGGCTGGCGACCCTGCTCGGGGTGGACCTGCTTCCGGATCGGGGCTCGCCTCGGGTCAGCGTGCCGGAAGGTCTCCTCCTCGGGTGCACGAGCACCTTGGTTGCCCTCGCGGCTCCCACCCTGGCGGTGGTCCTGTCGGTCCGTGCCGCGCGCGCGGGGCAGAGGTCGGCGCGGGCGGCCCGACTCGTCTCCGTCACCCTGCTCGCGCTGGCCGTGCTCGCGTTCGCGATGGGTGTGGGCACCTTCGGTCTGTTCGGCCTCGTCGTGGTCGGGGTGGTCCTGTCGCTCGCTCTGCCCCGGCACGCCCCGGGCTAGCAGCGCTAGCCGAGACCCCGCCCGCGTCGCAGTCGGCGCCGTTCCGTTCAGGGCGCTTGGAGGTCGAAGAACAGGAAGCAGATGAACGAGCGACCATCCGTCGTGGGCAGGAGCTCTGCCGGGGTGTTGGCTGCGGGCGGCGGCTCGGTGACCGCCCCGATGCCGAACCCTGCGGCGATGAAGGTTTTGATGACGTCCTGCAGGGGGCGGTGCCAGTAGGTCATCCACACCGTCCCCTCGCCGAAGTCGTAGTCCTCGGAGTACTGGGTGAGGGCGAAGTAGTCGGCCTCCGGGTACACGATCGCGTAGACCGTCGGGTGGATGATCGAGACGATGAGCCGCCCACCGGGGCGGAGCACCCGTCGCAGCTCGGCCAGTACCGGAGCCCAGTCCTTGACGTAGTGCAGTGACAGCGATGCGGCGACGAGGTCGAACGCCTTGTCGGGGTAGGGCAGGGGTGCACCCAGGTCCGCGACTCTCAGGTCCGCTTCCTCGCCCAGCCTCTGGCGGGCCAGGTCGACCATGGCGGGACTCAGGTCGAAGCCGGAGACGAGTGCGCCCTCGGCGCGCAAGGCGTCCATCAACGGACCCGACCCGCATCCAGCGTCGAGAACCTCCAGGCCCGCGACGTCACCGGCGAGGCGGATCATCTCCGGACGCGCGTAGTAGGCATTGAAGAGGTTGTTGTCGTTGCTGGCCGAGTACGCGGCCGCAAAGCTGTCGTAGTCGGCTACGGGGGCGGCGGGCTCGCTCAACGAATCGGGCATGACTGCGTTTCTACCCGACTCGCATGGCCGCTCCAAAGGTGACGCGCTGCGGACCGGTCCACGCCCTGACGTCGTGCAGCCGGCGGTCACCTGTCACGCGGAGGAGGGCGCCCGGGGGTCCGCGCCTCTGAAGAGGAGCCACACCGCGAGGCCGAGCTCGGCGACGAAGCCCACCGCCCACAGCGGGTAGCTGAGGGCGGGGTGCGACGGCGCTAGCAAGGCCTGCAGGAACCACCCGAGCACGGCGACGCCGTCGATCAGGAGGAGCCAGCCGAGGAACCGAGGCAGGAACCCGCAGCGCAGCACGAGCCAGCCGAGGGGGAACAACCACGCGGAGAAGAAGAGCTGGGCCGTCACGAACCCCACGTGGTACGTCGATACCGACAGCACCGCCATACCGTCGAGCTGCGGACCGGTCAGGCCACTCAGGCGCGCGGCGCTATCCCCTTGGGCCAGCACCGCAAGAAGTGGCAGGTAGCTCGCACACTGCACGGCCGCCCCCACGGCGTTGAGGACCAGGAGGAGCAGCGCCAGGGCTTCGTCGACCCGCCGCAGCAGCGTGGCGAGCGCCCAAGCGGTGAGGACGAAGAGCAGTGCGGAGGCCAGCGCCGCGACGAGGCCCACCCGGAACATCCCCTCGTCGCCGCTGATGGTCGCGCGAAGGGTCCGTTCGTCGCTGAGCCCGATGTGCCCGACCAGGCTGGCAAGCACGGTGGCCAGGATGTAGGCGAGGTAGAGGCCGCCGGCCCATCGGGCGACCACGTCTCGGGTCCACCGACCCGTGGTGGGCATCACGACCGCGCCTCCCGACTCGTCACGTGGCGGCGCCCGCCCCGGCTGGGTGTGTCCCAGCGCGGACGACCAGCCCGACGCTCACCCCGAGCGCGAAGAGGCGGATCACGTTGAAGATCGTGGCCACGAGCGCGGATCGACAGCTGCCCGCGTCCGCTCGTGCGCCGAGCTCGCCCAATGGCGTCATGGGACACGGTCGGGCTCGTCGCGTGGCTCCAGCACGACGACGGCGGTCCCGGTTGGGCGTCGAGCGGCGTAGTCGTCCAGGTTCCTGTCGAGCTCGGCCCAACGAGACCAGAGCCGTTCGCGTTCTTCGGCCTCCGCGCGGCGCGCGTGCACCCGTCGCGTCCCGTCGCGGGTCTGGACCAAGGCGTCCGGGTGGGCCTGCAGGTTCAGCCACCACGCGGGTTCGCCAGGACTCCATCCGTTCATCGCCATCGTGACCAGGTTGGGACCGTCCTCGACGTAGCCGAGGACGACTCTTCGGGGCATCCCGCTGCGTCGGCCCGTGGTGGTGAGCTGCAGCGCACCCCACCTGCCCGGCTTGGGTCGCCACAGGCCGAACCGGCGCCTCGTCGCCCGTAGCAGCGCGCGATGTCCATGCCAGAAGGCCACGACGAACCAGCGCGGCGGAAGCCGTGTTCGCCGCCCGCGCGCGACCGCCGATCGCGTCGCACGTTCCCCGGTCATGTCCTCAGGTTGACCGTCGGCAAACGCGGGTGCCAAGGACCAAGGTCCGGGGTCGCGAGCCAGGACGCGCACTGCGCTGTTTGTATCTGCTGTCGTGCGCATCTCGGTGACACGGTGTCTTCGTGGACAGGTCCTTGGGCGCGGACGCCCCTCGAGCCCGGAATGGGTCGCTGGCCCTTCCGCGTGAGCCGTTGGGACGAGCGCTGCTCCTCGCCATGGTCACGTTGCTCGCGTGCGACGTGGTCGGGGGCTTGATCGCCGTTGTCTCGGGCGTCGACACGTGGGACCACGCGTGGGGCTTCGACACCACGTCAACGGTGCCGCTCCCGGTCGGCGTCGTCCAGCTCGTCCTGGCCTGGCTGGCCGCCCGGGACGTCCGTCCTCCCATCGGTCTCATCTCCGCGGTCCTGCTCAGCCCCTTCTGCCTGGCCAGCCTGTTGTTCGGCTCGCTGGACGGTGACCTCAAGGGCAACATCGCGTCGGCTGGGTGGTTCTCATGGGGAGTGGTCTGGGCCTTCGCGCTGCTTGCCGTCACTGCCGTGGTCGGTGTGCTCGCCGCAGCCCAGGCGAAGCGGCTGCGCCGGCATCGCTGACGCGCGACGGGGCCCGGTCGCTCGCACCGTGCGGCGTGTGGGGTGGTGGTCTTCCTGGTCCGGTTGGAGCGGGCTGACGCGCGCCCCTACCGATGGCCTGACCGGGTACGAGGAAGCAGGTCGATCCGCCGGCCCGGCGCGGCGACTGCGAAAGCCACCGCAGCAACCATCAGGCCGAAGCCGGTCGCCCCGACCCACAGTGACGTGGTGACACCGACCAGGACCAGTCCGAGTCCGACGAGGACGCCGACAGCACCGATGGCGATTCGCCGTCGGGCCGTGATCTTCACGCCCGCGCCCTGCATCTGGGAGACGAAATCGGGGTCCTGCTCGGACAGCGCCTCCTCCATCTGCCGGAGCAGCCGCTGCTCGCGCTCTGTGAGCGGCATAGTGACCTCCTGGCTGTCATTGGATCTCGCCAACGCTACGAGCTTCGTTGCATTGCAACGTATTCCGCGGATGGCATCATCAGCCGAGCCCAGTATCCGACTGGCTGACACGGTCAGCCTAGCTACCGGTCACTGGCCCGCTCAGGGTCCTTGGTCCCCCGTCACGACGGGATGGTGACACCGTCCAAAGGGCGGTGCTCCACCCAGGCCGGCGCGCGTAGCGTGAAGTCATGCGTCCACAACGCAGTGACGCCGTCACCGGCGCTCGGGTGGCGGCTGTCGCACCATCCCGCGACCTGGCGATCGACCGGTTCCGGGGTGGCCTCATCATCCTCATGGTTGCCGGCAACTACCTGGCCGGTGTGGACTTCGTCCCGGCATTCCTCAAGCACACGCCCGACGTGGGGCTCACCGTTGCGGACGTGGTGGCGCCAGGCTTCGTCTTCGCCATCGGCCTGACCTACCGGCGCTCCTTCGTGCACCGGGCTCGTCAGGACGTCGCAGGGGCCTACCGGCACTTCCTCCGGCGCAACCTCTCACTGATCGGGATCGGCGCGATCATCTCCGCCGGGTCGACCTCGGTGGCGCACCAGCCGTCGGACTGGGGTGTCCTCCAGGCGCTGGGGGCAGCCGGCCTCCTGTGCCTGGCAGTGGTACGACTGAGCATGACCGCCCGGTTCGTGACGGGTCTGCTCGTTCTCTGCGGCTACCAGTACCTGCTCGAGATGCGGGCGTCGGAGCCGGTACCGGTCTCTTCCCACGGCGGCTTCGTCGGCTCGCTCTCGTGGGGGGCCTTGCTCATCCTGTCGACGGCCATGGGCGACCTGTACCGCAGCGGGCTCGGTCGATACGTCGGGGGCTGTCTGGGGTTGGCGGTCGTGGCCACGGTGAGCGCGTTCCTGGAGCCGGTCAGCAAGATCCGGGTGTCGCCCAGCTTCGTGTTGGTCTGTCTCACCCTGGCTGCCGTCGCGTGGCTCCTCGTCGATCTGGGTTCCCGGTCCGCGCTGAAGCCCGCCGGATACCTCTGCTGGTGGGGCGAGAACCCACTGGTGCTCTACCTCGTCCACCTCGGACTGCTCGGCGCCCTCACGGTGCCGTCCGAACGGTGGTGGTATGCCGGCGCTTCAGTGCCGCTGGCTGCGGCCCAGCTCCTCGCGCTCCTCGCCCTGTCGTCGACGACCGCGTGGTGGCTGCACCGCCGGGGTGCGCGGATCGGGCTCTAGCCGACGACTCCCCCGGCGTGCCGCGCCCCGCCGCCCGGGGGCGGCCGGTCGCCGTGCACCACGAGCACCGGGCACTTGGCGTGCTCGGCACATGCTGCGCTCACGGAGCCGAGCAACAGGCTGGCGAACCCACCGTGCCCCCTGCTGCCTACCACCAGGACCTGGGCGTCCTTGCTGAGATCCATCAACACCCTCGCGGGGTTGCCTTCCTCGACCCGGGCCTCCACGCCCGCCGGAAGATCCTTGCCGTAGTAGTCCTCCAGGACGTGCCGCAGCTCGGTCTGGACTATCGCCTGCGGATCCCAGTCCGACGGCAACGGGCTCCAACCCTCACCCAGCAGCGCGGAAGCGGTGTTTGCCTGCCAGACAGCGACGACCAGGGTCCGGCCCCCGCAGGCCGTCGCGAGGTAGTCGGCCCACCGCAGCGCAGCGACGCTCTGCTCGGAGCCGTCGACACCGGCGACGACCACAGGCGGCGTAGGAGCTGTACCAGGCTGTGTCGGGCTCATCGTGGACGTCCTTTCGTGGGTGCCGGCGATTCCCAACGTCCCTGCCCTCGGTGGTCGCTCGATAGGGCCCAAGGTCCCCGGCCGCCGACACGGTCCTCCGCCGGCGAGTCGCCACGGGCGATGGACCGCCTGCGAGTGGGGGACGGGGCGGGGACATAAGTTCCTGTGCGACAAGGCATCTGAAAGTCACGCTGTGGTCAGGTGCTATCCCACCGGTAACCAGACTCGACGTGGCGACTCTCTGCAGTGGCGCACCTTTCCAGGACGCCGGACCGGCCGTGCGCTGGTCCCCAGACAGAAAAAAGCAGCCCCAGCTCGTCATCCTCCAGCTCCTCGAGCTCGAGCTCCGCGACCGCACCCATCGGCGGCAACGGCGAGGCAGCCCGCAGGGCCGGCATCCGACTGGCCGGCGTGCGCACGGCCGCCTTCGTCCTCGCCTCGTTCACCGCAGGGATAGCCGGAGTGGTCTACGCCTCCCGCCTCCGGTCGATCTCCACCGCCATCGACGGCGGGACCCTGGTCCTGTATGCCGTGGCGGCGGCTGTCATCGGTGGCACCAGCCTGTTCGGCGCCCGTGGGAAAGCCCTGCACGGAGTCCTTGGCGGGATCGTCATCGCGGCCATCGACAACGGCATGGGCCTGCTGGGGTTCAGCGCCGCCAGCAAGTACATGGTCACGGCAGCGGTCCTGGTGATCGCCGTGACGATCGACGCCGTGGCCCGGCGCAACAGACCGACCGGCACCTGAGAGACCGACGCCCAGAGCACGAGAACGGCCCCTGATCCGCGTTTCCGCAGGTCAGGGGCCGTTTCGTACTGGTGGGCGATACTGGGTTTGAACCAGTGACCTCTTCCGTGTCAAGGAAGCGCGCTACCACTGCGCCAATCGCCCCGGGTGGTGCTTTTCGGGTTCGTACGTGTCGAGGTGGAGACGGGATTTGAACCCGTGTACGCGGCTTTGCAGGCCGCTGCCTCGCCTCTCGGCCACTCCACCGTGAAGGCGGTCAAACCCTCCGAGCGGATGACCGGGCTCGAACCGGCGACCTCAACCTTGGCAAGGTTGCGCTCTACCAACTGAGCTACATCCGCATACACGCGCTATTGGTGTTGAACGGGGTGTTTCACCCGCTGCGCGTGCGTGCAGACATTATCCGATCATCGGCGTCGTCTCCAAATTGGGTGTCGTCCGTGTCGGTTCCAGGCGTGCGCGGCATGGGTGTCAGCGGCTTCCGCGCCTCGTCGCGCAGCGCCTGCACCGACGTCGACAGCTCCTCGTCAGCCTGCGCAGCAGCCACGGCAGCCGTGCCCGCCAAGGCGTCGTGCCCGCTGACCGGTCCGATCGTGTCCTTGCGCCGCTGCACCCAGCCCTTGGCCCACTCCACGCCCTTGGCCCGCAGCGAGAGCCGGTCCTCGACCGGCCACATGGCGCGGATGGCGGCGTTGAGGGCGGCCCCGATGAGGACCGCGATGGCGAGGGCGTAGAGGAAGATCAGCAGGACGATCGGCGTCGAGAGCGGGCCGTAGATCGACGTGCCACCGCTCACGGACGCGGTGAGCGTGCCACGCAGGACGAACGACGCGAGCACCCAGATGACCAGCGTGAGCACCGCCCCGGGCACGTCACGCAGCCACGGCGACCGTCTGGGGGTGGAGATGTGGAACAGCGTCGCGATGCTCGCCACGGCCAGCATGCTCACGACCGGCCAGTACAGGTAGGTGAGGAAGTGCACCTCCTGGGGCAGCAGGTCGCCGAGCCACGACGGGCCGATGACCACCAGCGGGATCACGATGATGCCGACGAGCAGCGAGAGGAAGTACAGCGTCAGGGACAGCGCCCGGGTGCGGACGATGCCCCGCTCGCCGGACTGCCCGTACATGATCGAGATCGTGTCGACGAAGACGTTGAGGGCGCGCGACCCCGACCAGATCGACAGCAGGAAGCCGAGGGAGATGAGGTCGCCACGGCCGTTCTGCAGCACGTCGTTCGCGGTCGGCAGGATGATCTGGTCGACGACGTTCGCGACCAGGAACTGCGACGAGAAGTCCTGGATCCCCTTGATCAGGTCGTTGACGATGTCGTTGCCGAGCCACCCGCCGACGTAACCCACGCCACCGAACAGCCCGAGCACCAGGGGCGGCAGCGACAGCAGCATGAAGAAGCCGGCTTCCGACGCCAGACCGGTCACCCGGTAGCGCAGGCAGACCCGGATCGTCTCCACCGTGAGCCGCGCGGCGGGCATGGCGCCGGGCACGCGGAGGAGTGCGCGCCGTACCCGGGCCTTGGGAGTCACCCCGTCACGGTATCCCGGCATAGTGTGCCCTCGTGCCCACCCACGCCGTGACCAACCAGGTACCCCCGCTCCCCGAGGTCAACACCGTCACGTCCCAACCAGCCCTCGACGAGGGCCTGCGACGCTGGGCCGACCAGGCGGCATACGACGAGGTCTGCGCCCTCGGTGCCCGCGCGGGGAGCGTCGAGGCTCGCGAGTGGGCGGTGCAGGCCAACGAGCACGAGCCGGTCCTGCGCAGCCACTCCCCCACGGGTGATCGCCTCGACGAGGTGGACTTCCACCCCGCGTGGCACGAGCTGATGACCGTCGCGGTGGGTGCCGGGCTCACCGCCGAGCCGTGGACGCAGCCGTCCGGCAGCGGCGCCCACGTGCGCCGCGCCGCAGGCTTCATCGCCTGGTCCGAGAACGAGCAGGGGCACCTCTGCCCGATCTCCATGACGTATGCCGCCGCGCCGGCGCTGTCGGCGAACCCCGCCCTCCAGCAGCGCTGGCTGCCCCAGCTGGCCTCTCGCAGCTACGACTTCGGCCTGCGCCCGCTCGACCGGAAGCGTGGCGCCCTCGTGGGCATGGGGATGACCGAGAAGCAGGGCGGCTCGGACGTGCGCGCCAACACCACCCGCGCGGTCGCCTCCGCAGGAGGTCCGCTCGAGGGCGGCGCCACCTACCGGCTGACCGGCCACAAGTGGTTCTGCTCCGCGCCGATGAGCGACGGGTTCCTCGTGCTCGCCCAGACCGAGGCCGGCGTGGGCTGCTTCCTGGTGCCCCGCGCCCTCGACGACGGCACCCGCAACCCCTTTGCGCTGCAACGCCTCAAGGACAAGCTCGGCAACCGGTCCAACGCCTCGTCGGAGGTCGAGCTCGACGGCACCTGGGGTGTGCGGGTCGGCGACGAGGGTCGCGGCATCCGCACGATCCTCGACATGGTCGCGGCCACCCGTCTCGACTGCATCCTCGGCTCGGCGTCCACGATGCGCGCGGCCCTGGTGCGCGCGGTCCACCACGCCCGGCACCGGTCGGCGTTCGGTGCGCTGCTCGTCGACCAACCGCTGATGCAGAACGTCCTCGCCGACCTCGCGCTCGAGGTCGAGGCCGCGACGACCCTGGCCCTGCGCCTCGCCCACGCCGTCGACGAGGGTGACACCGCCCTCTCCAGGCTGGGGGTGGCGGTGGGCAAGTACTGGGTCTGCAAGCGCACCGCACCGATGGTCGCCGAGGCGCTGGAGTGCCTGGGCGGCAACGGTTACGTCGAGGAGAACGGCCTGGCCCGCCTCTACCGGGAGGCCCCCCTCAACTCGATCTGGGAGGGCTCGGGCAACGTCAACGCGCTCGACGTGCTGCGCGCGATCACGCGCGAGCCCGGGTCGGTGGAGGCGTTCCGCAAAGAGCTCGCCCTGGCCCACGGGCACAGCGACACCCTCGACTCCGCCATCGCGCACGTCGACGACGTGGTCCGGTATGCCGCGGAACCGGGCGCCGCGGCGGGCGCCCGACACGTCGTGGAGCAGCTCGCGGTGACCCTGCAGGCCTCGTTGCTCGCCCGCCACGCCCCGACGGAGGTGGCGGACGCGTTCGTCGCGAGCCGCCTCGGTGGGCAGCACGGCGCGACCTTCGGCACCCTCGACGCGGGCCTGTCGACCGCCCACGCCCGAGGGATCCTGGACCGGGCCTTCAGCACCTAGGCCTAGCGAGCCGGGTCAGGCCTGGTCGTCCTCGATCACGGACAGGACGTTGCCGGCCGGGTCCTTGAACCAGGCGATGAGCGGGCCCCCCTTGCGGAAGATGCCCTTGGCATCGGTCTCCATCTGGGTGCCCTCGTACTTCTCGAAGACGACGCCGCGTGCGGTCAGCTCGTCGACGGTCGCCTCGATGTCGGCCACCGGGAAGTTGAGGATGGTGAAGCCGGCCGGCTCGTGGTTCGGCTTGGGGTAGGCGATGGCGTGGTGCCCGCCGCCCAGCTGGATCTGCAGGATGCCGTGGTCCTCCGTCACCTCCAGCCCGAGCTGGTCGGTGTAGAACGCGCGTGCGGCCTCGGTGTCGGGGACCGAGAACCCGCTGAAAGCCTTCGACTCGCTGAGCATCGCTGCTCCCTTCGGCTGATGGGTCGTGCTTCGACAGAGGTACTGACCGGTGGCGGCCGCGGAAGTCATCGCGGACCCCACCGGTCAGTCAGGACGACTCACGACTTGGCGAGGCGCTGCTTCTCGCTCTCGACGTCGTAGTCGGCCCGGGGCCACTGGGGGTCCATGCGTTCCAGGTGCTCGAGGACGAGGTTCTGGACGGCCAGCCGGGCGTACCACTTGCGGTCGGCCGGGACGACGAACCACGGAGCAGCATCGGTGGACGTCTTCTCGAGCACCGCCTGGTAGGCGGCCTGGTACTCGGGCCAGTGCAGGCGCTCCTCCACGTCGCCCGGGTTGTACTTCCAGTGCTTGTCCTCGCGCTCGAGGCGCTCGGTGAGCCGGGACTTCTGCTCGTCGGAGGAGATGTTCAGCATCACCTTGACGATCGTCGTGCCGTCGGCGACGGCCTTGGCCTCGAAGTCGTTGATCTGCGCGTAGCGCCGCGACCACGTCGCGCGTGGCACCAGCTGGTGGACCCGCACGATGAGGACGTCCTCGTACTGCGACCGGTCGAAGACCCCCACCTGCCCCGGCTCGGGCAGGGCGTTGCGGATCCGCCACAGGAACGGGTGGGCACGCTCCTCCTTCGACGGCGCCTTGAAGGCGGTGTACTTCACGCCCTGCGGGTCCATCTGACCCACGACGTGGCGCATGATCCCGCCCTTGCCCGAGGTGTCCATGCCCTGCACCACGAGCAGCAGGGAGCGCTGCACCTGGCCCTTGGACTCGGCATACAGCCGCTCCTGGAACTGGCTGATCTCGCCGGCCCGGGCGGCGAGGGCCTCCTCGCCGGCTGCCTTGTCTCCGTCGAAGCCCGGAGTCGAGCGCGGGTCGAGATCGGCGAGGATGAAGCCCTCACCGACCTTGAGCGCGTCGGCGAAGCTCGACGGCGTGGGGACGCCCTTGTCGGAGGCCTGGGTGGCGTCCAGCCCGGCGACCTTGGACTTCTTGCCGCCCTTGGCCTTCTTGGACTTCTTGTCGTTCTTGCCCTTGCTCATCCCCGCATCCTGTCAGTGCAGGTCAGGCAGCGCGAGGGATGTCATCGAGGAAGCTCCGTCAGGGAGGTCAGTCCTGGTCGTGCCGCGCGAGGGCGGTCAGCCGCGAGATGGCTCGGTAGTACTTCTTCCGGTAGCCGCCGGCCAGCATCTCCGCGGAGAACAGCTTGTCGAGCGGGAGCCCGCTGGCGTAGAGCGGGATGTCGGCGTCGTAGAGCCGGTCGGCCAGCACCACGAGGCGCAGGGCGACGGACTGGTCGGTGACGGGACGCACGTGGGTCCACCCCACCGCGGTGACCCCGTCGAGCAGGGCCCGGTAGCGGCTCGGGTGGACCTGGGCGAGGTGCCGGGTCACGTCGACGAAGTGGTCGAGCACCCCACCCTCGCGGTCCACCCCAGCACGCACCTCGTCCTCGGAGGACGGTGCCGGGCTGTCCACGGTGTCGCGGTGGCGGTAGTCGGGCCCGTCGACCGTGAGCACCTCGAACCGGGCCGAGAGCGCCTGGATCTCGCGCAGGAAGTCCTCCGCGGCAAACCTCCCCTGGCCCAGGGCGTCAGGCAGCGTGTTGGAGGTGGCGGCCAGCGAGACACCCGCTCCGGCCAGCCGGGACAGCAGCGTGGCCATCAGCACGGTGTCGCCGGGGTCGTCGAGCTCGAACTCGTCGATGCACACGAGCTGGTGCCCGCTCAAAGCCTCGACGGTGGGCTGGAACCCGAGGGCGCCCACGAGGTTGGTGTACTCCACGAACGTGCCGAAGGCCTTGGCGCCCTCGGCCTCGTGCCACAGGGACGCCAGCAGGTGGGTCTTGCCCACCCCGAAGCCCCCGTCGAGGTAGATCCCGCGGCCGTCGTCGTTCGATGCCCTGCGACGCCCGAACCAGCGGCCACCCGCGCGCTGTCCCATGCCGGCGGCATACCCCTCCAGCCTCTTCACCGCGACCGCCTGCGACGGCTCCGCCGGATCGGGTTGGTAGGTCGTGAAGCGCTCGGCGTCGAAGCGCGGCGGGGGCACGAGCTCGCGCACCAGCCGCCCCCGGTCGAGCTGTGGGAATCGGTCGACGAGAGAGCCAGGCACGCACGCAGCCTAACGACGCGGGTGAGGGGATGAATGCAACACTGTGGGACATGCGCCTGCTGCTCGACTCGTCCAGCACCCTTGCACCCGGCCAGAGCGTCGACGCCGCCACGCTCGCGGACCTGTACGTCGCCCCCGCCCGCCGATGGCTCCGCGCCAACTTCGTGGCCAGCCTCGACGGCGCGGCCAACGGCGCCGACCACCGCAGCGGGAGCATCAACACCCCGGCGGACCACGTGGTCTTCGACCTGCTCCGTCGACTGACCGACGTCGTGGTCGTCGGCGCGGGCACGGTGCGGGCCGAGGGCTACCCGTCCCTGCGGGCAGAGGACCCGAGGGCTCCGGTGCTCATGGTGGTCAGCCACCGGGGCGCGGTGCCGCCGAGCGTCGTCGACGGCCCGTTCGGATCGGTCTACCTGATCACCCGCGAAGGCGCCGACCCCGCCACGCTCGACGCCTCGAGGGCGCTCATCGGCGAAGAGTTCGTCCTGACCGTCGGCGACCAGGCCGTGGACTTCGTGAAGATGCGCAACATGCTGGAGGACAAGGGTTTCCGCCAGATCCTCTGTGAAGGCGGACCGAGCCTGGTCAACAGCATGCTGGCGGCTGGGGTCGTCGACGAGCTCGACCTCACCTGGTCGCCGATCATCGTCGGCGGCGAGCACCCCACGATCGCCCGCGGTCCCGACCTGAACCTGCCTGCGTCACCGACCCTGCTCCTCGAGGAGGACGGCACCATCCTCGGCCGGTGGTACGTCAACCGCTGATCGGTCCGCCTGGCCGGGCTCGCTGTCAGGAGCCGATGAACGCGGCCACCGACGCCTCCCAGCGCTCGGGGTCGACGTTCCACTCCTTCGTGTGCCGGGCGCGCTCCCAGCGCTCCATCGTGACGAGGTCGGGTCGGGCTGCCGCCAGGGCGAGCGAAGGCCCGACGGGTACGAACTCGTCGTCGACCGAGTGGATCAGCAGGATGCGGTGCTGCAGCTCCTCGGCCCGGGTCACCCAGTTGGTCTCGGCCACGTCGACCGGGTGGTGCACCCCCACGAGGCGCCGGGCCGAGCGCCGCCCCATCAGTGCGCGGCTCAGCCCACTGATGGGAGCGGGGATGCCGTTGACTTGCGCGTGGTGGGCGATCACGTCTCCCCAGTCGATCACCGGGGCGTCGAGGACCACGTGGGTCACGCGCTCCGCCAGCCAGGACCGGCTGAGCGTCTGCAACACGATCGCGCCGCCCATCGACCAGCCGACCAGCACCAGCGCTCGCGCTCCCCGCCGCACCGCGAGGAGCCCGGCGTCCTCGATGTCACGCCACTCCGACAGACCGAGGTTGTAGCGGCCGTCGGGACCGCTGCGGGCGCCGAGGTCGTTGCGGTAGCTGGGGACGATGACGTTGAGGCCGGCGTCGTGCAGTGGCCGCACGGCCCGCAGCCCCTCCTGCCGCGTGGCGCCGCGGCCATGGACGAGGATCGCCCAGCGGTCCGACTCGGCGGCCGCGGGGACGACCCAGGCCGGCATGGTGCCGAGCTCGGTCTCGACGTCGACGTACTCGGTGCGCAGCCCGAGCGCTCGGTCGGGGGTGCTGGCGAAGTAGTACTGGTTCCAGCGCGCGAACCCCGGCGTGAGGTGGCCGAAGTCGACCCCCAACAGCTCGCGGCGCACCCGGCCGGAGGCCTCGTTGACCTCGAGCACCTCCCCCACCCGGGCATGCCCCCGGTCGCGGTCGAGCCAGAGACCGTAGCGCCCCGGCGAGAGGGTGTCGGGAGTGGCCCCGAGCGTCACCGAGTCGCCGTCGACCACGAGGATCTGCGTGTCGTCCGGGCGCTGCCGGTCGGGCGTCAGCACCCGGCGGGCGTAGTAGGACGCCGCCGCGACGGCGCTGAGGGCGCCCGCGGCGACGAGCGATCCCGCCGTGACCGCTCCGGCGATCGCTGCCTTCCGGGCCGGAGTCGTCGTGGCTGCCACTACTGCTCCCCCTTCGGGTTCGACTTCTGGGTGGTGGTCCCCTGCCCGCCCTGGGTGGAGGTCTCCCCCAGGACGTCGGCGAGGTCGAAGCTCACCGGCTCCTCCAGCTGCTCGTAGGTGCACGACTCCGGGGTCCGGTCGTCACGCCACCGCACGAACTGGGCGGTGTGGCGGAACCGGTTGCCCTCCATGTGGTCGTACTTCACCTCGACCACCCGTTCGGGGCGCAGTGGCGTGAAGGAGAGGTCCTTGCCGGCATTCCACCGCGAGGTCGCGCCGCTGGTCGGGGTCCGGCTGCCCATCTCCTGCGCCGCCCACGCCCACGGGTGGTGGTCGAAGTCGGTGACGAGCGGCTGCAGCTCCTCGAACAGCTCCTTGCGCCGGGCCATCGGGAAAGCCCCGATGACGCCGACGCTCTGCAGCGAGCCGTCCTCGGCATGTAGACCGAGCAGTAGCGAGCCGATCGCGTCGTCACCGCTCTTGTGGGTGCGATAGCCGGCCACGACGCAGTCGGCGGTGCGCTCGTGCTTGATCTTCAGCATGAGCCGCTTGTCCGGGACGTAGGTGATGTCGAGGGGCTTGGCGATGACGCCGTCGAGCCCGGCGCCCTCGAACTGTTCGAACCACTCCTGCGCCACGGCCGGGTCGTGCGTGGCGCGAGTCAGGTGGATGGGCGGCCGGACCTTCGCGAAGGCCTCCTCCAGGCGTGCCCGGCGCTCAGCGAACGGCCGCTCGGTCAGGTCGTCGTCGCCGATGGCCAGCAGGTCGAACGCGACGAAGCTCGCCGGTGTCTCGGCCGCCAGCTTCTTGACCCGGCTCGCGGCCGGGTGGATCCGCTGCTGGAGTGCGTCGAAGTCGAGCCGGTCACCGGTCCCGCCGATGAGGACGATCTCGCCGTCCACCACGCACTTCTCCGGGAAGTTGGCCAGCACCGCCTCCACCACCTCGGGGAAGTAGCGGGTCATCGGCTTCTCGTTGCGGCTGCCGATCTCGACCTGGTCGCCGGACCGGAAGATGATCGACCTGAAGCCGTCCCACTTGGGCTCGAAGAGGTAGTCGCCGGTCGGGATGCCCTTGACAGGCTTGGCGAGCATCGGCGCCACGGGCGGCACGACCGGACCCCACACCGAGCGCAGGTCGGCGTCACGCTCGGCCTTCGGCGGCATGTAGTCCTCGTCGGACTTGTCCTTGCGCCGCTTGCTGGGCTGCACGCGGGGCGGCTCCCCCGGCATCTTCGGGTAGTCCGGGGGAAAGTTCAGCTCGCCGAGCCCCCGCTCGGTGATGTCCTTGTCCCACAACGCGATCGCCGTGGTCACGTCACCGACGGCCTGGTCCATCCCGGCCCAGGCATCCCCGTCGGCGGCGACGATGCCCGGCACGGTGCGCACCGTGAAGTCGCCGGGGCTGACCTTCGCCAGCGCGTCCCAGCTGACCGGCATACTCACCGGGGCCCCGGGCAACGGGCGCGGGCTGTAGGCGGACGCGATGGTGCGGTCACGACACGCCTGGTTGAAGTCGACGAAGACGCGCTCGCCGCGCTCCTCCTTCCACCACGAGGTCGTGACAAGGTCGGGGAGCCGCCGCTCGAGCTCGCGCGCGATCCCGATGACCCCGTGCCGCACGTCGAGGAACTCGTGGGTCGGGGCGACCCGGACGAAGACGTGGACCCCGCGGTTGCCGGAGGTCTTCGCCCACCCGGTGAGTCCGAGCTCGGTCAGCAGCTCGCGCAGGACCAGGGCGGCCTCGACCGAGTCCTTGAAGTCGCGTCCGGGCTGCGGGTCGAGGTCGATGCGCAGCTCGTCGGGGTTGTCGACGTTGCTGGTGCGCACCGGCCAGGGGTGGAAGGTCACGGTGTTCATCTGCATCGCCCACACGACTGCGGCCGGCTCGTCGACCACGACCTGGAGGTGCTTGCGGCCCGACGGGTAGGTGCACATCACCGGGGTGATGAAGTCGGGCATGCCCTTGGGTGGGTTCTTGGTCCAGAACTCCTCGCCGGTGATGCCCTCGGGGAACCGCTGGAGGGTCACCGGACGGTTGCGCAGGGCCCCCATGAAGCCGTCGGAGACCTCGACCGCGTACTGCGCGAGGTCGAGCTTGGTGATCCCGTCGTCGGGCCAGATCAGCCGGTCGGGGCTCGAGACACGGACCAGCCGCGACCCCTCGGGCCCCCCGGGGACTTCCAGCTCGGTTGCTTTGGCCGCCATGGGCGCGAGCCTAGCCGGGGCCTCCGTCACCGCAGGCCCGTCATCCGGCCGTAAGGATGGGCGGGACCAGAATGGACACTGATTGCGTTGAGATGGTCGTGAGGCCCATCTGGAGCAAGCACCGCCGACCAAGCACCGTCACCGTCCCGCGAAGGAGTCGCAGCGTGAGCATGGAACAGACCGACCGTACGTATGCCGTGTCCAAGACCGACGAGGAGTGGCGCGCCGAGCTCAGCCCGGCCGAGTACCAGGTGCTCCGGCAGGCCGGCACCGAGCGTCCCTACGTCGGCGAGTACACCGACACCAAGACCGAGGGCGTCTACGCCTGCCGCGCCTGTGGGGCCGAGCTGTTCACCTCGGACACCAAGTTCGACAGCCACTGCGGCTGGCCGTCGTTCTACTCGCCGCTGGCCGGCGACTCGGTGGAGTACATCGAGGACGTCACGATGGGCATGAAGCGGGTCGAGGTCCGGTGCGCCAGCTGCGGCAGCCACCTCGGGCACGTCTTCGAGGGCGAGGGCTACGGCACTCCGACCGACCAGCGCTACTGCATCAACTCGATCTCGATGACGCTGCAGCCCAAGGCCGGCTGACCCACCCCACCCCGCCCCACCTTTATCGGGTCTAGGGACAAAGGGCGGCTTCACCCCGGAACGGTTTCAGGGTGGAGCCGCCCTTTGTGGGGTGAAGCCAGCTCCCGAACCCCCGCTTCGGGTATGCCGCGGTGACAGACCACGCCCAGGTCACGCAGGCGGGCGACGAGTACCCCCAGCCGGGTCAGGTCTGACCAGATGACCCGCACCACCCGGTAGCCCAACCGGCGCAGCTCGTCCTCGCGGCGCTTCTCGGCGACGAGCGCCGCCGCCCCGCCGTCGCGGTACTTGACCAATCCGTCGAACTCGATGACGACGTTCGTGCCCTTGACGAGGAAGTCGACCCTGGCCACGAATCTCCCCTGCTCGTCACGGATCACCACCTGCGGCTCGACCTGCACGCCGAGCAACGTCAGGCCCACCCGCAACCGCGACTCACCAACCGACTCGGACCGCGCATCCAGCAACGCCATCATCGTCCGCACTCGGCTGGAACGCGGCCATCCCCTGACGACGCCCGCGGCCGCCTCCAGATCAGTCAACGCCGCTGCTCCGCTGTGCAGGGCTGCGTCGGCCGTCACGATGCCCGGCGTGGCGCCATGCTCGAGGCAGTGCTGCACGATCCCCGCCGCCGCGGGCACGACCCCGGCCGGCGCGGAGTCACCGTCGAACGGTGGGCGGATGACGAGGTCGCGAGTGATGACCTCGCGGTGGACCGGCCGCTCGAGGTGCACGCGGTGCAGGCTCGCACCCCAGACGGGGAGCCCCAGCGCGACCATGGCCGAGTGCGCCGCCAGCGCTCCGTCCGGATAGAGCAACTGCGCGCCACGACCGAGCATCCGGTGCCACTCGACGGTCCTGCTCGGGCCCTGGGGCGGCTCCCCCACGGCATACACACCCCTGGTCAACCGGGCGATGGCGCCTTGACGCACCAGAGCGGTGATCGACTCCCGCGTGTGTCCCAGTGTCCTGAGCTGTGCCGTGGTGATGACGCCGCCCTGGGCGCCGGCGAGATCGAGCAGGCTGCTGTCCATGGAGGCACCTTCCCTCCCCGAGGTGGTACCGCCAGAGAGCCGTGCCTCTGCCTTGTGGACGGGCCACCCTCAGAGGCTGAAGCTGTGGAGCAGTGGTGCCTCACCCGGAAAGGTTCGGCTTCACCCGGGAAGGTTTCCGGGGTGAAGCCGCCCTTTGTCCCAAGACCCGATAAAGGTGGGACATGGGGGTCAGCGCAGGGAGGCGAGCAGCTCGCCGACCTCCACCCTTCGGCCGGTGTGGAACGGCACCTCTTCACGGACGTGCATCCGCGCCTTCGACGCCCGCAGCTCTCGCATCAGGTCGACGATCCGGTGCAGCTCGTCGGCCTCGAAGGCCAGGACCCACTCGTAGTCGTTCAGCGCGAACGACGCGATGGTGTTGGCGCGCACGTCAGGGAAGTCACGCGCTTGCTGACCGTGCTCGCGGAGCATGTCGCGGCGCTCGGCGTCGGGGAGCAGGTACCACTCGTAGGACCGCACGAACGGGTAGACGCAGATGAAGTCCTTGGGCGCCTCGTCGGCGAGGAACGCCGGGATGTGGCTCTTGTTGAACTCCGCCGGCCGGTGCAGTGCCGCGGCCGACCAGGTCGGCTCGAGCAGGTGGCCGAAGTCGGTGCGCAGCAGGGCGCGGTAGGCCCGCTGCACGTCCTCGATCCGCTCGGCGTGCCACCACACCATGAAGTCGGCGTCGGCGCGCAGGCCACCGATGTCGTAGACGCCCCTCGTCACGACGCCCTCGGCCTCCAGGGACGTGAAGAGGTCCTCGACCTCCTTGGCCATCACCTCGCGGTTGTCCCCCAAGGGGGCGTTGACCGCGAACACCGACCACATGGCGTAGCGGATCGACTCGTTGATCTCGCGGATCCGGGCGACGTTCGGGTTCGAAGGGTGCTGCTCGCTCATGCCCCCATCCTCCCGCGCCCGGCTACCGGGCCCGCAGGTGGGTTGCCACGGCCTGCGCCGCGGCCCGACCACTGGCGATGCAGGCCGGGACACCGACGCCGCCGTATGCCGCGCCGGCGAGCTCCAGCCCGGACGCCCCCGCGACCTCGGCCCGGATCCTGGCGACCCGGTCGACGTGACCGACCGTGTACTGCGGCAGGGCTCCGCCCCACCGCTGCACGTGCGTGTCGACGATGCGGGGCAGCTGGTGCCCCAAGGCCTCGCTGATCTCCGCCACCGCGATCGCGACCAGCTCGTCGTCGGGTCGCTGGAGGTCGGTCGTCTCGCCGTAGCGACCCACCGAGGCACGCAGGAACGACAGGTCACCGGCAGCCTGGGCGGTCCACGCCCACTTCGTCGAGGAGAACGTGCTGGCCTTGATCGTGCGCCCCTCGACCGCAGGCACGAGGAACCCCGAGCCCGGCAGGGGGAAGGCGTGCGGTCCCTCGGCGCCCACCGCCAGGGTGATGATCGCCATCGAGGCGTAGTCGATCTCCCGGAGCGTCGCGGCCGCCGCGGGCAGGTGGGGGGCGAGCAGCTTGCTCGTCGGCGCGGCCGGGGTCGCGAGGACCACGGCGTCGGCGCGCAACCGTTCGGGGCGGGGTTGAGGTCCGACGACGACGGACCAACCGCCACCGGACGCGCTGGGCGCACCGCCCTCCGCATAGCCGCCGCCCTCCCCTGAGGCCACGAAAGCCCCGGAGGCCCCGGTCCCGCCCGGCTCGCGGCGCAGCTCGCGCACGATGGTCTCGCTGCGGATCGTGACCCCCCGCCCACGCAGCAGCTCGGTGAGGACCTCGGCCAGCCGCCCCACCCCACCGACGAGCCCGGCGAACACCGGCGTGGGCTCGAGCTGCCCGGCTGCCCAGGTGCCGCCGGCCCCCGTCCCGGCCGCGGCCGTCGCAGCAGCACCGGCCGCCGCAGCGGCGGTCAGGGACTCCCCGCGGCGGGCCGCCTCGAACACCTGGGGCAGGCAGGCGCGCAGGGACAGCTGCCTGGCCTGGCCGGCATACACGCCACCGAGCAGTGGCTCGACGAGGCGGTCGACGACCGCGTCGCCCAACCGCGCCGCCACGTAGTCACCCACCGACACGTCGTCGAACGCGCCCGCGCCCCACGGCTGCTCGGCCTCGGCCCTGACGACCTCCTCTGGCGAGAGGATGCCGAGCGCCGAGGAGGGGGGCGACGGGATGCCCATGAGCGTCCCCCGGGGCATCGGGTGCAGGTCGCCGCGCGACCAGATCGATGCCGAGGTCGTCGCGGGGTGCACGACGTCGCGGTCGAGCCCGAGCTCGGTGACCAGCTCGAGCGCCTCCGGCCGGCGGGCGAGCACCGACTCGGCACCGACGTCGAGCGCCACGCCCGCCACGGGTTCACGGCGGAGCTTGCCACCCGGCCGGTCGGCGGCGTCGACGAGCGTGATGGTCGCGTCGGGAAGCGCATGCGACAGCTCCCAAGCGCAGGCAAGCCCGGCGATGCCTCCCCCGACGATGAGGATTCGTGATCCGACCATGCCCACACCCTTTCAAGATCGTGACTCTTTCGACACCACCGGGTGGGAACGTCGAGCGCACGGGACCAGTCGCACCGGTATCCGCACCACCGCACGACCTCTCCACGACCCGCTCCACCACCAGGGAGTCGCCATGTTCCGTGTTCGACCGCAACGCACCGCCGCCGCCATCGGCGCAGTCCTCCTCACCACCCTCGCCCTCGCCGCCTGCGCCGGCGGCAGCTCGGGCGACTCGGCCGCGTCGAGCCCCCAGGCCGGGTTCTCCGACCAGTCGGGCGGACGCGCGGCCGACTCCTCGGGCGGTGACACCCCCTCGTCCGAGGGCAGCGGCGCCAAGGGCGCGAGCGGGTCGACCGCCGACCCGGTGACGGCTGCCAACCTCGCCGCGGGCCAGGAGTCCCTGGCACGACGCGCGTCGATCGCGTTGAAGGTCAAGAACATCGGCCAAGCCGTCGCGCGCGTGCGGGCCATCACCGCCACCGCCCAGGGCATCGTGCTGTCGGAGAACATCGGCACCGCGACGCGTGATGCACCACTGGCGGAGTCGGCCAAGGTCACCGCCACGACGTACGCCGAGATCACCATCTCGGTGCCCTCCACCGAGCTGGACCGGGTCATCTCCGAGCTCGGGTCGGTCGGCACCGTCATCCGCTCGACCAGCTCCAGCGAGAACGTGGGTGGGCAGATCGTCGACACCACCTCGCGTCTGCAGACGATGCGCGTCAGTGTCGAGCGGGTGCGGGCCTTCCTCGAGGACGCCAAGGACCTCAACCAGATCGTCGCCCTGGAGGCCGAGCTGACCCGTCGCCAGTCGGACCTCGAGGCGCTCGAGGCGCAGCTCGCCTCCCTCAAGGGCAGCGTCGCCCGCTCCCCCGTCCAGATCAGCCTGACCACCGAGCCCGGCGCGATCGTCGAGGCGCCGGACCAGGCCGGGTTCCTGGTCGGTCTCAAGGGCGGCTGGGACGCGTTCACCGGATCGCTGAGCGTCATGCTCACCGTCGTCGGCGCCCTGCTCCCCTTCCTCGTCCTGTTCGCCCTGCTGGGCCTTCCGGTGTGGTGGTACCTGCGCCGGCGCCGTCCGGTGAACCCGCCGCCGGCAGTCCTCCCCGAGTAGGCCCAGCGGGGGTCTCGCGAGGTCGGTCAGCGCCTGAGTGCGTCAGCGCTGGCCGACCTCGTGCACGAGCTCGACGACGCGGGTGAGGACATCGGGGTCGGTGTCCGGCAGCACCCCGTGCCCCAGGTTGAAGATGTGGCCGGGTGCGGCGCGACCCTCTTCGACGATGGAGCGGACCTTGGCCTCCAACGCCTCCCAGGGCGCGAACAGCAGCGCGGGGTCGAGGTTGCCCTGCACGGCATACCTGCCGTCGAGCCGGGCCAGCGCGTCGGTGAGCGACACGCGGTAGTCGACGCCCACCACGTCGGCGCCGACGGCGCCCATCGACGCCAGCAGCTCACCGGTGCCGACCCCGAAGTGGATCATCGGTATGCCGCGCCCGGCGACGGCCGCGAGCGCGGCGGTCGAGTGCGGGGCCACGAAGCGCTCGTAGTCGGCGCGGGGAAGCGCTCCGACCCACGAGTCGAACAGCTGCACCGCCGAGGCGCCGGCGGCGGCCTGCACGTCGAGGAAGGCGCCGGAGATCTGGGCCAGCCGGGCGCACAGGTCGTGCCACAGCTGGGGGTCGCCGTACATCAGCGCCTTGGTGTGCTCGTGGTTCTTGCTCGGGCCGCCCTCGACGAGGTAGCTGGCCAGCGTGAAGGGTGCCCCCGCAAACCCGATGAGGGGCGTTGCCCCCAGCTCGGCCGTCAGCAGCCCGACGGCCTCGGTGACGTAGGGGACGTGGTCGGGGGTCAGCTCGGGCAGCCGGTCGAGGTCGGCACGCGTGCGGATCGGCTTGGCCACGACCGGGCCCACGCCGGGCACGATGTCGAGGTCGACCCCGACGGCGGCCAGCGGCACCACGATGTCGGAGAAGAAGATCGCGGCGTCGACCCCGTGGCGGCGCACCGGCTGGAGCGTGATCTCGGTGACGAGGTCGGGACGGCGGCACGAGTCGAGCATGCCGATGCCCTCGCGTACCGCGCGGTACTCCGGCAGGGACCGCCCGGCCTGGCGCATGAACCACACCGGCGTGTGGCTGACGGGTTCGCGGCGGGCAGCACGGACCAGGGCAGAGTCGTGGGGGGAGGTCACCGGGTGATTCTAGGTTGCTCAGAGGGCGATGATCGCCGCGCCCGCGAGCGAGAGCACGGCCCCCGCCTGCTGGATCCTGCGCAGCTTCTCCCTGAGCAGCATGCGCGCCAGCAGGATGGTGACCACGGGGTAGAGCGAACCCAGGACGCTGGCGACGCTCACCTGCCCCCTGGACGACGCGATGCCGAAGAGCAGGTTCGCCCCCATGTCGCCGCACCCGATCAGCAGCAGGGTCGGCACCTCCCGCACGACCACGCCACCGCGGCTGCGCAGCACCAGGGCCAGGGTCACGAAGACGAGGAACGACACCCCACGCATCCCCCACAGCGTCATCAGGGTGGAGGACCGCGCGCCACGGTCGATGCAGAACAGCGCCAGACCGAACCCGACCGCGGCGATGCCGGCCAGCACGACCGGCCGGGGAGACACCCCACCACTCAGCTCGGGCCCTGACGCGAGGGTCACCCCGACCACCGCGACCACGATGCCCACCCAGGTCCACGACGACGGCTCGTCGCCGGTGGCGACCCCGAGGAGCACCGGCACGGCCACGCCGAGGGCCGCGATCGGCGCGACCACCCCGATGGTGCCGGTCGCGAGCGCGGTGTAGAAGGAGAGCAGCCCGGCCACGCCCGACACCGCGGCGCCGACCGACCAGAGCGGCCAGCCACTCCAGGTGACGTGGTCCCAGCGGACCGCCACGGCGACACACAGCACGAGGAAGGCGAGCGACTGGGTCCAGCCCACCACCGCGACAGCCGGCCTGCGGCGGGAGAACAGCCCCGCGAAGAAGTCCGAGGTGCCCCAGCACGCACTGGACGCGAGCGCGAGCAGGGAGAGCATGCGCGCACGGTACCGGTCGGCGCGACACGACGCGGGCGGCAACCTCCCTGTGATCTCCGACCCCGCGGCATACCCTCTGATGGTGGGCAGCCGAACGGTCCCTGGCGACCAATCCCCCGAGTTCACGCAGGCGCTGAGCGACCTGCGCGGGGCGCGGTTGCGCCCCGAGATCCGTCTCACCGAGGTGCCCGCTCCCCAGCGCATCGCGCCGTATGCCGTGGCGCTCACCGCCGAGGTGGTCGGCGCTGCCGCCGACGAGGACGAGCTCGCCTCCGGGCGCTTCGTGCTGCTGCACGACCCCTCGGTGCCGGACCCGTGGGACGGGGCGTGGCGTGCGGTGACCTTCGCCCGCGCCGAGCTCGAGCCCGAGCTGGCCAACGACCCGATGCTGGGTGCGGTCGGGTGGTCGTGGCTGACCGACGCGCTGGAGTCGCACCACCTCGGCTACACGGCAGAGGCGGGCACGGTCACCCGCGTCGTCTCCGAGAGCTTCGCCGGGCTGTCCGACCGACCGGCCAGCGTCGAGATGGAGGTCCGCGCCTCGTGGACCCCGGTGGCCGGCAACGTCGGCGCCCACCTGGTCGCCTGGTCCGACCTGCTGTGCACCATCGCGGGCCTCCCACCGCTGCCCGAGGGCGTCATCGCGCTGCCCGGACCGCGGCGCTGAGCGTCGGGCGAGTGCCGGGACGCGCTGGCCCGATAGGTTGACCCGGTGACCGACACCGACGCCGACCAGGCGGTGGAGCCCGAGCAGGAGCCAGCCCCGCCGCTGTCCCCTCTCGACATGCCCGCCGACGGGGTGCCGCCGGTGGTCGAGTCCGAGCGTGCCCTGATGGACGCGGCCCGGGCGATCGCCGCCGGTGAGGGCCCGGTGGCCCTCGACGCCGAACGCGCCAGCGGTTACCGCTACGGCCAGCGCGCCTACCTCGTGCAGCTGCGCCGTGAGGGGTCCGGCACCTGGCTGATCGACCCCATCGCGTGTCCCGACCTGTCGCCGGTCAACGACGCCATCGGCAGCGCCGAGTGGATCCTGCACGCCGCCACCCAGGACCTCGCGTGTCTCGCCGAGGTCGGCCTGCGACCGCAGCAGCTGTTCGACACCGAGCTCGCGGGACGCCTCCTGGGCCTTCCGCGGGTGGGTCTCGCCGCCGTCGTCGAGCACTACCTGGGCCTGTCGCTGGCCAAGGAGCACTCGGCCGTCGACTGGTCCACCCGTCCCCTTCCCGAGCCCTGGCTGCGTTACGCCGCCCTCGACGTGGAGGTCCTCGTCGACGTCCGCAACCTGATGGGCGTCGACCTCGCCCGCCAGGGCAAGGACAGCTGGGCGCGCGAGGAGTTCGAGGCCCTGCTCGACTTCACCGGACCGGCGCAGCGCGTCGACCCGTGGCGCCGCACCAGCGGCATGCACCGGGTCCGCCACCGCAGGATCGCCGCCGTCGTGCGCGAGCTGTGGGAGACCCGCGACCAGATCGCCCAGGACCGTGACGTGTCCCCCGGTCGGGTGCTGCCCGACGCCGTGCTGGTCGAGGTCGCGATGGAGTCGCCCACCGCGACCGGCGCCCTGCCCAGCGGACACCGTTCGGTCCGCCGCTACCAGCGCCAGTGGCTCGAGGCCATCACGCGGGCCAACGCGATCCCCGAGGGCGACCTGCCGCCCATGACGCTGCGTTCCGACGGGCCGCCGCCGCAACGGTCGTGGGCCGAGCGCAACCCGGTCGCCGCAGCCCGTCTGACGGCCACGCGGGAGGCGCTGACCGCCTTCGCGGCCGAGCACTCCATCCCGGTCGAGAACGTGCTGTCACCCGAGCCCCTGCGGCGCGTGATCTGGTCACCGCCCGAGGAGCACACGGCCGAGGCCTTCGCCGCCGCCCTGTCCGGGCTCGGAGCCAGGCAGTGGCAGACCGCCGTGGTCGCCCCGATGATCGAGGCGGCCTTCGAGGCCAACCCCGACGCCTGACCACTCGCGTCAGCCGCGGCCGCCTTCCGCGAGAGCGGCCAGGCGACGCGTCCCCAGCTCGAGCACGGGCAGGTATGCCGGGGCCCACCAGGGCGCGCCCAGCTCGACGACACAGCCGCGGCCCTCGACACGGGCAGTGGCGCCGACGCGGTGCGTGGTGGCCGGCACCCCTGCCACCGACCAGCTCCACTGCCTGAGCTCCGGCGTCTCGACGAGCTCGGTCACCTCGAAGGGCACCCACAGGCCGGCCGGGGTGCGGACGGCGCCCCGCGCCCCGCGCGTCAGGACCCGGCCACCGTCGTCGAGCCTCGCCGCCGTGACGGTCGGTCCCCATCGGGGCCAGGCGTCGAGGTCGACCAGCAGGCCCCACACCGACTCCGCCGGGGCGCCGACCGGCCTCCGGCTCCACCACATCACGTCGGCCCCATCCCGCCAGTCAACCCCACAGTCGTCCGCACCGCCGGGTGACGGCTCTCACGCGGCGGGTCCGGTGACCCGCTTGTTACCGCGGAGTAGCATCGAGCGCGTAACCACCGGCATACCGGTGGAACCCCAACACAGCCAGGGAGGCCACCCGTGCCCCGCACCCTTCAAGAGGTCGTGTTCGTCGATGGTGTCCGCACACCGTTCGGCAAGGCCGGCGACAAGGGCATGTACGCCCAGACCCGCGCCGACGACCTCGTCATCCGCTGCATCCGCGAGCTGATGCGCCGTCACCCCGAGCTCCCCCCGGAGCGCGTCGAGGAGGTGGCCATCGCCGCCACCACGCAGATCGGCGACCAGGGGCTCACCCTCGGCCGCATGGCCGCGCTCCTCTCGGGTCTGCCCAAGACCACGCCCGGCTACTCGGTCGACCGGATGTGCGCCGGCGCGATGACCGCGGTGACGACCACCGCGAGCTCGATCGCGTTCGGCTCCATCGACATCGCCATCGCCGGCGGCGTCGAGCACATGGGCCGCCACCCCATGGGCGAGGGCGTCGACCCCAACCCGCGGATCGTGGCCGAGAAGCTCGTCGACCCGTCCGCGCTGGTCATGGGCTCGACGGCGGAGAACCTGCACGACCGCTACCCCTCGATCACCAAGGACCGCAGCGACGCCTACGCCGTGGGGTCGCAGGAGAAGCTGGCCAAGGCCTACGCCAACGAGCAGATCCAGCCCGACCTCGTGCCTGTGGCGACCCGCCACCAGGAGCTCGGCTACGGCCTGGCCACCCAGGACGAGCCGCCGCGCCCGGGCACCACGCTGGCGGACCTCGCGACGCTCAAGACGCCGTTCCGCCCCCACGGCAACGTCAGCGCCGGCAACTCGGCCGGGCTCAACGACGGTGCCACCGCGTGCATCCTCGCCTCGGAGACGGCCGCCCGCGAGATCGGCCTGCCGGTCCGGATGCGCCTGGTCGACTTCGCCTTCGTCGGCGTCGAGCCAGAGGTGATGGGCATCGGACCGGTCCCCGCCACCGAGAAGGCCCTCGCCAAGGCCGGCCTGACGATCGAGGACATCGGCCTGTTCGAGCTCAACGAGGCGTTCGCGGTGCAGGTGCTCGCCTTCCTCGAGCACTTCGACATCGCCGACGACGACCCGCGCGTCAACCAGTACGGCGGGGCGATCGCCATCGGCCACCCGCTCGCCTCGTCGGGCGTGCGGCTGATGACCCAGCTGGCCCGCCAGTTCGAGGAGCACCCGGAGGTGCGGTTCGGCCTGACCGCGATGTGCATCGGCATCGGGATGGGTGCCGCCGTGATCTGGGAGAACCCCCACCACGCCGACTACGGCCAGGAGGTCGCGGCATGAGCGAGCAGGCAGAGAAGCAGACGACGTCGTTCGAGGAGGTCGTGACCCACACGCCGGTGCGTGACGTCGTGCTGCCGGGCAAGGCCGGCACGCTGGCCCTCATCACGCTCGACAACGGCTTCGACCACACCAAGCCGAACACCTTCGGCCCGCAGACGATCGCGAGCCTCAAGGCCACCATCGACGCCCTGCGCACCCGTGCCGAGGCAGGCGAGATCCAGGCCGTCGGCATCACCGGCAAGCCGTTCATCTTCGCCGTCGGCGCCGACCTCAAGGCGGTCTCGCAGGCTGCCGACCGTGAGCAGGCCCTGGAGGTCGCCCGTGCCGGGCACGCGGCCTTCGCGGCCATCATGGACCTGCCCGTGCCGACCTTCGCCTTCGTCAACGGCGCGGCGATGGGTGGCGGCGTGGAGATCGCGCTGTCCGCCGACTACCGCACCATCTCCGCCGGGGTGCCTGCGCTCGCCCTCCCCGAGACCTTCCTCGGTCTCGTCCCCGGCTGGGGCGGCTGCTACCTGCTGCCCAACCTGGTCGGACCGGCGAACGCGCTCAAGGTCATCATCGAGAACCCGATGAACATGAACCGCATGCTCAAGGGGCCGCAGGCCTTCGAGCTGGGCCTGGCCGACAAGCTGCTGGAGCCGGCTGACTTCCTCGAGGAGTCGCTGCTCTGGGCGGCCTCGGTGCTGACCGGGCAGGCGAAGGTCGAGCGCCCCGAGGTCTCGAGGGACGAGGCCGAGTGGACCGCCGCCATCAAGGCCGCCAAGGGTCTGGTCGACCTCAAGACCGGCGGCAAGGCCCCCGCCCCCTACCGCGCGCTGCAGCTCGTCGGGCAGGCGCGCACCGCCACCCGGGACGAGGCCTTCGCGGCCGAGGACGACGCCCTCGCGGACCTCGTCATGGGTGACGAGCTGCGGGCCGGTCTCTACTCGTTCGACCTCGTCCAGCGTCGGGCCAAGCGACCCGCCGGTGCGCCCGACAAGGCGCTGGCCCGCAAGGTCACCAAGGTCGGCATCGTGGGTGCGGGGCTGATGGCGAGCCAGCTGGCGCTGCTCTTCGCCCAGCGGCTCGAGGTGCCGGTGGTCATGACCGACCTCGACGAGGAGCGGGTCGCCAAGGGCGTGGGCTACGTCCACGGCGAGGTCGACAAGCTGCTCGGCAAGAAGCGGCTCAGTCCCGACAAGGCCAACCGGCTCAAGGGGCTGGTCACCGGTGCGACGTCCAAGGACGGCTTCGCCGACGCCGACTTCGTCATCGAGGCGGTCTTCGAGGAGATGTCGGTCAAGAAGCAGGTGTGGTCGGAGGTCGAGGCGATCGTCAGCCCCGAGTGCGTCCTCGCGACCAACACCTCGTCGCTGTCGATCACCGAGATGGCCGCCGAGCTCGCGCACCCCGAGCGGGTGGTGGGGTTCCACTTCTTCAACCCGGTCGCCGTCATGCCGCTCCTGGAGATCATCAAGGGCGAGCAGACCGACGACGCCACCCTCGCCACGGCCTTCGCCACGGGCAAGGGCCTGAAGAAGACGACCATCCTCGTCAAGGACAGCCCGTCGTTCATCGTCAACCGCCTGCTGGGCCGGTTCATGGGCGAGGTCGCCAAGGTGGTCGACGAGGGCACGCCGATCGAGGTCGCCGACCGCGCCTTCGCCGGGCTCGCCCCGATGCCGCCGTTCATCCTCCTCGGCCTGGTCGGGCCGGCCATCGCGTTGCACAACAACGAGACCCTGGCCCGGGCTTTCCCCGACCGCTTCTACGTCTCGGAGAACCTGCGCAAGGTCGTGGCGGCCAAGAAGTCGGCCATCTACACCTGGCCCGAGGGCAAGCCGGTCGTGGACCCCGAGGTCGAGGCGCTCTTCGACAAGCCGGCCGACCCGGTGGTGCTGTCCACCGAGGAGGTGCGGGAGCGGGTGCTGGGCGTCCTTGCCGACGAGGCGCGCCGGATGCTCGACGAGGGCGTGGTCGCTGCCCCGATGGACCTCGACCTGGCCATGATCACCGGTGCCGGGTTCCAGTTCTGGAACGGCGGGCTCACGCCCCTGCTCGACCGTGAGGGCGTCTCCGAGAAGGTGACCGGCCGGCGCTTCCTGCCGCCGGGCGTCGCGAGCGTCCCCGCCTGAGCGCACCCGTCGTCGAACCCTTGAGGCGGCGCCCGACCTCGGTCGGGCGCCGCCTCGTCGGGCGGGTGCCCCCGATCGGCCGGCCCTGGCACGCGGGTGGATGACCGGGGCGGCTGGCTGCAAGGAGCCCGTTGTGGCGATTTCGCCAGTCTCCTGGTCCAGCGGCTGCCATAGTCACTCCGTGCACAGCAGGCGGAGCCGGGAAGTGGCGACGGCCCTGGTGGCGGGGGCAGTCGTCTTCTCCGTGGCCGGGTGCCTGCGCGCCGGTGCCCCTGCGCCGGGAGCCACGGACGCATCAGCCTCGTCGTCGAGTCCGCTGACAGCCACGGCCAGCCCCCCGACCGCGGGCCCGGCCGCGACCGGCGCGTGGACCCCGTTCACCGCCTCGCCCGCCGACTGGGAGTCGTGGGCGCCGGTGATGGCCGGTGTCCGGCCCGCGACCGACGCGGACGTGTCGGCATTGCAGGCCCGCGCCGAGACGGTGCTGCGGCGCACCTTCACCGTGACCGCCGTCGGTGGCCTCGGTGAGTTCGAGATGAACTGGTCGCCGACCCACGCCAGGGTGCTGTTCAGCGTCAGGAGCCAGGTGTACCTCGAAACGCATTCGACGCCCGGCTCGACCGCCCCGCCGGAGCGCGAGGCGGTCCTGCGGGGTCCCCTCACGGTGTGCCTCCACCAGGAGGCCCGGTGCACGAGGATCACGGGTGACGAGGACCCCGGGGACCGGCCGCACCTCTTCGACACCATGACGGACAGCCTCGTCTACCTGGCCTCGGCCAGCGCGACGGCCCAGGCCGCGGCACCCCAGCTCCTGGACGAGGTGCGTGGGCCGGGCGCCACGGCCGCCCTGACGACCGTCGAGTCCCCGATCGGGCGGCTCGACTGCGTCCTCCTGGTCGAGGACGCCGCTGCCCTCGACCGGCTGGAGGGCAAGCCGCTCGAGCCCGGCTCGTCCGAGAGCGACCACACCGTGCTGTGCCTCGACGCCCGCGGGTTCGTCGTGGTCTCCCCCGGAGCGTCCTTCCTCCCCCTGACGGCATACACGTCCATGCGCCCCGACGTGCCGGCGGGCTTCGACCGACTCCCCTTCGCCGTGCACGCCTACTCCTGACCCGCACCCCGCAGCACGTGCCGGACCGGAGCGGCGCGCCGTCGAGCCGCGCGTGGCCGTCGCGACTGGTCCGCGGATCCCTCCGCGCGCCACACTGGTTCGCGGCCAACTGTGGGTTGCCGACACATGATCGCGCCCTCACGCCGCACCTAGTCTCACCGCATGCCGACGACGCCGACGCTGCTCGACCTCTCCGGACGGACCGCGTTGGTGACCGGGGCCGCCAGCGGCATCGGCGCCGCGTGCGTCGAGCGACTGGTCGCCGCCAAGGCCAGCGTGTATGCCGTGGACCGCGACGCCGACGGCCTCTCCCGGTTCGACGGGGTCGGCGCGGTCGAGACCCTCGCGGTGGACCTGGCCGACCTCGACGCGGTCGACGCCCTGCCGGGGACCGTCGACATCCTGGTCAACAACGCCGGCATCCAGCACGTCAGCCCGATCCACGAGTTCCCGGTGGAGACCTGGGACCTCATCATCCGGCTGATGCTGTCCTCGCCGTTCCGGCTGACCCGCCGGGTCCTGCCCCACATGTACCAGCAGGGCTGGGGCAGGGTCGTCAACGTCTCGAGCGTCCACGGGCTGCGAGCCAGCGCCTTCAAGGCCGCCTACGTGTCCGCCAAGCACGGGCTGGAGGGCCTGTCGAAGGTGACCGCGCTCGAGGGCGGGGCCCACGGCGTCACGAGCAACTGCGTCAACCCCGCCTACGTCCGCACGCCGCTCGTCGAGGCCCAGATCAGCGACCAGGCCCGCACCCACGGCATCTCGGAGCACGAGGTCGTCGAACGGGTGATGCTCGAGCCGGTCGCCCTCAAGCGGCTGGTCGAGCCGGACGAGGTCGCCGAGCTGGTGTCCTTCCTGTGCAGCCCGGCCGCCGACTCGGTCTCCGGGTCGTCGTTCTCGATGGACGGCGGCTGGACCGCCCACTGAGCGGGTCCGCCGCCTAGGATCCGACTCGATGGACGCCCACGACGACTCCCCCGCGATGACGCTGTTGCGCCTGCTCGCACAGGGGGCTCCGGCGGCCGAGCTCGAGGCGGTGGCTCCCCACCCCTCCGGACCCGGCGATCCCGCAGCCGCCGAGGCCGAGGAGGCCCGCGAGCTGGCCCTGCGGGTGCGGGCCGCCTTCGACTCGCGGCGGCGCAGGGAGGCCGAGCTGACCGGCCTCGTGGAGACGGCTCGCGACCTGGCCGCCATGCGTGACCCCAGCGGCATCCTCGAGGCGATCGTGCGACGCGCCAGGGCCCTGCTCGGGACGGACGTCTCCTACCTCACGCTGTACGACCCCGACGCCGGCGACACCTACATGCGGGCGACCGACGGTTCGGTGAGCGCCGAGTTCCAGGTGGTGCGGCTGTCCCTCGGCGACGGCCTGGGCGGACTCGTCGCGTCGACCCGCAAGCCCTACTGGAGCGCCGACTACCTCCGCGACCACCGCTTCCAGCACACCGGGACGATCGACAGCGCCGTCGGCGACGAGGGGCTGGTCTCGATCTGTGGCACGCCGCTCGTCGTCGAGGACGAGTTCGTGGGCGTGCTGTTCGCGGCGAACCGCTCACCTCGCCCCTTCTCTCCCGACCAGGTGGCGCTGCTCGGGTCACTGGCGGCCCTGGCCGCGGTGTCGATCGTGCAGACCCGCAGCGCCGAGGAGGTGCGGCGCCACACGGCCGGGGTCGAGCGCGCCGCTGCGGCCCATGACCGGTTCGCCGAGCTGGTGCTCGCCGGTGGGGGCGTCGACGACATCACCAAGGCCCTGGGTGACCTGCTCGGCGGCTGGGTCGTCCTGCTGAGCTCGGAGGGTGAGCTGCTCAGCACCCACGGGTCGGCTCCGCTCCCCGACGACGGCAGCGCGGGCGCGCTGGCCAGGTCGCGTGCGGTGCGCGAGACGGACAGCACGGGGCGGCTCGCGCACGACTCCGGCACGGACCAGTGGGCCATCGGCGTCAAGGCACCGCAGACCCCGCTGGGCACCCTCGTCCTCGGCGGCGTGGGGGTGCTCGACGACGCCGACCGACGCACCGTCGAGCGCGCCTCGGTCGTGAGCGCCCTCGTGCTGTTGTTCGAGCGGACCGCGGCCGAAGCCGAGCAACGCGTCCGCACCGACCTCGTGGCCGACCTGGTCAGCGGTCGCGGCGACCCCACCTCGCTCGCCACCCGGGCGAGGGCGCAGGGCATCGACCCGGCTGGCGCGCACGCGGTGCTGGTGGCCCACGCCGACCCCGAGACCCCGCGCCGGACCCTCCTGCTCGCCGCCCACGCCGCGGCCGGCCCGGGCTCGGTCGTGGGCGAGCACGACGGCCACGTGGTGGCGCTGCTGCCTTCGCGCGATCCGCACGAAGCCGCCGCCGAGCTGGCCCGCCGCCTGAGCCGGCTCGCGACGGTGACCGTCGGCGCAGCAGGTCCGACGACCCTGGGTGAGGACGTGCCGGCCGTCTGGCGGGAGGCCGTCCGCACCGTCTCCGCGCTCGTGTCACTGGGGCTGGCGGGCACGGGAGCCAGTGCCAGCCACCTCGGCTTCGCGGGCCTGGTCGTCGGCTCGGCGCCTGACGTCAGCGGCTACGTGCGCCAGCACCTCGGCCCGTTGCTCGACTACGACGCCCGTCGCGGCTCCGAGCTGGTCAAGACGCTCCAGGCCTACTTCGACGCCGGCGGCAGCCCGCGGCACGCCGCCACCGACCTGCACGTCCACGTCAACACCGTGAGCCAGCGACTGGAGCGGATCTCCGCCCTCCTCGGTCCGCACTGGCAGCGCCCCGACGAGTCCCTCGAGCTCCAGCTCGCGCTGCGCCTGATGCGGCTCAGCGCAGGCGGGTCACCACCGAGGTAGCCACCGCGTCCGCGGTGAGGCCGATCTCCTCGAGCACCTGTCCCCGCGACGCGTGGTCGAGGAACCGCTTCGGTATGCCGTAGAGGTGGACCGGCACGTCGACCTCGGCCTCGCGCAGGGCGAGGCTCACGGCCGCGCCGACGCCCCCGCTGACGAGGTTGTCCTCGACCACGGCCACCGCACCGGCACGGCGGGCCAGGTCGACGAGGTCGTCGCTGACCGGTAGCACCCACCGCGGGTCGACGGCCGTGACCAAATGTCCTTGGGCCTCGAGCTTGCCCGCGATGTCCACGGCCATGGCGGCGAACGCGCCGACCCCGACGAGCAGCAGGTCGCAGGTCTCCCGGGAGGTCTCGTGGAGCACGTCGACACCCCCTTCCTGACGGACGGCGGCGACCGCCGGACCCACGTCTCCCTTGGGGAAGCGGATCACGGTCGGTCCGTCGTTGACGTCGATGGCCTCGCGCAGCTGTCGCTTGACCTGGTCACCGTCGCGAGGCGCGGCCAACCGCAGGCCGGGGACGATCGACGCGATCGTCATGTCCCACATGCCGTTGTGCGAGGGCCCGTCACTGCCGGTCACGCCGGCACGGTCGAGGACGAAGGTGACGCCCGCCTTGTGGAGCGCGCAGTCCATGAGCAGCTGGTCGAACGCCCGGTTGAGGAAGGTGGCGTAGACCGCCACGACCGGATGCAGGCCGGCATACGCCAGGCCGCTGGCCATGGTCACGGCGTGCTGCTCGGCGATGCCGACGTCGAAGACGCGGTCGGGGTACGCGGCGGCGAAGCCGTCGAGGCCGACCGGGATGAGCATGGCCGCGGTCAGCGCCACGACGTCCTCACGCTCGCGGCCGATCGCGACCATCTCGTCGTTGAACTCGTCGGTCCAGATCCGACCGCTGACCTCGAACGGCAGCCCGGTCTCGGGGTTGAACTTGCCGATCGCGTGCCACTGGTCGCCCACGTCCCGGCGGGCGGGGTCGTAGCCGCGGCCCTTCTCGGTGATCACGTGGACCAGCACCGGGCCGCCGAACGCCTTGGCCCGGCGCAGCGCCGCCTCGACCGCCTGCTCGTCGTGGCCGTCGACCGGACCGAGGTACTTCAGCCCGAGGTCCTCGAACATCCCCTGCGGGGCGACGATGTCCTTGATCCCCTTCTTCATCCCGTGCAGCGTCTCGTACATCGCGCCGCCGACCACGGGGGTGCGGCTCAGGGTGTTCTTGCCCCAGTCGAGGAACCGTTCGTAGCCGCGGGTGGTGCGCAGGGTCGCGAGGTGGTCGGCCAGACCGCCGATGGTCGGGGCGTAGGACCGCTCGTTGTCGTTGACCACGATGGTCAGGGGCAGGTCCTTGTCAGCCGCGATGTTGTTGATCGCCTCCCACGCCATGCCACCGGTGAGCGCGCCGTCGCCGATGACCGCCACGGTGTGTCGACCCTCCTCGCCGCGCAGACGTCGCGCCTTGGCGATGCCGTCGGCCCACGAGAGGGCGGTCGACGCGTGCGAGTTCTCGACGACGTCGTGCTCGGACTCGGCCCGGCTCGGGTAGCCCGACAGGCCGCCCTTCTTCTTGAGCTGGCTGAAGTCGTGGCGCCCGGTCAGCAGCTTGTGCACGTAGGACTGGTGACCGGTGTCGAAGACGATGGCGTCACGGGGGCTGTCGAAGACCCGGTGCAGGGCGATGGTCAGCTCGACGACCCCGAGGTTGGGGCCGAGGTGGCCGCCGGTCTTGGAGACGGACTCGACGAGGAAGTCCCGGATCTCCTGCGCGAGCCCGGGCAGCTGGGCAGGCGTCAGCGCCTTGAGGTCGGCCGGGCCGGTGATGGTCTCGAGCACTCCCACGCGCGGTCCTTCCGGTTGTCGTCGCCACAGGCGGTCTTGTCTCTGCAGGGGAACCGCCCGAGTCTATGCGCCCCCGCTGATCCGGACCTCCTGCGGCACCCCGGTGGCCTCGACCTCACCGTCTCGACCGACCGTGACCGAGAACGGCACCCCACCCAGCCGCAGGCCCTCGACGTGGAGCGCGCCGAAGGGCAGGGGCCGGAGGGGGTCGACGTGCAGGACGCCGCCAGGCAGGTCGGCCCGCAGACCGAGGGCGACCGTGAGGATCGCGCCGGCCGAGGCCGCCGACCACGCCTGGGGGCGGCACGACGCCGGGTAGGGAGAGGGTCGACCCAGCATCGGCAGACCCGAGTAGAGCTCGGGCCAGCGGTAGTCGAACGCCTCCGCGGACGCGACGAGCGTGTGCGCCACCCGGGCGGCCGGCTCCGTCAGCCCTTCACGGGCGAGCCCCAGCGCCACGATCGCGGTGTCATGGGTCCAGACCGACCCCGTGTGGTAGCCGATCGGGTTGAACCCACCGTTGCCCGTGCCGAGGGTGCGCACGCCGAAGGTGTCGAGCAGCTCGTCACCCGTCACCGTCGCCCCGACCGTGGCGGCCTCGGTGGCGTCGAGCGTGCCGGTGCCGAGCACGTGCCCCATGTTGGAGCCCAGCCCGTCGACCGGCTTGCCGGCGCCGTCGAGCGCCATCGCGAGGTAGCGGCCGTCGTCGCCCTCGACCCAGAACGCCTGGCGCACCCGCTCACGCAGGGCAACCGCCTCTGCCCGTGCCGCATCCGCCCCGTCCTCGCCGAGCGCCTCGAGCAGGCCGGCTGCCCCGAGCAGCGCCTCCACGGCATACGCCTGGGCTTCGACGAGGGCGATCGGCGCCGCGGCGACACTGCCGTCGCGCATGCGCATCGAGTCGCCGGAGTCCTTCCAACCCTGGTTGGCGAGGCCGTGGCCGGTCGTGTCGAGGTACTTGAGGAAGCCGTCGTCGTCGGGCTGGCCGTCCGTGGTGATCCACGCCAGCGCGGCCCGCAGGTTGGGGAGCAGCGCTCGCACCTCGGCCTCCGGCAGACCCCAGCGCCAGGTCTCGACGAGCAACGTCACCCACAGGGCGGTCGCGTCGACGGTGCCGAAGTAGAGCGGCGGGAGGACCAGGTCTCCCTTGCGTGGCGACCCCGTGTATGCCGTGCGGCGCACCTCGTGGGCGATCTTGCCCGGCTGCTCCGCCGAGTCGGCGTCGTGTCGCGTGCCCTGCCGACGGGCGAGTGCGCGCAGGGTGCCGGCGGCGAGCTGGGTGCCGAAGGGCAGCATCATGCGCGCCGCCCAGATCGAGTCACGACCGAAGAGCGTGAGGTACCAGGGTGATCCGGCTGCGGCGAAGACGTCCGACGGGTCGAGCGGGTCGCGGAGCAGGAGGTGCCGCAGGTCGTCGACGGAGTGGGCGACGAGCGGGGCGAGCCGTGGCTCGTCGGACGTGATGCGGATGTCGCCCCACGTGACGGCGTCGCCGCCGGGGTCGGCGTCGAACTCCGAGGCGGCGGTCCGGGCGGCCGTGACGGTGATCCGCACGGTCTGGCTCTCACCGGGCTCGACGACGACGTCGTGGCTGATGACGGCGCGGTCTGCGGTGACCTCGAGACCGGACGGAGCCGGCTCGACGTCGACGCGCGTGCGGTGCCGACCGGTCGTGAACGTCAGCACGCCGTCGGAGAGCTCGGGCGTCACGGCTGGTGCGTCGAAGGCGCCGTACTTGACTCGCGCGATCGAGAGTCCGTCCGACCCCAGCTCGAACCGCAGCCCGGCGCGCACGGTGCGGGCGGCGCGCGACGTCACCGTGACGTCTTCGTGCAGGGTGCCTCCCACCAGGGTGCGCACCCTGCGGATCTCGACGGTCGGGTCGGGTCCCTCGTCGCCGAGCCCGCGGGCCGCGCCGAAGAACTCGGCCGTCGCACCCCCGGCCTCGGAGGCGACCGGGCTGGGGGTCTCGCCGGAGACGGTCAGCTCGAGCCTGGACAGCAGGCGCACGTCGTCGACGAAGAGCCCGTGCCCGGCTCTGGGGCTCACGTCACCCGTGGTCGCCGACAACGCCGTGGCGTTGCCGTCGACGATGATCCGCAGGTCGTGGAGCCACGGTTGACGCGGGCTCTGCTCGGTGGTCACGCGGGCCTCGCTTTCGGGGCAGCTTCGTGGGTCACCCTTCCTGGTCCCACGGGCTCGCCCGAGGTCCCCGAGGGGGTGTGTTGGCCATGATCTCTTGACGGACCGCCCGTCGTGGGCCATATTCAGCCTAGTTGGAACGTTCAAATAGAGCATCTTCACCATGCCCCGTCGGTCGATCACAGCGCAAGGGAGCGGTTGTGGCAAGTGGACCCGAGCAGTTCCGCGGACGAGCGACGATCGTCGACGTCGCCGCCGCGGCCGGGGTGTCCCGCCAGACCGTGAGCAACGCCCTCAACTACCCCGACCGGGTGGCGCCCAGCACGCTCGCCCGCGTCCACCGCGAGATCGAACGGCTCGGGTTCATGCCCAACGCGGCCGCGCAGCAGCTCCGGCGCCGCAAGGCCTCGGCCTACGGGTTCGAGGTCAACCCGTCCGGCGCCGGCAAGATGGGTCACATCCTCGACGGCTTCCTCGTGGAGCTGACCGTGGCGGCCCCCGACCACAGCTGCCACCTGGTCACCTTCGCCCCCGACCTGACCAGCCTGCTCGCCGGCTACGACCAGATCCTGTCCACCGGCCTGGTCGACGGGTTCGTGCTGGGCGACACCCGGCACGACGACCCGCGCCCCGCGTGGCTGCTCCAGAACGACGTGCCGTTCGTGACGTTCGGCCGGATCTGGGACGAGCCGCAGATGGGTCGGTGGGTCGACGTCGACGGACGCGTCGGCATGGAGCTCGCGGTCGGGCACCTGCTCGAGCAGGGCTACACCTCGATCGCCTACCTCGGCTGGCCGGACGGCTCCCCCGTCGGCGACGACCGGCGCCGCGGCTGGCTGGCCGGCCTCGCCGCGGCCGGCCTGGCCGACGACCCGATCGCCGAAGAGGCGGTGCAGGACCTGCCCACCGCGACCGCGGCGGCCGACCGCTTGCTGGCGCGGCTCGGTCCGGGCAGCGCGATCCTCTGCGCCTCCGACCTGCTGGCCCTCGGCGCCCTGCGGGCGGTCCGCAACCGCGGTCTCGAGCCGGGCCACGACATCGGCGTGGTGGGCTTCGACGACAGCGACGTCGCGGAGGCGCTGCAGCTGACCAGCCTCCGCCAGCCCCTCCAGCAGGCGGCAGCCGAGGCCTGGCGGATCGTCCACGAGAAGGGCACCGACCTGTCCCTCACCGCCCTGCTGGCGCCGACGCTCACCGTGCGCGAGAGCACCTCCCGCACCGGCCCGGAGAACACCTGACCCCGACCCAACCAGTTCGTCCGACACCCGGCGGACGGCACCACCACCCGAGGAGCACATCCATGAGGCGCATCCCAACCCTTGCCGTTGCCGTGACGGCCACCACCATGCTGGCGCTGACCGCCTGCGGCGGAGGTGGCGGCTTCGGTAGCAGCTCGGCCACCCAGAACACCAAGAAGGGTCCGGTGAAGCTGACCGTGATGATCGGCAGCTCCGGTGCACCCGAGACCGCCGCGGTCAAGGAGGCGGCGGCGGCCTGGGCATCCAAGTCCGGCAACACCGTCGAGGTCATCGCCGCCTCAGACCTCGGCCAGCAGCTCGGCCAGGCTTTTGCCAGCTCCAGCCCCCCTGACGTCTTCTACACCGATGCCTCCAAGATCGGCACCTACGCCAAGGCCGGAAACCTCTTCCCGTACGGCGACCAGGTCAAGGACGCGGGCTTCGTCGACTCCCTCGTCCAGGCCTTCACGTACGACGGCAAGTTCTACTGCGCTCCCAAGGACTCCTCGACCCTGGCTCTGGAGATCAACACCGACATGTGGAAGGCCGCCGGGCTCACGGAGGCCGACTACCCGAAGGACTGGGCGGGCCTGGAGTCGGTGGCCACGAAGCTCACCAAGGGCAACGTCACCGGCCTGGTCATCGGCAACGACATCAACCGGTCCGGTGCCTTCATGAAGCAGGCAGGGGGGTGGGTCGTGACCGACGGCAAGATGAGCGCCGACGCTCCCGGCAACCTCCAGGGCCTCCAAGAGGTCCAGAAGCTGATGAGGGCAGGCGTCCTCAAGTTCAACACGCAGACCAAGCCCTCTTCCGGCTGGGGCGGTGAGGCCTTCGGCAAGGGGCTGGCCGCCATGACGATGGAGGGCAACTGGATCGCTGGTGGCATGAAGGACTTCCCGAACATCAAGTACACGACGGTCGAGCTCCCGGCCGGCCCTGCCGGCAAGGGGACCCTGATGTTCACCAACTGCTGGGGCATCGCTGCCAAGTCCCCCAACCAGACCACCGCCGTCGACCTGGTCAAGAGCCTGATCACGCCCGAGCAGCAGATGAAGTTCGCGGACGCGTTCGGTGTCATGCCCTCGACGACGCAGGGTCTGCAGCAGTTCGGCGAGAAGTACCCGGACAGCAAGGCGTTCGTGGCAGGCGCGGCCTACGGCCAGGGCCCCGTCAACCTGGCGGGTCTCGACGACGTGGTCTCGAAGTTCAACAGCCAGCTGGGGACCATGACCGGCACCTCCGGTGACCCGAAGGCCTGGCTGAGCGACCTCCAGAAGAACGGCAACGCAGCGCTCGGAGGCTGACCCACCACGGCCAGGGGGTGGCGTGCGACCCGCACGGCGCACGCCACCCCACTGTCCGCCCCTTCCCCGCACCTCCAAGCACCACGGACAAGGAGGACCCATGTCCCCGATCGTCGAACCCAGCCCTGTGGCCAGCGAACAGGGCCTCCTCGTCCCTGAGGTGGCGGCGGCCACGACGAAGCGGCCTCGCCTTGGTGGCGGTGGCGGTGGCCTCCGCGGGCGGGAGGGGATCGCGGGTTGGTTGTTCGTCAGCCCGATGATCGTCATCCTCGGGCTGTTCCTCGTGATCCCCATCGTCATGGCGCTGTGGGTCAGCCTGACCAACTGGAACGGGTCGGTGGACCCGTTCCACCCGGGGCCCGGCGCCGAGTTCGTCGGCTCCAAGAACTACACCGACCTGTTCGCCAAGGACGGCCTCACCCGGTCCAACTTCATGCAGTCGATCGGCAATACCTTCTGGTACGTCCTGTTCGTGGTTCCGCTGCAGACGGTGCTGGCCCTCGGCCTGGCCCTGCTCGTGAACAACCGGCTGCTCAAGGCGAAGAGCTTCTTCCGAACTGCGTTCTACTTCCCCTCGGTCACGAGCTCGATCGCGATCTCCACGGTCTTCCTCTTCCTCTTCTCGAGCACGGGGGCGGTCAACGCGCTACTCAAGGCACTCGGTCTGGGCCAGCCGAACTGGTTCATCGACGACCGAGGCCTGGTCCGCCTGCTCTTCAACGCGGTCGGGGTGGACAACCCCGGTTGGGCGCAGCACCAAGTCCTGGGCCGGTCCCTGTGGGACTGGGTGGCCGGGCCGTCGGTCGCCATGACGGTGATCATCATCCTGGTCGTGTGGACTACGTCCGGCACGTTCATGCTGATGTTCATCGCCGCGCTGCAGGACCTGCCCGTCGAGGTCGACGAGGCAGCGGCGCTCGACGGCGCCACCGGCTGGAAGAAGCTGAGGAACGTCACCATCCCCATGATCAGGCCGGCACTGTTCCTGGTGCTCACCCTGGGTCTGATCGGCACCTGGCAGGTGTTCGACCAGATCTACGTCATGGGCGCGGGCGCACCCAACGGCACCACCCTGACCCCGGCCTTCCTCAGCTACCAGCAGAGCTTCAAGAACTTCAGGTACGGCTCGGGGGCCGCGATGGCGTTCGTGGTCTTCGTGATCATCGTCGTCCTGACCCGGGCCCAGCGCTGGGCGCTGACCGACAAGGATGAACGCCGACCACTGTTCGGTCGTCGGAAGCAGGTCGGACGATGAACAGCCGCACCAGCCCCGCCAAGCAGGCGATCCTGTATGCCGCCCTCGTGCTGTTCGCGGTGTTCTTCATCTACCCCTTCTTCATCCAGATCGCGACCTCGTTCAAGACCGACCCCGACGCCGCCGCCCACCCCCTGTCTCTCATTCCCAACCCGTTCGACCTGCACGCCTGGAAGGACATCTTCGGCCAGGGCGCGGCCCACGTCCCCGCGCCCACCTGGATCAAGAACTCGGTCCTCATCGCCGTCGTGGTGACGGGCGCGCGGGTCTTCCTCGACAGCCTGGCCGGCTATGCGTTGTCTCGGCTGCAGTTCCGCGGTCGCGGCTTCGTCTTCGCCGCTTTGCTGGCCGTGATGGCGGTGCCCGGTGTGGCCCTGCTCATCCCCAAGTTCCTGATGGTGAACTACCTGGGCATCTACGACACGTACACCGCCATGATCCTGCCCCTCATCGTGGATGCCGCGGGCGTCTTCATCATGAAGCAGTTCTTCGACTCGGTGCCCGTCTCGATCGAGGAGGCCGCGCGGATGGATGGTGCGAGCATCTTCCGGACGTTCTGGTCGGTGGTACTCCCGATGGCGCGACCCGCCCTGCTCACACTGACGATCCTGTCCTTCCAGGGGTCGTGGAACGAGTTCTCGCACTTCCTCGTGGTGACCAAGGGAACCCCCGACCACATGACCCTGGTCACCGGCCTGGCCAGCCTCACGAGCGGCCAGCTCGGAGCCGGAACGCAGTACCCGCTGAAGCTGGCGGCCGCCCTCCTCACCACCATCCCGGTGGCCATCCTGTTCTTCTCCCTGCAGCGCTACTTCGTGCGTGGTGCCAACGAGGGTGCCGAGAAGGGCTGACGCCTGGGTATGCCGCCGTGCCCCGGTCGGGCACGGCGGCACACCTCTGCCCGGCCGCCGGACGCCTCAGAGCCGCGGCACGTAGCGCTTGCCCTGGAGTGCCTCGTAGACCAACCCCGCGCTGCGTCGCGCGGCCAGCAGCCGCACCCCCTCGGTCTCGAGGTCGGCCAGCACCTGGGCCAGTCCCTCGCTGGTGAGGTGGTCGCCGAGCTCCACACGCACCTCGCGGTAGGCCTGCCGCATCGCGACCAGCTGCGCGTCGATGTGGCGGGTCGTCATCCAGGCCAGCGCCACCGGCTGTCGTCGCCACCCGGCATACAGCCGGTACTCGGACGGGCAGAAGTCGAGCAGCCACGACACCGCGGGCACCTGCCAGCCGTGCGACTCCGGGGGTGGCACCAGCGGTGGCCACCCCGGCGGCACCGCGGGGCTCGCGGGTCTGGTGGGCGAGGGACCCGCCGTCCGGCCCCCCGCCTCACCGGGTCGGCGCGCCGAGGCGGACATCGACAGCCGTGCCAGAGGACTGACCGAGCTCCTCCAACGATTCGAACATGTGTTCGATCATACGCCACGCCCGACCCACGGTGTACCGCGAAAGGCGTCCGGGCTGCGGTCAGGAACTGACCTGAGGGCTCCCTATCGTGGAGACATGACGACAGCCGACCAGACCCCGACCCCCCACCCCCTCCCGGCCACCGCGCGGCCTGTCGCCAGCGATGAGCGCGCCGACCTCCTGGAGGCACTGCGGCGCCACCGCGACTTCCTGCGGTTCACCGTCAGGGACGTCACCGACGAGCAGGCACGCCAGCGCACCACCGTCTCGGAGCTCACCCTGGGCGGCCTCGTCAAGCACGTCGCCACCACCGAGAAGCAGTGGGCCGACTTCATGGTCAGCGGCCCTGCTCCCGGTCCCGACATCGACTGGGACGACGTCGACTGGCAGAACCCGCCCGAGCACGTGCAGGCCTTCATGGACTCACACCGGATGACGGCTGAGGAAACGCTGGATGGTTTACTCGCACAGTATGATTCGGTCGCCGAGGCCACCGACGCACTCGTCGAGAGCCTCCCCGACCTTGACGCCTCACACCCACTCCCCGAGGCTCCGTGGTTCGAGGCGGGCAAGACCTGGTCGGCACGCAGGACCCTGCTCCACATCCTCGCCGAGACCTCGCAGCACGCCGGCCACGCCGACATCATCCGCGAGGCGCTCGACGGACAGAAGACGATGGGCTGACCGGGCGGGCAGGTCGGCGGACGACCGGCGAGTCCGAAGGGCGGTCCCCGGCATACGGATTGTCCGTGGGCGGGGTTAGCGTGAGGAGGTGACGCACCCCTCTGCCTCAGCTCCCGCTCCCCCGCCCAGTGCCTCGACCGTCGGCCAGCTCCGCGCCTCCGGCCACGAGCACCGCACCCTCCGCGAGGAGGTGCGCGGCAACCTGGTCGCCGCGCTCGCCGAGGGCCGCGACCCGTGGCCCGGCCTGCACGGCTTCGCCACCACCGTCATCCCCCAGCTCGAGCGGGCCCTCCTCGCGGGCCACGACATCGTGCTGCTCGGAGAGCGGGGCCAGGGCAAGACCCGGTTGCTGCGCAGCCTCGTCGGCCTGCTCGACGAGTGGACGCCGGTGATCGCCGGGTCCGAGCTCGGGGAGCACCCTTACGAGCCCGTCGTCCACGCCTCGCGTCGCCGAGCGGCCGAGCTGGGCGACGACCTCCCGATCGAGTGGCGACACCGTGAGGAGAGGTATGCCGAGAAGCTCGCCACCCCTGACACCTCCGTCGCCGACCTCATCGGCGACGTCGACCCGATGAAGGTGGCGGAGGGCCGCTCGCTCGGCGACCCCGAGACCATCCACTTCGGACTGATCCCCCGCAGCCACCGTGGCATCGTCGCGATCAACGAGCTGCCCGACCTCGCCGAACGCATCCAGGTCGCGATGCTCAACGTGATGGAGGAGAGGGACATCCAGATCCGCGGGTACGTCCTGCGACTGCCCCTGGACGTGTTGGTCGTGGCCAGCGCGAACCCGGAGGACTACACGAACCGCGGTCGCATCATCACTCCGCTGCAGGACCGGTTCGGCGCCGAGATCCGCACCCACTACCCACGCGAGCTCGAGGACGAGATGGCCGTCATCCGCCAGGAGGCCGAGCTCGTGGCCGAGCTGCCCGACCACCTCGTCGAGGTGCTCGCGAGGTTCACCCGGGCGCTGCGCGAGTCGAGCTCGGTCGACCAGCGCTCAGGCGTCTCGGCGCGGTTCTCCATCGCCGGCGCCGAGACGGTGGCCGCCGCAGCGCTGCACCGGGCCACCCGACAGGGTGAGCCGGAGGCGGTCGCGCGCGTCGTCGACCTCGACAGCGCCGTGGAGGTGCTGGCCGGCAAGATCGAGTTCGAGACCGGCGAGGAGGGCAGGGAGCAGGAGATCCTCACCCACCTGCTCCGCACGGCCGTCGCCGACACCGCCCGACGCCACCTCGGCGGCATCGACCTGGCCCTGCTCGTCGCCGCCTTGGAGGGCGGTGCGACCGTCACCACGGGCGAGCAGGTGGCGGCCACCGACGTCCTGGCCGGGTTGCCGGTGCTCGGCGAGTCCGATCTCTACGACACCATCGCAGACCGACTCGACGCCCACACCGCCGGTCAGCGTGCCGGGGCGGTCGAGCTGGCGCTCGAGGCCCTCTACCTCGCGCGCCGCGTCGACAAGGACTCCCCCGACGGGGAGACGGTCTACGGATGAGTCCCCACCGGTCGCGGTACGCGCGGTACTCGGGGGGGCCGGATCCGCTGGCTCCCCCGGTCGACCTGGCCGACGCCCTCGACGCGATCGGGCAGGACGTCATGGCCGGCTACTCGGCCGACCACGCCATGCGCGAGTTCCTGCGCCGTGGCAGCCGCGACCAGACCGGGCTGGACGAGCTGGCCCGGCGGGTGGCCGAGAAGCGCCAGGAGCTGCTGCAGCGCCACTCCCTGGACGGGACCCTGCGCGAGGTCCGCGAGCTGCTCGACCGGGCCGTGCTCGAGGAGCGCAAACAGCTCGCGCGCGACCTCGACGACGACGCCCGCCTGGCCGAGATGCGGATCGAGAGCCTGCCGCCGTCGACCGCGGGTGCGGTCAGCGAGCTGTCCGACTACCCATGGCGCAGCCCGTCGGCCCGGGCCGACTACGAGCGCATCAAGGACCTGCTCGGCCGTGAGGCCCTGGACCAGCGCTTCGCTGGCATGAAGCAGGCCCTCGAGAACGCCACCGACGAGGACCGTGAGGACGTCCGGCGGATGCTCAACGACCTCAACGAGCTCTTGGCCGCCCACCGACGGGGCGAGGACACCACGGAGCAGTTCCGTGACTTCATGGACCAGCACGGCGACTTCTTCCCCGACGACCCGCAGGACGTCGACGAGCTCATCGACAGCCTGGCCCAGCGAGCGGCCGCAGCCCAGCGGATGCTGAACTCGATGACCGCGGAGCAACGCGCCGAGCTGATGGAGCTGTCGGCGCAGGCGTTCGGGTCTCCTGCGCTGATGGACGAGCTGGGGCAGCTCGACGCCAACCTCCAGGCCCTGCGTCCCGGCGAGGACTGGGGTGGCTCCGAGCAGTTCGAGGGGTCGCAGGGACTCGGGCTCGGCGACGGCACCGGCGCCTTGCAGCAGCTCGCCTCGCTCGACGAGCTCGCCGAACAGCTCTCGCAGTCCTACCCCGGTGCGCGGATGGACGACATCGACATCGACGCGCTGGCCAGGCTGGTCGGCGACGACGCTGCCGTGGACGCTCGGACGCTGAGCCAGCTGGAGCGCGCGCTGCGTGACTCGGGCTACCTCAACCGCACCTCTGACGGACAGCTGAGGCTGTCACCCAAGGCGATGCGCCAGCTCGGCAAGGCGCTGCTGCGCGACGTCGCCACACGACTGTCCGGTCGTCAGGGGCAGCGCGACGTGCGGCACGCCGGGGCGGCCGGCGAAGCCAGCGGCGCCACCCGGGAGTGGCAGTTCGGCGACACCGAGCCATGGGACGTCACCCGCACGGTCACCAACGCCGTGCTGCGGACGGCTGGTGCCGGCGGCCAGCCCGCGCACGGCATACGGCTCGACATCCGCGACGTGGAGGTCACCGAGACCGAGGCCCGCACCCAGGCGGCGGTGGCCCTGCTCGTCGACACGTCGTTCTCGATGGCGATGGACGGCCGCTGGGTGCCGATGAAGCGCACGGCCCTGGCCCTGCACCACCTCATCTCCAGCCGGTTCCGCGGCGACGCCCTCCAGCTGATCGGGTTCGGACGGCACGCGGAGGTGATGGACATCGAGCAGCTCACCGGTCTCGACGCGCAGTGGGCCAAGGGCACCAACCTGCACCACGCCCTGCTCCTCGCGGCTCGGCACTTCCGCAAGCACCCGAGCGCCCAGCCGGTGCTGCTGGTCGTGACCGACGGCGAGCCCACCGCCCACCTCGAACCCGACGGCGAGGTCTACTTCGACTACCCACCGCACCCGCTCACGATCGCCTACAGCGTGCGCGAGCTCGACAACGTGGCACGGCTCGGTGCGCAGGTGACCTTCTTCCGGCTGGGCGAGGACGCTGGCCTGGCCCGGTTCATCGACCAGATGGCGCGTCGCGTCGACGGCCGCGTCGTGGCGCCGGAGCTCGACGACCTGGGGGCGGCGGTGGTCGGCAGCTACCTCGGGTCGCGGGGGCCGGGCTCCTACCGCGAGCAGTTCGGCGGCTTCTACGGAGGCGGCCGGGGCTTCTGGGTCGACGACTGAGCCGGTATGCCGCGTGGCCTGCCGAACCGGCGCCGTAACGGTTGCGGTTGTCCACAGGTGCGGCGAGCGCGCGAAACTCGTTGTGCACCAGTCTGGTTCGTGACAGCCGGCTCTGGTCGCGCTGTCGGTGGTGGGTCCTAGGGTTTCCTCATGGCAATCGCTTCGGACCCGACCTGGCAGGAGCAGCACCCTGCCCGCCCGGTCCTGGGCGCGGTCGCCTCCGCCCTCGACGGCATAGCGACGTCGACCCCACACCGGCTGTGGGGGCTGGGTGACGCAGAGGTCGCCGAGGCGTTCACCCTGCTCGGGCGGTTGCGAGCCAGCGTCGACGCCCACCTGGTCGCAGTCCTGGCCGAGGCCAGGCAACGCGGCCTGGGCACCGGCGACGGGTGGGGACCGGTCGACTGGGCCCGCGCCCTCGCGCCGCACCTGCCCACCCGCTCCCTGACCGACCTCGACACGCTCGCCACCAGCGTTGTCGCCGCAGCCGACGGCGACCGGCGACTCGACGACGTGCTCGAGGCGGTCACCGTGGCGGCAGCGGTCGGGGCAGCCACCGACCTCGACCACCCCGACCTCGGCCACCCCGATCATGACCCTGCGGGCGACAACGCGGACGACACCGTCGAAGGCAGGGCTCAGGGTGCGGCTGCGGGAGACGTCGGGGAGGGTGTCCTGCCGGTGGGGAAAGCAGCGCAGATCATCCGGTTCCACCGCTCCGTGCGCGGGCTCGCCGACCCCGACCACCTCGCCGAGCTCACCACCATCACCCTGCGAGCCGCCCGCGGGCACCATCCCCTGTCCGAGAAGGGCTTGGCGACTGCCCTGCGCCACGCCGCCAACCAGCTGCACCCAGACCGGCTCGTCGAACACGACGCCGACCTGCGTCGTGCCCACCGCTCGCTCAGCAAAGGTCGCGGGCCGTTGGGCCTGTCCCGCTACACCCTGCTCCTCGACGACGAAGGCGCCGCCATCATCGACACAGCCGTCGATGCGCTCGCCAAACCTGCCAAGGACGCCGAGACCGGGGCGCTCGACCCGCGGACCCCGGCCGCCCGCCGCGCCGACGCCCTGCTCGACCTCGTCACCCGCGCCGTGTCCGCGCCCGACGGCGCACCCCGCCAGGCCAAGACCACCCTCATCGTCAGCACCGACCTGGCCACCTTGACCCGCCAGGCCCGCGGTGCCGGCCACACCGTTGCCGGCGACCTGCTGACCACCGACACGATCCGGCGACTGGCTTGCGACGCCGACCTCATCCCGATGGTCCTGGGCTCCCCCGGTCAGGTCCTCGACCACGGCCAGACGGTGCGCCTGTTCACCCCTGCCCAGACCCGCCACCTGTGGTCGCGCGACCAAGGCTGCACCTTCCCCGGCTGCTCCAGACCGCCGACCTGGACCGACGCCCACCACCTCATCCACTGGGCCGACGGCGGCCCGACCAACCTGACCAACGCAGCCCTGCTCTGCCGGGCCCACCACACTGTCGTCCACCGTCATCGCTACTCCGCCGCGGTCATCCACGGACCCGACGGCCCGCAGGTCCACTGGGATCTCACGCCGGGCGCGTACGACCACCACCTCGAAGCCCTCCGACAAGCCGGCACCATCCCCCGCTGGCCCGATCCAGGGCCCGACGAAGCCCCGACGCCAACGGTCGGGACCAGGGACACCGAGCCGCACACGACCTCTGGTCAGCGAAGACGTGCTGGACGACGATGGCCACATGGCGCCAGCTGCCCTGATGGTCCGAGCTGACGGATGAGCCCGCAGGACGAGGTCACCCATCCGGTCGACCGGGCTGCCATCGTCGACGGTCTGAACGGATGCCGCGACGACCTGCGTGCCCTCCTGGCCGGCGCGACGCCAGCTCAGCTGCGCCGGTCCAGCAACGGGACCAGGTGGACCAACGAGCAGCTGCTCTTCCACATGGTGTTCGGGTTCCTCGTCGTCCGACGGCTGTTGCCCCTCGTCCGAGTCGTGTCCACCCTGCCGGGCTGGGTCGGCCGAAGCTTCGCCCGGCTCCTCGACGCCGGGCGGATCCCGTTCCACTGGGTGAACTACGCCGGGTCGTGCGGTGGGGCCCTGGTGTTCAACCACGCCCGAATGGGCCGCCTCTGTGACCACAGCATCGACCGTCTGGTCACCAGCCTCGAGCAGACCCCCGAGGAGAGGCTCGCTCGCCGGATGCCGTTCCCGACCAGCTGGGATCCCTACTTCGAGCCGACCATGACGCTGGCCGCCGTCTACGCTTACCCGGCCCTGCACTACGCGCACCACCGCAGGCAGCTCACCCTCAGCGACCCGACCTGACACTGCCCCCGCGCCCGGCAAGGCACCCAACCCGCCTCGCCCACCTACGATCGGCGCACGACTGAGGGGTATGCCGCGTGGTGACCACGCGGCATACCCCTCAGTGGTGGAGCAGGGAGCCTGGGCTCAGCTGTTGACGAGCGACCGCAGGACGTACTGCAGGATGCCGCCGTTGCGGTAGTAGTCGGCCTCACCGGGGGTGTCGATGCGCACGACCGCGTCGAACTCGACCGGCTCGGCACCGTCACGGACCGCGGAGACCTTGACCGTCTTGGGCGTGCGTCCCTCGTTGAGCTCGGTGATGCCCGTGATGGAGATCGTCTCGGTGCCGTCGAGACCGAGCGAGTCGGCCGACTCACCCGCGGGGTACTGCAACGGGATGACGCCCATGCCGATCAGGTTGGAGCGGTGGATGCGCTCGTACGACTCGGCGATCACGGCGCGCACCCCCAGCAGGCGCGTGCCCTTGGCCGCCCAGTCGCGCGACGATCCCGAGCCGTACTCCTTGCCGGAGAGGATGACCAGCGGGACACCGGCCTCCTGGTAGGCGGCCGACGCGTCGTAGATCGTCGTCTGCTCGCCACCGGCGATGCCGTCACGCTCCAGGAACAGCCGCGTGAACCCACCCTCGACACCGTCGAGCAGGAGGTTCTTGAGGCGGATGTTCGCGAACGTGCCGCGGATCATCACCTCGTGGTTGCCCCGACGAGAGCCGTAGGAGTTGAAGTCCTTGCGGTCGACTCCGTGCTCGGCGAGGTACTTGCCCGCCGGGCTGTCGGCCTTGATCGAGCCGGCCGGGCTGATGTGGTCGGTGGTGACCGAGTCACCCAGCTTGGCCAGCACCCGCGCGTCGGCGATGTCCGCGACGGGGGTCGTCTCCATCGTCATGCCGTCGAAGTACGGGGGCTTGCGCACGTAGGTCGAGTCCTCGGCCCAGTCGAAGGTCTTTCCCTCGGGCGTCGGGAGCGACTGCCAGCGCTCGTCGCCGGCGAACACGTCGGCGTAGTCGTTGGTGAACATCTCCTTGTTGATGCTCTCGGCGATGGTCCGCTCGACGTCGGCCGGTGCCGGCCACAGGTCCTTGAGGAAGACGTCCTTGCCATCGGTGTCCTGGCCCAGCGGCTCGGAGTCGAAGTCGAAGTCCATCGTGCCGGCGAGGGCGTAGGCGATGACCAGCGGCGGCGACGCGAGGTAGTTCATCTTCACGTCGGGGTTGATGCGCCCCTCGAAGTTCCGGTTGCCCGACAGCACCGAGACGACGGCGAGGTCGTTCTCGTTGATGGCCGCGGAGATCTCGTCCGAGAGCGGGCCGGAGTTGCCGATGCACGTCGTGCAGCCGTAGCCGACCAGGTGGAAGCCGAGCTTCTCGAGGTAGGGCCACATGCCGGCCTTCTCGTAGTAGTCGGAGACGACCTTGGAACCCGGCGCCATCGACGTCTTGACCCACGGAGCGACGGTGAGGCCGCGGTCGACGGCGTTCTTGGCCAGCATGGCGGCGGCCATCATGACCGACGGGTTGGAGGTGTTGGTGCAGCTCGTGATCGAGGCGATCGACACGATGCCGTGGTCGATCTCGAACGACGCACCCTCGGCGGTCGTGACGGTGACCTTCTTCGACGGGCGCTCCGAGCCGTTGCCCTCGGAGGCCGGCTTGTCCCCGCCGTTGGTGCCGTCGGTGCTGCCCTGGGGCGAGGGGTCGCTGGCCGGGAAGCTCGTGGCCGCGCCGGCGTCGCCCTCGTGGTGCGCGACGTAGGTCGGCAGCACCTTGCGGAAGGACTCCTTCGCATCGGTGAGCGCGATCCGGTCCTGCGGACGCTTGGGGCCGGCGATCGACGGGACGACGGTCGACAGATCGAGCTCGAGGCGCTCGGAGTACCGGGCCTCGGGCTGGTCGGGGCCGGCGTGCAGCCACATCCCCTGCTCCTTGGCGTACGCCTCGACCAGCGCGACCGACTCGTCGCTGCGACCGGTGAGGCGCAGGTACTCCAGGGTCACGTCGTCGATCGGGAAGATCGCACAGGTCGAGCCGAACTCGGGGCTCATGTTGCCGATCGTGGCGCGATTGGCCAGCGGCACCGCCGAGACGCCCTCGCCGTAGAACTCGACGAACTTGCCGACCACGCCGTGGGCGCGCAGCTGCTCGGTGATGGTGAGCACGACGTCGGTCGCGGTGGCGCCGGCCGGGATCGAGCCCGACAGCTTGAAGCCGACGACGCGGGGAATGAGCATCGAGACGGGCTGGCCGAGCATGGCCGCCTCGGCCTCGATGCCACCGACGCCCCAGCCCAGCACGCCGAGGCCGTTGACCATCGTGGTGTGCGAGTCGGTGCCGACGCAGGTGTCGGGGTAGGCCACGCCGTCGCGCACCATGACCGTGCGGGCGAGGTGCTCGATGTTGACCTGGTGGACGATGCCGGTGCCCGGGGGCACCACCTTGAAGTCCTCGAAGGCGGTCTGGCCCCAGCGCAGGAACTGGTAGCGCTCGCCGTTGCGCTGGTACTCGATCTCGACGTTCTTCTCGAAGGCGTCGGCGCGGCCGAAGACGTCGATGATCACGGAGTGGTCGATGACCATCTCGGCCGGGCTGAGCGGGTTGATCTTGGCCGGGTCGCCACCGAGGTCGGCGACGGCCTCGCGCATGGTGGCCAGGTCGACGATGCACGGCACGCCGGTGAAGTCCTGCATGAGGACGCGGGCCGGCGTGAACTGGATCTCGGTGTCGGGCTCGGCGTTCTCGTCCCAGGCGCCCAGGGCGCGGATGTGGTCGGCGGTGATGTTGGCGCCGTCCTCGGTGCGCAGGAGGTTCTCCAGCAGCACCTTGAGGCTGTACGGGAGGGTCTGGCTGCCCTCGACCGCGTCGAGCCGGTAGACCTCGTAGGAGTTGTCACCGACCTTCAGCTCGCCGTGGGCGTTGAAGCTGTTCGTGCTGGCCACTGCCTGCTCCTTCGATGCTCGGAATCGATGCTCTGGGGTGCACCGTCGGGTCGCTCGATGCGGTGCTCGTGCTCGTGCGATTTATCTTGACGTCAAGATATCACGTCGGTCAGGCCTCCTGCCTGATCCTGCTCCAAGGCCGCGCGCTGCGAAAGTGGAGAGTCCCCCGCGGACGGCGTGACGTGGCGACGCCAGTCCCGACACCAGTCCCGACACCAGTCCCGACATCAGTCCCGGTATCAGTCCCAGCATCAGTCCCGACCACCTGTCACGGCGCGGTCCGCGTGAACAGGGCGATGCACTCCACGTGGTGGGTCATGGGGAACGCGTCGAAGGCCCGCAGCTCCGCCAGCTCGTAGCCGGCCGCAGCCAGGAACGCCGAGTCCCGGGCCAGCGCCGAGGGGTCGCACGCGACGTAGGCGATGGCTCGCGGTTCGAGCGCGGCGACCTGTGCCGTCACGTCGCGCCCCGCTCCGGTCCGGGGCGGGTCGAGCACCACCAGGTCGGCGCGCAGTGGGACCAGTGGGTGGCGCCGCAGCTTGCGCTGCCGTTGGGCGCGTTGGCGGGTGGGACCGGACCGGCTGGCCCGCGGCACCCCGAACGCGTCGTCGACGCGGGCGCGGACCACCGCCACCGACGGGTATGCCGCGAGGTTGCCGGCGGCCGAGGCCACCGCTCCCGCGTCCGACTCCACCGCGACGACCTTGCCCGACTCGCCGACGCGCTCGGCCAGGGCCGCGGCGAAGAGGCCCACACCGGCATACAGGTCGAGGGCGGTCTCGCCCGCACGGGGCTCGAGCATCCCCGTGACCGTGTCGACGAAGGTCGCCGCCGCGCCGGGGTGGACCTGCCAGAAGCCACGCGCGGACACCTCGAACGTCCCCGAGAAGGTCTGTGCCACGACGTGTTCGGTCACGACCGGAGCGTCCTGCTCCCCGGACGGCACCGAGACCACGACCGCCTCCCCCTCCGAGGGAGCCGCCACGTCGACGGCCGAGTCGCCCGACCAGTCGTGGGTGAGCACCCCCGTCGCGAGGATGCGGGGGTCGGCGATGAGGCACGTCTCGACGGGCACGATGTCGTGCGACCGGCTCCCCCGCAGTCCGGCCCGACCGCTGTCGTCGACCGCGAACTCGACGCGGGTGCGCCACCCCAGGCCCTCGTGGTCGCCGGGCAGCGCCTCGACCGCGACCTGGATGTCCTGCTTGGCCAACCGGGCGAACTGCTCACGGACCACCGACGACTTGAGCTCTCGCTGGTGGGCGAGCGTGGCGTGCTGGAAGTCGCACCCCCCGCAGAGGCCGGGGCCGGCATACGGGCACGGCGGGGTGACGCGGTGCGGACTCGCCCGGAGCACCTCGACACAGTCGGCCCGCACGAAGCGTTGGCCCTCACGCGCCTCGGTGACCTGCGCGTTCACGCGTTCGCCCGGGAGGGTGTGCCGGACGAAGACGACGCGGCCTTCGTGGCGGGCGACGCAGAACCCACCGTGCGCCACCGCGCCGACGTCGAGGGTGACGACGTCACCGACGGCGAGGGACGCTGGCGCTGCCGGGGTGGTGGTCACTGCCCGAGGCGGACCGAGCCCGCGGTGGGGCCGTCGAACCGCTCTTCCTGGCCCTCCGACGAGGCGAGCTGCCAGGGCACGCTGGCCACCATGACGCCGGGGGTGAACAGCAGGCGGCCCTTGAGGCGCAGGGCGCTCTGGTTGTGCAGGACCTGCTCGTACCACTTGCCCAGCACGTACTCGGGGATGTAGACCACCACGACGTCCCGGGGGTGGCCGGAGCGCAGTGACTTGACGTACTCGACCACGGGGCGGGTGATCTCGCGGTAGGGCGAGTCCAGGGCTTTGAGCGGCACCGGGATGTCGCGCCGGTCCCAGTCCTCTTGAAGCGCCTTGGTCTCGTCGGGCTCGACGTTGACCGTGATCGCCTCCAGCTTCGAGGGACGGGTCGCGCGGGCGTAGGCGAGGGCGCGCAGGGTCGGCTTGTGGATCTTGGAGACGAGGACGATCGCATGGACCCGGCTCGGCAGCATCTGGGCGTCCAGGTCGTCGTCGCTGATCCGCAGCTCGGCCCGGACGCGCTCGTAGTGGCGCTGGATACCCGTCATGAGGAAGAAGAGGACGACCATCGCCGCGATCGCGTAGCCCGCACCGTGGATGAACTTGGTTGCCAGGACGACGACGAGGACGATGAAGCAAATCGCCGCGCCGAGGGCGTTGATCACCCTGCTGCGCATCATGCGACGGCGGACACTCGGATCGCGCTCCACCCGCAAGTGGCGGTTCCAGTGCCGGACCATCCCGGTCTGGCTCAGCGAAAAGGAGACGAAGACGCCCACGATGTAGAGCTGGATCAGCTTGGTCACCTCGGCGTTGTACAGCACGATCAGGAATGCCGCGGCACCAGCCAACGTGAGGATTCCGTTGGAGAACGCCAGCCGGTCGCCACGGGTGTGCAGCTGGCGGGGCAGGTAGCCGTCACGCGCCAAGATCGAGCCCAGGACAGGAAAGCCGCTGAAGGCGGTGTTGGCGGCGAGGATGAGGATGAGACCCGTGACGATCGAGACGAGCAGGACACCTGGCGGGAAGTTGTCGAACACCGCATGCGAGACCTGACCCATGATGGTCTCCTGGACGTAGTCCGCGGGGACTGGTTGGCCGTTCTGCTGCACGAGCTGTTGAGCTGGGTCCTCGGCGTACTTCACTCCTGTCCACCTGGCAAGGGTCACCATCGACACCATCATGGTGATCGCCACGATGCCCATCATGAGAAGCGTCGTCGCGGCGTTCTTGCTCTTCGGCTTGCGGAAGGCAGGGACGCCGTTCGAGATGGCCTCGACGCCGGTGAGGGCGGCGCACCCGGACGAGAACGCGCGGAGCATCAGGAACGCCATCGCGAAGGCCCCAAGGGACTCGTAGCCGGGCTCGGGGACGAGCTGCAAGTTCGCGCTCGCGGCGCGCGGAAGGGTCCCGTTGAGGTTGCGGAAGAGGCCAACGGCTGCCATGCCGAGCACGCAGGTCATGAAGAGGTAGGTCGGCACGGCGAATGCCTTCCCCGACTCGCGCACTCCGCGCAGGTTTATTCCGGCCAGGAAGGCGACCAGGCCCACCGCCACCAGAACCTCATGGCCTCGCAGGAACGGCAGCGCCGCAGCGGCATTCTGCACGCCCGACGAGACCGAGACAGCCACCGTGAGCACGTAGTCGACCAACAAGGCGCTGCCGACGGTGAGTCCCGCCTTCGCACCCAGGTTCGTGCTGGCCACCTCGTAGTCTCCACCGCCGGAGGGGTAGGCGTGCACGTTCTGCCGGTACGAGGCAACGACGACCACCATCACGAGCACCACCACCAGGGCGATCTTCCACGACTGGGTCAGGGCGAGGGTGCCCCCGGCAAGGCCGAGCGTCAGGAAGATCTCGTCCGGGGCGTAGGCGACCGACGAGAGTGGGTCGCTGGCAAAGACCGGGAGGGCCAGTCGCTTGGGCAGCAGGGTCTCGGCCAGACGGTCGCTGCGCATGGCGCGTCCGACGAGCACACGTTTGATGACACGTCCGGGAGATGGCACGGCCAACACTCTAGGCCGCGGTATCCGCCGCTGCGCGGCGCCCTGCGGCGCTGGGACGGTCCGGTGTAGCGTCGGCGTCGTGCATTTCGTCATCATGGGCTGCGGCCGGGTGGGATCGTCCCTCGCGCACAGCCTCGAGAACCAGGGCCACGACGTCTCGATCATCGACCAGGAGGAGTCGGCCTTCCGCCGCCTCGGGTCCTCGTTCGAGGGTCGCCGGGTGACCGGGGTGGGGTTCGACCGCGACACCCTGCACGAGGCCGGCATCGCCGACGCCTACGCCTTCGCGGCGGTCTCCAGTGGCGACAACTCCAACATCCTCGCCGCCCGGGTGGCGCGCGAGACCTTCGGCGTCGAGCACGTCGTCGCCCGCATCTACGACCCCGGTCGCGCCGAGGTCTACCAGCGGCTCGGCATCCCCACCGTCGCCACGGTCAAGTGGACGGCCGACCAGATGATGCGGCGGCTGCTCCCCCAGGGCCACGTACCAGAGCTCGTCGACCCCTCAGGCGCCGTTGTCATCGCGGAGGTGACCGTCAACCCTGCGTGGGTCGGCCGGCGCATCACCGAGCTCGAGGAGGCCACCGGCGCCCGCGCGGCATACCTGACCCGGCTCGGTGTGGCCACGCTCCCCGCCGCGGACAGCGTCTTCCAGGAGGGCGACCTGCTCCACCTGGCCGCCCTCGCGGCCGAGCTGCCCTCCGTGGAGCGCACGCTCGACGGACCACCCACCGCGACCGAACACTGAGCACCTGACGAACACTGAGCACCTGACGAACACTGAGCACCTCACCGAACACTGAGCACCTCCCGACCCTGAGCACGAAGGAACCACACATGCGCGTCGTCATCGCCGGTGCAGGCAGCGTGGGCCGCTCGATCGCCCGCGAGCTGCTGCACAACGGACACCAGGTGCTCCTCATGGACCGCGAGCGCAAGGACGTCCAGGCCAGCAAGATCCCCGACGCGAACTGGCTCCTCGCCGACGCCTGTGAGATCACCGCACTGCACGAGGCCGGGCTGGCCGAGTGCGACGTGGTCGTCGCCGCGACCGGCGACGACAAGGTCAACCTCGTCGTGTCACTGCTGGCGAAGACCGAGTTCGGCGTGCCGCGCACCGTGGCCCGGGTCAACAACCCCAAGAACGAGTGGATGTTCGACGAGGCGTGGGGCGTGGACGTCGCGGTGTCGACTCCCCGCCTGATGACCGCCCTCGTCGAGGAGGCCGTGAGCATCGGCGACCTCGTGCGGATCTTCCAGTTCCAGCAGGGCAAGGCGACCATGGTGGAGCTCACCCTCCCGCCCGACAGCCCCTATGCCGGCAAGCGGGTCGGCGACGTCGACTTCCCCGGCGAGACCGTGCTGGTCGGGATCATCCGTGAGGACCATCCCATCGCGCCCAGCCGCGACGACTCGCTCGAGCCGCACGACGAGCTGCTCTTCATCTCGACGCCGGAGTTCGAGGACGAGCTCGAGGCGATGCTCAGCCCCGGTCAGCGGGTGCCGCGCGGCGAGGAGTGACCGAGCCCTCTGGCTCGATCCCCGGTCGGGCGCTGGGCTCGACCCCTTCCCCAGCCGTCCCCTAGGCCTCGGCCGTGGTCGAGCTGGTTGCTGCCTCGTCGGTCTCCGGCTCGTCGGCGGGGGCCAGCTCGGGAGGCGTGTGGCCCTTGACGAGCATGAGGCCCATCACGGCGACCCCGGCCAGCCAGAGCGGCCACCCGAGCACGACCTTCGCGACGCCCAAGAGGGCGACCTGGCTCGCGAGGTACAGCGGCACCATGACCACGAGCCGGACGACGAAGAGCCCGACGAGCACCAGGGTCAGCCGCTGGCAGACGCGCACGAGCCCGCGGTCGCGGTGCCACCCGACCGGGTCGTCGGCCATCCGCGGGTCACCCGCGCCGACCATGAACCCCACCAGCGGCCACCGCAGGGCCACCGAGACCAGGGCCACCACCAGCATCACCGCGTTCCAGATGATGCCGGGCAGGAAGGCGTCCTCGGCCTTCCCGCTGCGCAGCGCGAAGAACGCGGCGATGGCCGTCGGGAACACCGCGGACAACACGTACTGGAGGTTCTGCCGCTGCACCACGCGGACGACCGCCATGACCAGCGTCACCGCCACGGAGGCGACGATCGCCATGGTCAGGTCCTTGCGCCAGACCCACAGGACGACGAACACCAGGGTCGGCACTGCCGTCTCGGCCGAACCGCGCCAGCCGCCGAGGGCGGTCGCCAGCCGGCGCCGGATCAGCGCCTCGACCGTGACGCCGGGCGCGGGGTCAGTGGGCACGCAGCGGGACGATCTCGTACGACGGGTTGAAGATCGTCGGTATGCCGCGCGTGTAGGTCACGCGACCGTGTGCGCGCAGGTAGGTGCCGGGCTCGATCCCACCGATGGTGCGACGGCCCAGCCAGACGAGGTTGATCGTCCGGCTGCCGTCGTAGAGGTCGATGACCAGCGCCGGGACGTTGACCCGCGGCCGCAGGGTGACGGCGCGGACGGTGCCGGAGACGGTGGCCTCCTGGCGGTCCTCCAGGTCGCACATCGGGGTACAGCCCAGCCGGGCGGCGTCCTCCTGGAGCTCGTCGGCCTCCATCTGGGTGACCGTCTTCGTCAGGCGCTCGGAGAGCTTGGCCAGCGGAGACTTGTGGACCTGCGTCGAGCGCGGGTCGACGGGGGTGAGGTGTTTCAGCGCCACGGTGTCCTACCTGACCTCGGTGATCTCGGGACCACGCTGGAACGGCTTGAGGTCGTCGACGTGGCTGGACGAGCCAGCGGAACCGGCAGTGCCGGCCCCGTGGTCGTGGTCGTGGTCGTGACCGTGACCGTCGTGGTCGTGACCGTCGTGGTCGTAACCGTCGTGGTCGTGGTCGTGCGGGGTCTGCATCTCCTCGGGGAGCTTGAGCAGCAGCATCTCGCGCGGGGCCATGGCGCCGTCGCCACGCACCACCACGGTGCCCCGGACGACCTCGAGCAGTGGCTCGGCCGCGGCGTCCTCGATCGCGGCCCGGCCGGAGAAGACCGCGCGCAGGAACCAGCGCGGACCGTCCACGCCGGCAAAGCGGGCCGGGGCGAAGACGGTGCGGCCATCCGGGCCGGCCGAGGGCATCCGGGTGCGCAGCTCGGTGCCGAGCGCGCCCCGCGCCTCGTCGGCGGTGCCGCCCTGGGCGAGGATCGACTCGGCGATCTCGCTGCGGATGTCGTCCCAGATCCCCATCGTCTTGGGGGCGGCGAAGGCCTGGATCTGCACGGCCGAGTCACCGATGACCGCGGTGGCGCCGACCACCTGGTTGGCGGCCTCGTCGATCTCGAGGCGCAGCTCCATCCCGGGCACGCCCTTGATGCGCAGCGCGCCCAGGTCGAGCCGGCCGTCGTCGTCGTCGACCTCGGACGAGTCGAACGGCCCCGCGGGGCCGGCGTCGGCGCCATCCGCACGACCGTCGGCGTGGTCGTGGGCATCGTCGGCGACCCCGCCGGCCTCGTTCACGTCGTCGAGGTCGGGGCCGTCGGCGTCGGTCCCGTCAGCCAGGTCGAGGTCGTCGACGCTGTCGACGGCGTCGGCCGCATCGGAGTTCTTGCCGCGTCGGAAAATGCCCACTGGGAAGTCAGTCCTTCGTTGTCGGGGTGTGGTCGCCGAAGCCACCACTGGCACCATGTCCAGTGTCACCCCGTGAGGTGGTTTCGAGCGAATCAACCTCGCGGAACTCGACCCGGGCGACCTGTTGCACCACCAGCTGGGCGATGCGGTCGCCACGACGCACGGTGAACGCGTCACGGGGATCGAGGTTGACGAGGTTGACGAGGATCTCACCGCGGTAACCGGCGTCCACGGTGCCGGGGGCGTTGACGATGGTGATGCCGTGCCTGGCGGCGAGACCGGACCGAGGGTGCACCAGCCCGACCCAGCCGTCGGGGATCGCGAGCGCCACCCCCGTGGGGACCAGGGACCGCTCACCCGGCGCCAGCGTCACGTCGGCGGCGGCGCAGAGGTCAGCCCCGGCATCGCCCGGGTGGGCGTAGCACGGGAGCGGGAGCCCGGGGTCGAGCCGTCGGACCGCGATGGGCAGCGTCGAGGGCGGAACGAGGGAAGGGCCAGTCACGTGGACTGACCCTATCCCTGCATCCACGGGTGGCGCGTCCGGCCTCGTGGTGTCCACGCGGCCGTGCTCCGTGTCGTTGCTCACCTACGCGGCGCACTCCCGGCACACCATCTGGCCGCCGGACTCGGAAGCCAGCTGGCTGCGGTGGTGCACGAGGAAGCACCGTGAGCAGGTGAACTCGTCGTACTGGCGCGGGATGACCCGCACCGAGAGCTCCTCGCCGGACAGGTCCGCACCGGGCAGCTCGAAGCCTTCGGCCTGTTCGGTCTCGTCGACGTCGACGCTCGAGGCGCTCTTGTCGACTCGGCGGGACTTCAACTCCTCGATCGAGTCCTCGGACAGCTCGTCATCGGTCTTGCGCGGCGCGTCGTAGTCAGTCGCCATGGTCGCTGTCGCTCTCCCTGTTCTGTCGTCATTCTGTGTCGTTCCCGAACCTCGGGAAGACGATTCGCCCGTGTAACGCTGGCGCCCGCGGTTTTGTGCCCGCCGCAGGGCGGGATTGTGCCCTATCCACGGCGTCGCGTCACCATCGCGTCCAGATCCGGTCCGCCGACGCCGCCACAGCACCGCCGAGGCGCCCCTGTAGCAGCCCGAAAGCACTCCCAAAGCACCTCCAAACGACCCCGCCGCCACCCTCGTTCCGTGCGCCAGCGGCATACCAAGCGCTGGTCTGGGTTCACCCAAGATTCACCCGCAGGGGGCAACCCCGAGTCCCCCTTGCGGCGTCTGAGCCCGTAGAGTCGCACCTCCGGCCCGGCCGACCCGACTCGTGAAACGACCATCTGACACACGAAGAGAGGGGTGCACCATGACCGAGTTCCACACCGAGATCACCCAGCGCGCAGCCCGCGCCGTCCAGTCCCTGCGCACGGCCCAGGAATCCGGCGACGACTACCTCGCCTCCGTCCGCGAGGCGGAGCTCGAGAACCTGGCCCGTCTCGCCTCCGAGCACGGCCTGCGCATCCCCGGGCTCAGCAACTACAGCGCCGCCTGAGCACCTCCACGACGAAGCCGGCGTCGGGGCCACCGCCCCGACGTCGGCTTCGCTCATGTGGCGACGTCCCGGTCCGCCCGCGGACCAGCTCAGAGGGTCGGGTCGGCGCCCGCCCGCCCCGTCGCCCGGAGCACCACCTCGTGCAGCGCGGTATGCAGCGGGGGCGCCCCCGCGACCACCATCCGGTCGCTGGGCGGTTCCCCGGCCAGGCCGGAGAAGACACCGCCCGCTTCCACCAGCACCAGCCAGGCGGCAGCCATGTCCCAGGGGTTGAGGCCACGCTCGTAGTAGGCGTCGAGGCTGCCCGCCGCGACCGCGCAGATGTCGAGTGCAGCGCTGCCGATCCGTCGGATGTCGCGGACCTCGGGCAGCACGTCCAGCAGGACCGTCGCCTGCCACTGCCGACGTGCCGTGTCGTAGCCGAAGCCGGTGCCGACCAGGGCGTGGCCCAGGGACGGCGGCTCGGTCAGCTCGAGGCGGCGGGCCGGTGCCCGTCCCCCCTCGAGCCGGGCACCTCCGCCGGCCCGCGCGCGGAAGAGCTCGTCCGTCACCGGGTTGAACACCGCACCGGCCACCGGCCGCCAGGCGCCGGGGGTGGTGGGGTCGCCGACGACCGCTGCGACGGACACCGAGTACGAGGGGATGCCGTAGAGGTAGTTGACGGTCCCGTCGATGGGGTCGACGACCCAGGTGATCGCGGAGCGGCGCCTCGTGCCCCCCTCCTCCTCGCCGAGGAAGCCATCCTGGGGTCGGGCCTCGTGCAGGCGGCCGCGCAGCAGGTCCTGCGCACGCTGGTCCATCACGGTGACCACGTCCGTGGCCGTGCTCTTGGTCTTGGAGACCCCCAGGTTCGGCGGCCGCTCGTCGACGATGAGCCGACCGGCTTCCCTGGCGACCTCGACGGCCAGCGTCTCGAGTGCCTGCAGCGTGGCGTCATCGGGGGCGGTGAGGTCGGGGGTGGTGAGGTCGGGGGTGGTGAGGTCGGGGGCGGTGAGGTCGGGGCTGGTGAGGTCGGGGGTGGCGGCGTCGGAAGGGGCGGGGTCCATGGTCAGTCCCGCCCGCACAGGGCCGGCTTGGCAGCCCGCAGGTTGGGGCAGCACCCCGGGGCGCACACCGACGGCATGGCAGCCCGGCCGGGCCAGACGGGGACGACCGGCTCCTCGCCGCGAGCCTGGGCGGCACGCTCCACCACGAGGTCGACGAGGCCGGAGACGAACTCGGGGTCGATGCCCACGGTGGGCACCCGCACCAGCTGGAGCCCGAGACGGGCTGCCGTGGCCGCTGCCTCGGTGTCGAGGTCGTAGACCACCTCCATGTGGTCCGACACGAAGCCGATCGGGGCGAGGACGACGGTCGTGGCACCCTCGGCGGCAAGCTCCTCGAGCCGGTCGTTCACGTCGGGCTCGAGCCAGGGCTGGGACGGCGGGCCCGAACGCGAGCAGAACACCAGCTCACCGCTGAGGTCGGTGTCGAGGGTCGCGTTGACCTCGTCGGTGATGGCCGCCCCGAGCGCGATGTGCTGGGAGCTGTAGGCGTTGCCGTCCTCGTCGCCGGGCCCGGACGTGTCATCCATCGCCGTGGGGATCGAGTGCGTGACGAACAGCAGGCGGACCTGCTCCGCGTCCACCCCGTCGCGCAGCACCCCGCGCACGGCCTCGGTCACCAGCCGGGTGTTGGTGCGGGCGAACCCCGGGTGGTTGTTGTACGGCCGGACCTTGTCGAGCTCGATCTCGATGCCCGACCCGGCCAGCGACTCCTGCGCGGCCGCGAGGTCCTCGCGGTACTGCCGGCACGAGGAGTAGCAGGAGTAGGCGCTGGTGACGACCGTGACCAACCGCCGCATCCCCTGCCGGTCGGCCTCGGCGAGCGCCTCCGCGGTGAACGGAGTGAAGTTGCGGTTGCCCCAGATCACCGGCGTCGAGATCTCGCGCCGGTCCAGCTCCGCCCGCAGGGCGGCCAACAGGGCGCGGTTCTGGTCGTTGATGGGGCTGCGGCCGCCGAAGCCGTAGTAGTGCTCCCCCACCTCCTCCAGCCGCTCGTCCGGGATGTTCTTGCCGGCCGTGACCGTGCGCAGGAAGGGCAGCACGTCCTCCGGCTTCTCCGGGCCACCGAAGGACAGCAGCAGGATGCCGTCGTAGGGCTCGAGGGGTCGCTCGTCGGTGGTCATGCGGTGGGTCCGTTCATGTGAGGTCTCCCGTGCGCAGTGGTTTGGGGGCGTGGACGTCGAGGACGACTGCCACCATCCGCATGGCGAAGACGAGCGCGACACACCCCCAGATGGTGAAGGAGTTGACGACGTCGTAGTGGTGGGCGGTGACGATGAGGACCGACCCGAGCAGCGCCGGCAGTGCGTACATCTCGCGTCGCAGCACCTCGGGCACCTGACCGGCCAGGACGTCGCGGATCATGCCGCCGCCGACTGCGGTGATGCCGCCGACGAAGACGGAGGTGAGCGGGTCCATCCCGGCCCCGAGGGCCTTGAGCGACCCACCGATCGCGAAGACGGCCAGGCCGGCGGCGTCGAGCACGCGGACGAAGCGCGAGATGCGCTCGACCCCCGGGTGGTAGAGGAACGTCACCAGCCCGGCGACCAGTGAACAGGTCAGCAGACGCCAGTCGGAGATGCCCACGGGTGGCAGTGCGCCGATGAGGACGTCCCGGATCACCCCTCCTCCGAGCGCAGCCGCCCCCGAGAGGACCAGCACCCCGAACAGGTCGAGCCGCTTCTTCACGGCCACCAGCCCGCCGGACAGCGCGAAGGCGAACACCCCGACGAGGTCGAGTGCCAGCTGGAGGTGTGCGTCGAAGGTGAGCATCGCGAGGTCAAAACTACCGGTGCGGCGTGGTCGCTTTCGCCTCGCCCTCGGGGATGGCAGAGTCAGCAGCACGGTGCCCGATCCACGAGCGAGGGCGATACGGGAGACCATGCCGATACTGGAGACGATGGCAATGCGGGATTTGCGGCTGATCGGTGTGCAGGAGGACGGTCAGCACCTGCTGCTGTCCGATTCCGACGGAGAGCGGTTCCGCGTGCAGCTCGACGAACCCCTCCGGGCCGCAGCCCGGCGTGACCGGCCCCGCCTCGGACAGCTGCAGATCGAGATCGACGGTGGGATGCGGCCACGTGAGGTGCAGGCCCTGATCCGTGGTGGGCTCTCGGCCGACGAGGTCGCCGAACGGTCCGGCTGGCCGGTGGAGAAGGTCCGTCGCTACGAGGGGCCGATCCTCGCCGAGCGCGAGTACGTCGCGGGCCTGGCCCGGGCCGTGCGGCTGCGTGGTCGCTCGGCAGGGGGCGCCAGCGCTCCCACGCTGTCCGCCCGCGTGAGCCAGCGACTCTCCGGCCGGGGGGTCGACCCCGCCTCGGCCGACTGGGACTCCGCCCGCAGCACCGAGGGCGACTGGACGGTCATCCTCACCTTCCCGGCCGGCGGTCGTGAGCGCCAGGCCCGGTGGTCCTTCGACGTGCAGGCCCGCACCGTCGCAGCCGCCGACGACGAGGCCCGCTGGCTCAGCGAGGAGGACGTGGCGGGCACGAGCTCGCCCCTGCCTGCACCCCACCTCGTGTCCGCCCCTGTGCGGGCGACCACCGTCTACGACGTCGAGGCAGAAGGTGGTGTGGGGTCGGCGCGCCGCGCGGCTCCCCGCTCGACCTCGACGACGACCCCGACGTCGGCCAGGGGTGGCACGCTCGACGAGCCGCTCGACCTGATGTCGGCCATGCGCGAGCGGGCGTCGCACCGCGGGCGCCCCCGCCGCCGCAAGAGCCCTCCCACCCAGACCCCCGGCGACGACGCGCCGCGCAGTGACGCGCTCCCCCTCGAGGACCTGGCCTACGACCCCGAGTCGATGCCGCCTCCTCCGGCAGCCCGCGGCCCACACCCCCTCGACGAGACGGCCGACGACAGCTCGGTCGGGCACGACGTGCTGCCCGCGGCGCCCGAGGCGCCGGCCGGCCCCGAAGCACCCGAGGAGTCTGAAGCACGCGAGGAGTCCGAAGCACGTGCGGTGTCCGAGCCGGCACCAGCGCCGAGCGAGGCAGCGGACCACGAGGGTCGCGACCAGGAGCCCGAGGACGCAGCAACGCCCGAGCCGGCCGCGGAGGAAGAGCCCGCCCGCCGTCCACCAGCGGTCTCGGGCAAGAAGTCGACCCGCCGCAGCGTGCCCAGTTGGGACGACGTGATGTTCGGGGCCAAGCCCCGCGACTGACCCTGCGAGCAGCTCCCCGCGACTGACCCTGCGACCAGCCCCGGGACTAGCCCTGCGACCAGCCCCGGGACTAGCCCTGCGGCACCGGGCAGACGTCGAGGTCGAACGGCAGCACGTCAGGCGACGTGGCAGCAGCCCGGGCGGCGGCCGAGTTCATCCGGCGCATGAAGTGCCGACGGCACAGCACCTCGTACTCCACCAGCGGCTCGGTGTGCGGCTCGGCGTGCGGCTCCGTGTGCGCCTCGGTGTGCGCCTCGGTGTGCGCCTCGGTGTGCGGCTTGGCGTCGGGCTTGGTGTCGCCCACGACCACCTGCTCACCCTCGACCACCATCACCCCGTCGACCACTCGCGCATTGTGGGTGGCGCGCCGCCCACACCAGCACAGCGCCTCGACCTGGAGCACCTGCACCCGGTCGGCGAGCTCGATCATCCGCCGCGACCCCGGGAAGAGCTGGGTGCGGAAGTCGGCGGTGATCCCGAACGCGAAGACGTCGATCCCCATCTCGTCGACCAGCTTCGCGAGCTGCTCGACCTGCTCCGGCGTGTAGAACTGCACCTCGTCACAGATGAGGTAGTCGACGCGCAGCCCGCTCGTCGCGTGCTCGACCACGGCCTCCCAGAAGTCGAGGTCGTCGCTGACCTCGTGGGCGGCGGTCGACAGCCCGAGCCGGGACGACAGCACGTCGCTCCCGGCCCGGTCCAGCTTGGTGTAGATCAGACCGGACCGCCCGCGCGCCTGGTGGTTGTGGTCCATCTGGAGGGCAAGGGTCGACTTGCCGCAGTCCATGGTCCCGGAGAAGAAGACGAGCTCAGCCACGAGAGGACACCCTAGGCGTTGTCCCGCGCCGGAACGTGGAACCACGGCACGGCGGACTCCTCGGGTGTCAGCGATCCATGCAGACCCAGCAGGGCCAGGAGCTGGGGACGGGCCCTGCGGGAGTCGACGATGGCGAAGTTGTCGCGCATCGCCACGACGAGGTCACCGATGCGCGGCCGGTTCACCTCGCTGACCGGACCGAACCAGCCCTCCCGGGTGGCTTCGTCGCGTGTGCGGATCCAGGCTCGCTCCCCCACCCGGTCGGTCCAGGTCTGGGCGACGTCCGCAGCAGCCCCCTGCTCGCAGTAGAGCTGCAGGGCGCGGGGCTCACCACCCACGTGGCGGATGCCGCCGGCCAGCTCGGCGTCGTGCGCCAGGTCGATCCGCAGCGCGTGCGGGGCGTCGACCATGCCGTGGTCGGCGGTGACGTGCACGGCCGTGTCGCTGGGCACCGAACGCACCAGGCGGCCGAGCTCGGCGTCGATGGCCTCGAGCTCGTCACCCCACTCCCACGACTGGCAGCCGTGCACGTGGCCCACCTTGTCGAGCTCACCCCAGTAGAGGTAGACCAGCGACCGGGCGCTGCCCCGCACCGCCGCAAGGGTGGCGTCGACGCGGTCGGCGAGGGTGTCGGCGGCCCGGAACCGCCCACCCCGCAACGCCGCTCGCGTCAGTCCCGACCCGTCGAAGAAGCCCGGGCCCACCCGGGTGACGGACACCCCGGCACCCTCGGCGACCTCGAAGACGGTCTCCTGCGGCTGCCAGGCGACCGGGTCGGGGCCGTCCTCCCAGGACAGCTCGTTCACGAGCCGGTCCTCCCCCGGCACCAGCACCTCGTAGCCCAGGAGCCCGTGGGAGCCCGGGGGAAGACCAGTCCCGAACGTGCCCATCGAGGTCGCGGTCGTCGCAGGGAAGCCTGCGGTGATCCGGTGTGCGGCGGGCAGGAGCGAGCGCAGGAACGGTGCGTGCCCACCCCGGCGGCGGATCAGCTCGTAGCCCAACCCGTCGACGAGGACCACGACCGCGCGCCGGGCCTGCGGCAACGGCAGGTGGCCCGGACCGGCATACCGTGGCACACCGAGGCTGGCGGCGACGGCCGGCAGCACCCCGGCGAGGCCGGACTGGTCGTAGCGGGGCGGGAGCAGACCGTCGTGGGGCATCGGTTAGGGGATGGCCCGCGTCAGGGTGACGGGGCTGGTGCGACCGGCCGCGACGCTCGGGTCGGTGGGGTCGCTCGGGTCGAGCCGGGACTGACCGCTGTCGCGCCGCACCTCAGCTGCCGATGCTCGCCGAAAGCTCCCGCGCGAACCCCAGGGCGTGCTGCAGGGCGGCCTCACCCTCGGCGTCGGCACTGATCCGCAGGGAGATGTCGTCGGAGGCGACACTGCCCTCGTACCCGTGGTCGGCGTCGCAGTCGGGGTCGGCGCAGGTGGCCGGCATCAGGTCGATCCGGCTGACCGCCCCCCACCCGAGCGTGAGCGTGATCTCGCGACCGAGCGAGCCCGGCTGGTACTCCTGAGGGCGCGCGACGACGTGGGTGATCATGACGCCCCGCACCGCCGACAGGGGCACGCTCTCGGTGGTGGCCGTGGCGACGTCCTCGTGGCCGGCCCGTTCGTCGGTGTGGTCGTCGGCGTGGGCGATGACCAGCCGCGTGCCGGTCAGGGCCAGCACGGTGATGTGCCGGCGGACGACGTCGTGGTCGAACGTCGTCTCCTGGTGCACCAGGTGCGAGACCACTTCCTCGGAGCCGAGCGCGGCCTGGACCACGTCCGCCACGAGGGCGGGGTAGTAGCCGGCCTGCTCGATCGCCCGCGTCAGGTCGACCGGCAGCGGGATGAGGGGCGCAGCGGCACTCTGCGAGGAGGCACTGTGCGATGCGGCACCGTGCGGTGAGGTGGAGCCCATGCCTGCCATCTTGCCCTAGGCGGGCGGGCGGCGCTCTGGCCAGGTCGGCCCGGGCTCGCTCAGGTCAGCGAGCGGCGACCCTGGTCCTTGCGTCGAGGGGTGGGCGACAGCGTGACCTCGGCGCCGAGCACGTCGACTCCCCCGACGTGCGCGTTGACCGGGTTGAGCACGAGGCTGCCCACCTCCGGCAGGTTGTCCGCCAGGACGGACACCCGGGCGATCAGGTCGGCCAGCGCAGCGCGGTGGACCGGTGCGGCTCCACGGTGTCCGTGCAACATGGGCGAGGCCTTCACCGACGAGATGAGGTCGGAGACGTCCACGTCCGTCAGCGGCGGGATCCGGTGCCCGATGTCGCCGAGGAGCTCCGTCGGAGGTCCCGCGATGCTGAACGACACGACCGGGCCGAACAACGGGTCCTCGTCGGATCGCACCACGCACGACACACCCGGGGTGGCCATCCGCTGGATGACGAAGGTGTTGGCCGACATCGGCGCCAGCCGCTCGTTGAGCCCTTCGAACGCCTCGCGCAGCTGTGCCTCCGAACGAAGGTCGACCCGGATCCCGCTCAGCCCCGGGGAGTGCCGCATGAGGGGCGCCACCGACTTGATGACGACGGGGTAGCCGATGGCCTCGGCTGCGGTCACCGCCTCGTCGACCGTGCGAGCCGGCACACTCCCCCACACCTCGATCCCGTAGGCGGCAAGCAGCTCGGTGACCTCCTGCAGGGTGAGCCGCCGCCCTTCGGGCGACTCCTCGAGCACCCGCTCGACCAAGGCCTCGGCGGGCTCGCGGTCGATCCTGACGGGACGCACCGGTATGCCGCGGTCGCGGGCTCGCCACTCGGCATACCTCGTCGCGGCGGCCAGCGCGCGGACGGCGTCCTCCGGCATGGCATAGGCCGGGACGACCGTGGTGCGCCCCTCGTCGGTCGTGCCGGACAGCCGCTCGAGGACCCCGCGCATGCCGAGGAACGTTGCCAGACATGGCTTTTCGTGCTTCATGGCAGCGTCGCGCACGGCGGTGGCCACGTCCTCGTCGAGGGTGACCAGGGGTGGGATGAAGCAGGTCAGGACGCTGTCGACCTCGGGGTCCGCGAAGGCGTCGGCGAGCGCCTGGGCGAACTTCTCGCCGCTCGCGTCGCTCGGGAGGGAGACCGGCCCGTGGGCGACCAGCAGGCCCCAGCTGACGCAGGCCTCGGCGCTCAACGCCCCGAGCGCGTCGGAGTTGCCGACGATGGCCACCCGGTTGCCCTGCGGCAGGGGCTGGTGGACCACCAGCTGGGCGACGTCGAACATCTGGTGGACGTTCTCCACGCGGATCACCCCGGCCTGGCGCAGCATGGCGTCGAAGGCCTCGGGCCGGATGCGGGTCTGCCGGGCCCGGTGACCCGGCGGGACGCCGTAGGACGACACCCCCGACTTCACGACGATGACGGGCTTGGTGGACGCGAGGCGCCTCGCGATCCGGGAGAACTTGCGGGGGTTGCCCATCGACTCGAGGTAGAGCCCGACCGCGTCGGTGCTGTCGTCGTCGATCCAGTACTGCATGAAGTCGTTGCCGGACACGTCGACGCGGTTGCCTGCGGAGGCGAAGACGGAGATGCCGAGGCCCCGGCGTGCGGCGGACGCGAGGACCGCGATGCCCAGGGCCCCGCTCTGGGCGAAGAGCCCCAGCCGTCCCGGGGGCGGCAGCTCGGGGGCCAGGGAGGCGTTGAGCCGCACGGCCGGGTCGTTGTTGATCACCCCGAACGAGTTCGGGCCCAGCACCCTCATGCCGGACTCGCGCGCTGCGGTCAGCAGACGGGACTGCAGCTCCTCGCCGTCGGGTCCCGACTCGGCGAAGCCGGCGCTGACCACGAGCAGTGTCCTGACCCCGGCCTCGGCACAGTCGGCCACGACGTCGAGGACCTCCTCGGCCGGGACCGCGACGACCGCGAGGTCGACGTCGTCGGGGATCTCGGAGACCCGCGCGTGGGCCGGCAGCCCGAGCACCTCCATGGCCTCGCGGTTGACCGCGTGGACGGCGCCGTTGAAGTCGGCCGCGAGGATGTTGGACAGGATGTGGTGGCCGATCGACTCCGGCCGACGGCTGGCCCCGACCACCGCGATCGAGTCGGGGAAGAGCACCGAGTGCATGCTGACCGACTCGGCCCGGTGCTCGCGCGACAGCCGCACCGCCTCGGAACGTTCGGTCGGCTTGATCTGGAAGGTGAGCGAGACGACGCCGTCCTCGAAGCGACGGCTCACCTCGTAGCCGGCGTCCGAGAAGACCGAGATCATCTTGCGGTTCTGCGGCAGCACCTCGGCGGTGAACTCCTCGATCCCGGACTCCCAGGCGATGACGGCCAGGTGCTCGAGCAGCACGGAGCCGATCCCCCGGCCCTGGTAGCTGTCGGAGATGTTGAAGGCCACCTCCGCGCTCTTCGGGGTGATCCGGTCGTAGCGCCCGATGCCGATGATCTCGCCCCGGACGGTCGCCACCAGCGCGACCCGGTCGTGGTAGTCGACGTTGGTGAACCGCGTGACGTCGCGGTCGCTGAGCTGGCGCAGCGGGGCGAAGAAGCGCATGTAGATCGACTCGGCGGACTGGCCCGCGTGGAACCGGTGGACGGCGTCCACGTCGCTCGGCGTGATCGGGCGCAGGTGGGCCACCGACCCGTCACGCAGGACGACGTCGGCCTCCCACAGCACCGGATAGCCGGCGGGAAGCGCCGAGGCCTCACTCATGGCCGAAAGCATGTCACGTCCGGAACGCCCGGAACCGACTGACCCGCCCTGCGGGACGGCCGTCGACCACGCCGGGCTACCTGCGGAGCTGGACCTGCTCGAACGTGGCGCCCGAGTCGTGGCTCACCCAGTAGGAGCGGCCACCTGCCACGGCGTAGACGAGCGTCCCGCCCGCGGCGCCCGCCCAGTCGGTGGCACCTCCAGCGGCGAGCCCGGCAGCCCGCCAGGAGGCGCCGCCGTCGGCACTGGTGAGCACCCCTGTCTGCGCCTCTGGCGTGCCGGTACTGGCGGCCAGCCCGTGCGTGACCGCGACGAGGTGGGTGGTGTCGGTCGCGGTGAGCCAGACCCCGGTCGGAGTCGGCGCGCCCAGGCCGGGCGCCGGCCGGGTCACCCACGTGGTCCCCCGGTCCGTGGACGTGGCAAGGGAGTAGGCAGCTGTCGGCTGGCCCGCCGAGGGACAGACCGCGAGCAGGGCGCCACGGGTGTTGGCCGTGGTCGACACCCACATCCCGCTGGCACCGTCACACCCCCTGGGCCGGGCCAGCACAGCCGGCTTGCCGCTGAGCCGCACCGCAGGCCATGGGGCGACCGGCTCCGTGGAGGTCACGTTGTAGTAGGCGTCGGAACCGTCCATCGCGATCCACGCGTTCTCGCCACCCACGGGCATCCCGTCGAGCCGCACCGGCTGGGTCGTCGCGTCGGTGACCACGCCGGACCGCGGCTGCAGGTCCGAACAGCCGCGGACGCCGCCCACCACGTTGTGCAGGCAAGAGCGCGCCGTCGCCATCCAGACCTGCTTGCCGTCGGTCTCGAGGGAGAGCACGATCCGTCGGTCGACGTCGACCGCGTGCCAGGTCCTGCCACCGTCGACGGTCCGCATCGTGGCGCTGCCGAAGACGTAGCCGACCTGCGCGTTGGCGAAACGGATCCCCACCACCTGGTGGGCCCGGTCGGGGGTGCTGCGCGCGCCGGGACTGGTGAGCGTGGGGAACGACGCCCGGGTGGTCCAGGTGGCACCGTCGTCGTCGGACCCGATGACGGCGGTGCACATCCCCTGGGGGCAGGTCGCCCGCCCGAGGGCGTAGAGGTGCTTGCCCCCCGCGTTGGTCATGGACACGAGGTCGAAGCTGGCGGGGACAGGCAGCGGGCCCTTGGTCGAGGGGGTGGTGAGGCCGCTCGAGGCAGTGCTGCTCGCGGACGGGCCGCCCACCGTCGGGGTCCCGGTGGCCACCCTGGCCGACGAGGCCGACGCCGTGCTGGTGGCCGGGCCGGCCGCCTGCTCCGTGGCCGGCCCTCGGCCGTTCCCCCACAGCACGCCTGCGACCACGGCGACCGCCGCGGCCCCGGCCAGGTAGGGCAGCCAGCGGTGGCGGACCGGACGGCGCGCCTCGACGACGATCGACTCCCAGCGCTCGGCGCCGGCCGGCAGCTCGCGGATGTCGGCTCGCTCGCGAGCGAAGAACTCGGCGACGGGGTCGCGCTGCTCCCCCTCGCCGGGCCGGTCGGACAGATGGCGGTTCATCGGATCTCTCCCAGCATCGTCGCCATCCGCTGGCGCGCGTCGAACAGGTCCCGCTTGATGGTGCCCTCGGACTTCTCGAGCTGGCGGGCCACGGTGGCCACCGACAGGTCGGCGAAGTAGTGCAGCATCACCACCACCCGCAACCGGTCGGGGAGCGCCTCGACGGCGTCCCGCACGGTGAGGGTGGTGGCGTGGTCGGCATCGGTCGTGAAGTCGTCTCGGCCGGCCTCGTGGCGCTGGTAGGCGGCCGCCTCACGGCCGCGCTTGCGCCAGTGGTCCCGGACCAGGTTGGCCGTCACGGTGTAGAGCCACGGCCTCGGCTCGTCCACCCGGCCGAACTCACGGAACAGCTTGAGGAAGGCCTCGGTCGCCAGGTCGTGGGCGAGGTCCGTGTCCCCGACCAGCTTGGCCGTCCACCCCGCGAGGCGGGCGTAGTGCACGTCGTAGACCTCGCGGACGGCAGCCTCGACCTGTGATCGGTCGTGCGTGTCCACCCAGGCCCCTCCTGCACAGGCCACCGGTGGCGCAGGCTTGCGCACGGGCAGGGCCACGGTCGTCATGTCCTCGTAGACGCCGTTGCCGGTGGCACGGTTGGGACCCAGTGTGACACCACGAGGGAGGACCTTTGGCTCTCACCTCGCCCGTGCGTGCAGCGACACCGTGGGGGTATGAGGTCGAACCACCGAGTCGGGAGGCCCGCGGCGAGCGGTCTGCTCACCTCGGTGGTGCTGCTCTCCTCCATCCTGCTGGCGGCCTGCTCCTCGCCGCCGGCCGCCACCCCCACCCGCAGCCCGTCGGGCAGCACGTCCTCCACGACCACCCCGACCACCCCGTCCTCCACGACCACCACGACCACCGCCTCCTCCTCGACGTCGTCCCGGAGCCCGTCGTCGTCCCCGAGCCCGACGCGCTCCTCGACCCCGCCCCCACACACCACCCCACCTCCTCGTCCGACGAGTCCCCCGACTCGCCCGCCCACCCCCACGCCGTCCGCGTCGACCTTGCCGCGGTCCCTGGCCGGCCCGGTGGTGACCAGGATCCCCACGAGCCACCGCGTCGTCGCCCTGACCTTCGACGGTGGGGCGGGCGCCCAGGGCGCGTCGAAGATCCTCGCCGTGCTGGGCAGCAAAGGGGTGCCGGCCTCCTTCTTCGTGACCGGGCAGTTCGCCTCGACCAACCCGGGTCTGACCGCCGCGATGGCCCGGCGGGGCCCGGTCGGGAACCACAGCTGGAGCCACCCGCACTTCCCCGTGCTCTCGGCCGCCGAGACGACCTCCCAGCTGACCCGCACGCGGTCGGCCATCCTGGCCGCGACCGCGCGCGACCCGAAGCCCTTCTTCCGCTTCCCCTACGGCGACTATGACGCGCGCAGCCTCGGTCGGGTGCACGCTGCGGGCTACGGCGCGGTGGGCTGGACCACCGACTCGCTCGGCTGGAAGGGCACGAGCGGCGGTCAGAGCGTCGACTCCGTGGTCGACCGGGTCCTGCGCAACCGGGCACCCGGGCAGATCGTCCTCATGCACGTGGGTGCCAACCCCGACGACCACACCACCCTCGACGCCGACGCCCTGGCCAGGATCATCGCGGGGTACCGTGCCGCTGGGTACGGCTTCGTCACCCTCGAGGCCCTGCGCTGACCTGCGGGGCGACCGGCCGGGAGGAGACCCGCGTGGAGTTCCGTGACGTGCTGCGCCGCCGTCGGATGGTGCGCCGCTTCGACCCCGACCGTCCGGTGCCCCGCGCGGCCGTCGACGCCGTCCTGTATGCCGCGCAGCGGGCCCCCAGCGCCGGGTTCAGCCAGGGCTGGGACTTCGTCGTCCTCCTCCAGGCGGCCGACCGGCGGCGGTTCTGGGACGCCACCCGCGACCCGGACCTGCCGGACGGGGCACCGGCGGACCGCTGGTTGGCCGGGGTGTCCGCAGCGCCGGTGCTGGTGCTCTGCCTGTCCGACCCCGACACCTACCTCGACCGGTACGCCGAGCCCGACAAGGGCTGGGACGACCGTGACCCCGCTCGGTGGCCGGTCCCCTACTGGGACGTCGACACCGGCATGGCCGCGATGCTGATGCTGCTCGCCGCCGTCGACCAGGACCTCGGAGCACTGTTCTTCGGCATCCCTGCGGCGCGGCACGAGGAGGTCAGGCGGGCCCACGGCATACCGGCGAACCGCAGGCTCGTGGGCGTCGTGGCCCTCGGCCACGAGCTGCGGCGCACCGAGGGGTCCAGCCGGACCCGGCCCCGCAAGGCGACGGCCGAGGTGGTGCACTGGGGGCACTTCGGCGGAAGCAGCGGAGCCGGGTAGAGGCTCGGTGGCTGAGCCGAACGAGGTCCTGCGGCGAGTCGGAAGTGAGCCCCGTCTGGCCGTGGGACAAGATTGGGGGGATCCCCGCGCCGTGCGGGGACGACCGCGAGGAGTTGCACGCACGCATGGCCCGCAAGACCCCACCCGCACCGGCCGACGAGACCTACGTCGAGCGGATCGTCGACATCGACGTCGAGGAGGAGATGCAGGGGGCGTTCCTCGAGTACGCCTACTCCGTCATCTACTCGCGCGCCCTGCCCGACGCACGCGACGGTCTCAAGCCCGTGCAGCGCCGCATCCTGTACTCGATGTCCGAGATGGGTCTGCGACCCGACCGCGGCCACGTGAAGTCCTCCCGCGTCGTCGGCGACGTGATGGGCAAGTACCACCCGCACGGTGACACGGCGATCTACGACGCCCTGGTCCGCATGGCCCAGCCGTTCACGATGCGCCTGCCGCTGGTGGACGGCCACGGCAACTTCGGCTCGCTCGACGACGGCCCGGCGGCGTCCCGCTACACAGAGGCCCGCCTGGCGCCGGCGGCGATGCTGATGGTCACGGGTCTCGACGAGGAGACCGTCGACTTCATCCCCAACTACGACGACCAGCTCCTCCAGCCGGCCGTCCTCCCCGCTGCCTTCCCGAACCTCCTCGTCAACGGGGCCAGCGGGATCGCCGTCGGCATGGCCACGAACATGGCACCGCACAACCTCGTCGAGGTGATCGGGGCCGCGCGTCACCTCATCGCCAACCCCACCTGCTCGCTCGACGACCTGATGCGGTTCGTGCCGGGCCCCGACCTGCCCCAGGGCGGCCGGATCATCGGGCTCGACGGGATCCGTGACGCCTACCTGGGTGGTCGCGGCAGCTTCCGCACGCGGGCCACCACCCGGATCGAGAAGACCTCGCCCCGGCGGATGGGCATCGTCGTCACCGAGCTCCCCTACCTCGTGGGTCCTGAGAAGGTGATCGAGAAGATCAAGGACGCGGTCCAGTCCAAGAAGCTCCAGGGCATCTCCGACGTCAAGGACCTGACCGACCGCAAGCACGGGTTGCGGCTGGTCATCGAGGTGAAGAACGGCTTCAACCCCGACGCCGTCCTCGAGCAGCTCTACAAGCTGACCCCGATGGAGGACTCCTTCTCCATCAACAACGTCGCCCTCGTCGACGGCCAGCCGAAGACGTTGGGGCTCAAGGACCTCCTTCGGGTCTACGTCGACTTCCGCACCGACGTGGTGCGTCGCCGCACCGAGTACCGGCTGACCAAGTACAAGGACCGGCTGCACCTCGTCGAGGGGCTGCTCATCGCGATCCTCGACATCGACGAGGTCATCCAGGTGATCCGCACCTCGGACGACGCGGCCGCGGCGCGCAGCCGGCTGATCGACGTCTTCGACCTCTCCGAGGCGCAGGCCAACTACATCCTCGAGCTCCAGCTGCGCCGCCTGACCAAGTTCAGCCGGCTCGAGCTCGACAAGGAGAAGACCGAGCTCGAGCGGCTCATCGAAGAGCTCGAAGCGATCCTCGGTGACGAGAAGCTGCTGATGAAGACGGTCTCCACCGAGCTCGCCGACGTCGCCAAGGCGCACGGGACACCCCGGCGGACGGTCCTGCTGGAGTCGGCCGGCGTGCCGGCGACGACCACCACACCGCTCGAGGTCGCCGACGACCCGTGCTGGGTGCTGCTCTCCTCGACCGGGCTGATGGCCCGCACCGGGTCCGCCGACCCGCTGCCGCCGGACTCGGCTCGCAGCAAGCACGACGCCCTCGTCGGAGCAGTCCGCACCACCGCCCGCGGGGAGGTCGGGCTCGTCACGTCGAGGGGCCGGCTGGTGCGGTTGTCGGCGCTGGAGCTGCCGACGCTGCCTCCGACCAACGGGTCGCCCAGCCTGTCCGGCGGCGCGCCCCTGGCGGCCTACGTCGACCTGCCGTCCGGGGAGGAGCCGCTGACCCTCGTGTCGGTCTCCGCCGAGTCGGCCGGCATCGCCCTGGGCACCGCCCAGGGTGTCGTCAAGCGGGTCGCGCCCGACTACCCGGCCCGCGCCGACTTCGAGATCGTCTCCCTGAGGGACGGCGACGAGGTCGTGGGAGCGGTCGAGCTGGCCACCAGCACGGAGGACCTCGTCTTCATCACCTCCGACGCCCAGCTGTTGCGCTTCGGTGCGGCGGCCGTGCGACCCCAGGGACGGGCCGCCGGCGGCATGGCCGGGATCAAGCTGGGGGCCGGCCAGCGGGTCGCGTTCTTCGGCGCGGTGCCCCAGGGCGCCGAGGGCGTGGTGGTCACCTCCTCGGGGTCCTCGGGGGCCCTTCCGGGGACCGAGCCGGGATCGCTGAAGGTCACGCCCTACTCGGAGTACCCACCCAAGGGACGGGCCACCGGCGGGGTCCGCTGCCACCGGTTCCTCAAGGGTGAGGACACCCTGGTCCTGGCCTGGGCCGGCGCGCTGCCCGCTCGGGCCGCGGCGGCCAACGGCGTGGCCCTCGACCTGCCCGAGGCGACCGGCCGACGAGACGGGTCGGGTGTCCCGGCGGCCACCGCCATCGCCCGCATCGCCGGGCCGCCACTCTCGTGACGACGCGGTCGTGACGTCGACTCCCCGGGGCCCCGCGACTCATGCCACCCCGGCGCCGGATGCCTGCTCGGTGGGCTTCGACCGAGCCGACGTGAGCGCCTACGGCACGGCCGCACTGGCGACGTTCTTCGTCGCGCTCGAACAGGCCGGACCCTGGGGTCGCGATGCGGCCACCGAGTCGCATCTGCCTGCCGCAGTAGGACGTTCGCTCTCCCAGGCGTGTGCGGAGCGAGGTGGTCGACTCTCGCTCATCCGTCGGCCCGGCCGACACGCCGACGACGCCCACGCAGCCGGCCACACGGCATACCTGGCGTGGGCGGGTGACGCGCCCTGGCTGTTGCAGCTGTCGGTCGCGGACCCGGGCACCCTCCTCGACATCGACCTCGACGCGCTCGCCCGCGGCGACCGCGAGGCCGTGCTCGCGACCGCGCCGGGCGCCGCGCCCGCCGAGCCGATCCTCCTGGTGTGCACCAACGGCCGCCGCGACGTCTGCTGCGCCGTCCGCGGGCGTCCCGTGGCACTGGAGTCGTCCGCGGCCCACCCGGGGAGGGTGTGGGAGGCGTCGCACACGGGCGGACACCGCTTCGCCCCGACCGGCGTGCTGCTGCCCTACGGCGCCACGCTGGCTCGACTCGATGCGGCCACCAGCGCCGAGGTGCTGGCGGTGGCCGGCACGGGACACGTGCCGCGCTCGGTGCTCGGCCCGCTGCACGACCGCGGGCGCAGCCCGCTGTCCGGGCCCCACCAGGCCGCCGAGTCGTTCGTCCGGGACCAGGCGGGGATCACCGACCTGACCGCGCTCAGCGTCGCGGACGCAGGCGGGACCGGCGTCGAAGACGGTGACGAGGACGGTGACGGCGGCTCCTTCACGGTGCGGCACAGTGACGGTCGCGTCTGGCACGTCGCCCTCGAGAGCCGCGCACGCACGGAGCTGCCCGAGTCGTGCGGCAAGACCCCGGTCCGGGTCGTGGACCGCGTCGGACGTCTCCTCGACTGACGGATCCGGACAACTCCGACGCGTCACGCCTCGATGGCCGCCGAGTTACGGAATCGTTACCGGAACCACGCCATGTTCGGATTGCGGCGGCGGAGCGTAAACGTTTACATGAACTCGGTTCACCTCAGCGCTGAGGGCAGTCCGCCCCAGCGCCACGCGAGAAGATGGAGGCGGGCGTATGGCCCTTCGAATGCACCAGCGGCGCACCCTTACGGTGATGGCCGGAGCTGTGGCCGTGGCGCTCGTTGCCGCGGCCTGCGGCGGAGATAGTGGCAACTCGGGCGGCACGTCCGACACCGGCAAGGCGGCCCGCGGGCCGATCACCTACGTCCAGGGCAAGGACAACAGCGGCTTGCTCGGCCCGATGGCTGACAAGTGGAACGCGGCTCACCCGAACGAGAAGGTGACGGTCAAGGAGCAGTCCGACCAGGCCGACCAGCAGCACGACGACCTCGTGCAGCACTTCCAGGCCAAGGACCCGAGCTACGACGTCGTGTCGGTCGACGTGGTCTGGACGGCCGAGTTCGCCGCCAAGGGCTGGTTGACGCCACTCAAGGACACCTACGCGCTGCCGACGACCGGGTTCCTCGAGCCGACCGTCAAGGCCGCGACCTACAACAAGACGCTGTTCGCGGCACCAACGTCGTCTGATGGCGCGATGCTCTACTACCGCAGCGACCTGGTGAAGACCCCGCCGAAGACGATCGACGAGATGTGGGGCATGTGCTCCATCGCCAAGCAGAACGGCATGGACTGCTTCGCCGGCCAGTTCGCCAAGTACGAGGGCGGCACCTGCAACGCCACCGAGTGGATGAACGCCTATGGCGCCAAGGTCGTCGACGACGCGGGCAAGCCCACCGTCGACTCCCCGGAGGCGGCCAGGGGTCTGAAGGAGCTCGCCGACCACTACAAGAACGGTGACATCCCCAAGCAGGCGATCACCTACCAGGAGGAGCAGAGCCGTGCGGCGTTCGAGGACGGCAAGCTGCTGTTCCTGCGCAACTGGCCGTACGTCTACAACCTGGCCAGCACCGACGCAGCGTCGAAGGTCAAGGGCAAGTTCAAGGTTGCCCCGCTCCCCGGCGTCAGCGGCCCGGGTACGTCAACCCTGGGTGGTCACATGGCCGCCATCAGCGCGTTCTCGAAGAACAAGGCCACCGCGCTGGACTTCCTGAAGTTCCTCACGAGTGAGGAGCAGCAGAAGACCAACATGGAGAAGGGTTCGCTGGCACCCGTCATCGAGTCCATCTACACCGACGAGGCGCTGGTCAAGAAGTACCCGTACCTCCCGGTGCTCAAGGAGTCCATCGCCAACGCCGTCTCGCGTCCGGTGACTCCGTTCTACCCGCAGGTGACCCAGGCCATCCAGGACAACTTCTACGCGGCCATCCAGGGCCAGAAGACGCCTGAGGCCGCGGTGAAGGACATGCAGGCCGCCATGATGGCAGCCGGCGGCTGACCAACCCACGCAACATCCCAAGGTGTGGGGGTGGCCCCACGGGGCCACCCCCACACCTGCAGGAACCCTACATTTCGCACGTTTGGTCGAAGCTCGACTCGACCGTCATCTCGACCCACCCTGAGACGCATCTCCCGGGCTAGGAGCAGGCATGAGCGCAGCCACAACCGCACCATCGCGGCCAACTGAGACGAAGCCAAAGAAGACCAAGGGCCTCAACGCGGGCCAGGGCCGCCAGGGCCTGCTGCTCGTGGCGCCCACGATGCTGTTCTTGGCCGTCATCATCATCTATCCACTCCTCAGGGCGATCCAGCTGTCCTTCCAGAAGGACGCGGGACTGGACCCGGCCACCGGTCTGTTCGTCGAGGGTGGCAACGCAGGGATCTCCAACTACACCCACTGGCTGCTCCAGAAGTGCGGCGAGGTCGACTGCCCGCCCGGCACCCTGGGCGCCCAGTTCTACGACGCGCTGTGGGTGACCCTGTTCTTCACCGTGGTCAGTGTGGTCGTCGAGCTCATCCTCGGCATGTGGTTCGCGATGATCATGAACCGCGACTTCAAGGGCCGCGGGCTGGTCCGCGCCGCGATCCTCGTGCCGTGGGCGATCCCCACCGCCGTCACCGCCAAGCTGTGGTTGTTCATCTTCGCGTTCGACGGCATCGCGAACCGGCTGCTCGGGTTCGTGGGAATCAACGCACAGCTGTGGACCAGCGACCCGTGGGCGGCCAAGTTCGCGATCATCATCGCGGACGTCTGGAAGACCACGCCGTTCATGGCGCTCCTGATCCTGGCTGGCCTGCAGCTGGTCCCCGGCGACGTGTACGAGGCGGCCCAGATCGACGGCGCCTCGAAGTGGCAGACGTTCATCAAGATCACGCTGCCCCTGGTCAAGGTGCCGCTCATGGTGGCGGTGCTGTTCCGCACGCTCGACGTGCTGCGCATCTACGACCTGCCGGCGATCCTGACCAACGGTGGTGGTGGCACCACTTCCCTGTCGATGCTGGTCATCAAGCAGATCCGCGGCGGCTTCCACAGTGCCTCGGCCCTGTCCACCATCGTCTTCCTCCTCATCGCCTTCACCGCCTTCCTGTTCATCAAGTTCGGTGGCGCGGATGTGGTGCAGCGACCACCGAAGGCCAAGAAGAAGGAACCGGACGCCGCGGTCGGCAATCCGGTCGCCGCCAACGCAACCACCCCGGGAGCTTGAGATGACCGCCACGACCGCCGCACCTCCCACCTCGGGACGGACCGAGGCCCAGGAGATCCACTTCAAGAGCGATCGGAACGCCAAGATCCGGATGTACCTGGGCCTCGCGGCCCTGGTCATCTGGGGTCTCGCGCCCTTCTACTGGATGGTCGTCACGGCCTTTCGTGACGTCGGGTACACCTTCGACACGACTCCGTGGCCGACCCACGTCACGTTGGACAACTTCACGACTGCCTTCTCGACCGATCGAGGCAACCACTTCGGCGCTGCCCTCGTGCACTCGATCATCATCGGGGTCCTGACGACGACCGTCGCCATGCTCGTCGGGGTCTTTGCCTCCTACGCGCTGGCTCGGCTCGACTTCCCGGGCAAGTACGCGGTGCTCGGCGTGATCCTCGGGGCCTCGATGTTCCCCGGCGTCGCCCTGGTGTCGCCGTTGTTCCAGATGTTCTCCAACTTCGGCTGGCTGACCGGCGCCAACTACCAGGCGCTGATCATCCCCAACATCTCGTTCGCCCTGCCGCTGACGATCTACACGTTGACGGCGTTCCTGTCCGAGATGCCCTGGGAGCTCGAGGAGTCGGCCCGGATCGACGGTTGCACCCCGAGCCAGGCGTTCCGCAAGATCATGCTCCCGCTCGCGGCACCCGGGCTCTTCACCACCGCGATCCTGGCCTTCATCTCCAGCTGGAACGAGTTCCTCCTGGCCGCCCAGTTCTCGACGAAACAGACGCAGACAGTCACGGTCGCGATCGCGTACTTCACTGGCGCCCAACCCCACCAGGAGCCGTACACCGCGGTCATGGCGGCAGGAACCATCGTCACCGTGCCCCTCATCATCATGGTGCTCGTCTTCCAACGCGCGATCGTCTCCGGTCTCACGGCGGGAGGTGTGAAGGGCTAGGCGCGAGCCGAAACCCCCAGCACCCATGGGAATCTTCAACCCAGGGGGCGGCACGGGCGGACCACGGGCGAGAGCCCAACGGCTCGACATGCTGCTCGGAATCATCGGGTTCTTCGCGTTCATGGCCGTGGTCCAGACGGTCGTCCTGGAAGTCCGCGGGGAGTCGGCGGCAGCGTCCGCCGTGCTCCTCGCGGTCCTCCTGGCAGTCCTCTGGTTCGTCTGGCGGCTGCGGCGCAACACCGGCGTCTAGACCTCGAACGGGGGTGCGAGATGACCACCATCGGCGATGTGGCCAAGGCCGCCGGCGTGTCCGTGGCCACCGTGTCCCGCGCCTTGCGCGGGGTGGACCGGGTGAGCCCCCGCACACGCGACCGTGTGCTCGCCGCAGCCACCGAGCTGCACTACGTCGCCTCCCCCGCCGCGACCAGCCTCGTCTCCGGTCGCACGCGGGGCGTCGGCGTGGTCACCCCCTACTTCAACCGGTGGTTCTTCGCCACGGTCGTCAGCGGCATCGAGAAGGTCCTGCGCGAGGAGGGTTTCCACGTCCTGCTCTGCGACCTCGAGGGACACACCTTCGACACCCGGCTGCCGATCACCCAGACCATGCTCTGGAAGCGCGCCGATGGCGTGATCATCCTCAACGTGCCGCCCACCCCCGCCGAGCGCTCCCTCCTCGACCGCCTCGGTATGCCGGTGGTGACAGTGGGCAACCGACAGCCCGGCTGGCCCTCGGTCCGGATCGACGACCGGGAGGCGATGGCCGTGGCCACGCGCTACGCGATCGAGCTGGGCCACCGCGACATCGGCTACGCCGGCACGGTGCCGGCCTCGATCACCCACCTCCAGACGCCGTTCGACCGGCGGGACGCGTTCGCCAAGGTGATGTCCGACCACGGGCTGGTCTGCCCGCCGGAGTGGACCCTCGAGTGCGACTGGACCGCCGCCGGAGCGGCTGACCACGCCGACCGCCTCTTCGTGCTCCCCCACCTCCCCACCTGCGTGATCGCGGCGTCCGACGAGATGGCCTTCGGGGTGCTCAGTGCCGCTCGACGGCACGGGCTGCGGGTCCCCGAGGACCTGTCGGTGATCGGGATCGACGACCACGTCCACGCCGAGATCTTCGACCTGACGACGGTGCGCCAGGACGTCGAGGCCCAGGGACGCCGCGCGGGCCAGATCATGCTCGATGCGCTCCGGGGCCGGACCGGTGACACCGTCGTGGACGAGGTCCTCGACGTCGAGCTGGTCGTGCGCGGGTCGACGGCGCCCCCACGCGCGGCGAAGCAGCGACGCACCCCGGCGTCGGCCGTCAGCGTCTGACGGCCGACCGCCAGCGGTCGGCGGTCGGCGGTCGGCCGGGCTAGTTGACGCCGCCCTCGCGCTCGCCCAGCTCGGCCGGGTCGCGCAGGTAGGTCTTCTTGGCCCGCAGCGCACGGTTCGCGAACCAGGTGATCGCCCACAGCACGACTCCCAGCGCCAGCAGCCAGCCGGCCACGACGTACTGCTCCGTGTCGCGGCCCGTGAACGGCGTGACGAGGAAGGCGCAGCAGACGCCCGCGATGATGGGGATCACGGTGGGCGTCAGGAAGTGGTCGCTGTCGACGGGGTCCTTGCGCAGCACGAGCACACAGATGTTGACGATGGTGAAGACCCCGAGCAGCAGCAGGGCGGTGGTGCCACCGAGCACGGCGGTCGCCTTGTCGCTGGCGTTGGACACGAAGTAGATCAGGCCGAAGGCCAGCGCCGTGGTGAACAGGATCGCCACCCACGGGGTGCGCCGCTTCGGGTGCACCTTGCCCAGGAACGGCGGTAGCACCTCCTGCTTGGCCATGCCGTAGAGGAGCCGACTGGCCATCAGCATGTTGATCAGCGCCGAGTTGGCCACCGCGAACATCGAGATGAACGGCAGCAGCTTCTCGATCGGGATCCCGGGCGCGGCCGTCTCGACGACCTTGACCAGGGGGGTCTCGCTCTCGCCGAGGAGTCCGACGGGCACGATCGCGACCGCGAACAGGGAGACCAGGATGTAGATGACCCCGGTGATGCCCAGCCCGGTGAGCATCATCCGCGGGAAGATCCGGACCGGGTCCTTGGTCTCCTCGGCCATGTTGACCGAGTCCTCGAAGCCCACCATCGCGAAGAAGGCCAGCGAGGTCGCCGCCGTGACCGCGAAGAAGGCGCTCTTGTCGCTGGGGCTGTCGAACACCATGGTGCGGCTGAAGTCGGTCTTGCCGGCGAACAGCGCGTAGAAGCCGACCATGATGACGAGCAACAGGCCGGAGAGCTCGACCAGGGTGAGCACGACGTTGGCCTTGACGCTCTCACCGACGCCGCGCAGGTTGACCAGCGCCACGAGGGTCATGAACGCCAGTGCCCCGACGAGGATCAGGGTGGTGTCCTTGCTGTCGCCACCGAAGCCTTTGAGCATGTTGGACGCGAAGGCGCGCGAGGCGGTGGAGGCCGACGTGATGCCCGAGCACATCACCGTGAAGCAGACGATGAAGGTGACGAAGTGGAGGCCGAACGCCTTGTGCGTGTAGAGCGCAGCACCCGCCGCCTGTGGGTACTTGGTCACCAGCTCCAGGTAGGAGAAGGCGGTCATGATCGCCACGACGAACGCGACGACGAAGGGCGCCCACGCGGCACCCCCGACCTCCTTGGCCACCGTCCCTGTCAATGCGTAGACGCCGGTGCCGAGGATGTCCCCCACGATGAAGAGCAACAGGAGCTTGGTCCCCATCACCCGCTTGAGCTCGGTGTGCTCCTCGGACCGCTCGACTTCTGCCGTCGCACTCATGGCGTACCCACTCTCGGTCGCGGGGGCCGCCCTTCACGGCCCCTGCAGACCCCCACAGTGGCGTAGAACCCCCGCACGGGCAACGACAAACGCCGCGTATGCCGCGGCTCGGGCACCGCGCGTCGGTGCCGCCGAGGCCGTGGTCGGCGGCGTCGGTCGCAGCAGCGGTCAGGCGTCGATCCGCTCGCGGTCCAGGCCGGCGGCCGAGTCCACGATGAAGTCCTTGCGGGGTGCGACGTCATTGCCCATCAGCAGCTCGAAGACCCGTTCGGCGGCCTCGGCGTCACGCAGGGTCACCTTGCGCAGGGTGCGGTGACGGGGGTCCATCGTCGTCTCGGCCAGCTGGTCGGCGTCCATCTCCCCGAGGCCCTTGTAGCGCTGCAGGGGCTGCTTGATGTTCTTGCCCCGCTTCCCGAGGGAGGCCATCGTCGTGCGCATCTCCTTCTCGGAGTAGGTGTAGATGAGCTCGTTCTTCTTCGAGCCCGGGTTGATGACCTCGATGCGGTGCAAGGGGGGCACGGCGGCATACACCCTGCCGGCCTCGACGAGGGGACGCATGTAGCGGAAGAAGAGGGTGAGCAGCAGCGTGCGGATGTGGGCACCGTCGACGTCGGCGTCGGTCATGATGATGACCTTGCCGTAGCGGGCCACGTCGAGGTCGAAGGACCGTCCGGAGCCGGCGCCGATCACCTGGATGATCGCGGCGCACTCGGCGTTCTTGAGCATGTCCGAGACCGAGGCCTTCTGGACGTTGAGGATCTTGCCGCGGATCGGCAGGAGCGCCTGGTAGTCGCTCGAGCGCGCCAGCTTCGCGGTGCCGAGGGCGCTGTCCCCCTCGACGATGAACAGCTCGGACCGCTCGACGTCGGTGGACCGGCAGTCGGCCAGCTTGGCCGGGAGGCTGCTCGTCTCCAGCGCGTTCTTGCGTCGCTGGGTCTCCTTGTGCAGCCGCGCGCTGATCCGCGACTTCATCTCCGAGACGACCTTCTCCAGCAGCAGGGCGGCCTGGGCCTTCTCGCCGCGCTTGGTGGAGGTGAGCCGCGCGGTGAGCTCCTGCTCCACGACCTTGGCGACGATCGCCCGCACGGCGTTGGTGCCGAGGACCTCCTTGGTCTGACCCTCGAACTGCGGCTCGGCCAACCGCACCGTGACCACCGCGGTCAGGCCAGCCAGGACGTCGTCCTTCTCGGGCTTGTCACTGCCGACCTTGAGCCGCCGGCTGTTGACCTCGAGCTGCTTGCGGAACACCTTGAGCAGCGCCTGCTCGAAGCCGGCCAGGTGGGTGCCGCCCTTGGGGGTCGAGATGATGTTGACGAAGGAGCTGACCTTGGCGTCGTAGCCGGTGCCCCATCGCACCGCCACGTCGACGGCGCACTCGCGCTCGACCGCGGTCGGCGACATGTGGCCGTTGGCATCGAGGACGGGCACGGTCTCGGTGAAGGTGCCGGTGCCCTGGAGGCGCCAGACGTCGGTCACCGCGGCGTCAGGAGCCAGGAACTCGGCGAACTCGGAGATGCCACCGTCGTGGACGAGGGTCTCGACGTGGGTCCCCGACTCCCCTGCCGTGCCCGGCTTGCGTCGCTCGTCACGGATCACCAGGGTCAGCCCGGGGATGAGGAACGACGTCTGGCGGGCGCGCGCGACCAGCCCGTCGTAGTCGAACTCGGCGTCCTTGAGGAAGATCTGCTCGTCCGCCCAGTAGCGGATCCGGCTGCCGGTGACGCCCCGCTTGGTCTTGCCGACGACGGCGAGCTCGCTCGAGCGCTCGTACGGGGTGAACTCGTGGTCAGGGGCCTTGTCGTTGGTGGCCACGTCGGGGAAGTAGCCGGGCTCACCCCTGCGGAAGCTCATCGCGTAGGTGTTGCCCCCGCGGTCGACCTCGACGTCGAGCCGGGCCGAGACGGCGTTGACCACGGACGCCCCGACGCCGTGCAGGCCTCCAGAGGCGGTGTAGGAGCCGCCACCGAACTTGCCGCCGGCGTGGAGCTTGGTGAAGACCACCTCGACACCGGTCAGCCCGGTGCGCGGCTCGATGTCCACCGGGATGCCGCGGCCGTTGTCCCGCACCTCGACCGACCCGTCGCGGTAGAGGACGACCTCGATGTGGTCGCACACCCCGGCCAGGGCCTCGTCCACCGCGTTGTCGATGATCTCCCAGAGGCAGTGCATGAGGCCCCGACCGTCGGTCGAGCCGATGTACATGCCGGGGCGCTTGCGGACCGCCTCGAGGCCCTCGAGGACCTGCAGGTGGTGCGCGCTGTAGTCCGACGTCGACTTGGTGGTCGCGGCCTTCTTGGCGGTGGTGGCGGTGGCCAACGGTGCTGTGCTCCTGTGGTGGGTTCTGGCGACTCCTGCGTGCTCACGCATGCTCATTCGAACTCGGACGAGCTCACACACAGGGCTGGGCCCCACGTTATCTCGCGCCTCCCCCGTCACCGTGCAGGCACGCGGCACCGCGGAGCCACCCACTGCAGCCCCCGATTTCCCATCCACCGGACGCCCGACCTACGAATCCCCCAATGCGACATGAGATGGCCCACATGACGACCCAATACCGACTGGGAAGAACGTGGCGTGCTTGACTGTTGACCACGGCACCGGACGGGCCACACGGGAAATCAATCCCCGGGTGGATCAACCGAAGTTCGGGGTAGGACGTCTCATCAGAGACAACGCGCCCCCGGGCGCAACGAAAGGAAGGCTGACGTGACCACTGCACTGGCACCCTCTATGACCGCGGCCGACCGCTGCGACCGCTGCGGCGCCCAGGCCTACGTGCGCGCTCGCCTTCACGCTGGTGGCGTGCTGCTGTTCTGCGCCCACCACGGACGCGAGCACCTGCCGAAGCTGCGCGAGCACGCCGACATCGTCGACGAGACCGAGCGTCTCAACGAGACCCCCCCGGTCGCTCCGCTCGAGGAGCGGTAGGAACGCGACTCCGGACCTCCTGATGGAGGCCACGCTCTGGGTCCCCGCCGTCCTGATCCTGATCGGGATGGTGGGGATCGTCATTCCGGTGATCCCCGGGCTGCTGCTCTGCCTCGCTGGCGTCCTGGTGTGGGCGTTCGACACGCAGAGCACGGTCGGCTGGTCGGTCTTCGGCGTGTGCGCCGTGCTCTACCTGGCCGGGTTGGCGCTGCAGTATGCCGTGCCCGGTCGCCGCATGCGCGAAGCCGGCGTCCGCCGCTCGACCCTGGTGCTGGCGGTGCTGCTGGCCGTCGTCGGCTTCTTCGTGATCCCCGTCGTGGGGGCCGCCATCGGGTTCGTCGGCGGGATCTTCCTCGTCGAGCTCGGTCACTCGCACGACCGGGCGGCCGCCTGGATCGCGACCAAGGCCGCGCTGAAGGCGGTCTTCCTGTCGATGGGCATCGAGCTGCTCGCCGCCCTGGCCATCGCCGTGACCTGGGTCGTGGGCGTGCTGCTCAGCCGCACCTGACCGGCGTGGTCAGAAGCCGGCGTGGTCAGAAGCCGGCGCGGTCAGACGCCGGCGTGGTCAGAAGCCGGGCGGGTGGAGCTCGTCAGTAGCCGTCGTCGCGGCGCTTGTCCCAGCGCTCCTCGATGCGGTTCATGAACGACCCGCCGGACTTGGACGACTTGGTCTTGCCGGGCGACCTGCCGGGGGTGGAGCGCCGGACGCTGCCGTCCGGCTGGACCGTGCCGAGGGCGGTCTTGCGTCGCGGCGGCGTGAGCGCGAAGGCGACGGCGCCGACCATGACGGCAAAGCCGATGGCGCCGATCCACATGGTGGTGTTCACCCCGACCAGGACGAGTGCCAGACCGGCCACGACACCCACCACGCCGACGGCCATCCGTCGTCGCGCCGAGGCCCGCGCACCGGCACCCTGCATCTGCGAGGCGAACTTGGGGTCCTCGGCATACAGCGCCTGCTCCATCTGCTCAAGCAGCTGCTGTTCGTGCTCGGAGAGCGGCACGGTGACCTCCTGGACATTCGGCGTGCACCCGACTAACGCGTCAAGCCACCGAATCGTTGCCTGCCGAGGCATCGTTGCCGGTCAGTGGCCTTCCGCTGACCTCTTCAGGATATGTCGCCGCGCGGTGTTGCACTACCCGTTCTCAGGGTGAGGTCTGGCCTTCTCGGACTCGACGGCAGCCTGTCGCCCGCGCCGCCTGTCGCGTTCGCGGTCGCTGATCAGGCTGGCCGGGCGGACGCTGCCCGCCCCGAACCGGGCACTGGCCCGGTCGACGGCACGGTCGGCGTCACGCCAGCCGTGGTCGGGCTCGTCGAGGGTGCCCTGGATCGGGGCGCCCTCGCTCTCCACGAGGCCCTCCATCCGCACCCCCACCAGGCGGATCCTGGCCCGCTGCAGGCCCAACGCGTCATAGAGCCCCTTGGCCGTGTCGAAGATCTCGCGACTGACGTCGGTGGGGTCACGCAGCGTGCGGCTACGGGTGATGGTGGTGAAGTCGGAGAACCGCACCCTGATCGTGACGGTCCGCCCGAGCATCCCGGCCGACCGCACGCGCGCCGCGGTCCGGTCGCTGAGCTTGAGCAGCTGACGGTGGATGTAGGCGGGGTCGTCGACGTCGAACTCGAACGTCTCGTCCGAGCCGATGCTGCGCTCACGGCGCTGGACCTCGACGTGGCGGGGGTCCCGACCCCACGACAGGTCGTGCAGGTGCGGGCCGGCGCTCTCGCCCAACGCCCGGCGCAGGGTGTCGACCGGCGTGTGGGCGATGTCGGCGACGGTGTGCAGGCCGAGTCGAAGGAGCGCCTCCTCGGTCTTGTCACCCACCCCCCACAGCGCGCCCACGGGCAGCTGCTGCACGAAGGTCACCACCTCGTCACGAGGCACGATGACCATCCCGTCGGGCTTGGCCAGGCCGGAGGCGAGCTTGGCCACGAACTTCGTCGGGGCGACCCCGACCGAGCAGGTGATGCCCTGCTCGTCGTGGATGGTGTCGCGGATCAGCTGACCGATCCTGGCCGGGTTGCCGAGCCGCCGGATCGCCCCGGACACGTCGAGGAAGGCTTCGTCGAGGGACAGCGGCTCGACGACCGGGGTGATGGTCTCGAAGGTCGCCATCACCGCTGCGGAGATCGCGCTGTAGAGGGCGTGGTCGGGCGCCACGACGGTCGCGGTGGGACACAGCCGTCGGGCACGAGCCATGGGCATGGCGGAGGCGACGCCGAACTTGCGCGCCTCGTAGGTGGCGGAGAGGACCACCCCGCGGTTGCCCCCGCCACCGATGATGACCGGGGTCCCGACCAGCTCAGGACGGCTCAGCAGCGAGGCCGAGGCGTAGAAGGCATCCATGTCGACGTGCAGCACCGTGCACCCGGTGTCGTCCGGGGGGTGTTCGTCGCCGCGCTGGGGAAGCGCGTACTGGCGTCGGCTCATCTCGGTGGCCTCGTGGTCCGCACCCTGGCGCCGTCAGCGTCGGGCGAGGACGTGTACCGCGGCGCCGAGCTGTCCGAGGAAGGCGAAGTCCGGGTGGCCGGTCACGGCCTCCTCGAGCTCGAGCAGGGCGATCCGGTCGGCGTCCGAGTCGATGAAGGCCGACGGGACCAGGTCGCTGAACACGCGCACGCCGTGCACGTCCTCCACGACCAGCCCGGTCTGCTCGACCAGGGCACGCAGCGCCGCCTCGTCGAACCGTCGTGGCAACGGGTCGGCCCCGCCCCATCGGCCGTCCGGCGAGGTCAACGCCGTGTGCGCCTGCGCGAACTGGCCGGCCAGCGCCCGCGCGAGGACCGCCGCGAGCCGCCCGGCCGCCACCAGGCTGAGGTAGCCACCGGGGGCAAGCACCCCGGCCAGCGCGGCGAGGGTGGCCGCCGGGTCGTCGACGACCTCGAGGGTGCCGTGGCAGCAGACCAGGTCGACCTGCTGGTCGCCGACGAGGGTGGCGAGCGAGTCCGCATCGCCCTGCAGGGCGACGACCCGGTCTGCGACGCCCCGCTCGGCACTGCGCCGCGACAACGAGGCCAGGGCGTCCGGGCTGGGGTCGACGACCGTCACCTGGTGGCCCAGCTCGGCCAGCGGGACCGCGAGCCCGCCGGTGCCGCCACCGAGGTCGAGGACCCGCAGGGGGCGACCGAGCTCGCCCTGCCGGCGCTCGATGAGGCTGCGGACCGAGGCCCACACCGCCGAGGTCCGCAGGGCCGTCTCGACGCCGCCGCGCCGGTGCCGCCACTGCTCTTCGGCCACGACGGCCACCTCCTGTGCTGGTCTGCGGGTGCTCCGGCCAGCCTAATGGCCTGAGCTGCCGGGGCTTGAGTGCCAGAGCTTGCGTGGCGGGCTGAACTGCTCCGCCTCCCTGCCGTCGGGCACGACCACCCCCTGACCCAGCCGGTGCGAACCCCGCACGTCCTCGCCGGGAGGGCGGATGTCGGCGTAGGGGGACTGCCGGAACCCGGAGGCGTGGACCAGCACCCGCCGCCCTGCGCCCACCTGGTCCTGGTGGGCCGCCTCCAACGCCTCCGCCTGCTCGGTGGCGGCGCGCTCCGTCGCCTCCATCGCGGCATACACCGCCTCGAGGCCGCCACTCAGCCACGCCTCCCACAGCGGGGTCAGCTCCCAGGCCCCGGTCGCTCGCAGCGAGACACCTCGAGGGCCGGTGCGTCGCACCACTCCCCTCACGAGCAGCATCCACGAGTGGAACACCGTGGCGGCATAGGGCCCTTGGACGTCCTCGAAGAAGGTCGCGTCGACCGGACCCGTGGAGTCGTCGAGGGTCAGGAAGACCACCCTTCGGCCGGTGCGGATCGGCGGCGTCTGGGTGGCCACCTTGACCCCGCACGCCCACACGGTCGACCGGCTGCGGGCCCGCAACAGGTCACGACTGCGGGTCACCCCCAGGGCGTCGAGCATCGGCGCGTAGAAGGCGACGACGTGGGCGCTGGCGTCGAGGCCGAGGATGTCGAGCTCGGCCCGGATGCGTTCGGGACCGGACAGCTCGGGCAGGCCGGTGCCGCTGGTGAGCTCGGGCCGGTCGCCGAGGTCGAGCGCGAGCTGGGTCGGCTGCTGGTCGGCCGCGCGGACCGGCAGGGCGCCCTGGGACTGCGCGGCCGCCCTGGCCCGCACCTCACCGGTCTCGAGGGCCTGGTCCGACGGGACAGCGTTGGCTGCCCTCCCCCGGCGCGGCGCCGCCCGTCTCGCCGAACGGTCGAGGGCCCGTCCGTAGCGGTCGAGCTCGGCGACGTGGAGCAGCAGGTCGCGACGGGTGGTGCGGCCCCGGCGCCCGAGCCCCCCGGCACCGATCCCGGCGGACTCGACCCGCATGCCGTAGAGGCTGTCGAAGCCGCCGGCCAGGACGAGGCGCTCGGCGACCGGCCGCGAGACGTGGGCGCGGTGCCAGAAGTCGGCCAACCCGGCGTAGGGCTGGCCCGCCACGATGCGGGCCACCTCTGCGTCGTTGATGCCCCGCACGTCGGCGAGGGACAGCCGGATGCCGTAGTTGCTGGCATCGGGCAGGTCGGGATGCGGCGGGACGAACCCGGACGGGTCGACCTCACCGGACGGGTCGACCTCACCGGACGGGTCGACCTCACCGGAAGGGACGAGCTCACCGGACGGGTCGACCTCGCCGGGAGGGCTGTCGTCCAGCCGCTCGATGCGATAGCTGCCGGTGGAGACGTTGACGTCGAGCCCGAGCACGGCGATGCCGAGGCTCCGGGCGTCGTCGAGGATGAGCCGCTTGGGGTACATCCCGGGGTCGTGGGTGAGCACTCCAGCGAGGAACGCGGCGGCATGGTGGGTCTTCAGCCACGCCGAGTGGTAGGTGGGCAGCGCGAAGGCCGCGGCGTGGGCCTTGCAGAAACCGAACGACGCGAACGCCTTGAGCACCTCCCAGATCCGGTCGACGTCGGCCGGGGCGTAGCCTCGCGCCCTCGCCGCGGGCCGCCACCAGGCTTCGATCTCGCGCTGGCCCTTGGGGGTGCCGAGGGCACGGCGGACCTCGTCGGCCTGGGCCAGTGACACGCCGGTGGTCTCGGCGACGATCATCAGCACCTGCTCGTGGAAGACGACGACCCCCTCGGTCTCGCGCAGCGCCTCGATGAGCGTGGGGTGCAGGTAGCTGACCTCCTTCCACCCGTGCCGGGCCTCGAGGAAGGGCGTGATCATGTCGGACTTCACCGGACCGGGCCGGAACAGCGAGATGTCGATGACGAGGTCCTCGAACCGCTCCGGCCCGAACTTGCCGATCAGCTCGCGCTGCCCCGGGCTCTCGATCTGGAAACAGCCGAGGGTGTGGCTGGTGCGGATCAGTCGGAAGGTCGCCTCGTCGTCGAGCGGCACCTGGGCCTGGTCGTCGAGGTCGACCTGCACCCCGTCGACCCGGGCGACCTCGGCCACCGCGTGCGCCATCGCCGACTGCATGCGGATGCCGAGGACGTCGAGCTTGAGCAGCCCGAGCGTCTCGACGTCGTCCTTGTCGAACTGGCTCATCGGGAACCCCAGCCAGCTCGCCTCGACCGGCGTGCGGTCGAGCAGGCTGCCGTCGGACAGGATCACCCCGCACGGGTGCAGCGCGATGTGGCGGGGCAGTCCGTCGAGCCGCTCGACGAGGTCGAACAGGGCTCGCAGTCGTGGGCTGTCCAGCCCCCGGGCCCGCAGCTCGGGCAGCTCGGCGATGGCATTGCGCGCGTCGCGGGCCCTGATGTGCGGGAACGCCTTGGCGATCTCGTCGATCTCCACCGGCGGCAGCCCGAGGGCCGATCCGACGTCGCGGATGGCGTGGCGGACCTTGTAGGTGTCCATCATCGAGACGCAGGTGACCCGTTCACCGCCGAACCGGTCGAGGATCCGCTCGTAGACCTCGGTGCGCCGGGCCGACTCCACGTCGATGTCGATGTCGGGCAGCTCGGCGCGCAGTGGTGAGCAGAACCGCTCCATCAGCAGGCGGTAGCGGATCGGGTCGACCCCGCTGATGCCGAGCAGGTAGTTGACCAGCGACCCGGCCCCCGACCCGCGGGCGGCGACCCGCACCCCCATCTCGCGGATCAGGTCGACGACCTGGGCGACGGTGAGGAAGTAGGTCGGGTAACCGAGCTCGGCGATCACCTTGAGCTCGTCGCTGAGCCGGCTCTCGATCGCCATCAGCTCGTGGTCGCTGGCGCCGGGGTAGCGCCAGGCCACCGCGCCGCGACACCGTTGCTCCAGCATGACCTGGGCGCTCATGCCCGGCTCCACCCCCAACCGCTCGGGCTCGGGCAGGTGGATCGAGCCGATGCCGAGGTCGTGGCGTGCGCTCTGGGCGCACCCGAGACCGAGGGCCAGGGTGCGGTCGACCAAGGCGTCGGCGCGCGCCCGGTCGCCACCGGCGACCTCGCGGGCGATGGCGTGCATCGTGTCGGTGCTCGCGAGGTGGGCGGCGTCGGTGACCCGGTCGAGGTGCCGGGTGTCGAGGGCGACCAGCCGCCGTGCGGCGTCGAGCACGTCGACGACCGCCGACTCCCCCGGCTCGACGTGGCGCACTGCCGCGGTGAGCACTGCCGGGACGCCCTGCTCGTCGGCGAGCCCGAGCAGTCGCCGGGCATGGCTGCGCGAGGCGGGGGTGCCCTCGGGCCCCCCGTGGCAGACCACCTCGACGACGAGGGCATCGGGGGGCAGCCGCCGCCGCCAGCTGCTCAGCAGCTCGCGCGCCAGGTCGGTGCGTCGCGCCAGCAGCGCGCGACCCACGTCGGAGTCGGGACCGAGCAGCACCACGAGCGGGCTGGGCTCTCCTCCGCGGAGCTCTCCTCCCCGGGAAGCTCCTCGTGGGTCTCCTCCTGGCTGTCCACCCCCGCACGCACCGGCCAGCACCGCGACAGAGCTCACCGGCACCCCGCGCTCCCCTCGCAGGTGGGTCTGCGTGACCAGCCGGCACAACGCCGCCCAGCCCACCCCGGCAGGCACCCCGGCTGCGCGCCCCCGCGCGAGGACGGTGACCCGTGGGTGGCGGGCATCGCGCTCGGCACCACCGCGGACCGGCGTCCGGGTCGGGGTGGGAGTGGAGGAGGTGAGAGAGGAGGAGGTGGGAGTGGGAGGCGGGTGCGCCCCCGACGCGGCGGGATGCGCAGCGTCCGGGCCCACTGCGAGGTCGACGCCCAGGACGGGGGCGATCCCGGCGGCGGTGGCTGCCTGGACGAACCGGACCGCGCCGTAGAGACCGTCGCGGTCGGTCAGGGCGAGGACCGGCTGGCGGTGCTGGGCGGCGCGCTCGACGAGGGCCTCGGGGGGCGCCGTGCCGTAGCGCATCGAGAACCCCGACGCGACGTGCAGGTGGGCGAACTCGGCGCTCATGGCGCCGCCCTCGCGCCCGTGGTGGCGAGGTCAGGTGTCGTCGTGGCCAGGGCAGGTGTCGTCGTGGCCAGGGCAGGTGTCGTCGTGGCCAGGGCAGGTGTCGTCGTGGCCAGGGCAGTGGGCACCAGCAGGTGGTCCTGGGACGACACGGTCACCGGTAGACCGAGGGTGTGACAGACGAGGTCGAGGAAGAGCTCGGACTGACGCAGCACGTCATCGGCCTCCCGTGCGCTGTGGCCGTGGTGGCGACGGGCGCCGACCACCTCGAAGAACCCCGCCCACTCGGACAGCTCGGGTGCGACCGTGGGCAGCAGCTCCCACAGGCTGCGCGGACCCGACTGGCCCGTGGGTGGACGACTGGAGGTGCGGGTGGCGACCACGGCGGCGGCAGCCCGCAGCGCCCCGAGCTGGGCCTGGTCGTAGCGCCGGGCGACCTCCTGGCTCTGGCAGGCCTCGAGCAGTGAGTGCCGGGCCCGGTCCAGCAGGTCGAGCGTGGCAGCGGCTCCCGTGGTCGTGCTCGTCGCCCCCATCAGTCGGCGACCCTCAGCAGCCGCCACTGGCTGCCGTGGTCGGCACCCAGGTCGTAGACCCCCACCCCGCAGAGGCGGCCGGCGCTCGCCTCGACCCGCCAGACCTGCCGCTCGCGGGCATCGGTGAGCACGTCGCTGCCACCGTCACGCTCCCGGGCGTCGCGCCACCACGGGCGGCGTTCCTGCCAGCGGTCGAGCACGGCCCGCACGACATAGAGCCGGCCGCGCCAGACAAAGGCCTCGGGCCCGACGGCGCCCACGTCCTCAGCGCCTCCCAGACCGAGGGTCAGGTCGTCACGAGCTCCCTCACGGACCTCGATGGTCTCTTCGTAGCGGCGAACCACGGGATGCTCCTTCACTGGTCGGTGTTGGTCAGGCGGTGGGTGATCAGGCGGGGTGGAAAAGGGCATGGCGCAGCACCGTCGAGGACAGGCGCGACGTCGCATTCAGGTGTTGCGCTCTGGCCCTGTGAAGGGCGGGGTCGAGGCGCCTGATCACAGGGCCAGAGCCGCAGTGCTCCGCGGGCGACTGCATGTCACGATGTGGAGCCGTGAAACGCAGTGTCGTGACCGGTGATGCCGGTCTCGCCGTGAACCACATTCGAACAGGTGTTCGATGAGAAGAACCGTACACCCCGCCACGGACAGCCCGTCAACCCCCGCCGGACGACTGGTGACAGCGCCGCGCGAGCGGCCCTAGTCTTCGGCCATGACCGTGCCCGAGGTGCCGACCCAGGGGGTGACCACCCCCTCCGACGTCACACCCTCCGAAGCCGCGCCGTCCGCCGCCGCGCCGTCCGCCACCCCACTGACCGCCGCCGACCTGACCGGGCACCCCGCCGTGCGGCGAGTGCTCGACACCCTCGCCCTGCACCAGGTCGTCCCCCAGGTCGTCAGCCTTCCCGACGCCGTCCGCACCGCGGCCGCCGCGGCCGCCGCCCTGGGCATCACCCCGGCCGAGATCGCCAACTCCCTCATCTTCCGCGCCCACGCCCCCGACCAGAGCATCAGCCCGGTGCTCATCCTCACCTCGGGCGCGCACAAGGTCGACCTCGTCAAGGTCGCCGAGCTGGTCGACGACATCGACCACCTCGACCGCGCCGACGCCGACTTCGTCCTGGCGACCACCGGGTTCACGATCGGCGGCGTGGCGCCCGTTGGCCACGTCGTCCCGATCCGCACCTTCGTCGACGTCTCCCTCAGCCGGTACCGCCACGTGTGGGCCGCCGCCGGGCACAGCCACACCGTCTTCCGGACCACCTACGAGGAGCTGCTCCGCGTCACCGGCGGACACGCGATCGAGGTCGCCTGAGCGAGCCGCGTCACGGCATACCGGGGGTTGCGACCTGGTCACGCGCCACCTGGTGGACGCACAGGACGTTGCCGTCGGGGTCCTTGAACCATGCGGCCTTCTCGCCACCCATCTCGGCGATGTGGTCGACGGTCTTGAGGTCGGGCAGGTCGTAGTCCTCGAACACGACGCCCCGGGCCTCGAGGTCCGCGACCTCCGCGGCGACGTCGTCGACCTCCCAGGTCAGGGCGGTGCTGGGGTTCTGCGTCCCGGCCTCACGCGGGAGCAGCATCAGCATCGCGCCACCGCTGAGCTGGTACATCAGGCTGCCTTCGTCGTTCGTGCCGAGGTACGGCAGGTCCAGCCGGTCGTAGAAACCCTTGGCGCGATCGATGTCCGCGACAGGAAGCAGCGCCGCAACTGCGCTCGTGGCCAATGACATGACGAGCACCTCCTTCAGGCGTTTCCAGCGTGCCCCCGGTCCGGTTGCTGGTGCTCCACCAAAGCGCGCAGCACAAGTCGGCACAATGGGCGCATGACCACCCCGAAGCCCGTCGAGTGCTGGCTCACCGACATGGACGGCGTCCTCGTCCACGAGGAGAGCGTCATCCCCGGGGCGCCCGAGTTCATCGCCGCACTGCAGGAGTCGGGCACGCGGTTCCTCGTCCTGACGAACAACTCGATCTTCACCCCGCGCGACCTGCGGGCCCGCCTGCTCGCCAGCGGCATCGACGTGCCCGAGGAGTCGATCTGGACCTCGGCCCTCGCGACCGCGCAGTTCCTGGCCGACCAACGGCCCGGGGGCACCGCGTTCGTGGTCGGTGAGGCCGGCCTCACGACGGCGCTGCACGAGGTCGGCTACACGATGACCGAGCGCAACCCGGACTACGTGGTCCTGGGCGAGACCCGCACCTACTCGTTCGAGGCGATCACCAAGGCGATCCGGCTCATCGAGGCCGGTGCCCGCTTCATCGCCACCAACCCCGACGTCAGTGGACCCAGCCCCCACGGCATGCTGCCCGCCACCGGCTCGGTCGCGGCCCTGATCAGCGCAGCCACCGGCCACCAGCCCTACTTCGTCGGCAAGCCGAACCCGCTGATGATGCGCAGCGCGCTCAACCGGATCGACGCGCACTCCGAGTCGACGGTGATGATCGGCGACCGGATGGACACCGACGTCATCAGCGGGCTCGAGGCGGGGCTGCGCACGGTCCTCGTGCTGACCGGCTCCACGCGCCCGGAGCAGGTGGGCCGCTTCCCCTACCAGCCCACGCGCGTCGTCGACTCCATCGCCGACGTCGTGCCCCTCGTCGCCGAGCTGCGACCCTCAGCGCCGGGCTGAGTCCCCGGCCGACGCGCGTATGCCGCGGGGCCGGGTCAGCGGGCGCTGCCGAGAATGCTGTCGAGCAGACCCGGGAAGGTCGCATCCAGCTCTTCGCGACGCAGTGACACCAGCCGCTCGCGCCCCCGCGGCTCGTTGCGGATCACCCCTGCCTCGCGCAGGACCTTCATCAGGTGCGACTTCGTCGACTTGGGCAGGGCCGGGTTCGTGGCACCGCACTGGGCCATCTCGAGCGGGCCGTCCGCGAGGTCGCGGACGATCTGCAGCCGGGCGGGGTCGCTCAGCGCGAACAGCACGTCGGTGAGTGTCACGTCGGCGATGTCGGGGTGCGCAAGCACCTGGTTGGCGGGCATGGTTCGATAATACTCGAACCAATTTGCGGGAATCGGGAATGCCCCGACCGGAACGACAGTTCGACAAATATCGAACCGTTGTTCCGTCCGAGAGGCTCGTCATGAGTGCGACCAGCAGCATCCCGACCGGCACCACCAGCACGACCGCCACGACCACGACCGCCACGACCACGACCACGACCGCCACCAGCCCGACCGCCAGCACGGCTGCCACCACCGCCAGCAGGGACGGGCAGCAGCGCTTGCGGCTTCCCCGCCGCCCCGCGTTCGCCCTCGCCCTGGCCACCGTCGTGGCGATGATGGTCGGGGCGAGCGCTCCGTCGCCGTTCTACCCCGTCCTGCAGGCCGAGATCGGCTTCTCGCCGGGCACGATGACCACGATCTTCGGGGTGTACGCCCTCACTCTCCTCGCGACCCTCCTGGTCACCGGGTCGTTGTCGGACCACGTCGGCCGCCGTCCGGTGCTCGCGACCGGCTTCGCCGTCCTCGCCGTGAGCATGGTCGGGTTCTGGCACGCCGACGGTGTGGCGATGCTGATGGCCTCACGCGCCGTCCAGGGCGTGGCTGCCGGCCTGCTGATGTCGACCATGTCCGCCGCGGTCGTCGACCTCGAGCCCCGCCACCGTCCCGGCCTCGCCGCCACCCTCAACAGCGTCACCCCGCTGTTCGGCCTGGCCGCGGGCGCCCTCGTCGCGGGCCTGGCCCTCGACGCGACCTCGCACGCCCTGCCGATCGTGTTCGCCACCCTCACCGGCCTCTACCTGGCCATCGCCGTGGCGGTGCTGGCCCTGCCCGAGACGTCACCGCGCCATCAGGGGTGGCGCCGCTCGCTGCGGCCGCAGGTCGGCATCCCCGTCGCCGCACGCCCCGCGTTCCGACGCAGCGCTCCCGCGCTGTTCGCGGGCTGGGCGACCGGCGGCCTCTACCTCTCGCTCGGGGCGCCGATCGTCGGACAGCTGCTGGGCGGTGGCAGCCACCTCGAGCAGGGGGCCGTCGTCGCCATCCTCACGGGGGTCGGCGCGCTCAGCTCCGCCCTCGGCCGGCGTCGCTCGCCCCGCGAGATCACGCTCTACGGCACGACCATGCTCGCCCTCGGCACGATCCTGACCCTGGTGGCGCTGCACGCGGAGTCGCTGGTGGGCTTCCTGCTGGCCGCCGTGGTCGCGGGCTCGGGCTTCGGGACGTCGTTCCTCGGGATCATGCGCTCGATCACCCCGACGGTCGGCCCGGACCAGCGCGGCGAGCTGTTCTCCAGCGTCTTCGTGGTGAGCTACCTGGCCTTCGGGCTGCCCGCGGTGGCCGCCGGGTTCGCCGCCCCCCACCTCGGCCTGGAGCGGACCGCGACGATCTACGGGCTGGCCGTGGTCGTGCTGTCGGGGGCTGCGGCCCTCTCCCGGGCCCTCACGACCCGCGACTGAGGGCGAGACGGGGGGCCGCTCGCGGCCGGCCGCAGACGTGGGCGGGACACGAACCGGGCGCAGGCTCCCCTCCTGGCTGCGTCACGGTTCGTGTCCCGCTGCCGCACTCCCCCGACTGCGACGGGGTCCACCCTCCCGCGTCCAGCTCGACACCGGCATCCGTGTACGTACTCAGATGTCACGGCCTCAGGTGTCCCACCGTGGTGTCCCAGCCTCAGACGTAGCCAGAGGCGCTCGGGGGGAGCTCAGCTCCGGCTGGCGGCCTTCGCGCCGAGGTCGAGGTTGCGGTAGACCTCGAGCGTCGCGGTCGACCGGTTCATCGTGATGAAGTGCAGCCCGGGAGCCCCTTCCGAGAGCATCCGGTCGGCGAGCTCGGTGGCGATCTGCACCCCGACCTCGCGCGTGGCGGCCGGGTCGTCGGAGACCGCCTGCAGCCGCCGCACGACAGCCTCCGGCAGCGGGGTGCCCATCAGCTCGGACATCCGCGCCACCTGCTTGAAGTTGGTGACGGGCATCAGCCCCGGGGTGATCGGCAGGTCGCGGCGCGCGGCCACGGCGTCGCGAAGCCGCAGGTAGCTGTCGGCGTCGAAGACCATCTGGGTGATCGCGAAGCTCGCGCCGGCGTCGGCCTTGCGGACCATCACGTCGACGTCGTGCTCGAAGCTCGGGGAGGCGGGGTGGACGTCGGGGAAGGCCGCGACGCCGATCGTGAAGTCACCCAGGCTGCGCACGAGCTCGACCAGGTCGGTCGCGTGGTTGAGGCCCTCGGGGTGTGCGGTCCACTCCCCACCGGGGTCGCCCGGGGGGTCGCCCCGCAGGGCGAGGATGTTGCGGACGCCGCTCGCGGCATACAGTCCGACCACCTGCCGCAGCGCGGCGACCGACGCGCCCACGCAGGTGAGGTGTGCCAGTGGGGTCAGCGTGGTCTCGCGGGCGATCCGCTCGGTGACCCGCACGGTGCGGTCCTGGTTCGAGCCGCCCGCGCCGTAGGTCACGGACACGAAGTCGGGCCGCACGGACTCCAGCCGCCGGATCGCGTCCCAGAGCGCCGACTCCCCTGCGTCGTCCTTGGGCGGGAAGAACTCGAAGCTGATCGACGGGTGGTCTGCGGCCAGCATGCCGGGGATCGACTGCGGCTCCCTCCCCGGCCGCCCGTCCCGCGACGTCTGCACCAAAGCCATGGCGGTGAGACTAGTCGAGGCGCCACGCCGTAGGCTCGGGGCAGCACAGGATGAGACATCCTCGGACCGACAGCCGCCTGGGAGGAACGCGTGGTGACCAGCCCGCTCGACGCCGCCTCCCTGCGTGGGCGGGTGCAGGCCACGGTCGACGACGTCCTCGCCCACCAGGCCACGGTCCTGGCCGAGGTGGGCCCCGACGCGCAGGAGCTGCTGGGCGCCGTCGCACGCCTGCTCACCGGTGGCAAGCGGCTGCGAGCCGCCTTCCTCTACTGGGGCTACCGCGCCGCCGGCCAGCCCGACTCCGACGCCCTCGTCCGCGTGGCGACCGCGATGGAGTTCTTCCAGGCGGCCGCCCTGATCCACGACGACGTGATGGACGACAGCGACACCCGACGGGGCATGCCGGCGGCGCACCGATCGCTCGCGGCGCGCCACGAGCGCGAGTCGTGGTCCGGCGACGCCGACCGGTTCGGGGTGGCCGGCGCGATCCTGGCGGGCAACCTGTGCCTCAACTGGACCGAGGAGATCTACGCGACGTCGGGCCTGGAGCCGACCCACCTCCAGCGCGGACGGGCGGTCTTCGACCGCATGCGCACCCAGCTGATGGGTGGCCAGTTCCTCGACGTCGTCGAGTCGGCCCGGTCCTGGGACGACGTGCCCACGAGCGAGCGGGTCGAGCGCGCCGAGCACGTGATCCGGTTCAAGAGCGCCAAGTACACGGTCGAGCACCCCCTCCTCATCGGCGCGACGGCTGGTGGCGCCTCCGACGACGACCTGGCGGCCCTCTCGCGCTACGGGCTCGACCTCGGCCAGGCCTTCCAGCTGCGCGACGACCTGCTGGGCGTCTTCGGCGACCCGGCGGCCACCGGCAAGCCGGCCGGCGACGACCTGCGCGAGGGCAAGCGGACCGTGCTGGTCGCGCACGCCCTGGCCGGGGCTGACGACGCCGGGCGTGAGCTCATCGAGCGCCGGCTCGGCGACCCGCTGCTGGACGACGAGGTCGTCCAGCAGCTGCGCGACGCCATCACCTCGGCCGGGGCCGTCGACGCCGTGGAGGCGGACATCGCCCGCCTCGCAGGGTCAGCACGGATGGCCCTGAAGTCGACCCGCGACCTCTCGCCCGAGGCGACCGGCGTGCTCGACCAGCTGATCGACAGCGCGACCAGCCGAGCCAACTGACGCCAACCAGCCCCACCTGAGGCGCCAGGGGCAGCGCGCTAGAAGGCCTGCTCCATCGCGCGTCGCCGCACCTCGGTCTTGAACCCGGCGGCGAGGTTGTCGACCGGGGTGCCCGGGACGCGCAGCGTCGGGTCGGGCGTGAACAGCCAGCGCAGGATCTCCTCGTCGTCGAGGCCGCCGTCGGCCAGCACCGTGAAGGTGCCCCGCAGGTGCCGGAACACGTCCTCGTGCAGGAATTGCTCGGGCACGGCGACGACCCTGCGCTCACCGATGCGGGCACTCAGCAGCTCGCGTTCCTCGATGAGGCGCCGGACGGCCGACAGGGCGATCCCCATCCGCTCGGCGACGTCGGGCACGGTCAGCCAGGCCCCGACGAGGGACTCGAGCGAGGGCTCGGAGTCCTGCGGCTGCACGTCCTTCGACTGGTCGTCGGTGGACTGCTCGTCGTGGGTCTGCAGGTCGGAGGACTGCTCGGCCGAGGCCGCGGGCTGTTCGGTCACGGGACAAGAGTGCCAGCAGGAGCAGGCAAAGCAAATCGCCTCGAAAACCAAATTACATTGATGTAAGTCGATATGGAGGTGCCCGAATGGTGTACCTTTCACATTCGTCACAGTCGCCACACTGTCCACTCCAGCACCGACTGCTGCTCCAGCCCCACGGCCCGCACGCCATGGGAAGGACCGACCGCAGCTCGCCAGCAGCTCGTCCCCAGATCGCCCCCGAAAGGCGGCAGCCCTCCGATGTCTCCCGTGATCGCTCCCGCAGCGCTCCCTTCGGCCCCCCTCCACGCGCCTGTCGCGGTCGTCCAGAAGGCCAGGCCCGCCCCGCACGGCTGGACCCACTACACGGTGCGCAGCGGCGACACCCTGGCCGCCATCGCGGCCCGCACCGGCACCACCACGGGCGTGCTCGCGTCGCGCAACCACCTCAAGGGTGGCGGCAACCACCTCTCCATCGGCCAGCGACTCTCGGTGCCCAAGACCGCCGCCCAGGCGCGCGCCGAGGCTGCCCGGGCCAGGGCCGCCGCGGCCGCCCGCGCGGCCGCGATCAAGCGCGCCACCTACGTCGTCCGCTCCGGCGACACCCTCAGCCACATCGCCGCCCGCAAGGGCGTCTCCCTCGCCGCACTGCTCAAGGCCAACCGCCTGTCCACCCGGTCGGTCCTCCAGGTCGGCCAGAAGGTCAGGATCCCCGGCGCCGGTGCGGCCAGCGTGCGCCGGCCCGCCGCCAGGGCGGTGTCCACCACGACCTACCGGGTGCGCATCGGCGACACCCTCAGCGCCATCGCCGCCCGGACCAGGACGCCCCTCGCGTCGGTCTACTCGCTCAACCGCCTGACCGCCCGCAGCGTCATCCACCCGGGCCAGCTCATCAAGGTCCGCGGGACGACGCCGGCCGCGACCCGGCGAGCCGGCTCCGCGGCATACACGGTCCGCTCGGGCGACACCCTGGGCGGCATCGCGGTCAAGCACGGCACCACCCTTGCCGCCCTGCTCAAGACGAACCACCTGTCGGCGACCTCCGTCATCCACCCCGGCCAGCGACTGCGGGTGCCGGCCAAGCCCGCCAAGAGCGCGGCGAGCTCGAACACCTTCGCCGGGCGCACGTACCCCACCTCGACGGTCAAGGCGGCCAACCGCAACCGGGCCGCGCTGGCCCGGACGTCGGTGCCGAGCCGCAGCCAGACCAAGGCCATGATCACCGCGACGGCTCGCCGTCACGGGGTGGACCCGAAGCTGGCCCTGGCCGTCGGGTGGCAGGAGTCGGGCTGGAACCAGCGGCAGGTCTCGGTCGCCAACGCCATCGGCGTCATGCAGGTGATCCCGTCCTCGGGGCAGTGGGCCTCCGACATGGCCGGGCGCCCGCTCAACCTGCTGCGCACCCAGGACAACATCACCGCCGGCGTGGTCATCCTGCGCTCGCTGACCCGCTCGGCGAAGAACCTCGACCAGGCCATCGCCGGGTACTACCAGGGCCTCTACTCGGTGCAGCAGCACGGCATGTACGCGGACACGAAGGTCTACGTGGCCAGCATCAAGGCGCACCGCGCGCGCATGTGAGCCTGCAGGTGAGGCGGCAGGTCAGGCGGCGGGTCAGTCAGCAGGAGCTCCCGCCGGTGCGCCGGGGTGCGGGCCCGCAGGTCTGCCCTCGTCCTGCTGAGCCGATGTGAGCCCGGACACCGCCCACGGACCCGCCTGCGCGAGATGACCAGCAAGACCTCCTACACTTTGCGGGTGTCTTCAGGTGTCGCCGAGTCCTTGCTCGGCCGTGTGTTCGACGGGCGTTACCGCGTCCTGTCGCACATTGCCGACGGTGGAATGGCGTCGGTCTACCTGGCCCTCGACACCCGGCTCGACCGTGACGTGGCGCTCAAGGTGCTCCGCCACGACCTCGCCCAGGACGAGGCGTTCGTCAGCCGCTTCAAGCGCGAGGCGCGCTCCGCGGCCCGGCTCTCGCACCCCAACGTCGTCTCCGTCTTCGACCAGGGCGAGGACGACGGCAGCATGTTCCTGGCCATGGAGTACGTGCCGGGCCAGACGCTGCGCGAGGTGATGAAGGCCGAGGGGCCGCTCACCCCGCGGGCCGCCCTCGACATCATGGGTCCGGTGCTCCAGGCGCTCGGCGCCGCGCACCGCGGCGGCATCATCCACCGCGACGTCAAGCCCGAGAACATCATCCTGCGCGAGGGTGACGGCACGGTGAAGGTCGCTGACTTCGGCCTCGCCCGGGCGGTCTCCAACCAGACCTCCTACTCCCAGACCGGCGTGCTGCTCGGCACGGTCGCCTACCTCTCCCCCGAACAGGTCGAGCGAGGGATCGCCGACGCCCGCAGCGACGTCTACGCCGCCGGCCTGATCCTGTTCGAGATGCTGACCGGCACGAAGGCCTTCACCGGCGACACCCCGATCCACATCGCCTACCAGCACGTGCACGGCTCGATCCCGGCGCCGTCCTCGCGGGTGAGCTCGGTGCCCAGCGAGCTCGACGCCCTCGTGGCGCTGGCCACCTCCCGCGACCCCGACCAGCGGCCGCACGACGCGGAGGACTTCCTCGCCGAGGTCCGCAAGTCGCGCGCGATGCTGACCGCCGCGGAGCTGGACCGACGCCCCGAGGGTCCCGCCGCGCTCGGTGGCGGCGCGAGCACCGTGGCCGTCGAACGCACCAGCACCCTGCCGGTCCAGCACGACCAGGAGGGACGCGCCGCCCGGGGCACCCGTCCGCGGCCCCCCGTGGCCCTCCCGATCGACCGCACCCCGACCACTCCCCCCGTGCTGCCCGGCCGCGAGGTCGACGCCTATGCCGACGAGGACGATCGGCACGGGCCGTGGCGCTGGATCTGGGCGGCCCTCGGGGTCGCCCTGATCGCCGGAGTCGCCGCGTGGTGGTTCCTCGCCGGGCCGGGCTCGCCCACCGTGGTGCCGCCGACCACCAAGCTCACCTTCGCCCAGGCCCAGACCGCGCTCGAGCGCGCCCACCTCGGCGCCGAGGAGGTGCTGAGCTTCGACGAGTCGGTGCCCAAGGGCATCGTCATGTCGACCGACCCCGGCGCCGGCCAGGAGGTCCGCCGCGGCACCGACGTCAAGGTCACCGTGTCCAAGGGCCCGGAGCGGTATGCCGTGCCGAACGTGGTCAAGAAGTCGGCCGCCGAGGCGCGTGACCAGATCACCGCGGCCAAGCTCACCGTCGGCACCACCAAGGAGGCCTTCGACGACACCATCGCCGCCGGCCTCGTGGTGCGCGTCGACCCGAAGGTCGGCACCCAGCTCAAGCGGGGCAGCAAGGTCGACCTCGTGGTCTCCAAGGGCCGGCAGCCGATCGCGGTCACCGACTTCACCAACAAGCCGGCCAGCGAGGCGGTCGACGCGCTCTCCAAGGCCGGGTTCGAGGTCGACGCCACCGAGCAGGCCAACAGCGACACCGTGGCCAAGGGCAACGTGATCTCCCAGTCGCCGGCCGGTGGCACCCTCTTCAAGGGCGACCCGGTCAAGCTCGTGGTCTCGAAGGGCCCCGTGCTGGTGAAGGTGCCCGACGTCCAGGGCAAGCAGGAGGCCGAGGCGAAGGCGATCCTCGAGGGCGCCGGGTTCAAGGTGACGGTGGAGCGCTTCATGGGTGGCATCTTCGGCACCGTCCGGAGCCAGGAGCCCGGGGCGAACACCGAACAGCCCAAGGGCAGCACCATCAAGCTCGTCATCGTCTGAGGTGTCCAGGCGCCTTCCTGACAGCCGCCTCGCGACGCTGCTGCTCGTCTCGGTCACCGCGGTCTGGGGCTCGACCTTCTTCCTCATCCGTGACCTGGTCGCCCACGTGCCGCCGGCCGACTTCCTCACCGTGCGGTTCGCGATCGCCGCGGTCGTCATGGCCGTCCTCTTCCGGCGCCAGACCCTCGCGCTGAGCCGTCGCGAGGTCCTGATCGGGGTAGGGCTCGGCGTGCTCTACGGCCTCGCCCAGCTGCTCCAGACGATCGGCCTCGAGCACACCCCGGCGTCGGTGTCGGGCTTCGTCACCGGCACCTACGTCGTGCTGACCCCCGTCTTCGGCGCCCTGCTGCTGCGCGACCGCGTCAACCGCACGACCTGGCTGGCCGTGCTGCTCGCGACCGCCGGGCTCGCCGTGCTGTCGCTCCGGGGCCTCACCGTCGGCTACGGCGAGGCCGTGACGCTCGCCTCGGCGGCCCTGTACGCCCTGCACATCGTCGGTCTGGGCCGCTACTCGACCGCGCAGTCGGCGACCGGGCTGGCCACCATCCAGGCGTTCGTCATCGCGGCGGTCACCCTGGTGGCGGCACTCCCCGGCGGGATCACCCTCCCCGCGACGGGCGGACAGTGGAGCTCGTTGCTCTACATGGCCCTGATCGCCGGTGCCGTGGCCCTGTGGGCGCAGACGTGGGCGCAGTCGCACCTGCCGGCGACCCGCGCGGCGATCGTCATGACCATGGAGCCGGTCTTCGCGACGTTCTTCGCCGTCCTGCTCGGGGGTGAGTCGCTGACCGCCCGGATGGTGGTGGGCGGCGCGATGGTGCTGACCGCGATGTACGTGGTCGAGCTGCTGGGCCGGCGCTCAGGCCCGCCGGGTGCGACCGCGGCCGAGGACCGGCCCGCCGAGCTGCTCCACCACGACGTCTGAGGGCGTCAGCTGGAGGGACCGTCAACGAGCAGCGGGACCAGCTCGCTGATGGCACGGTCGGTGCCGGCGTCGTCGACGTCGAGGTGCCAGACCAGCCGCACCGCCGTCGCGCTCACCGGGTAGAGGCGTATGCCGCGTCGGCCCGCCTCCTCGACGAACGCCGCCGAGGTCCACCCGGCCCCCGCCACGTCGAGCACGACGATGTTGGTCTGCACCCGCTGCGGGTCGATCGACCCCGGGACTGCCGCTGCCGCCGCGTCGGCGAACCGGCGGGCCCGCGCGTGGTCGTCGGCCAGCCGTTCGACGTGGTGGTCGAGGGCGTGCAGGCCCGCTGCCGCGAGGATGCCGACCTGGCGCATGCCGCCACCGAACCGCTTGCGCCAGATCCGCGCCCGGGCCATCAGGTCGCGCGACCCGACGAGCACGGAGCCGACGGGCGCGCCGAGGCCCTTGGACAGGCAGACGCTGACGGTGTCGAACTGGCGGCCGTAAGTGTCGAGCGGGACACCGGTGGCGACGTGGGCGTTCCAGAGCCGGGCGCCGTCGAGGTGCATCGCGACCCCCCGGTGGCGGGTGCCCGCCCGCAGCGCCTCGATCTGGTCGAGCGGCTGCACCGTCCCACCGCCGAAGTTGTGGGTGTTCTCGACGACGACCAACCTGGTGTTGACCTGGTAGGTCCCGCCGTCAGGGATCATCAGCGCCAGCGGCTGCGCGGCGTCGAGCAGTCCGTGCTGGGCCACCCACGACCGCGACGAGATGCCGGAAAGCACTGCGGCAGCGCCCATCTCGGCCCGCAGGACGTGCGCCAGCGAGTCGGCCACGAGCTCCTCGCCGTGGCCGACGTGCAGCCGCAGGCAGAGCTGGTTGGCCATCGACCCGGTCGGCGCGAAGAGGGCGTCCTCGTGGCCGAGCAGCTCGGCCACCCGCTCCTCCAGCCGGCGGACCGTGGGGTCCTCGCCGAAGACGTCGTCGCCGACCGGGGCGTCGGCCATGGCGCGACGCATCGCGTCGGTGGGCTGGGTGAGGGTGTCGGAGAGCAGGTCGACGTGCACGGGAGGTGCGCTGGGCGGCATCCGGTCAGTCCTTGGCCAGCATCTCGGCGACGAGGAACGCGAGCTCGAGGCTCTGCTGGTGGTTCAACCGCGGGTCGCAGACCGTCTCGTAGCGCTTGTTGAGGTCTGCGTCGAGGATCTTCTCGGCGCCCCCGAGGCACTCGGTGACGTCGTTGCCGGTGAGCTCGACGTGGATGCCCCCGGGCACCGTGCCGAGCGCCTGGTGCACCTCGAAGAACCCGCGCACCTCCTCCACGACGTGGTCGAAGTCGCGCGTCTTGTAGCCGCTGGCCGACTCGAACGTGTTGCCGTGCATCGGGTCGCAGATCCAGGTGACCTGGGCGCCGCTGCCGGTGATCTTGTCCACCAGGGTGGGCAGCGCGTCGCGCACCGTCTTGGCACCCATGCGGGTGATGAAGGTGAGGCGGCCGGGCTCACGGTCGGGGTCGACCTTGTCGATGAGGCGCAGCACGTCGTCGACCTCGGCCTTGGCCGACAGCTTGACGCCGATCGGGTTGAGCACCTTCGACACGAAGTCGATGTGCGCCCCGTCGATGTCGCGGGTGCGCTCCCCGACCCAGATGAAGTGGCCGCTGGTGTCGTAGAGCTCACCGGTGCGGCTGTCGACCCGGGTCAGCGGCCGCTCGTAGTCGAGGAGCAGGGCCTCGTGCGAGGAGAAGAACTCCGTCGTGCGCATGGCATCGAAGTCGGCGCCACAGGCCTGCATGAACTTCATCGCCTTGTCGATGTCCTTGGCCAGCCGCTCGTAACGGCTGTTGGCCGCGTTGGCGACGAAGCCGCGGTTCCAGTCGTGCACGTGGCGCAGGTCGGCGAAACCACCCTGGGTGAACGCGCGGACGAGGTTCAGGGTGGCCGTGCTCGCGTGGTAGGCCTTGACGAGCCGCTGGGGGTCGGGGGTGCGCGACTCGAGCGTGAACTCGAAGTCGTTGACCATGTCACCGCGGTATGCCGGGAGGCTCACCCCCTCGCGCGTCTCGGCTCCGCTGCTGCGCGGCTTGGCGTACTGGCCGGCCATCCGGCCGACCTTGACCACCGGGACGGATGCGCCGTAGGTGAGGACGGCCGCCATCTGGAGGATGGTCTTGACCCGGTCGCGGATGTTGTCGGCCGTCGCCGAGGCGAAGGTCTCGGCGCAGTCGCCGCCCTGGAGCACGAAGGCCTCGCCACGCGCGGCGGCGGCCATCCGCGACTTGAGGACGTCGCACTCCCCCGCGAACACCAGCGGCGGATAGGACGCGAGCTCGGCGACGGCGCTGGAGAGGCGAGCGGCGTCGGGCCACTCCGGCTGCTGGGCGGCCGGGAGGGCTGCGCCGGCCGCGAGGCTGGCGAGGGCGTCATGGTGCTGCGTGGTGCTCACCGGTCAAGGATAGGTGCGCGTCCCAGCGGGTGGGCAGGCGGCTCGGATCGCGGTCACGGCGCTCGCGCTGAGGCGGTTTCCACGCGGCTGCCTCCCGGGCGACGCACCCGAGTGCGGTAGACATTCGGCCATGACCACCACGTCGTCGTTCGGTGAGCTGCCCGACGGCAGCCCCGTCACGGCATACCGGCTGACCAGTGGGGACGGCCTCGTGCTCACCGTCCTGGACCTGGGGGCGACGGTGCAGTCGCTGACGTGGGGCGAGGGGCAGCCGAGCATCGTCATCGGCTACGACGACGTCGCCGGCTACCTGTCGACCGACAACGACTACCAGGGAGCGGTGGTCGGCCGGTACGCCAACCGGGTAGCCGGCGCCCGGTTCACCCTCGACGGCGTGGAGCACCGGCTCGACGCCAACGACGCCACGAGCTGCCTGCACGGCGGGCACCGTGGCTACGACCGCCGCGTCTGGGCGCTCGCGGGTCGGGACGACCGGTCCCTGACCCTCGAGCTCGAGAGCCCCGACGGCGACCAGGGGTTCCCGGGGAACCTCCGGGCCCGGGCCCGCTACGAGCTGACCGAGAGGTCCGTCACGCTCACCCTGACCGCCACGTGCGACCGCAGGACCGTGGTCAACCTGACCAACCACAGCTACTTCAACCTCGCGCCCGGCGGGTCGTCCGTCGACTCCCACACCCTGGAGGTGCAGGCTGACCAGTACCTCCCCGTCGACGGGCGTTCCATCCCCGTGGGCCACCTCGAGGACGTCACCGGCACGCCCTTCGACCTGCGGACGGCCGCCCGGATCGGCGACCGCGTCCGCGCCCCCCACCCCCAGGTCCGCGCGGCGCGCGGCATCGACCACTCGTTCCAGCTGAGGGGCTCAGGCCTGCGACCGGTCGCGGTGCTCGCGGAGCCCGCCAGTGGGCGACGGCTCACCGTCCTCACCGACCAGCCCGCGCTGCAGGTCTACACGGGCAACTTCCTGACCGGCCGCACGGTGGCGGGAGATCGGCTGCTGAGGCAGGGCGACGGGATCGCGCTGGAGACCCAGCGGCACCCCGACGCGCCCAACCAGCCTGCGCTCGGTCCGGCCACGCTGGAGCCCGGCGACGAGTACCGGAACACCACCGTCTGGCAGCTCGACCGGACGTAGGTCGACCCCGGGTCCCCGGAGCCCACCCTCGCGCCGACGGGTCGCACGCACCCTGCCGGGCGGAGGGTTGCGCACTACCGTGGAGCTCCCACCCGCCTGAGGAGGTAGCCATGCTGATGTACTCGATCGGCGTCACGGTCGACGGCTTCATCAAGGACCGGGCGGGCAGGTTCGACTGGGGAGCTCCCGACGACGAGCAGTTCCGGTTCCACCTCTCGGAGGTCGGCTCACTGGGTGCCTACCTCTGTGGCCGACGGCTCTACGAGGACATGCTCGTCTGGGAGACGGACCCGTCCCTGCGTGACACCGAGGACCGGGCGGCGTTCGCGGACACCTGGTGTGCGCTGCCCAAGGTCGTCTTCAGCCGCACCCTCCAGTCGGTGCAGGGCAACGCCCGCATCGCGAGCGGCACGGTGGCCGAGGAGGTGGCCCGGGCCGCCGCAGAGACCGACCGCGACCTCTCCATCGGTGGGGCCGACCTGGCCGGCCAGGCGTTCCAGCGCGGTCTCGTCGACGAGCTGCGGGTGTTCCGCTACCCCGTCGTCGTCGGTGGCGGCACACCGCACCTGCCGCCGGTCGAGGACCGCGTCCGGTTCGAGCTCATCGAGACCCGCACCTTCCGCGGAGGGGTCGCCTACGAGCGCTACCGCCGGGACGGCACCGAAGGCTGAGGGGGCGGCTCGCCCCTCCCCGACGGCTGCCGGTGCCTCAGGCCTCGGGAGTGTCGAGCCCCTTCGCGATCGCGAAGCGCACCAGCTCGATCCGGTTGTGCAGCTGCAGCTTGCCCAGCGTGTTCTGCACGTGGTTCTGCACCGTCCGGTGCGAGATGAAGAGGTCGGCCGCGATCTCCTTGTAGGACATGCCGGTCGCGACCAGCTTGAGCACCTCGGTCTCCCGCTCGGTCAGCTCGGGGATCGGCCGTAACGGGTCGGTCTGCGGCTGGGTCGACAGCTTCCGGAACTCCCCCAGCACCAGCCCGGCCAGGCCCGGGGTGAACACGGCCTCGCCGCGTGCGGTCGCCCGGACGGCCTCGACGATCTGCTCGCGCGAGGCGGACTTCACCAGGTAGCCGGTCGCCCCGGCCTTGACCGCCTCGAGGACGTCCTGCTGCTCCCCCGACGCCGACAGCACCAGCACCCTCGTCTGCAGCGAGCCCAGCGCGGCGCACACCTCGTGTCCGCGCATCCCCGGCAGGTTGAGGTCGAGGACGAGGACGTCGGGCCGGGTTGCCTTGGTGCGGTTGACCGCAGACGGTCCGTCGTCGGCCGTGGCGACCACCGACATACCCGCCTCGGCCAGGTCGCGGGCCACCGCGTCGCGCCACAACGGGTGGTCGTCGGCGACGACCACGCTCGGCTCCCGAGGCGTCCCGTCGTCGTTCGACTGCTCCGTCTCGCTCATCGCGTTCCTCCGTCGTGTCGTCCGCCGTCCTTCGGCGCCCGCATCCGCACGGTCACCCCTGCTCCTTCACGTCCGGCGTACTCCGCCGTCCCGCCCAGGTCGCTGAGCCGGCCCCGAATGCTCGAGGACGCGCCCATCCTCCCGGCTGCAGCCGCCTCGTCGAGGCGACCCGCCGGCATACCCACCCCGTTGTCGCGCACGGTCAGGCCGACCTCGTCGCCGTCGTCCTCCACCAGCACCCAGGCCTGCGCCTCGTCGCCCGCGTGCACGCGGACGTTGTCGAGGGCGGCGCCCACGGCCGCGACCAGCTCGCCCGCCACCCGCGGGGGCACGAGCACCGGGTCGGCGGGAGCCACGAGGTGCACCTGTCCGCCGGCGAAGCGCCCGAGCAGCTGGCGCAGGTCGACGTCCCCTGACACGCTCGCCTCGGTGTCGGCCGGGGAGGTGCCACTCACGAGCGCGCGGAGCAGCCGTTCCTGGTCGGCGGCCATGGCGCCCAGCTGGGCGGGCTCACCGCCGAGCTGGGTGCCGCGCCGGTTGATGAAGGCCAGGGTCTGCAGGACCCCGTCGTGCACGGTGCGGGCGAGCCGCTCCCGCTCCCGCACACGCGCCTCGAGGGCGAGCGCCTCGCGCAGCTTGGCGTGGCCCTCTCGCGCGAGGTCGCAGGCATAGCCGATGAGCGTCCCGATCAGCAGGAGCAGGACGATGTTGTTCACCGTGTTGGGCGTGGCCTTGCCGACCTCGACGACGTCGACGATCCCGATGAACACGGCCGCCGGGAAGCCACCCTTGCGACCGAGCAGCACCGCCGCGGAGACCACGCCGGCGGCCGGCCAGAACGTCGGGAGGGTGCGGCTCCCTGCCTCGATCGCGGCCGCCGTGTCGACCAGCCTGGTCGCGAGGATGGCGCCAGCCGCCAGCACCAGCTCCACGACCACGAGCCAGAGCCGCCGACGGCGGTAGAACACGAGGAAGACCGTCCAGACCCCCAGGACCGCGAGCACCACCCAGGCGAGGGTGGGCCGGACCAGGTCGTGCGGGCGGTCCCAGAGCGAGTACGCGGCATAGGCCAGCGCAAGGGGTCGGAAGACGTCGATGCCCTTCCAGAACGCCGACACCACCTCGGGCTGCGAACCCGGGACGGCGACGTCGCGGCGCGCGGGCAGGCTCAGGTGCCGCGCCACTGCGAAGGAGCCCTCAGCTCGCCGCGCGGGCGCCCGGGGGCACCTCGTCGGAGGCCTCGTCGGAGGCCTCGTCGCCGGCGTCCTCGGCGGGCAGCGGGTCGACCCCGGCCCCGGCCCGCACGTCGTCGCGGGCGGTCAGCTCGTCGATGTCGCCGACCGCGTCGTCGAAGCTGGGGCGCACCCTGCGCGAGGACTCGTCGTCCTGGGCGTCGAGCGCCTCCTCCAGCTCCTTGGCGGCGGTGCCCGGGAGAGCGGCCTCCTGGAGCTCGCGGGCCTTCGTCCGCGCGGCGGCGACGATGCGGTCCTTCATCGACGTGGCGTACATGTCGACGTACTCCTGGTCGGACAGCAACATCAGCTCGTACATGATCTCGTCGGTGATCGAGCGCAGGACGAACCGGTCGTCCTCCATGCCCTCGTAGCGCGAGAAGTCGAGCGGCTTGCCGATCTTGACGCCGATCCGGATCAGCTTGGGGATCTTGGTGCCGGTCGGCTGGGCCTTGTCGGTGCCGATCATCGCGACGGGCAGCACCTTGACCTTGCCCTCGAGGGCCATCCGCGCGACCCCGGTGCGGCCACGGTAGAGGCGTCCGTCGGGGCTGCGAGTGCCCTCGGGGTAGATGCCGAGCAGCTCACCGCGACGCAGCACCTTGAGCCCGGAGCGGAGGGCGGCCTCGCCGGCGCGACCACCGGAGCGGTCGACGGGCAGCTGGCCCACCCCACGGAAGAACGCCGCCGTCGCGCGGCCCTTGAGCCCCCGGCCGGTGAAGTAGTCCGACTTCGCCAGGAAGGTCATCCGGCGAGGGACGACGAGCGGCAGGAAGATCGAGTCGGAGAAGGACAGGTGGTTGCTCGCGAAGATGGCGGGGCCATCGTCGGGAATGTTCTCCTCGCCCTCGACCCACGGGCGAAAGAGCAACTTGAGGATCGGGCCAAGAACGACCGTCTTGAGCACCCAGTAGAACACCAGCACACCTCCGAAGTGACGCCGTGAACTCTACGGTACCGACGCTGTCCCCGCGGCACGCTGCGAGAATGCGCGCTCGCCACGTATCTTTGACATGTCGGTGCAGTTCATCGAGCGACTGACCTCACCCGTGCCGGTCCTGCACCGACGGGCCAGTCGTCCGATCCAGACCAAGGGGCATCCATGAGCGACCGCGACGTCGACGCCGAGTTCGCGGACATCATCGCGCGCTGGGACGAGGTCGCGTCGCTCCCCGACCCCGCGGGCGGCCCCGCCGCCAGCGACCCGGAGGCCGAGCCGGGACCCGGCAGGACGACCACGGCCGATGACGCCCCCCAGGGGCTCGCACCCGGCGTGAACCCTCCCCTGCGGTCGAACACCAACCCGCCGCCGACCCGTCCCTTCGTGGTGTGGCGCGGCGCCGAGGTCCCCGAGCCCGAGCCGGGCGAGGAGGTCCCCGACCCGGTGGAGCTCCGTGACCTCGCCGACCTCGACGACGAGGACGAGCACTTCGAGCCGGGGCCGACGGCTCCCCTGCCGCCCCAGGAGGACCTGCAGTTCTGGGGCATCATCGTCGGCCTGGTCGCCGGCCCCCTGCTGCTGCTGTGGCTGGTCCTGTTCCGACCCGACGTCAGCGACTGGTGGACCCTCGGTGCGCTCGGCCTGACGATCCTGGGCTTCGTCCTGCTGGTGATGCGTCAGCCGCTCTCCCGCGACGAGGACGACCCCGACAACGGTGCCCGCGTCTGACCCCCTGGAGCGGTGAGGTCGGCTGAGCCGTTCGGCCGGACTTGTCCCCATTCGGCCTTGTGCGCCCACCGCCGGGCGCTACCTTCCCGCGCATGCAGAACATCAGGCCGGTCAAGACGCAGGTGTCCTGGATGCGAGCCCGCGACCTCGTGCCACCCGAGTCGGTCACCCGTGGCGGTCCCGTCACCGGGGTCACGGGACCTGTGGTCGACGTCCTGTTCCTCATGGTGGTGTCCCTGGTCGGCGCAGCGGGCGCAGTGTTGGCGCTGGCCCACCTGTCGATTCCCGGCTTCTTCATCATGGGCCTGTTCGCAGTCGTCCCGGGCTACCTCGGGTGGGTGCGCTTCCAGCAGGTCTCGGAGCCGGCCGTGTCGGTGGGTGCCGGCGGTGTCTGGCTGGCCGGGACGGACCGTCGGGCAGGTCAGGCCATCGCGTGGAGCGACGTCGAGGAGCTCGTCTTCTTCACTGCCGTGGAGCGTCGGCTGGTCGACACGCGAGTCAACCGGCACCGCGCTCTCGGGGTGCGGCTCCGGGCTCCGCATCCCCTCCCTGCCGAGGAGCGGGCCGAGCTGGTCCGGATCGCCGGGATGCTGCCCACGCGCGGTGACCTGGTGCTGGCGTCGGTGACGCAATGGGAGGCCATGCCCTACCGGCAGATCGGCGTCGCGGGGCGCCTCGAACGGTCAGCCCTGGCCAAGGCCGCCGCGGAGTTCGCCCCATCGGTGCGCGTCGTCGACGGACCGCGGCTGTCGTTCCTGACCCCGTGGGTGATCGGCGAGGCGGCCAGCCCTCCGCCGGCAGTCCTGCAACCGTTCGTGAGCTCCGGCGGGCTGTTCCCAGGCCTGTTGTCGTTGCTGAACGCCACACCGCGGGCGGCCCCCCAGGCATCGGCCGCCCAGCAGCCACCGACGGGCCCGACCGCTCCTGCGTGGCCGCCGGCCCCGACCCAAGGTCCTGGACCGTTGACCTACGGCCGGGCCGACGCGGAAGCAGGCCAGGACTCCTCGGAGGCGATCCGTCGGGACCCCAGCCTCTGACCCTCGGGTGGTTGGACCGGGCCTCCCCCGGTGAGCCAGCAGGCGCCGGGTCAGCCTGCCGGCGCCACGTCGCCCGGTGCGGACTCGGCCTGCTCGACCGTGGACTCCAGCACGGCGGGACCGGTCTCGGTCTCGGCGGTGGGCACCGCCTGGGGGTCGAGCTCGACGTCGACCCACGTCGGGCGGTGGTCGCTGGCTGCAGCGAGGTCGGCGACCTCGAGCTCGACCTCCTGGTGCGGGAGCACCGCCAGGTCGGGCGAGGCGAAGATGACGTCGAGCACCTTGCGCGGGGCGGTGGCCGGGTAGGTCGGCGCCGTCGGCGAGACGAGGCGTAGTGGCGCGGCGAACAACCGCCACGCCCGGCCCGTCTCGCCCTCGTTGAGGTCACCGGCCAGCAGCACCGGGCCACCGTCGGCGATCGTCCTGAGGATCTGCCCGGCGTGCCGCTCGCGCTCGTCGGCATCGAGGCTGAGGTGCACCGACGACACCACCAGCGGCTGGTGACCGGCGGGGCCGACCCGGATCACGGCATACCCTCGCCTGCGCTGCAGCGCCGCCACCCGCAGCCGGTGGTGGCGGGACTCACTGACCTGCACCCGCAGGGAGGTGAAGATCGTCGTGCCGCCACTGCCGCGGTGCCGTCCGGACCAGTACAGGCCGCACTCGGCCGCGAAGTCGGACACGCGCCACGTGGAGAACAGCCGGCGCGGCACCTCCTGGAGACACAGCACGTCGGGGTCGATCGACCGGATGACGCGCGCCGCCGCGTGCCGGTCGAGGGTGAAGTCCTTGAGGTTGTAGGACGCCACCCGCATCGTGCTCATGCGCCCTCGGCCGCGGCCCGTTCCAGGGCGTCGCGACGGGCCAGGTCGGCCGCGCCGATCAGCCCTGCCTCGTTGCCCAGCGCCGCCGCGACGATCCGTGCCTCGGGCCGGTAGCCACGCCCGGTGAGGTGGCGCCGGAAGGTCGTCCTGGCCGGCTCCAGCAGCAGGTCTCCGGCGGCGCTCACCCCTCCGCCGATGACGAACACCCCGGGGTCGAGGGCCGCGGCCAGGTTGGCGATCCCGATCCCCAGCCACTGACCGATCTCGCCCAACAGCTCGGTGGCGGTCGCGTCACCGTCGCGGGCCGCCTCGGTGATCATCGGACCGGTCAACGAGGAGGGGTCACCACCCACGAGGTCGAGCAGGTCGGTCGCCATCGGGCTGCCCGCCGTCATCATCGCCCGAGCCTCGCGGACCAGGGCGTTGCCCGACGCGTACTGCTCCCAGCACCCCTTGTTGCCGCACTCGCACCGCTGGCCGCCGGGCACGACCTGCATGTGGCCGAACTCCCCGGCGATCCCGTGCCGACCACGCATGATCTGGCCGTCCAGGATCATCGCTCCCCCGATGCCCGTGCCGAGGTTGACCATCACGACGTGCGACTCGCCCTGCGCCGCACCGAACCTCCACTCGGCCCAGGCTGCGGCGTTGGCGTCGTTGTCGACGGAGATCGGCACCGGCACCCGGCGCTGCAGGTTGGCCTCCAGCGGCTCGTCCCGCCACGACAGGTGGGGGGCGAAGACCACGGTCGCACGGTCGGCCGCCACGAACCCGGCCGCCCCGATGCCCACGGCCACGACGTCGTCACCCGCGCCGTCGATGAGCTCGGCGACCACGTCGACGATGGTGTCCTCGACGACGCCGGGGCTCGTCGAGCGGTGCGGAGTGTCGCGGCGAGCGCGAGCCACGACCACGCCGTCGGGGTCGACGACTCCCCCGGCGACCTTGGTGCCCCCGATGTCGATGCCGACCGACAACCCGCCGCTCACGAGCCCACACTCCCCGGGGCGTCCTCGTCGTCGACGGCGATGTCCTGGACCCGCGAGGAAGGCGGCTCGGACCGGCGGGATGCCGTCGCGCCGGCGTCCGCGCGGCGCTGGCCCGCGATGTCCCTCAACGTCGCGGCCAGTGCACCCGCGAGGTCGGCGAGCCGGTCGACGGTCTCAGGGCGGACCGAGCGCAGCAGCCCGATCCCCTGGCAGACCGGGCACAGCTGGCAGGTCACCGCCTGCCCGACGCCGTTCTCCGCACCGCAGGACGAGCAGCGCGGCGTGGTGGAGTCGGCGCCCCCGGAGGCAGCGTCGGACGTGGCGCCGGACCCAGACGCGGTGCCGGACGTGGAGTCGGCTGTGGCGCCGGGTGCAGTCGCGCCGGGGGCCGGCCGGGCGGCATACCCGGCCTGCGCACTGGCGGCCCAGCCACCCAGTGCGTCGAGGAGGCGAGCAGCCTCCTCCGCCACCGTGCCCACAGCAGGGCGTTCGTCGTCAGCCACGCGGCCAGACCTCCTCGTCGGGGACGAAGCGCACCCGCAGCAGTCCGTCGCGCACGGAAGCACCCTCGACCACGCATCGTTGCAGAGCCGACGGCAGGGTGAGCACCCGGCGGTGCTCCCCGACGGTCACGACGAGCTCGTCGTCGCGGCGTTGCAGGCCCAGGTCGGCGGCGTGCGCCAGCGGGAGCGGGAGGACCAGGAGGAAGCCCTCGTCGGTGCGTTCGACCGTCAGCCCCCGGTGGGTGACGGGCGCCAGGACGTCGCTGCCACCGTCCTGCGCCTCGGCGAGGTCGGCGAGCGCGTCGGCCCCGATCGGCTCGGACGGCAGGTACGGGGTCACGACCACCGGCAGCCCGGCAAACGACTCCCGGACCTCGACCAGACCACCCTGCTGGGCGGTGTTCCAGGACGCGCGCCAGGCGTCGGGCCGCTGGCCGGCCTCCGCTGTGGCGTCCGGGAAGACCCGGTTGACGACCACGGCGTCGACGACGAAGCCGTAGAGGGACAGGGACGTCCAGGTGCGGCGGGACTCGGCGATCACGACGCGCTCGGGCGTCAGGACGAGCCGCACCGAGGCCTGGTCGCCGGTCAGGATGCGGTGGACCTCGCGCATCTGCCGGTGCCACCCCGTCACCGCCTCGACGACCGCGGGGTCGGGTAGCGGCACCCCGGCGGCTGCCGCCGCAGCGGGCCGCAGGGTGCGGATCAGCCCGCGCTGCGCGGGGAGCAGTCGCTCGAGGTGCCAGGCGAGCGCCTCGGGCAGCGCCAGCAGCCTCAGCGTCTCGGCGGTCGGGGCGCAGTCGACGACGACGAGGTCCCACGGACCCGACTCGACCTGCGACCGCAGCTCCAGGAGGGCCGCGACCTCCTCCGCACCGGGCAGGCGGGTCAGCTCCTCGGCGACGACCGGGTCGACCCCGATCGTGTCGAGCACGGCGAGCAGGTAGTCCTGGACCACCCGCCACGACTCGCCCAGCCGGTGGGGTGGGCTGATCTGCAGGGCGGAGAGTCCGGGCTCGACGTCGACGGGCGACCCACTGCTCGACCCGCCCAGGGCGACGCCGAGCGCGTCACCGAGCGAGTGCGCGGCATCGGTGGACATGACCAGGGTCTTGACCCCGGCGCGAGCGGCGCTGACGGCCGTGGCGGCCGCCGTCGTGGTCTTGCCGACCCCGCCCTTGCCGGTGAAGAGGATGACGCGCATGGTGCTCGACGTCCCCTGGCTATCGAGGGGCCGCGGCGACGAGCTGCCTCAACCCTCCACCCGCTTCTTCAACGACTTGAGCGCGGTGTCGATGATGACCTTCTCGGCCTTGCGCTTGAGCATCCCGAGCATCGGGATCTTGACGTCGACGGCGAGGCGGTAGGTGACGGTCGTGGCCTCCTTGCCCTTGGCAGCCAAGGTGTAGGAGCCGTTCATCGCCTTGAGCACGGTGGCCTCGACCAGGCTCCAGGAGACCACCCCCGTGCCGTTGCGGGCGACGTCCCACTCGTAGTCGAGGGTGTAGGTGTCCTTGATCGCGCCGGCGTCGAGGGTGAACTGCACCTGGTCGGCCCAGCCGTCGCCCTCCTCGGTGAGGATGCTGACCGCCTTGACCTCGGTGGCCCACTCCGGGTAGCTCTCGAAGTCGGCGATGACGTCGAGGACTTCACCCGGCTTTGCGTCGATGTCGATGCTTGATTCGGTGCGGTCGGCCATGCGCCGAAGGCTACAACGCCGAGGCGCCGGACGACGGACCAGCACCTTCGAGGCGGTCCTTGAGTGCGTGCACGGCCCGCTTCCACCGCAGGGTGTGCCGGGTGGCCACGTCGCGGGGCGCGCGCGGTCCGCGATGGCCCCGGACGTAGTGGTGGACGACCACCCCGTCGCGGAAGGGTTCGAGCCAGACCTCCATCTCGCCGACGACCTGGCCGGTCACGGCCCAGCGCACACCCTTGAGCCCACGGTCGCGCGTCACCGTGGGGGCCAGGTGCGGCCAGACCTGCGCGACCCAGCCCCGGTCGTCCAGGCTCGCGCGCACGACCCCGGGCGACGCCCGGATGAAGGTCTCGTCGACGATGTCGATCCTGCGGTCGCGCACCGGACCAGTGTTCCGCACGTCCGGTCACGGTGTGACGGAGCCTTCAACACCGCGCTCTCCCGCGGCGCGCCTACTCACGGGTAGGCTGGGCCCACCGAGGCAGACCAGCCGTCGTCAAAGGAGACTCCGTGCAGGAACACGTCGCACCCCCACTCGTGCCGCCCACGACCGAGGGGAGCCTGGCCGACCTGCCGGCTCGCAACGCTGCGTCGGACCCCACCCGGGTGGCCTTCTCCCGCAAGGAGGGGAGCCGCTGGGTCGACGTGACCGCGGCCGAGTTCGACGAGGACGTGCGCGCCGTGGCAAAGGGTCTCATCGCCGAGGGGATCGCCCCCGGTGACCGGGTGGCCATCATGTGCAAGACGCGCTACGAGTGGACGCTCACCGACTTCGCGATCTGGACCGCCGGTGCCGTGACGGTCCCGATCTACGAGACCTCCTCCGCCGAGCAGGTCGCGTGGATCCTCACCGACTCGGGGGCCAAGGGCATCATGCTCGAGACCCCCGCCCACGCCGCGACCCTCGCCGAGGTCCGCGACCAGCTCCCGGAGCTCGAGCACGCCTGGCAGGTCGATGCCGGGGCGATCGCCGACCTCAAGGACGCCGGGGCCGGCGTGAGCGATGCCGACCTCGAGGCCGCCAAGAGTGGGCTCGACCGCTCGAGCATCGCCACGATCATCTACACGTCGGGCACCACCGGCCGCCCCAAGGGCGTCCAGCTGACCCACGACAACTTCCTGGCGCTGTCCGAGAACGCCATCACCAAGCTCAAGTCGGTGGTCAAGGCCGACGGCGCCTCGACCCTGCTCTTCCTCCCCCTGGCCCACGTCTTCGCGCGGTTCATCCAGGTCCTCTGTGTCACGGGCGAGGCCAAGATGGGCCACAGCGCCGACATCAAGAACCTGCTCGCGGACTTCGCCGAGTTCAAGCCGACCTTCATCCTCTCGGTGCCCCGCGTCTTCGAGAAGATCTACAACTCGGCCGAGGCCAAGGCGACCGCGGAGGGCAAGGGCAAGATCTTCGCGACGGCCGCCGACACGGCCATCGCCTGGTCGACCGCGCAGGACACCGGCGGCGCCGGCCTGGGCCTCAAGGTCCGGCACGGCATCTTCGACAAGCTGGTCTACGCCAAGCTGCGGGCCGCCATGGGTGGCCAGGTGATGTACGCCGTGTCCGGTGGCGCGCCGCTGGGCACCCGACTGGGCCACTTCTTCCGGGGCATCGGCGTGACCGTGCTCGAGGGTTACGGCCTGACCGAGACCACCGCACCAGCCACCGTGAACGTGCCCGACCGCGTGAAGATCGGCACCGTCGGGGCTCCCCTGCCCGGGGTGGGTATCCGGATCGCCGACGACGGCGAGATCCTGATCCGGGGCAACAACGTCTTCGCCGCCTACAACAACAACGCCGAGGCGACCTCCGGCGCGGTGCTCGACGGGTGGTTCCACACGGGCGACCTCGGCGAGCTCGACGAGGACGGCTACCTCAAGATCACCGGTCGCAAGAAGGAGCTCCTCGTCACCGCCGGTGGCAAGAACGTCGCCCCGGCTGCCCTGGAAGACCGGCTCCGGGCGCATCCCCTGATCTCCCAGTGCATCGTCGTCGGCGACCAGAAGCCGTTCATCGGCGCCCTGCTCACCCTCGACGAGGAGATGTACCCGGGCTGGGCCAAGAACAACGGGCTCTCGGGTGTCAGCTTCGACCAGGCCCGCACCAACGAGACCGTCCTCGCCGAGCTCCAGAAGGCCGTCGACGACGCCAACCGGTCGGTGTCCAAGGCCGAGTCGATCCGCAAGTTCGCGGTGCTGCCGGGTGACTTCACCGAGGAGAACGGCTACCTCACGCCGAGCCTGAAGCTCAAGCGGAACATCGTCATGAAGGACTTCCACGACGAGGTCGAGGCGCTCTACTCCGGCGCCAAGGAGTAACCCACCACTCGACAGGTCACGGTCAGCACTGACCCGTGGGGTCCTGGTCAGCACTGACCCGTAGGGTCTTGCCATGCGCGCTGCCCCCGGACCAACCGCCCGGTCGGTGGCGGGGTCGTTCGCCCTCCCGCTCGCGTGGCTGGTCTTCTTCACCGCGTTGCAGTGGAGCGTGGTGCGCTACCGCATCCCCATCGTGGCCGCCCTCACTGCGGCCACGCTGGCGCTGGCGCTCTGGCAGTGGGCCGGCTGGCGGGTCAGCCTACATCGACCGGCGGTGGTCCTGATGCTGGCCGGCTCGGCCCTGGCGACCCTTGCGGTGCCGCTGTTCAGCTACCTGGCCCCGACCGGCCTGGCGGTCGCGACCACGGTGTTCGTCGTGGTGCCGCTGGTCTGCGCGGTCCTGTTGTGTGCCAACAGCCTTCGCGCCCACTGGGGCGCCGGCGTCGTGGCCCTGACCGGGTATGCCGCGTGCGCGGCCGTGGCGATCACCTCCTCACCACGTCCCCGCATCGACGTCTGGGTGACGCTGCAGCAGGCCGCCGACGGGCTCGGCCGAGGGGAGAACTTCTATGCGATGAACTGGACCGGTTCCCCGGGCATCCAGGACGCGTTCACCTACCTGCCCTGGACCGCCGTCCTCCTCGCGCCCGGTCGCTGGCTGTTCGGTGACGTGCGGTGGGCACTCGCGTTCTGGACGCTGGTCGCGGTCGCCGGGGTCTGGATGCTGGCCAGCGGTGCGGCCACGCGGCATACCCGGGAAGCGTGGGTCTGGACCGCTGCAGCGGTCACCGGTCTGCTCGTCCTCGCCCCCGGCACGCTCACCCAGCTCGACCAGGCCTGGACCGAGCCCCTGCTGCTCGCGGGACTGGTGTGGTGGGCCGTGCTGGTCCAGCGGGACCGGGCCTGGTGGGCCGTCATCCCCCTGGCCCTGGCCTGCGCGAGCAAGCAGCACCTGGCCCTGCTGCTCCCCGTGCTGCTGTTGTGGCGCCCGTTCGGGTGGCGTCGGGCCGTGGCGACGGGGGCGCTGACCGGAGTGCTCATCGCTCCGTGGGTCCTCGCCAGCCCGCCCGACTTCGTCCACGACACGATCAGCCTGCTGGTCGGGTTCCACCCCATCAAGTTCGCCAACACGTTGTACCTGTTGGCGCTGAACACCTTCGGGGTGACCCTGCCCTTCGCCGTGACCGGGGTCGCGGTGCTCGGCACGCTCGCCGCCGTCTGCTGGACCGTCTGGCGCCGCCAGCCCGCCTTGGCCGACGTGCTCCGCTGGCTCGCGCTGGTGCTCCTGGTGGCGAACCTGGTCAACAAGCAGGCCTTCTACAACCAGTTCTGGCTCGTCGGGTCGCTCGTGGTCGTCTCGCTCGCCCTGGCCCCCTGGAGCCCCCGGAGCCCCCGGAGCCCCCGGAGCACCCGGAGCACCCGGAGCCACGGGAGCACCGAGAGCCGTCAGGACCGTGTCGCGGCTGCTGCCAGGACGGCGTCCACGAGCTCTTCGAGCACCACGGGGTAGACCGCCTCGCCGCGAGCCCGGTGCACTGCCGGGTCGATCCACGCCAGCTGGATGGTCGAGCGCAGCTCCAGCTCGGCGAAGCCCGCGGGATCGGCGTCGAACCGCTCGGTGACCCAGCCGTAGAACACCTGCTGCTGGACGATCGTGCGCCCCTCGAAGGAGAACGCGCCCTCGTCGTGGTGCACCGGCCCGACGAGGTCCTCGACGGCGATGGTGCGACCCGTCTCCTCCCAGACCTCACGGACCGCGGCCGCACGGTCGGACTCCCCCGGCTCGACGCCGCCACCGACGGTGTACCAGTAGGGGGCGTCCGGGTGGTGCGGGTCGAAACCCTCGATCATCAGGACGTGGCCGTCGCCGTCGACGACGACCACGCGGGCGGCTCGACGGCGCACCGGCTCCGGATCCGTCATCGGGCCAGGGCCCGCAGGTACGCGAGCCACTCCCGGGTGAACGCGGACTCGCTGGTGCCCAGCACCGACCGGAACGCCGCGGCGGCCGCCGCGTCGGGCTCCGGCGCTGTCGACGACGACGTGGAGGGAGCAGTGGCGACCGCGAGGTAGTAGCGCACCAGGGCCGTGCGGCCGTAGCGGTCGACGATGCGGTTCACGGCCAGCCAGGCCGCGTTGTAGCTCGGGGCGATGGTCGTGCGCGACGGGTCGAAGTCACCCGCGGTCGGCAGCGCCTTGGGACCGGTGCCGGCCCGCACCTTCGTCAGCAGGGCCGCCGCGACCTGTCTACGGGTCGCGCCCACGTCGCGGTAGCCGACGTAGTCGGCCATCCCCTCGGACAGCCACAGCGGGACCGGTCGGTCGGTCGTGGCCCGGATCGCGACGTGGGTCGCCTCGTGGGTCACGACGACCTGCTGACCCCGGCTCTCGAGGGTGGCGAAGGCCCCGGGGTTGACCACGACCCTGTCGGCCCCCGCGCGACCGCTGGCGTCCAACGGGCCGTCGGTGACGGCGGCGACCTGCGACACGGAGTCCCTGTCCTGGCCGACCTGATCGGCCATCTGGGACGCGGTGCGTGGCACGACGAGGACCAGGCGGCTGTTCCACGCGGCGGTCCAGACCGCGTCGACGCGCTTGACGGCGAGATTGCCGAGGGCGAGGTAGGGGCGCAGCCGGCTCGCCGGACCGCTGCCCATGACCAGCGTCGTCGGGCTGCGCACGACCGTGAACGCGGGAAGGTCCCAGGCCTGCACCTGGGTGCCTCCGTCGGTGTCGTCGACGAGCCGCCAGCCGGTCTCGCGACGCACGACGGTGAAGTACGACTCGAACTCACGGGAGGCCGTGTCGTAGCCGGCCAGGCTGTAGCGTCCGGTGACGCGGGAGACCCAGGCCTGCGGCCCGAGCTGGGCGACCCGGTCGGCCCCGAGCTCCGGAGCCGGCTCGGGGGTGCCGTAGGCGAAGGTGCCCAGGGGCAGCTTGGCGAGTGCGTCGTACTGGGCCAGCTGACGCAGCCCGAACCCCGATCCCGGGTCGTCCAGCGTCGCCGCGAAGGCCGCCCGGTCGTGGCCACGCACGGCCGCGGCGCGGGCGGACAGCAGCGCGGAGAGGGCGTCCTCCCGGGCGGTCGAGGGGTCGGGGGCGTCCTGCTGGGTGGCCCGCGAGGACGCTGAGGTCGCCGACGAGGGCCGGGTGGGCTCCTTCGCCCCGTCTGCGGAGCAGCCGGCCAGCAGCCCGACGACGAGGGCCGCCGCCGCGGCCACGGCAGGGGTCCGCAGGCCGCCACGTCGTCGAGGGGTCAGCCGGGTCATCCGGCCATCGTAGGGACGGCTCAGCCGACGGCGCGGATGTGCGCGGCCCAGGGCTCGCGGCGCGCGCTGGCCGAGGAGGCCTCGTGCGCGCTGACCAACCCGGCCTCGGCGAACCGCGTCACGGCGGCACGCTCGACGGCGTCGAGGGGCAGCTCGGCGCCCTGGGGCACGAGCATGGCCGTCACCATGCAGTCGGCGCAGTGCAGGTCGCGCACGGGGCAGCTCTGGCAGTCGATGATCATCGCGATCACCTCGCTCTCTGTCGGAGTACGTCTTGCGGGAGTGCTGTCGGGGTGCTGGTGCTGCCGGGGTTCGGGCCGGCTCCTGGAGACCGCGTCGTCGGACGTGACCTCCACTGACCACGACGCTAGGTGACGGCACTGACAACGCCGGCGACACGGCATACCGAGGGCGGTCCTCAGCGCGCACCAGCCACGGCTCCTGGCGACGGAACCCCCTGCGGCACAGGCGCGCCTGCCACGGGCTGTCACACCCGCGGCCTACCGTCTGGACCATGCAGACGGCCGGCGATCAGATGGTGCAGGGCACCTTCGACGACCTGGGCACGGCGCTGGCCGATGTCACGTTCGTCGTCGTCGACCTCGAGACCACGGGTGGCAGCCCGGCCGACTCGGCCATCACGGAGATCGGCGCCGTCAAGGTGCGTGGCGGCGAGGTCCTGGGCGAGTTCCAGACCCTCGTGAACCCCCACCTGCCGATCCCGCCGTTCATCCAGTCGCTGACCGGCATCACCACGGCGATGGTGGCCGACGCTCCGCGGATCGAGGCCGCCCTCCCCGCGTTCCTCGAGTTCGCGCGGGGAGCGGTGCTGGTCGCCCACAACGCCGGCTTCGACATCGGCTTCCTCAAGATGGCCGCCCGCCAGCAGGGCATCGAGTGGCCGCGCCACGCGGTGCTCGACACCGTCCACCTGGCCCGTCAGCTGGTCAGCCGCGACGAGGCCCGCAACCACAAGCTCTCCACCCTCGCCGCCCTGTTCGGCGCCGCCACGACGCCCGACCACCGCGCCCTGCACGACGCGCAGGCCACCGTCGACGTGCTCCACGCCCTCATCGGGCGGGTCGGCAGCCTGGGCGTCCACACGCTCGAGGAGCTCTCCAGCTACACCTCGCGGGTCAGCCCGGCGCAGCGGCGCAAGCGCTGGCTCGCCGACGGCCTGCCCGACCAGCCGGGGGTCTACCTCTTCAAGGACGGTGACGGCCGGGTCCTCTACGTCGGCACCTCGATCAACATCCGCACCCGGGTCCGCAGCTACTTCACGGCGTCCGAGCAGCGCACCAGGATGGCCGAGATGGTGCGGCTGGCCGAGTCCGTCACCCCCATCGTGTGCGCCACCACCCTGGAGGCCGAGGTGCGCGAGCTGCGCCTCATCGCCGAGCACAAGCCGCGCTACAACCGCCGCTCCAAGACCCCCGAGCGGGCCACCTGGGTCAAGCTGACGGTCGAGGCCTTCCCCCGGTTGTCGATCGTCCGCGAGGTCCGCGGTGACGGCGCGCGCTACATCGGTCCGTTCGGCAGCCGCGGCTCGGCCGAGGCGGCGGTGGCCGCGGTCCACGAGGTCATCCCCCTGCGCCAGTGCGTGCAGCGGCTCTCCCCCTCCCGTCCGGTGGGGTCGTGCGTGCTCGCCGACATGGGCCGGTGCGGGGCACCGTGCACCGGGGCCCAGAGCGTCCAGGAGTATGCCGCGGTCGTGCAGGACGCCGTGCACGCCCTCGCGGGCGACTCCCGTGCCGTGGTGACCGCCCTGCGCACCCGCATGGGGTCGCTGGCCGACCAGGAGCGCTTCGAGGACGCCGGCACCCTGCGTGACCGGATGCTCGCGCTGGTGCGTGGCATGGCCAGAGCCCAACGGATCGCGCCGCTCGCGGCCAGCCGCGAGATCGTCGCGGCCCGTGCCGCCACGGCCGGTGGCTGGGAGGTCATCGTGGTCCGGCACGGTCGCCTCGCCGCCAGCACCGTGTCACCGCGCGGCGCCGACCCGATGCCCTACGTCGATGCCGTCCGCACCAGTGCCGAGGTGGTCCTTCCCGCGCCATGGCCCTCGCCGGCGGCGATCCCCGAGGAGACCGAGAAGATCCTTCGCTGGCTCGAGACGCCCGGCGTGCGGATCGTCGACCTCGACGGCGAGTGGACCTGCCCGGTCGGTGGAGCCGGGGGGGCGCGGGCCGAGCTCGAGCCGCAGGTGGTGGCCCGCCACGCGGTGGCGGGTTTCGTCGCCGCGTCCTAGCCCACCGGAGGCCACCCCGCACCGCCCGCCGGCCGCCACCCCGCACCGAGGGCGGCGCGGGGCGTGGTGCCGGTCAGCGCTCGGCAGGCTGAGCCGGCGGCGTCAGCGCCACGGCCAGGTGGACCGCCATGAGCAACACCACGACCCCGGCCGCGAACCGCTCGCCCCCGAGACCGGCGAGACGGTAGTGGTCGGGACCCACGCACACGACGTGACCCCTGGACACCAAGGGATAGGGGCAGCCCGGCCTCGGATCAGCGGGGGTGCCGCCGGGCGCCAGCCGCAGTCCCGACCACGACGCGAGCAGACCCGCCAGGGCTGTCAGTGCCAGCACCATCCCGGTCGGTGAGGAGAGGGCCCCGGCAAGGAGGGGAGCGAGGGCGCCCCGGCGGACGCCGCGAGCTCGGCGCAGTCGGCTGCCCACCGCCACCTGGGCCGCCAGGAGCAGGAGCAGCGGCGGGACGACGAGCAGCGGGCTGGCGGGCAATGAACGAGGCCGGGTGAAGGTCCAGACCACGACACCCACCGACCCCAGCAGTCCCAGCGCGAGCGCACCAGGGAGCCAGCGCGGACGTCGCCGCTGGTCCGTCCCTGCCCCGACCTGCCCCATCCGCTCATGATGGAGCAGGAGAGCCGGCCACCCGCGCCGTTCGGGCAAGATCCTCCGCCAGATCCCACGGTGCAACCGCCGGGGGCGCCGATAGAGTGGCGTCGTGATCTCCGCCATCGTGCTCATCAACGCCAAGGTCGACCGCATCCCCGAAGTGGCCCAGGCCATCGCCGAGCTCGAGGGCGTCTCCGAGGTCTACTCGGTCGCCGGCGACGCCGACCTCATCGCGATGATCCGGGTCCGGGAGCACGAGCAGCTCAACGACGTCATCGCGGACCGTCTCAACAAGGTGGAGGGCGTCACGGGCACCAACACCCACATCGCCTTCCGCACCTACTCCACCCACGACCTCGAGGCGGCATTCAGCCTCGGCCTCGACGGCGACTGACCGCCGGAGCCACCGGGCTCCCGGAGCCGTCGCCCTCGGCCACTCGGCCGATCTGAGTAGCAACACGCATCCGCGACACCCCTCCTGACCAGCAGACTCGTCCCACCGAGCGCTGGAGCGCCCGCACCCTCCGGAGGACCGATGTCGCCCATCCCCTGCCCTGCCTGCAGCCGCTTCCTGCCCGAGTCGCCCACCTCGTGCCCGGGATGCCACCTCCCCCTCACCGGACCGAACGCCCAGCGGCTCTGGCAGGTCGACCAGACCCTGGCGACGCTGCAGCGCGAGCGGACCGGGCTGATCGCGGCCCTGCGCGCCGGCGAGGTCAGCACCGCCCCCGTCGCCGCCCACACCTTCGCCACGACTCCTGGGTCCGCAGCAGACGCGGCACCCCGCGCCGCCGAGGCGATGACCGGGCAGGGGCTGCAGGAGACCGCACCTCCCGCGGAGCCGCAGCGCGCCGCCACCGTGGCTCGCCGCACCTGGACCACCCAGCAGACGCTGCTGGCGATCGGGGTGCTGCTGGTCCTGGTGGCCGGGTCGATCGCGCTCGCGATCGCGTGGTTCCTCATCGGCATCGTGGGTCAGCTCCTGGTGATGGCCGGGTTCACCGCCGCGGCCACGGCGGCCTCGCTGGTCCTGTCCCGGCGCCGCCTGCCCAGCAGTGCCGAGGCCCTGGCCCTGGTCGCCGGTGGCCTCCTGCTCCTCGACGTGGCTGCAGCGCGCCGGTTCGGCCTGGCCGGCCTCGACTCGGTCGACGGACGCACCTACACCGCGGTCACCGGCCTGCTGGCCGCCGTCCTCCTCGCGGTCCTGCACCGCACCGACCGCAGGATCGCGGGCTTCGCGCTGCTCTCGCTGACCGCCGCCTCGCTCGGCTGGGCAGGCATCGTGGCCTTCGCCTCCAACGCCTCAGCCACCGCAGCCCTCGCGCTGGCCGGCGCAGTGCTGTTCGGTGTCCTGCACCTGGTCGTCCCTGCATCGTTCGGTCTGACCCGGCGCGCCGCCACCGGTCCCGCCGGGGGGTGGACTGCCTTCTCGGCCGTCGCCGCGGCCGTCGGGGCGCTCTCTGCCGGGCTCGACGCCCTGTCGCGCCCCACCGGTCCCCGCGTCGACGGGCCCGTGGTCGACCAGCTTCAGGCCGACGGCCTGGCCAGTGTTGCGCTCCTGGCGACCCTTGCCGTCGCGGGTGCTCTGCTCGTGCGACGCGTGGTCGCGGTCCGGGCCGCCCGGCTCGGCAGCCGGTCCGCCGTCCGCGTCGACTGGACCGGGCGGCCGCTGGCCGGCGACTGGCGCGCGCTCGGGGTGGTCGCCGTCGTGGCGACGGTGTCAGGTCCGACTGCGATCCTGGGGCTGGCACTGCAGCTGGGCGCCTTCTGGTCAGCCGGGCTCAGCCTCGTCGCAGCGGTGGTCGCCACCTGGCTCGCGGTCGCCCGCGCACGCACCACCTCGCTCGGCGTCGCCTGGGTCGAGGCCCAGGCCGGTGCGGTGCTCGGCGTGCTCGTGTTCGTCTGTGCCGTCGAGGGGTCCCGACCGGCGACGACCATCGCCCTGACCGCCACCGCGCTCGTGGCCGCGACGGCGGCGGTGCACCGACAGGCCTGGCGGGCGGCCGCCAGTGCCGTCGGGGCAGTCGCCACGGTGGGCGCAGCAGCGCTCAGCGGCTCGATGTTCACCGACGCCGCCTCGGTGCTCGCAGCCGCGGGCACGGGAGCGGCCGTCGTCGCCATCGCCTTGCTGCGTCGGGCCGAACCGGAGGAGGCGCCCCTGGCCGTCGTCGGCCACCTCACCCTCTTCGGCGCCCTGGCCGCGGCCCTGGCGGCGTCCCTGGCAGACGCAGTGGTGATCACCGTCCTCGTGCTCGTCGCGCTCACCGGGGCTGCCACCGCCGTCCTGCGTGCGCACCTGCGAGCCCTCGCCACCGGCACCACCGCGGTGGCGTCGGCCTGGGCGCTCTGGCTGGCCGGCGGTCTGGTCGGCCCCCGCTCGCAGTGGGTGGTGCTCGCCGCAGCCGCGTTCGGCCTGGCGGCGCTGGCGCAGTGGCGTCGGCAGCGCACCGAGGAGCTGGTCCTCGGCAGCGTGGCGGTCCTCGTCGCGGCCACTGCCGTGATGGTCGCCATGGAGCGGTCCTGGCCGCACGCCGCCTCGGTGGCCGCCGCGGCATACGGGCTCGTCGCAGTCGGGTATGCCGCCCTGCCGCACCGCCGCGGCGTCGTCACCCTCGGCGTCGTCGCGCTGACCGCCGCCGTGTGGCTGGAGCTCTGGGACGCCGACGTGGCCACCCTGGAGGCCTGGACCCTGCCGCTGGCCGGGTTGCTCCTCGCCGCGGGGCTGTGGTCGCACCGCGAGCTCGGCGACCGCTCGTGGCTCACGGCCGGACCCGGTCTGGCCGTCGCCCTCGTGCCGTCCGCCCTCTTCACCATGGTCGACGACGGCCTGGCCCGCCCGCTGGTCACCGTCGTCGCCGCCGTGGTCGTCCTGGTGCTCGGCGCGCTGCGCCGCTGGCAGGCCCTGGTGGTGCTGGGCGCAGGCACCGCCGCGGCGGTCGCGCTGACCCAGCTGCTGCCGTATGCCGTGCTGCTGCCCCGCTACCTCACCCTCGGGACGCTGGGCATCGCGCTCCTCGTCATCGGGGCCCGCTACGAGCAGCGTCGGGCCGACGCCCGGCAGGCCGTGAGCTGGTTGGCCTCCATGTCCTGACCCTCCTCCCCGACCACTGGCAACGGGGGTGGCACCCGCAGGTCGGAACCGCGCCGCCGAGCGCCTCGGATGGCCAGAAGTGGAGGCACGCCCATTGCCAGGCGGCGTACCTTCGCGTCATGGACGACCTCACCACCTTGTTTGCCAGGGCTGCCCGTGTGGCGGCCGACCACCGGGCGGCCGTGGCCGAGGCGCCTGTCGCGGCCCGTTCGTCCGCGCCGGAGCTGCGCCGGTCCGTCGACGTGACCCTGCACGACCGGCCGACCCCGGCCGGTCAGGTCCTCGACGAGCTGGTCGACACGTTCGGGCCGGGGCTGGTCGGCACCCCCGGCCCGCGCTTCTTCGGCTTCGTCATCGGCGGGGCGTTGCCGGCCGCGAGTGCTGCCGACATGGTCGCGGTCGGCTGGGACCAGTGCGCGTTCAACGCGACGCTCTCCCCCGCGGCGGCGGTCGCCGAGGACCTCGCGGGCGGCTGGCTGAAGGACCTGCTCGGGTTGCCGGGCGAGGCCACGGTCGGGTTCGTCACCGGAGCCCAGGGCGCCAACACCGTCAGCCTCGCGACCGCCCGTCACCACGTGCTCGCCGCGGCTGGCTGGGACGTCGAGCGCGATGGGCTGATCGGCGCCCCACGGGTGCGGGTCGTGGCGAGCGTCGAACGCCACGCGACCATCGACCGAGCGCTGCGGCTGATCGGCTTCGGGACGGCGGTCGTCGAGGAGGTGGCGACGGACGCCAACGGTGCCATCGACGTCGCCGACCTCGAGGCGGTGCTGGCCCGCTCGGAGCCGGGGCCGACGATCGTGTGCCTCCAGTCCGGCAACGTCAACACCGGCGCGTGCGACGACCTGCGGGCGGCCTGCGCGGTGGCTCGGCGGCACGGTGCCTGGGTGCACGTCGATGGCGCGTTCGGGCTCTGGGCGGGAGCGAGCCCGGCCCGGGCGCACCTGGTGGACGGCGTCGACCTCGCGGACTCGTGGTCGTGCGACGGGCACAAGTGGCTCAACGTGCCGTACGACTGCGGCTTCGCGATCTGCGCCCACGGCCAGGTGCACGCAGGGTCGCTGTCCTACACCGCGGCATACCTGACCGGACAGGGTGGGGCGACGCCGGCCATGGGCGATCTGGTGCCCGAATCCTCAAGGAGGGCAAGGGGATTCGTTGTGTGGGCGGCTCTGCGCGAGCTCGGACGCGATGGCGTGGCCGACCTCGTCGAACGCTGCTGCACGCTGGCCCGACGCTTCGCCGACGGTCTCGAGGCCGGTGGCGCAGAGGTCGTCAACGACGTGGTCCTCAACCAGGTGCTGGTCGGCTTCGGCAGCGACGAGCGCACCGACCGCATCGTCGACGGCGTCCAGCGCGAGGGCACCTGCTGGCTCGGCGCCACCACGTGGCACGGACGCCGGCTCATGCGTGTCTCCGTGTCGAACTGGTCGACGACCGAGGAGGACGTGGACCGCTCCGTCGCCGCGATCCTGCGGGTGGCCGCCCAGGACGCGGGCAGCTGACTGGCGACTGCTGGCTGCAACGGCCGACCGGCCGGCACCGGGTGGTGGTGCCGAGGTGTCAGGCCGGGGCGGGGCGCTGCGTCGCGACGGCCCACTGCTCGAGCTTCGCGGCGGCCGCACCCGAGTCGAGCGCTTCCTCGGCCAGGTCCATGCCGGCGCGCACGCCCGCAGCGAACGCCTCGTCGGTGGCGTCGTGAGCCGCCGGCTCCGCACCGCCTGGGACGTCGCGACCGGCCACCGCGAGCGCCAGGCCGGCGTTGAGCACCACCGCGTCACGCACCGCGCCGCGTTCGCCGCCGAAGAGGTCACGGGCGACCTGGGCGTTGTGCGCGGCGTCCGCGCCACGCAGCGCCTCGACGGGCTGCCGCTCGAGACCCACGTGCAGCGGGTCGAAGACGCGCTGGGTGACCGCGCCGTCCCGCACCCACCACACGGTCGAGGTCGTGCTCAGGGTCAGCTCGTCGAGCCCGTCGTCGCCACGGAAGACGGCCGCGTCCTTGCCACGACCGGCGAAGACCCCGGCGATGAGTGGCGCCATCCGCGGGTCGGCGACCCCCACGGCGGCGTAGGTGGGACGGGCCGGGTTGGTCAGCGGGCCGAGGACGTTGAAGGCGGTGCCGACGCCGAGGCCGCTGCGGGCCGCCGCGGCGTGCCGCATGGCCGGGTGGAAGGCCTGGGCGAAGCAGAACGTGATGCCCGCGTCGGCGGCCACCTGGGCCACCTGGGCCGGCGTGAGCGTGAGGTTGACGCCGAGCGCCTCCAGGACGTCGGCCGAGCCGGAGGCGGACGACGCCGCGCGGTTGCCGTGCTTGACGACCTTGACCCCGCTGGCGGCGATGACGACCGAGGCCATCGTCGAGATGTTGACCGTGTTGGAGCGGTCTGCGCCGGTGCCGACGATGTCGAGGCTCGGCCCCGGCACCTCGATCTGGTTGGCGTGGGCGAGCATGACGTCGGCCAGCCCGCGCAGCTCCTCGACCGTCTCGCCCTTGGACCGCAGCGCGACGAGGAAGCCGGCGACCTGGACCGGTGAGGCCTCGCCACCCATGATCTCGTTCATCGCCCAGGCGGCCTGGTCGGTGCTCAGGTGCTCACCGGCGATGAGCAGGGTGAGCAGGTCCGGCCAGCTGTGACCGGCCGGCTCGCGCGCGGTCACGGTCTCAGGACGCGCTGGGACGCCCGCCGCGACCCAGCTCGGCCACGGCCGAGGCCAGGGCGATCGGGTCGAGCGGGTGGGGGACGGCCAGGTCGGCGAGCGACCAGGTGGCCAGCCAGCCGTCCTGCGGGCGACCGGTCAGGACCAGGATCGGCGGGCAGGCGAAGATCTCGCTCTTGAGCTGGCGGCACAGGCCGAGCCCACCGGTCGGGGCGGCCTCGCCGTCGAGGATGAGGACGTCGAACGAGGCGTTCTCGACGGCCTCGATCACCGCCGCTGCCGTGGCGCACTCACGCCACGAGGAGACCTCGACGTCGCGCGCCGGACGACGACCCACGGTGACGCGGACGGCGTCCCGGGTGGTCTTGTCGTCGCTGTAGAGAAGCACCGAGATCCTGCGGGGCTCAGACCCTGCCTGGGACCCCGACGAGGTCGGGATGTCGGCGGCGGTCGCGTGCGAAGCGGTCATGGCGCAGATGCTACCGGTGCGGGGTTTCGGCGCGGTCACGCGCCCATCGGGGGGTCGACGGTGTGCCGAACTGGGAATGTGGCTAATCTGGCGCACGTGGCGACCGCATCTCCAGTGACCTCTGAACCCGCTCGCTCGGCCGGGAGCATCCCCGGCCACGGGCCGGTGTCCCGACCCAACATGGTGTCGGTTGGCACCATCGTCTGGCTCTCCAGCGAGCTGATGTTCTTCGCGGGCCTGTTCGCGATGTACTTCACGATCCGCTCGGTCGAGCCGCGCCTGTGGGACACCTCGACGGAGGTGCTCAACGTCCCGTTCGCCACCATCAACACGATCATCCTCGTGATCTCGTCGGTGTGGTGCCAGCTCGGCGTCCACGCGGCAGAGCACGGCAAGCCGCACCGCGGCGACGCCAGCGTCCTCGCGGTGAAGAGCTGGGGCATGCGTGAGTGGTACGTGCTGACCTACATCTTCGGCGCGATCTTCGTGTCGGGCCAGGTCCTCGAGTACTCCGAGCTCGTCCACGAGAACATCACGCTGTCGTCCACCGCCTACGGCTCGGTCTTCTACCTCACGACCGGTTTCCACGCCATGCACGTGACCGGCGGCCTCCTCGCCTTCCTGCTCATCATCGGCCGCACCTTCACCACCAGGCACTACAGCCACGCGCAGGCCGCGGGTGCTGTCGTGACCTCCTACTACTGGCACTTCGTCGACGTGGTGTGGATCGCGCTCTTCGCGACGATCTACCTGCTGAAGTGACCCGCACGATGCTCCACCAGCACCCTCAGCCAGCCCTGCCCACCTCCGTCGACAGGACCGCACCGTGAACGCCTTGGCCGCCCGCCGCCGACACCCGGCCGCGATCGCCCTGCTCCTGCTCCTGGGCCTGATCCTCACCGGGGTCGCCTACTCGGCCTTCGCTCCCAAGCAGGCCGACGCCGCCACCGCCGCTGCCAGCTCGGTCGAGGAGGGCAAGAAGCTCTTCCTGGCCAACTGCGCCACCTGCCACGGCCTGCAGGCCCAGGGCACCAAGGCCGGCCCCGCCCTCCCGGGCGTCGGCGCCGCCGCCGTGGACTTCCAGATGGGCACCGGGCGTATGCCGATGGCTGCCCCGAACGTGCAGGCGCCGCGCGCCGACAAGGTCCGCTTCACGCCGGAGCAGATCGCGGCCGTCGCCGCCTACGTCGCCTCGCTGGCCCCCGGCCCGGCCGTGCCCGACGCGGAGTACACCAGCGGTGAGGGAGGCGACGTCGCCCTCGGCGCCGAGCTGTTCCGCGTCAACTGCGCCATGTGCCACAACTTCGCCGGTTCGGGTGGCGCGCTCACCCGGGGCAAGTACGCCCCGTCCCTGCGCAACGTCGAGGGCAAGCACATCTACGAGGCCATGGTGTCCGGGCCCCAGTCGATGCCCGTCTTCAGCGACGACAACATCTCCCCCGACGCCAAGAACGACATCGTCGCCTACCTCCACGAGGTCGACAAGCAGGAGAACGTCGGCGGCATGGCCCTGGGCAACCTCGGCCCGGTCTCCGAAGGACTGTTCGTCTGGATCTTCGGCCTCGGCATCATGGTCGGCTTCGCCGTCTGGCTCGGCCGCAAGGCCGCGTGATGACTGCGTCACCATCGCTGGCCACAACGGCCCCGTGCGGCGACACTGGATCTGACCACCGCGACTCGACAGGATCGACGACACGATGAGCGAACACGACACGCCGCACGGCGAGGTCGTCGGCACCGGCGACGGCTACGGCTCCACCGCGGTACGCCTCGACCAGGGCCACGTCGAGGGCACCGGCGGGCTGCCGGCGCGCTTCGAGAACCCCGGCCTGCCGCCGCACGTGGCCCGCATGTCCGACCTCGACGAGAAGGGCGCCAAGCGCGCCGAGAAGCAGGTCGCGGCCCTCTTCGGGCTCTCCAGCCTGGGCACCGTCCTGTTCGTCCTGGCCTACTTCGTGATCGACCCCGAGAAGTCCGGCTTCATCCCCGGCATCGGCAACGCCAGCATCTACAACGTGGCCCTCGGGGTCACCATGGGGCTGGCCCTGCTCGGCTGCGGCGTCGGGGCCGTCCACTGGGCCAAGACCCTCATGCCCGACACCGAGTCGGTCGAGGAGCGGCACCCCCAGCGGGCCAGTGACGCCGACCGCCAGCGGGTCGTCACCAACCTCATGGAGGGTGGCGAGAAGGCCCAGCTCGGCCGTCGCCCCCTCATCAAGTTCTCGCTCGCCGGCGCGCTCGCGCTGCCGCCGATCGCGATCCTGCTGCCCCTCGTCGGCGGCCTGGGCCCGCTCCCCAAGGACCAGCTGTCGCGCACCATGTGGAAGAAGGGCGACCGGCTCGTCCGCGACCCCGAGCGCACGCCGATCCGCGCCGACCAGGTCACCATCGGCTCGGTCTTCCACGTGCTGCCCGAGTCGATCAAGGACTCCGAGCACGTCCTCGAGGACAAGGCCAAGGCCGCGGTCCTCCTGATGCGCCTGAACCCCGAGGACATCAAGCCCCAGAAGGAGCGCGACTGGGGCCACGAGGGCATCGTCGCCTACTCCAAGATCTGCACCCACGTGGGTTGCCCCGTCGGTCTGTACGAACAGCAGACCCACCACCTGCTCTGCCCCTGCCACCAGTCGACGTTCGACGTGACGCAGGACTGCAAGGTCATCTTCGGCCCGGCCAAGCGCCCCTTGCCGCAGCTGAAGATCACCGTCGATTCCGAGGGTTACCTGGTGGCCGACGCCCCGTTCCGTGAGGCTGTCGGTCCGAGTTTCTGGGAGCGTGGTTCCGCATGAGCAGCAACGGACACACCGGGTCAGCCGACCCGATCGATCGTCTGCGCAAGGACGACGTCACGCCCGAGGCGCCCACCCCCGGCGGCCTGAAGGCCGTCGGCGGGGTCGCCGGGTGGCTCGACGACCGCACCGGTGCCGCCAAGCCGGTGGGCTACCTCATGAAGAAGGTCTTCCCCGAGCACTGGTCCTTCATGCTTGGCGAAGTCGCCATGTACTCCATGATCATCTGCCTGCTCTCGGGCACGTTCCTCACCTTCTGGTTCGTCCCGAGCGCCGGCCAGGTCGTCTACGACGGCTCCTACCTGCCGCTGCGTGGCATCACGATGTCCGAGGCGTTCCGCTCCACCGTCGACATCTCGTTCGACATCCGCGGCGGCCTCCTGATCCGCCAGATCCACCACTGGGCCGCGCTGATGTTCATCGTGGCGCTGTCGGTCCACATGCTCCGCGTCTTCTTCACCGGCGCCTTCCGCAAGCCGCGCGAGATCAACTGGGTGATCGGCTGCATCCTGTCGATGCTGGCGCTGATCGAGGGCTTCGCGGGCTACTCGCTCCCGGACGACCTGCTGTCCGGCACCGGCCTGCGCGCCGCTGAGGGCTTCATGCGCTCGGTGCCCGTGCTCGGGTCCTACCTGTCGTTCGCGCTCTTCGACGGACCGTTCCCCGGCGAGGCGATCATCCCCCGCCTGTTCTCGGTCCACGTCCTGCTGCTCCCGGCGATCCTGGTCGGCCTGTTCACCGCCCACATCGGGCTGGTCTTCGTGCACAAGCACACCCAGTTCCCCGGGCCGGGTCGCACCAACGACAACGTCGTCGGCTTCCCGGTGATGCCGGTCTACGCCGCGAAGGCCGGTGGCTTCTTCTTCATCGTCTTCGGGGTCATCGCCCTCATCTCGGGCCTGGTCACGATCAACCCGATCTGGGCCTACGGACCCTACGACCCGTCTCCCGTGACAGCCGGCTCCCAGCCCGACTGGTACATGGGCTTCGCCGACGGAGCGCTACGCCTCCTGCCCGGCTGGCTGGAGTTCACGGCGTTCGGGTTCACCTTCTCGTTCAACGTCATGATCGGCGCCATCCTGCTCATCCCCGTGATGTACGGGCTGATGGCCGTCTACCCGTTCCTGGAGAAGTGGGTGACCGGCGACAACCGCGAGCACCACCTGCTCGACCGGCCGCGCAACAACCCCACTCGCACGGGTCTGGGGATGGCTGGGCTGACGGCCTACGGCGTGCTCATGTTCGCCGCGGGCAACGACCTGATGGCGATCAAGCTGCACCTGTCCATCAACGACATCACCCACATCCTGCGGGCGGCGTTCTTCATCGCTCCCCCGATCGTGTTCTGGGTGACCAAGCGGATCTGCCTGTCGCTGCAGCGCAAGGACCGTGACCTGGTGCTGCACGGCCGGGAGACCGGTCGCATCATCCGGACCGCGGACGGGAAGTTCTTCGAGCAGCACGAGCCGCTCGACGAGTTCACCCGCTGGAACCTCGTGCAGCACGACCCCCACGAGGTGCTCACCCTCGAGCGGGCGACCGACGAGCACGGGGTGGCCTCCCCCACCGCACGCAAGGACAAGGCCCGCTCGGCGCTGTCCCGGTTCTACTTCACCGACTCGATCAACCCGGTCACCCCGGCCGAGCTCGCGGCGGCCCACCACGACGGTCACGGGCACGAGTCCCTCGGAGCGATCGAGGCGGGCAGCGACGAGAGCCGCCCCGCCCTCGAGAGCGCCCACAGGGAGCCCCCCAAGCGTCCCTGAGGCACGAGCTGGTCCCGAGACGCCCCGGAGGTCCCTCCGGGGCGTCTCGGGCTCCCAGGGCCGCGCGTGGCAGGCTGGGCCCCGTGGTGGAGATGGACGCGGCGGAGTTCGAGCAGGCGGTGGGCGATGCGTTGGACGCCGTCCCGCCTGAGCTGATGAGGCTGCTCGACAACGTGGTCTTCTTCGTCGAGGCCGAGCCCCCGTCCAGCGACCCGGACCTGCTCGGGGTCTACGACGGCACGCCCCTCACCGAGCGCGGTGACGCGTGGGCGGGGGCGCTCCCCGACCGGATCACCATCTTCCGCGGTCCGCTGACCCGGATGTGCGAGGACCGTGAGGACCTGCTCGACGAGATCGCCGTGACCGTGGTCCACGAGATCGCCCACCACTTCGGCATCGACGACGAGCGCCTGCACGCGCTCGGCTGGGGCTGAGCCGAGCCAGGCGGGGCGGGGCTGCCCAGGGAGTCGGCGTCAGGGCAGCGGCAGGTCGAACGCCACGGCCATCGACCTGGCGGTCTGCGCGCGTCCGAGCGGCGTGGTGCGCGTGACCTCGGCGTAGAGCCGGGTCAGCGAGTAGTGGTCGAGTCTGGCCGTCACCACCCGGTGTTGCTGGCTGGGGTGGGCCACCACGGTGAGCACCCGGTTGCCGGCCGTCTTGTCGTCCTCGTCGGCGGTGAGCACGACGGCGAGCCGTCCTGACCTCCAGTCGGGGCCGGCCTCGATCCTCGTCATCCACCCCTGGAACCACCGGTCCGCCGTCGCCAGGCTGCAGTTGTGGGCGTCGTGGCACAGGTCGGGGACGACCATCGCGGCGTTCGGGAGGGTGCCCGCGTCGACCGCGGGCCCCAGCGCCGACACCGGCAGGTCGTGCTTGCGGCACAGCGCCCGCTCCTGCGAGAAGTAGGCCCAGGGGTTGTGCTTGACCGCATACCGCCCGCTGGACACCAGGCCGCAGTTGACGGGCATCGCGTCGGCGTAGACCGCCGCCGTCCGGCCGGCTGCGATCGCCCGGCCGAACACCGTGGGGCCACCCACGGGGACCTCGGCCGGGGGCTTGTCCGTCGTGACGCCGTGGGTGCTGCCCGACGCGATCGCGAGGTAGTTCGGCAGGGACGGGTGGGTCACCCCGAAGTAGCTGGTCGCGTAGCCGTAGGTCCTCGCGAGCCGGTAGGTGTAGGGCATCTGCGCACGCATCTGCGCCAGCGAGTGGTTCTCCACGACGAACACGATCAGCTTGCTGACCGGCAGACGCCCTCCGCCCGACCCCATCGCCGACGACGCGCTGGAGCTCGTGGCGGTGGTGACCGTGGCGGCCCCGGTCGTCGTGCTCGTCGCCGGACCTGCCGTGGTGGTCGACGTGGTGGTCGACGTGGCGGTGGTCGTACCCGCGCCGCTGGCCGCTGCAGGCGCCGACGAGCCCGAGCACCCGATGAGGGCCAGCACGGCCAGCGCCGAACCGGTCAGGAGCAGGCTGGCGCGGTGCGTCCTCGAGCGACCACGCACCAGGCGACCAGCCATGGGGCGACGGTCCAGCGGGCGACGGACCAGCGGGCTACGACTCGGCGACACCGCGCTCCCTTCGAGGGCTCGGCCGGCTCGGCTCAGACGAGGGCGCTCTGGGCCTTCCACTTCGCGAAGGAATACTGCCAGACACCGATGCCCTCGGTCGGCAGGAACGGACGGTTGGAGCCGATGAAGTTGACGACGTCGCCCACCTTGGAGTTCTCGAACATCCACTTGGCGTTGGCCGGTGACATGTTCACGCAGCCGTGGCTGACGTTGGCGTTGCCCTGGGCGCCCACCGACCACGGGGCGGAGTGGAGGTACTCACCGGTCCAGGTGACCCGGAGGTTCCAGTCCGTCTCCTCCTTGTAGTAGCCGGGCTTGCCCTTGGGGATGCCGATGGTCGTCGAGTCCATCGTGACGTGGCCCTCCTTGCGGATGATCACCTTGGTCCCCGACCGGGTCTCGGTCGTCGCGCCCGGGCGCCCGGTGCTGACCGGGATCACCTTGATGACCTGACCACCACGACGGACCGTCATCTGGTGACCCTTGATGTCGACCGTGGAGATCATCGACGAGCCCACGGTGAAGCTCGCGCTGTCGTCGTTGCCCACCCACTTGTCCTCGCCGGTCTGGACGCCGGTCAGCGAGGCCGTGACGGTGACCGTGGTGCCTGGCTTCCAGTAGTTCGCGGGGCGCCACATGAGCTGCCGGTTGTCGAGCCAGCCCCAGGCACCTGCCTGCTTGGGCGAGGTGGTGACCGTGACCCGCTTCTCGACCTCGGCGCGCATCTTCGCGCTGGTGACCGCCGAGTCGAACTGGATGCTGGCCGGCATACCGACGCCCACGGTCGCGCCGGAGTTGAGGATGCCGTAGGTCGCGATGACCTTGGGCTTGAGGGTGGTGAAGGTCGAGGTGGTCGTGGAGGGCGTGCCGTCCTCACCGGTGGCTTTGGCGCTGACCGTGTATGCCGCGCTGGGAGCAAGCAGTCCGCTGGACTTCCAGGTGCCGTCGTCGCCCAGCTTGCCGGCGACCTTGCGGCCCTTGGCGTCGGTGACGGTGACGTCGCCGAGGGTCCCGGTCGTGGCCGAGACCACCACCGGCTCGGTCGGCAGCACGTCCGTCGCGCCCTTGGCCGGCGTGATGGTCAGCTCGGCCGGCGTCGGGGTCGCCGAGGACGAGGACGAGGAGGACGAGGAGCGGGAGCCGGCGACGTTGTCGGTCGACGGGCTGTCGACGCTGCCCGAGCAGCCGGCCACCAGGGCCAGGCCCGCGACCACAGCCGCAGCCACGGCCAGTCGTGCCCCTTGAGTCCTACCCACCACGTGTACTCCTGTGCTCTGCGCCACCTGGCGCCCTGTGCGTGAACTGTACGTGTCGCGTCCTCGGCCACAGCCGCAGGACCCGCCCGACGATGGCCGTCATCCCGGCAGACGCCGGACAGGCCTGAATGGTTGGCTATGCAACTGTGTCTGGCCGGGCGGTCACGAACTCGCGCCAGGCCCCCTGAGCCCGAGCCCCTGAAGAGCCCGACGGCCCGCCCCTGCGCGGACCGGGGCCCAGTCTACCTGTTCGACGGTGATGCCCCCGACACCACGATGCTGCAACCCAGGACACGCAACCGGGCACCAATGCAGGCAAAGCCGACCTACCTGCGGGTAAGTCTGGCGAATGACCGGACGCAGGACGGCCGGGCGCGACCCGCGGAGGTCACACCCGGCCGAAGGAGCCGTCCCGCCGTGCTCAGACGGCGTGCGGGCCCTTGAAGTACTCGAACGTCCAACCCACGAGGGCGACCACGCCGAACGTGGCGCCGATGATGAACAGCCACCAGCCGACCGCCAGGCCGAGGAAGCAGAGCGCCGCCGCACCGGCCAGCGGCAGGGGCCACCAGGAGTGCGGGCTGAAGAAGCCGTACTCGCCCTCCTGCTCGGCGATCTCCCCACCCGGGTTGTCCTCCGGGCGCTCGGGCAACCGGCGCGCCGTGGCCCACAGGTAGAACGCGATCATCGCGCCCAGCCCTGCGGACAGGAACAGACCGGCCGGGCCGACCGGCTCCTTCCAGTCCGTGAAGATGCCGTAGGCGAGCCCGACGGGGGCGAAGAAGGCCGCCAGGACGATGAAGAGCTTGTACTCGATCTTCACGGGTCAGTCACGCTCCTCGTGGTACCGCGGGTGCTTGTCGTGGTCGAACTCGCCCGTCACGTGCTCTTGGCCCGCACGGGTCTCGGCCATGATCCGGGTCAGCGTGTCGGGGTCGGCGTGCACGCCCGAGAGCGGTGCCGCCTCGGGGTGGTGCAGGTCGAACGCCGGGCGCTCGGAGCGGATCCGCGGGATGGTGTCGAAGTTGTGCCGCGGCGGCGGGCACGAGGTGGCCCACTCGAGCGATGCGCCGTAACCCCACGGGTCGTCGGTCTCGACCAGGGGCGCGGTGCGCCAGGTCTTCCAGACGTTGTAGAGGAACGGGAGCGTCGAGGCCGCCAGCAGGAACGCACCGAACGTGGAGACCTGGTTCATCCACGTGAAGCCGTCCTCGGGCAGGTAGTCGGCGTAGCGACGGGGCATGCCGTCGACGCCCAGCACGTGCTGGATGAGGAAGGTGGTGTGGAAGCCGATGAAGAGCATCCAGAAGTGGATCTTGCCCAGGGTCTCGTCGAGCATCCGGCCGGTGAACTTGGGCCACCAGAAGTAGAAGCCCGCGAACATCGCGAAGACCACGGTGCCGAACACCACGTAGTGGAAGTGCGCCACGACGAAGTAGCTGTCGGACAGGTGGAAGTCGAGCGCCGGGCTGGACAGGATGATGCCGGTCAGGCCACCGAACAGGAAGGTGACCAGGAAGCCGATGGCCCAGAGCATCGGCGTCTCGAAGGAGAGCTTGCCGCCCCACATCGTGCCGATCCAGTTGAAGAACTTCACGCCCGTGGGCACGGCGATGAGCATCGTCATCACCGCGAAGAACGGCAGGAGCACCTGGCCCGTCGCGTACATGTGGTGGGCCCACACGGTGACCGAGAGGGCGGCGATGCCGATGGTGGCGAAGACGAGGGTCTTGTAGCCGAAGATCGGCTTGCGCGAGAACACCGGGAGGATCTCGGAGATGATCCCGAAGAACGGCAGCGCGATGATGTAAACCTCGGGGTGGCCGAAGAACCAGAACAGGTGTTGCCAGAGCATCGGCCCACCGTTGTCGGCCTCGAAGATCTGTGCCCCGAACTTGCGGTCGGCGCCGAGGGCGAGCAGGGCGGAGGCCAGCACCGGGAACGCCATCAGCACGAGCAGGCTGGTGATGAGGATCGTCCAGGTGAAGATCGGCATCCGGAACATGGTCATGCCGGGGGCACGCATGCAGATGATCGTGGTGATGAAGTTGACGGCGCCGAGGATGGTGCCGAAGCCACCGAGGGCGAGGCCGAAGACCCACAGGTCGCCGCCGAGGCCGGGGCTGTTGGAGGCGTCGGAGAGGGGCGAGTAGGCGAACCACCCGAACGACGCCGCACCCGACGGCGTGAGGAAGCCGGCCGAGGCGATCAGGCCACCGAACAGGTAGAGCCAGTAGGCGAACATGTTGAGCCGCGGGAACGCGACGTCGGGGGCACCGATCTGGATCGGCATGAGCGCGTTCGCGAACCCCGCGAACAGCGGGGTCGCGAAGAGCAGCAACATGATCGTGCCGTGCATGGTGAACAGCTGGTTGAACTGCTCGGGGTTGTCCACCACCTGCAGGCCGGGCTTGAAGAGCTCGGCACGGATCAGCAGGGCGAGCACGCCGCCGAACATGAAGAAGATGAACGACGTGATGAAGTAGAGGTTGCCGATGACCTTGTGGTCGGTGGTCGAGGCCCACTTCACGACGGTCTGGCCCTTGGTGAGCCGACGGGTCGAGGTCGCCTCGGTGGACCGGTAGTAGGTCCCGGTGGTCGACTCGGTTGCCGCTGCCATCAGTTGCTCCCTGCACTCGGGATGAGGTTCTGATCCTCGTCCATGACCTTGGACGGGTTCAGGCTGTTGTCGAGCTGGCCGTTGTTGCCCTGGGCCTTGAGCTCGGCGATGTGCTGGTCGTAGGTCGCCTGGTCGACGACCTTGACGTTGAACAGCATCTGCGAGTGGTAGGCGCCGCAGAGCTCTGCGCACTTGCCCTTGAAGTCGCCGGTCTCGGTCGGGAAGACCTGGAACTTGTTGACCCGGCCGGGGATCATGTCGAGCTTCTGGAGGAAGGCCGGGACCCAGAACGAGTGGATGACGTCACGCGCGGTCAGCACGAACTCGGTGCGCTTGTTGACCGGCAGGTAGAGGGTCGGGAGGTTCTTCTCGGCGCCCGGCTCCCCCGTGAGCTCGGCCTGCGTGCCGCTCTCGTAGGTCTGCTCGTTGACGTAGTTGAAGTCCCAGCTCCACTTCTTGCCCACCACGTTGACGACGACGTCGGGGTGCTTGGAGGTGTCGAGCAGGGCGGCCTCGTCACGCGCGGTGTAGTAGAAGAGCACCGCGATCATGAAGACCGGGACGATCGTGTAGAGGATCTCCATCGGCACGTTGTAGCGCAGCTGCACCGGCAGGGTGGTGTCGTCCTTCTTGCGACGGTAGGCCACCACGCACCAGCCGATCAGGCCCCAGACGATGACGCCGACGACGAGCGCGGCGATCCAGGCACCGTTCCAGAGCGAGGTGACACGTTCGCCTCCCTCGGTCACGGCGCGCGGCAGGAAGCCGTCCTGGACGCGCCCGGCGCAGCCGGAGAGGGCGAGGGCGACGAGCGACAGCCCGAGAGCCGTGGTCGTTCTCCTCTGAGCAGTCCGCCGCCGCTGTGGGCGCGGCGCAGAGACGTCGTGCTGACGCAACGGTGCACCTTCTTCGAGACAGTGATGGGCCATCGCGCCAAACCCTACTCCAGCCGGTGCCTCCCGTCCGGCCAGGGTGCGGCTAACGTCGGGGTGTGGCGAACCCCTCTCCGGACGACACCCCGGACGGCCCCTCGGACCGGCTCCCCCAGCGTGCCGTCCTCGACGCGGCACCCGGGCCCATGCACCCTCGGGCCAGGGAGACGATGCTCGCCGCGGTCGACGCGGGGTGGGCCGACCCGCGTCGGCTGCACCGCGAGGGACGGACCGCGAGACACCTGCTCGACCAGGCCCGTGGGGTGCTCGCGGAAGGCCTCGGGGTCAGCCCCGCGGAGGTCGCCTTCGCGCCCGACGGACCGACCGCGGTCCGGTGGATGACCGACGGTCTCCGGTATGCCGGGCGGCGTCGTGGAGGGCGCGTGGTCGCCTCCGCGGTCGAGCACTCGGCGGTCCTCGTCCCCGGTCGCCACGCCGCCGACGCCGCTGGCGACCCGGCGGTCTTCGACGCGGTGGCCGTCGACTCCGTCGGGCGAGTGGACCTCACCGCCTGGGGTGCGGCCGTGGGCGCACCGGGCACGGTGGCCGCCCTCCTCCAGCACGCCAACGGTGAGGTGGGGACGATCCAGCCGCTCGAGGCCGCCGGCGAGGCCTGCCGTGCCGCAGGCGTGCCCCTCGGGGTCGACGCCCAGGCGTCGCTCGGGCGCACGGGCATCCCCGGCACCTTCGACGTCCTGGCGGCCGAGGCCGCGTCCTGGGGCGGGCCGGGCGGCCTCGGGGTCGTCGTGGTCCCCGAGCGCACGCGGTGGCTGCTCCCGGGCCCCGCGGACCCGGACGTCGCCCTGAGCGGACCCACCCGGCACACGCCGTGGGTCCCGCTGGCCCTGGCGGCAGCCGAGGCCTGGCAGCAGACCGTGGCCGAGGCCGGGCGGGAGCAGGCGGAGGCGTTCGCCCTCGTCGACCTCGTCCGGAGGGCGGCCGCGCAGGTCCCCGACGTCGAGGTCGCGGGAGACCCGCTGGACCGCCTGCCCCACGTGGTGACCTTCTCGGCCCTCTACGCCGACGGGGAGGCGCTGGTGCGCGAGTTCGACCGCCGGGGTTTCGCGGTGGGGTCGGGTTCGGCGTGCACGGCGAGCACCCTCGAGCCCAGCCACGTCCTGGCCGCGATGGGTGCCCTGACCCACGGCAACGTGCGGGTGACCCTGCCCCTGTCCGCCGTGGCACCGGACCGCGCCGGGCAGGTCGAGGCCTTCTGCGCCGTCATCGCCGACGTGGTCGAGTCGGTGCGGACCGAGCTCGGGGCACGCCGCCTGTGACCGACACACCGGGACCCGCCGAGGAGCAGGAGCCGGCCTCCGCCGGGGCCGCGCCGGTCGTCGTGGACGCCCGCGGCCTGCGTTGCCCGCTCCCGGTGATCAGGCTCGCGCAGGTCGCCCAGGACTCCCCCGCCGGCACGGTGCTCGAGGTGTGGGCGACCGACCCGGCGGCAGGGGCCGACATCCCGGCGTGGTGCCGGATGCGGGCCCAGGACTACCTCGGTGAGGTCGCCACGGACGGTGGGCACGCGGCATACCGGGTGCGCACGGTGGGATGAGCCCTGCCCGTGTCGGGCGCCGGGGTGGCTAGGCCGAGAACGTCGGGGGGTCGAGCTTGACGGCCTCGCCCAGGCGCTCGAGGTAGTCGCGTCGGGAGACCGTGACCACGCCGAGGCTGCGCAGGTGGTCGGTCGCCCACTGCACGTCGATGAGGCGACGGGGGTCACCATCGGCGAAGACGTAGCCGGCAGTGGCCACGACGGCCGCCTTGGACGCATCGGTGACCCGGTGGAACATCGACTCCCCCGCGAAGAGCCCGCCCACGTTGATGCCGTAGAGGCCGCCGACGAGCTGCCCGTCCTGCCAGGTCTCGATGCTGTGCGCCCAGCCCAGCGCGTGCAGCTCGGTGTAGGCGTCCATGATCTCGTCGGTGATCCAGCGCCCGTCACGACTCGGGTCGGCGCAGGCCTCGACCACCTCGCGGAAGGCGGTGTCGACCCGCATCTCGAAGTGCCGCAACGACTTCTGGAGGGAACGGCTGGCATGCACTCCCCCAGGCAGCAGGACGCCGCGGGGGTCCGGCGACCACCAGCCGAGCGGTCGGGCACCGTGCTCTCCCAACCCCATGGGGAAGACGCCGCTGCGGTAGGCCTCGATCAGCGTGCCCGCCCGCAGGTCTCCCCCGACGGCGACCATGTCCTCGCCGTCCTCCACCTCGCTGAGGTCGAAGACCCAGCTGGTGGGCAGGGGTTCGACCGGCTCGGCGGTCACCACCGTGGCACCTCCCGCCTAGGGTGCGATGCAGGCGATGTGGGGCTCGATGGCGTCGGCCGACTCCTGGCCGTAGGCGTCAGCCAGCCGTTGGAGGAAGCTCGCCTTGCCCAGCGTGTACTCCTGCGTGCCCACGGTCTCGATCACGTAGGTCGCGAGCATCGAGCCGAGCTCGGCGGAGTGCTGGAGACCGAGGTCGGCCGCCAGACCGGTGAGGAAACCGGCCCGGAACGCGTCACCGACACCCGTGGGGTCAGCACGGCGCACCTCGCGGGCGACCGAGACCTCGATGGTCTCCTCGCCCTTGCGCTCGATGGAGACACCGTCCTTGCCCCGCGTGATCACCCGGGTGTGCACGCGGTCGGCGATCTCCTCGACGCCCCAGCCGGTCTTCTGCTCGGTCAGCGCGGCCTCGTACTCGTTGGTGAGCAGGAAGTCGGCGCCGTCGATGAGCTGGCGGATGGTCTCGCCGTCGGCGAAGGCGAGCTGCTGGCTCGGGTCGGCAGCGAAGGGTATGCCGCGCGAGCGGCACTCGCGCGTGTGGCGCAGCATCGCCTCGGGGTCGTTCGCACCGATCAGGACGAGGTCGAGCCCGCCCACGCGGTGCGCGATGGGATCGAGCTCGATGGCCCGCGCCTCGCTCATCGCGCCGGCGTAGAAGGTGGCGATCTGGGCCATGTCCTCGTCGGTCGTGCAGACGAAGCGGGCCGTGTGCTTCGACTCGGACACGTGCACCGAGTGGCAGTCGACGCCGTGGCGCTCGAGCCAGCTGCGGTAGTCGGCGAAGTCCTCACCCACCGCCCCCACGAGGATCGGGCGCTGGCCGAGGTTGGCCATCCCGAAGGCGATGTTCGCGGCCACCCCGCCCCGGCGCACCTCGAGGTCGTCCGCGAGGAACGACAGCGAGACCTTGTCGAGCTGCTCGACGACGAGGCTGTCGCGGAACCTGCCCTTGAAGGTCATCAGGTGGTCAGTGGCGATGGAACCCGTGATGGCTATCTGCACGCGCGAAAACCTACCTGTTGTGGCGGTGCGGTGCGCGCAGCAGCCTGACGAACCGTTGCCGCCAGCGGCGACAAGGAGCACAGTCGGACCATGACCCAACCCGACCTCGGCGCCTTCGACTTCACCGGCCTGCGCGCCACCTTCGTCAACTGCACCCTCAAGCGCTCCCCCGAGCCCAGCAACACCCAGGCCCTGGTCGACATCAGCGCCGGCATCATGCGCAAGCACGGGGTCGAGGTCGACCTGGTCCGGGCCGTCGACCACGACATCGCGACCGGCGTCTACGTCGACATGACCGAGCACGGCTGGGACCGTGACGAGTGGCCGACGTTGTTCGCGGGGATCCTCGACTCCGACATCCTCGTCGTCGCCGGGCCGATCTGGCTGGGCGACAACTCGAGCGTCACCAAGCGGGTGATCGAGCGTCTGTACGCCGGCTCGTCGATGACCAACGCCGCAGGGCAGTACGTCTACTACGGCAAGGTCGGCGGCGCCATCATCACCGGCAACGAGGACGGCATCAAGCACTGCTCGTCCAACATCCTCTACAGCCTCCAGCACATCGGCTACTCGATCCCCCCAGCCGCCGACGCCGGGTGGATCGGCGAGGCGGGGCCGGGTCCCTCGTACCTGGACCCCGGCAGCGGCGGCCCCGAGAACGAGTTCACCCAGCGGAACACCACGTTCATGACGTGGAACCTCATGCACCTCGCGGCGCTGCTGAAGGCTGCGGGTGGCTTCCCGGTCGGCGGCAACCAGCGCACCGAGTGGGACGCGGGCGCCCGGTTCGACTACCCGAACCCCGAGTACCGCTAGCGCGGCGCCTCCGGCGACCGAACGGCGATGCGCCCGTCACCAGTGGTGACGGGCGCATCATGTTCGCTCGGCTGCCGTGCTCGATCAGCTGAAGGAGTCGCCGCAGGCGCAGGAGCTGCCGGCGTTGGGGTTGTCGATGGTGAAGCCCTGCTTCTCGATCGTGTCGGCGAAGTCGATGCTGGCGTTCTCGAGGTAGGGGGCGCTCATCCGGTCGACGACGACCTCGACACCGTCGAAGTCGCGGACGAGGTCACCGTCGAGGGTGCGCTCGTCGAAGTACAGCTGGTAGATGAGGCCGGAGCAGCCACCGGGCTGCACGCCCACGCGCAGGCGCAGGTCGTCACGACCCTCCTGCTCGAGCAGGGACTTCACCTTGGCGGCAGCCACATCAGTGAGGAGCACGCCGTGCGTGGCCTCGGCGGGCGCCTCGGTGGCGTCGACGGTGGTCGCCGCAGCGGTCTGGTCCTGAACACTCATGGTGATGCGTCCTTCATGTCGGTGGAGGTCGGCCACTGGTGCCAACCCACGGTTCGCGCGAAATGTTCCCCGCGCATCTCCACTGTACGACGAGCTCAGGCGCGGGGGGACCAGGTGGCCGCCACCCGGGCGGTTCGCGCCGCGAGGGTGCCGACCGGATCGGCCATGGCGGCCTCGACCTCGGCGGGCGTGTCGGCCACCGCGTAGCTCCCGGACAGCCCCAGGGTCATGGCCTCCCGTCGCCCGACCAGGGCCTGGCCCGCGATCACGACGCTCGGCGTGGCCGTCTCGAGCGCCAGTGCGGCGACCCCCGCCACGACCTTGCCCTGCAGGCTCTGCCAGTCGAAGGAGCCCTCCCCCGTGACCACGAGGTCGGCCGCCCGCAGCAGCTCGCGCAACCCGACTGCCTCGAGGACCTCGCCCACCCCGCTGACCCGCGTGCCGCCGAGCAGCAGCAGCGCGTACCCCAGACCGCCCGCGGCGCCGGCGCCCGGCGACTTGTCGAGCCGTCGGGCCGACCCCGTCAGGAGGTCGGTCTGCTCCGGCACCGTGCGGCGCACGACCTCGACGAACCGTCCCAGGGCGCCCTCCAGTGCCTGGGCGACCTCCGGCGAGGCGCCCTTCTGAGGGCTGAACACCGCACTCGCCCCCTGGAGACCGAGCAGGGGTGACTCGACGTCGGTGGCGAGCACGAGCTCGACGTCGCGGAAGCGTTCGCGGGTCTCGACCAGCCCCGGCAGGGCCGTGTCGGAGACCTCCGCGAGCGCCAGGCCGCCCCGGGCCAGGTCGTGGGCCGACCCGGCACCCAGGGCCGCCAGCAGGCCGGCGCCCGCGTCGTTGGTGGCGCTGCCACCCAGCCCCACGACGATGCGATCGACCCCTTCGGCGAGGGCGGCCTCGAGCAGCTGGCCCACGCCCCAGGTGCTCGTGACGGCCGGGTTGCGCTCGTCGGCCGCGAGCAGGTGGAGACCGGCCGCCTGCGCGGACTCGAGGTATGCCGTGCGGCGTCCACCGTCGTCGACCACCAGCAGCGCCGCGGGCACCTCACGACCGAGGGGGTCGGTGACCGTCACCGCCAGGGTCTGGGCCTCGGGGATGGCCCCTGCAAGGACGTCGAGGAAACCGGGGCCTCCGTCCGACAACGGTCGCAGGGTCAGCAGGTCGTGCGGTGCGCTCGAGGCCCACCCCTGGGCCATCGCCTGGGCAGCCTGCTGGGCAGTGAGGGTGCCGGTGAAACAGTCCGGCGCGATGACGACATGCACGGTCCCATCCTTGCAGTCCGCGTGCGGGTGGCGGTGAAGGGCCAAATTCGCCCCGGTTGAGCACGGATTGGTGGCAAATGCGTGGCGCGGTGGAGGCGGGTGGCGGCAAAGAGGTCCACACTGGACACATGCGCCCCCGTCAGCCCGCCAAGAAGCCCCACCTGCCCAACAGCCCATTCCGCGCCGCCGAGGTCCCGGTCATCCCGGACTTCGCCGTCAACGACCGGGTCACCCACGACCGGCACGGACTCGGTTCGATCGTGCGCGTCACCGGCGACCGGATCCACGTGCGCTTCGGTGAGAACACCGTCAGCGTCGCGATGTCCAGCAGCAAGATCCACCCGCTCTAGGTCGACCCACCTACGGCACGAGGGCAGCACCGAGCAGGGCTCGGGCGGCCGCCTGGTCGCCGTCCACCGAGAGCTCTGCGGGGTCGGCTCGGTGCCACAGAGCGAGGTAGAGCTGGGTCGCGGGTCCACTGACCCGGGCGACCGCTCCCTCCGCGACCCCGGAGGCCAGCACGACCGCTCCCTCGACCAACCGCACGGTCCATGACGCGTCGACGTCGGTGCAGCACAACGCGATCGGCGCTGGCGCCGGGATCACGTCCAGGGGCTGGAGCCCCGCGTGACGGACCAGGCTCCGGGGAGCCATCACCTCGAAGACCTCCGCCACGCCATCGGCGGCGTCCTCCGCAGTGAGGCCGGGGAGATCGCCCACCAACCCCGACACCGGGAGGCGGCCAGCAGCCTGCAGCGCGTCGACGTGGTGGACCGTGGTCTCGTGGAGCTGACGACGCCGCCAGAACCGCGCGGTCCGGTGCGCAGGGTCGGCCGAGAAGCTCCACGAGGGGTGGTCCGGGGACAGCTCGGCCAGCGTCGACACGATCGTGGCGGCGCACGCGGCATACCAGTCGGCCAGTGGCTGGCTTCGGTCCCGCCGCGGGTACGGGTCCGGCGGTGCGCCCTGCCGCGCGCTGTGGGCAGCCCAGAGGTGCACCCGGCCCAGGTGGTCGACGAGGTCGGTCACCGTCCAGCCCGGGCAGGCGGGCACCGTCGCTGCCGGGTCGGTGGTGCGGACGGTGGCGAGCATCGCTGCGGTCGCCGTCCCCAAGGCGGCCAGCGCGTGGTCGTCGTGCATGGGCGCGACCCTAGCCCGGTGGGCCGCGCCAGGCCCGGCACCGCACGGCATACGATCGCTGCGTGAGCACCCCTGTGACGCAGTCGGACTCCCGTCCCTCGCCCCTCCCCCTGCTGGTCCTCGGTCGCGGCACCGACCTGCACACCGAGCGTGGCGTGGAGTGTCCGGGCGACCTGCCGGCACCCTCCGACCCGGGTCTCGTCGAGCGGGCCCGCGCGGCCAAGGCCGCACTGGGTGACCGGGTCTTCGTGCTCGGCCACCACTACCAGCGCGACGAGGTGATCGAGTTCGCCGACGTCACGGGCGACTCCTTCAAGCTGGCCAAGGACGCGGCCGCGCGGCCCGACGCGCCCTACATCGTCTTCTGCGGGGTCCACTTCATGGCCGAGTCGGCCGACATCCTCACCAGCGACGAGCAGACCGTGATCCTGCCCGACCTGGCTGCGGGCTGCTCGATGGCTGACATGGCCGCGATCCGGCAGGTCGAGGACGCCTGGGACGACCTGGTCGAGGCCGGCGTCGCCGACCGCACGGTCCCCGTCACCTACATGAACTCCTCCGCGGCGATCAAGGCGTTCACCGGCCGGCACGGCGGCACGATCTGCACGTCGTCCAACGCGCGCACCGCCCTTGCCTGGGCCCTGGACCAGGCGGGCGAGGGCGGCAAGGTGCTCTTCCTGCCCGACCAGCACCTCGGTCGCAACACCTACGTCCGCGACCTCGGTGGCGAGCTCGACGGGTGCGTCGTCTTCGACCCGCACAAGCCGATGGGCGGCCTGACCCGCCAGGAGCTCGAGGACGCCACGATGATCCTGTGGCGTGGCCACTGCTCGGTGCACGGGCGGTTCAGCCTGGCCGCGGTCGAGCAGGCCCGGCGCGAGATCCCCGGCGTCAAGGTGATCGTCCACCCCGAGTGCCAGCACGAGGTCGTCGAGGCGGCCGACGAGGTGGGCTCGACCGAGAAGATCATCACCACCATCGCGGCGGCGCCGGCCGGCACCAAGTGGGTCGTCGGCACCGAGCTCAACCTGGTGCGGCGCCTGGCGGCACAGTTCCCCGAACAGCAGATCTCGTTCCTGGAGAAGAACGTCTGCTACTGCTCCACGATGAACCGCATCGACCTGCCCCACCTCGTGTGGACGCTCGAGTCACTGGTGCAGGGTCGCGTCGTCAACCCGATCCGGGTCGACCCCGAGGTGGCCCACCACGCGCGCGTCGCGCTCGACCAGATGCTGGCCCTGCCGGGAGAGACCCACCGGGACTAGTCCTCCTGAGGGAGGCCAAACGCAGGCGACCCCTCACATACTGGGTGATCTGCAGGGATCCACGCTCCACGTGGGAGGATCGCCCCTGGTCACGATGACACGCAGGCTCGCACCCACGCTGTCGGCGACGTCGTCGCACCGTATGGTGTGGCGATCCGCGGTCGCGATGCCTGCATCCGACGTGCTCGGCCTGTCCGAGCAGCGGAGAGGTGGGGCTGGTCTCGCTGTGTGCGGGCCGCCGCACTTCCCGTGGGCGGGCTGACCCGACCGAGTTCAGGGGCGGTCGGTCAGCTCGTCCACGGTCATCGTGAAGTCCCGCGCACGGAGCCGGTCGACGAGCGCGTCACCCATCGCCGTCGACGGGGTCAGCACCCCAGCGGCCTCGGGCAGGGCTGCGCCGTCCAGGGCGAGGCACAGCGCGGACTCACCCAGCATCACGGCCGTCGCGGTATACCCCGGGTCGCCCTGGGCCGCCACGGTGGCGAGGTAACGGCGACCGGTCTCGGTGGTGGTGCGGATCTTCATCGCGAACCACCCCGACAGCCGGGCCTGCTCGCTGGGTCCCTCGCCGGGCGAGGGCGCGAGGCGGTCGACGATCGGCCGGGTGCGGGGGTTGGCCATGCCTGCGTAGGCCAGCCCCAGCAGGGCGGAGAAGACGGTGGCGCGGCGACGGCCCCGCAAGCCCTTGCCGTACGCGCTCACTTCGCGGTAGCGGAACCGTCGTCCGTAGGCGTGGCGCCGAAGTGCGTTGCTACGACGCACGATCCGGGTGTTGAAACCGGCCATGATGAACGGGCCCACCCAGTCGCCGGTCTCCGCGTCGACGAACACCGAGCTCGCGTCGCGCTCCTTGCCCAGGTCGGGCTCGGCGGCCCGGTCGGGGCTGAGGGCGTAGGCGTCGAAGACGACCTTGCGCAGCGCCTTGTCCTGCGCCACCGCTTCGAGCTGGGCTCGCGAGGAGTCGATCGTGCCGCCGCTCAGGCCGCCCTTCGACTTGGCGTGCAGGGTCGTGTCGAGCAGCCCGCCGGCCGCGTCCGCGACGGCGCGCTCGTGCAGCAGGTGCACCCCGAGGTCGGACGGGATCGAGTCGTACCCGCAGGCGGTCACGATGCGGGCGCCGGTCTCCCGGGCACGGGCGTCGACGGCGTCGATCGCCCGCCGGACGAACAGCACCTCCCCCGTGAGGTCGGCATAGTGCGTGCCGGCCTCGGCACAGGCCTGGACGAGGGGCAGGCCGTAGCGCAGGTAGGGGCCGACGGTCGAGGCGACCACCGTCGTCGACTCGGCCAGGGCACGCAGGGCGACCGGGTCGGCCGCGTCGGCGACCACCAGGGGCCAGTCGCGTGCCGCGGCCGGCAGCCCCGACCGCACCTCCTCGAGCCGTCGCTCGGAGCGACCGGCGAGGGCGACACGGGTGCCCGCCGGCGCGTGCTCGGCGAGGTAGGCGGCGACGAGCCGGCCGACGAAGCCGGTGGCCCCGAAGACCACGACGTCGTGGGTGCGGGCGGTGGCGCTGGGGGTCATGACGGTGTTCCGTTCGCTCGGGTGTGCGCGATGAGGTCGCGATACCAGTGGTAGGAGTCCTTGGGCGTGCGGACCTGCGTGCGGTAGTCGACGTGGACCAACCCGAACCGCTCGGCGTAGCCCGCCGCCCACTCGAAGTTGTCGGTGGCCGACCAGGCGAAGTAGCCACGCACGTCGGCGCCGTCGCGGACCTCGTCGGCCAGCGCCCGCAGGTGGGCGTCGTGGTAGGCGATCCGTCGCGGGTCGGGCACGCGGCCGTCGACCGGGTCGGCGTCGTGGAAGGAGCAGCCGCTCTCGGTCACGTACAGCGGCGGGAGCTGCTCCGCATACCGGTCACGGAAGGTCCGGACGATCTGGGCCAGACCCTCCGGGACGATCGGCCAGTCGAAGTCGGTGCGTTCGTAGCCCTCGATGCGACGGTTCTCGAACGGTAGCCCGGGCGGCAGCTGCGCCCCGTCGAGCTGGGAGCTGTCGGGCGCCAGCCCGGGCGCACCGATGCGCGCCGGGTTGTAGTAGTTGATGCCGAACCAGTCCAGCGGCTCGGCGATGGTGGCGAGGTCGCCGTCGCGGTAGCTCGGGAAGCCCTGTTCGGTGCCCTCGACGGGGTAACGGCCGAGCAGTACCGGGTCGGCGAACATCCAGTTCCAGAGGTTGTCGTAGAGCTCGGCCGCCTCGACGTCCCGGGGGGCCGGCGAGGCCGGCCACACCGGTGCGTGGTTGCTCGCGATGCCGATCTCGCGACAGCCCGCCGCGCGCAGCGCCTGGGTCGCGAGCCCGTGCCCGAGGAGCAGGTGGTGCACCACGGGGAGCGCGTCGAACCCCAGCGAGCGCCCGGGCGCGTGGTTGCCGATCGCGTAGCCCAGCATGGTGACGACGTTGGGCTCGTTCAGCGGCATCCAGCGGGCCACTCGGTCACCGAGCCGCTCGCCGACGATCGTCGCGTAGGCCGCGAAGTGCTCGGTGATCTCGCGACCGGTCCAGCCGCCGCGGTCCTCCAGGGCCTGCGGGGTGTCCCAGTGGAAGAGCGTCGCCGTGGGCTCGATGCCCGCGTCGAGCAGCTCGTCGACCAGCCGGTCGTAGAAGTCCAGACCGGCCGCATTCACCTCGCCCGTCCCCGTGGGCAGGATGCGCGGCCAGGAGACGGAGAACCGGTAGCTGTCGACGCCGAGCACCTTGAGCAGCTCCACGTCCTCGCGGTAGCGGTGGTAGTGGTCGCAGGCGATGGCCCCGCTGGCCCCACCGACGATGACTCCCGGCTTGTCGCAGAAGGTGTCCCAGACCGAGCGGCCGCGGCCGCCCTCGTTGACGGCGCCCTCGACCTGGTAGGCCGCGGACGCGACGCCGAAGGTGAAGTCCCGCGGCAGGGTGGGGAAATCGGTCACCGGACTCTCCTCGGGACGGGCGGTTGGGGCTGGCTGTCGGATCCGGGTCGGCTCCGGGACATCGGCCGGGCGAGGTCGACGGCGAGGTCAACGGCGAGATCGACGAGGCTTGGTCAGCGGGGCATGGTCAGCGGGGCATGGCCCCCAGGCGGGCCAGGAGGACGGCCTCGGCAACACAGACCTTCTCGAACTCGCCGAGGTGGAGCGACTCGTTCGCACCGTGGGCCCGTGTGTCGGGGTCCTCGACCCCGGTCACGAGGATGGCGGCGTCGGGGAACTTCGTCGCGAACGACGCGACGAACGGGATCGACCCGCCCACGCCGATGTCGACGGGCACGACCCCCCACGCGTCGGTGAAGGCGGCCCGCGCCTGGTCGTAGACCGGGCCGTCCGCGTGGGCGTCGAAACCCGAGCCCTGGTCGTCGAGGTGCACCTCCACCCTGGCACCCCACGGGGTGTTCGCCTCGATGTGGCGCTGCACCGCGGCATACGCATCCAGGGGGTCCTCCTCCGGGGCGAGCCGGATCGAGACCTTGGCGCTCGCGCTCGGCACCAGGGTGTTCGACGACTTCGCCACCGAGGGCGCGTCGATGCCGATGACGGTGGCGGTCGGCTTGGCCCAGATGCGGTCGAGGAGGCTGCCCGTGCCGATGACCTCGACGCCGTCGAGCAGCCCGGACTCCTCACGAAGGCGGGCCTCGTCGAAGTCGAGGTCGCTGGCCTTGCCCGACTTCAGACCGGCGATCGCGACGTCGCCGGCGTCGTCGTGGAGGCTGGCGAGGATCCGGACGAGCGGGGTGAGGGCATCGGGGACGGCACCGCCGAACATGCCCGAGTGCACTCCGTGGTCGAGGGTCCGCACCGTCACGACGACGCGGATCAGGCCGCGCAGGGTGGTCGTCAGGGCGGGCTCGCCGATCGCCCAGTTGGTCGAGTCGGCGAGGACGATCGCGTCGGCCCGCAGCTTCTCGCCGTGCTTCTCCAGCAGGGTCGGCAGGGAGTCGGAGCCGATCTCCTCCTCGCCCTCGACGAAGACCGTGACACCGACCGGGAGGGCGCCGGTGTGGGCGCGCAGGGCGGCGAGGTGGGCCATGATCCCGGCCTTGTCGTCGGCGGCGCCCCGACCGTAGAGCCGGCCGTCACGCTCGGTGGGCTCGAAAGGCGCACTGTCCCAGTCCTTGTCGTCACCGGGAGGCTGCACGTCGTGGTGGGCGTAGAGCAGGACCGTGGGCGCACCCTCGGGTCCGTCGATGTGCCCGATGACGGCCGGGCGGCCCCCCTCGCGGACGATCTCGACCTCGAGCCCCTCGGCGCGCAGGAGCGCGGCGGTCGCCTCGGCGCTGGCCTCGACGTGGGCCTGGTCGAAGGCGTCGAGGCTCACGCTCGGGATGCGCGTGAGGTCCTCGAGGTCCTTGCGCAGGCCCGGCATGAGGCCGGCAACGGTGTCCCTGAGGGCGGAGATCTGGTCAGCAGTCAGCACGTCGTCGGTCACGGTCGGGAGCCTAACGGGTGGGACCGTCGCCCTCCGGGCGTGGGACCGCGAGCGCTGTCCCCGGCTGCAGTGGATGCGGGGGAAGCCGGTCCGACGGCATACAGTGAGCCTGTGTTTGGACGCAACAAGACCCTGAACGAGCAGCAGGCCGAGACGCTCGCGCCCCGAGAGGGCGCCAAGAACCGGCCCACGCCCAAGCGCAAGGACCAGGAAGCCGCGAACCGGCGCCCCCTGGTCGTGGCCGATCGCAAGGCAGCTCGCGGCGTCGACCGTGACAAGCGGCGGGAGGCACAGCTGAAGCAGCGTGCCGCCATGGTCACCGGCGACGACGCCCACCTCCCCGCGCGTGACAAGGGTCCGGTCCGCCGCTACATCCGCGACTACGTGGACGCCCGCTGGAACTTCGGCGAGTTCATGCTGCCCGTGATGCTCGTCGTCCTGGCGCTGTCGTTCGTCCGCATCCCGGCCGTGTTCGCGGCGGTCTCGATCGGCGTCTACGGCCTCCTGCTGGCTGCCGCGGTCGACGGCTTCTTCATGTGGCGACGGCTCAAGGCCAAGCTCATCGCCAAGTTCGGCGCGGACAAGGTCGGTCGTGGGCTCGCGATGTACGCGGCGATGCGCGGGTTCCAGCTCCGCCGGTCGCGGATGCCGCGCCCGCTGGTCAAGCGCGGCGAGTTCCCCGCCTGACGACCTCCCGGCCGTCCGCCTACTCGGCCGCCCGCAGGCTCATCGGTCCGTAGACCAGGCGCCCCTCGTGGAACAGGTTGACGGCGTCCACCCCGAGGTCGGTCAGCTCGTGCCACGACTCACCGAACCAGTTCTCGGCGTCGGACTGCGACGGGAACGCCGTCGTCACCAGCCCGTCGCCACTCAGCTGCGCTCCGTCGGCGTCGAGGTAGGTCCACGTCCAGGCATCGCTCATCCCCCCACTCTAGGGTTCGCACCGTGATCGAGTTCGAGGGCGTGAGCCTGGAGTATGCCGGGCAGCCGGCCCTGCGCGACGTCACCTTCGGCGTGCCCGAGGGTGAGCTGCTCCTCGTCGTCGGCCCGACCGGGTCGGGCAAGACCTCGCTCCTCAGATGCCTCGACGCCGGGCTGACCCGGGACGGCGACCGGTCCTCCCCACACCTGACGGGGCGGGTGCTGGTCGACGGCGCTGACCTGCACACTGCCGACCCCGTCGGCACTCGGCCACTGGTCGGCCTCGTGCGGCAGGACCCGGCGAACGCCCTGGGCGCCGGCACCGTCGAGTCCGTCATCGCCGGCGGGATGCCTGCCCGCGCCGACGACCCCCATGCCGGCCAGCGCCAGGTGGAGGAGACCCTCGACCTGCTGGGGATCGCCGACCTGCGGTCGCGACCGGTCACCGAGCTCTCGGGCGGCCAGCAGCAGCGGGTGGCCATCGGGGTGGCCGTCGTCGGAGGACCGCGGGTCCTGGTGCTCGACGAGCCCACCTCGGCGCTGGACCCCGTCGCGGCAGAGGAGGTGCTGGCGATCCTGCACCGCCTGGTGCACGACGTGGGCACCACCGTGGTCGTGGCGGAGCACCGGCTCGAACGCGTCGTGCACCACGCGGACGCGGTGCTGCTCGTGGAGGCCGGACAGGCCCGTGGGCCGCTCGACCCCCGTGCCGCCATGGCGGTCTCCGCGCTGCACCCGCCGGTGGTCGAGCTGGGGCTCCGGCTGGGCTGGGACCGCCCCGCGCTGTCGGTCCGCGAAGCCCGACGGTCGGCTCGCGCCCTCCGCACGTCGCTGGCGCCGGCGTTGACGGGAGCGACGCTCGATCCGCGGGGGGCCGCGGCGGGGGGATCCGGCTCCCCCACGGCGCCTGCCGTGGCCGACGCGCGCCGGCTGAGCCTGGTGCGTGACACGGTCATCGCCCTGCGCAGCGTGGACCTGCGCGTGGGTGCGGGCGAGGTCGTGGCCCTGATGGGCCGCAACGGCTCCGGCAAGTCGACCCTCCTCGGCGCCCTCGACTCGACCCTCGCGCCGACCTCGGGGCGCCTGTCCGTCACCGGGACCACAGCGTTGGCCGCCCAGGACCCGGGCCTGCTGCTGTCGGACGGGCCGGTCTCGGCCCAGCTGCGCGCCCACGACACCACCTCCGGCCTGGTCGCCGGGACCACCGCAGCGCTGCTCGCCCGACTGGCCCCCGACCTCGACGCCCTCAACGCCCTCGACGTCCGGCTCGACGGCACGGCAGCCGAGCTGTCCGAGGGGCAGCGCATGTGCGTCGCGCTGAGCCTGGTCCTGGCCCGCAAGCCCGCTCTGCTCCTGCTCGACGAGCCCACCCGTGGACTCGACTACGCCGCCAAGGACCGGCTCACCGCGATCCTGGCCGAGCGGGCTGCGCAGGGCTGCGCGGTGGTGGTCGCCACCCACGACGTCGAGCTGGCAGCCGAGGTCGCCACCCGGGTCGTGGTCCTCGCCGAAGGGGAGGTCGTCGCGGACGGGCCGTCGGCGCAGGTCCTGTCCGACTCCCCCGCGTTCGCCCCCCAGGTCGCCAAGGTGATGCACCCGCTGCCCCTGCTCCGCGTGCCCGACGTCCTGGCCGCGGTCGAGGCACACGCCCCTGGCTGACCCACCACACGATCGGCCCGGCCCGGCGCCCCCACCGCTACCCGGGCGGGCCCGCCTCGACCCGGCGCCGGATCTCGGCCAGCCCCTCGGCGCCCGGCTCCACGCTCCACCAGCTCTCGACCCACCAGGTGGCCCCGAGGTCCTCCCACTGCGCCGGGGTGCCCGCCGACTTCACGAACTCGCCGGTGCTGTCGCCCTCGATGACGACGTCGTAGCCCTCCCACGGCAGGCCGGCCCCTTCGCGCAGGCCACGGAGGACGTCCAGCGCCTCGGCGACCGAGTCGAGGGTCAGGTGTGGGCTGCCGGGCTTGGCATCGGGCACCGCGACCGTCGGCAGCACGCCCTGCCACCGGGCGGCGCGCTCCAGCGAGCGCTGCCGCTGCTGCCCCGGCAGGTAGGCGCCGACCACCCACACCGGTGGGTGTGGGCGCTGGGGCGGGGGCGCGGGTGTCGGTGGCGCGTCGTCACGCTCGGGCCCCACCGGGTAGTAGGTGCCGTCGAACGTGAACGGCTCGCCCGAGAGCAGCCCGCGGTAGACCGTGAGGGACTCGTCGAGCTTGCGGGCTCGCGCGGCGCGGCCCTCGTCGGGCTCGAACCGCGTCCAGCCCGAGTGCAGCGCACCGAGCCCGACCGACATGACCACCCGTCCGCCGCTGAGCCGGTCGACCGAGCCCACCATGGAGGCGAGGTCCCACGGACGGTGTCGGGACGCCGGGGTCAGCAACGTGCCGAGCCGGATGCGGGAGGTCTGCACCGCCGCGGCAGCCAGCGTGACCCAGGCGTGCTCGCCGTAGAGGCTCTCCCAGGTGAAGATGGCGTCCCAGCCGTGCTGCTCCCCCAGGACTGCCACCTCCGCGAACTCGCGCGGATCAGCGAACGGGACCACGAAGCCGTACCTCATGGCTCGAAGGTAAGGGCAGGCACCGACAGCCCGCAGGTCAGCCGGGTGCGACCTCGACGCTCGGCTCCAGCACGACCTCGGTGGTGAGCGAGTTCGCGATGTAGCACTGTTCGTGGGCCTCGTGCAGCATCCGTTCGACGGCGGCGAGGTCGACCGCCGAGCTGGGGCTACCCGCGTGCGACGCCACCCGGACGCGCGGCCTCAGCACGATGCGCGAGATCCGTTGCGGCGCCAGGTCGTCCGGCATCTCCCCCGTCGCGTCGTCCTCGTAGGACACGACGTCGACGCCGCCACGGGCAGCCACGGCGAGGAACGACAGCAGCTGGCACGACGAGGCCGCCAGCACGAGCAGCTGCTCGGGGTTGGGCAGGTCGGCGTCGCCGCGGAAGTGCGGGTCCGCGCTCAGGTCGAAACCCTCGGTCGCCGGGGGCGTCCACGCGGTGTGCGCCCGCGGGTAGGCGCGGTAACCCGCGCCCGTCGAACCGCTCCACTCCACCCGCGCGAGGTAGGCGTGGCCGCGGAAGTCGGCACCCGGCATACCCGCTCCTCCTCTGCTCGCCCCGGTCCTGGCGTTGCGCTGTCCTTCGCTCGCGGGGTCGAGAGCGCGTCTCGGACCCCGCCGGACGCTCAGGCCTCGCGGACGTCGACCTCGACGAAGGGCGGCTTGACGACCGTCGCGGGGACGTCGCGGCCACGCACGTCGATGACGACCTCGTCGCCGGCGGCGACCGACGGCGCCAGCAGGGCCAGCGCGATGCCGTTCTTGAGGGTCGGGCTGAACGTGCCTGAGGTGACCTCGCCGACGACCTCGTCGCCGATCTTCACGGCGCAGTGGGCGCGCGGGATGCCGCGACCAGTGGCCAGCAGGCCCCAGGCGACCCGTGCGGGGCCGGCGGCCTTCTCGGCGACCAGCGCGTCCTTGCCCCAGAACGACTCCTTCTTCCAGCCCACGGCCCAGCCGACCCGCGCCTGCACCGGCGTGATGTCGACGGAGAGCTCGTTGCCGTGCAGCGCATAGCCCATCTCGGTGCGCAGGGTGTCGCGCGCGCCGAGACCGCAGGGCAGCCCGCCGAACGGCGCTGCGGCCTCGAGCAGGGCGTCCCACAGCTGGGCCGACACCTCCCAGGCCGGCACCAGCTCGTAGCCGCGCTCACCGGTGTAGCCGGTGCGGCAGACGATGACCGGGTGGCCGTTCCAGTCGGTCTCGACGAAGGACATGTACTCGTGGCCCGTCGGCAGGCCCAGCGCCTCGAGGACCTCGTCGCTCTTGGTGCCCTGGACGGCGATGACGCCGTAGCCCTCGTGCAGGTTCTCCACCGTCAGGCCCTCGGGTGCGGCGGCCGCGAGCAGCTCGACGACCCGGGCCGTGTTGGCGGCGTTGGGGATGAGGAAGACGTCCTCGTCGCTGCGCAGGTAGGCGATCAGGTCGTCGACCACGCCACCGGACTCGTTACAGCACAGGGTGTACTGCGCCTTGCCCTCGTGGATGCGTCCCAGGTCGTTGGCCAGGCACGAGTTCACGAAGTCACGGGCCCCCGGCCCGGAGACCCGGGCCTTGCCGAGGTGCGAGACGTCGAAGATGCCGACAGAGGTGCGCACCGCGGTGTGCTCACGCACGACGCCGCCGCCGGGGTACTCGATCGGCATCTCCCACCCGCCGAAGTCGGCCATCTTGGCGCCGAGGGCCACGTGCCGGTCGTGCAGGGGCGAGGTCTTGAGGGCTGCGTCGCTCATGCGCCGAACGCTACCGCCCCGGGCCGCCACCTCCACCAGCACGGCTATCCTGCGCTGTGCAGGTGCCACCGCCCCGACCCCGAAGGATGACTACGTGACCACCGTCAACGTGTCCGACCGCCCCGCCCACGACCTCAAGACGGACGCCCTCGTCCTCGCGACGGTCGAGACCGACGGCAAGGCCGGACTGGCCGCGGGCCACGGCCTGCCCCGTGCCGCCGCGACCCACGTCGCCGCCCAGCTCGCCGCGCTGCAGGCGACCGGCTCCGCCGAGGAGGTCCTGACCATCGCCGCGGTGCCCGGCGTGGCCGCGGCACGGGTGGTCCTCACGGGCCTCGGCAAGGGCACGGCGCGCACCACCTCCTTCGACCACGAGGTGCTGCGCCGCGCTGCCGGTGCCGCCACCCGGTCGCTCAAGAACGCCGCCCGCGTCGCGGTCGCGCTCCCCACCACCGGCGTCGAGTCCGTGGCCGCCGTGGCGGAGGGCGCCGCCCTGGGCGCCTACCGGTATGCCGGTGTGCGCGGTCCCAGCGCCAAGGCCGTCAAGCTCGTCACCACCATCACGGTGGTCACCGCCGACGCGCGGCTGAAGCCGGTCAAGGCCGCCGCCACCCGCGCCGCCGTGCTGGCCGACGCGAAGGCCTACGCCCGAGACCTGGTCAACACTCCCCCGAACCAGCTCTTCCCGCAGTCGTTCGCCGACTCGGTCAAGGCGCGCAACGCCGCCGCGGGCACCAAGGTCACCATCAAGGTGCTCGACGAGAAGGCCCTCGAGAAGGGCGGCTTCGGCGGCATCGTCGGCGTCGGCCAGGGGTCGGTGAACCCGCCCCGCATGGTCACGCTCACGTGGAACCCGCCGAAGGCCAACGGTTCGGTCGCGCTGGTCGGCAAGGGCATCACCTTCGACTCGGGTGGCCTCAACATCAAGCCGGCCACCGGCATGCTCACGATGAAGTCCGACATGGCCGGCGCCGCCGCCGTGGCCGCCACCGTCTTCGCCGCGGCCGAGCTCGGACTGCCCGTCAAGGTGACCGGGTACCTCTGCCTCGCCGAGAACATGCCGAGCGGCACGGCCCAGCGCCCGAGCGACGTCGTGACGATGCGCAACGGCACGACCGTCGAGATCCTCGACACCGATGCCGAAGGACGCATGGTGCTCGGTGACGGCATCTGCCTCGCGGGTGAGGCCAAGCCCGACGCGATCGTCGACATCGCCACCCTCACGGGCGCGCAGATGGTCGCCCTGGGCGCCCGCGTCGCGGGCATCATGGCCAACGAGGACGCCTTCCGCGACCGCGTGCGGGCGGCGGCCGACGTCGCCGGCGAGGCCGCGTGGCCGATGCCGCTGCCGACCGACCTGCGCGGCCAGCTCGAGTCGGGCGTCGCCGACCTGGCCCACAAGGGCGAGCGCTGGGGCGGGATGCTGACCGCCGGCCTGTTCCTCAAGGAGTTCGTCACGGAGGGCACCCCGTGGGCCCACGTCGACATCGCCGGTCCGTCGTTCAACGACGGCTCGGCCTGGGGCTACACCCCGAAGGGTGCGACCGGCTACGGCGTGGGGACCCTGCTGGCCCTCGTCGAGGACTACGCGGGCTGACGCCTCCCGCCCGGCCCGCACAATGACCGAGGGGCCCGTCCGATCCGGACGGGCCCCTCGGTCATGTCTGTCGTGCACTCTTCAGTCAGGCACTCGTCAGTCAGGCACTCGTCTGCGTGCCTGCACCTGACGCACGCACCTGTCATGCAGCAGGAGGGTCAGCCACCACTCTTGCGACGGAACATCTGCTGCGTGGCGGTCGTGGCTGCTGCCTGCGCGTGGTCGACCTTGCCGTGCTCGGAGTCGTCCGAGACGTCGCGACCCGCGTGCGACTGCTTCTTCTCGAGGGCCTCGCGGAACTTGCGCTTGACGTCCTCGCTGGGGCCCTGTCCCCCTGGCTTCTTGCCGTCACCGGACTTGGCCATGGTGCCTCCTGCTCCTTGCTGTGGAACGAGCCGTTCGGCCCGCAGGTCTGTGGGTCCACCCTCGCACCCCGTGCCGCCGCGCACCACCGCTTTGACCCGTTGGCTCGGCACGCGGCATACCGTCACTGCTTCTTGCGCTGGCGCGAGTTCCACTCGCGCATCCGGTTGGGGTAGCCGGTCTGGAGCACGTCGTAGACGGGCACCTCGAGGCTGCGCGCGAGCGCGAACGCGGAGTCGCGCGTGCCTGCCGCGCGACGGGTCCACTCCCCGTCGTGGGCGATCAGGATGACCGTGGTGGCGGTGACGTTGGTGGGCGGCTCGACGTAGGCCTCGACCCCGCGGCGGCTCCTCGCGAACTCCGTGAGGTGCCTGCGGACCGCCTGCTGGTCGACGGCCATGTTCGGCCCGTCGGAGGGACCCTTGATGGAGCGCTTGCCGCCCCGCTTCCACCACGCCATGGTCCAACGATACGGGGACGCCGGGAACGATCCCGGCACCATCGGGGCCACCGGGGTGGCGGCAACCACTGCGCCGGCTGGTCGCTGCGGACCAACGGTCGACCTGCTTGCGCCCCGCTGTGCAAACAGTGACAAGATGCTCTGTGTCGATCCCGGACCGGCCACGACCTGACCGCGACCCCTGGGTGACGCGCATGTCCGATGCACACGACGCAAGGGAGCGAGCATGTCGGCTGACGCCGAGACCACCGAAGAGACCACCTACGACGTGGTGATCCTCGGAGGAGGAAGTGGCGGCTACGCATGTGCGTTCCGGGCGGCCGAGCTCGGGCTCACCGTGGCGCTCGTGGAGAAGGGCAAGCTCGGCGGCACCTGCCTGCACGTCGGGTGCATCCCGACCAAGGCGCTCCTGCACGCTGCCGAGGTGGCCGACACCGCGCGCGAGGGATCGCAGTTCGGCATCAAGTCGACGTTCGAGTCGGTCGACATGTCAGGCGTCAACGCCTACAAGGACGGTGTGGTCGCCCGTCTCTACAAGGGACTCCAGGGCCTGGCCAAGGCCCACAAGGTCGAGCTGGTCGAGGGCACGGGTCGCCTGGTCGACCGTTCCACCGTCGAGGTCGGCGGCCGGATGCTCCGCGGGCGCAACGTCGTCCTGGCGACCGGCTCCTACCCCAAGTCGCTCCCCGGCCTCGAGATCGGCGGTCGGGTGATGACGTCCGAGCAGGCCCTGGCCCTCGACTTCGTCCCGCCGCGGGTCGTGGTCCTCGGCGGTGGCGTCATCGGCGTCGAGTTCGCCTCGGTGTTCCGCTCGTTCGGCTCGGAGGTGACCATCGTCGAGGCCCTGCCGCGACTGGTCGCAGCCGAGGACGAAGCCATCTCCAAGACCCTCGAGCGTTCCTTCCGCAAGCGCAAGATCGCGTTCCGGACCGGGGTGAAGTTCGCCGGCGCGACCCAGTCGGGCGACACCGTGACGGTGTCCCTCGAGGACGGCAGCACCATCGAGGCCGACCTCCTGCTCGTGGCCGTCGGCCGCGGTCCGGTCACCGACGGGCTCGGCTACGCCGAGGTCGGCGTCGACCTCGACCGTGGCTTCGTCACCACCGACGAGCGGCTGCGCACCGGCGTCGAGGGCGTGTATGCCGTGGGCGACATCGTGCCCGGCCTCCAGCTCGCGCACCGTGGGTTCGCGCAGGGCATCTTCGTGGCCGAGGAGATCGCGGGCCTCGCCCCGGCCGTGATCGACGAGACCGGCATCCCGCGTGTCACCTACTGCGACCCCGAGATCGCCTCGGTGGGTCTGACCGAGACGCAGGCTGCTGAGAAGTACGGCGAGATCGAGACCTACGAGTACAACCTCGGTGGCAACGGCAAGTCCCAGATCCTGCAGACCCAGGGCTTCGTCAAGCTGGTCCGCGAGAAGGACGGCCCGGTCGTCGGGGTCCACATGATCGGCGCCCGGATGGGCGAGCAGATCGGGGAGGCCCAGCTCATCTACAACTGGGAGGCGCTGCCCTCCGACGTGGCGAGCCTGATCCACGCCCACCCGACCCAGAACGAGTCCCTCGGCGAGGCCCACCTGGCCCTGGCCGGCAAGCCGCTCCACGCGCACAACTGACCGACCCACCGCACAGCCGCACCATCCGCACTGACGCACCACCGCACCAGCCGCACCATCCGCACTGCCGCAGCACCGCCAGCGAACACGAGTACAAGGAGAGACAGGCACATGTCTGAACGCGTGACCATGCCAGCCCTGGGTGAGTCCGTCACCGAAGGCACCGTGACGCGCTGGCTGAAGAACGTCGGCGACACCGTGGCGGTTGACGAACCGCTCCTCGAGGTCTCGACCGACAAGGTCGACACCGAGATCCCCTCCCCCGTGGCCGGTGTGCTGCAGGAGATCCTCGCGCAGGAGGACGACACCGTCCCGGTGGGCGCCGACCTCGCGGTCATCGGCGACGGCGCCGAGGGCTCCGGAGGGGGCGAGCAGCCCGCGCAGCAGGACGGCGGCGCGGACCAGCCGCAGCCGCAGCAGGACGGCGGCGACGCCCAGCAGGACCAGCCCCAGGAGGCTCCGCCCGCGGAGGCGCCCTCGACCGACCAGGAACCGCAGCCCGCGACGTCCGAGCCCGAGCAGGCCCAGGCCTCCGGCGACCAGGGACAGTCCGCACCGGCCGGCTCCGACTCGAGCTCCGACTCGAGCTCCGACTCGGGCTCCGACTCCGGCTCCGACTCCGGCGCCCCCGGTGGCGAGACGGTGAAGATGCCGGCCCTGGGCGAGTCCGTCACCGAGGGCACCGTCACCCGCTGGCTCAAGGCCGAGGGCGACCACGTCGAGGTGGACGAGCCGCTCCTCGAGGTCTCGACCGACAAGGTCGACACCGAGATCCCGTCGCCGGTCGCAGGCACGCTGACCAAGATCCTCGTCCAGGAGGACGACACCGTCCCCGTCGGTGGCGACCTGGCCGTCATCGGTGGCTCCGGGGGCGGCTCGGCCCCCGCTCAGGAGGCCCCCGCTCAGGAGGCCCCCGCTCAGGAGGCCCCCGCTCAGGAGGCCCCCGCTCAGGAGGCCCCCGTTCAGGAAGCTCCCGCCGAGCAGCCCTCGGCCGAGCAGGCTCCCGCCGAGCAGCCCTCGGCCGAGCAGGCTCCCGCGCAGGAGGCTCCGGCACGCCAGGCGGCCGCTCCCGCACCACAGGCGGCCCCTGCTTCTGCGGCTCCCGCTGCAGCCGCCTCCTCGTCCTCGGACGAGACCGACGCCTCGGCCTACGTCACGCCGCTCGTGCGCAAGCTCGCAGCCGACAACAAGGTCGACCTCGGGTCGCTCAAGGGCACCGGGGTGGGTGGACGGATCCGCAAGCAGGACGTCCTCGACGCCGCCAAGGCAGCACAGGAGGCCGCCGCCGCCCCGGCACCGGCTGCCGCACCCGCCGCCACCCCGGCCGCCCCCGCTGCTCCGGCCGCCTCGGCCGGCAGCACCGCTGCCGTCTCGCCCAAGCGTGGGACCACCGAGAAGATGTCGCGGCTGCGCCAGACCATCGCCAAGCGGATGGTCGAGTCGCTGCACGTGTCGGCCCAGCTCACGACGGTGGTCGAGGTCGACGTCACCAAGATCGCCCGCCTGCGGGCCAAGGCCAAGTCCGAGTTCGAGCAGCGTGAGGGCACCAAGCTCAGCTTCCTCCCGTTCTTCGCGCTGGCGGCCGTCGAGGCCCTCAAGGCCCACCCCTCGGTCAACTCGAGCGTCGAGGGCACCGAGGTGACCTACCACGGCACCGAGAACCTCGGAGTGGCGGTCGACACCGAGCGCGGTCTCCTCGTCCCGGTGATCAAGGACGCCGGCGACCTCAACATCGCCGGGCTCGCCCGCAAGATCGCCGACCTCGCCGAGCGCACCCGCACCAACAAGATCGGGCCCGACGAGCTCGTCGGTGGCACCTTCACGCTGACCAACACCGGCAGCCGCGGCGCGTTGTTCGACACCCCGATCATCAACCAGCCCAACGTCGCCATCCTCGGCACCGGCGCAGTCGTCAAGCGCCCCGTCGTGGTCCCCGACGGTGAGGGGGGCGAGACGATCGCGGTCCGCTCGATGGTCTACCTGGCCCTGTCGTACGACCACCGGGTCGTCGACGGAGCCGATGCGGCCCGCTTCCTCACCACCATGAAGAGCCGGCTCGAGGACGGCAACTTCGACTCCGACCTCGGTCTCTGAGGACCCGGTCGACCAGGAGCAGCCCGTGCCACAGCGCGTCGCCATCACCGGTGCCTCCGGACTGATCGGCGGCGCGCTGTCGGCGTTCCTGCTCGATCGCGGCGACGAGGTCGTCCGACTGGTCCGCCGCGCGCCCACCGCCCCGGACGAGGTGCAGTGGGACCCGGCCGCCCGCCGGCTCGACCCGGCCGACCTCGCCGGCGTGACCGCGATGGTGCACCTGGCCGGGGCGGGGGTCGGCGACAAGCGCTGGACGCCGTCCTACCAGCACGAGATCCTCGCCTCCCGCGTGGACGGCACCACGACCGTCGCCACCGCCCTGGCGACGCTCGCCACCGAGGGCCAGTCGGTGCGGCTGGTCAGCGGCGCCGCCGTGGGCGTCTACGGCGACCGCGGCGACGAGGTGCTCACCGAGGAGTCGGCTCCGGGGACCGGGTTCCTGAGCGAGGTGGTGCGGGCCTGGGAGGCTGCCGCCGACCCGGCTCGCGAGGCCGGACTGTCCGTGGCCCACCCGCGCACCGGCCTCGTGTTCGCCCCCGACGGCGGCGCCATGGCGCGCATGCTCCCGCTGGCCAGGCTGGGGATCAACGGCCCGCTCGGCAGCGGGCGCCAGTGGTGGCCCTGGATCTCGTTGCGTGACACCGTCGCCGGACTCGTCCACCTCGTCGACCACCCCGAGCTCGTGGGACCGGTCAACCTCGTCGGGCCACACCCCGACCACCAGGTCGACATCGCCCGCGAGCTGGGCCGGCAGATCCACCGCCCGGCACTCCTGCCCGCCCCCGCGTTCGGGATCAAGCTCGTGCTGGGCGGGTTCTCCGACGAGGTGCTCACCAGCAAGCGGGCCCTCCCGAGCCGGCTGCTCGAGTCGGGCTTCGTGCACCAGGACCAGAGCGTCGAGTCGGCCCTGCGGTGGGTGCTCTCGGAGGCGTCGAAGCACGAGCACGACTAGCCCTCGGGCTCGGACACCCGGTCGACCCGCCAACGGCCGCCGGACCAGACCAGCACGAACCGCATCGCCAGCCCCGGGACCGCCGCCCGGGTGCGCACCTCCCCCGTGGCCGACACGACCCGGTATGCCGCCGTGCCCACGACCGCATCGACCGTCACCTCGCCCTCGCGGTGCAGGACCGTCGTGGCGTCCGTCACCTCGAAGCGCACGCCCTGCCAGGACGTGCCGGAGGCCGTGAGGTCGGCGAGGAGGGCGGCGTCCTGCGCCAGCGCCCCGGACCCCGGCGCGTCCAGCTCGCCGACGACGGCGCGTGAGCGCTTGTTCATCGCCTCGGCCCGCAGGGCGGCCAGCGCCACCATCAGGCCGAGCGGGTCACGACCCGGCGCGGTGGGATCGGCCACGGGATCCGTGGGAACCGGGGTCACCGCCTGGGTGGCACCCGACCCGGGACCCTGACGACCGACCCATCCGGGCGGGTCCAGGACGTCCGCGGCCACGAGGCCGCCGACCCCCAGCGCGACCACGAGGGCAGCGAGCGTCGCGACGGCAGCCACTCGCTCACGCAGGAACCGCCGGGCAGCGTCTCGTCGCCCACGCACCACGGGCTCGGCGAGCGGCACCGGCGGGCGCCTCAGCCGCTGGGTCAGCAGGGAGGTCTCGTCGCTCCCGACGACGAGTCGCAACGGCTCGCACGGGGCCGAGTCGTAGTAGGCGAGGGCCAGCTCGGCGGCGGTCGGCCGCAGGGCCGGGTCGCCGAGCAAGGCCCGGGTGGTCACCTCGGACCACGCCGCGGGCAGGCCGGGCGCCACCTCGGCCAGGGGAGCGCGCACCGCCCCGGGCTCGGGGGCACGGCCGGTGACGCACCACCACGCCAGTGCGCCGACGGCATACACGTCGGCGGCGGTGGTGAGGAAACCGTCGGTGAGCACCTCGGGGGCGACGAAACCGGCTGTGCCCCAGAGGTATCCGCGATCGCGTCCGGCGTGCTCCCCGGTCAGTCGCGCCACCCCGAGGTCGGTGAGGAAGGGCCGCCCGGAGAGCGCGAGGACCACGTTGGCAGGGGTCACGTCGCCGTGCACCACCCCGAGGGCATGGAGGCCGGCCAGGGCGCGTGCCACCGGGACCAGCACCGTGACCGACTCCCCCACGCTCAGGTGGCCGCGTGCCCGCACGGCAGCCTCGAGGGTGCCGCCGTCGAGGCGGTCGAGCACGAGCGCGACCGCCGGGGGCTCGGAGTCCAGCCCGACGGCCTCGTGGAACCCCACCAGCCCCTCGACGCCGACGCGTCCGAGGACCGCGAGCTCGCGGGCCACGGAGTGCGCCTGTGCCGGCTGCGCCACCGGCACCACCTTGACGGCGACGCCCAGCCCGTCGGACAGCCGGGTGGCCGCCCACACGCTGCCGCTGCCACCGCGGCCGACCCGCTCCCCCAGCGTGTAGCCGGGCACCCGGGGAGCGGTCGACGCGGTGGCGTCCGGGGCGACGGGGTCCAGGCTCACCGCGCCAGTCTGCCCAGCCCCGCGGGACCACCCCGCGCCTTGTCCACAGGGCCCTCCTAGAGTCGGGGTCATGCCTGCAGACCAGCCCACGATCCTGGCCACCTCCGGCGGCTACCGCTTCGGCACCCGGGTGCGCCTCGAGTTCGACGCCCTCGTCCACCACGCCGTCGAGCTGTCCGGCGTGAGCGGCCGGGCGCCTCGGGTCACCCACCTCGGCACCGCCTCGGGAGACCAGCGCTACTTCGGCGACTGGATGCACGACGCGGCCCGGCTGGCCGGGTTCGACCTGACCAACCTGCACTTGTTCCCCATGCCCAGCCTCGACGACGTCGAGGGCCACCTGCTCGACCAGGACGTGGTGTGGGTGAACGGCGGGTCGGTGGCCAACCTGCTTGCCGTCTGGCGGGTGCACGACCTCGACGCCGTGTTCCGTCGGGTGTGGGAGGCCGGCGTCGTGCTCGCCGGCGTCTCGGCCGGGTCGATCTGCTGGTATGCCGGGGGCACCACCGACTCGTTCGGCCCCGAGCTACGGGCCGTGACCAACGGGCTGGGCTTCCTGCCGTACGGAAGCGGCGTGCACTACGACTCCGAGGCCCGTCGTCGGCCACTGGTCCACCAGCTCGTCGCCGACGGCACGCTGCCCACGACCCACTGCACCGACGACGGGGTCGGTCTCGTCTACCGCGGCACCGAGCTCGTGGAGGCGGTCAGCGAGCAGGATGGCAAGGGTGCGTTCGTCGTCTCGCGCGAGGGCGACCGGGCGGTCGAGGAGCGGATCGAGCCGCGGCGGCTGCCGACCCCCTAGTCGGCGACTCCCGCAGGGGAGGTCGGCTCAGTCCAGCCCACGGGACAGGGCACTCGGCGCCCAGATCCGCCGCCCGATGTCGTGGCTGAGCGCCGGCACGAGCAGCGACCGCACCACCAAGGTGTCGAGCAGCACGCCGAAGGCCACGATGAAGGCGATCTGCACGAGGAAGAGAATCGGCAGCACCGCGAGCGCGGAGAAGGTCGAGGCCAACACCACGCCCGCGCTGGTGATGACGCCGCCGGTGACCGCGAGGCCGACGAGCACCCCCCGACGCGTGCCTTGCTCGGCCGCCTCCTCGCGCACCCGGGTCATCAGGAAGATCGAGTAGTCGATCCCCAACGCGACGAGGAAGACGAAGCCGTAGAGGGGCGTCGACGGGTCGGAGCCCGGGAAGTCGAAGACGTGGTTGAAGACGATCGCCGCGACACCCATCGTCGCGGCGAAGGAGACCACGTTGGCGGCGACCAGGATCAGCGGGGCCACCAGTGACCGCAGCAGGAGCGCGAGCACCACGAAGATGACGACGAGGATCGCCGGGATGATCGTGCGCAGGTCGCGGTTGCTCGCATCGAGGACATCGAGGCTCATCGCGGTCTGCCCGCCCACGAGCACGTCGTCACCGACCGTGTCGAGGTCGGCGCGCAGGCGCTTGACCACGTCGGTGGCCGCTGGGCTGTCGGCCGCCTGGGTCAGGGTGGCCTGCACGAGAACCTGGCCGTCGACGACCTTGGCCGGGGCACCCGGCGCCGCACCGGCATACGGGTCGTTGACGCCGTCCTCGCGGCCGAGGGCGGCGACGACCGCGTCGGCCTTGGCCTCGGGTGTGAGCACCTGGATCGGGCTGCCCGACCCGGCCGGGAAGTGCTTGGCCAGCACCTCCTGCCCCGTGACCGACTCCACCTTGTCGAGGAACAGGTCGGACTGGCTGATGCCCTCGGCCTTGAGGGTGGGGACGAACGCGGCGAGCGCGAGCAGGCCGGCCAGGGTGACCATCCACGTTCGGCGAGGGTGGCTGCCGACCAGCGCCGCGACCCGGCCCCAGAGCCCGCGGGTGCCGATGGAGTCCTGCGCGTGGACGTGGTCCAGCCGCGGGATGGCGGGCCAGAACGCCGCCCGGCCGATGAGCAGCAGGACGGCGGGCAGGAAGGTCAGCGCCGACACCAGCGCGCCGGCGATGCCGAGCGCCCCGACGGGGCCGAGCCCGGAGGTGCTGCCGAGGTCGGACAGGAGGAGGCACAGCAGCCCGAGGATGACCGTGGCCGCGCTGGCGACGATCGGCTCCACGGCACCGCGCCAGGCATTCTTCATCGCCACCCAGGTGCTCTCCTCGTCATGCAGCTCCTCCTTGTAGCGCGAGACCAGGAGCAGGGCGTAGTCGGTCGCCGCACCGACCACGAGGATCGACAGGATGCCCTGGCTCTGCCCGGACAGGCCGATCACGTCGTTCTTCGCCAGCGGGAACACGGCGAGGGCGGCAGCGGCCAGCCCGAACACGGCGGTCAGCAACACGGCGAAGGGCAGGATCGGGCTGCGGTAGACGACCAGCAGGATGAGGAAGACGACCCCGAGGGCTACGCCGAGCAGGATGCCGTCGATCCCGGCGAACGCGGTCACGAAGTCGGCCGTGACCCCACCCGGACCGGTGACGTAGGTCGTGAGCCCGCTCGGGGCGAGGTCGGCCTTCGCGGCCGCACGGAGCGTGTCGGCCGCAGCGGACAGCGGGGAGGTGTCGCCGATCGTCTCGGCCGAGCTCACCGCGTTCATCGGCACGATGAGCAGCAGGGCCGCGCCGTCCCGGCTGGGGATGGCCACCTCGGGTGTCTCGGTGAGGTACTTCGACAACGCCGGCTTGCCCGGCAGGTCAAGGGTCCGGCCGGGCAGGGCGGCGACGAACTTCTGCGCCGCGGCCTGCTGTTCGGTGCTGACCTTGCCCTCGCCCTCCATGACGAGGATGAACGGCAGCGACTCGGTGTCGCTGAACTTCGCGACCTCGTTCATCACCTCGGTCGACTCGGCTCTGGCCGGCAGGAACGACGCGTTGTCGTTCTTCTGCACCTCCGAGAGCCGACCGACCAGGGGTCCCCCGACCCCGGACACCGCGAGCCACACGAGGAGGGCGGCCAGCGCCACCAATCGGACTGCCCAACGTGACCGCATCCCAGAACTCCCCAGCTCGACGGCGTGGTTAGACAGACTATGCACAGGCTCTGCGCTGTCGCCCGCTGGGTCGGGCGTACTGTGGCCACATGCGGTTCGAACACATGGGATTCGCTCCCGACCTGGTCGACTACGAAGCGGCGTGGGCGCACCAGCGCGAGGTCCATGCCGCCGTGGTCGACGGCGCCGAGGACACCGTCCTGCTGCTCGAGCACGCGGCGGTCTACACCGCGGGCAAGCGCACCGAGCGCCACCAGCGCCCCTTCGACGGCACGCCCGTCATCGACGTGGACCGGGGCGGGCTCATCACGTGGCACGGTCCCGGACAGCTCGTCGGCTACCCGATCGTGCGCCTGCACGGGGTCCCGATCGACGTGGTCGCCCACGTGCGCCGCCTCGAGGAGGTGATGATCCGCACCTGTCGCGAGTTCGACGTCGAGGTGACCCGGGTCGACGGGCGCAGCGGGGTGTGGGTGCTCGCTGACGACCGTGGTCCGGACCGCAAGCTCGGGGCCATCGGGGTGCGGGTCAGCCGCCAGGTCACCATGCACGGCTTCGCACTCAACTGCGACGCCGACCTGTCCTGGGCCGACAACATCATCGCGTGCGGGATCGACGACGCCGGGGTCAGCTCGATCACCCGGGAGGCCGGCCGCGTGGTCACCGTCCAGGACGTGCTCCCGTATGCCGAGAAGCACCTGGGCGACGTCCTCGCCTCCGGTGCCTGACCAGCCCGCGGACGCCGAGGCCCTCGAGCGCCGGCTCGCCTCCGCCACCCCCTCCTCCGGCGACCACGCGGACCAGGGCCCGCGCGCGCCGCTCTCGCGTCGCCTCGTCCAGCTCGTGCTGTCGTGCGTCGTCCTCGGAGTCGGGGTCGCCGTCCTCCTCGACGCCGCCCTCGGCTCCGACGGCTACTCGACGCTGATCTCGGGCCTCACCAAGACCTCCGGGCTGCCGTTCGTGGTCGTCAACGGCGGCGTCGGCATCCTGCTCATCGCGCTGGCCTGGGGTAGGGGCACGCGCCCCGGGATCGGCACCGTCGTGCAGACCCTCGTCGTCGGCGGGAGCGTCAGTGCGGTCGCCCCGCTGCTGCCGACTCCCGACGCCCTCGGACCCCGGTTCCTGGAGCTCGCCGTCGCCTTCGTCCTCCTCGCGCTGGGCGTGGCCGGCTACCTCGCGTCGCACACCGGGGCGGGCCCCGCCGAAGGTGCTGCGATCTCGTTCGACCCGCCGCTGCCGTTCAAGTGGAGCTACACCGTCCTGCAGGCGGTGAGCGCGCTGGCCGGCTGGGCCCTCGGAGCCGCCGTCGGTCCGGGCACCCTGCTCGTGTCGCTCTTCGTGGGCCCCACCGTCGACCTGCTCACCCGGGTGCTCTTCCACAGCCGCAGGGTCAGCGCCTGAGGGCGCGGAATACCGTCGCGCCGGCAGGCGTAGTCTTGATGGACGCCCGGTGACCTCCGGGCGCACCCGCGCCCCGCGGCATACCGGCGGCTGGTGGCGCACCGAGCGGAAGGCAAGGGAGTCTTCGTGACCATCGCACCCGAGGGCCGTCGACTGCTGCGCGTCGAGGCGCGCAACGCCGAGACGCCGATCGAGCGCAAGCCGGAGTGGATCCGGACGACCGCGAAGATGGGCCCGGAGTACACCAAGCTCCACTCGATGGTGAAGACCGAAGGTCTGCACACGGTCTGTCAGGAAGCCGGCTGCCCGAACATCTTCGAGTGCTGGGAGGACCGCGAGGCGACCTTCCTCATCGGCGGTGACGTCTGCACCCGCCGCTGCGACTTCTGCGACATCGCCACCGGGCGCCCCGAGGCGCTGGACCGCGACGAGCCCCGCCGGGTCGCCGAGTCGGTCGCCCAGATGGGACTGCGCTACTCCACCGTGACCGGGGTCGCGCGCGACGACCAGCCCGACGGCGCCGCCTGGCTCTACGCCGAGACGATCCGCCAGATCCACGCCAAGAACCCCAACACCGGCGTCGAGATCCTGCCGCCCGACTTCGGGGCCAAGCCCGAGCTCGTGGGCCAGGTCTTCGACGCCCGACCCGAGGTGTTCGCCCACAACCTCGAGACCGTGCCCCGCATCTTCAAGCAGATCCGGCCGGCCTTCACCTACGACAAGTCGCTGAAGGTCCTGTCGATGGCGCGGGAGGCCGAGCTCGTCACCAAGTCCAACCTGATCCTGGGCATGGGCGAGGAGGACCACGAGGTCGAGCAGGCGATCCGCGACCTGCACGACGCCGGCTGCGACATCCTCACCATCACCCAGTACCTGCGGCCCTCCAAGCTCCACCACCCGATCGACCGGTGGGTCAAGCCCGAGGAGTTCGTGCACTGGAGCGACGTCGCCCAGGAGATGGGCTTCAAGGGCGTCATGGCCGGTCCCCTGGTCAGGTCCTCCTACCGCGCCGGCCGACTGTGGGCGACGGCCATGCGCAAGTGGGGTCGCGACATCCCCGAGCACCTCCAGCACCTCGCCGAGGCCGCCGGAGACCCGGCCCGCCAGGAGGCGTCGTCGCTCCTCGCCGGCCGCCAGCCGGGCGTGTTGGGCGCCCCTGCCTGACACCCGTATCCTGACCCTCATGGCCCGCAAGGAAACGCAGCAGTCGGACACGCCCAAGAAGCCGGGCCGGTTCGCCCAGGTCCGCCAGGTCTTCACGGCCTCGCGCAAGGCTGACCCCACGATCCCGTGGTGGATGCTGCTCGCGTTCCTCGCGGTGGTCGCCGTCGGCGTGGGTATCGGCGCCCTGCTGGGCCACTGGAAGTACGCCCTGTTCCTCTCGGTGCCGGTGGGTCTGCTCGCCGCCACCCTCGTGCTGTCCCGGATGGCGGAGCGGGCGGCGTACCGCTCGCTCGAGGGCCAGCCCGGCGCGGCCGGCGCGGCGCTCGGTGCCCTGCGCCGAGGCTGGTTCTACGACCAGCAGCCGGTCGCCGTCGACGGCGCCCGCGGCACCCGACCCGAAGACGTCGCCGGGGCCGCCTTCGTCTACCGGGCGCTCGGACGTCCGGGAGTCGTGCTCATCGGCGAAGGTCCTGACGCCCGCCGCACCAAGCTGCTCACGCAGGAGCGCAAGAAGGTGGAGCGCGTCGCCCCCGGCGTGCCGGTGCACTCGGTCGTCGTCGGCGATGGCGCCGACCAGGTGCCGATCCGCAAGCTCGGCAGCAAGATCACCCGCATGAAGCCGGTCCTCACCAAGGAAGAGGTGTCGGCGGTCAACAAGCGGCTCAAGTCGCTCGGTGGCCTGCGTCCGCCGATCCCGGCCGGCATGGACCCGAACAAGGCCCGGGTCGACCGCAAGGCGATGCGCGGGCGTTAGCCCCTCGCCGGCGCTGAGCCGCTAGCCGGAGGCGCGTTCGACGAGGGTGGTGTCGAGGACCCGCTGTTCGGGGGCCGACACTCCCCCGGCACTGATCTGCGCGAGCAGCATCGTCGCCATCTCGCGACCCAGCTGCTCCATGGGCTGGTGCACGGTGGTCAGGGGCGGGTCCGCGACCGCGGCGAGCGGACCGTCGTCGAACCCCACCAGCGCGACGTCCCCGGGGACCTTGCGGCCGGCCTCCCGCAGGACCCGCAGGGCGCCCAGCGCCATCAGGTCGCTGGCCGCGAACACGGCGTCGATGTCCGGACGCCGCTCCAGCAGCGCCGTCATCGCCGAGGCCCCGCTGGTCTCACTGAAGTCCCCGAACTCGACCAGCGTCTCGTCGAGCTCGCGGCCGGCGGCGGCCAGCGCCTGGCGGTAGCCCTCGAGCCGGTCGCGACCGGCGATCATGTCCTGTGGTCCGGCGATGAGGGCCACCACCCCGCGACCGCTGGACACGAGGTGCGTCACCGCGTCCCGCGCGCCGCCGGTGTTGTCGACGTCGACATAGCTCATCTCCCCCATCTGCCCGGGGCGGCCACAGAACACGATGGGTAGGCCGCGGCCCTGGATCCGACTCGGGAGCGTGTCGGCGTCGTGGGCCGAGAGCATGAGCACCCCGTCGACGTGCTGGGGCGTGAGGTAGGTATCGAGCCGGTCGACCTGCTCGCGGGTCTGCACGAGGGCGAGCACGAGCTGTCGTGAGGCCTCCCCCACCACCGTCGTGATGCCGCGGACGACGCCGGCGAAGAACGGCTCCCCGAAGATCCGCTCCTCGGGCTCGCTGATCACCAGGGCGATGGCCCCGGTCCGGCGGGTCACCAGCGCGCGGGCGGCCATGTTGGGCACGTACCCGAGCTCGTCGACCGCCCGCATCACCCTGACGCGGGTGCGCTCGGACACCTGCGGCGACCCGTTGACCACGCGCGAGACGGTGCCGCGTCCCACGCCGGCGCGGGCCGCCACCTCCTCGAGGGTCGGCTGACCGCCGGTGCCGCTGCTCACGAGCTGTGCCTCATGGGGTCAGTATTGCGTGCGCTCACCGGCGAGGAACGCGGCATACCAGCGTCCGCTGTCCTTGACCGTGCGCTCCTGGGTCTCGAAGTCCACGTGCACGATGCCGAACCGCTTGGCATATCCCTCGGCCCACTCGAAGTTGTCCATCAGCGACCACGCGAAGTAGCCCTTGAGGGGCACGCCGGCCCGCACGGCTCGCAGGGCGGCCTCGAGGTGGGAGGCGAGGAAGTCGATCCGACGCGGGTCGTGCACGGTCCCGTCCGGGCCCACCTCGTCGTCGAAGGCCGCGCCGTTCTCGGTCATCACCAGGGGGAGGTCGCCGTAGTCGCGGGTCACCCTGGTGAGGATGTCGAACAGGCCGTCGGCGTCGACCTCCCAGCCCATCGCTGTCGTGGGCAGCCCGCGGTCGGCGAAGTCGACGACCCCCGACCCGGGAAACGCCCCCGGGGCCACGACGTGGCGGGTGTAGTAGTTCACCCCGAGGAAGTCGAGCGGGGCGCTGACCGCCTCGAGGTCGCCGTCGGCGACGAACGACAGGTCGCTGACGTGGGCGACGTCCTCGACGACGTCCTTGGGGTAGGCGCCGCGCAGGACCGGGTCGAGGAACCACCGGTTCGACAGCCCGTCGATGCGGCGCACCGCGTCGTCCACCCCGTGCCCGTCGTGGGCCCCCGCCACCGGGTAGAGGTTGAGGGTGATCCCGACCTGGGCGTCGGGCACCCGCGCACGCACCGCCTGCACGGCCAGCCCGTGCCCGAGCATGAGGTGGTGGGACGCGACGAGGGCGTCGGCGCCGTCGGCACGACCGGGCGCGTGCCGGCCGCTCCCGTAGCCGAGGAAGGCCGAGCACCACGGCTCGTTGAGGGTGATGAAGTGCTTGACCCGGTCACCGAGGGCGTCGGCGACGTGCGCGGCATACTCCGCGAAGCGGTATGCCGTGTCGCGGGCCGGCCAGCCGCCCGCGTCCTCGAGCGGTTGGGGCAGGTCCCAGTGGTAGAGGGTCGCCCACGGCGTGATGCCCCGCTCGAGCAGGCTGTCGACGAGGCGGCTGTAGAAGTCGACCCCCGCCGGGTTCACCGGGCCGGCGCCGGTCGGCTGCACCCGGGGCCAGGCGACCGAGAAGCGGTAGGCGTCGACGCCCAGGCCCGCCATCAGGTCGGCGTCCTGCGGGTAGCGGTGGTAGTGCTCGACGGCCACGTCACCGTTGTCGCCATCGACCACCCGCCCCGGCGTGGCCGCGAAGGTGTCCCAGATCGACGGTCCCCTGCCGTCCTCGGAGGTGGCGCCCTCGATCTGGTAGCTCGACGTCGCCACCCCCCAGGCGAAGTCGTCGGGGAAGTCGCTGCGCGACAAGGACTGGTGGTGGATCGGCATGGTCATCCCTTGACTCCGCCCTGCATGATGCCGCCGATGATCTGGCGGCCGAACACGATGAACACGATGACGAGCGGCAGGGTCCCGAGGAGGGTCCCGGCCATGACCAGCGCCTGGTCGGTGTAGTAGCCACCCGAGAGCCTCGACAGCGCGACCTGCACCGTCGGGTGCTCGGCGTCGAGCGTCAGGTAGGGCCACAGGAAGTCGTTCCAGCGCTCCATGAACGTGAGCAGCCCCAGCACCGCCGCGGCGGGCCGCAGGATGGGGAAGACGACCGAGAAGAAGATCCGGAACGTCGACGCCCCGTCGACCCTGGCGGCCTCGATGAGCTCGTTGGGGATGGCCTGCGCGGTGTACTGACGCATCATGAAGACCCCGAACCCGCTCACCAGGAACGGCAGGAGCGCGGACGGCAGGGTGCCGGCGAGGCCGAGCTTGCCCATCAGCATGTAGAGCGGCACGAGCCCCAGCTGGACCGGGACCATCATGGTGCCGATCACGATGAGCAGCAACGCGTTTCGTCCCCGGAACTGGAGCTTCGCGAACGCGAAGCCAGCCAGTGCCGACAGGACCACGACGGAGATGGTGGCGACGCCGGCGACCAGCACCGAGTTCACCATCGCCTGCCCGAACATCACGTCCTGGTTGGCGAACACGCGCGAGATGTTCGGCCCCAGCTGGTCGCCCGGGGTGAGCGGCGGCGGCACCGAGGTGATGTCGCTGTTCGGCCGGGAGGCCATCACGACCATGTAGTAGAGCGGTCCCGCGGACAGCAGGACTGAGATCGTCAGGCAGAGGTAGACGAGCTTGCTCGCGGGAGTGGCGCCGGAGCTCTGGGCGGCCAGCCGAGCGAGCGAGCGACGACGGTGGGGGCTGGGCGCCTCGACGACGGGGACGGCGGCCGGGGGCACGGCAGCGGGCAGCTGGATCTGGGTCATCGTCGCATCACTCCGCAGACCGGATGCGCCGCAGCAGCAGCACGTTGATGGCCGAGAAGACGGCGATGAACAGGAAGAGCACCCAGGCGATCGTCGCGGCGTAGCCGAAGCGCTGGCCGGTGAAGGCCTGCTGGATGAGGTACATCGCCGCGGTCTGGAACTGGCCCGTGGTGCCGCCCCCGATGGAGTTGGCCCCGGGGTTGAACAGCAGCGGCTCGGTGAACAGCTGGGTGCCGCCGATGGTGGCGACGACCGAGACGAAGATGAGGGTCGGGCGGAGCAACGGCACCGTGATCGACCAGAACGTCCGCCAGCCGTTGGCGCCGTCGATGCGGGCCGCCTCGTAGATCTCGGTCGGCACCGACTGGAGCGCGGCCAGCAGGATCAGCGCGTTGTAGCCCGTCCAGCGCCAGTCGACCATGGTCGAGATGGCCAGCCACGAGGACCAGCGGTGGTCCTGCCACGCGATCGGGTCGACGCCCACCTGGCCGAGGACCCAGTTGAACAGCCCGAAGTCCCGGCTGAACATCATCGTGAAGATGATCCCGACCGCGGCGACCGACGTGACGTTCGGGAGCAGGATCCCCATCCGCCACCAGGTCGCCCCGCGCAGCCGGGAGTTGAGCATCTGGGCCAGCACCATCGCGAGGACGAGCTGCGGGACGGTGGCGACGACGAACATCCCGAAGGTGTTCAGCATCGCGTTCCAGAAGTCCTTGTCCTGCATCAGCTCGCCGTAGTTGCCGAGACCGACCCAGCCCTGGTCACCCGCGAGCAGGCTCCAGTCGTGGGTGGAGACCCAGGCCGTGTAGGCCAGCGGGAAGAGGCCGAAGATCCCGAACAGGACGAAGAACGGCGCGACCATCGCGTAGGGCGACAGGCGGGTGTCGGCCCGGCGGAGCCGGTGCCGCCAGCCGGTCGTCGGCGGCGCTGCGCCGGCGGCCTTCACGGGCGTGGTGGTCGTCACGGTTCTCCCTCGGTGGGTGGGACGTGCTGCTGTCCTGCTGGTGTCCGGCTCGATGGTGGCCGTGGTATCCGCCGCCTCGATGGTGGCGGTCGGGTGCCGGCCCGCGAGAGTGCCGGCACCCGACCGCAGCTGGTGTGCCGCGTGGTCGCGGCTACTTCGCCGCCTTCTGCGCGGCTGCGATGGCCTCGCTCCAGCCGGCTGCGGCGCTGCGCTGCCCGCCCTCGACGGCGCGCAGGGCGTTCTCCACGGCGTCACGGACCGGCTGGTTCTTGGCGCCGAGGTAGACCGGCTTCAGGTTGGCGGCGCCGGCGACGAACAGCTCACCGACGGGCGCGTTGTTGAAGTAGTCGTTCTTGGCGTCCTTGAGGGCTGCCTCGGTGTAGAGCTTCGGGTTCGACGGCAGGTTGCCGGCCGCCTTGAAGGCCGCGAGCTGGCTCTCACCGGTGGTCAGGAACTTCGCGAGCTCGACCGCCTCCTTCTGGTGCTTGCTCTGCGTGGGCACGCCGAGCCAGGAGCCACCCCAGTTGCCGCCACCGCCGGGGACGGTGGTGATGTCCCACTTCCCCGAGTTCGCGGCACCGGCCTGGTCCTTGATGTAGCCGGTCATCCACGCGGGGCAGGCGAGGGTGGCGAACGAGCCGTTCTTGAACCCGGCGTTCCACTCCGGCGAGAAGGCCTTGAGCTTGGCCGAGAGGCCGGTGTCGACCATCTTCAGGGACTCGTCCCAGGCCGACTTCACCGCGGGGTTGCTGTCGATGACGAGCTTGTCGCTGCGGTCGAAGTAGGTGTGGTCACCGGACTGCATGAGGATCGAGTTGTAGGTGTTCGTGGCACTGTCGACGAAGTGCGACTTCGCGTCCTTGATGCCGGCCTGGTACTTCTGGCCCGTGGCGATGTAGGCGTCCCACGTGGGCCAGAGCTTCCCGACCTCGACGCGGTCGGTCGGCAGGCCGGCCTTCTCGAACAGGTCCTTGCGGTAGCACATGGCCAGTCCGCCGACGTCGGTGCCGAGGCCGATGGTGGTCTTGCCGTCCGCCGTCGTGGCGTTGGCGTACTTCCACGGGAGCCAGTTGTCCTTGAGCTCGTTGCTGCCGTACTTCTGCAGGTTCACGAACTTGTCGGCGCTCTGGAGGAAGTTGACGACCTGACCCTCCTCGATGGCCACGACGTCCCCGGCACCGGAGCCGGCCGCGATCCGCTGGATGAGCTGGGTGTTGTACTTGCCGAGGTCGCCCTCGGCGGTCTCCACGACCGTGATGTTCGGGTGGTCCTTCATGTACTGCTGGTAGAGGTCCGTGTAGCCGAACTTGCCGAACGTGCTCACTCGCAGCGTGACCTTCTCGCCGGGTGAGGTGGAGCCGCCGTTGTCGCCACCGCAGGCGGCGGTGAGGGCGGCCGTAGCGATCATTGCGGCTGCGGGAACCAGCCAGCGAGAGCGTGAGTGCACCGTTGCACCTTTCGTCGGGCTCCCTCGTGGGAGCGCTCCCGAACAGCGTGGGACCGGGCCTGCCGTCGGGTCAAGAGTTCCGTGGGAGCGTTCTCATTTCGTGATCATCCCGTGATCTTCGCGGTCTCGGCGGGCTGCAGCGTCGCCGCCACCGCGGCCGCGAACCGGGCGGCCGAGCCCGGCGCCATCCGCAGGAAGAGGTCGGGCTCGATGAGCTCGAGCTCCATCAGGGTCGGCTCCCCGTCGACCTCGATGAGGTCGACGCGGGCGTAGACCAGGGCGTCCGGAGCGCACTCCATCGCCCGACCGGCCACGTCGAGCTCGGCCGGCGTCGGCTGGTGGACCTGCTCCGAGCCGCCGTGCAGGGCCTGGACCCGGTAGTCGCCGGGCTTGGGGACCTTGCGCACCGCGTGCGAGAGCTCGCCACCGAAGAAGAACAGCGACACCTCCCCCACCTCGACGCCGGGGGCATACGGCTGGACGATCACGTCGCCCGCGGCGACGAGCGCCTCCAGGTGCGCCCACGCCTCGGGCGAGCGGGCCGGCGCCTTGAGGGCGCCCCTGGCGCCGCCGTCGACCGCCGGCTTGATGACCACCTCGTCCCAGCCGGTCGCCACGAGGCGCTCGACGGGGTCCGCTGCCCCCCTCGCCAGGGCGAGGGCGGGCAGCACCGGGAGGCCGACCGCGCCCAGCTCGAGCAGGTAGCCCTTGTGCGAGTTCCAGCGAATCACCCTGGGGCTGTTGATGATCCGCGACACCGAATCCACCTGGTCAGCCCACCGGAGGTACTCGTCGAGGCGGTCGAAGTAGTCCCAGGTGGAGCGGATCACGACGAGGTCGAAGGACGCCCAGTCGACGGCCGGGTCGTGCCACACGACGACCTCGGCCTCGTGACCGAGGGCGCGCAGCTCGGCGGCGATGGCCGGGGGCTCCGGGTCGACGTACGACGGGTCCGACCAGGTGCAGAGGGCGATGCGGCTCACGGTGACCAGTGTGGCAGCGGCCGTCCGAGCGGGGCTTGCGCGACGCGGCATACGCGATATAACGTGACTGTCAACAACGCGATATAGCGTGACTCCCGGTCGCGCTGGGACATGACGAGAGGACACCCCATGAGCGAGGAATGGTCGATCGACACCCCACGGGTGCTCGACATCGGCGGTGACGGCGAGAAGGTCGGCCGGCTCAGCGTCGCCGTGGTCGGCGGCCGCGTCGACGTGGTCACGCACACTGACTCCCCCACCGCCCGCGTCGAGATCGCCCAGGTCGAGGGCATGCCGGTCAAGGTCACCTGGGACGGGTCGAAGCTGAAGATCACCCACGGTGTCGACTCGACCAGCATCCTCGACAAGGTGCGGCAGGCCTTCGAGGGCCTCGAGCGCAACCGCGTGGCGCTGAGCATCTCGATCCCCGAGGACGCCGAGACCTCCGTGAGCACGGTGAGCGCCAGCGGCTTGCTGGCCGGCATGCGGGCCGGCGCGCGGGCGAACACCGTGTCGGGGTCGATCACCATCGATGACGTGGTCGGCGACGTCGACATCAACACGGTCAGCGGTGAGGTCGAGTGCGGCAACGTGCGCGGACGGCTCAAGGTGCACTCCGTCTCGGGTGCGGTCACCGCCCAGCAGAGCGACGTGCCCGAGGTCAGCATCAGCACGGTGAGCGGCGACGTGGCGCTCGACCTGCTCAACGGCACGGCCAACATCAAGTCGACGTCCGTCTCCGGCGACGTGACGGTCCGCGCCCCCCACGGCGGTTACGACGTGAGCGCCAACACCGCCTCAGGACAGGTCGTCATCGACGGCCACACCATCCACAAGCACTCGCGCCCCCCGGGCAACCGCCTGACCGACGGTGACGGCAGCCTGCGGGTGAAGGCCAACGCCGTCTCGGGGAACGTCGTGGTGCTCAAGACCGCCGCGACCGCGCAGCCGGGTGGGACGTCCGCATGAGCCCCGTCTTCGCGCACGGCCAGCTCCGGCTCTACCTGCTGGCGCTGCTCAACGAGGGGCCGCGCCACGGCTACGAGGTGATCCAGGACCTCGAACACCGGTTCAACGGGCTCTACTCCCCCAGCGCCGGCACGGTGTACCCGAGGCTGGCCAAGCTGGAGGAGGAAGGGCTGGTCGAGCGCGCCGAGGAGGGGCGCAAGGCGATCTACCGGATCACCGAGGCCGGGCGGCAGGAGGTGCGCGAGCGCCAGGACGAGCTGTCGAGCCTGGAGTCGGACCTCGACCTCTCGGTGCGCGAGCTGGCGGAGCAGGTGCGTTCCCGCGTCCGCGGGCAGACCAAGGACCTACGGGCCGAGCTGAAGGCGGCCGCCCAGGAGGCCCGCCGCACGGCCACCCCGGTCGGCGGCCAGGAGTCGTGGAACGGCTGGAAGGGCAGCGACCCGAGCGCGATCCGCGACCTCGAGCAGGCAGTGGCCGAGCTGCGCTCGGAAGCCCGCAGCGCGTGGAAGCGGCACGGGCTTACCAGTGAGCAGAGCCGCGAGATCATCGACATCCTCACCGAGGCGAGCGGCCGGATCCGCGACGTCTTCAACCGCCGCTGAGCTGACCCTCCCCTCCCCGACAGGTGGGGTCAGGTGCGCACGATGAGGGTGCCGGCCGCCTTGTCGTGCAGGCTGCGGCCGTCCTTGTCCCAGAACATCGCGGGGAGGAACAGGCACAGCAGGACGGTGCGCACCAGCACCTGGGACGGCCGGGCCCGCTGGCCGTCCAGGGACAGCACCCGCAGGCCGACCACCCGGTGGCCGAGCGTGTAGCCCGCCGTCCCCACGAGCAGCAGCTGCTCGAGGGCGAACAGGCCCAGCAGGATGAGGGTGTCGTTGCCGGACGCGACGCCGGCGAACGGGAGCGGCACGTCGAAGAGCGCGGCCGCGATGAGCTGGCAGGCGGTCCAGTCGATGAGGACGCCGACCAGGCGACGCCCGAACCGGGCGATCGAGCCGCGGCCGGTGCGCGGCATACCCAGTCGCTCTCCGGGGTATGCCGAGGAGGCGCCTGAGCGCGAACCCGGGCCTTCGAGCCAGGACCCGAGGTCCTTGCGGTCCACCACGGCGCCAGCCTCTCACGTCGTAACACCCGCGAAACATTCGGGTCATGGGCGAGAAATCCCCACCCGTTAGGGTCGACGGCGACACCAGTTGAGTCATGGGCGGTTTCGCCCGCCCCACCACAGGAGGTTGGTTTGTTCAGCAATGCTGACGAGGTCCTGAAGTTCATCAAGGACGAGGACGTGATCTTCGTCGACGTGCGGTTCTGTGACCTGCCCGGCGTGATGCAGCACTTCAACGTGCCGGCCAAGAGCCTCGACGCGGAGTTCTTCAAGGAAGGCCAGATGTTCGACGGCTCGTCGATCCGCGGCTTCCAGGCCATCCACGAGTCCGACATGAAGCTGGTCCCGGACCCCACGAGCGCGTACCTCGACCCGTTCCGCAAGGAAAAGACGCTCATCCTCAACTTCTCCATCGTCGACCCGTTCACCGGCGAGGAGTACTCCCGCGACCCGCGCAACATCGCGGCCAAGGCCGAGGCCTACCTCAAGTCGACCGGCATCGCCGACACCGCCTACTTCGGTGCGGAGGCGGAGTTCTACGTCTTCGACGACGTGCGCTTCGAGACCAAGCAGAACGCCAGCTACTACTTCATCGACTCCGTCGAGGCCGCCTGGAACACCGGGCGCGAGGAGGAGGGTGGCAACAAGGGCTACAAGACCCGCTACAAGGGTGGCTACTTCCCCGTGCCCCCGGTGGACCACTTCGCCGACATGCGCGACGAGATGACCCTTGCCCTCGAGGACGCCGGCCTCACCGTCGAGCGCGCCCACCACGAGGTCGGCACCGCCGGTCAGCAGGAGATCAACTACCGCTTCAACACGCTGAAGCAGGCTGCCGACGATGTGCTGAAGTTCAAGTACATCATCAAGAACGTGGCGTGGAAGGGCGACAAGACCGTCACCTTCATGCCGAAGCCGATCTTCGGTGACAACGGCTCGGGCATGCACTCGCACCAGTCGCTCTGGAAGGACGGCGAGCCGCTGTTCTACGACGAGCGCGGCTACGGCGGCCTGTCCGACATCGCCCGCTGGTACATCGGTGGACTGCTCAAGCACGCCCCGGCGCTGCTGGCGTTCACCAACCCGACGGTGAACTCCTACCACCGCCTGGTCCCGGGCTACGAGGCCCCGGTCAACCTAGTCTACTCGGCGCGCAACCGCTCGGCCTGCATCCGCATCCCGATCACCGGTGACAACCCGAAGGCCAAGCGCGTCGAGTTCCGCGTGCCGGACCCGTCGGCCAACCCCTACCTCGCGTTCTCGGCGATGCTGATGGCCGGCCTGGACGGCATCAAGAACCGCATCGAGCCCCCGGAGCCCGTGGACAAGGACCTCTACGAGCTGCCCCCGGAGGAGCACGACGCCATCGCGCAGGTCCCCGGTTCGCTCCCCGAGGTGCTCGACGCCCTCGAGGCCGACCACGAGTTCCTGCTCGAGGGTGACGTGTTCACCAAGGACCTGATCGAGACCTGGATCGAGTGGAAGCGCAAGAACGAGGTCGACCCGATCCGCTTCCGCCCGCACCCGCACGAGTTCGAGATGTACTTCGATATCTGACGGAGCTTGCGGAGTCAGATGTCGAACGAAGGGACAGCGACATCTGAGCGAGCGAGGATCGAGCGAGTCTGGTTCAACAGCAACGCCCTGCGAACGCGGATCCCGTCACGGGGTCCGCGTTCGCGGCGTTCGGGCAGAGGCGGATCCGAGGGCGGCGGTCGCCAGGGCCACCACTGCCGCTGCGGTGAACGCGGCGGTGAAGCCAGCGGGGTTGAGTGTGGTGGCGCCTTCGGCTCCCACGCAGATCCCGACCGCCGTGAAGGTGGCCGTGCCGAGGGCGGCGCCGACCTGGGTCGCGGCGCCGGCGAGCCCGGACGCGAGCCCGGTGTGGGAGTCGGGCGCGGCTGCGGCGATGACCATCGTGGTGGGGGTGAAGCTGAGGGCGACGCCGATCGCGGCGAGCAGCAGCCCCGGGAGGACGGCCACGGCATACCCGGCCTCCATCGGTGCGTTCGCGAGCCAGAGGTGCCCGGCGGCGAGCACGACGAGGCCGAGGACGAGCGTGCGCTGGGGACCGAGGGCGCGCAGGATGCGCGGCAGGAGCGCCAGAGAGACGACGAACCCGGTGAGCGACGTGGGGACCATGCTCAGGCCGGCCTGGCGGGGTGCCATGCCCAGGGCCTGCTGGAGGTAGAGCGCGACGAGGACGAAGGTCGAGGCGCGGGCGGCGCCCCCGAGGACGGCGAGCGTGACACCAGCGCTGAGGGCTCGGGACCGGAAGAGCTCGAGGGGCACGAGTGGGTCCGGGTTCCGGCGTTCGACGGCGATGAAGAAGGCAACCAGGCCTGCGGAGGCGCCGAGGCTTGCCAGCACGGTCGGCGAGGCCAGCCCGCGCTCGGCGATGCCGAGGGCGCCATGGACGAGGGCGAGGACCGCACCGGTGATGGTGGCCGCGCCGAGCCAGTCGAAGCGGCGGCGTGGACCCCGGGCACCCTCCGGGAGGACGAAGCGGGCGAGGGCCACGGCGGCGACGGAGAAGGGGACGGTCACGACGAAGACGGACGACCACCCCAGCGAGCCGACGAGCAGCCCGCCGACCATGACGCCGGTGGCGCCTCCGAGGGCCGAGGCGGCGCCCCAGATGCTCATCGCCCTGGCTCGCGTCGAGCCGGGGTAGGTCAGCAGGAGCAGCGACATCGCCGCCGGACTGAGAGCGGCGGCCCCGACGCCCTGGATGATGCGCCCGCCCAGGAGGAGCCCCTGGTTCGTCGCAGCGGCGGCGAGGAGGGTCCCCAGGGTGAACAGGGCCGAACCGCCGGCGAACATGCGACGGCGTCCGAACAGGTCTGCGACCCGGCCCGACAGCAACAGCAGCCCCCCGAAGGCCAGGACGTACGCGTTGACGACCCAGGTGACGGCGGTGGGGCTGAGCCCGAGGTCGGCCTGGATGGAGGGCAGCGCCACGTTGACGATGGAGGTGTCGAGCATGACCACGTACTGCGCGGACACCAGCAGTCCGAGGGCGACCCAGCGACGTCGGGCAGCGTGCCGACTCGTGGCGTCGGACGCGCCGGAACGGGCAGCGTATGCCGTGCTGGCGGGGGTTTCGAGGGTGGCGGACACGGGGTGCTCCTGGGGTGTGGGACGGGCTGTCTTCCACGACCACGGTGCCGCGACGGGCGAGGTGTTCGCGCCGGTGAAATGGCCGGGTTCGGGACAGGCCACCAAGCGGGACACCGACCTCGGGCGCGGCCCGTACGCTCCCGGGTGTGACCACTCCCGCCGCTGTCGCCGCCTGCGTCCTCCTCGGAGCCCTGGCAGTGTTCCAGGCACTGCTGGCCTGCGGCGTGCCGTGGGGCCGGCTCGCCTGGGGCGGTCAGCACGACGTCCTTCCCGCGCGGCTGCGCGTGGGGAGCCTCGTCGTCATCGTCGTCTACGTCGTCCTCGGCTGGGTGATCCTCGCTCGGGCCGCCCAGGACGGCGGTGGTCACGGCATCCCGGCCGTTGCCACCTGGGCGATCGCCGGCTTCTTCCTCCTCGGGGCTGCGGGCAACCTGGCGTCCAAGAGCCGCTCCGAGCGCGTCGTGATGACTCCCGTCGCGGCGTTGCTGTCCGCTCTCACCGTCGCGGTCGCCCTCCAGGGCTGACCCTGGACCGAGCGCGTCCCGGGCCCGGCGGACCAGAGTCGGTCCGGCCGCCGGGCCGGGTGGTGCTGGAGCGCTGTGGGCTCTGGTGGCCTCAGCGGTTGGGCAGCGAGGTGTGGGTGCGCGCGGCGGTGACCACGTCGTCGATTGCCGCGACCGTCGAGGTGGCACCGGTGGGTTCGGTCAGGAGCCCGACGTGGGACAGGTCCTCGACGGTGTGCCGCGAGTTGGTCGACAGGTCGGCCATCTGGTCCTGCGCCGTGCCCCAACCCGGCTTGGCGTCGACGTTGTCCTTCGCGGTCAGCACGACCAGCGGGGTGCTCCCCAGGGTGGTCAGCGCCTGCGCCTGACGGAAGGCGATCGGCAGGGCGGCCTGTTCGGCCCGTGTGTTGGCCCAACCTCGCGGGCTGTTCGCGAAGGCAGACACCTGCTCACCGGCGTTGCCGGGCAGGGAGACCTTCGTCAGGGCCGACTGGAGGTGACCGACCCCGAACCGGAACAGGGTCGGGGCGATGGCCAGGACGCAGCGCATGACCTGGTACTCACCGGTGAAGGGCCTCACGAGCTCGACCTGGCGCGGGCTGGCACTGTCGAGCAGGACGACACCAGCCACGTCGTCGGGGTACAGCTGGGTGTAGGTCAGGGCGTGGACGCCGCCGCTGGAGTGGCCGGCCAGGACGAACGGGCCGGTCTCCCCCGCCGCGGCCAGCAGACTGTGCAGGTCTGTGGCGGCAGTGGTGGCGTCAGCCGGGTTCGACGAGTCGTCGCTCCAGCCCTGACCGGCCCGGTCGTAGGCACACACGCGGCTGGTGGCCGCAACGGCGGGCTGGACGCGCGCCCACAGGGGTGACGACTCACCGAGACCGTTGAGCAGCACGACGGTGGGGCCACCGGCGGGGCTGGTGCCCGTGCAGTCCAGGTGCAGTCGGTACCCGCCGACGTCGACGAGCCTGCCCGGCATCGGGCCGGCCGCGGTCTGTGGGGACCTGGTGGTGGCCTGGTAGAGGCCGCCGAGCCCGGCCAGCAGCATCGCCAACGTGACCGGGTAGACCAGCAGCCGCGCCCGTCCCGGGACGTCGTGCCGCACCCGTCGCTCGACCCAGACGGCGAGGACCACCAGCGCCGGCGCCCACACCCACGCCAGGGCGGTCATGGCCGGTTCGCCCGGGTCGACGGCGGCCACGACGGCTCCAGCGCTCGCCATGACGGTGGCGGGTGCATACGCCCATCGCTGCGGACGGGTCGTCAGGCGGGTGGTGAGGAACGCGAGCAAGGCCCATCCGGCGGCGAACGCGACCAGGGCTGCGCCGATGACGCGGGCCTCGGATGCACTCGGTACGACGCCGAAGACGAGCGCGGCGGCACCGACCACGCCGGTGGCCATGGACGCGAACGTGATGCGGCCCACCGGGCCGACCCGCGTGGTCGACGCGCTGCTCTCGACCTTGGAGGGGGTGGTGCGTGCGGTGGTGGTCATGACGGTCATTCCCTCTTCCTGGCCGTCCGGGAGTGGTCGGCCACGGGACCACGGTCACGGTGAACGGATCTGCTCGCCCCGGTCACATGGCCGGGATCTGCGCCCGGCCCGCGCCGGCGGTGAAACCCGGTCACTTGACCGGGGCGAACCGGCGGACCGTGCGTCAACCTCGAGGCACACCAACGCTTGTGAAGAGGAAGTGCCACATGAACGCCGACACCCGAGTGGGATCGCACGACTGGACGATGCGCACCGGCGGCCATCTCGCCCCCGCGGAGACGCGCCGGCTCATCGTCGACCTCGCCCGCGCCCATGCCACCAACGCCGTCGGTCGCCTCGGCCTGCTGGTGCACCTCAACCCCGGCCGGAACGCCTACGTCCCTCCTGCCCGGCTCGTCCCCCCGAGCTCGGCCCTGACCCGCGCAGCCACCGGCGCCGCCACCAAGGTCCTGCCCGCGCCCCTGCTCAACCACAGCCACCGCACCTACGTCTTCGGGCGCACGATCGGCGAGCTGGAGGGTGTCGACGTCGACGACGAGCTCCTCTACGCAGCCGCGCTACTGCACGACGTCGGCCTGGTCACGACCACCGGACGCGACGACTTCACGCTCAGCTCGGCTCGCGCCGCCCTCGACGTCGCCGAAGCGGTCGGCCTGTCCACCGCCGCCGCCGACACCCTGCAGACCGCCATCACCATGCACCACAACCCAAGGGTGGCCCGCGACGCCGGACCGGTCGCGTACCTTCTCGCCGCCGGAGCCGGTGTCGACGTCGCGGGCGTGCGCAGCTGGCAGCTGCCCGCAGCCACCCTCACCGCCGCCGTTCGCGACCACCCCCGCGACGGTTTCAAGACGTACTTCACCCACGCGTGGGCCGAGGAAGCAGCCCGTGTCCCCCGAGGCCGCGCCCGCCTCCTCCGTCGCTACGGCGCCTTCACTGCCGCCATCGCCCTCGCTCCCTTCGATGACTGAACCCCGTCCCTCCACCAGCCCGACCCACTCGCAAAGGACCCATGACATGAAGGCCATCGTGCAAGACCACTACGGCGACGCCTCCTCGCTGCGGTACGACGACATCGACCGCCCCGAGGTGGGCGAGGACACCGTGCTCGTCCGTGTCGTCGCCGCCGGCGTGGACCGCGGCGCACTGCACTTCATGACCGGACAGCCGTACCTGATGCGGCTCGGCACCGGGCTACGCACCCCCAGGGTGCGCGTCCCCGGCGTCAGCTTCGCCGGACGCATCGAGGCCCTCGGGTCGAACGTGACCGGCTTCGCCGTCGGCGACGAGGTCTACGGCGCCACCCGCGGCACCTATGCCGAGTATGCCGTTGCCTCCCCCACCAAGATGGCCCACAAGCCCGCGGGGCTCACCTTCGAGGAGGCCGCGGTGCTGCCCTACGCGGCATACGCGGCACTGCAGGCAGTCCGTGACCACGGTCGGGTGCAGCCCGGCGACCACGTCCTCGTGCTGGGCGCCACCGGAGCCGTCGGCAGCATCGTGGTCCAGGCGGCCAAGGCGGCCGGAGCCGAGGTGACCGGGGTCACCGGACCCCGCCACCAGCAGGACGCTCTCTCCCTCGGCGCCGACCACGCGATCGACTACACCCGCGAGGACTTCGCCGACGGGAGCCACTCCTTCGACGTCATCGTGGACGTGTTCGGGCGCACGCCGGTGCGACGAGTGCGCCGGGCGCTGTCACCGCGAGGCCGGCTGGTCATCGTCGGCGGCGAAGGCGACCGGTGGATCGGGGGCACCCAACGACAGCTCGCCGCGATGCTGCTCAGCCCGTTCGTCAGCCAGTCGCTGCGCACGTTCGTCGCCAAGGAGGACACCGAGACCCTCCAGCACCTGAACGACCTCATCGCCGAGGGGACGGTGCAGCCACCCCGTACCCGTAGCCACCCGCTCGTCGACGCGGCGAATGCCGTTGCGGCACTTGAGAAATCGTCCTCACCTGGCCGGCTCGTGCTCACGGTCTGAACTTCGCCGGGTGGCCTGGGCACCGCCACCCGGACCGCGCTCAGCTGCCGGGAGGACGGGTCAGCAGGTCACGACTGCGGCGGTACGTCTCCTCGTCGACCTCACCGCGCGCGAACCGCACGTCAAGCGCCTCCAAGGCGGCCGCCGAGGGCGGCGCGGCCCACCCGGCACTCGTCGGGGGCCCCGGTTGGGTCGGCGTTGCCCCGTGGGTCGGCTGCGGGCGCGCTGCGAGGACGACCGCCACCGTCACCGCAACGACGATGAGGACCACGACCAAGACCATCGCACCCATGAACCACCAGCCCCAGCCGGCGTTGTCGTACATCATCACGAGCCACCTTCCTGCTCCATGCCCCACAGGGCTTGTCACCACCTTCGCCGCCCCCTGCATGGTGCGGCAGGGACGAAGGGCCCGCGTCTCCGAGCCCGGCGGAGTCCCACCCGGGCTGAGCCGGCACCTGCGCGCCGGGGCCGGGGATACGTCAGGATGCCGAGTGGCGCCGGCGGGGGCAGGGGTACGGTCGGCTCGTGCTACACGGCCGCGAGCCCGAACGTGCGCGCCTTGCCGCGCTCGTGGAGCAGGCTCGCGCCGGGACCGGTGCCGTGCTCGTCGTGCTCGGTGAGCCCGGCGTCGGCAAGACCGCCCTCCTGCGCGACCTGGTCACCGGCGAACAGCATCGTGCCGGTGGACAGCTCCGGGTGCTGCGCACGGCGGGTGTGGAGTCCGAGTCGCCGCTGCCGTATGCCGCGTTGTACCGCCTGTTGCGCCCCGTCACCGAGCTCGACCGCCTCCCCCCGCCCCAGGCGCGGGCTCTGCGGATCGCGTTCGGCCTCGAGGAGGGACCCTCCCTCGAACCGTTCCTGGTGGGGGTCGCCACCCTGTCCGTGCTGACCGATGCCGCCGACCCCGACCGGCCCCTGTTGTGCGTCATCGACGACGCACACTGGCTCGACTCGGCCTCTGCTGACGCCTTGTTGTTCGCGGCCCGTCAGCTGGCCGCGGACCCGGTAGCCATGGTGTTCGCCGCCCGGACCGGTGACGCGGCCGGGCAGGCCTTCGCGCCGCCGGGGCTGCCCGTGCTGGAGGTCGGGGGACTCGACGACACTGCGGCGCGTCAGCTCCTCGACGAACGCGGTGGTGACCCCCTACCGGGTGAGGTGGCACAGCGCCTCGTCCGCGACACCGGCGGCAACCCCCTGGCCCTGCTCGAGCTACCCACGGGGTTGAGCCCGGAGCAGCTGCACGGTGACGCGCCGCTGCCCCACCAGCTGGCCCTGACGGCCGGGGTCGAACGCGCCTTCCTGGACCGGTGCCGCCGCCTGCCCGAACAGGTGCAGACGCTCCTGCTCGTCGCAGCCGCCGACTCCACCGGACGGGTTGCCACCGTCCGGCAGGCAGCCGTCGCCCTCGGTGTCGACGGCACCGCGTGGCAGGACGCCGAACGGTCGGACCTGCTGACCGTCACCGGCGACAGCGTCACGGTGCGGCACCCGCTGGTGCGTTCGGCCGTCTACCAGGCGGCCACCAGCTTCGAACAACGGCAGGCGCACCGCGCGCTCGCGGACGCGCTGGCGCCATACGACTCCGACCGGGCCACCTGGCACCGCGCGGCAGCCGCCGACGGACCCGACGACCGGGTCGCCGATGCCCTCAACGACGTGGCGGCCAGGGCCGAGCAGCGCGGCGGCCACCTCGCCGCCGCCGAAGCCTTCGAGCGCTCCGCCGCACTGACGGTGCGGGACGCGGACCGTGCCACGCGACTCTTCGGCGCCGGGCGCACCGCGTGGGCGGCCGGGCAGGCCGTCCGGGCCCGTACCCTGGCAGCCGCTGCGCGTGAGCTCGCGTCAGATCCGTTGCAGCGAGCCGACATCGACCGCCTTCGCGCCCGCATCGAGATCAACGTCGGCTCCGCGGTCGACGCCCACCGCATCTTCACGAACGCCGCCCGCACCGTCGCCGACCACGACACCGGTCGTGCCCTGGAGATGGCGTGCGCAGCCGCGCTGAACCGCACCTACGGCGCCGACAGCGGGGCAACCCTGGGCGCGGAGGTCCTGGACCGCCTGCTGACCGCCACGGGTGCCGACACCCCGCGCACCACCTGTCTGCGCCTGTTGCTGAACACCCTGACCGCGTCGGGTGACCAGGACTGGGCCCGCGCGGCACACGCCCTTGCGCAAGCCCTGGAGGCCGGGCTAGGCGTCGAGGACCTGGACGTGATGGGCAACCTCGGCAACGCCGCGCTGCACCTCGGGCACGACGAGGGCGCCCGGTCCTCCTACTCCGCCATGGTCTCCACAGCGCGTGAGGCGGGGGCCGGCATGGTCGTCATCTACGCGCTGGAACGCCTCATGTTCGCCCAGCTCCCCACCGGCCCCTGGACCCTCGTGCGCAGCTCCGCCGACGAAGCCCTGACGTTGGCCCGCAACGTCGGCCAGCCCACCCTCACCGCCGCCCCACTGGCCGCGCTGACCTTGCTGGCAGCCCTCTCCGGGGGCGACGTCGACCACCGCCTCGCCGTGCTCGAGGACCTGGCGGCCAGGTATCCCATGGGGATCATGACCGGTCCGGTCCACGACGTCACCCGGTGGTCCAAGGGCGCCCAGGCCGCCGCGCAGGGTGACGCGCCCGGGGCACTGCACCACCTCTCCGGGATGCGGGTCCCGGCCCTGCACCGGCTCGCCGCCGTCGACCGGCTCGAAGCGGCTGTCCGCGCCGGCGACCCAACCCAGGCCGTGGCGTGGGTCGAGGAGCTCAGACCGTTCGCCAGCGGGACCGGTCATCCCTGGGCCCTCGGCGCCGTCGAGCTGGGTCGTGCGCTCACGACGCCGGACGCCACCGAGGCCACCGCGGCATTCGAGCGAGCGGTCGGCCACTACCAGCGCGCGGCACGCCCCTACGACCTGGCGCGCGCTCAGCTCGCCTTCGGCGAGTTCCTCCGCCGCACCAACCGCCGGGTGGACGCCCGCACCCACCTGAGGGCGGCCTTGGAGACCTTCGCCGACCTCGGGGCAACGCCACTGCTCGACCGCGCCACCCAGGAGCTGCGCGCGTCGGGCGAGACAGCCCGCAAGCGCGACCCGTCCACCCTGTTGGACCTGACGCCGATGGAGCTCAAGGTCGCCCGGCTGGTCAGCACAGGGCTGTCCAACAAGGACGTCGCTGCCCAGTGCTGGGTGTCTCCCCGGACCGTCGCCTTCCACCTGCGCAACGTGTTCGCCAAGGTCGGGGTCAGCTCGCGCACCGAGCTCGCCCAGCTCGACCTCGGATGACGAGCTCGCGGCACGGGATCCTCGGGTCATCAGCTCGCGAACGCGGGCCCTGCCCCCCCTGGGCCCGCGTTCGCCTCTCCCCCGCACCGCCTGACTCGCTCGACCCCCCGGACGAGCGGAGTCAGCGGTGGGTCGTCGCCGGGTAGTCCGGGCCGCTGGGAAGCGCCGCCACGGGTCGGCTCTCGTACTCCATGGCGCCCACTGGGCCAGGGTCCACCTGACCAGCGCTCTCGATGACCTCATCGAGGTCGTGCAGGAGCTTCTCGCCGAGCGGGGTGTCGCGGACCGGAGCCAGCGCCGAGACCTCACTGCGGATGCGACACAGTCTGGACCGGACCTCAGCGGGGCCCAGCTCGGCCGGCTTTCCGTCCGGGCGGACCTGCTGCCCCGGGTGCGCCGGCGTCTCCATCTGAGGGTCCGGGGCGGAGAGCATCGTCGGCACCGTCACGACCGCATCCCGTCTGCGAGGCGCGGAGCCGTGTCGGAGGCCTCGGAGCAGGCTCCGGGGCCGGTGGGGAAAGGACAAGCATTCTGGGCAGGGAACACATCGGTCTCCACGTCGAGGGAAAGCGGGAGCTCGGCGCCGGGGTCTGGGGCCGTTCCAGGTCGACCGCCGTTCTGCCGGTGACCTGCGTCAAAGGTACCCACCGACCCGCTCGCGTCCGCAGGACCAAGGTCCCACTGCCGCGCCCGGCCCCAGAGGGACGATCCCGGACCCCATCAGGGGTCGGCCACCGGTCGAGGCGAGGGCGCCGCCGACCCGGGGCGTCGGACGACGTCACACGTTTGTCAAACGTTGACCTTCCTTCTACCGTGTCTCCCGGTCAAGAAGTGGCCTTCCCGCCTGGGAGATGCTGGGTTGAAGGGGACGTGACGGTGAGCCGAGCGTCCGCGCGGCGATGGGTGAGGTCCAGGGCATGAACGAGCACGAGTCACGGGGACAGCGCGACGCGTCCGGGGACACCCTGGACCGCGAGGACGCGGACCTCGACCTGCCCGACACCCAGGCCGAGGAGGCCGCGAGCCGGGAGGCCGCCCACGAGGATCGGCACGCCGTGGACGGCCGGCTGATCGCCAGGCTGCGGGCCGAGGGGCTGTGGCACGAGGAGCATGCCGCGCACCTCGGTCAGGCGTTGCGGTCGTCGCGGAAGATCGGTGCGGCCATCGGCATCGTCATGGCGGACCTCAAGGTGGGTGAGGTCGCGGCGTTCGAGATCCTGAGCCGGGTCAGCCAGCACACCAACCGCAAGCTGAACGACGTCGCCCACGAGGTGGTGGACGCGGGGAGTGCCGCGAGCCTGCCCCTCCCCTGACCCGCTTCTCACTGCTGTCAGGTCGCACCGTCGGTCGGTGCTTGCGCGGCCTCCACCCCGACCAACGTCAGGCCGAGGTCGCGGACCCGGTCCAGCAACCCGTGCAGCTCGGCCTGGTCGGCGACCTGCCCGGTCAGGACGGAGGTGCCGTCCGGCTCGTGGGTCACCGTGAAGCCGTTGAACGACGCAGCCCAGTGCGCCCCGAGGTGCCCGTCGACCCGGAGCCGGTAGCCGGTGCGCGGTGGTCGGCGCTCGGGTGAGGTCATGGCGACCCCACCCGAACGACCCCACCGTCCGCGTGCGCGAGCAGACCGCGGCGACTCCTGCCAGCCTGACGCGGCCTCCTGCTACGGCGGATGACCAGCTCCGCGACCAGGAGGTTGATCGCCCACCCGGCCCCGAGACCGAGATCGGTCGACGGGGACCGGTGGCCGAGGACGGCGTGGGCGAGACCGAGGGTGAAGGTCTGGGTGCCTGCCCCGAGCGCGATCGCGTAGGCCCGCGTCATCCAGGCCTGGTGGGTGGCGATGTCGGCGCGCCGGATCGCCGCGAAGCCGAGCGTGATGCTGGCAGCCATGCCCGTCCCGGCAGCCAGTCGCAGGAGGTAGGCGAGGACACCGGTGTCGTCCTGGCGGGGGTAGAACAGCGTCATCCACAGACCCGAGAAGGCCACGGCGAGCCCGAGCCCGACCAGCGCGCGCCCGGCCGCCCGGTGCCAGCGCGGCCGGCGACGACGCAGCCGGGCAGAGAACTGGAAGGCGCCGAGGACGGCATACGGGATGACGCTGACGATGTGCACCACGACCGGCGCAGGTGACCCGGAGATGCGAGCGTTGTGCGGCAGGACCTGGGGACCACCGAACACCTCCACGAGGCGCAGGGTGCCCGCGACGGCCGGTATGCCGCTCAGCGCCACCAGCGCGTAGGGCACCCACCCGGTCGGCGTGGTCGACCGGGTGGTTGCCGCCTGCGGACGCAGGCTCACTTGGCGCCGGCCAGGTCGTGCCGTGCGATGGTGCTGGTCGCTGCGGGGCGAGTCGCCGAGCTACGGCCTTCGCGCCACAACGAGTAGCCGAGCCCGACCATGGCGACGCCGATGGGGAGGGCGAAGAGCCTGAAGTTCACCTGCGGCACGATGGGGATCGCGATCGTCGCGACGGTGCCCGCGGACAGGACGACGGCAGCCCACCTGGCCAGGACGTTGGCGCGGAAGAGGGCCACTCCGAAGAGGAAGCCACCGAGCAGGTAGGTCACGCCGTTGGCCGTGCTGAGCGGCCCCATCAGCCCGATGTCACCGACCGGCTTGCCGTTCGTGGCCGCTGCGACCACGTCGGCGACGTAGCCCGGCGAGGTGTCGGCGATGGAGGGCAGGACGACCAGGCCCACGATCTCGAGGCCGAGCATGAGGAGGTAACCGACGCTGAAGAGGACGTAGCCGAGCAGGCCGAGCACTCGCGTCTGCTTCACCTGGCGCAGGTACATCCCGGTGATGCCGGCCAGCGACAGCACGGCCATCAGCACCTTCGCGCCCTGGCGCAGCTTCCACTCGGTCGTGGAGACGAAGGCGACGTCGATCGGAGGGTGCTTGATCTGGACGGCGATGAACAACAGGCCGGCAACCACGGCGCAGAGGCCGGCGGCTCGGACGAGCTTGGTGGTGGTGATGGTCATGACTGCTCCTGGGTCGAGGCCCTCGGCGGGCTGCCGTGGGGATGACCCGAAGGTAGGAGCCGGCAGGGTGACCGGGCGTCACCCGACGATGTGACCAGAGGGGTGATTCGACCTCGACCAGGGACCCGACCGGAGCCGCTAGAGGAGTCCCTGTTCCCGGGCCCGGCGGACGGCTGCTCGCCGGGTGTTGACGTCGAGCTTGGTGAAGATGTGCTTGGTGTGGGTGCGCAGCGTGTTGTGCGACACGAACAGCTCGCGGGCGATCTGCGGTCCGGTCAGCTCGGTGTCGAGCAGCCGCAGCACCTGGAGCTCCCGCTCGCTCAGCAGCTCGGCCGCCGGGCGCACCTGCCCTCCACCGATGCCCCCTCCACCGACGCGCCCTCTCACGTGCGCTCCCCCGCGCCCGAGGATGAGCCGAGCCTGCGCCGCGGCGGTCCCCCACCATGCGGCTTCCAGAGGTCTGACCGCACCGAGCTGTTCGACGACACCGAGCAGCTCGGTCATCGGAGGGCCTTCGTCGAGGAAGAGCCGCGCGTAGCCCTCTGGTTCGGGGGCGTCGGCCAGCACCTGGGCAAGGTGGCCCACCGCAGCGTCGCGGTCGCCTGCCGCGTCGGCGACCACCGCAGTGAGCAGACCGATCTCGAGGAGGCTGCCGTTTCGCGCGTGGCCCCGGGCCTCGTCGGACAGCCTCTGCAAGAGGCCGAGCGCGGCGTCCAGCGAGCCGGGGTCGGGGTGGGCGCGGTGCCGAGCGACCAGCAGCCGCGACAAGGTCAGGTGGTCGTGCTCGCGCAGGTAGTCGGGCCCGTCCTCGGTCGACACCCCTCGGGCCTCCGCCCAGCGCTCGGCCTGCGAGAGATCCCCAGCCGCGATCAGCACCCGCGCCCTGATCGACGCGATGGGACGGACGTCGGGGAAGAAACCAGGGCGGTAGGCCTCCTCCGCCTCGGTCAGGAGCCCGACGGCCTCCAGCAGGTCGCCGCGTGCGGCTGCCACCCGGCCCCTCGCCACGAACCACCGGTGCAGGCTCTCGGTCATCGGCGCCCGTTCGGCCAGGGCGGTCGCCGCGTCCAGGTGCCGCGTAGCCGCGTCGACATCGCCCGCGTCGCACTCCAGCTCGCCGAGTCCCACGTGCAGGATGGCCGCGGCCCGGGCGACCGGTGCCCCGTGGGCCTCGGCCACGGCCAGGGCTTGCTCGTACCGGCGGCGGGCCGCACCCGGGCGGCCCGCGGCGACCAGCAGGTCGGCGAGCACCACGGTGCTGGTGAGCTCGTCGACCAGGTTGCCGGCCGCGTGCAGGCTGGCCACGGCGTCGGTGAACGTGTCGAAGGCCGCCAGCACGTCACCCTTCGCCCAGGCCGCGAGCCCCAGGAAGCCCGCTGCGCCGCCGCGCGCGAGGTGGTCCTGGGGGCCGGCCAGCTCGAGGGCGCGGGTGGCGTGGGCGACGGTGCCGGCCACGTCTCCGTGTGCCTGGGCGATGGCGGCGCGGTGCACCGAGATCGTCGCGGGCAGGGTGCGCAGGTCATCGGTGTCCGCCCACGGAGTGGACGGGTCGGGGCCGGCGGCGAGGGCCCGCTCGGCGTCGTCGAACCGCTCCTCGACCGCCCCGAGGTCGCCGGAGACCATCAGCAGGTAGCCGTAGAACACGCTGAGCACCGGGCTGCGCCGGACCGTCGCATCGGGCAGCTCCCTGAGCCAGCCGAGCAGCAGGGCCTCGCGGCGGTGTCGCCGGATCGCCGGCACCGCCAGCTCCATGAGGTATGCCGCGCGGTCGAAGTCGCGGGCGTCCAAGGCGTGCCGCACTGCCTCGTCGACCAGGCCCTGCTCCTCGTACCAGTGGCTGGCCCGCCGGTGGAGCAGCGGCACCAGCTCGGCCCGGTCGGCCAGCAGGTGCGCCTTCAGGACGTCGGCGAAGAGGTGGTGGTAGCGCCACCAGCGCCGGTCGTCGTCGAGCGGGACCAGGAACAGGTTGGCTCGCTCCAGGTCCTCGAGGACCCGCTCGCCATCGGTGCGACCCGTGAGCACATCGCACAGTGGTCCGGTGAGGCGGTCCACCACCGCGGTCTGCAGCAGGAACTCGCGGACGTGCTCGGGCTGGTGGGCCAGGACCTCCTCGACGAGGTAGTCGACGACGTAGCGATCCGTGCCGGCGAAGCGAGCGACGAAGCCACTCGGGTCGGTGCGCCCCCGGATCGACACCGCCGCGAGCTGGAGCGCGGCGATCCATCCCTCGGTGCGGTGCTCGAGCGAGGCCACGTCGGAGGCGGCGAGTCCCAGACCCGCAACGGCGTTGAGGTATGCCGTCGTCTCGTCGAGCCTGAATCGAAGGTCGGAGGCGCGTACCTCGACCAGCTCACCCCGGACCCGCCAGCGCGGCAGGGGCAGGTCGGGGTCGGCGCGCGTGCTGACCAGGACGTGGACGTTCGCCGGCAGGTGCTCGAGGAAGAACGTCACTCCCCTGCGGACGTCCGGGTCGACGACCACGTGGTAGTCGTCCAGCACGAGCCACACCTCGTCCGGCGCCGCGCCGAGACCGTTCAGCAACGGGGTCAGCATCCCTTCCGGCGACACCGACCCCGACTCGATGCGCTCCAGCGCGTCGGGGTCGAGACCCGGCACCGTGCGCTGCAGGGCGGCCGCCACATAGCTCCAGAACGACGCGGGCTCGTTGTCCGACGGGTCCAGCGAGACCCAGGCGACCGCTCGCCCGGTGGTGGCCGTGCGCTGTGCCCAGTCGGCCAACAGGGTCGTCTTGCCGAACCCGGCAGGGGCGGACACCAGGGTCAGTCGCGCCTGCTCCCCCGCACGCAGGACGTCCAGCAGCCTGGGCCGAGCCACCAGACCGTGCCGTGGCCGAGGGACGTAGAGCTTGGTCCCGATCAGCGGACGTGCCACGTGCCTCCCCGTTCCGAGGTGCACCACCGACCGATGCGTGGCGTTGCCCGGCCCACGCTAGTGCCTCAGAAGCCGCCCATGTCGCCGCCACCGAAGTCGCCGCCACCGCCGAAGTCGCCGCCACCGAAGCCACCGGAGTCGAAGCCACCGGAGTCGAAGCCACCGGAGTCGAAGCCACCCGCGTCGTAGCCGGCGTCCGCCGCGCCGACGTCGCCGGTCGAGTCAGCAGCTGCCGCACCGCCTGCGTCGGCACCCTCAGCGCCGGACCCGTCCGCCCCCGACCCGTCCGAACCCGACCCGTCCGACCCGGACCCGTCGGCGCCGTCGGACGCAGTCGCCGAGTCCCCTGCCTGGGCCGCCTCGGGCGAGGAGTCGTAGCCGTCGAACAACGAGTCGGCGATGGCGGAGCCGATGACGACTCCGGCGATGGTGCCCATCATCGAGCCCATGATCGTGCCGCCCATCCCCATCCCGCCGCCGACCATGCCGCCGCCGAACCGGCCGCGGCTGAAGGTCTGCTCGAGGTAGCCGGGCTGCCGCAGCTCGGCACGGGTCGCCGCCCTGGCCATCGACTGCGGGTCTGCGGTGGGCGCGGCCTCGCCGGCCGGCAGCCCCGCCGACAGCTCTGCCAGCACCTGCTGGCGCTGCTCGGGGGTCAGGCGGGCGAACGCCTCGGCGTGCACCTGCTCCAGCGACTCCGGTGGCGCGGTGCGCAGGAGGTAGCGGTAGCGCGCGATGGCGCGGTCGTCCTCGGACGCCGGCGCCGAGGCTGCGGGTCCAGACGCCGAGGGTGCGGGGCTGGGCGATGGCGCTGGACCGGCATACCCGCCCTGGGTCTGGAGCGGCTCGCGGCCGAGCAGTCGGTCGAGGAAGCCCATGGCACTCTCCGTCGGACGGTGGGCAGCGGGTTGCCCACGGGTGCCACCACCCTGCAGCGCGGCCGGCTCGAAAGCAATCAGGCTCGACGCGACCCGGCCGGGTCGGTCAGGAGGTCAGCGGGCTGACGGAGCCTTCGAAGGCGGTGCGACCGCGGCTCGTGGTGAGCGGGGTGTCGGCGCTGCGGGTCTGGGCGGCCGAGACCAGTCCGATCGAGGCACCCACCCCGTCGCGCTGGTCGAGTGCGGAGGCGTCACCCTCCATAAGGGGGACGAAGCGATCGAGCAGCTGCTGCCACATACAGATCCGGCCCTTCTGTGCCCAAGCCGATCGTGGGGGCCGATCGGCGACTGTGCCGTCTTCTGACGCGCAGCATGGACGATGCCGGACCCGAGGCGGTGGTGGCGCGCCGCAGCAGTGCGTCTCATTCGTTGGTCAGCGAGGACTGGCCGAACGGCTGACCGGACAGCCCGGGGCGAAACCGGGCGAGTCGGGCACGGCCACCGATTCGCGCAGATCAGCAGAGGTCAGCGCCGGTCAGCGCCGGGTCGGCGCCGACGGGCAGCAGTCTGCGCGGGCCGCGGCGGTCAGGTCGTCCAACCGCCGGTCGCCGCGCCGGCTTCCACCCGGTCCACCGCGACCTCGAACCACACCGTGGTGCCCGCTGAGGTGCGGTGCGCCCCGAAGGCGTCGGCGATGGCCTTCACGAGGGACAGCCCCCGCCCCCGCACCGCCATGGTGTCGGCCCCGGTGAGCAGCGGCTCCCCACGGTTGCCACTGTCGGCGACGGTGACGGCCACGATCCCGGTGTCGAGGTCCATGGTGAGGTGCGACTCGGTGCCGGCATGGAGGACGGCGTTGGTGATGAGCTCGGAGATCCCGGTCACGATGGTGTGCTGGTCGCCGTCTCCGACCTTCCAGTCGGTCAGCTGCTCCCGCGCCCAGTCACGGGCCGCGCGCACGGACTCGGGCATCGGGGGCACCACGATCGCAGACCTGCGGTGCCCTTCCGGGGAGCGGCCGACCGCGATCACCGCGCAGTCGTCCTCCTGGCCGGAGGCCTGCAGCATGGCGTCGATGATGTGGTGCGCCACGCTGCGGGGGCTGCCGGGTGGCAGGTCGGCCAGGACTGCGAGGAGACGGTCCTCGCCCTCGTCGAAGGCCTCCCCGCGCCGTTCGAGCAGGCCGTCGGTGAACCCGACGAGCATGTCGCCGATCCCCAGCGTGAGGTGGTGGGCCGGTCGCACGCCCTCGATCCCGAGCGGCGGACCGACCGGCATCTCGAGCAGCCTGCCGCGCGGGCGACCGTCGTGCCGCGAGGCCCTCCCGAACAGCAGCGCGGGCAGCGGGTGGCCGGCGCTGGCCAGCACCACCTCGCCGGTGGCAGGGTCGACCGCGCCGTAGAGCATGGTCACGAAGAGCTCGCCGCCGAACGCCATGCCCGGCCGGGCCCGAGGGCTGCCCAGCGGCATCGACGCCGGCCACAACGCGTCGAGGTCCCAGACCACCCGGTCGAGCGCGGCCATCACGGACGCCGGGTCGCTGTTGGTCAGGGCCGCCCCGCGGACGGCAGCGCGGACCTGACCCATCACGGTCGCCGCCATGACCCCGCGGCCGACGACGTCGCCGATGACGATGGCCAACCGCCCGTCGGGCAGGAAGAACGAGTCGTAGAAGTCGCCACCGGCCACGGTCCCCTCCGAGACCGGCTCGTAGCGCGCGGCGATGCTGATCGCGTCGGACTGCGGCAGGTTCGGCGGCAACAGGGTCCGCTGGAGCAGCTCGGCGGTGGTGCGCTCGGCGTCGTAGACGACGGCTCGGCCGAGGGCGTCACCCACCAGCTCCCGGAACGGCGCCAGCACCGCCACCACGTCGTGCGGCACCGGTGACGCCTCACGCTGGACGACCAGGGCGGCCTGGCTCCCGCCGGTGCGGAACGGGACGGCCACGATCTCGCCGTTGTCCGAGAGGTACGGCTCGCCCCGGCCGATGGCCTGGGCGATGAGGGCGGCCATGTCCTCGCCGAGCTCGGACCAGATCAGCGGCAAGCGTTCCTCGTCGGGGGACAGCTGCTCGATGCGGTGGCGGCGGGCCATCCGCCATGACGACGGCGAGGGCGACGGCAGGCAGATCGAGACCGAGAGGCCGTCGAAGGCCACCATGGCCTGGCGCAGCACCACCTTGCACACGTCGTCGACCGTGACTGCGACGGCCAGCATGGCGGCCAGCTTGGCGACGGCCCGCGCCCGGCCGATGGCGTTCGTGGTCTCGACGACGACGTGCAGCACCGCCAGGACCTCACCGTCGGACCCCATCACCGGAGAACCGCTCCGCAGGTAGTAGCCGACGTCGCCGGTGTCCATGGCGCCGGCCCCCGCGCGGTGGCCGACGTCACCACCACGACCCCGGTCGAGGCGCAGCTCGACCCCTTCGTCGAGGAACGGCTCGGCCTCGCTGAAGGCCCGCTCGAGCAGGGGCCCGACCTTGGGGTCGTCCCAGACCTCGGCCACGACCTTGCGGGCCGACTGGCCGAAGGCCGACGGGTGCTTGCTGCCGAGCAGCTCCCGGAAGGCGTCGTTGTAGAGCATCGTCAAGTCGGCCCCGCACAGAAGGGCCACCGGCAGCGGGCACTCGAGTGCGATCTCCCACGCGGCCTCGAGCTGGGTCGGCCACTGGGAGCGCGGACCGAGCGGCGTCGCCGACCAGTCGCTGTGCGCAGCGAGGCGTCGTGCCTCTCGCGTCCGGCCCTCACCCACGCAGTCCGCCTCTGTCCGCCGCTCCCTGGCCGCTCCTCGATCCGAAAGCGGTTCGCCCTATCCGAAAGGGTATGGCCCCGACCTAACGTAGAACACGGTCAAACCGCACTCAATCGTGAGAGATCTTCTCGCGGGCCTGCGCCTGGTCGACCAGGAAGGCCCACTCCCAAGCCACCTGGCGCCACGAGTCGTACCGCCCACTCTTGCCGCCGTGGCCCGCGACCATCTCGGTGCGCAGGAGGATGGGTCGCTCCGTCGGGTCGCTCGTGGTGTGCTCGCGCAGCCGGGCGACCCACTTGGCGGGCTCGGTGAAGAACACCCGCGTGTCGTTCAGTGACGTCGTGGCGAGCACCGCCGGGTATGCCGCGTCGCGCACGTTCTCGTACGGCGAGTACGCCTTCATGTAGGCGTAGACCTCCGCGTCGGCCAGCGGGTTGCCCCACTCCTCCCACTCCACGACGGTCAGCGGCAGCGCCGGGTCGAGGATGGTGGTGAGGGCGTCGACGAACGGCACTGCCGCGTGGACCGCGCGGAACCGCTCCGGCGCGAGGTTGATGGCCGCGCCGATGAGCAGACCACCGGCCGAACCTCCTTCTGCCACAAGCCGATCCGATGCCACCCAGCCACTGTCGACCAGGTGTGCGGCGCAGGTGACGAAGTCGGTGAAGGTGTTCACCTTGGCGTTGAGCTTGCCCTGGTCGTACCAGGACCGACCCAGCTCACCGCCACCGCGGACGTGGGCGATGGCGTAGACGAAGCCGCGTTCGAGCAGGGACAGCCGAGCCACCGAGAAGTAGGGGTCTGACGAGATCTCGTAGGAGCCGTAGGCGCCGAGCAGGCCCGGGTGGCTGCCGTCCGGCTCGGAGCCGGCCGGGAAGACCAGCGACATCGGGATCCGGGTGCCGTCCTCAGCGGTCGCCCACTCACGACGCTGCTGGTACTGCGAGGGGTCGTAGCCGCCCAGCACCGGCTGGCGCTTGAGCAGCTCGAACTCGCGGGTCGTCACGTCGTAGTCGAAGACCGTCTTGGGCGTCACCATCGACTCGAACACGACCTGGACCCGGGTCGTGGCGCTCTCGGGGTTGTCGCCGAGGCCGACCGAGTAGACCGGCTCGTCGAACTCGAGGTCGTGGTGGTCGCCGAAACCCGAGGGCTGGGAGGCGTCGCGGTCCAGGACCCGGAGCGCGGTGAGACCGTCACGGCGCAGGGACAGCACGGCGACCTCGTCGAACGCGTCGATCCCCTGGAAGCGCTCACCCGGCTGCGACCGCATCAGCGTCTGCCACTGGTCGGCGGAGGTGGCGTCGATCGGAGCCCAGGCCAGGTCGGAGTCGAGGGAGTCGGCGTTGTGCACGATGAGGAGCCGGTCGCCAGCCGGCTCGACGTCGTACTCGACTCCTTCGCGTCGCGGTGCCACGACCCGGAACTCGCCGGTGGGGTCGGCGGCATCGAGGATCCGGACCTCCGACGTCGTCTTGGACCCGAGCCCGATCATCACCCACCGGTCGTCGCGGGACGATCCGACGCCCATCCAGAACCGCTCGTCGTCCTCCTGGTGGACGAGCACGTCGCCCTCCACGGACGTGCCGACCTGGTGGCGCCAGACCTGATGTGGCCGCCAGGTCTCGTCGACCCGCGTGTAGAAGACGTACTTTCCGTCGAGCGAGAACACGCAGCCGTAACCGACCCGGTCGACTGCCGTGTCGATGATCTCACCGGTGCGAAGGTCCTTGACCCGCAAGGAGAACCGTTCGTCGCCCTCGGTGTCCACGGCATACGCGAGGAGGTGGTGGTCGGGACTGACCGTGAGGGCGCCGAGCGCGAAGAACTCGTGGCCCTTGGCCTCCTCGTTGGCGTCGAGCAGGACCTGCTCGCCCTCCACCACGACGTCGGCCGCCGGCATCGGCCGCGGCTCGCCCTCGACGCGGGGGGTGCGGCACTCGACCGAGTACTGGGCTCCCTCGAAGCTGCGCGAGTAGTACCACCAGGCCCCGCTCGCCACCGGCACCGACAGGTCGGTCTCCTGGGTGCGCGAGCGGATCTCCTCGAAGATCGCCTCGCGCAGCGGCCCGAGATCGGCCGTCACGGCCTCGGCGTAGGCGTTCTCGGCCTCGAGGTGGGCCCGCACCGCCGGGTCGTCCTTGTCGCGCAGCCACTCGAAGGGGTCGACGACCACGTCGCCGTGGTGCTCGCGCACGGTCTCGCGGCGCTCGGCGACGGGTGGGGTCGGCAGGGTTGCCTCAGGCGTGGTCACGCTCGCACCTTACGTGGTGGGTCAGCCCGCAAGGCAGCGCGGCCCGAGGATCACCTTGAGGTCGCCGAACAGCGCCTCGGTCGCGTTGACCCGGTAGGAGTCCTCGAGCTTCATCAGGACCGACCGGCCCGGCTGGCTCAGCCGCACGTGCACCTCGGTGGAGCCGGGGTGGGAGGAGAGCACCGACTTGAGCTCCTCGACCTTGGTCTGGGTGGCCCGGTTGGTGTCGATGGTGACGACGACCGGCCCGCGTGGCCCCTCGGAGATGTCGGGCAGGGTCAGGTCGGACGCGAAGATCGTGGGGGTGTCGTCGCGCCGGTTGACCCGCCCCTTCACCACGACGACCGCGTCGTGGGTCAGCGCGTGCTGGACGGTGAGGTAGGCGCTGGGGAAGAACAGGCACTCGATCGCACCCTCGAGGTCCTCGACGGTGACGATCGCCCAGAGGTCGCCCTTCTTGGTGCGCTTGACCTGGAGGCCGGTGATCAGCCCCGCGATCGTGACGTTGGCCCCCTCGGGCTTGCCGTCCTCGCCCATCAGGCTCGCGATCGAGGTGTCGGCATGGGAGCTGAGCACGTGCTCGATGCCGAACAGGGGGTGGTCGGAGACGTAGAGGCCGAGCATCTCGCGCTCGAACTGCAGCAGCGTCTTCTTGTCCCACTCGACGCCGGGGATGGCCGGCAGCACCGAGAAGTCGACCGACTCGCCGGCCGCGTCGTCGCCGAACGAGCCGAAGAGCGAGTCCTGGCCGATCGCCTCCTGCCGCTTGATGTCGACGAAGTTGTCCACGAAGTCCTCGTGGACGCGGTAGAGGCCCTGACGTGACTCCTGCAGCCCGTCGAAGGCGCCGGCCTTGATCAGCGACTCGATGGTGCGCTTGTTGCAGACCACGGCCGGGCACTTGGACAGGAAGTCCTTGAACGAGGTGAACCGGCCCTTCTCCTCGCGCGCGGCCACGATCGCCTCGACGACGTTGTGGCCGACGTTGCGGATCGCCTGCATGCCGAACCGGATGTCGGTGCCGACCGCCGCGAACCGGGCCACCGAGTCGTTGACGTCAGGGGGCAGGACCTTGATGCCCATCCGACGGCACTCGCCGAGGTAGAGCGCCGACTTGTCCTTGTCGTCGCCGACGCTGGTCAGCAGGGCGGCCATGTACTCGGCCGGGTAGTTGGCCTTGAGGTAGCCGGTCCAGTAGGAGACCAGGCCGTAGGCGGCGGTGTGGGCCTTGTTGAACGCGTAGTCGGAGAACGGGACCAGGACGCCCCACAGCGCCGCGATCGAGGCTTCGTTGAAGCCCTTGGCCTTCATCCCCTCGGAGAAGGGGACGTACTCGGCGTCGAGGACCTCCTTCTTCTTCTTGCCCATCGCCCGGCGCAGCAGGTCGGCGTTGCCGAGGGTGTAGCCCGCCAGCTTCTGGGCGATCTCCATGACCTGCTCCTGGTAGATCACCAGGCCGTAGGTGGTGCCGAGGATCGGCAGGAGCGCGTCGACCATCTCCTGCTGGAGCTTGCCGGCCAGCTGGGGGTCGAGCGGGGTGAGCTCCTGCTTGCCGTTCTTGCGCAGCGCGAAGTTGGTGTGGGCGTTGACGCCCATCGGGCCGGGTCGGTAGAGCGCGAGGGCCGCGGAGATGTCCTCGAAGTTGTCGGGCTGCATCAGCTTGAGCAGGGTGCGCATGCCGCCGCCGTCGAGCTGGAAGACGCCGAGGGTGTCACCGCGCGACAGCAGCTCGAAGGTCGCCTTGTCGGTCATGTCCTTCGACAGCGCGTCGAGGTCGATGTCCTCGCCGCGGTTGGCCTTCACGTTGTCGATGGCGTCGTCGAGGATGGTGAGGTTGCGCAGCCCGAGGAAGTCCATCTTGACCAGGCCGAGCGACTCGCAGCTCGGGTAGTCGAACTGGGTGATGACCTGGCCGTCCTGCAGCCGCCGCATGATCGGGATGACGTCGATGAGGGGCTCGCTCGACATGATGACGCCGGCGGCGTGCACCCCCCACTGCCGCTTCAGCCCCTCGAGCCCGAGCGCGGTGTCGACGATCTCCTTGAAGTGCGGCTCGGTCTCGACGAGGGCGCGGAAGTCGCCGCCCTCGTTGTAGCGCTTGTGCTCCTTGTTGTAGATCTCGGCCAGCGGCACGCCCTTGCCCATGACGTCCGGGGGCATCGCCTTGGTGAGCTGCTCCCCCACCACGAACGGGTGGCCCATCACGCGGGCGGCGTCCTTGACGGCCTGCTTGGCCTTGATGGTGCCGTAGGTGACGATCTGCGCGACCCGGTCGGCGCCGTACTTCTCGGTGACGTACTTGATGACCTCGCCGCGTCGGCGCTCGTCGAAGTCGACGTCGAAGTCGGGCATCGACATGCGCTCGGGGTTGAGGAACCGCTCGAAGATGAGCCCGTGCGGGATCGGGTCGAGGTCGGTGATCTTCATGGCGTAGGCGCACATCGACCCGGCACCGGACCCACGACCGGGGCCGACCCGGATGCCGTTCTCCTTGGCCCAGTTGATGAAGTCGGCGACGACGAGGAAGTAGCCCGGGTACCCCTTGGAGACGATGACGTCGGTCTCGAACTTCGCCTGCTTGGTCGCGTACTCGGGCACGCCACCCGGGAAGCGCTCGACGAGGCCCTTCTGGACCTCCTTGACGAACCACGACTCCTCGCTCTCCCCCGGCGGGCAGGGGAACCGCGGCATGTAGCGGCCCTCCCCCTCCGTGAACGAGATGTCGCACATCTCCGCGATGAGCAGGGTGTTGTCGCACGCCTCGGGCAGCTCGCGCCAGGTGTGGCGCATCTCGGCCGGGCTCTTGAGGTAGAAGTCGTCGGCGTCGAACTTGAACCGGTTGGGGTCCATCAGGGTCGATCCGGACTGCACGCACAGCAGCGCCGAGTGGGCCTTGGCGTCCTCCCTCGTCGTGTAGTGGAGGTCGTTGGTCGCCACGAGCGGCAGCCCCAGCTCGCGGGCCAGGCGCAGCAGGTCCTTCTGGACGCGTCGCTCGATGTCGAGGCCGTGGTCCATCAGCTCGGCGAAGTAGTAGTCCTTGCCGAAGATGTCGCGGAAGTCGGAGGCCGCCTGCAGCGCCTCGCGGTACTGGCCCAGCCGCAGCCGGGTCTGCACCTCCCCGGAGGGGCAGCCGGTGGTCGCGATGAGCCCCTGGCCGTACTGGCCGAGCAGCTCGCGGTCGATCCGCGGCCACTTGGCGTAGACCTGGTCGAGGCTGGCCTGCGAGTCGAGCCGGAAGAGGTTGTGCAGGCCGTTGTTGTTGCGGGCCAGCAGGGTCATGTGGGTGTAGGCGCCGGACCCGGAGACGTCGTCGCCGGACTGGTGGTCCTCACCCCACTTGACCCTCGTCTTGTCGGTGCGGTGGGTGCCGGGCGTGACGTAGGCCTCGACCCCGATGATCGGCTTGACCCCCGTGCCCTGGGCCTTCTTCCAGAACTCGTAGGCGCCGAAGACGTAGCCGTGGTCGGTCGTCGCCAGGGCGGGCATCCCCATCTCGGCCGCCTTGGTGAACAGGTCACCGATCCGCGCCGCGCCGTCGAGCATGGAGTACTCGGTGTGCACGTGGAGGTGGACGAACGAGTCGCTGCTGGAGGTGCCGGAGGCGATCTGGGGGGACATCAGAAGTGATCTTAGGTCGGTGGTCTGACGAGACCTAAGGGACGCGCCTGCCTGTGACGGATGAGGCGCGTGGTATGCCGCGCAGCCGGCCACGCGGCATACCTCACCCGTCCTCGCGGACGGCTCAGAGCCGGTCGAGCGCCTGCGCGAGGTCCGGCGGGTAGGGACTCTCGAAGGTGACGTACTTCCCCGTGCCCGGGTGCTCGAACCCCAGCCCCACGGCGTGCAGCCACTGGCGCTCCAGGCCCAGCCGGGCGGCCAGCTTCGGGTCGGCGCCGTAGGTGAGGTCGCCGGCGCAGGGGTGGTGCAGCGCCGAGAAGTGCACCCGGATCTGGTGGGTGCGGCCGGTCTCGAGGTGGATGTCGAGCAGGGAGACCGCCCGGAAGGCCTCGATCACCTCGTAGTGGGTGACGCTCGGCTTGCCCTTCTCCATCACCGCGAACTTGTAGTCGTGGTTGGGGTGGCGACCGATGGGGGCGTCGATCGTGCCCACCACGGGGTCGGGCAGGCCCTGGACCAGCGCGTGGTACTTCTTGTCGACGGAGCGGCTGCGGAAGGCCTGCTTGAGGACGCTGTAGGCGTACTCGGACTTGGCGACCACCATCAGGCCACTGGTGCCGACATCGAGCCGGGAGACGATCCCCTGCCGCTCGCTGGCCCCACTCGTCGCGATCCGGTAGCCGGCGGCGGCCAGCCCGCCCACGACGGTCGGGCCGGTCCAGCCGACGCTCGGGTGGGCCGCGACCCCCACCGGCTTGTCGACGACGACGAGGTCGTCGTCGTCGTGGATGATGCTCATCCCCGGCACTGGCTCGGCGATCACCTTGAGGGTCGGGCTCTGCTCGCTGGCCGGCAGCGCGACCTCGAGGAGGTCACCGGCACTGACCCGGTCGGACTTGCCGGCCTGCTTGTGGTTGACCTGCACGTCTCCGGCGGAGGCCAGGTCGGCGGCCTTCGTCCGGGAGACCCCGAACAGGCGGGCCAGCGCCGCGTCGACCCGCTCCCCCTCGAGGCCGTCGGGGACGAACAGGGTCCTGGCGTCGGTCAGGGAATCGCTCATTCTGCGGCCTCGTGTCGTCCGTGGTGGGGGCGCCGGCCGTCGACACCGATGCCGCGCAGGGCCAGCAGCCCGATCAGCAGGGCGGCGCCGACGATGGCGATGTCGGCGACGTTGCCGATGAACAAGCCGAAGTAGTCGATGAAGTCCACGACGTGGCCCCGACCGGGGCCCGGCTCTCGGGTCATCCGGTCGGTGAGGTTGCCCAGCGAGCCGCCGAGGAGGAGGCCGAGCGCCCACGCCCAGCCACGGCTGCCGATCCGGCGCGCGGTGCGGATGATGACCACGAGCACGCCGAAGGCGATCAGGGTCAGCACCCAGGTGGCGTTGTCACCGATCGAGAAGGCGGCGCCGGCGTTGCGGATCAGGTTGAGCCGGATGAGCTCGCCGACCACGTTGACGGGCGACCCGACGTCGAGGGCGGACAGCGCCCAGGCCTTCGTGGCCTGGTCGAGGACGTAGGCCACGACGGCCGAGCCCACGAGCAGGGTGAACAGCCCGCGGCGGTCGGTGGGGGGCTGGGGGGTGGAGGGGGATTCGTCGGCCGCGATCAGCGGCGCTCCTGCTTCGTCTTGCATGTCACGCATAGGGTCGCACGAGGAGCGGCCTGAAGGCGAAGTTTGCCGATGGGGTTGCCGCAGGACTCGCAGATCCCGTAGGTGCCGTTGTCGAGGCGCTCGATGGCGTGGAGGTTCTGCTCGAGCATCTCGCGGGCGTTGTTGGCCAGCGAGATCTCCTGCTCCCGCTCGAAGGTCTTGGCGCCCGCGTCCGCCTGGTCGTCACCGGCGCCGTCACCGGCGTCGCGCATCAACCCGACGAGGTCGGCCTCCGCCACGGTGATCTCCTGGCGCAGGTGCGCGACGTCCGCCTCGATCTCGGTGCGGATCTCGCGCAGCTCCTTGGCGGTCCAGGGCGACTCGTCGTCGCGGACCCGCAGCGACCGCGGGGCGGCCTTGGTGGCTGCGCTGGTCCGCTTCGCGGGGGCGGACTTGCTGGCGGGGGCGGCCTTGGCGGCCGGCGCTGCCTTCTTCGCCGGTGCGGTCTTCTTCACGGATGCCGCCTTCGTGGCGGGCGCTGCCTTCTTCGCCGGCGCTGCCTTCTTCGCCGGCGCTGCCTTCTTCGCCGGTGCGGTCTTCTTCGCCGGTGCGGTCTTCTTCGCCGGTGCGGTCTTCTTCACGGATGCCGCCTTCGTGGCGGGCGCTGCCTTCTTCGCCGGTGCAGCCTTCTTCACAGGCGTTGCCTTCGTGGCCGGCGCGGCCTTCGTGGCGGGTGCGGCCTTCTTGGCCGGCGCGGCCTTCGTGGCGGGTGCAGCCTTCTTGGCCGGCGCTGTCTTCTTGGCGGGTGCAGCCTTCTTGGCCGGCGCTGTCTTCTTGGCGGGGGCGGTCCGGGTGATACTGGAAGCCTTGCTCGCAGATGCAGACTTCGATGCGGCTCTCGCCTTTTGAACCATGGTGTGCCCGGCCCCTCGGTCGCATGGCGCTCCTAGACGAGCGCTCACAGGTGCGGTGAGGATAAGCGCTGGACGCCCGGTACTCAACGGCAAAACGCCTTTGGTACCGAATCCGTTGCAGCAGCGGCTGCCGGGGACGACGCAGGGCGCCCACCGCGATGCGGTGAGCGCCCTGGGTCAAACCCTGCTGCCAGACTCCGACCGGCCGACTACTGCTGGTCGGAGTGCTGCTCCTCGTCACCCTGCGACTCGTCGTCGCCGGCCTCCGCGGGCTCCACCCCGGTCTGCTCGAGGTCGGCGAGCTGCTCCTCGATGTAGTTCTTGAGCCGGGCGCGGTAGTCGCGCTCGAAGGTGCGCAGCTCGTCGATCTTCTTCTCGAGCAGGTTGCGCTCGCGGGAGAGCTCCTCGAGGATCTGCGCCTTCTTCTGCTGCGCCTCGTGGACCATCCCCGTCGACCGCTCGCGAGCCTCGGTGATCAGCTGCTCGTGCTTGGTCGTCGCCTCGCTGATCAGCTCGTCGTGGCGGTGCTGGGCGGTGGCGAGCAGCTCGTCGTGACGGTTCTGGCCGACCGACAGGAGCTCGTCGTGCTTGTTCTGTCCCTCGCCGACCAGCTCGTCGTGGCGAGCCTGCGCCTCGGCGATGAGGCGGTCACGGGTGGACTCACCCTGGCCGACGTGCTCGTCGTGCAGTCGCTGGGCCATCTCGAGCAGGGCTGCCGCACTGGCACCCCCACCTGCTGCGGCCGCACCGACGGCCACCGGGCTGGCCTGCTCGGCCGGAACCGACTCCTGTTGGGCCGCGTGCTGCTGGGCGGCCTGGGCCGCCTGCTCCTGGGCCGCCTTGGCGGCCGCGACCTGCTCGGCGGTGACGCGCTGGGCCTCTTCGGCCCGCTGGCGGGCCTCGTCGGCCTGGCGCTTGGCCTCCTCGGCCTGGCGCTGGACCTCCTCTGCCTGCTGCTGGGCCTCGGCGAGGCGCTGCTCCGCTGCCGCGGCACGCTCCTCCGCCTCCTTGGCGCGGGCCTCCACGGACTTGGCGCGCTCCTGCGCGTCCTTCTCCGTGTCGGAGATCCGGCCCTGGGCGGCCTGCTCTGCCTCGTCGGCGCGCGCCTGCGCGATCTTCTCGGCTTCCTCGGCCTTCGCATTGGCCGCGGCGATGCGCGCCTGCGCCGCCTTCTCGGCCTCCTCGGCCTTGGCGGCGATCGCGGCGAGACGGTCCTGCGCCTCGCGGTTCGCCTTTGCCTCGGCCTCCTCCGCCGCCTTCGCGCCTGCTGCCTTGGCGGCCGCGGCGTTGGGATCGGCCTTGGCGACGGCCGGCATGCCCTTGGTCTGGCGGCACTCGTTGAGCTGGTCGCGGAGGTCGTCGCCCTCCTTGACGATGCGGCGCATCTCGGCGACCACCTCGTCGAGGAAGTCGTCGACCTCGCGCTCGTCGTAGCCACGCCGGAACTGCGTCGGCGTGAAGTTCTTGTTGAGGACGTCCTCAGGCGTGAGCGTCATGTAGTCACCTCGGTTGGCTGGCATGAGCAGAGCAGGGTCAAGCAACAGTGCAGTTGGAACAGCAGTTGGAGCGGCAGTGCAAGGGGTACAGCGGTGCACCGGAACAACAGTGCGGGTCAAGCATCCCAGAGTCTGGGCCAGGGCCAGCCTAGAGGATCAGCCGACGGCTAGAGGATGCTCATCAGGAGCGAGGTGGCGACCATCAGCACGAGGAAGGCCAGGTCGAGCCGCAGGGTGCCGAGGGTCAGGGGCGGGATGGCCCGGCGCAGCGCCTTGAGGGGCGGGTCCGTGATCGTGTAGACGAGCTCGGCCACGACCAGGAGGGGGCCACGCGGGCGCCAGTCACGGGCGAACGCCTGCACCCAGTCGAGGACCAGACGCCCCAGCAGGATGACGAAGAAGAGGAACACGGCGAAGCGAACGACGCTCGCGATGATGTTGTCGCCCAGCAGCTGCATGGGCTCACCCTGCCATGGCGGGCTGGGCGCGCGCTGTGCGGGTCAGCTCTGGTTGAACAGGCCGCGCGCGGCGGTCGGGGCCGCCGGACCTTCCTCGGCGGAGACCTCGACGTGGGCCGGCGAGAGGAGGAAGACCTTCGAGGTCACCCGCTCGATCTGCCCGTGCAGGCCGAACACGAGACCCGCGGCGAAGTCGACGAGGCGCTTGGCGTCCGAGTCGTCCATGTCGGAGAGGTTCATGATGACGGGAGTGCCGTCGCGGAAGCTCTCGCCGATGTTCTTGGCCTCGTTGTAGGTGCGCGGGTGGATCGTGGTGATGCGGTTCAGGGCACCCACCTCGACATCGCGGACGACCCGGGCCACGGGCGTGCGCTGCGGCAGCGGCGTCACGGCAGCCGACCGCTCGACCGGCGCCTCCGTGCGGGCCGGCTCGTCGTAGTCGTACTCGTCGTACCCGTCGTAGCGCTCGTCTTCCTCGGCGAGCCCGAGGTACACCATCGTCTTGCGCAGCGCCCCAGCCATGTGCGAGCTCCCTTAGGTTTGCGTGCCTACCGTTGTCAGCGTTTCCCCGTGCGGCGGACACCGTCCGCGAGGTCACCTTCTTCGGGACTGAAGTTACCGGTGTGACTCGCGAGAACCGAGGATTGCGCTTCCGACACGCAGGTGTGTCGCGCCCTGCGCGACGGCGGCCTCGAGGTCACCGCTCATGCCCGCCGAGACCCAGGAGGCCCCGGGATGCGACTCCCGTATGCCGCGGGCCACCTCTGCGAGGCGCGCGAAGGCCGCTCCGGCGTCGCCCCCGAGCGGCGCCACCGCCATGACCCCCCGCAGGTCGAGGTGCTCGCTCGCGGCGACCTGGTCGGCCAGGGCCGCGGCTCCCCCGGGCTCGACCCCCCCGCGTGCGGGCGGCTCGTCGAGGGAGACCTGGACCAGGACGGCGGGCCGGACTCCCCGCGCCGCAGCGGCGCGGTCGAGGGCGGCGACGAGCTTGGGGCGGTCGACCGACTGGATGACGTCGGCATACGACACCACGGAGCTCGCCTTGTTCGTCTGGAGCTGCCCGATGAAGTGCACCTCGAGGTCGGCACGCCTGGCCAGCTCGGCCACCTTGGCCGACGCCTCCTGGTCGCGGTTCTCGCCGATCGCGGTGACGCCGAGCTCGGCGAGGAGGTCCGCGTCACTGGCCGGGAAGAACTTGGTCACCGCGACCAACGACACCTCGGCGGGGTCGCGCCCCGCCAGGGCGCAGGCGGCAGCGATGCGCGCGTGCACGGTCGCGAGGTTGCGCTCGAGCTCGGCCCGCCGACCGGCGGCCCCACTCACGGCGCGCCAGCCACGACGACGCCGGCATACCGCCCGGTCCGACCGTCGCGACGATAGGAGAACAACCTCTCGTCCTCGCGGGCACATCCCGGAACCCATTGCACCGCAACGTGGTTCGCCACCAGCTGCGCGACGACCCCGGCAGCCACGTCGATCGCCGGCGTGCCCGACCACGAGCGGGCCGACGCCTCGGGCACCACGGCCGCAGCCGCCGCCCGCAGCTCCTCGGGCACCTCGTAGCAGCGCGCGCAGATCGACGGCCCGACCACTGCCCTCAGGTCGCGGGCGCCGAGCTCGCGCAGCCGCTCGACCGCGACGTCGACGATCCTCGCGGACATCCCCGGGCGGCCCGCGTGCACCGCACCGACGACTCCGGCCTCGACATCGGCGAGCAGCACGGGCGTGCAGTCGGCGACCAGCACGGCCAGGGCGAGCCCTGGCGTCGCGGTGACGACTCCGTCAGCCGGTGGCGGGTCACCCTGGGCCCACGGTCCGTCGGCCACCACGACCTCCGCCCCGTGGCACTGCTGCATGAAGAGGAGGTGGTCGCGGCGCACACCCGTGGCGGTCGCCACCACCTGCCGGTTGGCCTCGACCGCCGCCTCGTCGTCGCCCACGTGGCCACCGAGGTTGAGCGAGGCGAAGTCGCCTGCGCTGCGGCCGCCTTCACGGTCGGTGAAGGCCCACGAGACACGACCAGTCTGCTGGCGCCAGTAGAACACCGGCCCAACCTACGACAGGGGCGCCGGACCAGCTCGGTCCGGCGCCCCTGTCGGCGTGGATCATGCTCGACGTGGTCGCAGTCGGCCGCGACCGCACGCCGACGTTCACGTCAGGCGGTGCCTACTTCAGGAAGTCGGGCACGTCGAGGTCGTCGCCCTCGTCGAAGGTGACGGTCCTCGGCGGTCGACCGGCGGGCTCGCGCGGTGCGACCGGCTCGACCCCGGTCGGCTGCGACGTCGTCACCGGGCCGTCCTCGACCACGGGCGTGGGCTCTGCAGGCCGGGGAGCGGCCTGGGGGGCCTGGGCAGCAGGAGCCGGCGCGGCAGGTGCCGGCGCGGCAGGTGCGGAGTGCCCGGCGGTCTCCTGGACCGCGCGCTGGGACCCCTGGATCTGGCCGATGGCGCGGTCGTTCTCGCGCTTCAGCGGGGCACCCCCGTCGAAGCCCGCAGCGATCACCGTCACGCGGACCTCGTCGCCGAGGGCGTCGTCGATGACCGCGCCGAAGATGATGTTGGCCTCGGGGTGGGCGGCCTCCTGCACCAGTCGGGCCGCCTCGTTGATCTCGAACAGGCCGAGGTCACTCCCGCCCTGGATGGAGAGCAGGACGCCGTGGGCACCGTCGATGCTCGCCTCGAGCAGCGGGCTGGAGATGGCGAGCTCGGCCGCCTGGACCGCCCGGTCGTCACCGCGGGACGAGCCGATCCCCATCAGGGCCGAACCGGCCCCCTGCATGACGGACTTCACGTCGGCGAAGTCGAGGTTGATCAGGCCGGGCGTGGTGATCAGGTCGGTGATGCCCTGGACACCCGAGAGCAGGACCTGGTCGGCCGAGCGGAAGGCGTCGAGCATGCTCACCGTGCGGTCGCTGATCGAGAGGAGTCGGTCGTTGGGGATGACGATGAGGGTGTCGACCTCCTCGCGCAGGTTCGCGATGCCGGTCTCGGCCTGGTTGGCCCGACGACGACCCTCGAAGGTGAAGGGCCGGGTCACGACACCGATCGTCAGGGCGCCCAGGCCCTTGGCGATCTTGGCGACGACGGGCGCACCACCGGTGCCCGTGCCACCACCCTCACCCGCGGTGACGAAGACCATGTCGGCGCCCTTGAGCACCTCCTCGATCTCCTCCGCGTGGTCCTCGGCGGCCTTCTTGCCGACCTCCGGGTCGGCGCCGGCACCGAGGCCGCGGGTGAGCTCGCGACCCACGTCGAGCTTGACGTCCGCGTCACTCATGAGCAGCGCCTGCGCGTCGGTGTTGATGGCGATGAATTCGACGCCCTTGAGGCCGACCTCGATCATGCGGTTGATGGCGTTGACGCCACCACCGCCGATGCCGACGACCTTGATGACGGCCAGGTAGTTCTGCGGTGCTGCCACGGCGGTGGGCCTCTCCTGAATGCGGTGCTGGTGGTGGTCGTCCCTGCGGACGAAGTCCGTGGTGGGGCTGTGGTTCAGACGATGGGGTGCTGCGTGGTGGGGCTGTCTGGGCGGGTCGGGTTGCCTCGACGTCTAGTTGAGGGTTACCGTGCGATCCGGATCCGACCCACCTCGACGCCGCCGACGCTATGCGCCGCATGGGGTGCAGGCAACAAGGTCGGCCGCGTGTCGCAGCACGGATTCACCCGATTTCACGGTTTCTCCCGACGCGGTCCGGACGAGTCGTCACACCCGTCACACCAGCCCCATTCGCACCATTCTGGCACGCGGGTCGACCCCTGGATGACGCGGTCCTCGACGGCTCGGTCAGCGGGTCACCGGCGTGCTCGGGGCGCTGACGTCGATCAGCTTCGGGTTGCCCTTGAGCAGGGCGGTCATGATGGCGAGCTTTCGCTCGGGCTCGTTCACCCCGCCCCACACGATGGAGGTGCGCCCGATCCTCAGCGTGACCAGGTTCGCGCTGCTGACCGTCACGTTGCTGACCCGCTTCTGCGTCGTCGCGGGCAGCACCTTCACCACGCTCACGGCGGCCGCGAGGGCGTCCGGCGACAGGGCCGCCTGGGTCGCGGCGTTGACGGTCGGGACACCGGCAGGCGCCTTGCTCACGTGGGCGTACGCGACCCCGGTCGCATCCACAACCTGTAGTTGACCTTGAGGGTTCTTGACCACCAGGAAGGGCTGGCGGGGGCTGGCGTGGATGACCAGCGTGCTGGGCCAGGACCGCTCGATGGACACGTCGGCCACGGTGGCCCGCTCCGCCACGCGCGCCGCGACGGCGGCACTGTCGACCCGGGCGAGGGGCAGGCCCAGGGGCACCTTCGCCAGCGTCCGGATGGCCGCGACCTCCGAGTCGGGGACCCCCACGACCTCGACGGTGCGCACCGACAGCACCGGGCTGAAGCCGACCACCCACCCGAGCAGGCCGACCACGACGAGGGCCGCGGCGGCATACCCGAGGAGTCGGAGGGGACGCTGGCGCACCTCGTGGGCGCGACGCTGGAACCTGGCCCTCGACGACGCGAGGCCGGTCCGGGTCGCGGTTCGGGTCGCGGTTCGGGTCGTCGGCCGGGTGGTGGTGCGGGAACCCGAGGACCCCGGGTGCTGGCTCACGACGGACCGAGGGCGCGCAGGATCTCGGGCCCGATCATCGTCACGTCTCCGGCACCCACCGTGAGGACCAGGTCATTGGCGCGGGCCAGGCCGGCCACGTGGCCGGCCACGGCCGACCAGGAGGAGACGACCGAGACGTCGGCGTCGGGACGCAGCTCACGCAGCGCGTCGGCGACGAGCTGGGAGGAGACACCGGGCATGGGGTCCTCGCGCGCGGCGTAGACCTCCATGAGGACGACCACGTCGGCGGGCGCGAGGGCGGCGGCGAACTCCCGGGCGAAGTCACGGGTGCGTGAGTAGAGGTGCGGCTGGAACACCACCACGAGCCGTCCGTCACCCACGAGCTCGGCGCCGGTGCTGACGACCGCGGCGACCTTGCCGGGGTTGTGCGCGTAGTCGTCGACCACCGAGACCCCGGCCGCCGACCCCTTGGGTTCGAACCTGCGGCGGGTGCCGGTGAACCCGAACAGCCCGTCGAGGACCCGGGTCGGGTCCTGGCCGAGGCCATCGACAGCCACGGTGTAGGCAGCGGCGGCATTGAGGAGGTTGTGTCGTCCGGGGATGTTGATGCGCAGGTTGCGGTCCACGCCGTCCGGCCCGGTGACGGTCACCCGTCCCATCAGGCCGCGGAACACCTCTCCCCTGAGCACCACGTCGGCCTCGGTCGACCACCCGTAGGTGAGCACGCGGGTGCCCGACTCGCGGGCGACCCGGGCGAGCTCGCGGGAGCCCTCGTCGTCCTCACACGCCACGAGCAGGCCACCGGGCAGGATCGTCGCGGCGAAGGCCGAGTAGGCCTCCTTGACCCGCTCGAAGCTGCCGTAGAAGTCGAGGTGGTCGGGTTGCACGTTCGTGACGACCGCGACCTCGGGCCGGTAGACCAGGAACGAGCCGTCGCTCTCGTCGGCCTCGGCCACGAAGACCTCGCCGCTCCCCCAGTGGGCGTTCGTGCCGTGCTTGGCGAGCTCGCCGCCCGCTGCGAACGACGGGTCGGCGCCGCAGTGCTGGAGCGCCACCGTGAGCATCGAGGTGGTCGTCGTCTTGCCGTTGGCCCCCGCGACGGCGACCCTGCGCGAGTCGACCATGGTGCTGGCCAGTGCCTGCGAACGGTGCAGCACCCGGAGCCCGGCCGCGCGCGCGGCCACGAGCTCGACGTTGGACTCACGGATCGCCGAGGAGATCACCACCGTGTCCTTGCCCTCCACGTATGCCGCGTCGTGGCCCACGTGCACCTCGGCCCCCTCGGCGGCGAGTGCGGCGAGCACGGGCGACTGCTTCGCGTCGGAGCCGCTCACCGAGCAGCCTCGGGCGAGCATGACGCGGGCCACGCCCGACATCCCGGCGCCGCCGATGGCGATGAAGTGGATCGACCCGAGCTCCTCCAACGGAGGGATCGGCGCGGTGAAGTCGAACCGGTCGTTGGAGCCGTTCATCGTCTCCCCGCAAGGGATTTCGCGTAGGCGGCCAGGACCATGTCGGCGAGGAGCTCGTCGGCGCCCCGCTCCCCCGTCGCGGCCGAGGCGGCCGCCATCGCATCCAGGCGGTCACGGTCGGACACCAGCGGCACGAGGGTGGTGTCGATCCACGCCGGCGTCAGCGCGGAGTCCTCCACCAGCAGGCCACCACCGGCGGCCACGACGTCGGCGGCGTTGAACCGCTGCTCGCCGTTGCCGATCGGCAGGGGCACGTAGACCGCGGGAAGCCCGACGGCGGTCAGCTCACACACCGTGTTGGCGCCGGCCCGGGCCACCACGAGGTCGGCTGCGGCATACGCGAGGTCCATGCGGTCGGCGTAGGGCGCGACGACGTAAGGCGCGCCGGGCCCGCCGGTGGTGACCTCGAACTCCTTGCCGGCACCGGTCAGGTGCAGGACCTGCACCCCCGATGCCCGCAGCTCGTCCACGCGGGCTTCGAAGGCGGTGTTGAGGCGTTGCGCCCCGAGCGACCCGCCGGTGACCAGCACGGTCGGCCAGTGGGGCTCGAGCCCGAAGTGCGCGAGCCCCTCGGGGCGCGAGGCGACCCGGTCGAGCTGGGTGATCTCTCGGCGCAGGGGCATGCCGATGGCGGTGGCGTGGGTTAGCTTCGTGCTCGCGAAGGTGGTCGCGACGAAGTCCGTCATGCGGGCCCCGAGGCGGTTGGCCACCCCCGGACGGGCGTTCTGCTCGTGCACCACCACCGGGACGTGGCGGCGCCGCGCCGCGAGGTAGGCGGGGGTGGAGACGTAGCCGCCGAAGCCGACGACGACCTCGGCCCCGGTCTGCTCGATGGCCTGCTCGGCGGCGGCGACGGCGGCCCGCAGGTTGCCGGGCAGGCGCAGCAGGTCTGCGGAGGGCCTGCGGGGCAGGGGCACCTTGGGCACGGTCAGCAGCGGGTAACCACGCTCGGGGACGAGGCGCGCCTCGAGGCCGGACTCGGTGCCCAGGGCGGTGACGACGATGTCAGGGTCGCGGCGGCGCAGGCAGTCGGCCAGCGCGAGCAGCGGCGAGACGTGACCAGCCGTCCCACCACCGGCCAGCAGGACCGACGACGGTGTGTCAGCAGACATCAGCGACGTCCCCGGCGCCCCGGCAGGACAGCGAGCGAGCGGCGGACCACCGACGGCTTGGCCGACAGCGCCTCACGGCAGCCGGGCTCCTGGCGCGCGAACGACAGCAACATGCCGAGGGCGAACATCGTGGTCATGAGCGAGGACCCGCCGTAGGACACCAGCGGGAGCGGGACGCCGATGACGGGGAGCAACCCGATCACCGCGCCGATGTTGATGGTGGCCTGGCAGACGATCCAGGCCATCACGCCCGCCGTGGCGACCCGGACGAAGGTGTCGTCGGACCGCAGCACGATCCGGTAGCAGACCAGGGCCAGGGCGCAGAACAGCCCGAGCAGCACGAGGGTGCCCGGCAGACCCAGCTCCTCACCGAGGATCGCGAAGATGAAGTCGTTGTGCGCCTCGGGCAGCCACTGCCACTTCTCGCGGCTGGCTCCGAGCCCGACACCCCACCAGCCACCGTCGGCCAGGGCATAGCGACCGTGCAGGGTCTGGCGGTAGCCGCCGTAGGGGTTGGTGTCCTTGCCGAGCCACACGTCGAACCGCTGCAGCCGGTTGGCGCTCGTGATCACCATCGTCACCGCCAGGGCGCCGAACAGGGCCCCGCCGTAGACGAACATGCGGCGCGGGACGCCCGCCGCGAAGAGCAGGGCCGCGACGATGCCGCCCATCACCATGACGGTGCCGAGGTCGTGACCGAGCAGCACCAGGCCGATCGTGACGGCTGACACCGGGAACAGGAACGGGACGACGACGTGCCCCATCCGGCCGAGCAGCTTGCGCTTGGCGGTCAGCACGGTGGCCCCCACCAGCACGAGCCCCACCTTGGCGAACTCGGACGGCTGCAGGGAGATCGGGCCCACCGCGAGCCAGTTGCGGTTGCCGTTCACCGACACCCCGAGCGGGGTGAAGACGAGGAGCTGGAGGAAGAGGGCGCCCACCAGGATCGGCACCGAGAGCGCCTTCCACACCCGCAGTGGCACGCGCGAGGCGACGACGATGGCGATCGCGCCCATGGCCGCGAACTGGAGCTGCTTGCGGAAGTAGACGTAGGGGGTGGCGTTGTCGGTCTGCACCAGGGACTTCACCGACGAGGCGGACAGCACCATGATCAGCCCGATGACCACGAGCACCACGGTCACGCTGAGCAGCACGTAGTAGCTCGTGACCGGCGAGTCGAGCCGCTGGAGCCACCCGCCGACCCGGCCCTGCTCGTCCTGCGTCACCGAGGCGCGCGACGCGCTCCGCGCCCGTGGGGGCGCGGCGGTGGTACTGCTCACGGCTACTCCCCCGCGGACCCGGCGCGGCGGGCGACCGCCGCGGCGAAGGCGTCGCCCCGGGCACCGTAGTTGGGGAACATGTCCATCGAGGCCGCGGCCGGCGCCAGCAGCACGACGTCACCCGGCTGGGCGAGCTCCGCGGCTCGCGCGACGACGGTCTCCATGACCCCAGTGTCCGTGCTCGACACCTCGACGACCGGGACATCCGGCGCGTGTCGGGCCAGCGCCTCCGCGAGCCGGGCGCGATCGGCGCCGATCAGCACCACGCCACGCAGCTGCCCGACGGCGTCGCGCACGAGGTCGTCGACGTCGGCGCCCTTCAGCAGGCCGCCGGCGATCCAGACGACGTGCTCGAACGCGTGCAGCGACGCGGCCGCCGCGTGGGGGTTGGTGGCCTTGGAGTCGTCGACGTAGCGGACCCCGTCGACCTCACCGCAGTCGGCAATGCGGTGGGGGTCGGGGGTGAAGGCCCGCAAGCCGTCGCGGACCGCCAACGGCGCGACGCCGTAGGACCTGGCCAGGGCTGCGGCCGCCAGGGCGTTCGCCAGGTTGTGGGGCGCGAGCGTCGCTGCGGCGCCCCGGACGTCGTCGAGGGTGGCCAGCTCGGCCGCGGAGGTCTTGCGCTGCTCGACGAAGGCGCGGTCGGCGAGGATGTCGTCGACGACCCCCACCATGGACAGGGCCGGCGTGCCCAACGTGAAGCCGATGGCCCGACACCCTTCCTGCACCTCGGCGTCCCTGACGAGCTGTTCGGTCACCGGGTCCTGCACGTTGTAGACGCAGGCCACCTTGGTGCGCGCGTAGACCTTGCCCTTGGCCCGCTGGTACTCCTCGAGCGAGCCGTGCCAGTCGAGGTGGTCGGGCGCGACGTTGAGGCAGGCGGACGAGTAGGGGGCGATCGAGTCCGACCAGTGCAGCTGGAAGCTCGACAGCTCCACCGCGATGACGTCGTAGGGCTGCGGGTGCAGGACGGCCTCGAGGATGGGCGTGCCGACGTTGCCGGCCGCCGTGGCGCGCAGGCCCGCCGCCCGCAGCATCGACGCGAGCATCTCGACCGTCGTCGTCTTGCCGTTGGTGCCGGTGATGGTCAGCCAGGGAGCGGGCCCCACCTCGGCGCGCATCCGCCAGGCCAGCTCGACCTCACCCCAGACCGGGATCTCGGCCTGGGCGGCGGCGAGGAGCAGCGGCTGGTCGGGGCGCCAGCCCGGCGAGGTGACGACGAGGTCGGGCACCCGGCCGGCCGGCATACCCGTCACGTGCTCGGGGCCGACCCGCACGTCCACGCCGAGGATGTCGAGGATCCGGGCGCGCTCGCCCAGGGCGGTGTTGACCTCGGGGTCTCCACCGTCGACCGCGACCACGCGGGCCCCTCGCTCGTGCAACGCGTCGGCAGCGGCGAAGCCGCTCACGCCGAGCCCGGCGACGACCACGTGGATGCCGCTCCAGTCGGCACTGCCGCTGGTGAGGCCGTCGAGTCGTCCGATCACGCCGCGCCCACCACCCACTCGGCATAGAACAGGCCGAGTCCGAGCGCGACGAAGAGTCCCGCGATGATCCAGAACCTGATGACGATGGTGACCTCGTTCCACCCGAGCAGCTCGAAGTGGTGCTGCAGCGGCGCCATCCGGAAGACCCGCTTGCCGGTCATCTTGAACGAGCCGACCTGGATGATCACCGAGAGGGTGATCGTCACGAACAGCCCGCCCAGGATGACGACGAGCAGCTCGGTGCGCGTGGTGATCGCCAGGCCGGCCAGCCCACCGCCGAGGGCCAGGGACCCGGTGTCGCCCATGAAGATCTTGGCCGGTGAGGCGTTCCACCACAGGAAGCCGAAGCAGGCACCCATGGCAGCCGCAGCCACCACCGCGAGGTCTCTGGAGTCGCGCACCTCGTAGCACTTGAGACCCGGCGTGGTCTGGCAGTTCTGGTTGCCCTGCCAGATGCCGATCAGCACGTAGGCGGCGAACACCATCACGGAGGCACCGGTCGCCAGCCCGTCGAGGCCGTCGGTGAGGTTCACGCCGTTGGACGTGCCCGCGATCATGATGTTGGCCCAGATGATGAACAGGAGCAGCCCGAGCAGCGTGCCGGCGAAGGCCAGGTCGATGGGGGTGTCACGCACGAACGAGATGTGCGTCGACCCCGGGGTGCGGTTCTTGGTGTTGGGGAACTGCAGGACCAACACGGCGAACACGACCGCCACGAGGGTCTGCCCGGCGAGCTTCTCGCGGGAGCGCAGCCCCAGGCTGCGCTGCTTGGAGATCTTGATGTAGTCATCGAGGAACCCCACCAGGCCGAGCCCGGACATGAGGAACAGCACGAGCACGCCGCTCCACGTCAGTGGCGTGCCGGTGATCGCGTGCGCGAGCCCGTATGCCGCGAGGCTGGAGCCGATGATGATCGCGCCACCCATGGTGGGCGTGCCGCGCTTGGTGTGGTGGGAGGTCGGTCCGTCGTCGCGGATGAACTGGCCGTAGCCGCGGCGGACGAGGAACTTGATGAACATCGGGGTGCCGAACAGCGCGCCGACGAGGCTGATGACGGCAGCGAGCAGCACCGCCTTCACGTCGTGCCCTCCTCGCTGTTGTCCGCGCCGTTGTCCGGGGCGTTGTCGGTGCTGTCGTCCGCGCTGCTGGTGTCCGGGCCCTCTGCTGCGCCGCTCCCGGCCAGCCTGTCTCCGAGCCACCGTAGTCCGGCATCGCGGCTGGACTTGAACAACACGACGTCACCGGGCCGAAGTTCTTCGGCGAGCAGGGCGTAGGCGGCGTCCGCATCGGGCACCCAGACCGCCTCGTCGCCCCACGAGCCCTCGTGCTGGGCACCCGACGCCATCGGCCGGGCGGTGTCGCCCACGACGACGAGCCGGGAGATGTTGAGCCGCACGGCGAGCCGGCCGATCGCGTCGTGCTCGGCCGTGGAGTCGTCTCCGAGCTCCAGCATCGACCCGAGCACGGCCCAGGTCCGGCGCGAGGGGGCGGTGTCTGCGCCGCCGCGTCCACCACCCATCGCCACGAGCGCCTTGAGTGCCGCGCGCATGGAGTCGGGGTTGGCGTTGTAGGCGTCGTTGACGACGGTGACACCGTCAGGGCGCTCGGTGACCTCCATCCGCCAGCGGGAGGCAGGGGTGGCGGTGGCCAGCGCGGCGACGATGTCGGGCAGCGCCAGGCCACACTCGAGCGCGGTCGCCACGACGGCCAGCGCGTTGCCGACATGGTGCTCACCGTGCAGCGGCAGGGTCACGTCTGCGCTGCCACTGGGGGTGGTCACGCGGAACGTCGGCCGACCGGACTCGTCGAGCGTGGTCTGCGTGGCGCGTACGTCGGCATCGGCCGCCGACCCGACCAGCAGCACCCGGGCGACGGTCTTGGCGGCCATCGCCCGGACGGCGGCGTCGTCGGCGTTGAGCACCGCCAGGCCGGTCGCGGGCAGGGCCTCGACGAGCTCGGCCTTGGCCACCGCGATCGCCTCGCGCGACCCGAACTCCCCCACGTGGGCAGAGCCGACGTTGAGCTCGATCCCTATGCGGGGCGGGGCGATTCGCGTGAGGTAGGCGATGTGGCCGACGCCCCGGGCGCCCATCTCGACCACGAGGAACCGGGTCTGCGGCTCGACCCTGAAGACGGTCAGCGGCACGCCCACCTCGGAGTTGAGCGACCCGACCGGGGCGACGGTGGGCGCGGCACTGGACAGCACGCTGGCGAGCAGGTCCTTGGTGGAGGTCTTGCCCGACGAGCCGGTGATGCCGATGACGGTCAGGTCGGGGTGACGGTCCACGACGGCGCGCGCCAGCGACGCGAGCCCCTCCTGGATGTCGTCGACGACGACGCACGGCAGGTCGTCCACGGGACGGGTGGTCATCGCCGCCACGGCCCCGAGCGCAGCAGCGGACGCGACGAACTGGTGACCGTCCAGCTGCTCCCCGACGCGGGCGACGTAGAGCCCACCGGGCCCGGCCTCCCGGGAGTCGGTGACGACGGGTCCGTCGACGACGAGCGACGCGGCGGCGTGGTCGTCGAGGCCGTGCAGGCGACCACCGGTGACCTCGGCGATCTGCGCCAGCGACATGGGGATCATCGTCGTGCTCCCCCGTCCGCGTCGGGCTGGTCCCCGGCCAGGAGCGACTCGAGGGCGCGCCGGGCCTCGTCGCGGTCGTCGAAGGGGTGGACCGTCCCGGCGATCTCCTGACCCGTCTCGTGGCCCTTGCCGACGACGGCGACGACACTGCCCGGCCCTGCCTCGTGGGCTGCGCGGACGGCCTGCGCGATGGCGCTCGCGCGCCCCTCGACGTCCCGCAGCCGGGCGGGGGTGCCGGCGGCGCGGGCACCGTCGAGGACTGCGGCCCTGATCGCCTCGGGTGGCTCACCCCTCGGGTTGTCGTCGGTGACGACGACGACGTCGGCGCCCTCGGCGGCGGCGCGCCCCATCGCGGCGCGCTTGCCGCGGTCGCGGTCCCCTCCGGCGCCCAGCACGACGACCAGGCAGCCACTGGTCGCGGGTCGCAGCGCCTTGAGTGCCGCGGCGACCGCATCGGGGGTGTGGGCGTAGTCGACCACGACGAGGGGCAGCTCGGCGTCCGAGCCGGACGCCGGTCCGGCGGGCACGGCCGTCCGGTCCACCACGACGCGCTCCATCCGTCCGGGGACGTGGGGGTCGACGAGGAGGGCCCGCTCGGCGTCCGCGGCGGGAATCCCGGCGGACAGCAGGGCCAGCGCGGCCATCGCGGTGTTGACCCGGTTGAAGTCACCGGGCAGGGCCGAGCGCAGGTGCATCGTCGTCGACCCGTCGGACAACGTGAATGTGGCCGGGTCCTCCTCGCCGGCCACGAGCCGCCAGTCGGCGTCGACGTCGGCGAGCGAGGTCAGCGTGGTCACCGGCACGGTGGCGATGGTGGTCAGCTCCTGCCCCCACTCGTCGTCCACGCAGACGATGCCGGTGCGCGACCGGTGCGGGGTGAACAGGTCGGCCTTGGCCAGGAAGTAGTCACGCATCGTCGGGTGGAAGTCGAGGTGGTCCTGCGACAGGTTCGTGAACAGCGCGACGTCGTAGACGACCCCGTCCACCCGGTGCTGGCTCAGGGCGTGGCTCGACACCTCCATCACGCAGGAGTCGATGCCCCGCTCGGTCATCACCGCGAGCAGGGCGTGCAGGACGGTGGCCTCCGGGGTCGTGCGGACGCTCTTGATCCGCTCGTCGCCGATGCGGGTCTCGACCGTGCCGATGAGACCGGTGGTGTGGCCCAGGGCGATGAGCGCCGAGTTGACCAGGTAGGCCGTGGTGGTCTTGCCGTTCGTCCCGGTCACGCCGTACAGGCGCAGCGGGAGGTCGACCGTCCCGTAGACCAGCGAGGCCACCTGGCCCACCTGGCTGCGGGGATCCTCGACCACGACGCGGGGCAGGTCCACGCCCTCGGCGTCGAGCTGGGCGGCACCGGCCGCGTCGGTGAGCACGGCGACGGCACCGGCGTCGCGGGCCCCCGCGGCATACCTCGCTCCGTGGGTGTTGGCCCCGGGGAGCGCCGCGTAGAGGTCACCCGCGACGACGTCCTGCGACGAGAGGGTCACCCCCGTGACCGCACGGTCGGGACCCGCCAGCTCACCGCGGACGAGGGAGGCCACGGCGTGGAGCATGGCGTGCGGGGACGACGGCCGGGGTGATGACACGGACAGCGAGCCTACCCTCAGCGGGAGGCGCCGGATGCGCCCGACCTGCGGTCGCGGATCACGCTGGGGTCACCCGCGGCGGGAGTCTTGTCGGCGTGGATCTTCGCCACCGGCGAGCTGGTGCCCGTCGGCGGGATCTGGAGCTCCTGGAGGGCGTAGGTCATCACGTCGTGGAAGACCGGGCCGGCCACCACACCGCCGAAGTAGCCCTTGATCGGGCGCTGCAGGGTCACCGCGACCACGATCTCGGGGGCGTCGGCCGGTGCGAACCCGATGAAGCTCGCGGTCTTGCCCGAGTAGCCACCGACCCGCGCGTCGTAGCGGTCGGCGGTGCCGGTCTTGCCGGCCACGCGGTAGCCGGGGATCTTGGCCTCGGGCGCGGTGCCCTCCTTGCCGACGACGCCCTCGAGCATGTCGCGCACCTGCTTGGCCGTCTGGGGCGAGACCACCTTCACGGGGGCCGGCTTCTCGGCGGGGATGAAGCCGCCCTTGCCGTCTCCGGTGGCGGCCACGATCCGCGGGGGGATGCGGACTCCGTCGTTGGCGATCGTCTGGAACACCCCGGCGGCCTGGAGCGCGTTGACGGACAGGCCCTGCCCGAACAGCACCGTGTAGCGCTGGGAGCCGTTCCAGTCCTTGACGTTGGTCAGCAGGCCCGGCCCCTCACCGGGGAAGCCCATCCCGGAGGTCTGGCCGAGCCCGAACTTCTTGAAGTAGTCGTACATCGTCGACGCCTTGACCTTCTCGCCGGCCAGGATGGTGCCGATGTTGCTGGACTGCGCCAGGACCCCGGCGAAGGTGAGGTACTCGGTGGGGTGGTCATGGCTGTCCTTGAACTCCGTGGCCGCGCGGTGGATCCGGTTGGGCACCTCGACGACGGTGGACGGCGTCACGACGCCCTGCTCGATCGCCGCGGCCGCGGTCATGACCTTGCCGGTCGACCCGGGCTCGTAGACGTCGTTGAAGGCCTTGTTGGTCCAGTTCGCGCTGGACTGGGCCGGCTGGTTGGGGTCGAAGGTCGGGTAGGACGCGACGGCGAGCAGCTCGCCGGTCCGGACGTTCTCGACGACGACGGTGCCGGACAGCGCCTGGGTCTCGATCACCTTCTGCGCCACGGCGTTCTGGGCGAACCACTGCAGGTCGGAGTCGATGGTCAGCTGCACCTCGCGACCGGGCACCGGGTTGATGGTCTCCGAGCGGGCGTTGGGGATCGGCCGGCCGTCCTGCGACTGCTCGAAGATGGTCTTGCCCGACTTGCCCTTGAGGGTCTTGTCCATGAGCACCTCGAGCCCACCACCGGCCGAGCCGTCCGACTGCACGAAGCCGACGAGGGCCGAGGCCGCGGTGGAGGTCGGGTAGACGCGGTCGGACGTCGCCTCGGAGTAGATGCCGTTGACGCCGAGCTCGGAGATCTTGCGCCAGTTGAGGGGCGTGACGTTCTTCTGGAGGATCCGGTACCTCGCCTCGCCGGTCAGCTCCTTGGTGAGGGTGTCCACCGGGATGCCGAGCAGCGGTGAGAGGTCGACCGCGGCCCCGGCGGCGCCCACCTTCGTGCGGACCCCGTCGACCGTCTTGACGTACTCCTTGACCGCCGTCTGGTCGACGGTCACGGTGCGTCGCTCGATGCTCGAGGCGAGGATCGTGCCGTTGCGGTCGGTGATCGCCCCGCGCAGCGCGGGCAGCGGGATCGTCGCGGTGCGCGACGACTGCGCGTCCTTGGAGACCGCCGAGGCGTCGAAACCCTGCAGGCGCAGCAGCTGGGCTCCGAAGATGCTGAAGATGAACAGGACGGCGACCGTCATGGTGCGCATCCGGCGCCGCGGGCTGGACCCGTCGAGGCTGACCTTCCGCCGTCCGGGGGGCCGCGGTGGCGCCGGCGGGCGCTGGCCCACTCGCGCCGGCTTCGGTGTCGTCGGCATGGTGGGCTTGGTTGGCTTGGTGGGCTTCGGGGATGGCTTGGCGGCCCGGCCCGGGCCCGGCTGCTTGCCCGCGGCAGCGGTGCGGGGGTCACCGACCTTCGGGTGCGGGGTGCCGGGGCGGGCCACGCGAGGACCCGAGGGCGCAGTGCGGCGCGGGGCTCCGGGGCGGCTGCCTCGGGTCTGCGTCACTGGGTACCTCGCGTCCTGTCCAGGGGTCGGGTCGGGTGGGGGCTAGCGGGGAGCCGGCGTGATGCCCGGCTTCTTCGCCTTGGTGGTCGTGGTGCTCGTCGTCGTCTTGGTCTTCGCGTTGACACTCGTCACCGTGGTCTGGACCGAGCCGTCCGGCTTGGTCACCACCATGGTCGTCGTCGTCACATCCCCCTTCTTCGTGACGCGGGTCGACGGCTCGGTGCTCTTGGTCGTCGCGACCTTCGCCGAGGTCGCCGCAGGAGCCGTCACCACGGTAAAGCCGTTGTCCTTCTTCGCCGCCTTCGCCACGCCGAGCACCTTGCCGTCCGAGAGCCGCAGGAAGGCGGCCGAGTCGGCCGGCACCATGCCGAGCCGGGTGGCGCGCGCGGCCAGGTTCGCGGGGCTGCGCTGGGCGTCGATGGCCTGGGTCAGGGCGTCCTGGGTGTCGGCGAGCTCGCCGGAGGTGGCTTGGAGGTTGTGCAGGGTGAACGAGCCCTCGGCCATCGCCGTGTTGAGCATGAGCAGGCCGACCAGGCCCGCGCACAGCAGGGTCATGCACAGCGCGGCGAAGACGCCGTTGCCCGGGTGCCCTACGGCCGCCGGGACCACCCGGAGCGGTTGCGCAGGAGTGACCCTCCGGGCAGGGGCCCGAGATGCGACCCTCGCCGTCGCAGTCTGCTGGCTCATCGGTGTGTTCCCTTCGTGGTGACAGTCGGTCGGGTGCGCTCGGCGGCGCGCAGGCGCACCGAGGCGGATCGGGGGTTGCTGGCCTGCTCCTCGGCACTCGCCTCTTCGGCGCCGCGGGTCAGCAGCCGCAGGTATGCCGCGTGCTCGGGCAGCTCGACCGGAAGGCCGTGCGGGCTGCTGCCCTTGGCGCCGGCGGTGAGGACGCGCTTGGTGATGCGGTCCTCGAGCGAGTGGTAGGACAGGACCGCGATGCGCCCGCCGACGGCCAGGGCGTCGATCGCGCGCGGCAGGGCCGCTGCCCAGCCCGACAGCTCGGCGTTGACCTCGATGCGCAGGGCCTGGAAGGTCCGCTTGCCGGGGTGTCCGCCGCTCTTCTGCGACGCGGCCGGGACCACCTTCTTGAGGAGGTCGACCAGCCGGCCCGAGGTGGTGAACGGCTCGACCTCGCGCTCGCGCACGATCGCCGCGACGATCTTCCGGGCGAACCGCTCCTCACCGAAGTCGCGCAGCACGGTCTCGAGCTCGGCCGCGTCGTAGGTGTTGAGCACCTCGGCGGCGGTGAGCCCGGTCGACTGGTCCATCCGCATGTCCAGGGGTGCGTCCTGGCTGTAGGAGAAGCCACGGTCGGCCTCGTCGAGCTGGAGCGAGGACACGCCCAGGTCGTAGAGGGCGGCGTCGACGTGGTCGACCCCCGCCTCGGCGAGGGCGCCCGGCACGTCGTCGTAGACCGCGTGCACGAAGGTGACGCGACCGGCATACGGCTCGAGCCGCTCGGCCGCGAGCGCCAGCGCCTCCTGGTCGCGGTCGACGCCCACGACCTGCGCGGCGGGGCAGCGCTCGAGGATTGCCTCGGCGTGGCCGCCCATGCCGAGGGTCCCGTCGAGGTAGACGGCGCCCGGCGCCTGGAGGGCCGGGGCCAGCAGCTCGACGATGCGGTCGCGAAGGACGGGAACGTGCCGGTCGGCGGCCATTCCTCGTGCGTTCATCGACATCTCCTGCGGACGGTGCTGGTGCTGCGCGGCTTCGGTGCGGGTGCTGAGGGGTGCTGCGGGGGTGCGGTGCTGGTCTGGTGCTGGTCTGGTGGCGGGGTGGTCCTGCGGTCAGGTCTCCATCCGCTCCAAGGGATGCGCCCGGGACGGGGGAAGTCGTCCCGGGAAGCGAAGCGGCTGGAGACCTGGCTCCAGGGGCACGGCGGTGAGAAGGGTCGGGGGCTCGGTCAGGGCGAGGCACGCCCAGGTCAGAGGAGTCCGGGGATGACCTCCTCGGACTGGTCGGAGAAGCCCTGCTCGGTGGACTCGAGGTAGGCGTTCCAGGCGGTGGTGTCCCAGACCTCGACGCGGGAGCCGGCGCCGATGACCGTGCACTCACGGGTGAGCCCCGCGTAGGCGCGCAGGTTGGCCGGGATGGTGACCCGGCCCTGCTTGTCGGGCACCTCGTCGGAGGCGCCCGAGAGGAAGACGCGGGTGAAGTCGCGGACGGCCTTGCTGGTGGTCGGCGCCGCCTGCATCTGCTGGGTGACCTTGAGGAACTCGTCCATCGGGAAGACGTAGAGGCAGCGCTCCTGGCCCCGGGTCACGACCAGCCCGTCGGACATCCGGTCGCGGAACTTGGCGGGCAGGAAGAGCCGGCCCTTGTCGTCGAGTCGGGGGCTGTGTGTGCCGAGAAACATCGCGCCCACCTCCCCTGCCGACCCGGTCGAGGACCCCACGGTCCTCTCGATTCCCCCACTTTACTCCACCGACACCCGCCAACGCAGCCACTTCGGCCCATTTGGCCCTCTTGTTTCGATGTTTCTGCAGGTCAGACGGGTGGTGGAAAGTGGTGGACGATCACTGTCCCGGAGTCTCGGCGCGGCTGGCTGTGGCGCTGCCGGGGCGCCGCCACCGCGACACACCTCGCCCGGGAGCACCGCACGGGCTCCCATCCGGCGCCCGAGCGGCGCCGAACCACCCCTGCGGCCGGCTTCCCAGGTCACGAGACGGCATACCCCCTGTTTTGGTGGTGCGTTGTGGGGGAAGATCGATCGACCACCCGGAGGGGACGCAACGTGGCGGCCATGGGGACGACGGAAGGACAGCCGGTGCAAGGCAGGCACGAGGACGACGCCATGAAGCAGGCAGAGCCCACCACCGTGGGCACCAGCAAGCCGGAGAGCCTGCTCTCCCTCCCCGCGGGGTCGCCCGCCTCCCTGGGACAGGTGACCGAGGTCGCCGGACGGCTGGCCCGGGCCATCAACACCGTGATCGAGGGCAAGCCCGACGTCGTGCACACGGCCATCACCGTGCTGCTGGCCGAGGGCCACCTCCTGCTCGAGGACGTGCCCGGGGTCGGCAAGACGATGCTGGCCAAGACGCTGGCCCGGTCGATCGACTGCTCGGTGCGACGGGTGCAGTTCACTCCCGACCTGCTGCCCAGCGACATCACCGGCGTGAGCGTGTTCAACCAGGACGTCCGCGACTTCGAGTTCCGGCCGGGTGCGATCTTCGCCAACGTCGTGGTGGGTGACGAGATCAACCGTGCCTCACCGAAGACCCAGTCGGCACTGCTCGAGTCGATGGAGGAGGGCCAGGTCACGGTCGACGGCCAGACCTACGACCTCCCCAAGCCGTTCATCGTGATGGCGACCCAGAACCCCATCGAGATGGAGGGCACCTACCCCCTCCCCGAGGCCCAGCGAGACCGCTTCATGGCCCGCATCTCCCTCGGGTACCCGTCCTCGCGGGCCGAGGTCGCGATGCTCGACAGCCACGGGCAGGTCTCCCCGCTGGAGACCCTGCAGCCGGTGACCGACGCCGCGACGGTGTCGGCCATGGTGCGGGCGGTGCGCTCGGTGTTCACCAGCGACGCGATCAAGCAGTACGTCGTGGACCTGTCGGCCGCCACCCGCTCGAGCTCGGCCCTGCGGCTCGGCGCCTCGCCCCGCGCGACGCTGCACATGCTGCGAGCCTCCCGCGCGCACGCTGCCCTCGAAGGACGCGACCACGTCCTGCCGGACGACGTGCAGTCGATCGTGCTGCCGGTGCTGGCCCACCGCATCATCCCCACCGGTGAGACGCAGCTCGCGCGACGCAGCACCGGAGAGGTCCTGCAGGACCTCATGCGACGGGTGCCCGTCCCGGCCTCCGGCCGCTGAGGCGTCGCCGTGCGTCGACTCCGAGACCTGCTCACGACCCGAGGTCGTGCGTTCGTCGCGGCGGGAATCACGTTGGTGCTGTGCGGGATCGGGCTTGGCTTCACCGACCTCACCCGCATCGGCGTGCTGCTCGTCGCCCTCCCCCTCCTCAGTGGCCTGCTCATGCGTCGGCACGACCTGCGGTTCGCGCTCGAGCGCACCGCGGTGCCCGGCCGCATCCAGGTCGACGAGCAGTCCCTCGTCACGCTGGCCATCGAGAACGCGGGTGGTGGCGCCAGTCCCCTGCTGATGGCCGAGGAACAGCTGGACTACGCCCTCGGTGACCGGCCCCGGTTCGTCGTCCCGCGGCTGCGCCGTGGTGACCGGCAGGAGGTGCACTACTCGGTGCGCTCGCACGTGCGCGGCAGGCACCGGCTGGGACCGCTCGGCGTGCGGTTGCGCGACCCCTTCGGCCTGAGCACGCGGGTGGCCGCCATCTCCGGATCGAGCGACGTCCTCGTGCTGCCCAAGATCGTCCCGCTCGGTGGTGGGCAGCCCCCCGGCAGCGGTGTCGGCGCCGAGGGCGCCATCCCCCACATGGTCGCCCTCCACGGCGAGGACGACGTGTCCATCCGCTCCTACCGCGACGGCGACGACCTGCGTCGCATCCACTGGCCCGCCACGGCCAAGACCGGCGAGCTGATGGTGCGCCAGGAGGACCGCCCGGCGCGCCGTCGTGCCGCGATCGTCCTCGACTCGCGGGCCCGTGGGCACCACGGCTCGGGCAGTTCCGGGTCGTTCGAGTGGAGCGTGACCGCGTGCGCCTCCGTCGCCGCGCACCTGCTCGACCAGGGGTATGCCGTGCACCTGATCAGCGACGAGACCGCTGAGGACAGCCGGGCCGCCAGCGCGATGGAGGTCGACCCGCTGCTCGATGTGCTGGCGATGGCCGAGACCGGCACCGACGACCAGTTCGCCGAAGTGCTCCAGTCCGCCCACCCGGTCACGGCTTCCGGCGGCCTGGTGCTCGCCGTCGTCACCGACCTCGACGAGGAGCTCGCTCGTCGGGTGGCCTCCCTGCGCCAGCCCGGCGGCACCGCGTTGGCGATCGTCCTGGACCCCGACGGCTTCACCGCCACCCGGCGACACCGACCGGGGAGCAGCGACGAGCTCACCTGCGTCCCCGTGCTCCGCGGGGCGGGGTGGACGGTCGCCGTGGTCGGGGCGAGTGACGACCTGCCCTCGGTCTGGGGCGTGCTGTCCGGGTCGACGCGACGAGTGGGTGCGGCATGACCCGCGGCCGCCTCGCCGACTCGCTGATCGCCGGCGCGTGCTCTGCCGTCGTCGCCTGGCCGCTCACCACCCTCTTCACGCCCAGCACCTGGATCCGACCCACCTTGGCGATGGTCTTCGCCGTCGTCGTGGTCGGGGTCGTGGGCCGGATGCTCACCAGCTCGTGGGTGGCCATCGCCGGTGCGCAGCTCGTCGGGATCGTCCTCGCCGCCGGGTGGATCTACGGGCGCGGCCACCTCTGGTACGGCCTGCCCTACAGCGACACCGTCCTGGCCTTCAACAACCTGCTGGTCGAGGCCCGCGAGACGATCCAGAACTACGCCGCCCCCGCACCGACCGGTCGCGGGATCACCCTGGCCATCGGGCTGGCGATCGGGGTGGTCGCGGTCGTCGTGGACCACCTCGCGGTGATGCGTCGCTCCCCCGCGCTGGCCGGGCTGCCCCTGCTGACCGCGTTCCTCATCTCGGCCTCCAACTCGGGGAACTCGCTGCACCCCATGTTCTTCGTGGCCGCAGGAGGCCTGTGGCTGCTCATGCTGGGGCGCCAGGGCATCGCCTCGCTCCGGCGGTGGAGCACCACCGTGCCGATGAGCACCACCGGGCGACGCACCACCGACGACAACGACGGGGCGTACGGCTACGCCGCGGTGGGACGGAGCCTGGCTGTCGCGGGGTTGGTGGCCGCCGTGGTCGTGCCGGTGGTCATCCCCCACTTCCCCACCCGCTACCTCATCGACGGCCTGGGCCGGTCGAACGAGGCCACCGGGTTCACCGACGGGCAGGTCGGGCTCAAGTCCACCCTCGACCTGACCAAGAGCCTCAAGACGCTGTCGAAGGCGCCCGTCCTCAGCTACACCACCAATGCCGCCATCCTGACGCCGCTGCGGGTCGGCGTGCTCGACAACTACGAGGGCGACAACTGGCGACCCGAGCGCGACGAGGTCGACTACGGCCGGCTGACCTCGGTGCCCCTGCCGGGCGAGCTCGGCGACGACGTGCCCCGCGAGACCTACCGGATCTCGGTCGAGGACTCCCGTATCGAGGCGCCGCAGATCGCAGCGCCCACTCCCCTCGTGACCGCCGACCTCGGACGGGTCAGCTGGGGCCTGGACCGCAACACCTCGGTCGCGGTCGTCACCCGCTCGGTCAGCTCCTACAGCTTCACCTACCTGGCTCTCAACCCGACCCAGCAGTCCCTCGCCCAGTCGCGGCAGGCACCCACCGGCGGCTTCCTGCGCCAGGACCTGCGGGTCGACCCCGAGTCACAGGAGATCGTCAGCAAGACGGTCAGCGAGGTCGTGCCCCAGGATGCGACCCGGATCGAGGCGGCTCGCGCGATCCAGAAGTACCTGCGCACCGACGGCGGGTTCCGCTACTCCCTCGACCTCCCCGAGACGGTGAAGAACGACCTCGGACAGGACGAGCGCCCCGACGCGATCACCCTCTTCCTGCGCAGCAAGGTCGGCTACTGCGTGCAGTTCGCCACGGCCATGGTGATGATGGCGCGCGAGGCCGGGATCCCCGCCCGCATGGCGATCGGCTTCCTGCCCGGCACGGCCGACCGCGGGACCTACACGGTGCGGGGCTCCGATGCGCACGCCTGGCCCGAGCTGTACTTCGAGGGGATCGGCTGGCTGCGGTTCGAGCCCACGCCGTCCGGCACGCAGAGCACGGTCGCCCCGCCCTACTCGCTGGCGCCCACGACCCCAGGCAACGACCCCACCTCGACCAGCACCGCGACGGGTGGGGCGACCTCGACCCCGACCCGCCCGGACGGGCGCAACGACCCCGGTGCCACCGACCCGACCAAGACCACCGGGAGCGACTCGGGGTTCGCCGGCTGGTTCGGCCCTCGGACCCGTAGCCTTGTCCTCTGGATCTTGCTCGGGATCGTCGTCGGCCTCTTCGGGTCGCTGGCCGTCCCCCTGGCGGCTCGGAGCCGGTTCCGACGCAGGCTGCGGCACGCCCCGGACGAGTCGACGCGGGTCGAGATCGAGTGGCAGGCGATGACCGAGCGGCTCGGCGACCTCGGCGTCATCCCGCCACGGGGCAGCACGCCGCGGCAGGCCGGCCGGTTCTACCAGCGGGAGGCCTACCTCGAGGGCGACCAGACCGAGGCGCTGCGCCGCGTCGTCTCCGGCGTGGAACGCTCGCGCTACGCCCCTCCCGGCTCGACCGTCACCGACATCCGCGTCGACACGCAGGCCGTCGTCAAGGCCGTCTCCGGGGTACGGCGTCGCAAGGACCGGCTGCGGGCCACGTGGTGGCCGACCGAAGGCCTGCTCGAGTGGCGCGACCGCCGGGCCGCCGTGGCGCGGCTGGTGCGCCGCCCGCTCGACCGGTTCCAGGACTGGCGCGACGCCCGCCGCGACTACCGCGCGTAGCCCTCGGGCGGCATACCCGGTCGCGAGGCGGCCGTGAGGAAGGACGACGGGACGTTGGGCCCTGCCGTCGACTCGCGGTGCGGCGGATCGTGGCGAGCTCCAGAGCCCTCACCTGAGCGGAGATCGACCATGTTCCAGCCCACCGGACCTGACGGTATGCGCCGCACCATCGGCCACCCCACGCTCCCCCGAGGACCTGGTCGAGGACCTGGTCGAGGACCTGGTCGAGGACCTGGTCGAGGACCTGGTCGAGGACCTGGTCGAGGACTCGGTCGACGGTGGCTGGTCCTCCCTGCGCTGGCCGCCCAGCTGGCTCTGCTGATGACGTCCCTGCTCGGCTCCAGCGCCGTTGCGGCACCCGCTTCGGTCCAGCCGGAGGTCAGCATCCGTCCGGTGGCGACCGTGACCGGCGACGGCGCGACCTTGACCGTGTCGATGGTGGTCCGGTGCGCGCCCACCGAGCACATGATGGAGGGTTTCGCCAACGTCGAGCAGGGCGTCATCGCCCTCCTGTCCGGCTTCCGGGTCGAGTGCGACGGACGGCGACACCTCACGCAGGCCACGTTCTCGTCCTCGGACGTCAGTGGTGGACCGTTCCTCGTCGGCCGCGCCGACGTCCACGCCATCATCTTCGACGAGGCCATCGGGACGTCCGTGGCCGAGACCTCGCGCACCGTGCTGGTCAGGCGGTAGGCCGAACGACAGCCGACCGCCTCGAGCGCGTTCCCCACTGGCTCCTCACTGACGGACGACGAAGGCCCCGACCTGGGTCGGGGCCTTCGTCGCGTGCAGTGACCCGAGGCCAGCCTGACCGGCTGGCTCGCGCCGTCAGTCCAGGTAGTCGCGCAGGACCTGGCTACGGCTGGGGTGACGCAGCTTGCTCATCGTCTTGGACTCGATCTGGCGGATCCGCTCGCGGGTCACGCCGTAGACCTTGCCGATCTCGTCGAGGGTCTTCGGCTGGCCGTCGGTGAGGCCGAACCGCATCGAGACCACGCCGGCCTCACGCTCGGAGAGCGTGTCGAGCACCGAGTGGAGCTGCTCCTGCAACAGCGTGAAGCTGACTGCGTCGGCAGGCACGACGGCCTCGGAGTCCTCGATGAGGTCGCCGAACTCGCTGTCGCCGTCCTCGCCCAAGGGCGTGTGCAGGGAGATGGGCTCGCGACCGTACTTCTGGACCTCGACGACCTTCTCGGGGGTCATGTCGAGCTCCTTGGCGAGCTCCTCCGGGGTGGGCTCGCGCCCGAGGTCCTGGAGCATCTGGCGCTGCACGCGGGCCAGCTTGTTGATGACCTCGACCATGTGCACCGGGATGCGGATGGTGCGGGCCTGGTCGGCCATCGCGCGGGTGATCGCCTGGCGGATCCACCACGTCGCGTAGGTCGAGAACTTGTAGCCCTTGGTGTAGTCGAACTTCTCCACCGCACGGATCAGTCCGAGGTTGCCCTCCTGGATCAGGTCGAGGAAGAGCATGCCGCGACCGGTGTAGCGCTTGGCCAGCGAGACCACGAGCCGCAGGTTGGCCTCGAGCAGGTGGTTCTTGGCCTTCTTGCCGTCCTGGGCGATCCACCAGAGCTCGCGCTTGAGCTTCATCTCGATCTTGTCGCCCGAGTTGAGTCGCTCCTCGGCGAACAGGCCGGCCTCGATGCGCTTGGCGAGCTCGACCTCCTGCTCGGCGTTGAGGAGGGCCACCTTGCCGATCTGCTTGAGGTAGTCCTTGACCGGGTCGGCGGTGGCGCCCGCGGTGACGACCTGCTGGACCGGCGCGTCGTCCTCGTCGTCGTCGCGCAGGACGAAGCCCGCACCCTCGGACTCCTCGTCCTTCTTGTCGTCGTCGGCCTCGTCCTCGACCACGACCTCCTCGAGCTCGGACTCGACCACGTCGGTGGGCTCGGCCTCCACGACCTCGTCCGCGTCAGCCTCGGCGGGCTCGTCGGCGCCCTTGGCTGCCGCCTTGGTCGCGGTCTTGGTCGCCGTCTTGGCAGCAGTCTTCTTGGCTGCCGGTGCGGACTCGCCCGCGGCGGCGGCAGCGGCCTTCTTCGTCGTGGTCGCCTTGGCGGGGGCAGCCTTCGCGGCCTTGGCGGCCGACTTGGCGGCAGTCGCCTTGGCGGGGGCCTTCTCCTCGGCTGTGGCGTCGACCGCGACCTTGCTCGCGGTCTTGGTCGCGGCAGCGGTCTTCGTAGCGGCCTTCCTGGCCGGCGCCGTGGCCGTCTTCTTGCGGGTGCTGGTCGCAGCCACCGCACGCGAGGCGGTGGCGGAGTCGAGGGTCACGTGGATCCCCTGCTCGTCCAGCGAACGCAGCACAGCCTTCATCCTCTTCGGCGCGATCTCGGCCCCCTCGAGGGCGTCACGCAGCTGCGCACTGTCGACGGAGCCGTTGGTACGGCCCTGCTTGAGCAGCTTCTGCAGCGCGGGGTGGGAGAACTCCTGGGGGAGAGACGGTGCGGGGCTCGCAGCCTTCTTGGACACAGGCGACACGGACTACCTTTCGTCGCGGACTCGCGGCACGGCGCACGTCATCACAGCCATGCTTTGAGGGGATGTCTGTGACAACAACAGCGGGAGTGGAAGTATTGCGGAGACCGCTCGGGCTGACCCGTCGAGACCTCGTTGATGACATTGTAAAACGAGAAGTCCCCAGATCCCGCATCGGTGGCACAGGAGCACGCCGATCGTTCGCGGCGACAGCGGTGGCCGGCGGGCCAGGCACGTCGATCGGGGGCTTGGTCCGACCCTCGGTCAGGCCTCGGCCTTGACGGCCAGCACCGGGCAGGAGGCGTCGAGCAGGATGCGCTGGGCGTTCGAGCCCAGGATCAGCTTGCCGACCGGGGTGCGCCGACGGAGCCCGATGACGATGAAGTCGGCGTGCTCCTCCTCGGCCACCGCGATGAGGTCCTCGGCGGGCTCGTTGCCGCGCACCAGCTGGCGCACCTCGTGCTCGATGCCCTCGTGGTCGAGCTCGCCCTGGATGCGCCGGAGCTCGCTCTCGAAGCGGCTGGCCTCCTCGCCGTCGAAGTCTCGCCCGCCACGCTGGGAGTTGATGACGATGAGCTTCGACTTGCGAAGCAGGGACTCGTCAGCAGCACGACGCAGGGCCGCGCGCCCTTCCTTCGTCGGGACATATCCAACAACGATGGCCACGGGGACCTCCTACGGTCTGTTCATCGGCCCAGGGACGGCCGGGGCGGTGTCGACCGGAGCCTCGTTGCTCCGGCCATGGTGCCCACGCGGCCGCAGCCGCTGGGCCGACCGTACCGGAAATCCCCCGGTCAGGTTGACGTGGCGAGCACCTTCGCCACGATCGCGCCGACTTGCTCGATCTCGATGAGGAAGCCGTCGTGGCCGTAGTCGGAGCGCACCGTGTGGAGCGCCGCGCCCGGGACGGCGCCGGCGATCTCCTGCGACAGCCTCGGGGGGTACAGGCGGTCGGAGTCGACGGCCACCACCACGAGGTCTGCGGTCACCCGCTCGAGCGCGGCAGCCACTCCCCCGCGCCCGCGACCGACGTCGTGCGAGTTCATCGCCTCGGTGAGGACGACGTAGGAGTTCGCGTCGAACCGCCCGGCCAGCTTGCCGGCGTGGTGGTCGAGGTAGGACTCCACGGCATACCGGCCACGTCCGCCCAAGGGGTCCTCGGACTGCTGCGGCTGGCGCCCGAAGCGCTCGTGCAGCTCGAGCTCGCTGCGGTAGGTGACGTGGGCGATGCGGCGGGCGATCCCGAGCCCCGTGTCGGGTCCGGTGAGGCGCTCGTAGTAGTCACCGCCGTGGAAGTGGGCGTCGGCCCGGATCGCCAGTAGCTGTGCCTGGCACCAGCCGATCTGCTCCGCCGTCGCGTATGCCGTGCTGGCCAGCACGATCGCGGTCCCGACCCGCTCGGGGTGCGTGACGGCCCACTCCAGGGCGCGCATGCCACCCATCGACCCGCCGAGGACGGTGTGCCAGCGGTCGACCCCCAGGGCGTCGGCCAGCAGGGCCTCGGTCTGCACCTGGTCGCGCACCGTGATGAAGGGGAACCGGCTGCCCCAGGGCGTGCCGTCCGGGGCCGGGCTCGACGGCCCGGTGCTGCCCTGGCAGCCACCCAGGACGTTGGCGGCCACGACGAAGTAGCGGTCGGAGTCGAGCGGCTTGCCGGGCCCGACGAGTCCGTCCCACCAGCCGGGTGTCGGGTGACCAGGACCGGTCGGCCCGTCGACGTGGCTGTCACCGGTGAGCGCGTGCTCCACGAGGACGGCGTTGTCGCGGGCGGCGTTCAGCTCACCCCAGGTCTCGTAGGCCACCCGGACTGCGGGCAGCACGCCGCCGCGCTCCAGCTCGATGGCGCCGAGGTCGACGAACTGGCGTCGCCCGACCGGGTCGCCGTCCCGCCAGGCCCCGGAAGTCGCCCGTGGTGGGGAGGTCGTGGTCATCGAAACTGCTCCTGTGGCGCTCGCGCTTGCCGCCCAGGTGAGGGTCGGCCGGGTCTTCACCCGGGGCACCCCACCGCGAGGAGGGTTGCCGCCCAGCAAGCCGGGGCTTGGCGCTGGGACTCATAACCTGCCGCTCATCATACGAGCCGCTCTGCCCGCTGTCCCTCGCGTCCGCTGCGTGGACGAACGCGCGGTCGTGCACCACCTCCGGGCGGTTCACCCCGCCCGGGCGTCGTCAGGGCGGGCGTCGTCAGGGCGGGCGTCGTCAGGGCGGGCGTCGTCAGGGCGGGCAGCAAGGCTGTCCTCCTGCTGGGCGCCTCCGCCGGGGCGAACCCCCAGGTCGAGCATCTGCTCCAGCAGGCGGGCCAGCCGGTAGCCGGGCGAGGCGCCCAGCGCACGCTCCAGGCAGGTCCTCGCGAGCGCGCCATCGCCGAGCCACCACGCGAGGTTGGCCAGCACCGTGAGTGGGGCCGCGGCGTGCTCGTCGGGGACAGCCCTGACCAGGTGCTGCAGCCGGACCAGGTGTCGCCTCCGGGCCGGCGTGTCCTCGTCACTGCGGGGCAGGCAGGTGTGGATCGCGTCGACCACGTCCGGCGACAGGCAGTCCTCGGGCAGGGACCCCGGACACAGCCAGGCCACCAAGGCGTCCCGGAGCTCGAGGTCGCGAAGGCTGTCGACGAGCAGCGCGACCTGGTCGGGACGCAGCGCCTCCACCGCGCCCTCGTCGTCGTCTCCAGCGCCCCTGAGCCCCAACGCGACCGCCCAGGCGGACAGGGCCTCGAACCGATGCGGCACCTTCCCGGGGGCCGCACTGCGGCCCGCGCGCTCAGCCAGCGCCGTCCCTACGGACTCCGACCGCTCGGGGTCTGCGGCGACGAGGGCCGCGAGCGCACCCCGACCGGGCAGCGGCGAGACACCGAGCCCGACGAACTCCGCCACCGCGGGCGTGTCTGCCGGCGCGGGGATCGGCGACCCCGCGGTCGGGCAGCACCCGGCGACGCAGTCGACGGCGAACCACCGGCCGTCACGCACCACGATCCGGTCGAGCACCTCCACCCCGGCCCGGAGCAGGTGGCCGCGGATGGCGTCGAGTCCCGGCCGCGCCGCTCCCCTGCGCCCCTCGTAGGCGACGAGCAGGACCGCGTCGGGCTCCTCGCGCAACAGGGGTGGGACGAGCACCCGCGTCGCCTCGTCGGCCTCCGCTGCGGTCGGCAGGTCGACCCGCTCGACGAGGACCACCGCGCGGTCGCGCAGCGAGACCACGACCAGCGAGTCGTCGGGGTGGTAGCCGAGCTGGTAGGGCAATACGGCGACGACGTCGCCGGGGCTGCGCAGCCTGATGGAGTTCATGGCCGCCACGCTTCCCGGCAGGACGAGCCCACGACACCCGGCGAACCGGGACCTGTGGACTCGGTCGGCCGGCGACCCACCCCTGGTGACAGCGAAGGGCGGTACGGCGCCGTATCCGCGCCGTACCGCCCTTCCACGCTCTCGGGAGCCGAGGAGCTCCGACCCGTCTACCGCAGGACGTCGCCCTGGACGGTCTCGCGGGCAGCCCCGCCGGTGCGCGGGTGCAGCCGCTCCCAGGCGAGGAACGACTCGGTCTCGTTGACCACGGTCGCGGCGATCCACGACACGACCACCGCGTCGTCGGCCAGGCCGAACACCGACAGGGCCAGCTCGGGGATGAGGTCGATCGGGGAGACGACGTAGGCGACCGCCCCGATCACCATGAGCAGCCGCCCGCGGCTGGTCCCGGCATACTCCCCGCGGAAGGTGGCCGCGAACAGCCTGGGCAGGCTCGTCAGGCGCTCCCCGATGCCCGGCGACCCGGGACGGGCGGCGGTGCGCACGGCGGTGGCGATGGTGCGCAGGGCACCGAATCGGTTCATGGGCATGGACAGTCTCCTTGCTCCCGGACGCCAGATGGCCCGGACACGGTGCAAACGACCCAGCGCCCGTCCTGATTCCCCCGCAGCACCGCGACCACGTCAGATCCCGGTCGCCTTGCGCGGGAACTCGTGCCGGGCGTGGTCGGCGATCTTCTTGAGCAGGAACCCGTCGAGCCCGGCCCCGATGACACCACCGATGACCGGCACGCCCTTGCCGAACCTCGTCAGCGTCTTCTTGCCCGCGGTCGACAGGAGCCGGAAGCCGACCGCCTTGTTGACGACCATCATCGCCGGCCCCGGCAGCCGCTGGGCCGCGAGGTTGGCGAGGCGTCCGGTCGAGGTCACCCCGGCCTTCTTGAGCAGGTCGTCGGCGTCGGCCCCGACCAGCGTCAAGAGCACGGCCGAGCGGATCTCCGGCTGCTTGATGTCGTAGCCGCGCAACGACGCGATGGACGCGACCATGCGGGTCGCCACGATGTAGAACTCGACGACGTTGGCCGGCAGCGCCACAGGCAGCGTGATGAAGCCACCCAGGCCCGTGACGAACCCACCCGCTGCGGCGAGCTTGAGGTGGCCCCGCACGACGGCGTCGACCGCCTCCTCCGCCTCCGGCTTCTCGGCGCGCTTGACGTCGGCGACCTTCTGGGCGGAGTCGAACGGGCCCTTGCCGTCGATCCCCACGTCGAGGAGGCTCTCGATGAGTCCGGTGACGGCGCCGGCGAACATCCCGGAGTCCTCCCGCCCGGCCTTGGCCTGCTCGAGCGCCGAGGTCGGCGCGACCTCCGCCTCGTCCTTGCCCAACCCGAGGAACCCCACGCAACTCTCCCTGCCGTCGTCCAGCGACCTGTCGTAGCTCGGACAAGCCTCGTGACCTGCCCGGACAGCTGTGCTCGCCATCCTGCCACGAGGCCCGGTGACCAGCAGGTTTAGCCTTGGGACATGCCTGAGTCAGCTGCCTCGTCCACCGACCGGTCCACCCTCTCCTCCCCCGACCCGTCCGGCTTCTCCGCCTACGCCCACCCCGAACGGCTCGTGAGCACCGAGTGGCTGGCGGAGCAGGTGGCCGCAGGGCGGGTCGGCGGCCCCGACGGGATCGTCGTCCTCGAGTCCGACGAGGACGTGCTGCTCTACGACACCGGCCACATCCCGGGGGCGCTCAAGCTCGACTGGCACCAGGACCTCAACGACCCGGTCATACGCGACTACGTCGACGCCGAGCAGTTCGCCTCCGTCATGTCGGCTCGTGGGGTGGGGCGCGACACGACCGTGGTCATCTACGGCGACAAGAACAACTGGTGGGCCGCCTACGCCCTGTGGGTGATGAGCCTGTTCGGCCACGAGGACGTGCGGCTGCTCGACGGCGGTCGCGCCAAGTGGGTGGCCGAGGGTCGCGAGCTGACCAAGGACGTGCCGCAGGTGGCGCCGCTGGCCGGCGACGCGGCATACCCGGTCGTCGAGCGTGACGACGCACCGATCCGCGCGTTCAAGGACGACGTGCTGGCCCACCTCGGCGGGCCGCTGGTCGACGTCCGCTCCCCCGGCGAGTACTCCGGCGAGCTCCTGCACATGCCGGACTACCCACAGGAGGGCGCCATGCGGGGCGGCCACATCCCCGGCGCGAAGTCGGTGCCGTGGGCCCGCGCCGCCAACGAGGACGGCACGTTCAAGTCCCGTGCCGACCTCGAGGCCATCTACCTCACCGAGCAGGGCCTGTCGCCGGCCGAGCCGACGATCGCGTACTGCCGCATCGGTGAGCGCTCGGCGCACACCTGGTTCGTGCTGACCCACCTGCTGGGCTTCGACACGGTGCGCAACTACGACGGGTCGTGGACCGAGTGGGGCAACGCGGTCCGCGTACCCGTGGAGAAGTGAGACGCCGATGAGCCAGGACACGACCCGCGCGGAGCTGCCGCCCGCGCTCCAGGAGATCGCCGACGACTTCGCCGATCTCCTTGCACCCCAACGGTTGGAGCTGCTGCTGGAGTTCAGTGAGGGTCTGCCCGAGCTGCCGGCGCGGTATGCCGGTCGGCTGGGTGAGATGGAACAGGTGCACGAGTGCCAGTCGCCGATCTTCCTCGCCGTGGAGGTCGGGGACGAGCCGGCCGACGCGCCGGGAGACCGCCCCGTCCACCTGTTCTTCTCCGCCCCGCAGGAGGCGCCGACCACGCGGGGGTTCGCGGGCATCCTGCACGAGGGCCTCGACGGGCTCACCGTCCACGAGGTGCTCGCAGTGCCCGAGGACGCGCCCTACCGCTTCTCACTGGGCGAGGCGGTCTCCCCGCTGCGGCTGCGCGGCATGGTCGGGATGCTCAGCCGGATCAAGCGCCAGGTTGCGCTGAAGACCCAGTCCTAGCACCACGCGCAACCCTTCCGGTGTCCCAGCGTCGTCGTCCCGTCCCACCTTGTCGGGTGACCCGACAGAGGGCGGCTCCACCCCGGAACGGTTCCGGGGTGAAGCCGCCGTTCGTCCGGTGAGGCGTCGTGCCTAGCTGACGGCGTCGAGGGCGTCGACGATGCCCTCGCCGTAGTAGCTGTTGTCCGTCGCCGGCCCGGTGCAGGGGATGCTGGTGCCGCCCTCGGGAGCAGAGCAGGCCCGGTCGTCGGCCTGCGCCCGCAGCTTGGCGATCATCTGCGCCGGGGTCCAGTCGGGATGGACCGACTTCATCAGGGCGAGCACCCCCGCGACGTGCGGCGACGCCATCGAGGTGCCGCTCTTGGTGCCGTAGCCGTTGCTGGCCACGACCGTCGACAGGATGGTGCGACCGGGTGCCGCGACGTCGATGACGCCCAGGCCGCGGTTGCTGAACGACGCGAGCTGCTGGCTGCGGTTGGTCGCGGAGACCGTGACCACCCCGGGGAGCTCGGTCGGGATGTCCAGGCAGTCGTTGTTGATCTTCCGGGTGATCGGCTTGGTGTCGTTCGGGCTGGCGCTGTCGGTCGTCTTGTTGGCCAGGTCCTTCGCGGAGTTGCCGGCTGCGGCGGCGTGCACCACACCCTGCTTGGTCGACCACGCCACGGCGCGCTCGACGGCGGTGCGGACCGCGGCCTGGTCGGGCTGGTCACCGCACCAGTACTCCATCGGGTCGATGTAGTAGCTGTTGTTGGTCACGTCCATCTTGCGCTCGCCGGCCCAGATGAAGCCGCAGATCGCGTACTCCGGGTAGATGAACCCGTCGTCGTTGACGACCTTCACCGCGGCCATCCGCACGTTCGGGGCGACCCCGACGATGCCGGTGCCGTTGCGGGCGGCGCCGATCGTGCCGGCCACGTGGGTGCCGTGGTCGGACGTGGTCGGGTACCACGCGCCCGGGCTCTGGTCGGGACGACCCGCGCCCACACAGCTCACCGAGTCGGCGACGTCGATGTTGTCGGCCAGGTCGGGGTGGTCGGGGTCGATGCCGCTGTCGAGCACGCCGACGACGACCGAGCGGTCACCATCGGTGATCTTGTGGGCCTGGTCGGCCTTGATCTGGACCATGTCCCACTGCTCGGCCTCGCGGGGGTCGGCGGCCGGGGCTGCGGCACCCGTCAGCGCGTCGGAGAGGTCACCGTTGGCCGGCTTGGAGTGTCCCTTCTGGTAGCCCGAGGCGCCCTTGCCCCACGAGGGGGACAGGTCGGCCGGGGTGCCTTCGCTCACGGCCGCGGTCCGCGAGGCGCCCACCGAGCTCACGGCGTTGCCGCCGAGGCGGAGAACGTCGGGACGGAAGGCTGCGCGGTCGGAGTGGGCGACGACGACGCCGATCTGGGGCCACGACTGGACGACGACCCCACCGGCCGCCACGACCGCGCGCTCGACGAGGCGGGTCTGGCCGGGGTTGGCCACCTTGGCGTTGACGACGTAGCTCATGAGGTAGCCGTCGGGCGTCACGACGGGCACCGGCGTCGAGGCGTCCTGCGCCGTGCCGGTCGTCGTGCTGCTCGTCGTGCTGGTGGTCGCGGACGAGCCGCTCGCGTCCGAGTCGTCGGCGGGTGACGCCGTGGCACTGCCTGCGGCGAGCAGCGACGCGGCGAACAGGCCGCCGGCCGCCACGAGGGCGACGCCACGTCCGTGCGGGGAACGGTGGTGCATGGGTTTCCTCCTGGGTGGGAATGGAGTTCCTGGGGCTTCCGATGGGAAATGTCCAGTTCTCAGCACTGTGCCCCATTCTGGGTAAGGAGTGGGTATGGAGCGTGGCCGCGGCACGGGTCTGCTGCAGCGTCGGTGGAGGGTGCGAGGATGAGCGCGCCATGCCTGCCCTCGTCGCGTTCGTCACCTCAGCGGACGGTCGCGCCGCCCTCGTCGGCGAGGAGGTCGACGAGCAGGCGGCGATCGAGGCCGTCGGGCCGCTGGACCAGCTCGTCGCCCGCGCCGCAGAGCTCGAGGGCGACGGCACGACCCGCTGGGTCTGGTGGTCGGCAGCCGCCGACGCCGTGCCCCTGGCGGCCGCCGGCCTCCCGCTGGCGCGGTGCTATGACGTCGCCGAGGCGCACCGCCTCCTCGTCGGCGGCTGGGAGGCGCATCCGCAGGCGGCCTGGGCCGTGGTCCAGGGGCTGGCGCCCGCGGGCCTGCCCGAGGCGACCCGCGGAGACCTCTTCGACTTCAGCGCCGCCCACCCCACCGAGCACGCGCCGGACGCCCCGGGGTCGAGCCGGGTGGTCCGGGCCGACGGCTACCTCGACCCCGACGCGGGCACCGCGAGCTGGCGCCCCGACGACGACACGCTGGTGGCCTGGGGGCGGGCCGCCCTCGACTGCGCCCGCGCGCAGGAGGCGGCCCTGGTCGAGGTCGGACCGCGAGCCGTGGCGGCAGCCCACTCGGAGTCGGCCGCGGCATACCTGTGCCTCGAGCTCGCCCGCGACGGCCTGCCGGTCGACCGCGCCACCGCCGAGCGGATGATCGGCGAGGCCGCCGGAGCCCGACCCCGGGACGAGGCCGACGCCCGCCGCATCCGGGCCGCACGCGACCGCGCGGTCCTCGCTCACACGCCCGGCCGCGAGACCACCGACCTGCGAAACCCGTTGCAGGTCAAGGAGCTCCTCGCCTCGGTCGGTGTCGTCGTCCCCAACACCCGCAAGTGGGTCCTCGAGCCGTTCCGCGACACCCACCCCGTGGTCGACGCCCTCCTGGAGTGGCGCAAGGCCGAGCGCATCGCCACCACCTACGGCTACCCGTGGCTCGACGCCCACGTCGGCGCCGATGACCGGCTCCGCGGCGGCTGGACCGCGTGCGACGGCGCCGCGGGGCGGATGACCGCCCAGAACGGCCTGCACAACCTGCCCACGTCCCTACGACCGGCGGTGGCAGCCCACCCCGGTCACGTCTTCGTGCGAGCCGACCTGGGCCAGATCGAGCCGCGGGTGCTGGCCGCGGTCTCCGGCGACGAGGCGTTCGCCGCCGCCACCCTCGCCGACGACCTCTACGCACCGGTCGCCGCCGCGCTCAAGGTGGACCGTCCGGTGGCCAAGGTCGCCGTCCTGGCGGCCATGTACGGCCAGCGCAGCGGGGCGGCCGGCGAGGCCCTCAAGGACCTCGAACGCACCTACCCCGTCGCCATGGGCTACCTCGACGCCGCGTATGCCGCCGGGCTGCGGCGCGAGCCGCTGCGCACCTTCGGGGGCCGCCTGATCCGGCTCGACTCCGTCCTCGCCGACGTGCCCGTCGAGGCGGTCGGTGCCTACGACGCGGCCCGGGGAAGGTTCGCCCGCAACGCCGTCATCCAGGGCTCGGCGGCCGAGCTGTTCAAGGCCTGGGCCGCGACGGTGCGGGCGACCACGCGTGACCTCGGCGCCCAGATCGTGCTCTGCCTCCACGACGAGCTGCTGGTGCACGTGCCCCAGGAGAACGCCGAGGAGACCCGCCGCAGGCTCGAGCTGGCGCTCACCGACAGCGCGCGGCGGTGGACGGGCTCGACCCGGGTGCGGTTCGTGGCCGACGCCTCGGTGGTCCACCGCTGGTCCGAGGCGAAAGAGTAACCGCGATCCTTCGCCGACAAACCCCTGACCTGCGGTGACGCATGGTTAGGTGGGGGCATGGATCACCAGGACGTCAAGCAGGCCGCCTCCCAGGCGGCCGACCACCCGGCCCTCGAGGCCGTCGCCCGCGTGGGATACGCCGTCAGCGGGCTGTTGCACCTGCTCATCGGGTGGATCACGCTGCAGGTCGCCTTCGGCGGCAGCGGCAAGAACGCCGACCAGAGCGGTGCCCTCGCGTCCCTCGCCGGCAACGGCGCCGGCAAGGCCGCCCTGTGGGTCGGCGTGATCGGCTTCCTCGGCCTGGCGCTCTGGCAGGTCGCCGATGCCATCGTCGGACACCCGGGTGACGACAAGGACGCCTGGGGCGGCCGGGCCAAGGCCGTCGGCAAGGCGATCGTCTACCTCGCCCTCGCGTGGTCGGCCTTCAACTTCGCCCGGGGCAAGTCCAGCAACAGCCGGAGCCAGAGCGTCGACTTCACCGCCAAGCTCCTCGACAAGCCCGGCGGTCGCGCCGTCGTCGTGGTCGTCGGCCTGGTCGTCATCGGGATCGGGCTCTACCACGTCTACAAGGGCGCCAAGAAGAAGTTTCTCCAGGACCTCCAGGACCACCCCGGCACCTGGGCCACCCGCGCCGGCCAGGTCGGCTACATCGCCAAGGGCATCGCCCTGGTCATCGTCGGGTTCCTCTTCGCCGCCGCGGGCGTGCACAAGCAGGCCAAGGAGGCCAGCGGGCTCGACGGCGCACTGAAGTCACTGCGGGACGAGCCCTTCGGCACCACGCTCCTGGTCGTGATGGCGGTCGGCTTCGCCGCCTTCGGCCTCTACAGCTTCGCCCGCGCCAAGCACGCGAAGGTCTGACCACGGCGAAGGCCGCACGAAGGCCCTGATCCGCACTGGTGCGGACCAGGGCCTTCGGTGTGTCTGAGCGCCGGCTGCTGCGGGCCCGGACGCCGGCGACTCAGCTGGGGTTGCCCTCGCCGGCCGCGTCGTCGTCCGCCACGTCGCGCAGGAACTGCTCGAACTCGGCCCCGATCTCGTCGGCTGACGGCAGCTCGCTGACGTCGGTGGCCAGCAGGCTCGGCTTCTGACGGCCCTCGCTGAAGGTGTCGTACTGGCGCTCCAGCGCCGCGATCACCTGGGAGACCTCGTCGGACCCCTCGATCTCGCGGGCGATCTCGGCACGGTTGAGACCCGCCTGCGCGATCAGGTCGTCGATCGGGAGGTTCAGGCCGGTGGCTGCGGTGATGGCGTTCAGGGCGGTGACGGCGCCGTCGGCGAACTCCGCCTGGGCGAGGTAGTGGGGCACGTGCACGGCGAACCCGAGGGCGTCATGACCCGACTCCCCCAGCCGCAGCTCGAGCAGCGAGGAGAGGCTGGCGGGCACCTCGACTCGACCGAACGGGTTGTCCTGCAACGGGATCAGTCGCGGGTCCGTGGCGTGGGAGGTGAGCCCGATCGGCCGGGTGTGCGGGACTGCCATGGGGATGCCGTGGGCACTGACGACGAGGTTGACCCCCAGCAGCACGACCAGCTGACGGACCGCCTCGGTCATCCGCTCCCACTGGAAGTCGGGCTCCGGGCCGGTCAGCAGCAGGAAGGGGGTGCCGTCGCGGTCGACCAGCCGGTGCAGCGCGAGGCACGGGTCGTCGTAGCTGAGCCAGCGGTTGGAGTCGAACACCATGGCGGGGCGGCGGCTGCGGTAGTCGACCATCTGGTCGGTGTCGAAGGACGCGACGACGGTGGACTCGCTGGTGGCCAGCAGGTGGTCGGTGAGGAGTCGCTGCGTGTGGCCGGCGTCCATGAACCCGCCCAGCGCGACGAGCAGGACCGACGCCCGCAGCTCCTGCGGGTCGGTGTCGGTCTCGAAGTGGTAGAGCTCGGACGGGTTCAACACGGCTACTCCAGCGGTCGGTCCCAGCGAGGCTGGGTCACGGTTCGGTCCCCACCCGGGGATCCATCTGTTCGACGATCTGTGGGTGAGCGGGCCACTGGGTGCGACCCGGTCCACAGTGCCAACGCTTCAGCATGGCAGGGGATTCCGTCCTGCACCTCCACCACCATCGGGAGTTTCGCGAACCATGCCAATGTGACGCCGGTCACACTTGCGGCCTTGGCGGAATGGGCGTGGCGGACGTACGGTTCGATGAAACGAAACAGTTTCGTTCCATCCCGGACCAGACCGGACCATCACCGGACCACCACCGGACCGCACCATCGAAGCCGGGCCCGACACCCCCGGGCCATCGTCGGACCACCAAGCAGAGGAAGCAGCCCGTGACCCCCACCAGCACCACCACCGCACCGGAGACGCAGGAGGCGCCCGAGCCGGCGCGCACCCGTCCCCGCGTCGAGGGTGACCGCGAGCGGGAGATCCTCGAGGCAGCCCTCGTCACGCTGGCGGACGTCGGTTACGACCGGCTCAACTTCGACGCGGTGGCCAGTGCCGCCAAGGCGTCGAAGGCCACCCTCTACCGCCGCTGGCCCGGCAAGGTCGACCTTGTCGTCGACGCGCTGCAGCTGATGATCGGGGTGGAGGCGGACCGCTATCCCGATACCGGGTCGCTCCGCGGAGACCTCATCTCCCAGGCCTGCGCCAAGGGTGGCATCGGGGAGGACCTGCCGCTGCAGGTCTTCGCCGCGCTGCTCGGCTCGCTGCACCGCGAGCCCGAGCTGCGCGAAGCCATCATGACCCGCCTGATGGCCCCCAAGCTGGCGGTCACCCTCAAGACCTTCCGTGCCGCTCAGCAGCGCGGGGAGATCGGCAAGGACGCCGATCTGGAGCTGCTGGCACGACTGCTGCCGGCGATCACGATCCACGAGGCGATGCTGACGGGCACCCACCCGTCACAGGACCGTCTCATCGCCCTGGTGGACAGCGTCGTCCTCCCCGCCTGCGCCGCGACGTTGCGGCGCGACTGACCCACCTCGCACCACCTCACCACGTCACGCACCACCCACACACCCTAGGAACACCCATGTCAACGACTGCTGTCGTCGAGCCTGTCTCGACCCCGGAACCGGACGCCGCTCCCAGCGGCAAGGGCCGGCACCTGGGCATCGCCCTCACCGTCATCACGGCGGCCCAGCTCATGGTCGTGCTCGACGGCACGATCGTGAACATCGCGATGCCGCACATCATGGCCGACCTCGGATTCACCCAGGAGAACCTCTCGTGGGTCGTCACGGCATACACCCTCGCCTTCGGTGGGCTGCTGCTCCTCGGCGGTCGGCTTGGTGACCTGTTCGGGCGCCGCAAGGTCTTCATGACCGGTGTGCTCGTCTTCGCCGGCGCCTCCCTCCTCGGCGGGCTCGCCCAGACCGAGGGCCTGCTGCTCGGCGCCCGCGCCCTGCAGGGCATCGGTGCCGCACTGGCCTCCCCCACCGCCCTCGCCCTAATCACCACGACCTTCCCGGCCGGACCCGCGCGCAACCGCGCCATGGGCGTGTATGCCGCGATGTCCGGTGCCGGTGCGGCGGTAGGCCTCATCCTCGGTGGCGCGCTCACCGAGATCGACTGGCGCTGGACGATGTTCATCAACGTGCCGATCGGCCTGGTCGTCGCCTTCCTGGCGCCGCGCTTCCTCTCCGAGTCCGCGGCCGGCAAGGGCCGGATCGACGTCCCCGGGGCGATCCTCGGCACCGGTGGCCTCGTGTCGCTCGTCTACGGCCTCACCAACGCCGCCAGTGACTCCTGGACCTCGGCGACCACCCTCACCACGCTGGTCGCCGGTGTCGCGATGCTCGTCGCCTTCGTGGTCGTGGAGCTGCGCTCCTCCCACGCCCTCATGCCAATCCGCATCCTGGCCGACCGCACTCGTGGCACGTCCTTCGCGGTGATGCTCATCGTCGGCGCTGCGATGTTCGCGATGTTCTACTTCCTCGGCCTCTACATCCAGCAGGTGCTGGGCTACTCGCCGCTGAAGTCCGGCTTCGCGTTCCTGCCGTTCTCCTTCGGCATCGTCGTCGCCGCCCAGGTCGCCTCGACGCTGATGACCCGGGTCGACCCGCGCTGGATCTCCGGCGTCGGCACGCTGCTGGCCGCGACCGGCATGTTCGGGTTCGCCCAGCTCGACGTCGACAGCGCCTACACCACGGGTCTGCTCCCGTGGATCGTCGTCCTCGCGGTCGGCATGGGCCTGACCTTCGTGCCGATGACCCTCACGGCCACCGCCGGGGTCGCGGCGGAGGACTCCGGCGTCGCCTCCGCGGTGCTCAACACCATGCAGCAGGTCGGTGGCGCACTCGGTCTGGCCACCCTGAGCACGGTGTTCGCGAACGGCGCCAAGGACCGTGGTGCCGAGCTCGGTGCAGCCCTGCAGGCCAAGGCGGCGGCCGGCGCGCTCTCCCCCGAGCAGCTCCAGGCGGCGCAGCACCAGATCGCGCTCCAGGCCCAGACCTTCGGGTCCGGTCACGCCTACCTCGTGGCCGGCGCGATGATCCTCGTCGGGTCGCTGGTGACATTCGGCTTCCTCAACGTCAAGCACGAGTCGCTGTCGTCCGAGGGCCACGAGAACGTCCACCTCGCCTGACCAGAGCACCCCGGGGAAGGCCCCGACCACCGCGGTGGTCGGGGCCTTCGTCGTTCCCAGAACTCCCGTGGCCGGCTTCGCGGGCCGACCGCGCTGAGCGGTAAGGGGTCAGCCGAGAGCCGCGATGGCCGCCCGGATCCGCTTCTCCGACACCGGGTATGCCGTGCCCAGCGCGTTGGCGAACAGGCTCACCCTCAGCTCCTCGACCATCCACCCGACGGCACGGACCGGCGCCGAGCGCCGCTCGACGACGGGCAACGAGTCGAGCAGGTCGGCATACGCGATCTCCACGCGGTCGACCACCTCCTGGTTGGCCGCGTCGCGGGCCAGCGCGGCCGGGGACGAGGGTGCCTTCTCGAGGCGCTGGAGCATGCCCTTCAGGTAGCGGCGCAGGTGCGGGAGCTGTGCCAGCCCCGTGTCGGCCACGAACCCCGCGTAGACGAGGCTGTCGAGCTGGGCGCGCACGTCCGCGACCAGCGCTGCGGTGGCCGGCGCGGTCAGGACGTCGAGGCGCACCCGCACCTGGTTGGCGGCCGACAGGACCGGCTCGACCTCGGCGACGACCGTCAGTACCCGCGTGGCGACATGCGTCCGCACGGCCGCGAGCACCTCCTCGAAGGCGGCCTCGTCGCGGACCCCGCCACCCCCACCCGCCGTCGCACCGGGCGCCCGTTCGAGGACGATCGCATCGACCGCGCAGGCCAGGGCGTCCTCGAGCAGCGCCGGCACCGACCCGTGGGGGTTGTTGCCGAGGGCGAGCTTCTGCGCGTTGCCCAGCGACGACAGCACCCGCTTCCACGGTGCGGTGGTGTTGAGCAGGAGCAGCCTGCGCACGCCCAGCACGGTCGCGGCGTCCGCTTCCCGCTCGCCGGTCATCACCACCAGGTCGACCGAGTCTCCGCGGTCAATGAGGGCCGGGTAACCCTGGACCGTCTGCCCCCCGGACGTCGACTCGAAGGTGCGCGGCAGGTCGCCGAAGTCCCACCGCCGCAGGCCCTTTCGCTCGACCGCGGCCCCGGCGCGGGACATCCGGCGCTGCACCTGGCCCGCGAGCTCGTCCTGCAGCGCGGTCAGCTGCTTGCCGCTGGCCAGCACCCGGCCGGTGCCGTCCTCGACCGCGAAGGTGATGCGCAGGTGGTCGGGGACGCGCTCGTCGGAGAACTGCTCGGGGGGCACGGCGACACCGGTGCGGGCGTGCAGGACCCGGGCCAGCTCGTCCGCCAGCCTGCGCCCGCCGCCGGGCTGCGCCTGGGCCAGGGCCGCGACAGCGTGGTCGGGGGCCGGCACGAAGTGCACCCGAGTCGCCTTCGGCAGCGATCGCAGCAGCGCGGTGGCCAGCTCCTCCCGCAGGCCCGGCACCTGCCAGTCGAACCCCTCGTCGGTGACCTGGTTGAGGACCTGCACGGGGATGTGGACCGTCACGCCGTCGGCCGCCGCGCCCGGCTCGAACTGGTAGGTCACGGGCAGCTCGATGCCACCCTGGGTCCAGGTCTTCGGGTAGTCCCGCGCCGAGACCCCTTCAGCACTGTCACGGGTCAGGAGCTCCTCGGTGAACGTCAGCAGCTGCGGCGTCTGCCTGCGCGCGTCCTTCCACCAGCGGTCGAAGTGGCGTTGGGAGACCACCTCCGAAGGCACGCGCGCGTCGTAGAACGCGACGAGGTCCTCCTCGTCGACGACGATGTCGCGTCGCCGAGCACGCTCCTCCAGCTCCGAAAGACGTTGCAGCAGAGCCTGGTTGGCCTTGAAGAAGTCGTGGTGGGTGTCCCAGTCGCCCTCGACCAGCGCGTGCCGGATGAAGAGGTCGCGTGACTCCTCGGGGTTGATCCGCGCGTACTGCACGGTGCGGGCGGCCACCAGCGGCACGCCGTAGAGGGTGACCCGCTCGGTGGCCACCACCGCGCCCTGCTTCCGCGACCATCGCGGCTCGGAGTAGGTGCGCTTCACCAAGTGGGGTGCCAGCCGCTCTGCCCAGACCGGGTCGATCCGCGCGTTGCTGCGGGCCCAGAGCCGGGTGGTCTCGACGAGCTCGGCCGACATCACCCAGGTCGGCTGTCGGCGGAACAGCGTCGAGCCCGGCGAGATCCCGAACCGCGCTCCCCGGGCACCCAGGTAGTCACGCTTCGCCTCGTCGCGCAGCCCGATGTGGCTCAGCAGTCCGGCCAGGAGTGCCTGGTGCACGAGGTCGGCGTTGGGCGGCTCGCCCGGGGCGGAGGTCGCCGACCGCGGGTCGATGTCGAGGTCCTGACAGGCCTTGCGGAGCTGGCTGTGCAGGTCCTGCCACTCACGGACCCGCAGGTAGTGGAGGAACTCGGTGCGACACATCCTGCGGAAAGCGCTGTGCGACAACGCCTTCTGTTGCTCCATCAGGTAGGCCCAGAGGTTGAGCAGCGACACGAAGTCGGAGTGCTCGTCGCGGAACCGCGCGTGCGACTGGTCGGCCTGGGTCTGCTTGTCGGCCGGTCGCTCGCGAGGGTCCTGCATCGACAGGGCGGCCACGATGATGAGTACTTCCTTGGCACAGCCGAGCTTGCCCGCCTCGATCAGCATCCGCCCGAGGCGCGGGTCCACGGGCAGCCGCGCCAGCGCCCGTCCATGCGCTGTGAGCTTCCTCCCCCGGCCCCGGTGCCTGCCGGTCGCAGGCTCGTCGGGGTCGGCGACGTCGAAGGCGCCGAGCTCCTCGAGCAGTCGCACGCCGTCGGCGACCTGGCGGGCGTCGGGCGCGTCCACGAACGGGAACCGGCCGACGTCACCCAGTCCCAGGGACGTCATCTGGAGGATGACCGACGCGAGGCTCGTGCGCTGGATCTCGGGCTCGGTGAACTCGGGGCGCGCGAGGTAGTCGTCCTCGGAGTAGAGCCGGATGCAGATGCCGTTGGCGAGCCGACCACACCGTCCGGCCCGCTGGTTCGCGCTGGCCTGCGAGATCGCCTCGATCGGCAGGCGCTGGACCTTGGTGCGCTGCGAGTAGCGCGAGATGCGCGCGGTGCCGGCGTCCACGACATACCGGATGCCGGGCACCGTCAACGACGTCTCGGCGACGTTGGTGGCCAGCACGATCCGCCGCCCCGTCGCCCGCCCGAAGACCTTGTGCTGCTCCGCGGCGGAGAGCCGCGCGTAGAGCGGGAGGACCTCGGTCTGCGGGAGCTGCATCGACTGCAGCGCGTCGGCGGTGTCGCGGATCTCGCGCTCCCCCGAGAGGAACACCAGGATGTCGTGCCCGGTGCCGTCGGCGGCGCGCTCGGTCCACAGCTCCTCGACCGCCTCACACACGGCGGTGACCTGGTCGCGCTCCTCCCCAGCGCTGAGCGCCGGGGTACCCCGGGCCTCCGGTCGCTCGGGGTCGACGAGCGGCCGGTAGCGGACCTCGACCGGGTAGGTGCGCCCCGACACCTCGATGATCGGCGCCGGCTCTCCCGTCCCTCCATCACTGAAGTGCTTGTCGCTTCCGCTCGCACGCTCGCGGAAGTGCTTGTCGCTTCCGCTCGCACGCTCGCGGAAGTGCTCGGCGAAGCGCTGCGGGTCGATCGTCGCCGAGGTGATGACGACCTTGAGGTCGGGGCGCTGCGGGAGGAGCTGCTTGAGGTAGCCGAGGATGAAGTCGATGTTGAGCGACCGCTCGTGCGCCTCGTCGATGATGATCGTGTCGTACTTGCGCAGCAGCCGGTCGCGCTGGAGCTCGTTGAGCAGGATCCCGTCGGTCATCACCTTGACCAGCGTGTTGTCGCTGCTCTGGTCGGTGAAGCGCACCTGGTAGCCGATCGCCCCACCGAGCTCGACCTCGAGCTCCTCGGCGATCCGCTCGGCCACCGACCGCGCGGCGATGCGGCGGGGCTGGGTGTGCCCGATCAACCCGGCCCGCCCACGCCCGACCTCGAGGCAGATCTTCGGGAGCTGGGTCGTCTTCCCCGAGCCCGTCTCCCCCGCGACGATGACCACCTGGTGGTCGCGGATCGCGGCCGCGATGTCGTCCTTGCGCGTGACGACCGGCAGGTCCGGTGGGTACTTCAGCTCGGGGACCGGGATCTCCTGCCGGCGAGCGACCGCCTGCCGGCTCCCACCCTGTCGGTCCGGCCGCCTGCGCCGAGCCCGGTTCCCGTCCCGGTTCCGGGCAGCACGGGGCTGCGAAGAGTCGGCGGAGGACATGGCCGCAGCATACGTTCGGCGTGCCCGCCGCCGCGGACGAGGCAGGATCGGCGCCTTCTCCTCTAGGGTGACCTGACGATGAACACCCGGTGAACATCGCTCTCCGCACCCTAGACGAGGTTTCCTCCTGTGACTTCCACTGACCTGTCGCCCGAGGCCGCGACCAGCGACCGCAGCGGCTACTGGAACGACTACTACGCTTCCAGCGCCGCCACCCAGCGTCCGCTCCCCTCCCAGTTCGCGGCCTTCGTGGCCGGTGAGCTCAAGGGCCCCACCCGCGTGATCGAGCTCGGCTGCGGCAACGGCCGGGACTCCATCTTCTTCGCCTCCTACGGCCACGACGTCACGGGGGTCGACGGCTCCGAGTCGGCGGTCGCCGCCGCCACCGCCACTGCGGAGGCCCACGGCGTGCAGGCCCGCTTCCTGGTCTCGTCGATCGACGACCCTGCGCTGCCCGAGCGGCTCGGCGACGCCTCCGGGCCCTTGACGATCTACGCGCGGTTCTTCGTGCACGCCATCACCGACCGTGAGGAGCAGGACTTCCTCACCCTGGCCGCCGGACTCACCTCCCCCGGCGACCTGCTCGCGGTCGAGTACCGCACGGTCCGGGACCAGACCGGGGCGAAGGTGACCGGTGCGCACTACCGCCGGTTCGTGGCACCGGCCACCTTCCAGGCCCGCGCGCTGAGCAACGGGTTCGAGGTCACCTATGCCACCGAGGGCTTCGGCTTCGCCAAGTACCGCCAGGACGACGCGTACTGCGCGCGCGAGCTCTTCACCCGGGTCTGACCCGATGGCCGCCGCTGCCCAGCCGCTCGCCGACCTGGAGGACATCATCCGGGCGGGCCGCGCCCTGTTCCCGGACCTCGACGTCATCGGACCCGACGGGTTGCTCGACCTGCAGCTCAGCCACGACGGCGTGCGTCGGTTGCGGGTCGAAGGGGCCCCTGGCGCGTTCCTGCACCTGCAGTCGCTGGGCGTGGACACGACGAAGGGCTCGGTCGGGCGACGGGACGCCAAGGTCACCACGAGCAGCTGGCACAAGAACTTCGGCGACGCCTTCAACTCCGTGCGACTGCTCGACGTCGAGCACCCGTCCGGCACGGCGCTGCACACCGAGGCCGACAGCCCGGGTTGGGTCGAGCTCGCCTTCAAGAAGCCGGTGGACCTGCGCCGGGTCCGCCTGCGCAACGTCTCGGGCGCCACGGCCCGACGACTGCGGGGGGTCCGCGTGCTCGCGGAGGGTCCTGGCGGGTGGGTCGTCGCCTACGACCACCTCACCCGGGTGGACCAGCTGCGACAAGCCCTCGCCGCGCCCGCCCAGAACGGCGCGTCGCCCGAGCTCAGCGCCCTGCTGCCCATCCTGGGCGACACGTTCGGTGGCTTCTACGAAGAGGCTCGCGCGGCGCTCGACGCCCTGACCGACGTGCCCGAGCAGCACCGCTCGAGCTTCCGCACCGTGGTCACCCACGCGCTCCTCGCCGACCGGGCGATGGAGTGGACGGTGCACGGCCCGCAGCGCTGCTTCCGGTTCTGGACCGAGCAGGAGAAGGTCCGCTACATCGGGTCGGCCGTCGAGATCACCGACGCGTTGGCCTCCCTCACCCCGCACGTCTGCTTCGGGTTCGGCGCAGCACTGTCCGTCGTGCGCGACGGGGCCCTGATCCCGCACGACGACGACCTCGACATCATCATCGCGTTCGACCCCCACGAGGCGAGCACGCTGGCCGAGGGCCTTGCCCTGGTCGAGCAGCACCTGCGCCCGCTCGGGTTCACCGTGACGGGCAACTTCTCGGCCCACCGCCACGTGCGCAAGCCGGGGGCGAAGCACGTCGACGTCTTCGTCGGGCTCTTCGAGGGCGACGTGGTGTCCTGGTATCCGGGCGCCCGCGGTGCGCTCACCCGCGACATGATGTTCCCCGCCTCGAGCGCGCCCCTGATGGGGATCGACTGCCCGTTGCCCCGCAACCCCCTGGTCTACCTCGAGCGGCTCTACGGCTCCGGGTGGCGACACCCCGACCCGCACTTCCGGCACACCTGGGACCGGTCGGCCTACGCCGACCTCGCCGGTGGCCGCACGCCGGCCACGACCGGGAGCTGACCTCCGACCCGACCTGGCCCGCCACCGCATCGGTGGCGGGCCAGGTCGACACCGTCCGGCGCGACCCGCCTCAGGCGCCCTTGGCGGCGATGAAGCCCTGCTCGAGGTCGGCGATGATGTCGTCGATGTGCTCGATCCCCACGGCGAGCCGGACCAGCCCCGGGGTGACGCCGGCCTTGAGCCGGTCGCCGTCCGGGCCCTGCGAGTGGGTCGTCGACGCCGGGTGGATCGCGAGCGACCGCACGTCGCCGATGTTGGCCACGTGGCTGTGCAGGACGAGCGACTCGACGAACCGGCGACCCGCCTCGACCCCGCCCGCGATCTCGAAGGCGAGCACCGCACCGGCACCTCGCGGCGTGTACTTCGTCGCCTTGGCGTAGGACTCGTGGTCGGGCAGGGACGCCCAGACGACCTGCTCCACCTGCTCGTGTCCCTGGAGGAACGCCGCCACCTTGTGGGTGTTCTCGAGATGGCGCTCGAGGCGCAGGCTCAGCGTCTCGATGCCCTGGGCGATGAGGAAGGCATTGAACGGCGAGATGGCCGGACCGAGGTCGCGCAGCAGCTGCACCCGCGCCTTGAGGATGAAGGCGAGGTTGGCACCCAGCGGGCTGCCGACGCCGAGGTCACGGGCGAAGACCAGCCCGTGGTAGCTCTCCTCCGGGGTGTTGTAGTTGGGGAACTTCTCCGGGTCGGCACCGAAGTCGAAGGTGCCACCGTCGACGATCACGCCGGCGATCGAGGTGCCGTGACCGCCGAGGTACTTGGTGGCCGAGTGCAGGACGATGTCGGCGCCCCACTCCAGCGGCCGGATGAGGAACGGCGTGGCGATCGTGTTGTCCACGACGAGCGGGACACCGGCCTCGTGGGCCGCGGCCGCGACCGCCTCGATGTCGAGGACCTCCGACTTGGGGTTGGAGATGGTCTCGCCGAAGAACAGCTTGGTGTTGGGCTGGACCGCCGCCTTCCACGAGGCGATGTCGTTGGGGTCCTCGACGAAGGTCACAGCGATCCCGAACTTGGGCAGCGTGTGCTTGAGCAGGTTGAACGTCCCGCCGTAGAGGCTGGGGCTCGCGACGACGTGGTCGCCGGCCTCCGCGATGTTGAGGATCGCGAGGGTCTCGGCCGCCTGCCCGGAGGCGACGAGGAGCGCGCCGACGCCACCCTCGAGGGAGGCGACCCGCTGCTCGACAGCATCCTGCGTCGGGTTCATGATGCGGGTGTAGATGTTGCCGAACTCCTTGAGCGCGAACAGGTTCGCCGCGTGCTCGGTGTCCTTGAAGACGTACGACGTGGTCTGGTAGATCGGCAGGGCACGGGCGCCCGTGGCGGCGTCCGGCTCCTGTCCGACGTGGACCTGGCGGGTCTCGAACGACCAGTTGGTGGAGCTCATCTCGATTTCCTTCACTCTCGTGGGCCGCGGTGCGGCGTCGGGGGCCCGTATGCCGGTGGGTCCCGATCGGGAGTGGCTGATCGAGGTGCTGGTGCCACCTCCACGGAGGGTGCACCGGCGACACCGCCGGAGACGGTGCGGGACACGTGGTGGGTCTCCCGCGCTTGCGGTCGGCAACCGGTGCCGTCCGCCAGGTCTTCACCCGGGGCACCCCACCGCGGAGGAGGGTTGCCGGCCAGCGAGCCGGGGCTTGTCGCTGACACTCATGACCTGCTCCGAGCGTACGCCGCAGCGGTGAGCGCCCGGCATACCCATCTCTCATCGCGGACGGGCTGGACCAGACGCGGCCTGCGCTCCGGAGCGCTCGTCGCGCCGCCGCTCGGCCTCGCCCGCTTCGTGGTCGAGGTGGTGGTCGCGCAGCGCGCCGGCCCCGCCGAGCCCGGACGAGGCCGCTTGCGCGCCGAACCCGCTGAGCAGCATGGTGCGCGAGCGCGCGGGGTCACGGGTCGCGAGCGCGAGGTCATCGAGCCACCTGACCTGCGCCGCGTGCCGGGCCCGCCCCGCCACCTGCTCGGCCACCCAGTGGGCGGTCGCCGCGGGTGAGCTCACCGAGGAGAGCGGACGGGGCGCCCGGAAGGGCCGCGGCGGAGCCTTCGCCCCGACGCGGCCCACCTGGCGGAGCTCCGCGGCGAGCCCCTGACCCAGCCGCTGCTGGACGTCGTGGCGCAGCAGTCGGCGCTCGGTGCGGGTCGCCGCCGAGCGGGCTGCGGGGTTGGTCGCGAGCGCGCCGCGCTTGAGCACCCCGGCCGCCCGGCCGGTGCCCAGCGCGGCCGCGGACAGGCCGATCGACGTCCAGTCACCGTCGCCGTAGGCCACCTTCACGACCGCGTCGGCGGCCACCCGCGTCGCGCCGGCGGCCCCGGCAGCCACCCCGAACGCCTTGGTGGGAGGGCTTGGGAACAGCGCGACCGTCCCGGCCACGCCCTCGACCCCTGCGGCCGCGCGGCTGAGTCCGGTCAGCGCGTCGTAGGCGCGCGAGTCGGCCAGACCGTCGTCGAGCAGCCGGTGCAGGACGGCGGCGCACCGTCGGTCGGCCTCCTGGAAGTCACGCCATGCCCGGCTGTGCCGACGCTCGGCGTCCTGGGCCCGCTCCAGCTCGGCGACCTCCCGGCAGTGCAGCCCCACAGCGCTGGCGCGCCGTGCGGGGTCGGCGGACTGCTCGGCCTCGACCCGGGCGGTGCCGAGGGCCACCGCCCGCGGGTGGGCGACGGAGTGCTCGGCCACCGCGGCACCGACCACCTGCTGGGCGTGCTCGAGGGCGGCGGCGAGCGGGCGCAGGGTCGCGGCGGACACGCCGTGTCGGCGGCCGGCCGAGACGAGCAGCGCGGCTGCGGCGTGCGAGCGCGCCGCGAAGGCTGCTTCGGCCGGGCTCGCCCAGGCGATGTCGGGCCCGGACAGCCCGCGCAGGGCGCTGGCGAGGCTGAGGAGCCGCTCACCCCGGCCCTGCAGCCGATCAGCCAGCGCACGCACTGTGGCCGGGTCGCCGGGCAGGGGGCGCAGGACCGTCACCGTGCAGCGCTCGGGTCGAGCCACCCGCCGACCTCGAGGTCCACCTCCGCGTAGAGCCGTCCGGCGGTGGACACCCGACGCGCCAGGTCGTCGAGCTCGCGACCCAGCACCTGCCGCTGGTGCTCGAACTCGCCGAGCACTGCGGCCAGCGCCCCAGCGCTGTCGCCGGGACCGAGCGCCCACCCTCGCTCGGCGGCGTCCGCCGCCTGCCACTGCAGGTCTGCGGAGACCTCCGTCAGGGCGCCGGCGAGGGCGCTGAGGATCTCGGGATCCACCTCGATGCTGGTCATCCACCGAGGGTAGGCAGGGGCCAAGGATGGCCTCCCGAGTTGTCCACAGCCATCGGCCGATGCGGCGGCCCGGTCGTGCGGGCGCCGGGGAGGCATGTTGTGATGGGCCCATGACCATCACCGGCGAGTACGCAGCCAGCCCCACCCAGTGGGTCCGCAGCCAGGTCGAGAAGATCGAGGAGGCCGGCACCACCCGCGCCGTCGACATCCAGGGCCGTCCCGTGGTGCTGCTGACGATGCTCGGCGTCTCCGGGAAGGTCCGCAAGGTGCCGCTGATGAGGGTCGAGCACGACGGTGTGTATGCCGCGGTGGCCAGCAAGGGTGGCGCGCCCGAGCACCCGAAGTGGTACCGCAACGTCCGCAAGAACCCGGTGCTCGACCTGCAGGACGACGACCGCACCTGGACCGTGCGCGCCCGTGAGCTCGAGGGCGCCGAGCGGGACGAGTGGTGGCCGCGTTGCGTCGAGGCGTTCCCGCCCTACACCGACTACCAGGTCAAGACCGACCGGCTCATCCCGGTGTTCGTGCTGGAGCCCGTCGAGGCCTAGGCTCCCGGGCTGCGCACCCGGTTGCCCGACCCGGCGGTGTGGCGCAGCCAGAGCAGTCCCAGCACCGGCAGCACGAGCGGCACGAAGCCGTAGCCCGAGCCGAAGTGCGACCACACGGTCTTGTCCGGGAAGGCGTCCTTGGCGCGGTAGGACGCCGCGCCGACGACGAGCACCCCGAGCAGCTCGACGCTGATGGCGACCAGCGCCACCCGACGGGACGTGCGGTCGCCCCGGACCAGCGCGACGGTCGCCACGATGTAGATGACCGCGGCGAGCGCCGACAGCAGGTAGGCCAGCGGTGCGTGGGAGAAGTTCTCGCTGATCTGGAGCACCGACCGGCCGGTGGCCGCGAGCGCCAGCAGGCCGTAGAGGGCGACCAGCACGACCCCGGGTCCGGAGCGGGTGGGACGCGGGGCCTGCGGCCCGGGTTGCGGCTCAGCCACCGAGGTTCCAGATCTGCTGCAGCCGGGCGGTCATCACCGCGACGGCGAACGCCCCGACGGCAACGACACCCATGGCCCAGCGGCTCTTCTCCTTGAGTGCGAGGAAGACCGCCGCCGGCGGGACGAACGGCAGCGTGATCGCGTATGCCGCGAAGGTCGCCTGCTCGGCGCTGTCGCCGGGGACGCTCCCGAGGTGCACCAGGGCGACGACGAGCTGGACCAGGAGCCCGAGCTCGACCACGCCGGCCACGAGCAGCAGGCGGTCGTCGACGAGGCGCCGCCGCGCGGCATACCCCGCGGCGAAAGCCAAGAGCACGACGGACGTCACGAGCAGCGCGACGGTCAACGGGTAGAGCACGGCGGGAAGCCTACGCGAGAGTGACGGGCACCCCACGCAGGCACCCGCCCGCTGACACCGTCAGGCGTGCTGGTCGATCAGGCCGAGGTGGTCGCGCTGGTCGTCGGCGCGAGCAGCAGGTAGGCCTGCGCCGTCAGCAGGACGACCACCGCCACCCACTTGCCCGGGGGCAGCTCGACGCCGTAGCGGACCCGGTCGAGGACGACGAGCCCCACCTGCAGCATGACGATCCAGCCCATCGTGACCAGGGCGAGCTCGGCGTACTGCAACGACGAGGCATAGACCCAGAACAGCACCACGAACGCGGCCAGCCCCAGCAGCATCGGCACCGGCGACCGGTGTTCGGCCCATTCCTTGGCGGCGAAGGCCCCGAGGAGGTCAAGGGCAGCGAGGGCCACCATCGCGACGGTGGCCACCACCGCCCCGGGCCAACCCTCGGGCGCTCTCAGCATCGGCACCAGGTCGAAACTGCTCATGGCAGAACTCCACGTATCCCCCTGCACCCCCGGACGACCCGTGCAGCCGTCGTGGTCCCAGTGTGGGCGGTGGGGACGGGCCCGCGCATCAGTGTTTCTGACTAAGTGATCGTGTCTGACCAGGTGATCTCACCGCGGGGACCAGCGACTCCGGCCGACTCGAGTCAGCAGTGCGCCAGCAGGGGGTCAGCAGTGCGCCAGCAGGACGCCAGCTCCAGGTGCCGGGACCCTAGCCGCCGCTCGGGCTGCCCTGGCTGTTCCCGTTCCCCGTGCCGGAGCCCGAGGTGTGGCCCTTGGACGTCGGGGACGCGTGGCCGGGCGCGGTGGCCTGCGATGTCGGCTGGCCCTTCGGCGACGCGGTGGGCTTCGCGGGGGTGGCCGGGTTCCCCTGCGGCGTGTGGGTGCTGGACGAGGCCTTCGTGCTGGTCGTGCCAGCAGGCTTGCCGGTGCCCCTGTCCGTCGGCTTGCCGGTGCCCTTGTCGGTGGGCTTGCCGGTGCCCCGTCCGGGTCCGGGCGTGGCCGGCTTGGTGCCGACCGACGCGGTCGGTGCGCCGTGGGACGGCTGGGAGGCGAGGGCCGTCGCGCAGTAGGCCGAGACCTTGTCCGGGCCACCGGCGGCCGACGACAGGCTCTGGAAGGCGACCGAGCGGTCGCGCGCGGTCCCCTTGGCCTTGTCCGTCGACCACGCGCGACAGAGCCCGGCGGCGGCGCGGTTCGTGGCCGCGGGGCCGATCCCGGCGGTGGGTGACGTCACCGGCTGGCGGCGCGTGGAGGAGGACCCTGCGTCACGGGCACCGGGGGCGGGCGCGCCGACTGCGTCGTGCATGACTTGCTGCACCGGGGCCGGGAGGACGCCGACGTAGGCCGCGGCGCTGAACCCGCCGATGGAGGCCAGGGACAGCGACAGCGCGGTCACGGTCAGCGCGGCGGTGCGGGACCGGCCCGCGACCTTGGCCCCCCGGGCCCCTGCGCGGTTGCGCGTGTCGACGGTGCTGGGCGCCCACCGGTCCGTGGAGACCGACCCCTTGGGGCTGCGGGATGCCCCCCGCGACGTGCTCCGGGAGTCGACCAGCACCAGGCTCGGGTAGGTCTGGCGTGCGGCTGCCTGACGTGAGCTGCTGCGACGACTGCCGGTCCCGATCGCGACGACCTTGACCTTGTCGGCGCGGACCCTGGCCAGCACGGCGCGGAACGCACCGACCGCGACGTTCTCGTCCGCTAGCTCGGCGCGCATCGGCGCAGCGGCCAGTGACCAGGAGACCAGCTCGGCCCCGACGCCCAGGCGCTCGAGCGCCCTGGCCTCGGCGCGCTCGACGCTGTCCTCGTCGATCCCGACCACGGTCGCCACTGCGCCCGTCGGCAGCTCGGCGCCGAGACGTAGCACCACGACTTCTCCTTGTCCTAGGGGAAGGCCGCGCAGGGCCGCGAGGGTCTCGGAGATCCCTCGGTGGGTGGGGTCCTCGGCGTCCTCGGGTTCGAGGACCTCCTCGAGGTCGATCTCGCCGTCACCCTCGACCTGGAAGCCTTCGTAGCCCGTCGCCGCGCCCCAGGTGCGGCGCAGGGTGCTCTCCTCGGCGCGCTGGCGGGCACAGGCCAGCACCCAGACCCGCCAGTCGGTCTCGTCGCCGGTGAAACCGGGGAGCCCTCGGACGACGGTGACCCAGCCTTCACAGGCCTCGTCGTACGGGTCGTCGTGCCCGACCACCCGCAGGTAGCGGACCATCGCCGGGTTGGCATCACGCCACAGCCGGACGAAGGCATCTTCCTCGCCGGCTTGGGCGGCGCGCATGGTTCGCGCGAAGTCGGTACCCAGCACGCTTCCAGTATCGAGGCGAACGGCACCGAACCCCCTCATACTTTCGGCCCGAGTCGGGTCTCCGTCAATCGGTGGATATCGTGCTCAACCCGACCTCACCGGAACAGCCGCGCGACCGTCCGGGTGGTCGGTCGCGCGGCTGGTTCCGGAGGGTCGGGCTGCAGGCCCGCGGCTCGTCAGGGAGCCGGTGCCAGCTCCGGGGCCAGCTCCGGGGCCAGCTCCGGGGCCGGCCGGGCGCCCACGGGTGCGGCCGCAGGGTGCTCGCGGTGTCCGTGCCGGTCCCACCAGCGGGCGAGCGGAGCGGGTGCGTACCAGTTGGCCCGGCCCAGCAGCCGCATCGTGGCGGGCACGAGCAGCGCACGCACCACGGTGGCGTCGAGCAGGACGGCGACGAGCATGCCGACCCCGATCATCTTGACGAAGATGATCCCGCTCGTCGCGAACCCGCCGATCACGACGGCCAGCAGCAGGGCGGCGCTGGTGATGATGCGGCCCGACCGCTGCACTCCCGCGGCGACGGCCCGGGTGTTGTCACCGGTGCGGTCCCACTCCTCCCGGACCCGGCTGAGCAGGAATACCTCGTAGTCCATCGACAGCCCGAACAGGATCGCCAGCATGAGGATCGGCTGGGTCACGTCGAGGTAGCCGGGCGAGGTGAAGCCGAGCAGCCCGGACAGGTGGCCCTCCTGGAAGATCCACGTGACGACTCCGAACGACGCCGTGATCGACACCGCGTTCATCACGATCGCCTTGAGGGGCAGCACGACCGACCCGAAGGCGACGAAGAGCAGGACGAGCATGACCACCGCCACGGCCAGGGCCATCCAGGGCAGGCGGTCGCCGATCGAGCCGATCAGGTCGACGGCGTCGGCCGTGGGTCCGCCCACGAGTGCGGTGCTGCCCGGCGGGGTCTCGACGGCCCGGAGACCGCGCACGACGTCCTGGCTGGCCGAGGTCTGGGAGTTGCCCCGCCAGGTCGCCTGCACCAGCGTGAGCCGGGTGCCGTCGACGGCCTTGCTGACCACGGCCTGTGCCTGGGTGACGCCGTCGACCCCCTGCAAGCGGGCCACGTAGGCAGCCGTGGCCGTCTCGTCCGCCCCACGCAGCATGATCGACGCGGTGGAGGTCTCCCCACCGAACAGCTCGGCCTGGAGGTCGGCCGCCTGGCGGCTGGGCGAGCTGACCGGCAGGACCCGCTCGTCCACGCTTCCCCACGTCGCCCCGAGGAACGGGCTGCCGAGCGCGAGGAGCCCGAGGACGATGACGACGAGGTAGGCCACCGGCCGGCGCATGACGCTGTGCGCCACCCGGGCCCACGCACCGTGCACGACCTCGTGGTCGGACCCGTGCAGCGCGTCCGGGGTGCTGGCATCGGCGACCCGGGCCCGCGAGCCGCGGCGCCACGGCATACGACCGAGCTCGATGCGCGGACCGAGCACGCCGAGCAGCGCCGGGAGCACGGTCAGCGCCGCGACCATCGCCACGAGCACCGCGGCCATGCCGCCGTAGCCCATCGAACGCAGGAAGTTCTGCGGGAACAGCAGCAGCGAGGCCAGCGAGGCGGCCACGATCAGCCCCGAGAAGAGGACGGTCCGCCCGGCGGTGGTCATGGTGCGGACCACTGCGGCGCGCACGCTCTCCCGGGAGGTGTCCGGCGCGACCGCGAGCTCCTCCCGGAACCTGCTGACGACGAAGAGCGCGTAGTCGATCGCCAACCCCATGCCGAGCAGGGTGATGACGTTGATCGAGAAGATCGACACGTCGGTGACCCCGGTGATCAGCCGCACCACGGCGAAGGCGCCCATCACGGCGATCCCCCCGACCAGGGTCGGCATGAGGGCCGAGACGAGGCTGCCGAAGATGAGCAGGCTGAGCAGGAACACGATCGGCAGCGAGATCGACTCGGCGCGGGCGATGTCTGCGGACACCTGCTCGTTGACGTCGCCGAAGACCGCCCAGCGCCCGCCGACGCTGGTGCTGAGGCCGGGCGCGGACAGGTCGTCCTTGACGGCGTCCCAGTTGTCGCTCTTCGCGTCCTGGGTGGTGCCGGCGAGCGTCAGGACCACGCGGGTGGCGTGGCCGTCGGTGCTGACCAGCCCGGGCGACTGGGTGGCGTACCAGGTGACCGCCCCCGCGACGTCGGACGCGGGCAGGGCGGCCAGGGTGTCGGTCACGGCCTTCTGGAAGGCGGCGTCCTGCACCTTCAGGGTCGGGCTGGAGTAGACCACCACCAGGTCGGTCTCACGGCCGGGGAAGGTCGCCTGCTCGAGAGCCAGCTCCTTCGCCGAGTCGGTGGCGGGGTCGTCGAACCCGCCGTTGGAGAGGCTGCCGAACACCCCGATCCCGTATGCCGCGGCGACCAGCACCACGGCCAGGCCACCCAGGAGGACGGCCCAGGACCATCGCGCCACGAACTGACCCCACGTCTTCATGCCAACCACGCCTTCATTCGAACCACGTCCTTGCTACTGCACATCACGGTTGTTTACGGCAGTAACAGTGATGGGTGTAAACTAACTTGTCAAGGGTTCAGCCAAGGGTTCGTGGTTAACTCTGCGTGACACCCATCCGAGCCCCCTTCGACGAGGAGCAGAGAGCCCATGACGGCGGTTCCGACACGGCGTGAGCGCCAGCGCCAGGCGACGTTCGACGAGATCGTCGACGTGTCGCGTCGGTTGCTGCGCGCCGGCGAGGACGTCTCGATCCGCGCCGTGGCGCAGGAGATGGGGCTGACTCCCCCGGCGCTCTACCGCTACGTCGACAGCCACGCCGAGCTGCTCGCCCTCGTCGCGCGCTCGATCTTCGAGGACGTGGTCGCGGCCATGACGGTGGCTCGTGACGACCAGGCGCCCGACGACCCGGCAGCGCAGGTCGTGGCGGCGTCGGCGGCGTTCCGCGCGTGGGCCCTGCGCAACCGGACCGAGTTCCAGATGGTCTTCGCGTCGGGCGAGCCGATGCACTCCGACGAGGCGGCCAAGTCGACCAAGCTCACGACCGCTCCGACCGGGACGACCACGACGACTACCACGACCACGGCCAAGGCGACAACCGGCGGGGCCAGCTCGCTGGCCGACTGCCTGCCCGACGACTCGGGAGTCCACCTGTTCGCGGCGTTCTTCAGCGAGATCTTCGGACGGCTGTGGGTCAAGTACCAGTTCTCGGTCCCCACTGACGACGAGCTCGACCCGGCCCTGCTGGAGATCCTGCGCAGCGAGCTCAAGCCGGACGAGGTCACCCAGGGCCTGGGATCGCCGACCCCGGGCATGGTGTGGATGTTCGAGCGGGCCTGGGCCAGGCTCTACGGCACGGTGACGCTCGAGGTGTTCGGGCACGTGCACCCGGGGATGATCGCGACCGGCGCGCTGTTCACGGCGACCATGCTCGACATCGGCGCCGACCTCAACATCAGCGACGAGTGGCCCCGCCTGCAGGCCGTCGCGCGGGCCGAGGCGGAGCGGGTCCCCGCCTCGGCCTGACTTCCCGACAGAATCCCTGCCGACAGATCCTTGCCGACGAATCCTGCCCGACCCTCTCTTCCCGAGGCGCCGGCTCCCCGGTGAGAGGGAACGGCCGAGAAGTTCGGTCAGGCGGGGCGCTGGCGCTCGAACGTCACGAGCACGCCCTCGGTGCCACCCGGCCCGATCCGGCCCTTCACCTCGACGGCCGTCACGGACTTCACCTGCCAGCCCTTCTCGGCCCACTCGTTGAGGACCTTCTCCAGCTTGTCCGCCGACATCTTGCCGCCGATCAGGCCTTCGCGGACCTGGACCACCTTGTACTCGTACATGGCCGCAGCCTAGAGCCCCGCGCCGTTCCCGGGTCGGGTTCGGGGTCGAGGTTGGGGTCGGCGAGCTTCGCTCAGCTGGCCCTGGTCAGCGGGGTCGGGAGGGCCTCCACACCGTCGGGCGACGCGAGGTAGAAGCCGAGCAGCCGCACCCCGTGGCGTCCGCACGACTCGATGGTCTCCTGGTGCCAGGCCCGGTCGTTGTCGGTGGGCATCAACCCGCGCCGCCGACCCCGCCCGACCAGCACCGCACCACCGTCCTCCCCGACCATCGGCAGCAAGAGGTCGAGGAGGCTGCGCAGCTCGGTCGCCGGCGCGTCCGGTGGCAGGTCGGAGAGCACGATCGGCTGCACGCCGCGGTCGGCCCGGTCGCACAGCATGAGGGCCAGGGCGCCACCACGACGCTGGTCGAGGTCGAGGATCAGGTCGATGACATCGCCTTGGATGACGTTGTCCGTCAACGGAATCGAGCGGGCGTCCGGCGGCAGGTCGTGGTAGCTCATGGTCCGATGCTGCCGCACCCGGCGCCCACGTCCGGAAGTTATCCCCAGCCACCCCGGAGCACTCGCCGCATGCGGTAGACGCCGTGCGTCTTCACGTACCCCAGCTGCTGGTTGACGTGGCGGATGCCGGCGTTGTGCTCTTCGTTCTCGGTCCCCAGCCAGGCGATCCCCAGCTGGGCGGCGCGGGCGTGCAGCTGCTCCTTCACGAGGCGGCCCAGCCCACTGCCCCGGTAGGCCGGGTCGACCCCGGTGTAGGCGACCCCGCCCTCGCCGGTCGACCTGAGCACGATCGCGAAGGCGAGTGCGGCGGGACGACCGTCGACCCGGGCGAGGCAGGCGACCGGGGTCTCCCCCGGGTCTGTCCAGTGCTGCATCTCCTCGCGGGTCAGCACGTGGCTGGTCTCGGCCTCGGGGTTGGTCTGGCTGGCGGTCAGCATCGCGTCGAAGGCGACCGCGTCCGCACCGTCGAACTCGAGCCCGTCACAGTCCTCGAGCGTCACGCCGAGTGGGGGTTGCGGAGGGGTCGCGCCCGCCAGGTCGACGCGTGAGCTGATCGAGCGCTGCATCACCTCATAACCCCAGTGCTGCGCCACGGCCAGCGACTCCGGGTCGTCGTCGTGCACCTTCGTCCAGGCCTCGGTGGTGCTGTCGGGGAGGGCCGCCAGGCACCGGGCGAGGAGGTCGGAGCCGAGGCCCCGGCCGGATGCCGCGCGGTCCACGAAGACCTGCACCGTGCGCTGGTGCTCCGGGGCTCCCGACCGATGGGTCGCCGTGCCGTAGCCCACGAACGTGCCGGCCTCGAAGAGCATCGGAGCCGCGTGGACCTCCACGTTGCCCTCGAAGACGGTGGAGACCCACCACCGCTCGTAGTGCGGGGTCCGTCGTGCGGTCAGGTCGATGAGCGCAGGCACGTCCTCCTTGGTCGCCTCGCGCACGTGCACGTCGCCCCTCCCCGCCACCTTCCCATCGTCGTCCCGACGCAGTGAGCCGGCAAGCGTCGGGTTGGGAGGCTGCGCCTCGAAGGTCCTGCTCGCGGCGCCTGGCTCATTCGCTGCTGCCGCCGTCGGTCGTTCGCGCTAGCGTGCCGACGGTGACGCTCGACGAGATCGACGAGTTCGCGACCTCCCTGGCCGGGTGCAAACGCAAGGGCCACCCGGGGAGGGTCGCGTGGTACGTCGACGACCGGCTCGTGGTCCGGCAGGACGAGCCGGGGACGGTGCTGGTGCGGGTGGGGTTCGAGGACCGCGAACGGCTCCTCGACGAGCACCCGGACACGTTCGGGTTACCGCCGCGGTGGGAGAAGCACATGAAGGTCCAGGCCGACCTCGACGGCGATGCCGACGCGATCCGGACCGCCATCCGGCTGGCATGGGCCATGCAAAAGCGCTGATCAGCCGTTGTTTCGCTCTTCTGGAGGCTGGTCCAGCCGACGAAGATGCCCCCGGGCTCACCCTGTTCGGTCAGCTTCGCCTCGGTCGAACGGAGGGGGTACCCGCGGTTGCGAGGCTGATCGCCGGAAACCGCTCATAGCGTGCTCTCCGTGGACAGCCCCCTCGTCACCCCCGACCGCACCCACGGTGCGCAGCTCCCGATGTGTGCCTGCGGAACCTCCCTGACTCAGGGCGTGCACCGCACCTGCACCGGTGACGCAGCGATCCAGCACAGCGCCCGCGTGGAGGACAACGCGAACCAGCTCCTCGCCCGGCTGCGCGCCATCGTGCTGATGGGCACCCTCGACGGCGAGCTCCGGCCGCTGTCCGTCTGAACCCGACCGCCGGAACCCGGCGGGTCTGGGACTGACCTCGCGATCCTGCGCCTCGCCAACCTAGTCGGCCACCAGGCGGGCACGGGCCGTCTTGACGGTGAGGGTCTCGGCCGTCCCCCGGATGGTGACCTCGCCCGGGATGTCGATCCACTGCCCACCGTTGACCCGGAACTCGGCGGAGTAGGTGACATCGGCCCGCACGCTGAACTCGCCGGCACGCGAGTAGGTCTTGGTGACGTCGCCGGCCGGGAACGGACCGCCGAGGGACGTGGTGGCACCGCTTGTGGAGCCGTCGCCGTAGTCGTAGGTGATGGACTTGACCTGCGGCCGGATCTCGACGCGGAACCCGGCCATCCGCGCCGGGTCGACCTGGTCGACCTCTCCCGGTTGGTAGCCGCGCTCGGGCCAGCCCGTCTGGAAGTAGGTGGGCAGCGTGACCAGGGTGACGTTGCCGCGCGGTTCCACGGCGAGGGTGGGCTTGGCGAAGTCCGTGTCGTGGAAGGCGGCGAGCACCATGGCCATGGTCACCCTCGGCCGGGACGGGCCGGGTGCGTCCTCCGGGAAGCAGGTGATGCCGTACTGGACCCACGGCCCAGTCGGCTTCCCGGCGGCGTCGACAGTGCGTCGAAACAGGCGAACACTCGGTCCCAGCCCTTGTGCGGCAGTGTTCCCAGCACACGCCAAGGCTGCGTCCCTGCACTGGTCGTCAGGGTTGGCCGAATCCGGGTTGTTGTTGCCGCAGTCCGCGACCGATGCGTATTCGAAGCGGACTGAGGCGTCGACTGGCCGCGCCGCTGAGTGCGTTTTGATTGCGTGTAGGCCCTGACGATCCAGCCAATTCAGTCTGGCGCCATCGCTCGTCGTCGAACCCCCAATGTCTCCCGCCGCTTGAGCCGGATCAGCTAGCGAAAGCGGTAACACCGCAAGGGAGACAGCAGCTAGCCAGCGATTCCGTACATTCGCCATGAAGTCCCCTCCCAGATCACTCCGGCGGTGCGGGCCAAAGACTCTCTCGGATCGGTCGAGACCACCTTGCCCGTGGAGTCGACGACCTCGACCTTGTGTTGGATCATCAGCAGGCGCACGTACTGCTGCCCCTTGGGTGCCCTTCCAAAGGCGGCGACTCGTGTGACCGTGACTGGGTCACTGACGTAGTGCTGACCATCGCGGACTAGCGCGGCCGCGGTCTGTTGAATGGACTTGCAGGAGAGACACCCCGAGTCACTCAACGCGGGCAGCAGCGTTGCATTCGGCTCAACCCATGCCCTGTTCGCTTGGTCCATGTAGTACTTCACGAAGGCTTCGGCTCCGGCTTTGGTGTGGGCTCGGGCGGCTTCGGGGATCTGCACCGCGGTGGTGGCGGTCGCGGTGGCGGGGCTCGATGCGGACTTCGCCGGGGTCGGTGGCGAGGTGGTCGTCGCGGCGGCCGTCGACGTCGTCTCCGTGGGCCTCGTGGGCGGGTCGGCTGCCCCGCCGGTACAGGCCGTCAGCGCACCCAACCCGCACCCGACCACCAGGCTGAGCGCGGCGGCATACCCGTGCTTGGAACTCACTCGTGGACTCCCCCTCCGACCACTCAGTCGACTCGAACGCACGTCAGTGTAGGCAAACTGGCGCATCCTCAGCCCCGCTGTCCACAGCCCTGGAGGCCCGAGCGCGGTCACAATGACGGCATGGCGTATGACGAGCGGGTGGCACAACGGATCCGCGACCTGGTGGTCGGGGACCTCGACGTGACCGAGAAGGCGATGTTCGGCGGGCTGGCCTTCCTGGTCAACGGCAACATGTCTGTCGCCGCGAGCAGCAAGGGCGGGTTGATGGTGCGGCTCGACGAGGACGAGGCGGAGCAGCTGCTCGAGCGCGAGTCGGTGCGCCCGTTCGAGATGCGCGGGAAGCCGATGAAGGGATGGCTGCGCGTCGACGAGGCGGGCTTCGAGGACGACGACGAGCTGCGCGAGTGGGTCGAGCGCAGCGTGGAGTACGCCCGCACCCTGCCCCACAAGTAGGACGGCCCGGCCGACGGGCCACGACGGCGGGCTGTCGGCCGTTCGGACGAAGGTGCACGGAAGCGGCATACCGACCGCGGCTGTCGGTCCAGAATCCTCGGGTCCTCGAGTCCGGGGACGAGAGCGGCCTAGGGCCGGGACGAGGAGCTGGCGGGGTGGGTGACAGCGACGGGATCGTGGTGGTCTCGGTGCCGGACGGCTCGGTGTGCCGGTGTGGCGAGCAGATGGGCGTCGGCGAGCGCGCCGGGTTCGATCCTGCGCGGGACGAGGTCATCTGCCTGCACTGCCTCGCGGACCGGCGGGCCGGCCGACCGCAGGTGCTCCAGCGCCGTCCGCTGCGACCCGCTCCGGCCCCCGCCCCCTACCCCGCCGACTTTCCCGCCCACAACCCACCCAACCACCCCGACGCCTGGGCGCCTCCCGCGCTCGCCCCTCGACGCTCCGGCACGCCGCGCACGCTCACCACCCTGCTCATCGCCGCCCTCGTGGTCGCACTGGTGGGTGCCGCGGTCGTGTTCCGTGCCGTCGGTCTGGTCCCTGGCAACGCGACCCGGGCGCTCGACGACCCGACTGCCTACGTCTTCATGAACACGAACTCCCGCGGGGCGCCGGTGACGTGGGACCCGTGCCTGACGATCGAGCTGGTCGTGAACAGCGCTGCCGCCCCCGAAGGTTCCGACACCCTGCTGGCCGAGGCCGTCGAACGGGTCAACTCCGCGAGCGGGCTGCACCTGCACATCGCCGGCCCGACCACGCAGGTCCCGAGACCCGCCAAGAGCGCCCGCGACCTGGCCAACGGCCTGCCGGGCAGTGCTCGGGCACCTGTGCTCGTCGCCTGGACCACGCCCGAAGTCGTGCCCGGCCTGGAGGGTTCCGTCGTGGGACTGGGTGGGCCGGTGCACCGGTTCGCGAACAGCCTCGACCAGGAGCGCTACGTCGGCGGTTCGGTCGACCTCGACGGGCCGCAGCTCGCCCAGATCCTGCGACGTCCCAACGGGCACGCGCAGGCCCGCGCCGTGGTCATGCACGAGCTGGCCCACCTCGTCGGCCTGACCCACGTGGACAACCCGACGCAGGTCATGGTCGCCTCGAACGGCACGGCCACGGAGTTCGGGAAGGGCGACCTCGCGGGCCTGGCCAAGCTCGGCTCGGGTGGCTGCCCCTACGACCTCACGCCGGACTCGCCCTGAGAGTCACCAGGGTGCTCCCGGTCAGTGCGGCTGGTGGCGACGCTGGTGGGTCCCGCCCGAGTTGGCGAGCAGCCGCCGGCCGAACCGGACGACGGTCCAGCACCACCACCGGTCGATGTCCCTGGCCGCCAGGTCGGCGCGCCACTCCCAGTAGCCGCAGAGCTGCACGAGCTCGGCGTCGTTGAGCGACAGGCAGATGTCCACGAACGACCCGTGCCGCCCGATCGTCGGATCGACGAACGGCGGTCCCTCGTAGATCACCCAGGTGTCCCCGGAGTCGATCCTGTCCACGTCACCCATGGCCTGATGGTGCTCCTGCCGGACGAGATGCGCCTCCGTCGATCGATGGAGAACGCCCTCGCGCGGATGATCGGGTCAGACTGAGGTCACGCGCCCGGCAGCCCTCCGACGAACCGGCCGAGGGCCTCGTCCCAGTGCGCCTTGTCGCCCCGCGGGTCGCCGGCGATGCCACGGCCCTCGTGGTAGACCTCCACGCGCGTCGTGTCGCCGTCGGGATGGAGCTGGACGTCGAGCATGCTCAGCGGTCCGTCGTCGTGGGGGTGCCAGGTGACCCGCACCTGCTCGACCGGATGGATGCTGCGCACCACACCGTAGGAACCGTCGGACGCGCGCCACGGCTCGCCCTTGTTGCCGATCCGGGCCCCGTCGCCGAGGAGCGCCTCGGTGCCGGCGGGACTGACCAGGTGCTGCCATACCTGGGCGGGCGTCGCGGTGACCGCGTGGCTGGCGTGGACGCCCGCCTCCAGGTCGTCGACGTCGTCGTCGGGAAGCGTGTCGACCTCACTGCTCATGTGCAGACCTCCGTCCGAGCTGGTCGCGCCCCGGGTGGGCGTGACCCACACCCAGACAGTCGACCGCGTGGGGGCGTCGCTCGGCAACCCCCACGGGCCCTCGACTTGAGCGCGCCGCACGGTCGACCTGGGTATGCCGCGTGGCCACCACGCGGCATACCTCGCGCCGGCGGCTCAGCCGGTGACGGTGGTGAGCGGCGCGCCGCTGGCGAGGATGGCGGAGGTCAGGGCCTTGGCCGGCTCGGCGGGGGCGCTGCGGTTGGTGAGCAGGACGAGGTCGAGGTGCGGCAGCTTCGGCAGGCCGACGGTGGACGGCAGCTCCATCAGGTCGGCGGGCATGAGGGTGCGCGCCATCACGGTGACCCCGAGCCCCGCGCGCACTGCTGCGAGGACGCCGTTGACGCCCCTGACGGTGCACGTGATCCGGCTGCGCCGGCCGACCTTCTCCAGGGCCTGCACGCTGACCGCACGGCTGAGACTCGGCGCTTGGTAGACGACGAGCGGGACAGGCTGTTCGGGCTCGATCCGGGTCGAGCTGATGCCACACCAGACCAGCTGGTCACGCCGCACGAGCTGCCCGCGAGTGGTCCGTGGCGCGTCCGCGCCTCGCTTGACGAAGGCGACGTCGAGGTGGCCGGACTCGATCCGGCGGACCAGGCCGTCGTTCTGGAGCACCGCGAGCTCGAGGTCGATCCGGGGGTAGAGCTGGCGGAAGTCGCGCAGGATCCGCGGCAGGGGCGTGAGCGCGAGGTCGTCGGTGACCCCGAACCGCAGCCGGCCCTGAAGGTGTGAGCCGGTGAAGTAACCGACGGCCCGCTCCTGCGCGGCGAGGATGTCGCGCGCGAACGCCGCCATCGCCTCACCGTCGGACGTCAGGGCGACGCTGCGGGTGTCACGGACGAGCAGCGGCCGCCCCACGGCGTCCTCGAGCCGACGCACGTGCTGGCTGACCGTCGGCTGGCGCAGCCCGAGCGTCTCACCGGCCCGGGTGAAGCTCAGTGACTGGGCGACGGCGACGAACGTCCGCAGCAGCTCGGGGTCGTACACGGCTCGGGTCCCTCCAGAGTTGGTCATTGTGATGCTGCATGACACTTATAGGACTGATTCTGGATGAGAATACTGCGGTTCGCCGTCGACCGGGCGAGACTGGACCCTGTCCACCTTTCACGATTGCACTCTCCGACTCCACCCGACCACGACGCCACCTTCCCAGGACGACCCTTGAGCTCCACCGACGCCGCCTCAGTCCGTATCTCTACTCCCCTACTCCCCCAACACTTTTCACGCACCTTCCCTTCCCTGGCCAACCGGAACTTCCGGTTGCTGCTCTCGGGCCTGTTGGTCTCGGGCACCGGCGGCTGGGTCCAGCGAATCGCCCAGGACTGGCTCGTCCTGACCATGACCGACAGCCCCACGGCCGTCGGGGTGGTGACGGCATTCCAGTTTGCGCCCACCCTCGTGTTCGGGCTGCACGCCGGCCTGTTGGCCGACCGCCTGCCCAAGCGACAGCTGCTCCTCGCGACCCAGGTCTCGATGATGTTGACGGCGACGGCCCTCGCCGTGCTGACGCTGAGCGGCCGGGTCGAGGTCTGGCACGTGTTCCTGCTCGCCGCGGTCCTCGGGACGGTCGCGGCGCTCGACAACCCGGTGCGTCAGTCCTTCGTGTCCGAGGTGGTCGACGGCCCCCAGCTCGCGAACGCCATCAGTCTCGTCTCCTGCACCTTCCAGATCGGGGCGATGGCCGGGCCGGTCCTCGGCGGGCTGCTGATGAGCACGGTCGGTGCTGGCTGGGCGTTCGTCGTCAATGCCGTGTCCTTCGTGGGCCCCGTCGTCGCGATGCTCTGCATGCGCGGCACGCCCACTCGGGCGGAGGTCCGCGCCGCTCGCCTGGCGGCCGCCTCGCGTCGCGGCGACGGTGCTCGCGCGCCCGGGGTCCGGGCCGGGCTCTCGTATGCCGTGCACACGCCGAGCGTCCTGTGGCCCGTCGTCATGGTCGGCGCCTTCGGCTTCTTCACGATCAGCCTGCCCGTGACGCTCGCCGCGTACGCCAAGGACGTCTTCCACTCCGGCGCGTCGGGGCTGGGCCTGCTCAACGGCGTCGTGGCCCTCGGCGCCCTGGCCGGTGCCCTGACCACGGCCCGGCGTCGGCACCAGCCGCGGCTGCGCACGGTCGGGGTGGCCGGGTCCACCCTGGCCGCCGCCCTGCTCGTCGCGGCTGCCGCACCGGGACAGGAGTTCTTCACGGTGCTCCTGGTCGCGGTCGGCGCCGCCAACCTGGGCTTCCTCACCTCGGCCCAGTCGCTGGTCCAGCTTGCTGCCGTCGACCACCTGCGTGGTCGCGTGGTCGGGCTCTACCTGCTCGTCTTCATCGGCAGCGGGGCGGTGGGCGGGCCGGTGGTCGGGTGGTTGGCGGAGACCTACGGCGCCCGCACTGCGCTGCTCGCGTCGGGGGCGGTCCCGGCGGTGGTCACCCTCCTGGTGTGCCGCCACCTGGCCAAGGCGGCATCGCTGAGGCTCGGCCTCACCTCGGTGGCGATCCACCTCCCCCGCCCGTCCTTGCTGCCCCGCCCGTAGCCGTCACAGCTCGCCCAACACCTGACGGGCCCACCCTGACGGCCCAACGCCGACGCCCGACGCCCGACGCCCGACGCCCGACGCAGGCACGCCACCCCGCGCCACGCCACGGTCGGCGCGGGGGTTGGTCGTGCGTCGGGCGACGGGCAGTCCCCGTCGACCCGGCGGGCTCACGACTGAGCCCACCTGCCGACAGCGCCTCCGGGAGCGGTCTCCCGGAGCGGCGGGGTCGACGGGGACAGCTGGGCGGCGCGGTGTCAGGCCGAGATCGCGTGCTGGCGTCGGTCGCCCGAGCTGATCTCGATCTTGCGGGGCTTGGCCTGCTCGGCCACCGGGATCGTCAGCCTGAGCACGCCGTCGACGTACGACGCCTCCACTCGGTCGACGTCGAGGGTGTCTCCCAGGAACAGCTGCCGGCTGAAGACGCCGCGCTGCCGCTCTGTGGCGATGGTGTCGACGTCGTCGTCGAGGCGCGCGCGCTCGGCCTTGACGGTGAGGACATTGCGCTCGACATCGAGGTCGATCGAGCCGGGGTCCACGCCCGGCAGGTCGAACTCGACGACGAAGGTGTCGCCCTGTCGCCAGGCGTCCATGGGCATCACCGTGGGACGAGCCATCGTCCCGAGGACCTGCTGGGCCAGCTGGTCCAGCTCGCGGAACTGGTCAGTCCGCATGAGCATCACAACCACCTCCAAGGATGAGGGCCTATTTCCTTCCCTGGTCTGGATCCGTAGAATCTCAGCCATGGGCTATAGATTTTGTAAGTCTCGTGTCGTCGCTTTGTCAAGTCCGTGGATGGCACCACGATGAGTGAGCCCGCCCGCCCCAGCGACCGTCCGCTCTACCCCATCTCCGTGGCTGCCGAGCTCGCCGGCCTGCCCGCGCCCACCCTCCGGCTGTACGAGGACAAGGGGCTGGTGACCCCGGCGCGGACGGAAGGCGGGACCCGCCGCTACAGCGACGCAGACCTGGCCCGCATCACGCGGATCAGCGAGCTGGTCGAGTCGGGGGTCACCCTCGCCGCCGTGGCCATGGTGCTCGACCTGCAGGACGACAACGCCGACCTGAGCAGCCAGAACCTCGGCCTGCGCCGTCGCAACAGTGCCCTGCGGGAGGACAACACCCGGCTGCGACGCCAGAACGACACTCCCTAGCTGTCACAGCCGCGTCACCTGCCTTGTCTGGGTTGGTACAGGTGAAACATCGAGACGACGGAAGACGAGGCAGAACCATGAAGGTGTTCGTCGCAGGAGCGACCGGAGCAATCGGCCAGCAGCTCGTGCCCCAGCTGGTGCGAGCCGGCCACGAGGTGACCGGCATGACGCGGAGTGCATCGAAGCAGCAGCTCATCCGCGAGCTGGGCGCCGAGCCGGTCGTGGCCGACGCGCTCGATGCCGACCAGGTGGCCGAGGCCGTCGGTCGCGCGCAGCCGGAGGTGATCGTCCACCAGCTGACCTCGATCGGGCCGCTGGACCTGCGCCACTTCGACCGGGCGTTCGCAATGACGAACCGGCTGCGACAGGAAGGCACGGACCACCTGCTCTCAGCCGGTCAGGCCGTCGGCGTGCAGCGCTTCGTCGCGCAGAGCTTCTTCGCGGCATACGAACGCGTCGGCGGGCCCGTGAAGAGCGAGGAGGACTCGTTCGGCGTGGGGGCCGCCAGGGAGATGCGCCAGACGGTCGCAGCCATCAAGCACGTCGAGGACGCGGTCCTCGCGGCCACCTGGACCGAGGGGATCGTGCTGCGGTACGGCGGTTTCTATGGTCCCGGCACCTCGCTCGGCCCGGACGGCGAGCAGACCGCCGCCGTGCGACAGCGCAAGTTCCCGGTCGTCGGCGACGGCGGCGGGGTCTGGTCGTTCATCCACATCGCCGACGCTGCCGAGGCGACCGTCGCGGCGATCGACCACGGACGTCGTGGGGTGTACAACGTGGTCGACGACGAGCCTGCGGAGGTGGCCGAGTGGCTGCCCGTCCTGGCGCGTACGTTGGGGGCGAAGGAGCCGATGCGCGTGCCGCGGTTCGTGGGGCGGTTGCTGACCGGGGAGGTCGGAGTGGCGATGATGACCGGGCTGCGGGGCGCTTCGAACGCCAAGGCCAGGCGTGAGCTCGGCTGGGAGCCGGCCCACCCGAGCTGGCGGCAGGGGTTCGCCGAGCTGACGGCTGCCGAACGGGTGCGGACGTGACCGACGGCCGCCTGACTGACCGTGAGGAGCTGCTCGACGCGCTGCGTCCGACGTCGTTCGCGATCGCGTACCGGATGCTCGGCAGCGTCTCGGAGGCTGAGGACGTCGTGCAGGAGGCGCTCCTGCGCGTGCACCAGTCGCTCGACGCCGGCGACGAGATCGCGTCGCCGCGGGCGTTCGTCGCGACCGTCACGACACGCCTGGCGATCAACGAGCTGAAGTCGGCGCGCGCTCGCCGCGAGCGCTACGTCGGCGAGTGGCTGCCCGAGCCGATCATCACCGACGGTTCGGACTCTCCCGACGACCCGGCGCGGCACGCCGAGACCGCCGACTCACTGTCGCTGGCGATGCTGGTGCTGCTCGAGAGCCTCTCCCCCGAACAACGCGCCGTGCTGCTCCTGCACGACGTCTTCGGCTACGGCTACCCGGAGATCACCGACATCGTGGGCAAGGCGGAGGACAACGTGCGCCAGCTCGCCAGCCGCGCGCGGCAGCAGGTCAAGTCTCGCCGCCCGCGGTTCACCACCACGCGCGAGCAGCAGCGTGAGCTGGCGTCCCGGTTCTTCGCTGCCGCCCGCGACGGCGACCTCGCCGCGCTCGAGTCACTTCTCGCCCATGACGTGGAGCTGACCGGCGACGGAGGCGGCAAGGTGCCCGCGCTCGCCCGTTCGCTGCGCGGACGCAGTCGGGTCGCGCACACCCTCACCAACTGGCTGCGGGCACTGGCGCGATTCCCGCAGGTGTCGATGCGACCCGTCGAGGTCAACGGTGGTCCCGGCGCGATCTACGTCGACGACCAGGACCGCGTGCTCGGCGTGTGGTCGCTCGACATCACCGACGGCGAGATCACCGGCATCCGTTCCATCGTCAACCCCGACAAGCTCTCCCACCTCGGCGAGGTCGGTGACGTGGTGGCGATCATCCAGTCCGCGCGCTGAGCCACCACCACAGGCTCGGTATGCCGCGGGGTCATCGCCCGGCATACCGAGCCAGTCACGGGCGCGAGTCCGTCGCCCCCGACGCAGCGACAGCGAAGACGATCAGGACTCGCAGCCCACACCGTCGCCGTCACGGTCGAGCTTGCGCGAGTAGCCGGGGTCGCCGGTCCGGACGGGCGCGGCACCTGCAGCACGAGCCGCGTCGCAGTTCTCGAAGTACACGTACACAGGCTCGGCAGCAGCCGCCGCAGCCTCCTCGGCCGCAGCCTCCTCGGCGGCAGCCGCTGCCGCTGCCGCCGCCTTCGCCTTCGCGGTTGCGGCAGCCTTGGCCTTCGCCACGGCCACGGCCTTGGCCTTGGCCTTGGCGGCAGCTGCAGCCTTCGCCTTCGCGTCTGCGGCAGCCTTGGCCTTCGCTGCCGCTGCCTTCGCAGCGGCAGCAGCTGCGGCTCTGGCAGCATCCGGAGACGTCGAGGCGGAAGCCGACGACTGCACGTCCACCAGGGCGACCGGGCGGTTGTCGCCGGCCGTGGGGTTGCCACACGCACCCAGCATCGAGATACCGAGTGCACACACGAACGCCGTCGCGAGCCGTCGAGTCATGGTCCCTGTCCCTGTGATTCGTCGGTTGGTCCGCGCGACGCTACCTGCGCCGTGATCAAGCTGAACCAAGTCCGACATCTGGTGACCGAACGGACTACGCGAGCCTGCCAACCCTGCGTGCGGCGGCCCACTTGCATGACGAAGGTCCGGGGCGCTTCCCACACGAACCGTCCGATGGATCCGCGGGTTGCCCGGCTCCGGCCGGGCTGGTGTCATTGGTTGGCGGCGGCGGCGATGGCCACGGCCATCGCGCGGGCTTCTTCGTCGGACACTCCGAGCTTGGTCGTCGCGACCACCACGACCGTGTCTGCCCTCGCCCGGACCGGCTTGGCCCCCCGCACGATCCACTGACCTGACGCCACGGCGGCCTTGGTGGCCGGCCGATAGGTGGTGTCGAACGCGCCGCCGTAGACGACCCGCTTCTGCTTGACCGAAGTGGTGAGCTCGAGGTCGTAGGCAGCGTGGTCCTCTGTCAGGACGATGCTCACGAGCTCGGTAGTCGCGTCATCCAAACGCGTGCCCCAGGCGCAGCCTTGCCTCGTGGCGATCGGCTTGACGGGGCGATGGATGACCGCACCGATCTCCGCTGCGGTGGCGTCCGAGCAGTCGGGTGGACCCAGCGGCGCGGCCGGCGCGGCCCCCACGGCCCGCTTCGTGGCCGTGCCCTTCCTCACCGCGCCCGAAGGCACCGCTGTGGGTGAGCCAGTCCCCAGCGGCGCGGCCGAGGGCGATGCGTTTGCACCTCCGGATGGAACCTCGAGCAGCCTGGTCAAGACGCCTGGCAGGCGTGGCAACAGAGCGAGTACCAAGGCCACGCCGATGCAGAACACCAGCAGCCGCCCCACCAGCGAGGCGAATCCTGGTCCGCGGCGTGGCGCCCGTGGTCGAAGAGCGGGTCGAGGAGTGGAGGATCGTGGAGCTCGGGAGCGGGGTGCTTGGACGCCGGGAAGTCGAGATCGAAAAGTCCTATGACTGCCCCTGGCACCAGCCATGGCATACAGAAGAGCGACGTCGGTTGTCGTCGAGGGGAACTCCGTGATCACCTTGGTCGCGAGCGGCGCGAGACGTTCCGAGGGAATCGTCACGTCACGTGACCGCAACCATCTCGACAGGGCCGTCACAGGGACCACCCAGACGCCGCGGACCAGCTGTGGCTCACCGAAGTCCTGCGCCCGACTGCCCGCGAGGCACAGCACCGGGACCACTGCAGCGTCGCACTCGGCAGCCATGTACGCGGCCATCCCGTGGACCTTCTTCAGCTCCAACGCGAGGCTGACCGTCTCTCGGACTCCATCACGGGTGCGATGTTGGAACAGTCCGCCCTCATGTTCGGTCACGACGCCCGTACGGTTCTTCGCATCGACCAGGTAGACCCCAGCCGGACCGATGGCGATGTGGTCGAGGTTCGCCTCCGACCGCCCCGGTCGCAGAAGCCGGTCATGGACCACGACCCACGTCTCCGGTAGGTCTTCGAGCGCTGCCGCGACCCGGCGCTCCCCCTCGGCGCCCGCTGCCCAGGCGCCAGCCTCGTCCATCAGGCGCTTGGCATGCTCGTCAGCGCTTTCCCCCGCGTTCCCCACCCGCAGATGATGCAACGCCGCACTGGCACACATGGCCGGTTTGGTGCAGATTTACCCTTTCGGACCATCGAGACCCAGACCCACCCTGCCGCCCACTCGTCGGGGCCGTCCCCTCACCGTCGAAATGGTCATGCCCCGTTCCTGGCCCCGTTCCTGGCCCCGTTCCTGGCCCCGTTCCTGGCCCCGTTCCTGGCCACGTTCCTGGCCCCGTTCCTGGCCCCGTTCCTGGCCCCGTTCCTGGCCCCGTTCCTGGCCCCGTTCCTGGCCCCGTTCCTGGCCCCGTTCCTGGCCCCGTTCCTGGCCCCGTTCCTGGCCCCGTTCCTGGCCCCGGCCCTAGGCCTGTCCCTCGCCTGTCCTTGGCCCGTCCCTGCCCCGCGGCACTGGCCCCGGCGCGGGTCCGGACATGCTTCGCGCCCCACTCGCCGGGGTGGGGTGTGGAGCGGGGTCATGGTGGCGGCGGCCCGTCATCGTGGTCACCCAGCCCGGGCAGGCCGGGAGGCTGGCCGCTACGCCACTGCGCGAGCTGGACGTCGTAGGACCCTGGGGCGAGGTCCCACTTCACGAACGGACCGTTGAGTCCTTCGACGACCTCGCCCGCGTAGCGGTTGGCGTGCACCACCGTGTGATGCCGCTGGCACAGGAGCGCACCGTGGCTGGTGTCAGTGGGACCGCCATCGGCCCAGTGGAGGAGGTGGTGCGCGTCGCACCAGGTCGCGGGTTTGATGCAGCCCGGGAACGTGCAGTGTCGATCTCGCAGCCACAGGTGGCGGATCTGCGCCCGGTTGAACAACCGCTCGGCCCGGCCCTGCTCGAGGATCTCGCCGTGGGTGCCGAGCACCGCCGGGACGACCTGGGCGTCGCACGCAAGCCGCCGCACGGTCTCGATGGACAGCGGCTCACCTCCGAGCGTGAGGCCGGCCCCGCGACACATCTGCTGGAGCTCGTCGAGCTTGATCGTGACCACGAGGCTGGTCTTGGCCTGACGCGGCACGCCGTCCGGGGCGCTCACCGCGCGCCGCACCAGCTCGACCAACGCGTCCGCACGCCTGGCCCCCGGCGTGCGCGGGTCGAAGTCGCCGGTCTCGGGATCCTTCTGCGGCCTGGCCAACGCGTCGACGGCGCTGTCCACGATCGCGGCGCCCTCGTCGTCGAGCAGCAGGGTGTAGCGCCACATCCCCAACGGCCCCTTGGCTTTGTCCAACGACCGATGAGCCCGGCGGACCTCCGCCTCGTGCTCCACGAGTCGGTCAGGTCGCAGCAGGTCGCCCGTCCGTCGGAGCGCGACCGCCAGCGTCTTCTCGGGCATGCCGTCATGGCCTCGGGCACCCCGGAGGAGCTCGGCGGTCGCATCCTCGAGATGCTGCGGCTCGGCCAGGGCCCGCACCCCGCGGTGGAACCGCGTGAGCATCGCCGCCTTGGTCACCGGCAGTGCGTCGGTCGCCTCTGGGTCCGCCCCGGCCGCGACCGCCTCCCGCACCTCGTCCAGACGCCGCTCCCCGGCGGCTGCGGCAATGGTGTCCAGGTCGGCCAGCAGGCGGGTGCTCAGGCCGGGCGCGAGCATCCGAGACCAGTCCTGTGGGCCCCACCCCGCCCCCACCCCGAGCCCTCGCGCCCGGCCCTCACTCACGACGGCCACCAGGTGGGCCTCGACGCTCGCGTGCAGCTGACCCAGGGTGGTCAGCGCGTCCTCGACCTCGGCATCGGACAACGCCCACAGTCGCTCGGGCCGCGCACCGGCCAAGGTCTCGCGCGCGCACTGGACGGCACCGAGCACCGGCCGGTCGGGACCGAGTCCCCCGGGTGCCGCGTCGAGTGCGAGTGCCATGGAGACAACAGTAGATGCGACCACCGACAGTCGAAGGCGACACAACAACTCCGAATCCCCTTGCATCGCAACCACATTCGCGCGCTGCGCGACAGCATGTGACCCCAGTGAACCAGTGGTGCGACACGGCACCGATACGGCGCCAGATCGGCATCCCTGTCCACAGGAAGACCCGGTCAGCTGACCGTGCCCGCGACGGCCTCGACCCTTGACCTCGACGGCCGCGACCCTTCCCTCGACACGACCACAGCAGATCGACGAAACCCAGCCGAGCACCTACAGACGCGAGGTATGCCGCGCGGTGACCGCGCGGCATACCCTCCCCCTCCAGGCGGGTCAGGCGGGGGTGGTGCTCAGGACGACGTCCGCGCCCTCGGTGCGACGGGACCCGCGCGCCAGCCGGCCGCCGAAGACGAGCGCCCACACCAGGTAGACCGGGATCGTGAAGTAGAACGGCAACAGGATCCCGCAGAGGCCCGCGACGACCGAGAAGACGGCCAACCACCGCGACAGCCCGGCGCGAGCCGCCAGCACGATCGCCACGACCCCGACGAAGAACGCCGGCCCGCACAGCGCCAGCAGGTTGCCGATCTCGCTGATCGTGTAGATCACGGGGTGCGGCACGCCTTGCCGGACGGCGTCACCTCCCTCGGCCAGGGCCACGACCAGACCCCCTCCGACGAAGGCCCCCACCACGCTGATCGCTGCGCCGGCCACGGACAGCCCCCACGCCGTCTCCCCCACGACGCCGCCCAGCCGGCGCAGGCCGTGTCCGAACGCGAGCAGGCCCAGCGCGGCGAGCGCGCCGAGATACCAGAAGCCGAGTGACGTCGCGTAGTGGCTCGGGTCGACGTAGCCGGCGACGATGTCCGGCTCGTAGTCGCCTCCCGGGCCGCCCGCCCCTGCGAAGCCGACAGTGGTGCCGACCGCGTAGACCAAGAGCCCGATGCCGGCGCTGCGTGGAATGGTGTCCATGGTTCCTCCCCGAGTGGTGGTGTCGACGCCGTGGTGGTGACGACCTCAACGACGGTAGGAACGCGCCGACCTCCACGTCGTCCTGCCCGGGCACGAGATCACGGGGTCCGCCAGCAGGACTCCCGCATCCTCCGCAAGGAGGACGTGCGAGCGTCCGCGCGGGCGTACCTTCGGTTCGTGACGCGCAGGAACGTGGCGTTCGACATCACCGTCGCGATGGTGGTCGGCGTCCTCGGACAGCTCGAGGCGTGGTGGGGGTTCACCTCGACCCACCGCCAGGGACCGTTGTGGGCCCAGGCCCTCCTGTATGCCGTGACCGCAGTCCTCCTCGCGGGTCGCCGCGTGAACCCCCTCGCGTGCCAGGCCGCCATCCTCGTCGCCAGCACCGTCGAGTTCGCGATGGTCGGGGCGCCGGAGGGAAACGGCGTGATGCTGCCGATGTTGATCGCCACGTACACCGTGGGGCGGTGGCTGCCGTCCCGACGCACGTGGTGGGGACTCGTGGTGGCGGCAGCCTTCTGGGCTTCCTGGTCGAGCCTTGACCCGGCCGGCGAGCATGCCACCCTGCGGGAGCGACTGCTCACGCTCGTCTGGCTGTCACCCACCGTGATCGCCTTGCTGGTCGGCGCAGTGGTCCGGCTCACGGCCCTGAACACCGAGCAGCGGAGGGCGAACCGCCGTGCGCTGGCCTCCCAGGCTGTCGCGGAGGAGCGCAACCGCATCGCCCGCGAGCTGCACGACGTCATCGGACACAGCGTCAGTGTCATGACGGTCCAGGCCTCGGCGGTGCGGCGGCGGCTCACCCCCGAGCAGGCGGCCGAGCGACAGGCCCTGGAAACCGTTGAGGCAGTCGGCCGCGAAGCCTTGGCCGAGATGCGTCGGATGGTGGGGGTGCTCCGCCAGGCGGGTGACGAGACCCAGCTGGAGCCGCCGCCCGGCCTCGACCAGCTGGACCGCCTCGCCGACAAGTTCCGCACCGCCGGCCTGCCGGTCGACCTCCAGGTGAACGGCCCGGTGCAGGCCCTCGCTCCGGGGCTGGACCTCACCGCCTACCGCCTGGTGCAGGAAGGCCTGACGAACACCCTCCGCCACGCCCGGAGCCCGCGCAGCGCAGCGGTGGTCATCGACTACGGCGCCGAGCGGATCCAGCTCGCGGTGCGCGATGACGGGCAGCCCACCACGGGCGCCACGCACTCCCCCGAGGCAGGCAGCGGGCTGCTCGGGATGCGCGAACGCGTTGCGGTGTACGGCGGTTCGCTGGTCGCACGGGTGCGCCCGGAGGGTGGCTTCGAACTGGTCGCCACCCTGCCGCTGGAGTCGGCATGAGCTCGACAACGCCCGAGGCGTCGGGGGCGTCGGGGGCGTCGGGGGCGCCGAGGGCGTCCCGGGCGTCGGGGTCATCCGAGGCGTCGGGGCCGTCGACCGACACCATCGGGGTCCTCATCGTCGATGACCAGGCGCTGGTGCGGGCCGGGTTCCGGATGATCCTCGAGATCGAGCCCGACCTGCGCGTGGTCGGCGAAGCCGCCGATGGCGCGCAGGCGGTCGCGCAGGTGGCCGCGCTCCGACCCGACGTGGTGCTCATGGACGTGCGGATGCCGGGACTCGACGGCATCGCGGCGACCAAGCGCCTCTTGGCCGAGGGGTCGACGGGGACGCGCGTGGTCATGCTCACGACGTTCGACATGGACGCCTACGTCTACGAGGCGCTGCGGGTGGGCGCCAGCGGCTTCCTGCTCAAGGACGTGCAGCCGGAGCTGCTCGTGGCCGGGATCAGGGCGGTGCACGCGGGCGACTCCCTGCTGGCGCCCACGGTGACCCGGCGGATGATCGAGTCCTACCTGGCGCGGCCTCGCGGGGTGGACGGCGAGGCTCGGGACCGATTGGCCTCCCTGACCCGCCGCGAGCTCGAGACGCTGACGCTGCTCGCCCGCGGGCTCACCAACGCCGAGCTGGCCGAGCAGCTGTTCGTCTCCGAGACGACGGTGAAGACCCACGTCGGCCGGGTGCTGATGAAGCTCGGCCTGCGCGACCGGGTGCAGGCCGTCATCTACGCCTACGAGACGGGGCTCGTGACCAGCGCCGGCCCACCGGCACCGCAGTAGACCGCCTCATCGCCTACCGCCCCGGCCCACCGGCCAGGGCCTACCGCCACGGCCCACCGGCCTCGGCCCACCGGCCTCGGCCCACCGGCCAGGGCCCACCGCCACGGCCCACCGGCCTCGGCCCACCAACGAGGGGTATGCCGCGTGGGAACCACGCGGCATACCCCTGGGTTGTCGGGCGAGGAGCGTTAGGCGACGCGCTTCTGCGGCGCCGTCTCCTTGGTCTTGCCCGGGTCACGCTCGACGATGTCACCGAGGACGTCGTCGATCTTCGCCATCAGCTCCGGCTCGAGCTTCACGCCGGCAGCCTTGACGTTCTCGTGCACCTGCTCGGGACGCGAGGCGCCGACGAGCGCAGCGGCGACGTTGTCGTTCTGGAGCACCCAGGCGACGGCGAGCTGCGCCATGGTCAGGCCGACCTCGTCGGCGATCGGCTTGAGGCCCTGCACACGGGTGAGTACGTCGTCGTTCATGAAGCGGCTGATCATGTCGGCGCCGCCCTTCTCGTCTGCGGCGCGCGAACCCTCCGGCGGCTTCTGGCCGGGCTGGTACTTGCCGGTCAGCACACCCTGAGCGATGGGGCTCCAGACGATCTGGCTCACCCCGAGCTCGCGAGACGTCGGGACGACCTCGTCCTCGATGACGCGCCACAGCATGGAGTACTGCGGCTGGCTGGAGATGAGCTGGATGTTGAGCTCCTTGGCGAGCTTCACGCCCTCGCGGATCTGGTCAGCAGTCCACTCGCTGACGCCGATGTAGAGCGCCTTGCCCTGACGAACGACGTCGGCGAACGCCGTCATGGTCTCCTCAAGCGGCGTCTCCGTGTCGTAGCGGTGCGCCTGGTAGAGGTCGACGTAGTCGGTCTGGAGGCGCTGCAGCGAGCCGTTGATCGACTCCATGATGTGCTTGCGCGACAGGCCGGTGTCGTTCTTTCCGCCGGGGCCGGTCGGCCAGTAGACCTTGGTGAAGATCTCCAGGCTCTCGCGCCGCTCGCCCTTGAGTGCCTCGCCGAGCACGGTCTCAGCCTTGGTGTTGGCGTAGACGTCGGCGGTGTCGAACGTGCTGATGCCCGCGTCGAGCGCGGCGGCCACGCACTGCGCGGCGACGTCGTTCTCCACCTGCGATCCGTGCGTGAGCCAGTTGCCGTAGGTGATCTCGGAGATCTTGAGTCCGCTGTTGCCCAGGTATCGATAGTCCATGCTTCAACCGTATGTCGAGCGCCTGACACCCGCCGCATGGGGGGCCTGTGGGCGAGATGACGGTGGCCATACCTGGGCACCATCGGGAGGAGTCAGAGTCGAGGCTTCCACTTCTCGACACCTTCGATCTTCTCAGCGAGCCAGGAGATCTCGAATGCGTCATCGGCGTCGCTGGGCTTGGCCTCGTTGCCGTCGAAGCCCCCCACGTACATGGCGACCCAGTCGGTCTTCTCCTTCGGTGCGATGACCGATGTGAAGTAGTCCATGCCCTTCTCGTCCATGAATGACTTGATCGTCGCGTTGGACTCGGCCGCGATGATCTCCTTGTCGGTCACGACGTTGACAATCACCTTGTCACTGCCTTCGCGGTGCGCGACGTCCGTGATGATCGCCTTGACCTGCTTGCGGAAGCCGCTCTTCGAGTAGTCGAAGTCCTTGGTGTAGACCCAGTACTGGTTGAGGTGGGCGTTGGAGACGTCCTCGTCGATGGTGACGACCTGATAGCGAGGTCCCGTGTAGACGTACGGCTTCGAGGTCTTCGACGGGCTGGGGGCAGAGGTCGCCGAGGCCGATTGGCTGGTCACCGCCGCTGTGGGCGTTTGGGTCCCAGTCGGGCGCTCAGTCGCCGTCCGAGTTGCCGTCTGAGCTGCAGAGGCCTCCGCGAGCTCGTCATTGCCACCGAGGACGCTTGCGATCACACCGGCGAGCACGAGCGCGACAACCAGGCCGGCGGCACCCACACCCACGCGGAGCTGCGTCTTCGTGTCGAGCTCCCGGAAGGCCGCCCAGGCCTTGCTGCCGAACATCGTCGGTCGCTCACGACGGAAGTTAAGGGTGGTCTGCACCACGCCGCGGCTCTGGTCGACCAGCTCCCACCCGCGGTTCTGGTGCTCCGCGATCTTGGTGGCCTCGCGCCCACGAATCGCCTTCACGGACATGAACACGTACTTCTTCTCGTCGGGCATGGACTTCCCGACCCCCCATCGACTCATCAAGCACCGAAAACTCCCCGTGAGGCTAGCCGCGAGCGGCCCACAACGGGCATGTTTCGCCGCAGACCGTGACGAAATGGACTACCGCCCGCCCATGAAGCCCTGCTGGGCGGGCCGTCGCGCTCGCCCGCGAGCGATCCTCACCTCAGTCGGGGCTCTGGACCGACTCGCGCTGGGTCTCCTCCGGGTGCTCGGTGCGCGCGTCGGACTCCTCGAGAATCGCCTCGGCCTGGGCCTGCGGGTCGTCGCTCCCCGCGGCGAGCTCCTCCGGCAACAGCTCCGACCGTCCCTCGACGCGTTCCTCGTCGGCGACGTCGTCCGCGGGCGACTGGGCAGGGTCGGAGCTGGGCTCGGTCATGTCCTCGACACTACCCACGCGGGACCTGGGCCACCCGACCGCTCAGAGGACGACCCCGACCACGCACGGGCACTGGGTATGCCGCGTGGCCGGCCACGCGGCATACCCCGCCTTCCTGCTCCGGTCAGTGACCGGGGCCCGGCTAGCGGGCGGGCTCGAGCTCCACGCCTTGCGCCTCTTCGGAGACGGGCGTCGCGCTGTCGAGCTGGGGGTCGCGCTTGGCGAGGGCGCTCGGCCACCACATGCGGCCCCGCACGTCGAGGTTGAGCGCGGTCACGAGCACCGACCGGACGATGAGCGTGTCGAGGAGGACGCCGAGCGCCACCGCGATCCCGATCTCGGCGAAGGTGACGACGGGCAGCGTCCCCAGCACCGCGAAGGTGCCGGCGAGGACCAGGCCGGCCGAGGTGATCACGCCACCCGTCGCTGCCAGGCCCACGAGCGCACCGCGACGCGTGCCGATCTCCTTGGCCTCCTCGTGGACTCGCGTCATGAGGAAGATGTTGTAGTCGATGCCCAACGCCACGAGGAACACGAAGACGAAGAGTGGCAACGAGGAGTCTGCCCCGGCGAAGCCCAGCACGTGCCGGAAGATCAGCGCCGACAACCCCATCGCCGCCCCGTAGGAGAGCACGACCGTCGCCACGAGGATCAGCGGCGCGGTGAGCGCGCGCAGCAACAGGATCAGGATCAGCAGGACCACACCGAGGATCAGCGGGATGATCCGCACGTTGTCGTCGGCCGAGGCGCGCAGGGTGTCGGCTCGCGTGGCGGTGTCACCCCCCGCGATGGCATCGGCACCGGCGACCGTGGCGATGTCGTCACGGATCCGGTCGACGGTGGCCGTCGCCGCGTCGGAGTCGGGTGCGTCGGCCAGGGTGGTCATGATGAGCGACCGACCGCCCTTGGTCACCGGGTCGGCGACCGCAGACACGCCCTTGACCAGCTCGAGCTTGGTCTTCACGGCCGCCGCCTTGTCGGCGTTGGCCAGCACCATCACGGGCGAGCCGGTGCCGGCCGGGAAGTGCCGCGCCACGACCTGCTCCCCCACGATCGAGTCGGGGGTGCCGTAGTAGACGTCCTTGTTCTCCAGGCCCGTGGCGTTGAGCTGCAGGACGCCCAGCGACGCGACGGCCAGCAGCACCGACGTGACCACCCAGGTGCGGCGCGGAGCCTTGGCGATCCGGCGCCCGATGCCAGCCCAGAACCCGTCGCGGGTGTGGCCGACCGAGCCGTAGGAGGGCCGCACCGGCCAGAAGATCCAGCGGCCGCAGACCACCAGCAGGGCGGGTAGCAGGGTCAGCATCACCAGCAGTCCGACGGCGACGCCGATGGCGGCGACCGGGCCGAGCCCCTTGGTGGAGTTCATCGTCGCGAAGAGCAGGCACAGCATGCCGGCGATCACCGTGGCGCCGGAGGCGAGGATGGCCGGTCCGGCGCGGTGGAGGGCAAAGGCCATCGCCTCGTGCCGGTCCTCGTGCCGCCTCAGCTCCTCGCGGTATCTCGCGACGAGCAGCAGGGCGTAGTCGGTCCCTGCGCCGAAGACGATCACTGTGAGGATGCCCGAGCTCTGGGCGTTGACCGTGAGGGTGTCGCCCTTGGCCAGGAAGTAGATGACGGCCTGCGCGACGAAGAGGGCGGTGCCGGCCGAGATCACCGGGATCAGCCACAGCACCGGGCTGCGATAGGTCAGCAGCAGGATCACGATGACGACGGCCATCGCGGAGTAGAGGAGCTTGCCGTCGATGCCCGAGAACGCCTCGGACGAGTCGGCGGCGTAGCCCACCGGGCCGGTGACGTGCATGGAGAGCCCGCTCGGGCGCTGGTCGGCCACCGCGCGAAGGTCCTTGACCGTGTCACCGAGGGTGTCCCAGCCGCCCTCTCCCGCGTCGACAGGCACGATGACCTGCAACGCCTTGCCGTCCTGCGACGGGATCGGGCCGACGGTCTCGCTCTTGACCGGCGCGAGGGCGTTGAACTTCGCGACCTGCGCGGCGACCGCCCGCTGGTCCTGCTGCGTGACGCCTGCGGGGCGCTCGTAGACGATGACCGCCGGGAACTCGTTCTTGCTCTGGAACGCCTCGATCTGCTTGACCACCTGGGTCGACTGGGCGTCCGCGGGGAGCCAGGCGACCGCCTCGTTGTTGAGGACGCCCTGCAGCTTGCCGGCCGGGCCGAACGCCGCGGCGAGGATCGCCAGCCAGAACACCACCACGAACCACTTGGTGACCTTGCTCGACGGGAACCAGGCGAAGCGCCCTACGTCGGCCATGCGTGTCTGTGTCATCGTCCGTCCCTCACGTCGAGTTCGTCGCACCTCCTGCTCGGCGCCGTCGACGTCCACGGTAGGACGGGTTTGCCTTGACGGACAACGGTTTTCGCGTGAGTTCGGCGGGTGTTCAGGGGCCGGTCAGGGGTGACCCTGAGGAGGGTTCGGGCAAATCAGGAGGTATGCCGCGGAGTCACCGCGGTGGGTAGGCCGCCGGGCCGCGACAGCGCGGAAGCGGCCGAGCCGGCGAACGTCAGGACGAACCCGACACCCATTACCCAGGTCAGCGGACGGTCGGTGAAGAGCTCGTGTCGGGCCCGCACGACGGCCACGAGGATGAGCGCGAACATCACGAGCTGCACCCGTCGCATCCCCCGCACCGTCTCCCACCGCGAGTCCCTCAACACGGCGAGGCCGGCGCAGCCGAGGCAGAACGTCGCACCCACGACCCGGCTGGTCAGCGGCGTCAGCGGCCAGGGCCAGACCGTGATGGCGCGTGCCGGCGCCAGGAACAGGAACAGCCCGGTGGCCAGGGCGACCGCGCCCGTGCCCGCCACGACTCCCCGCGCCACCCGCCCGAGGCGAGGTGCGTCCTGAGCCGGCGGTGCGGCATACCGCTGGTTGGCGAGCCAGGCGGCGACGACGAGGAAGGGCGCGGTGAAGTAGAGGCCGGCCCAGAGCCAGAAGGCGACCTTGCCGTGGGAGAACTTGTCCCAGTGGATGACGGTCGCGATGCCCAGCAGGGTGGCGAACACCGCGACGGACACGAAGCCGGCCCGCACCTCGGCCCACCGCCGCTCCACCAGCAGGACGCGGAGGAAGAAGTAGCAGCCGCCGAGGTAGGCGGAGGCCAGCAGCATCGACGTCATGTGCGACTTGATCTGCCACGACCAGAGGCGAGCGGTCTCCCCCGGGAAGCCGTAGAGGATCACGAAGGCCACCAGCAGGAACGGCGCGATGAAGGCGGACAGCGCGCGGGTGGTGGTCAGGACCCGGTCGTCGCGGCTCATGACGGCACCCGGCTGACCGAGTCGAGCAACGCGGCGTAGGAGGCGACGAGGGCGCGTCGCTCGGCGGCCAGCCGCGGGTCGGCGAGGTCGCAGCCGGCCTCCACCCACGCGTCCGACAGGTCCATCGCCTCGGCGCGCCAGCGGGCTGCCTCGTGCATCGACGCGGGCGGTGCGGAGTAGACGTAGGAGTAGAGGTCGACGAGGGCGCGCACGAGCTCTCCCTTGGTCGCTGCGTCGTCGCGCTGGTGCGCCCGGTGGACGCGCCACCACTCGACCTCGAGCTCCGACGCGCGGACCGGGTCGAAGTCGAGGTCCGAGTGCGCGAGGACGAGCTCGTAGAAGCGGCGCATCGAGGCACGCGCGGCGTCAGGGTCGTTGGTGGGCACCGGAGCCCACGCCTGGTTGGCCTTCAGCACGTGCCACGCACCGATCAAGGTGCGGCGTGGCCCGAGCCCGAAGCCCTGGGCGATCATCCCGACGAACGAGCGCAGCGCCGGCCACCACTCGCGCCGGTAGTAGCTCGCCCAAGCCTGCGTCTCGTGGTGCCCGAGCACGACCGGGTCGAAGTCGCGCGGGCTGTGTCGGCTCAGGCTGGTCACGGCGCACCTGACTCTCCGCAATCGGGCCGCTGACAACGTCGGCCGTCAGTCGGATACTAGTCGCGCAGGCCCAGCCGGTCAGGGGGTGCAGATGCCCACGCGCGACATCGCCACGGTCGTTGCCGCCATGGATGCCCGACTCGTCCGGATGCCTCCCGAACGCACCGCTCAGCGGGTCTTCCTCGACACCTACCGACGCACGACACTTGCCGTGGGCAAGGCGATCGACGACGCGCAGTTCGAGGACCCCGAGTGGGTCGAGCGGTGGGACGTGGCGTTCGCCGACCTCTACCTCGCCGCGCTCGAGCTCGACCTCGTCGGCAGCCACGAGGTGCCGCGACCGTGGCGGCTCGCCTTCGACGCACCCGAGTCACTGCCGGCGCTGCGGCACGTGCTGCTCGGCATCAACGCGCACATCAACTACGACCTGCCGCAGGCGCTCCTGGCGGTGATCAGCGACGCCGACTTCGACGACCCGCTCGTGATGGCACGCCGGCAGCGCGACCACGAACGCATCGACGGCGTGCTGTCGGCCCGCGTCGCCGCCGAGGACGACGAGCTCGGCACCCTGTCGGCGCGCTCGATGCTCGACCGGGTGCTCCAACCGCTGAACCGGTTGAGCAGCAAGCGATTCCTGCGCGAAGCCCGACAGAAGGTGTGGCACAACACCATCGAGCTCCAGCAGGCCCGAGTCGCCGGACCGGAGGCGTATGCCGCGCGGCTGGCCGAGCTCGAAGTGCTGAGCGCCGCGCGGATCGCCGATCTGCTCGCGCCCGGTCAGGTGCTGCTGCGCCTGGCCGTCGCCGGCTTCGGCGTGACCCTCCCGCCTGCAGCCTGAGGAGCGAGCCTGTCTTCCCTTCCGCCCACTTGTTGCCACCAGCACGTCACGGACCGGCCGATTGAGCCCTCCACTGACGCACCAGTGGCAACAAGTGCACGTGGCGCACGACTTGTTGCCACCTGCACGTCGTCAACTCCCGCTCCTGGCACCTCGTGACGCACCAGTGGCAACAAGTGGGGAGCATCCGTTTGCGGCGCACTGCGGCTCCTTGCCCTGACTTGCGGCGACACGCCCGCGACACGCCGAAGCGGGGTCGTCCGAACGGACCTGTTTCCGGGATCGATGGGGTACCGGATCGTTGCGGATGTCACTCTTCACTGTCGTCACACCAGCCCCCTGCCTCCCACGATCCCCCCGGACGTAACCGTGCGCCTTCTCCCCGCCTCCCTCGCTGTCCTGGCCATCACCCCCGTCTTCGTGGCCCTCCCCACCGTGTCGTTCGCCGCCACGGACACACCCCATCCCGTCGCCCCCCGCGTCCAGTCGACCGCGATCCACGGCGTGGACGCCGTCGCGAAGGGCCAGCTCTGGAACCACCGCGTCATCCACCCCGGCCGGGCCATCAGCACCCTCACCCCCGTGCAGGAGCGCGCCCGCTTCACGGTGGCGGGAGTCTCGTGGTCCCGCACGACCGGCCTCGCCAACCACGACGTCATCGTGCAGCTCCGCGTGCGTGAGGACTCCGGCTGGAGCGCCTGGGAGACGCCCGGCGTGACCGACGAGGGGCCGCAGAACGGCACCGGCGAGTCAGGCACCGCCCGGCTCGGCACGAACCCGCTCGTCACCGACGGCGCCACCGCGATCCAGGTGCGGGTCGACACCCCGAACGGTCAGCCGTTGCCCGACCTGCAGGTCACGACGATCAACCCCGGCACGTCGTCCGCCGACGACGACCTGACCCCGAAGGCGCCGGCCGCCTCGGCCTCGGCCGCCGCGGCGATGCCGACGATCATCACCCGCAAGCAGTGGGGCGCCGACGAGTCGCTGCGTGGGTCGACTACGTACAACACGACCGTCAAGGCCATCACGATCCACCACACCGCGACCTCGAACGACTACACCGAGGCGACGGCCGCCGCGCAGATCCGCGGCATCTACGCCTACGACACCAAGGGCCTCGGCTGGTCCGACATCGCCTACAACTTCCTGGTCGACAAGTTCGGGCGCATCTACGAGGGCCGCGCCGGCTCCATCACCGCCGCGGTCCGCGGCGCCCACGCGATGGGCTTCAACACCAACACGATGGGCGTATCCGCGCTCGGCAACTACCAGACCGTCCGTCCCCCGGCTGCCTTGGTCGACTCGCTCGCCAAGGTCGCCGGCTGGAAGCTGTCGCAGTACGGCGTCGACCCGTCCGCCACGACCAAGCTCACCTCTGCGGGTGGCACGGGCACCAAGTACGCAGCCGGCGTCGTCGCCACCCTGCCGACCCTCAACGCCCACCAGAACACGTCCTACACGCTGTGCCCGGGCCAGTACCTCTACCCGCTGATGGCGACCATCCGCAGCAAGGCCACTGCCTACGCGAAGACTTCGGTGCCACCGCCCCCGACCCCGGTCACCACCGCGAAGCTGTTCGCCACCTACGGCACGCTCACCCTGGCCACCGGTTCCAGCGGATGGGCGGTCCGTGACCTCCAGCTCGAGCTCAACCGCCGTGGGTATGCCGCGGGCACTGCAGACGGCGTGTTCGGCACCGGCACGGCGGGCGCCGTGCAGCGCTTCCAGAAGGCTGCGGTCCTCTCCGTCACCGGCAAGGTCGTGGCCAACGACTGGCGCGCGCTATCCGGGCTGAGCTACACGAAGACCGGTGCTCCCACACCGCCGCCGCCCACACCGACGCCGACGCCGACGCCGATCCCCACCGTGCCCACGCCCACGCCAGTGGTGCCGCCGCTGCCCATCGTGGGTTTCAACGCCGACGGGCGCGGTGACGTCATCGGTCGCACGGCGAACGGCGACCTCTACTTCTACCCCGCCAAGGTCGGCGGCATCAGCACGCCCGTGCGGATCGGCCGGGGCTGGAACATCTACAGCCAGGTCGTCTCCCCCGGCGACCTCTCCGGTGACCGGATCGCCGACATCGTCGCGGTCACGCCGGAGGGCTGGGCCTACCTTTACAAGGGCAACGGCAAGGGTGGTGTCACGGGCACCCGCACGCTGCTGTCCCAGACGTGGAGGGACTACACCGACCTGATCACGCCCGGCGACTGGACCGGCGACCACCGGGCAGACCTGTTGGCACGCAAGGCCAACGGCGAGCTCTGGATGATCGTCGGCAACGGCAAGAGCGGCTTCACCGGCACCTGGAGGCGCATCGGCGCCAACTGGCAGACGCTGGCCCAGGTGATCACACCGGGCGACGTCACCGGCGACGGCCAGGCCGACCTTCTGGGACGCACCCCCACCGGCAAGCTCTACCTCTACCGCGGCACCGGCATCGGCACGGCCACCGCGACCGGCTACCTGCCCGGCGTGTTCGTGTCGACCGGCTGGCAGGCCTACAACACGGTGTTGTCGACCGCCGACCTCACCGGAGACGGCAAGGCCGACCTCATCGGCCGCACGCCGGCCAACGTCGACTACGTGTACGCCGGCACCGGCAAGGGCACCTTCGCGGCCCCCAAGAAGTTCACCGCCCCCTGGGGCGCAACGACAAGGATCACCGGAGTCCGCTGAGACTTCACGTGCAGCACGTCAACGGGGGCAGGAACACTGGAGATTCACGAGGGCATCACACTCGTTACGCTGCCCGACCACGGGCAGTGCGCGTGCGGCGAACGCCTGGCCGCCGGCGAAAGAGCAGGTCTCGGCCGAGGATCAGAGGTGCTCTGCCTGTGGTGCCTCGCCGATCTGAAAGCAGGTCGCGGCAGGCCCCGACGGCGACAGTCGCAGGCTCCGCCTATGCCCATCGACGCGCAACCTCACGTCGCACCGACGCCACTACATGCGTCCCGTCGCTCGGGCCGAGCCCGCCGCGCGCATCGCAGAGGTCCTTCTGGCGCCGTCTCTGTGGCGATCGCCCTAGTCGTTGTGGTGGCGGGACTCTGGGCGCGCGGACACTTCCTCGAGACGCCTGGACAGGCGTCGGTAGCGGGGATCCCCGTAGACAGCCTGGGTCCCAGCCAAGGCGGCCTGGTTCCGGTAGCCGGGTCAAGTGCTCGCGATCAGTGGCCGCCCGTCCCGGCGGATGCACGGGACCAGCCTCTGGGTCATCCTCTGGCGCGACAGAGCACTTCATCCGCATACCAGTTTGAGGACACGATGAGCGGAGGCGGCGCGACGCCGGTCCGCTGCGACCCATGCCGACCGATCCACGTTGTGGTGAACGCACAGGCCGCTCCTGCCAACGGCGCGGCCCTCGCGCAGTCCGCGATGGATGAAGTGCAGCGAGCCACCGGACTTCGGTTTGTCCTCGATGGTCCCACCGACGAGGTGCCCGTCGAACATCGATCGCCCTTGGACCACTCGCGATACGGCAAGCGGTGGTCTCCCGTCCTGGTCGCCTGGACTGACCCGACGCAAGTTCCGGGACTCGCAGGTCCCATCGTCGGCATCGGCGGACCCGGGGGCGCTCCCTACAGCTCCGAGACTGAGAAGCACTGGGTCAGCGGCATCGTTTACCTGGACGCCCCCGGCATCGCCGAGGTTCTCGCACGCCCGAACGGGATGGTGGCTGCCCGCGCGATTGTCATCCACGAACTTGGGCATCTGGTGGGTCTCGACCACGTCAACGACCCGTCACAGCTCATGTATCCCCACCAGATTGACCAATCGACCTTCGGGCCCGGCGACCTTGAGGGACTAAGACTTCTCGGCGACGGCCCCTGCTTCTCGTAACTGCCGTATCCCTCCCCCGCGTGCTCTTGGCCCCTAAGCTCGGCCCATGGCAGGGGACCCGGTAGCGGAGGAACGATTGCGTCGTGAGGTCATAGCCGCCGCAGTCCAGCGGCGCGCCGATGACCTGGGCGGGTACCTTCCGTGGACCGAGCTGACCGCCTTTCCACTCCCCGACGGCACCCGTGTGCGCCTGGTCGACCCTGGCCGTGGTGGCATCTGGAACCCCAAGGACCTCGTTGCGACGCTGAGCATTCTGACGTCGCCGGACGGCCCGTACGCCGATCGTGAGGCCGCCGGCTTCCTCACGTACAGCTACCAATCCGGTCCCGACGGAGGCAAGAACCTGAAGCTCCGCGCAGCCATGGAGCACGGCCTCCCCGTGCTGCGCTTCGACAAGATCGCGAAGGCGACGTACCAGCTGGTCTATCCGGTCTTCGTCGTGGGCGACAACCCCATCGCACGCGAGTTCACCTTGACTCTGGACGAGGTGCTTCGGGCACTGCCCACCTCGCAACCGCTCTCCCCCATCGAGAAGGCGTATGCCCAGCGACTGGTAAACCAAAGGGTTCACCAACCCGCCTTCCGAGCGCGCGTAATGCTGGCGTACGAAGGCACGTGCGCGGTCTGCACGCTGAAGCACCCAGAGCTGCTGGACGCCGCCCACATCATCGAAGACGGGGCCGAGGGCGGCGATCCGGTGGTGACGAATGGTCTGAGCCTCTGCAAGATCCATCACGCCGCATACGACCGGTTACTGCTCGGCATCACCTCCGACTACGAGGTGCGGATCAACCAGCGCCTCCTCGACGAGATCGACGGCCCGATGCTCCGCCACGGCCTGCAGGAGATGCATGGTCGAGCGCTGACGCTCCCGAGACACCGGGCCGATCACCCAGATTCTGCCCGGCTCGAGAGCCGCTACGCCGCCTTCCTCGCTGGATAAGGCTGCGCCCGCGCTGCCTCCGGCGAACCACTGCCTCGAGCGACTCGATGAGAACCTCGGCCTCGTTGACCTCACAATGCGGCTGGACTAGCTTGCCCCGTCACGCGCTGCGGACGGCCGCGATGGGGCGGGGTACTGCAGGTAGGTCAGCCGTGAGCTGACCTGCCGTTGGTACGCGGTGGCATCCAGTACGTAACCGACCATCAGTACGAGCGCGGCAATGGTCGCGATGGCAGCTGCAAGGATGGCGGTGGGGAAGCGCGGGACAAGTCCTGTGTGGAGGTACTCAATCACGATGGGGGTGCCCAGTGCTATGGCCACGAGCGCCAGCAGCGTGGACAGCAGTGCATGGAACAGGGCGGGCCGCTCGCGGCGTGCGAGCGTGATGATCAGGTGCAGGATCCTCCATCCGTCGCGGTACGTGCGCAGCTTGCTTTCGCTGCCTACGGGGCGGTCCTTGAAGTCGGTTTCCACCTCAACTGAGGGAAGTCGTAGCCGGAGCGCGTGGACCGTCATCTCCGTCTCGATCTCGAACTCGGCCGACAGGGCTGGGAACGACTTCACGAAGCGCCGGGAGAAGATCCGATAGCCGCTGAGCATGTCGCTCACGCGCGACTGGCGGCCAAAGAGCACTGCAACGGCTTCGGTGAGGACGTGGTTCCCGGTCGCGTGGCCGGGTCGGTAGGCGGTGGTCGTCACCTTTAGCCGCGTGGCGAGCACCTGATCGTAGGGACCGTCGAACAGGATCTCGACCAGTTCGGCGGCCCTGCTCGCGTCATAGGTGTCGTCGCCGTCGATCAGGACATACACGTCGGCGTCGAGGTCGGCGAATGCGCGTCGGATGACGTTCCCCTTGCCGACGCGCGTCTCCGTGCGGACCGTAGCTCCCGCCGCACGGGCAACCTCGGCGGTCGCGTCAGTCGAGGCGTTGTCGTAGACGTAGATCGTCGCAGAGGGGAGCGCAGCAGCGAGGTCCCGAACGACCTTCCCGATCGCGGCCTCCTCGTTGTGACACGGCACAATCGCCGCGATGGTCGGCTGTGTCGGGGTCGGGGTCGGGGTCGGGGTCGGGGTCAAGGAGTACCTCCCGTACTCGCCTCGGCGTAGTCGGCCGGGCAGAGGGCCCACGTGCCCACGTTGCTGTCTATCACACGACACGGCTCGTGCAGGGTGAGTCCGTAGTAACGCTGCAGACGTCGAGTTGCGTTCGGGTTGGCTTGCCACGTTGGGGACACGATGACGTACACGGCCGGGGCCTTGGCCAGCTGGGCGCGCACCCGGGCGTCGATCGGCTTGCCGTCGAACCACACATGCAGCACGTGTCGGGTCACACCGGCGGGCACGTGGGTCAGTAGCCAGGCCGACGGCCCGAAATGGTGGTCGGCCAGCACGACGTCGCCCGGCTGCAGGGACTGCAGCGGGTTAGCGTCCCCCACGTTCAACCGGGTCGGCCCGAAGGGAACGTGACGAAAGTGGCCATGGTTGAACGGCGCCATGGCCAAAGCAAGAACCGCCCCGACCGAGGCAACCACGCGCGCCCGGTGCACGATGGCCAGCAGAGCAAGAAGTATGGCGGGCCCAGTCAGAAGCTCTGTGGTCACGGCATACCTGGCGATGGCGAACTGGTTGAGCCACAGCAAACCGCCGACGACGAAGAACGTCCAGAACAGCAGATGCGCCAACGACACGGCTGGACCGCGGCGATGCACGAGCGCCCGGACCACGACGACCAGGACGGCGGCGCTGATGATCACGGCGAGCACCGACCAACGGACGTCCCGGACTGGGACGTCGAGGACCCGGCGTGTGCCCTGAGCCATGTACACGGGGAATTGAAGTGCATCGGCCAAACCACGGACCTTGTAGCGGGCATCGTGCAGGTCGGTGCTCCCCCACAGCGGCGACTTGAACACGGTGTTGTAGTAGGGAAAGACCGGGTTGCCAGTGGCCTTCCAGACGCTCCAGTACCACCACCCCGCAGCGACCGTCAGGCCGGCAATGCCCCCCGCCGCATACTGGATGACGGGCCACGCGGAGCGCCTCGCGATCGTGATGACCAAGACACCCAGGGCAAGCGCCACGGCATACACGACCATGGTCAGTTTGGCGCCCACAGCCACGCCTGCCAGGCCACCCGCCCCCATCAGCAGTGCCGCAGAGCGCCGCCCCGGCGCCTCCGGCTTCGACGCGGACAGCGCCAGCAGCAGGGCCCCCAGCATGGGGATGCTCACGACGACATCAGCCAGGCTCATGCCGAGCTCCATGCTGAACATCGCCCCGGTAGCGGCTAGCAGCATGGCGGCCAGCGACATCAGCGTCCTGCCGCTCACGGTGACTGCCGTACCAAGGCTCAAGGTGATCCGACGCACGAGCGCGAGGTTCACCCCCGCGACGGCCGCGATCGCGGCCGTGCTCGCACGAGGGCTCAGGGCAGCGTCCAGCAGGAACCAAGGAAACTCGGCCAGTGGGTTGAGATAGCGGTTCGAGAACGGCTCAGGATCTGCTTGGCCAACACCGCCATGGAAGAACAGCCAGGAGTAGTAGTAGTGATACGAAAGGAGGTCGAACGAGGCGTCCATCCCCGCTGATTGCCGGCTGGCCCACAGGCCGCATGCGAGGATGGCCAGGAGATCCGCTGCCCAGCCAATCCACGTCGACCCTCGCACCCTGCCAGCTCGTTCCATGAGCATGCCGCCGGAGCCTACAGCGCAGGGCCTGCCAGCGACTCGACGCGCTCTCCCATGCCGAGACCACCCGAGGGCACGCGCTGCCGAAGGACCTGACCTTCAACACCTCGACGGCCAGATCGACCGGAGAGCAGGGACGGGCTGAAGAAGAAGGCCAGCCTTGCGATCGCTTCTGGCTGCTGACTGCACGGTTGGGGCCCGACGTTCGACGACCGTCAGGTACCTCGCCTACTGCTTCTTCTTTTCGGTTGTCGAATGTCCTTCGCCCCGGACCCCCATCAAGGGTGCCCGGGGCGAAGGTCTTGTCGCTGTTATCGCTCCGAGGAGAGATAACGATAAGGACTGTCACTCACGCAACGGCGTGACACTTTGCGCAACTCGTGCGTGACATTTCCGCGCAACTCGTCATCAGCTGCAGCCGCTGGTGCTTCCGCAGCCTTCGCAGACGTAGCAGGAGCCGGCGGGGCGCATCTTGGTGCCGCAGGTCATGCACATCGGGGCGTCGGCGGAGATGCCCTGGAACTTCTCCAGGAGCTCGGCGCTCGAGTGGACCTCGACCGAGACCTCGCGGGCGCTGGCTGCACCAGCACCGGACTTCACCGAGTCGGCGTCGAGCGCCTTGCCCTCGACCGCGGGGGTCGAGGTCGCGGCGGCAGCCGGCTTGGTGACCGGAGCGGACTGGCTGAAGTTCTCCAGCTCGTCCTCGAGCTCCTCGGCCGACTCGGAGTCGGTGTCGGTGGCCTGGTACGAACCGGTCTCCAGCTGGCGAGCGCGCTCGGCAGCGGTGTGGATGCCCATGAACGACCGGGTGTCGAAGTCCATGTGGTCGAGAGCCAGCCGACGGAACACGTAGTCCATGATCGACTGCGCCATCCGCACGTCGGGGTCGTCCGTCAGACCAGCAGGCTCGAACCGCAGGTTGGTGAACTTCTCGACGAAGGTCTCCAGCGGCACGCCGTACTGCAGGCCGATCGAGACGGCGATCGAGAAGGCGTCCATCACGCCGGCCAGGGTCGAACCCTGCTTGCCGAACTTGAGGAAGATCTCGCCCAGGTCGCCCGACTCGTAGGTGCCGGCCGTGAGGTAACCCTCGGCGCCACCGACCGCGAACGACGTGGTCTGCGAGGTCCGGCGCTTCGGCAGGCGCTTGCGCACCGGGCGGTACTCGATGATCTTCTCGACCTTGGCCTCAGCGGCCGCGGTCGCCTTGTCAGCGGCAGCGTCCTTGGCGGTCGAGCCACCATCGGACAGCGGCTGGCCGACCTTGCAGTTGTCGCGGTAGACCGCGATCGCCTTGAGGCCCATCTTCCAGCCCTGCATGTGGACGTCCTCGATCTCCTCGACCGTGGCGTTCTCAGGCAGGTTGACCGTCTTGGAGATCGCGCCGGACAGGAACGGCTGGACCGCCGCCATCATCCGCACGTGACCCATGGCCGAGATCGACCGGGCGCCCATGGCGGTGTCGAAGATCTCGTAGTGCTCGGTCTTGAGGCCGGGCGCGTCAATGACGTGACCCTTGTCGGCGATGTACTCGACGATCGCCTCGATGGTCTCGCCCGTGTAGCCCAGCTTCTTGAGCGCCCGCGGGATGGTGAGGTTGACGATCTGCATCGACCCGCCACCGACGAGCTTCTTGAACTTCACCAGCGAGAAGTCGGGCTCGATGCCGGTGGTGTCGCAGTCCATCATGAAGCCGATGGTGCCGGTCGGCGCGAGGACCGAAGCCTGCGCGTTGCGGTAGCCGTTCTTCTCGCCGACCTTGACCACGTCGTCCCAGGCCTTGGTGGCCGCACGGTGGATCGCGGTGTCCATCGTGTCGAGGGTGCGGATCGCGTCGTTGGCGCTCTGGTGCTTGCGCATCACGCGCTTGTGGGCGTCCGCGTTGCGGGCGTAGCCGGCATACGGGCCGACGACGCCGGCGATCTCCGCGGAGCGCTTGTAGGCGGCACCGGTGAGCAGCGAGGTGATCGCGGCAGCGAGCGAGCGGCCACCCTCGGAGTCGTAGCCGTGACCGGTCGCCATGAGCAGCGCGCCGAGGTTGGCGTAGCCGATGCCCAGCTGGCGGTAGTCGCGGGTGGTGGCGCCGATCGCCTCGGTCGGGAAGTCGGCGAAGCAGATCGAGATGTCCATCGCGGTGATGACCAGCTCGGCGACCTTCTGGAAGGTCTTCGCGTCGAACGTGTCGTCGTCCTTGAGGAACTTCAGCAGGTTGAGCGAGGCCAGGTTGCACGACGAGTTGTCGAGCGACATGTACTCCGAGCACGGGTTGGACGCAGTGATCCGGCCGGTCTCGGGGTTGGTGTGCCAGTCGTTGATGACGTCGTCGTACTGGATGCCCGGGTCGGCGCACTCCCACGCGGCCTGCGCCATCTTGTGGAACAGCTCGCGGGCGTCGATGGTCTCGATGACCTCGCCGGTGTCGCGGGCACGCAGCCCGAACTCGGTGCCGTCCTCGACCGCCTTCATGAACTCGTCGCTCACGCGGACCGAGTTGTTGGCGTTCTGGTACTGGACGCTGACGATGTCCTTGCCGCCGAGGTCCATGTCGAAGCCGGCGTCACGCAGCGCGCGGATCTTGTCCTCCTCGCGCGCCTTGGTCTCGACGAACTCCACGATGTCGGGGTGGTCGACGTCGAGGACGACCATCTTGGCCGCGCGACGGGTCGCGCCACCGGACTTGATCGTCCCGGCGGACGCGTCGGCGCCACGCATGAAGGAGACCGGGCCGGAGGCGGTGCCACCCGAGGACAGCAGCTCCTTGGAGGAGCGGATGCGGGAGAGGTTGAGGCCGGCGCCGGAGCCGCCCTTGAAGATGAAGCCCTCTTCCTTGTACCAGTTGAGGATCGAGTCCATCGAGTCGTCGACGGCCAGGATGAAGCAGGCGCTGACCTGCTGGGGGCTCTGCGTGCCGACGTTGAACCACACGGGCGAGTTGAAGCTGAACACCTGGTGCAGCAGGGCGTAGGTCAGCTCGTGCTCGAAGATCTCGGCGTCCTCGGCGTTCGCGAAGTAGCCGTGGTCCTTGCCCGCCTTGACGTAGGTCAGCACGACGCGGTCGATGAGCTGCTTGAGCCCGGTCTCACGCTTGTCGGTGCCGAGCGCGCCACGGAAGTACTTCGTGGTGACGATCGTGGACGCGTTGACGCTCCAGAAGTCGGGGAACTCGACCCCGCGCTGCTCGAAGATCGTCTCGCCGGTCTTCCAGTTCTGCTGGACGACGTCGCGCTTCTCCCACGTCACCTCGTCGTACGGGTGCACACCAGGGGTGGTGTAGATCCGCTCTACACGGACCCCGCTAACAGAAGCACCCTTGCCGTTGCTTCCTCTGCGGGCACCTGCACGTGCCCCTGCGGTTTCAGTCATTTCTGGTGGCCTCCCTAGCCCCTGGTGTTTCTACAGTTGATTGTCTCGTGCGGCACTGACAGTGCCGCGGCCCTGCTCGTGGTTCTGGTGGTGCTAGTGGTGCGGTGCTGCGATGGTCCTGGCCATCGCGGGCTTGCGGACGCCGGCGATGCGGACGGTGGGTGTGTCGCGGGGCCTAGCCCGGCGGCATACCGGCCTGGGTCTGTGGTGACGCTCGGCGCTCCGGCTCGGTGCCGGTGGCCTCGCGCTCGGCGCGGAGCAATGTGATCGCACCCTCGAAGTCCTCGAGGCTGTCGAACGCCTGGTAGACGCTCGCGAAGCGCAGGTACGCGACCTCGTCGAGCTCACGCAGGGGCCCGAGGATGGCGAGCCCGACCTCGTGGGCGTCGACCTCGGCCTGTCCCTGCTGGCGGATGCACTCCTCGACCCGCTGGGCGAGGAGGGCGAGGTCGTCCTCGGTGACCGGGCGGCCCTGGCAGGCCTTGCGGACACCGACGAGGACCTTGCTGCGGCTGAACGGCTCGCTCGCGCCGGAGCGCTTCGTGACCGTGAGGCTCGCCGTCTCGATGGTGGTGAAGCGGCGCCCGCACTCGGGGCACTGGCGACGCCGGCGGATCGAGCTGCCGTCGTCGGTGGTGCGCGAGTCCATCACGCGGGAGTCGGTGTGCCGGCAGAACGGACAGTGCATGACGGCTCTCCTCCCTGGTTGTGCTCATCCCCCGGGGGCTGAGGCTGTGGACCGTCGTGTGGACTGGCTGGGGACAACGTGTGGGTAACCCGCCTCGCCCTGTGCACTACATGTGGACGAACTACAGCGGTGTAACCACTAGATGTAGGGATAGTCTGCCTCGCTGTGACCTGAGGCGCAAGCGGTTCCCGGAAACTGTTGCCGCAGTCTGCATCGCCGCAGGTCAGAGGCTTGTGAGGCCGTGGCGCGACACGCCGCGAGGGCGTGCAAAGTGGTGCTGGTGTGACTCCTGGGACTTCAGAGGCGCCCAGATGTGGGGTTTGCCCGATCCCCGGGCCCCCACATGTGGTGTGGGCCCGGTCCGGGACCTCGGGCAGGTGCTCCTACGCCATCGAGAGCAGGAAGGCGGCGCTGAAACCGACCACGGTGAGCAGCCCGACGAGGCGTCCCGCGTGCTCGACCGCCTCCGGCACCATGGTGTCGGCGAGCATGGTGAGGATGGCCCCGGCCGCGAACGCCTGGATCGTCGCGACGACCGTCGGGTCCGCCCCGTCGAGCAGCACCCGGCCGAGCGCGGCGGCGACGGTCGCAGCGGCGGTGACCCCCAGCCACATGCCCATGATGAAGCGGGCACTGTGCCCGGCCGACTTCATCCCGGCCGACGACGACAGGCCCTCGGGGATGTTGGACAGGAAGACCGCCGCCACGACCGCGATGCCCACGCCTCCCCCGCCGATCGTGCTGACCCCGATCGCCGCGGACTCCGGTATGCCGTCGAGCAGGGCGCCGAGCGCGAGCGCGGACCCAGCCGCGCCGGCCTGCGGGCCGGAGGGGCTCTTGCGCCGGTGGCCGCCGCGGCTGTCGATGAACCAGTCGCCGAGGAAGAACACCACCGACCCGGCGAGCAGCCCGATGACCGTGGAGACTCCTCCGGCCTTGTCGTAGGCCTCACCGGCCAGCTCGAAGGTCAGGGCGCTGACGAGCACCCCGGAGCCGATCGCCATCACCCAGCCGATCACCCGTTTCGACGTCGGCAGCCAGATGCCGGCCGCAGCCCCGACGAGGAGCGCGACGCCACCGACGAATCCCCAGAACCCTGCCTCGAGCACGCTCGTCTCCTTGTCGACCCGCTGCCCGGGCCGATCCGGCACAGGGCCCTTGGACCCTACTCGCGCGGTCCGTGGGTGCGGACGCTGGAGGAACCACAGACGGGACTCCCCCACGGAAGGAAGCACCATGAACAACTACGGACTCGGCGGCAAGGTCGCTGTCGTCACCGGCGGCGCGTCCGGCATCGGACGGGCCTGCGCCCACGTCCTGGCCCGCTCCGGCTCCGACATCTCCCTCTGGGACCTCGACCAGGCCGCACTCGACGTCGTGGCCAAGGAGCTCGACGCGTTCGAGTGCCGGGTGCACACCGCAGTCGTCGACGTCAGCGACTCGGCCGCGGTCGACGCGGCGATGGACGAGGCGGTGACGGCGCTCGGGCACGTCAACGTCGCCGTGTGCAACGCCGGCATCGGCGGAGAGGCCAGCTCCAGCGGCGACTACACCGATGAGGGCTGGCACCAGGTCATCGGCGTCAACCTCGACGGCGTGTTCTACACCCAACGGGCGGCGATCCGGGCGATGAAGGCAGGCGGCCGCGGCGGCTCGATCATCAACATGGCCTCGATCCTCGGAGCGGTCGGCTTCGCCACCGCCAGCGCCTACACGGCCGCCAAGCACGGCGTCGTGGGCCTGACCCAGGCCGCCGCGTGGGAGCACGCCCCCGACGGCATCCGCGTCAACGCCGTGGGCCCGGGCTTCATCCGCACCCCTCTGGTCGAGCAGCACCTCGACCAGGCGACCCTCGACTTCCTCGGGACCCAGCACGCCTTGCAGCGGATCGGCGAGCCCGAGGAGGTCGCCGAGCTGGTCGCCTGGCTGGCCAGCGACGCGGCGTCGTTCGCGACCGGCACCTACTATCCGATCGACGGCGGCTACCTCGCCCGCTGACGGTCCCGAGTGAGCGTCAACCGACCCATCACGAGCGCCGGAGAGTGGGTTGGCGCTCACTCGACCACGAGCCGGGCGCCGGCCGACCCACAGGGGGCACTGGGGTCGGTCGGCGTCCACCACCCGGTCGGCGCGCTGTGCCCAGCCCTCGTGTACGTCCGGTGCGCTGTTGCTGTGTGGGTCCGGTGCGCTGTGTCACCGCGCCGTGCTTGGGTGGGCGCATGGCCGAGAAGTGGGAGACGCACCCGGTGACGCCCGACCGGTTCGAGGACTTCGCCGACGTCATCAACAAGAACCGCCGCCCCACCCACTGCTGGTGCCTGTCGCACCGCCTCCAGGCCAGGGAGATCACCGAGCTCGGCGGCACCGGCCCGCACGCCCGCGAGCAGGCGATGCGAGCCCTCTGCGAGCGCGAGCACCCACCCGGTGTCGTCACCTACCTCGACGACGAGCCGGTCGGCTGGTGCAACATCGGACCGCGCTCGGAGATCTCCCGGCTCGCGCAGTCCAAGCTCATGCGGCCCGTCGACGACCTGCCGGTGTGGAGCATCGTCTGCGTGGTGGTGCGGTCGGGCTTCCGCAGGCGCGGGGTCACCGCCCACCTCATCGAGGGCGCGGTGGCGTATGCCGCGGCCCACGGCGCGCCCGCCGTCGAGGCCCACCCGGTCGACCCCGGTGACCAGCGGATGGACCTCACCATGGCGTTCGTGGGCACCCGCTCGATGTTCGAGAGGGCCGGGTTCTCGGTCGTCGGCACGACCGACGCGGTGGCCAGCAAGCTGCCCCGCCTGGTGATGCGGCGCGACCTCGCCTCCTGAGTGCTGGGGCTGGCTGCCGGGTGTCGCTGCCGGACCCGCCCGCGGGCTCCCGACCCAGCACAGGTACCAGCAGAGCATCAGGCCGGTGCTCACCAAGTAGAAGGAGTGCAGTGCCCACAAGGGTCCGGGCGGCAGGCTGAAGACGTAGACCGAGTGGACCACGTTGCCGACGTTGGCGAGCGCGAGGTTGCCGAGGCTGTACGACGACAGGTCGCGGCTGCGAGCCGCCTTGACCAGCATGGGCAGCACGCTGCCGGCGAAGATGGTCGTCGAGACCATCCCCGCAACCAGCGGCACCGTGCTGTGCATGGCTCTGACCGTAGGGGCGCGGTGCACCCGGCCTCATCGGTGCGTCGGCCCATCCTGTTCGCCACACCGTGGGTCGTTCGACCCAGCAACTCGTGGCCCGTGGGCCCGCGGTCTCCTCAGGCCAGGTCGTGATCGAACGCATAGGCCGCGGCAGCGGTCCGGGTGGTGACGTCGAGCTTGGTGTAGATGTTGCTCAGGTGCCGGGCCACCGTCTTGTGGCTGAGGACCAGCTCTGCGGCGATCTGGGCATTGCTGCGACCCGAGGCGAGCAGCCGTAGCACCTGCGCCTCGCGCTCGGTGAGCCCACCGGGCAGCTGTGCCGGGGCCAGCAACCGCCGCACCGACTCCGCGTCGGGCACCGCGCCCAGACCGGTGAGGGTCGACAGCGCACCTCGCAGCTCACGGGTCGCGGACTCGGCGTCACCCAGGTCGGCCAGGCAGCGGCCGAGCTGTCCCTGTGACCGCGCCGCGCGGTAGGGACAGCCCAGCTGCGTCCACGCGCCGCGAGCCGCCCGAAGGTGGGGCAGCGCGCCGGCGGCGTCGCCCATGGCAAGGCGGATCAGGCCTTGTGCGTCCTGGGACTCCGCAGTGACGGCGGCGCACCCGAAGTCCCGCGCGATCGCGGTCAGCTCGGTGGCGCACTCGACGGCGCGCTCGACCTCGCCCACTGCCAGCAGGACCTGCACCGCGGCCGGCAACAACCGCGCCCTGGGCACCGGTCCCTCCGTCTCGGCGAGCAGCCGCACCACCGCCGCGTGGGCCACCTCCTGCCGACCCTGGGCCAGCCACAGGAGCGCCAACCCGGGCTGCGGCTCGAAGCCGTAGGTTCCCGCCTCGGTGTAGGCGGCGTCAGCGGCGGCATACTGACCCTGCAGCCGCAGCACGTCACCTCGCTCGGCGAGCGCCAGCCCGCTGGCCTGCATCGCATCGGCGCTCACGTAGCGCTGGAGCGCAAGCCCCAGCTCCTCCAGGGCCTCCGCCCATGCCCCGCGCAGGGCCATGATCTGGCCGCGGTGCACGGCGCACTGCCCGGTCCAGGGCACGAGCCCCGGTTGGTGGTCGCACCACAGGGCGAGCGCGTCGGTCCACTCCGTTGCCCGCCGGAAGTCCGACACCTCCTGGCAGCCCTCGATCATCAGGCAGTAGATGTCACCCGCCCACACCGGCGACACCTCGCCGGAGGCCACCGCGGTCATCGCCTCGTCGAACAGCGCCAGCCCCTGCGGCACCGATCCCGACATGAGCGTGAGCCTTCCCTGCGCCGACAGCCCCAGCGCGGTGAGGTCGGCGTCGCCGAACCGGCGACCGACGGCCGTGGTCTCCTGCGCACAGGCGAGCGCCTGCGGCCACTCGTGCTTCTCGATGTGCCGATGCATCTGCAGGTAGGACAGGTAGCCGCGCTCCACCACGTCACCGGCCGCGGCGAGGAGGCCCTGGGCCCGCGCTGCCCACCCGCCACCCACCGACAGCTCGCCCGCCCTCGTGTGGACCATGGCCAGCCAAAGGGCCGCCCGTGCCGCCGCCGCGGGATCGCCCGCGTCCACGTGTGCCTTGAAGGCCCGCTGCAGGGCCGCCTGGCAGTCCTCACGCCGCCCGAGCAGGTATGCGGTGTAAGCCACCCGTGTCTGGTCGGCAGCGTCGAGCGCCCCGGGTTCGACGTCGGACCAGGCCTGGAAGGCGGCGACCCAGTCACCGCGTTCGTAGGTCTGACGCGCCCGGGCCAGCTCCTCCACGACGCCCATCGCGGTACCTCCATCTTGGAGGATACGCGCGACGGGAAGCCCGCGGACCGGCCTGGACCAGCGGCGCCGGTCGGAAGCAGGAACGCCGAGCCGACGTCGCGCTCAGGCCGCGAGACGGCCTGAGCGGCTGGGGTCCCCGACACCGGTGGCGGTAGCCCGCGTGGCGCGGCGGTCGATCTCCTTGGCGACGTGGGCCGCGTCAGCACCCACCCCTCCGATGAGCATCGACCGGAACGAGCTCTGCATCGACAGCCCGCAGAAGTACAGACCAGGAGCGTCCTCCACCACGCCTCGCAGCTCGCGTGGCCAACCGTCCTCGCCGATGACGCCCGGGACATCGATCCAGCCGAAGTCCTGGACGAAGCCGGTCGCCCACACCACCGTCGACGCGTCGACGACCCGGCCGCTCGCGAGCAGCGGCCGTCCCCCTTCGACTCCGGTCACGCGCTCCTCGATGCGCTCCACGCCGCGCGCTTCGAGGTCGGCCACCTTGACCCGCAGGGCCGGCCCGCCGTGGAACCGGATCTCCTGCATCTCCCTGCGGCCCACCGGGGTTCGGCGGTTGATGACGTGTCCCCAGAGGAACCACAGCACAGGCATGACCATCCTGAACCGACGCGACCCGTGTGGCACGGGGATCTCACCGTGCCCCGCACCAGCGAGGACGGTCGAGTGGTCGGGCGCCACCTCGTAGGCAACGTCGAACCCGGAGTGGGAGGCGCCGACGACGAGCACCGGCCCGTCCGGCAGCTGCGACGGGCGTCGGTACTCGCTCGAGTGCAGCTGGAGGATGCCCGGGTCGAGGTCCGCCGCGAAGTCGGGCACGTGCGGTCGGCGCCCGAAGGTGCCGGTGGCGACGACGACGTGGTCGGCCAGGTAGTCGCCGCCGTCGGTCTCGACGAGGAAACCACCCGTCGTCGCCGCGGACAACCGGCTGACGCGCGTGCTGAGCCGCACCGGGAGGGCGAGCTCGCGCGCATAGGTCTCGAGGTAGTCGGCCACTTCGTCCTTGCCGGGGAAGTGCCACGGGTCAGCCGGGAATGCCATCCCGGGCAGCGAGTCGTGCTTGGCGGGACTGTAGAGCCGCAGCGAGTCCCACTGGTTGCGCCAGCCGTCGCCCACGCGGGTGCCGGCGTCGACGACCAGGCAGTCGCGGCCAGACTGCCGCAGCTGGAATGCCGTGGCGAGGCCCGCCTGACCGGCACCGATGACGATGGTTTCGAGGTGAGTGCTCATGCCTCGACGGTAGGAAGCGGGGCAGGCCGACCGCGTCGGTCGAACCGCCCAACCACACAGCGGCGGGATGGGCAGATCGACCCACCGGTGGTCCGAGCGCCCCTCGACCCGGCTCCCACTCCCGACCGGGTTCGCACTCCTGGAAGGGATGGGTGGTCAGGGCTTGGCGACCTCGTAGTCGATGAAGGTCGCCAGCGGTGACTGCCGCACGCCCTTCGGGGTGAGCTCGATGTCGTGGTCGAAGCCCTCGAAGAGCAGCTTGCCGCGACCCAGGATCACCGGGGCCACGACGATGCTCAGCTCGTCGACCAGCCCGGCAGCGAGCGCCTGGCGGATGACGTCCGCTCCCCCGCTGAGGCTGACGTCCTTGTCCCCGGCGGCGGCCCTGGCCCGTTCGACGGCCTCCGCCAGGCCGTCGACGAACACGAACTCGTCGCCGTCGGGCTGCTCCTCGGGCCGGTGCGTGACGATGAAGGTCGGCACGTGCCAAGGGTTCCGGTCGCCCCAGTGCCCGGCCGCCTCGTACATGTTCCGGCCGACGACGCAGGCCCCGAGCCGGGCGAAGGCGGCGTCCATCCACTCCTTCGCCACCCCGTCGAGACCGGCGCCCGGCTCGCCCTTGGCGTCCGACTCGTAGGTCCACGGCCCACCGAAGACCCAGTAGTGCAGCCGCTCGCCGCCCTCTCCGAGTCCCTTGCCCGGGCCGTCGTCAGGTCCGGTGACGTAGCCGTCCACCGACGTCGTGATGCTCGCGCACACCTTGGTCATGTCTGCCTCCTGTGGTCGTGGAAAGGGGCTGTCAGCCGTGCTCTGCGCTGTCGGTCGCGCTCCCAGCCATACCGACCGACGGAGCCGGGCGAACTCATCGGCCCCCCTCGCACCGAGCTTTCAAACCGGCCGCCTCCGTCGCGAGGTAGCGGTCGGTGAGCCCGCGGAAGACCCGCCCCATCACCGACCCGAGCCAGCCGCCCTGCTCGACGGACAGCCGCACCCGCGAGCCACCACCGGGCAGGCCCTCGATGGTGTGTCGGGCCGTCGTCAGCACACCCGGCCCGGTGGCCACCCAGGTGAAGCCCTCGCCCGGCTCGAGCTCGGTCACGACGTACTCGGTCTCCGGCAGCTTCGGCTGGTTGATCTTGGCCCGCGACCCCGGACGCAGCGGGCCCTCGTCGAGCCGGCGCACCCAGGTGACGGTGTCGGTCCACTCCGACCAGCGCTCGACGTCGGCCATCACCTCCCAGACGCGCTCGGGCGGTGCGGCGATCTCGACGGTGGTGCTCTGCTCCATCACCCCATAGTCGCGCACCTGTCGGCGGTCTTCGAGAGGATGCTGCCATGGACCCAGCTCGCGTCCTCGCCCAGCGCCTCGCGACGCAGCGGCTGTCTTCGGCGCCCGCGCCCAAGGCCGTCGACGTCGTGCGGCTGCTCACCTGCGTGCAGAGCCAGGAGCGCGACCACGCCTTCTTCTCGCTCGCCATGCGCTCACGCAAGGACACGTATGCCGCGGTGCAGCGCGAGCTCGACTCCGGCGCCTTCCTGCGCACCCACATCCTCCGCCCGACCTGGCACTTCGTCGCCGCCGAGGACCTGCGGTGGATCCTCGAGCTCACCTCGCCCAGGGTGCTGTCCGGCATGGCCGGCCGGCACCGACAGCTCGGGCTCGACGAGCCACGCCGGCTCGACCAAGGGCTCGAGCTGTTGGCAGAGCTGTTGCAGGACAGGACTTTTCGCACCCGACCCGAGCTCAATGACGAGTTCACCTGCCGGAGGTCCACCATCCAGCCGGGCCAAGAGCTCGGCCACCTGCTCGCCGTCGCCGAGCTGAGGGGACTGGTCTGCTCGGGCCCGATGAAGGGCGTGCACCACTCCTACGCCCTGGTCGACGAGGTCGTCCCGCCCACTCCCTCCCGCACCCGCGAGGAGGCCCTGGTCGAGCTCGTCCGGCGCTACGTGGCCGGCCACGGACCGACCAGCGTCAAGGACTTCACCCGCTGGTCCAGCCTCACCGTCGCCGACACCAAGCAAGCCCTGGCCGAGATCGGCGGCGAGCTCGAGCAGGTCGAGGTCGAGGACATCCCGCACTGGTTCGACCCCACCCAGGTGCGCCGGCGCAGCCCGGCCGCCCCGGCGGCATACCTGTTCCCGACCTATGACGAGGTGGTGCTCAGCTATCCGCAGGTGAACTTCCCGTCGCTGCCCGACCACCCGTATGCCGACCACACCGACCCGTTCTGGGCCTGGGTCGTGCTGGAGTCGGTGAACGTTGGCCTGTGGAAGCGGACCGTACGCCCGGACGTGGTCGAGGTGGAGGTGCGGCTGGCTCCCGGCGTCACGCAGGACGGACGCACCCAGGTACGCAGGGCTGCCCAGCGGCTCGCGCACTTCCTGGGGCGCGACCTCTCCTACCTCGAGTACGAGGGCACCCCACACCTGTGGGGCGGTGACCTGGGCCACCCCGCCCGCCGACCGCGGCGAGCGGACCGCTGAATAGATCGCTCAGGCGCTCGCTGGCGGCGCCAGCCACGTCACGCTCGACCAGCACGACGGCCGACCAGCACCCGGGCCGGTCGAACGGGTCAGGAGACGGTCCCGCGGAACAGGTCGGTGATGCAGCCGTCCGAGCCCGGGTCGAGGGTGCAGGTGCGACTGTCGCCCATCAACGTGCCACCTCCCGAGCTGACCCCGGCGAGCGTGGAGTCGATCACCCACCAGGTCCCGAAGGTCTTGAAGCCACCACCGGCAGGCAGCACGGCCGGGTTCTGGAGGGCGGGCAGCGTGATGAAGGCCTGGTAGCCGACGGTCACGCTGGCCGTCCCGCAGGACAGCACCTTGACGCCGCTGAAGACGAGCTGGTTGTGGGTGCGCAGGTCACCGGCGCCCTCGACGTCGCTCACCTGGGTGCACGCCGACAGCGGTCCGCTGGCAGCCACGATGTCGCTGGGACCGTCGACGAACTGGGTGTCGACGGTGAACATGGTCTTGGTGCCGACAGCAGCGTCGGCCGGCAGGCAGCCGAGCGCGACCGCGACGCCGGCGGCGGACAGGGCGGCCGCGACTCTCGAAGTAGTCCTCATCCCCCTGACGGTCCTCGCCCACGAGGCGTGCGCGCATCGGGGACAACGCGTAGGACCGATGGCGTAGGTCGAACGCCGATCCTCGACCGTTCGGCCGATGCAGCGTCGTCGCCCTGAGCACGAGCCGCCGAATTACACCGGCGATGTTCTCCGGGCAAATGGGACAAGACGATCCGCGGTAGGGCACCCTGTCGGAGGCCCCCGACCGGGCCCCTCCCGTCGAGCACCATCTGGCACCCCGCCCGGTCCCCCCAACCCCCGGGAAGTCATGCGACGTCACCTCCGCCGCGCTGCCGCACGTCTCGCCGCGCTCGCCCTCACTGCCAGTGCCGCCATGGCGGTCACGGCCACCGTCGCCGCACCGGCCCACGCCGACACGATGGTCCGGGAGTGCAAGGCGACGAACATCTCCTGCATCGCCTTCTCCGGGTACGCCGGGAAGTCGGTCTGGGGCTACCCGGTCAGCGCCTCGGGCAACAACTGCGTGAACTACGTGGCCTACCGACTGTCGCGCAACGGAGTCGCCCAGCAGAGTGCGATGGGCAACGGCGGAAGCTGGGCAGCCAACGCCACGAAACGCGGCTTCAAGGTCGACAAGACGGCCACCGTGGGCTCGGTGGCGCAGTGGGGTTACGGCAGCGCCTACGCCCCCGGCTACGGACACGTCGGCTACGTCGAGGAGGTGACCTCCGCCTACATCGTCATCTCCGACTCGTCCTACGGCGGCGGCTACTCCTCGCGCTGGCGAGTGCCCCGGGGCGACCGCAACTGGCCCACCAACTTCATCCACTTCAAGGACCAGGCCTACAAGCCCCCACCCTCGGGCAGCTTCATCAAGGTGCGGGAGACCTCGCAGGTCTTCCGCCTCGTCGGCAAGGCCCCGGTCTTCGCGTCCACCTGGACGGCCTTCGGCGGCACCCAGCCGACCTACCTGATCTCGAGCACCTCGCTGGCCACGCTCCCGATGCGACCGGCTGAGGGCACCTTCATCAAGGGCGCCCAGCGCAAGGAGGCATACCGCATCGCGGGCGGCGCTCCGGTCATCGTGACGTCGTGGACGGTCTTCGGCGGCACCAAGCCGACCGTGGTGGTCGACCAGACGGCGATCGACCGGGCCGGCACCGGCGGGGTGTGGAACCACCTCAACGCCGTGCCCGCGGACGGGACCTTCATCAAGACCGGTCAGCGGCAGGAGCCGTACCGGATCAGCGGTGGGGCGCCGATCCCCATCAGCTCCTGGGCCAACGTCGGTGGGTACAAGACCCCCGTCTACGTCGACCAGCTCGCGGTGGACAAGGCTGGATCGGGCGTGAAGTTCAACCACCTGCGCTTCCACCCCAAGGACGGCACCGTCATCACCGCGCTGCCGGGTATCGCGAGCTACAAGGTCACCGCGGGGATGCCGGTCCGCACCACCACGACGTCGTCAGCCGTGGGGGTCGATCAAGTCGCCATCGAGAAGGCGGGCGACACCTCCGCGATCCGGTGGACCCACCTGGCCAAGGCCAGCTGACTCGGTCGGCGCCGTCAGAGGCTGTCCAGCCTGACGTTGCCCGTCTCCCTCAGCCGGGCAACGCTGCCCGGTCCATCAGCGCTCGTGACCAGGTCAGCCGACGCGCGGGATGAGCAGCGTCTGACCCGCGTGGATGTCACTGCCGGTCAGGTCGTTCGCGATCTGGAGCTGGGCCACGGCCTCGGCCATCGGCAGCTGCGGCAGCTGCTGGGTGGCGATCTCGGAGAGGGTCTGGCCCGCGCCGACGGTGGTGGAGTGGTCGATCACCGTGGCGGACGCACCGCCGCTGAACAGGGCGACGGCCAGGGCCACAGCGGCCACGACGACCGTCAGGGTGAGGGCCAACCGCCCGGCCCGGGTGATGCGCACCGGCGTGGCCGGCACCTCGGGCACCGCAGCCCCGGTGGGCACCGAGACCAGCTGCGGGCGAGCCGGGCGAACGGGGACCCGCACCGGTGCGGGGGCGACGTCCCAAGCGACTGCTGCACTCATCTGGTCCTCCATCGTGGCATCTGCATGCCAGCTGGTTGTCGAGTTCATCGAACGGGTGTGCGAAGAACTGCCTAGGTGATTTCTAGCACGCATGTTCGAACGGATCAAGACACGCGTCGAACACATGTTTGGCACAGACGTTCGAAAGTCATACGCTGTGTTCATGCCCCAAGCACATCAGAGGCCACTGACAACGCTCCTTTCACGCCCGGCCCAGCCGCCCCACGCGTGACATCGAGCAGCACCTGACAGCCCCCTGAACCAGCCGCGGCACAGGCGCCCGACCGGCACCAGCACCACCTGAACACCCCGTACCTGCCCCACCTGAAACCCGTACCTGCTCCAGTGAGGAAGCGGCATGAGCGACGACAACGTCAAGGAACTGCCCGACCGTGATCGCGGCGACGGGCTGACCGTCCGGCAGCGCCGCGTGCTCGAGGTGATCCGCAACTCGGTCGACCGCCGTGGCTACCCGCCGAGCCTGCGCGAGATCGGCGAGGCCGTCGGGCTCACCTCCCCCAGCTCGGTCGCCCACCAATTGTCGACGCTCGAGCGCAAGGGCTTCCTGCGTCGCGACCCCAACCGACCGCGCGCCATCGAGGTCGTCTCACCCGACTCCCCCGCCGACATGCGCGGCTACCGCGGCGGCGCCAGCGTCGAGGACGAGACCGCGACCTACGACGAGACCGGCGTCAACGACCAGCGCCCCGAGGCGTCCTACGTGCCGGTGCTGGGTCGCATCGCGGCCGGGGTGCCGATCCTGGCCGAGGAGACCGTCGAGGACGTCTTCCCGCTCCCCCGCCAGATCGTCGGCGAGGGTCAGCTCTTCCTCCTCCAGGTCGTCGGTGACTCGATGATCGAGGCCGCGATCTGCGACGGCGACTGGGTGGTCGTCCGGCAGCAGCCCAGCGCCGACAACGGCGACATCGTGGCCGCGATGCTCGACAACGAGGCCACCGTCAAGACCTTCAAGCGCAAGGACGGCAAGGTGTGGTTGATGCCGCACAACGCCGCCTTCGACCCCATCGACGGAGACCATGCCACCATCCTCGGCAAGGTCACGGCGGTGCTGCGCCGCATCTGACCTCGACCCTCAGGTGCCGGCTGCCCCGTGTGCCGCGGTACGCCTCGTGCGTGCCGCGGCATACGTGTGGGTGGCCGCGGTCGTCAGGTGCTCGTCACTCCCCCAGGGCGTCGAGCAGGTGCGTGACCTTGGTGGCGAAGCGTTCGCCACCATCACCCTCGGCCCACAGCTCCCAGAGCTCGTTGTCGTCGGACTTCAGGGCGCGGTGCAGGGCCTGCGTCGCGAGCTCCTCGAGCCGCTCGTCGACCTCGATCGGGTCCTCGTCGAGCCAGCGCGGCACGTTCCGCTCCCCGATCACGGCCTCGAAGTCGTCGCTGGCGGCCACCACAGCTGCCGCCGCGACGGCCTCGGACATGGTGGGCGCCTCGATGTAGCCGGACGCTCGGACCACCCGGACGAGGGCGGTCTCCACCTTGCGTCGACGCGCGTCCTGTTCCGACTCCTCGAGCTCGTCGAGGAAGTCGAGTGCGTCGTCGTTCTCGAACGGCCCAACTCCGATGGCGCCCATCTCCGAACCTCCACAGCCTGCGACAGGGGTGCATTTCCGAGAGTGCCAAGCAAGGGCCCGATGCGCCAGCCCCAATGTGTCGGGCTCGTCCGTTGGTACCACGCGGTCCCGACGGAACGACCGAGCGCGGCCCCCAGGGGCTACGCCGATATCCCGTTGCCACCGGCCTGCTGCACCCCCATGCTGGCAACAGCAGCTGTCGGCGTGACCGCGCACCCGAGGCAGCCTTGCGAGGGGGGCTCACCGTGGCACGACACCCAGCAGTGGCGGCCAGCACGCTGGCCTTGGCCGTGGTTCTCGCTGGCGGGTGCGCCGGCAAGGAGCCCGACGGATCGGTGGGCGCCGCCCAGGGCCGCGACACGACCACCAGCCGCACCACGACCACCAGTCCGGCGGAGGCAGACCACCCTCGGGGCGTGATCGCCTTCGGTCACTCCGCGCTGACCGGGCTGAGCGCCGATCCAGACCGTCCGCAGGAGAACTCACCGAAGAGCTCGTGGGCCACAGGGACGGACCCTAAGGTGGACAGCGTCTACCTCCGGCTCGTCAAGGTGCGGCCCGAGACCCAGGGGTCGGTCGCGAACACCGCCGAGAACGGTGCGAAGGCGGCCACCTTGCCGGCACAGGCCGAGGCCGCTCTCGACCAGGTCCCGTTCCCAGCCCTGGCGATCGTCCAGACCATCGACAACGACATCCGCTGCGACGGCAGCGACGCCGCCCACCTGCCCGAGTTCCGGGCGTCGGTGCGCGCCGCCGTCGAGACGGTGCACTCCGCCTCACCCAAGACGACCATCCTCGTGGTGAGCAACTTCGGCAGCCCCGCGGGATACGCCAAGGCGCTGGCCAAGGACCCGGTCGCCGTGGCCGGCTTCGCCGACACGGACCCGTGCTCCCCGTTCACCGGCAAGGGGACGATCAACGCCAAGGGTGTCGCCACGCTCACGGCGATCATCGACAGGTACGAGGCGGAGCAGGTCCGCGCGTGCGCCGGGATCCCTGTGTGCCACACCGACGACGGCACGCTCAGCGGCTACACCGAGCGCCTGGAGCTGCTCGCCTCCGACCGGCAGCACCTGTTGGCTGCCGGCCATGCCGAGCTCGCCGCCCTCATCTGGCCGACGGTCGAGAAGGTGCTCGAGCTGCCCTAGCCGAGGGCTAGTGCGTCGGGCTCATCCGTTGGTACCACACGGTGTCGACGTACCGACCGAACTTGTGCCCCACCTCGCGCAGGACCCCCACCCGCTCGAAACCCGACGCCACGTGCAGCGCCACGCTCGCGTCGTTGGGGAGGGCGACCACGGCCACCTGGGTGTGCACGCCGGGTGCGGCGTCGAGCCGCGCCAGCAACGCGGCATACAGGGTGCGGCCCAGGCCGCGACCCCGCGCGGGCTCCGCGAGGTAGACCGAGACCTCCTTGGTGCCCGCGTAGGCCGGGCGCGGGCGGAAGGGCCCGGAGAAGGCGTAGCCGAGGAGCTCGTCGGTGGCAGTGCAGGCCACCAAGACGACGTTCCCCTCGTCGACGGCCGCGAGCTTCTCCCCCAGGTATGCCGCGCCGCGCGGCTCGGTGTCGAAGGTCGCCACCGAGGTGCGCACCTGCTCGTCGTAGACAGCCGCCATCGCGGGCAGGTCGGCCGGGGTCGCGTCGCGGACCACGACCGACGGGTCTTCCGCAGGGACGTTGCTGGTCATATCGGCGATGCTAGGGGGATGAGCGACGGGCACCAGCACTCCGACAGGCACGGCTCGACCGGCGGACCGGACCTGCCCGACCCCGACCGCGGCACCCCGACCACCCGTCAGGCGATGTGGGACGAGCGCTATGCCGCCCACGAGCACGTCTGGAGCGCCACCCCGAACGCCGAGGTGGAGCGGATCGTGGGCGGGTGGCCGCCGGGTCGCGCGCTCGACCTAGGCGCCGGCGAAGGTCGTCACGCCGTGTGGCTGGCATCGCGGGGCTGGCGCGTGACGGCAGTCGACTTCTCGTCGGTCGGGCTCGCGAAGGGCGAGAAGGAGGCGACGCGGCTGGGACACCGGATCGACTGGGTCGTCGCGGACGCCCGGTCATGGCACCCCGCACCCCAGGTCCTGTACGACCTGGTGCTGGTCTCCTACCTGCACCTGCCGTCGGACGTCGTGTCACGGACCCGGAGCTGGCTGGCTCCCGGGGGCGCGCTGGTCGTCGTGGGACACGGCCTGCGCAACCTCACCGAGGGGGTCGGCGGGCCGTCCGACCCGGCTCTCCTGCACACCCCCGAGCAGCTGCGCGAGGCCGCGGGCGACCTGGCCATCGAGCGCTGCGAGGAGTACGTGCGCCCCACCGAGCACGGCGACGCGATCGACGTCGTGCTCGTCGCCCGGCGACCGGGCTGACCCGCGAGCACCGGCTCGGCCCGGGGTCGGGCCACGGCAGGTCAGCTGGTCAGGCGGCCAGGCGGTCGAGCAGCGCAGCGAGCGTCGGGCCGAGGGACGCGTCGACCTGCACGGCGGCCACAGCGTCTCCCCGCGTGGGTCCGCGGGTGATGATCGCGACCGGGATGTCGAGCGCGGCCGCTCGGCGCACGAAGCGGTAGCCGCTCATCACCTTGAGGCTCGACCCCAGCACGACGAGCGCACTGGCCTCCTCGGTGAGCCGGAAACACTTCTCCACCAACGGTTTCGGCACCGACTCCCCGAAGAACACGACGTCGGGCTTGAGGGTGTCGTGACCGCACACGAGGCAGAGCGGGGTGCGGAACGCGTCGACGTCGAGCTCGTTGAGGACGATGTCGCCGTCGGGCCTGATCTCGTCGCTCGTCACCGTGTAGGTCGGGTTGGCTTCGCGCATCCGCTCGTCGAGGTCCCACCGGGAAGACCGGTCGCCGCAGGTCAGGCACACCACCCTGGCGAGCGACCCGTGCAGCTCCTCGACGTCGGTGGCCCCGGCCTGCTGGTGGAGCCCGTCGACGTTCTGGGTGATGACGGGGCCGACCAGCCCACACTGCTGGAGGCGGGCGACGGCGTCGTGGCCGGAGTTGGGCCTGGCCAGGTTGAACCGCTGCCAGCCGACGTAGCTACGGGCCCAGTAGCGCTGCCTCGCCTGCGACGACCCCAGGAACTCGGCGTACTGCATGGGAGTCACCCGGCGGGTGCCGTCCGGGCCCCGGTAGTCGGGGATCCCGGAGTCGGTGGAGATGCCGGCACCGGTGAGGACGAGCACGTTGCCCCGCGCGAGCAGCGCCGCGACGGCGTCGAGCTCGGCGCTCGCGTCGGTCGTGGTCACAGGGGCGGTGCTGGTCACGGGGCTAGGGTACGTCGGCGGGTCGAGCCCGTCAGGACCGACCGAGCAGGCGGCGCTTCGAGGAGTCGACGAGGGCGGCGGAGGCGACGGCAGGGTCGGCCACGTCGTCGTGGGGTGGCACCGCCGGGGCGTCGCGGGTGACGAGCTCGGGACAGTGCGCCCTGACCTGCGCGTCGGCGATGAGGTAGCCGTGGCGCTCGAGGACGTGCTGCTCCTCGCGGCTGAAGGCGTCGAGGTCGGTGCGCACCGCGTTGATGAGCTCGGTGGTCGCGCGGGGGTAACAGCCGTCGACGACGGTGTCGAGCGCCCACGACGTGCCGCGCAGGGCACCGCGCGTGAAGCCGGCCTGGAGCCAGCGACTGCGGACCGACTGCCCGCCGTTGGTGGCGATCCCCAGGATGCGCAGGGTGCGGCCGACGACCGTGCGCTCGGTGCGGGCCCGGAACACCCCACCTCCGTCGCTGACCAGCACGGTCGCATGACGCTTCCAGACCGGCTCGAGGCCGAGGTTGTCGTAGACCCCGCCGTCGGTGAGCCGGATCCGGCGCATGATCGCGGCGCGCTCCTCCTCGGACTCGAGGCCCTTCTTCCCGCCGGTGAGGTGAATGGCCACCCCGTCGAGCACCATCGGGGCGAAGAACGGGGGAAAGGCGCAGGAGGCCGCCACGACCTCGGCCAGGCGCAGGTCTGCCGGCGGCGCGGCATACCCGAGGCGGTAGTCGCCGACCCGGCCGTGGGGACGGTGGGCGGTCGGGTCCTCGAAGACCCAGTCGACGCCGTAGCCGATCTCGGTCGCGCAGGTGACGACTGCCGGCCCGGACCTGGAGCTGTCGCGCAGTGGTCTCGACCACCCGGTCACGACGTCGGCGAGCTCGTCGGCGAGCGCCCTGATGGCGGCATCGCGGGTCAGCCACTTCCACGGCTTGGCCCTGGCCAGCAGGGCGGGAGTGCGGATGTTGCGGGAGGTCAGGCGGGCCAGCGGCTCCGCCACGAAGTCCTCGAACCCCTCGACGACCCCGCCGTCACCCGGGAACGTGAGCCTCGGGTCGGCCAGGAGGTTGGCGACGATCGAGCCTCCCGAGACACCGGTCACGGTGGTGAGCTGGCTCAGGACGCCGAGCTCGTTGAGCCGTCGCAGCGCCCCGAGGTGGAACAACGCTGCACGGTAGCCACCACCGGAGAGACAGAGGGCGGTCCCGGTGCGGCCTGCTGCCGAGGCCCGTCGCGCGGCGAGGTGGTCGTCAGCGACTGCGTCGGCGGCAACGAGGTCGTCGGGGCCGAGCGGGTCGCCCTCGGTGGCGTGGGTGGTGGCGGTCTGCTCGGGCTTCATCGTGCTCCCGATGAAAGCAGAGCCGGGTGACACCTGCCCGTCGGCGGTGGTGAGCCCACACCTCGGGCCGACCGGCCCATCCATCACGATGCCCTCAACAACTAACCATCTGGATAACAAGCCGTTATGCTTGGTTCATGATCGACGCCGCAGGTCTCCGGGTCATGAAGGCCATCGCCGACGAGGGCAGCTTCACCGGTGCCGCCCTCTCGTTGGGCTACTCCCAGCCGGCCATCTCGCAGATGGTGCGGAGGCTCGAGCAGCGCACCGGCACCGTGCTCGTCGAGCGCGTGGGGCGCAACGTCCGGCTCACCGAGGCCGGGCAGGTGCTGGCGCGACACGCCGTCGCCGTGCTCGCAGCCCTGGACGCAGCCGAGGAGGAGGTCGCGGCGATCGCAGGGCTGCGCGCCGGCCGAGTGCGGCTGATGGCCTTCCCGTCGAGCTCGGCCACGCTCGTCCCCCGCGCACTGGCGCTGGTGAAGCAGCGCTTCCCCGACGTGCAGGTCACCTTCACCGAGGCGGAGCCTCCCGAGTCGCTCGCCGCGCTCAAGGCCGGCGAGTGCGACCTCGCCGTCGCGTTCGCCTACGAGGGCACCGACGTCGGTCGCGGCGAGGAGGACATGGACCTCTTCGTCACGCACAAGCTGCTCGACGACGAGGTACGGCTCGCCCTTCCCCGCGCCCACCCGCTCGCGACCGCCGACATGGTCGAGCTCTCGGCGCTGGCCCAGGAGAACTGGATCGCCGGCTGTCCGCGCTGTCGCGGCCACCTCCTGCAGATGTGCGCGAACGCCGGTTTCTCCCCGCACGTCGGCTTCGAGACCGAGGACTATGTCGCGGTGCTCGGCCTGGTCGCCGAAGGCCTCGGCGTCGCGCTCATCCCCGACCTCATCCTCCGGACGGCCCACCACCACGACGTCGTCACGCTGCCGATCAACCCGGCGTCGCGACGGTCGGTCAGCGTCGTGACGACCGCCGACCTCCAACGGGTGCCGGCGGTACAGGCCACCATCGACGCGCTCGTCGAGGCGGCCAAGGCCAAGCCGCGGGTCCTCGCCAGCACCTGACGGGACGGGCCGACCGCGCCCTGTCCTCGACGCCGTGTCTTCGGCGCCCTAGCGTCGGCGCCAGGTGACGCCCACGTCGCCATCGACGGCCACCACGGCAACGTCGCCGCGCTGGTCGGTGCGCAGGACGGCATACCCGTTGTGGCGCAACACCTCCAGCGCCTTGGGCGAGGGGTGGCCGTAGTCGTTGTCCTTGCCCACGCTGATCACCGCGACCGGCGCTCGCACCTCCGCCAGCAGGCCCTCGTCGAGGTTGCCCGACCCGTGGTGCGCCACCTTGACCACGTCGAACCCGGCCGCCCGGGCGGTCATCGCCGGGTCACGCCGCAGCTGGAGCAGCAGGGCGTGGGCCGCCTCGCGCTCGACGTCGCCCAGCAGCAACAGGTCGACCGGTCCGGAACGCACCGCCAGCACCACGCTGGCGTTGTTGGGCACCGACCCCGCGGCGATGCGGCGCGCCGGCCACCAGGCGTCAGCCGTCACCCCGGGCCAGCTCAGGTGGTCGCCGGCGACGACGTCGTGGACGGGTATGCCGCGGGCCCGGGCCAAGGTCTGCACCTGCGACCACTGGTAGTCCGGTTCGCGCACCGGGGTGGCCAGGATCTCGCGCACGTGGCGGCCGGCGAGGGCTCCTGACAGCCCGTCGACGTGGTCGGCGTGGAAGTGGCTGAGCACGACCGAGTCGAGCACGTGCACCCCGAGGCGTCGCAGGCACGCGTTCACGGACGTCGGGTCAGGACCGGCGTCGACCAGCACGGCGTGCCCGGGCGTCGTCGCGAGCACCAGCGCGTCGCCCTGGCCCACGTCGCAGGCCACGAACCGCCATCCCGGTGGCGGCCACGTCGCGACCGAGGTCGGAGCAGTGGTGGCGAGCAGGAGGACGACGACCGCGGCGGCGAGCGCCGGGTGGACCCGGGCGCGGTGTGCCCACCACCGGCCGCTGAGCAGCACCAGGAGCGTGACCACGGTGAGCAGGAGCGCGCCGACCGCGCCGTCCGGCCACGGCAGCGTGCCGCCCGGGATGGTCGCGCAGGTGCGAGCCACCTTGGCGATGCCGAGGGTGGGCAGCGCCCCAGCCCAGCAGAGCAGCCGCGCACCGAACGGCCAGAGCGGCGCCAGACCGGCCGCGGACACCCCGGCGACGGTGGCCGGTGCCACGAGGGGCGCGGCGAGCAGGTTGGCCAGGACGCCCACGAGCGACACCGAGCCCTGGAGGAGCACGACCACTGGCGCACACATCGCCTGTGCCGCAACAGGGATCGCGATCGCCGGACCCCAGGACCTGATCCGCCGAGGCAACCGTGACCCGATGGCCTCCCCCCACGTGCGGGTGAAGAGCAGCAGGCCGAGCGTGGCCAGTGTCGAGAGCGCGAAGCCGTAGGACCGGCTCAGCCACGGGTCGACCACGAGGAGCACGACGACCGCCGCGGAGAGGACGGGTGGGCCCGCGGCCCGCCTCGAGCGGCTCAGGCCGATCAGCCCGATGGTGCCCATGGCCGCGGCTCGCACGACGCTCGGCTCGGGTCGGGCGAGGACGACGAAGCCGGCGAGGACCGTGACCGCGACGACCGGCCGCCAGCGACGACGGACACCGAGGAGGGCAGCGCCGCCCAGGGCGAAGGCCAGGATGACCGCGACGTTGCTGCCGGACACTGCCGAGAGGTGGGTCATGCCGGTCGCGAGCATCGCCTCGGTCAGGTCGGGCGGGGTGCGGCTGGTGTCGCCGATCACCAGCGCGGGGAGCAGGCCTCGCGCATCGGGAGGCAGGGGTGCGGCCGCCGCGCGCAGACCCGCCCGCAGGTGCTCCGCGGCCCGGGCGACGACACCGGGCGGCGACAGGGATCGGGGCTCACCACGAGGTCGCAGGACTGCGACGACGTCGTCACCGGGCGCGGACTCGAGCAGGATGCCCTTGACCCTGACCCGCTCGTGCCACTGCACCCGCTGCCAGGCGGCGTCGCCCATGACGAGCACCGGCGTCGACACCCGGGACCGTCTCCCCCGACCGCTGACCTGCTCCACGCGCAGGACCAGGCGCACGGCCGCGCCATCGAGCCGCTGACCGCCGACCACCACCGGGTCCTTGGTCACCACGCCGGTGAGCTCGACCGTGGCGCGCTCCCTGGCGAGGGCCCGGACCGGACCGGCCTCCCGCACCGCGCTGTGCCCCGACGTCGCAGCCAGCACCAGGGCGACGGCTGCCAGCACGAGGGCCGCCAGTGCCTCCACGCCGATGATCCCCCGCCGCCGGGCCCGCCGTGCTCGTGGCGCACCCCAGAGCACGAGCGCCCCCACCACCAGGCAGCAGCCGGCTGCGACGGCGAGCAGCGGCGGGGCGACCCCGAGGGTGGCGGCCCCGACCGCCCACGACACGAGCGCGGGGACCAGGAGTCTCAGGTCGAGGTCGCGCGCGCCATGCGGCGGGGCTGCGGCAGCAGCCCGCCGCGCGGTCACAGCGTCACCTTGGGCTGGAGCGCGGCGAAGATCTTCTCCCCGATGCCGCTGACCTCGCCCAGCTCGTCGACAGAGGCGAACCGCCCGTGCTCGGTGCGCCAGTCGATGATCCGTTGCGCCAGGACCGGTCCGACGCCGGGGAGCTCCTCGAGCTCGGCGGCCGACGCCGCGTTGAGGTTGACCCGGCCGCCGGACCCCACGGCTCCGACGCCCCCTCCGGCGCCGGAGCCGCCCGCGCCCGAGCCACCCACCCCCGTGGAGCCCAGCCCGGCCGACCCTGCTCCCGCAGCCGCGCCTCCCCCTTCGCCCGCGGCGAGGACCTCGCCCGGCTCGGGCACGCGGATCTGCTCCCCGTCGACCAGCGGACGGGCGAGGTTGATGGCGGCCAGGTCGGCACCCTTGCCCGCGACCGCCCTGGCCACGGCGTCGGCGACCCGCGAACCCGCAGGCATGGTGAGGACCCCGGGGTGCCTGACCTGTCCCACGACGTGCACGGTCACGGTCGCGCCCTCGGGAGGCCCACCTCCTCCCGAGGCCGTGCTCGACGACGCGAACACGCTGCCGGTCGGGCCGTGGTCGCCGAGCGCCGAGCCCGAGGCCGAGGGCGCCACGACCTGGGGCGTGCTGGCCGCCCTGGCCCACGCGACCCGCACGCCGAAGGCCACGGCAGCAACCAGCACGACCACGAGCAGTCCCGCCGCGGCGGCACGGGGTCCGCTGAGCCGGGCACCGCGCAGCGACGTCGGAACGGTCAGGAACCGCGGGCCCGGCGGAGTCGGCCGACGGTGTCGGCCCGGCTGTGCCCGGCGGTCCGGGCCCGCGCGACCGTAGGCGGCCACAGAGCGGTCCGGACGGTGCGAAGCATCAGGGCGTTGCGAAGCATCAGGGCGTTGCGAAGCATCAGGGCGTTGCGAAGCATCAGGGCGTTGCGGGTGGTCAGGGCGGCGCGAGGCCGTGTCCGGCTGCTGCTCCGCGGCAGCCGGTGCGATCTCGCCGTAGCGCCAGGCTCCTGCGGAGCGTCGGGTCAGCAGCCTCCGGCGGGCCGGGTGCGGCGACCGGCTCCCGCCCGCCGTCGCCGGGGTCTGGACCCAGCTGCGCTCGGGCAGCCAGGGCACCACCTCGCCGTTCGGCCGGCCGGGCTCACCGAGGGCCACGGCGCGCCGGCCGTCGGTGGACTCCAACAGGGCCCGGACGCGGTCGGAGGGTGCGGAAGGTCGGCGACGGGACGGCATACGGGCACGTTAGGAACGTGACCACGGGCGCGACAGGACGCGGTCAGCGGTCTGTGGACGACCGCGTGTAAGGCCTCACCCTGTGGACGAGGCGTCCCGTCGCGCCGAGATCCAGAGCTCGATGTTGCGCCGGTGGCGGTAGATGACCACGAGCGCGAGGACCACGCACCAGGCCCCGGTCTCGCGCGTGCCGAGCTCCACCCACCGGAACCACGTCAGCACCCCGAGGAGGAGCAGCAGCAGGCAGGCCGACACCGACGCCCCGGCCACCCAGCGCATCCGCCAGACCAGCAGTCCGAACACCACCACCATCCCGAGCCCGAACCACGGCTGCACGGCCAGGATCGCCCCGAGCGAGGTGGCGACGCCCTTGCCGCCCTGCCCACGCAGGAACGGTGACCAGATGTGGCCGAGCACCACTGCCAACCCGACGAACAGGGCCGTGGTGGTGCCGAGGAGCTGCTGGGCCGCCAGCACCGGGACGAGGCCCTTCAGGACGTCGACCACGCCGACGACGACGCCCCACCGGGCGCCGAGCACGCGCCCCGCGTTGGTGGCGCCGGGGTTGCCCGACCCGGAGTGCCGCAGGTCCTTGCCGAGGATCTTCGCCAGGATCGTCGCCGGGTTGACGGCGCCGATGACGAAGGCAACCAGCGACGCGAGCACTGCCTCGACCAGCTCCACCGCCGACACGTCCGCCACCGCGGTCATGGCGTGGGCCGGGGTGACACCGCGACGGCGATGGTGCCCGGCCCCACATGGGCCCCGACCACCGCGCCGAGCTCGACGACCCGCACGTCGGCGTCGTCGGGGATGCCTTCGAGGCGAGCGGTCAAGCGCGCGGCCAGGTCGTCGGCGCGGGACTGGGAGTCGAGGTGGTGGACCGCGATGTCGACCGCGGAGCCGGCCTTCTCCACCGCCGAGACCGCGAGCTCCTCGAGCCGGCCCAGCGCGCGCGACGAGGTGCGCACCTTCTCCAACGGCCGGATGTGCCCGTCGACGAGCCCGAGGATGGGCTTGATGGCGAGGGCGGACCCGAGGAACGCCGACGCGGAACCGATCCGACCACCGCGACGCAGGTGCTCGAGGGTGTCGACGTAGAACACCACGGTGGATGCCTCGGCGCGCGAACGCGCTTGTGCGGCAACATCTTCCAGTGACCCCCCCTGCTCGGCCAGCTGGGCGGCCGACAGGACGGCATACCCCATGGCCATGCCCAGCGAACGGGAGTCGACGACCGTGACCGGCACGGGCGACTGCTGTGCGGCGAGGTGGGCGGACTCGACGGTCGAGGACATGTCGGCGGAGATGTGCACCGACACGATGCCGGTGGCCCCCTCGGCTGCGGCCTTCTCGTAGGCGTCGAGGAAGGCCTGCGGCGCCGGTCGCGACGTCGACACCGGCTTGAAGGCACGCAGCGCGGCCGCGACCTCCGCCGTGGTGATGTCCACGCCCTCGCTGAACTCCTTGCCACTGACGATGACGTGCAGCGGCACGACCTGGATCGAGTGCGCGCCGACGACCGAGTCCGGCAGGTATGCCGTGGAGTCAGTGACGATCGCGACGCTCACCTGCGCAGGCTATCGGTGCAGCGCCGCGCGGCGGGCGCACGCCCTCCCCGACGTCGTCGGGTCGGCTCCGTCAGAGCGGGACGATGTTGACGAGCTTGGGCGCGCGCACGATCACGGTGCGGATGCCTGCCTCCGTCGCTGCGACGACCTTGGGCAGCGCCAACACCTGCTCGCGCAACGCGTCCTCGGTGATGTCGGTCGGCACCTCCAGCCGGTCGCGCACCTTGCCCTTGATCTGCACGACGCAGGTGACGGTGTCCTCCACCAGCAACGCCGGATCGGCCACCGGGAAGCTCTCGAAGGTGATCGACTCCTCGTGACCCAGCCGCTGCCACAGCTCCTCGGCGATGTGCGGGGCCAGGGGCGCGACCATGACGACCAGCTTCTCGGCCGCCTCACGGGGCACGGCGTCGAGCTTGGTCAGGGCGTTGTTCAGCTCGATCAGGCGCGCGATGGCCGTGTTGAAGCCCAGCGTCGGGAAGTCGCGGGAGACGGCATCGATGGTGTGGTGCAGGGCCCGGGTCGTCGCCTCGTCCATCGGCGCGTCGACCACCCGCACCGTACCGGTCTCCTCGTCGATCACGTTGCGCCACAACCGCTGCAGGAACCGCTGGGCACCCACGACGGCCCGGGTCTCCCACGGCTTGCTCAGCTCCAGCGGACCCATCGACATCTCGTACACCCGCAGGGTGTCGGCGCCGAACTGCTCGAACATCTCGTCCGGGCTGACGACGTTCTTGAGCGACTTGCCGATCTTGCCGTACTCGCGGGTGACCGGCTGGCCGTTCCACGTGTACGTCGTCTCGCCGCTCGCCGGGTCCGTCGCCTCGACGACCTCGGACGACTCGACCGGCTGTCCGCGGTCGTCACGGTATGCGGCGGCCTGGATGTAACCCTGCGAGAAGTACTTGCGGAAGGGCTCGTCACTGGTCAGGTGGCCCAGGTCGTGCAGCACCTTGTGCCAGAAGCGGGCGTAGAGCAGGTGCAGGACGGCGTGCTCCACGCCACCGATGTAGAGGTCGACGCCACCGGGGTCGGTGACACCCGGGGGCGCCGTGGCGACAGGGGTGTCCTGTGGGCCCATCCAGTAGGCCTCGTTCTCGGGGTCGACGAACGCCGCGTCGTTCGCGGGGTCCAGGTAGCGCAGGTAGTACCAGCACGACCCCGCCCAGTTGGGCATCGTGTTGGTCTCGCGACGGTACTTGCGGACACCGCGACCGTCGCCGAGGTCGAGCTCGACGTTGACCCACTCCTCGACGCGGCCCAGCGGCGGCTCGGGCTCGCTGCTGGCGTCCTCGGGCTCGAAGGTCTTGGGAGAGTAGTCAGGCACGTCGGGCAGCTCGACCGGGAGCATCGACTCCGGGACCGCGTGGCTGACGCCGTCCTCGTCGAAGACGATCGGGAACGGCTCACCCCAGTAGCGCTGCCGGCTGAACAGCCAGTCGCGCAGCTTGTAGCTCACCGTCGGCTGTCCGAGACCCCGGCCCGCCAGCCAGTCGATGATGGTCGCCTTGGCCTCGGCGACCCCCAGGCCGTCGAGCGAGACCTCGTCGTTGGCCGAGTTGATCGCCGGACCCTCACCGGTGAAGGGCTCGTCGTCGGGGTGGCCCTCGGAGGGCTGCACGGTGCGCACGATCGGGAGGCCGAACTGCTCGGCGAACTCCCAGTCGCGGTGGTCCTGGCCGGGCACCGCCATGATGGCGCCAGTGCCGTAGCCCATCAGCACGTAGTCGGCGATGAAGACCGGGATCTGTTGCCCGTTGACAGGATTCGTCGCGAAGGCGCCGGTGAAGACCCCGGTCTTGTCCTTGCCCTCGGTCTGCCGCTCCACCTCGCTCTTGCGCGACGCAGCCAGCCGGTATGCCGCGACGGCGGCTTCCGGGGTCGCCTCACCACCGGTCCAGGCCGGGTTGGTGCCGGGGGCCCACTCGCCCTGCGGGACGACCACGTCCAGCAGCGGGTGCTCCGGGGCCAGCACCATGAAGGTCGCGCCGAACAGCGTGTCGGGTCGCGTCGTGAATACCTCGATCGAGGCATCCCGGCCCACGACGGGGAACGAGACTCGTGCGCCCTGGCTGCGGCCGATCCAGTTGCGCTGCATGGCCTTGACCTTGTCCGGCCAGTCGACGCGGTCGAGGTCGTCGGCCAACCGGTCGGCATACGAGGTGATGCGCATCATCCACTGGCGCAGGTTGGTCTTGAAGACCGGGAAGTTGCCGCGCTCCGAGCGTCCGTCGTTCGTGACCTCCTCGTTGGACAGCACGGTGCCCAGGCCGGGCGCCCAGTTGACCGGCGCCTGCGAGGTGTAGGCCAGCCGGAAGTCGTCGAGGACCTCGGACCGCTCGGCCGACGACAGGTCGGCCCAGCTCCGACCGTCCGGGGTGGGACGGTCGCCGGACTCGAACTGCGCGACCAGCTCGGCGATGGGACGGGCCCGACCCGTGCCGCCGTCGGGCCGCACGGCCTCCGGGTCGTACCAGGCGTCGTAGATCTGCGTGAAGATCCACTGCGTCCACTTGTAGTAGCCCGGGTCGATCGTGGCGATCGTGCGCCGGTCGTCGTGGCCCAGCCCCAGCCTGCGCAGCTGGCGCTTCATGACGACCATGTTGTCCTCGGTCGTCTTGCGCGGGTGCTGCCCGGTCTGCACGGCATACTGCTCGGCCGGCAGGCCGAAGGCGTCGTAGCCCAGGCAGTGCAGCACGTTCTTGCCGGTCATCCGGTGGTAGCGCGCGAACACGTCGGTCGCGATGTAGCCCAGCGGATGGCCGACGTGCAGCCCGGCGCCGCTCGGGTAGGGGAACATGTCGAGGACGAGCAGCTTCTCGCGGCCGGCAACCTTCTCCGGCTCGGCCCACGGACCGGCGGGGTTGGGCGCGTGGAAGGTGCCCTCCTCCTGCCAGCGGTCCTGCCAGGCCAGCTCGATCTGCTGGGCCAGCTCGGCGGTGTAGCGGTGCGGCGTCTCGCTCATCTCATCCTCACGTCTGTAGGTCGTGCCTTCCCCAGTCGTGTCGGGTGCCCTCCTGGGCCCTGACACAGAACAACCCCTCACGCAGGAGGGGTTGGCCGCGGTGACGTGGACCTGTGGTCCGGAACGTCAACGCGGCTCGGGAAGAAGCAGCGACCGTGCCATGGGGCACAGGCTACCGCAGCCGTCCTGTGACGGGTCATGACGCCCGCCGGGGCGTCAGGCGGCCCAGGCCGGGTCGGTCAGCCCCTCGCGCAGCCTGGCCAGGATCGCGCTCAGGAGCCTGGAGACCTGCATCTGGCTGACCCCGAGGACCCGGCCGATCTCGGTCTGGGTGCGCTCCTCGACGAAGCGCAGTCGGATGATGAGCCGCTCCCGTTCGGTCAGGACCGCGAGCGCCGTCCGCAACGAGCTCAGGCTCAGCATCCGGTCGATGTCGGCGCTCTCCTCGGCGACCGCCTCGACCAGCGCGCCACCGTGCTCGGCCGGCAGGTCGAGGGACACCGCGGAGTAGGCCGAACCACACAGCTTGGCCAGGGTGACCTCGTCCCGGTCGAGCCCGAGCCCGTCCGCGACCTCGTCACGCGTCGGGGCGCGGTGGAGCTGCTGGGTGAGCTGCTCCTCCTCTGCGCCGAGGAGGGCGCGCACCTCCTGGAGCCGGCGCGGAGGGCGCACGGACCAGCCACAGTCACGGAAGTGGCGCTTCACCTCTCCCGAGATCGTCGGCATGGCGTAGGCGGCGAAGCAGCCGCCGACACCCGCCCGGTAGCCGGCGACCGCCTTGACCAGGCCGAGCCGACCCACCTGGACGAGGTCGTCGTGCTCGATCCCCCGGCCGACGTAGCGGCGGGCCACCTGCTCGGGCAGGTCGAGCGTGAGCAGCACTGCCTCGTCACGAAGCGACTCGGCCACGTCGGGGTCGTCGACGCCGAGGGCTTGCACGAGGAGCGCCTCGGCCCGGTCGTGCGGGCTCATGAGCCCGACCGCCGGCGTCGGGGACGCGGGCTGGATCGCGGCGAGAGTCGTGCTGGGGGCGGTCGCCCCGGTGGTCTGCGACATGGTGGTCCCGTCTCTGGAGAGAACGGTGGCACCGCTGTTGGACCACGTGGTTTGTCCCTCAACACAACCACGGACGACCGACCAGCGCCACACGGGGGCGCTGTGGGGACACCCCTCGACCCCGGTTTTGCGAGGGCGGATCGGCCCGCGTCCCGGAGGAGGTTTGCCGCCTCGGCCGGCGGGGTACGGCACAGGCCCGGGACGCGAACCACCCTGCCCCCGGCCCCCATTCACTGCCAGGAGTGCCTCATGTCCACCGACGCCATCGTCATCCTCAAGGACGACCACAAGGATGTCCGCGCGCTCTTCCGCGAGTTCGAGAAGTCCACCACCACCAAGGCCCGCAAGGGGACCATCGTCAAGAAGGTCATCGAGCTGCTGACCGTGCACACCTACATCGAGAACGAGGTGATGTACCCCGAGGTGCGTCGCCTGCTGCCCGACCTAGAGGACGACGTGCTGGAGTCCTACGAGGAGCACCACGTCGCCGATGTCCTCGTGATGGAGCTCGCCAACCTGAAGCCGGGCGACGAACGGTTCGAGGCCAAGACGACCGTCCTCATCGAGAACGTCCGGCACCACATGGACGAGGAGGAGCAGGACTGGTTCCCGAAGGTGCGCCAGGGCCTCGGGCGCAACCAGCTCCAGGACCTCGGCGCGCAGCTGCTGGAGGCGAAGCGCAAGGCGCCGCGCTCCCCCGCCCAGCCCAGCGCCCTCAAGAAGGCCGTCGACGCGGTGGTGTCCTGAGACCGTGGCCCACCCTGCACCCGAGGGTCCGGACCTCCCAGAGCTCCCGGACCTGCTCGACCAGCTCGCCCGCACCCACGACGCCGAGACCTCGCCCGCCGAGATCGCCGAAGCCGTGGAGTCGATGGTGCTCCACCCCGACTACCCCTGTCTGGGTGCCCGCTCGGTGTTCAACCGGGACCGGGCCACCGTCGTCGTCCTCGAGCGGATGGCGACCGAGGAGGGCACCCGGACCCTCTTGCGGGCCTTGACCGACTTCGGGCGCGACACCGACCGCAGCGCGGGCTTCGCCTCCCTCGTCGCCGTGTTCAGGGCGGCCGAGATCTCGGACGAGCACCAGTTCGAGACGCTCCTGTGGCAGCAGCTGGAGCTCCTGCACGAAGCCGACAGCCGGCCGTGGGACCCCCGGGTGTCGGATGACCCGGACAACCCCCACTTCGCCTTCAGCGTGGGCGGGACGGCGTTCTTCGTCGTCGGCCTCCACCCGGAGTCGTCGCGGATCGCCCGGCGCACCCCGCTGCCCACCCTCGTCTTCAACCTGCACGAACAGTTCGAGGAGCTGCGCGCGTCGGACCGGTTCGAGCGGATGCGTGACACGATCAGGCGCCGTGACATCGAGCTCCAGGGGTCGCTGAACCCGATGGTCGCCGACCACGGACGCAGCTCCGAGGCACGGCAGTACTCCGGACGGTCCGTGGCCGAGGACTGGGAGGCGCCGGCCACCTTCGACGACGAGGAGACTTCCGCATGAGCGCCACGACGACCCTGGCCCCCCAGACCGGCACCGGCTTCCTGCTGCGAGCCGGCGAAATGCTGACGGTGGTCGACCCGCAGGGCGGTCAGGTCAGCGACCTCTTCTGCTTCGCGGCCGACGACCACGACGAGAAGCTATCCAGCGGCAGGACGATCGACTACGCCAACACGATCTTCCTGACCACGGGGCACACGTTGTACAGCAACCGGAGCCGCCCGATGCTGACGGTGGTCGAGGACACCTGTGGTCGGCACGACTTCCTCCTGACCCCGTGCAGCCAGGAAACCTTCGACCTGCTCTACCCCGAGTTCGACGGCGCCTACCACCCGAGCTGCCTGGAGAACCTGTCGACCGGGCTGGCTCCCTTCGGCGTGCGCCCGGACGAGATCGGGACCACCCTCAACATCTTCATGAACGTGTGGCCGGAGCCGGGTGGGGAGCTGCACATCGACCCCCCGACCTCCGTCGCGGGCGACCGCTTCGTGGTGCGTGCCGAGATGGACCTCCACGTCGGGCTGACCGCCTGCTCGGCCGAGAAGTCCAACGGTGGCGTGTGCAAGCCCATCGAGTACGTCGTGACCCGGGCTCCCGACCCGAGGGAGACACCCGCCCCGACGGCGACGCCCACACCGACGGCCGCGGTAGCAGCAGCGCCTGCGCAGGCGGACGCGTGACCGCCACAGCGCCGACGCCGGAAGTGCGCCTGGTGCAAGACGCGTTCCCCGGTGCTGGGCCTTCGGGTGATACTGAGCGCATGGAGACACGCATTCCCCAGGAGGCCACGGAAGCCTTCGCCGCCCTTGCCAAGCTCGTGTACACCGGGTCGGGTTCCGACGAGATCCTGGCAGCGATCTGCCAGACGGCGGTGGACGTCATCCCCGGCGCCGACCACGCGTGCATCTCCACCCTCGACGACCACGAGCAGCTGCGGACCCGTGCCGCCTCCGACGACGTCGCCAGCCAGATGGACCGCCTCGAGTCCGAGGCCCACGAAGGACCGTGCGTGGACGCCATCGTGGAGGACTCCGTCCAGCACGACGCCGACATCAGCGACGGGACCAAGTGGCCGCGGCTGGCCCAGCTGACCATCGAGCGCACCCCGGTCCGCGGGATGATCGGTTACCAGCTGATGGACGGACTCGGCAACCGGTCCGCCTTCAACGTCTTCTCCGACACCGCCGGCGCCCTGACCAAGGAGTCGGTCGACGTCGGTGCCGTGCTGGCAGCCTTCACCTCCGTGTCGCTGGCCGCCTCCGAGCGGCAGACGACCGCGGAGAACCTCCGTAAGGGACTCGAGAGCAACCGCGAGATCGGCAAGGCGATCGGTCTGCTGATGGCCGCCCACCAGGTGAGCGACGAGGAGGCCTTCGAGATCCTGCGGAGCGCCTCGAGCCGCACCAACACCAAGCTGGCGGCGCTGGCCGAGAAGATCAACGAGAGCCACCGCGCCACCCTCCCCTGACCCCCAAGGCCCCTGCCTTCCCCGTCGGGGAACGGCATGGGGTCGCCACTGTCGGTGCCACGGGTTACCGTGGGCCAAGAAGTCCAGAGCCGGTCAAACCACGCGCCAGCTGCCCTTAGTCGGGTCGCCACGGCGTGCTCGACGCCCCTCTCCGAAGGTCAGCCTTGAGCATCGTCGTCGCCTCCGTCCCGTCTGGTCACGTCTACGTCCGGCACCTGTCGCCGCCCGCCCCGGCCACCACACCCGTGGTGCGGCTGCCCGATCCGCCGGCCGACAGCTCTCCCGACTCCCCGTGGTGGCCCCCACGCATGCTCACCAGCGCCTGGGTCGACCAGCACGCGACCGACTTCGACGTGATGCACGTCCACTTCGGCTTCGACGCGCTGTCGCCGGACGACCTGCGCGACGTCGTCGCGGCCCTGCACCGGCACGACAAGCCGCTCGTGCTCACCGTGCACGACCTGCGCAACCCGCACCACGAGGAGGCCGAGCTCCACGACGAGCAGCTCGGCGTGCTCGTGGCCGCGGCTGACGCGCTGATCACGCTGACCCCCGGGGCCGCGGCGACGATCCGCACCCGGTGGCGTCGCGAGGCGACGGTCCTGCCCCACCCGCAGGTCGTCCCCGACGAGTGGGTGCAGCGGCCCCGTGGACCGCGCGAGGAGTTCGTCATCGGGCTGCACGCGAAGAGCCTGCGCGCCAACATGGACCCGCTCCCCCTCGTCGACGCGCTGATCCAGGCCCTCCCGCGGATGCCGGGTGCCCGCCTCCGCGTGGACGCCCACACCGATGTCATGACTGCGGGGTTCCCGCGCCACGAGCCGGCGTTCGCGGCTCGGCTCACCTCGCTCGGGGAGCGTGGCGCCGTGGAGCTCCGGGTGCACGACTACTTCAGCGACGACGAGCTGTGGGGCTACCTGCAGGGCCTCGACGTCTCCGTGCTCCCCTACCAGTTCGGCACCCACTCGGGCTGGCTGGAGGCGGGCCACGACCTGGGCACCTGGGTCGCCGCCCCCGACTGCGGCTTCTACGCCGAGCAGCGTCCCTGCCTGACGTATGCCGCGAACGGACCGGAGCGCACGTCCTCGCTCGTCACGGCCGTGCGCACCGCCTACGCCAACTGGCAGGCGGGTGGGACCGCACCGCGCGCGTCCCTGACCACCCGGCACACCGAACGTCGCCGCCTCTCCCTGGCGCACGAACAGGTCTACGCCGCCGCACTCGAGCGGAGGCTCGCATGCACGTCGTGATCCTCGCCGCCGCGCGGCACCCCTTGCGCCAGCCCTTCGCCGGGGGGCTCGAGTCGCTGACCTGGGCCCTGGTGCGGGGGCTTCGCCAGCGAGGTGTCGACGTGACGGTGTTCGCCGGACCGGGGAGCGACCCGTCCCTCGACGCCCGCGAGCTCACGGTGAGCCCGCTGGAGCTCAGCGCGGTCGCCCGAGCCGACGTGTCCATGCCACCCGAGCCGTGGCTGCGTGAGCACCACGCCTACCTCCAGGTCATGCTCGAGCTGCGAGACCGCACCGACGTCGACGTGATCCACAACAACAGCCTCCACTTCCTGCCCCTCGCGCTGGCCCAGTCGTGCGCGGCGCCCATGCTCACGACCCTGCACACGCCGCCCACCCCGTGGCTGGAGCCCACCATCGGCCTGATGGACCAGGACCGCAGCCGGTTCGTCGCCGTCAGCCACCACACCGCCCGACAGTGGTCGCACGTGACGTCCGCTGCCGTCGTGCACAACGGTGTCGACACCAGCGTGTGGACTCCGGGACCCGGCGGCGACGACCTCGTGTGGGTCGGCCGGGTGGTGCCGGAGAAGGCGCCGCACGAGGCGATCCGCATCGCGCTCGCGAGCGGCCGGCGGATCCGACTCGCCGGACCGGTGGGCGATGCCGACTACTTCCGCTCCGCCGTCGAGCCACTGCTCGGACCGACGGTCGGCTACCTGGGGCACCTTGACGTGCCTGCCCTGCGCGACCTCGTCGGCTCCAGCGCGGCCCTCGTCGTGACGCCGGAGTGGGACGAGCCGTACGGGCTGGTCGCCGCCGAGTCCCTCGCGTGCGGGACGCCGGTCGTGGGCTACCGCCGAGGTGGGCTGCCCGAGTTCGTCGCGCCGCACTGCGGGGTGCTCGTCGAGCCGGGTGACGCCCACGCAGCGGCGGCCGAGGTCGACGGGGTCTGCGCCCTGGACCGGCGTCGCTGCCGAGAGCACGCCGAGACCGACTGCTCGCTCGACGCCATGGTCGACGCCTACCTCACCCACTACGAGCGGCTCACCTCGACGATGGGCCGGGCCGCGTGATCGGCTACTACGCCCACCACCAGGGCTCGGGCCACCTCACCCGGTTGCAGAGCATCGCGGGTGCGTTGGACGAGCCGGTCTGGGGCCTCAGCTCCGCGCCGGCTCCTGAGGGGTGGGGGTCGGGCTGGACCCAGCTCGCCCGGGACGACGACCCGGACCCCGAGCACCTGGTCCGCTCCGGCGACCCGACCGCGCACGGAGCCCTCCACTGGGTGCCCCGGGGACACTCCGGCCTGGCCCGACGGGCCGCCGAGATCACCGCCTGGGTCGTCGAGCAGCAGCCACGCCTGGTGGTGGTCGACGTCTCGGTCGAGGTCGCGCTGCTCGTGCGGCTCGCCGGCGTGCCGACCGTCGTCGTGGCCATGCCCGGGGACCGGCGCGACCGCGCCCACCGCCTCGCCTACGACACCGCCGACGCGCTGCTCGCGCCGTGGCCCAGGGGGACGCACGACACCGCCTGGCCGCGCGAGTGGACTGCGAAGGCCTGGTTCGTCGGAGGCATCTCGAGGTTCGACCACCTGACGCCGGGGCAGCCCGCCCCCTCCCCCCGGTCGCAGGGAGGGTCGGTGCTGGTGCTCTGGGGCGCCGGTGGCCGGAACACCTCCGCCGCCGAGCTCGAGGCAGCCAAGGCGGCGACGCCGTCCTGGACCTGGGTCGAACGCTCACCCGGCGTCCCGTCCGACATCCCCCTCTGGGACGAGCTCCAGCGCGCCGACGTCGTCGTCACCCACGCCGGTCAGAACGCCGTGGCCGAGGTCGCGGCCGCCCGGCGCCCTGCCGTCGTCGTCGCCCAGCCACGCCCCTTCGACGAGCAGGTGGCCACGGCCCGGCAGCTCGAGGCCCACGAGGTCGCAGTGGGCTGCGAGAGCTGGCCCGCTGCCGACGCCTGGCCGGGCTTGCTCAGGCACGCGGTCGAGCGCGGCGGAGCGGGCTGGGCACGGTGGTCCACCGGTCAGGGCGCCTCCGTCGCCGCTGCCCACCTGGGCACCGCGGGCCTTCCCGTCGGGGCGTCCGCATGAGCAGCCCGCGCACGGCCGTCGTCACCATCGCGCACGGCCGCCACGAGCACCTGCGCGGCCAGGGCTGGGGTCTGCTGCAGCAGACCCGACGGCCCGACGACTACGTCGTGGTCGCCATGGGCGACGCCGCCATCGCGACGGTGGCGCGCGAGCTCCACCCTGACGCCCGCCTGGTGGAGCTGCCCGCCGACCTCGCCGACCTCCCCCTGGCCGAGGCCCGCAACGCAGGTGCCGAGGCGGCCGTCGCTGCCGGCGCGGAGGCGCTGGTCTTCCTCGACGTGGACTGCATCCCGGCGCCGACGATGGTGGAGCGGTATGCCGCCGTGCTGGCTTCGCGCGCCGGCTCGACCCCCGTGGTGGCGTGTGGCGAGGTGCGCTACCTGCCCCCGGTCGCCCACCCTGCCGAGTACCGCGCTCCGGGTCTGGCAGGACGGGCCGAGCCACACCCCGCACGGCCCGCACCGCAGCCCGACACCGTCCTGGCCGACGCCGACGTCAGGTTGTTCTGGTCGCTGTCCTTCGCCCTAAGGACCCATGACTGGGAGGCCCTGGGCGGGTTCGACGAGGCCTACTCCGGCTACGGGGCCGAGGACACCGACTTCGGACAGCGGCTCGCCGCCGCCGACGGTGAGCTGCTCTGGGTCGGCGGTGCCGCGGCATACCACCAGCACCACACCAGTGCGGTGCCCCCGGTCCAGCACCTGCACTCGATCGTTCGCAACGCCAACGTGTTCCACGACCGGTGGGGCTGGTTCCCGATGGAGGGCTGGCTCGCCGAGTTCGAGGCGCGGCACCTCGCCGAGCTGGACCCGACCACAGGTCGTTGGCGGGTCAGGGCCTGACGCCCTTCCCCATCGGCCCGACCAGCCCGTCACTGCGCCCGCGACGACAGCTGCGCCATCACGCGCGGGATCCAGGGCAGCACGTCCCGGGCCAGGAACCCCAAGGGCGCCTCGTGCTCGCTGACCGTCCGGCCTGCCGTGAGGTGCAGCACCACGGCCCAGGCCGCCGCACCCTCCGGCGGCACGCCACGGGCGAGGAGCCCTGCCACGATGCCGGCCTTCACGTCGCCCGACCCTGCGGCCCCGAGACCGGGCACCCCCGGGTGGCGCCACACGACGTCCGACCTCGGGACGGCGATGTAAGTGGTCTCGCCACCCGCGACGACGGTGGCCCCGGACCGGTTCGCGAGCTCGACACAAGACTGCGCTGGATCGTCGGCGACCTCCGCCTCGTCCCGGCCGAGCGTCTCGGCCAGCTCGGAGTCGTTCGGAGTCAGGACCACGCGCCCGTCGAGGTGGGCCACGCCGTCGGGGCGCTCGGTGAGGTAGGCCATGGCCAACGCGTCCAGGACCACAGGGCAGTCCAGTCGCGGCACCAGCTCGTCGAGGAGTTCACTGGCCGACTCGGGTGACATCAGCCCCGGCCCCAGCAGGAGCGCGTCGCAGCCGTCGGCGAGCTCGAGGACCTGCTCGGCCGCCTTCGCGACGATCTCCCCGTCAGTGGTCTCGTGCAGGTCGGTCACCAGCGCCTCGGGCAGGGCGACGCTCACGGCGACGGCTACGCTCTCCACCGTTGCCACCTGAGGCTTTCCCGCCCCGGCCCGCATCGCCGCCTCCGCAGCCAGGAGGACCGCTCCCGGAGTGCGCCGGCTGCCGCCGACCACCACCACTCGCCCCCGCCCCTCCTTGCCGCCAGCAGGGCCCGGGAGCGGCCAGGCACCGAGCTGTTCGGCGTCCAGGTCGCGGATGGTGAGACTCATGACGCGCGCCCCCGTCCTGCGTGCTCCGGCTCGTGCGTTGCCGCCGCGCCCCGCGACTCCACCACTGCGGACGACGCGTACTCGACGAGCTCGGGGACGCCCGCGGGTCCGCGTCGGTACGTGGTGGTGGAGGCGTTGGGGACGTCGACCGTGCGGTCGAGCTCGAGGACTGCGGCCTCGTCCATCCCCTCCAACACGTAGCGGAAGCACGTGATCACCGCCTGGTGGGTGAAGATCCACAGCCGGTCGGTGGCCGGCCGGGTGCCCACGTCGCGCAGGAACGACCGCACTCGGAGGGCGACGTCGCACCAGCTCTCACCGCCGGGCGGACGGTAGTAGAACTTCCCGAGGTGATCGCGCCGCCGCGCCTCGTCCCCGAACTCCGCGCGGATCCCGGCGCCGGTGAGTCCGTCGAACAGCCCGAGGTCGCGTTCACGCAAGCGTTCGTCACGCCGCACCGGCGCAGCGAACCCCGCTGTGGTGAGCGCGAGCTCCGCCGTGTCCGCGCTGCGGCGGTACGGCGAGCTGACCACCGCAGTCGGTCTGGCGGTCGCGTCCAGGTCGCGCAGGTGCCGGCCCAGGGCCTGCGCCTGTTCGCGTCCGGTGTCCGAGAGTGCGACGTCGGCATCGCGGTCGAGCAGGTCGAGACGGGCGGCCCCGGCTTCCCGCGCAGCACGGTCCGCCAGGTTGCCCATGCTCTCGCCATGACGAACCAGCACGAGGCTGGCCGGTCCGAGTCGCTGCATGTCGAGCACGTGGCTCTCCCTCCTCGCAAGCGCCGTCCCTCGGGCGCCCGCGCTGTCCAGTGGCTGTGCCTGCCTGCTACCCCGTCGCCCCCGGGGCAAACGAGCTCCAGGTTGCGGCACCGACCTCGACGGCCCCACGGATGTCCGTTTCCCTGACCGCCGCGGGGGTAGGGGCACCGTGAGGCGCGCCACCCGGCTCCAACAGCGCGGGTCGGGTGGTGCGTCGCCTCGCGCGCCCCGCCGGTTGCGGACGTTTGGATCGCCCTGGTTGGGGGAACGATGATGTGAGCACCACTGGATCCGCCGGGTGCGACGCGACCTGAGGAGACGGTCATGACCACCCCCACCGCTTCCACGGACCACCAGGACTCCCGCTGGCCGGACGAGCTGGCCACCTACCTGGGCCCCGGATGCTTCCCCGCCTCTCACGACCACCTGGCCGCCACGCTGATCCAGCGACGCGCTCCGAGCCACCTCCTCTGGCACCTGTCGCTGGCCCCCCGGACCCGCGAGTTCCAGTCGCTGGAGGAGCTCGTCGAGCAGCTCGGGCAGCTCCCCCAGAACGCGCCGGCGCGGAGCCTCGAGCCCCCGACCTGAGCTGATGGCTCGACGGGAGAGTGGAACAGCTCCGCCGGGTCGGCAGCCGCGCGGGGATCTCCGCGTGGGCACGTCCGGCTGGCGGTATCCCTCGTGGCGGGGCGACTTCTACCCGGCCGGGCTGCGGCAGCGGGACGAGCTCGCCTACCTGGCCCGCGAGCTCAACGGCGTCGAGCTCAACGGCTCCTTCTACTCACTGCAGCGACCCAGCAGCTACACCTCCTGGGCCGAGCAGGTGCCGGACGACTTCGTCTTCGCCGTCAAGGGTGGGCGGTTCATCACCCACATGCGCCGGCTTGCCGAGGCGCAGCCGGCCCTGGCGAACTTCTTCGCTTCCGGTGTGCTCGCCCTCGGGGCCAAGCTGGGCCCGGTGCTGTGGCAGCTGCCGGCCAGCCTGCCCTTCGACGAGCAGCTGCTCGGCGACTTCTTCGCGCTGCTCCCTCGCACCACAGAGGCCGCCGGCGAGCTGGCCACCCTGCACGATGCCAAGCTGACCGAGGAGCGCAGCCTCACGACCCCCCTCGTCAGCGCACCAATCCGCCACGCCCTGGAGCCTCGGCACGACAGCTTCAACTCTCTTGAGGCGCGAGATCTGTTGCAGCGCAATGACATTGCCATGGTGATCTCGGACAGCGCCGGCACCTGGCCGACCTTCGACGTCGTCACCGCGGACCTGGTCTACGTGCGCCTGCACGGTGACACCGAGCTCTACCGCAGCGGCTACTCCCCCGCCGCCCTTGACCACTGGGCAGCCCGGGCGCGTGGCTGGGCCGACGAAGGGCTGGACGTGCACGTCTACTTCGACAACGACGCCCGCGGGCACGCCCCCCACGACGCCCGGGCCTTGCTCGGCCTCCTGCGCCAGGGTCAGGAGCACCCCCGATAAATCGGGCGTTTCGACGTTTATGCAGGTCAGGAGGGGGCAACTCTGCATCACCGGCGGTCGTCAGACCGCCCGTCCAGCACTCGTTGACAGAACAGGAATGGACATGAGCGACATCTACGGAACGACCAGCACCCCTCAGGACCCCACTCGCGAGCTCGGCACGGTGGATGCTCCGCCGGTCGCCGGCACCGACAGCCACGGCACCGACAGCCACGGCACCGACAGCCCGGTCGGCGACGACTCCACCAGCACCTCGAGCAGCGGTACCTCGAGCACGGCATACCCGAGCTCCAGCGACACCGGCTCCAGCGACACGAGCTCCAGCGACACCAAGCAGGTCGCCAAGGACGAGGCGATGGCCACCGGCCAGCAGGCCAAGGACGGCGCCAAGCACGTCGCCGAGGTCGGCAAGGACGAGGTCAGGAACGTGGCCCACGAGACCACCCAGCAGGCCAAGGAGCTGTGGCAGCAGACCCGCTCGCAGCTGCTCGACCAGAGCGCCCAGCAGCAGACGCGGGTGGCCGAGGGCCTGCGGTCCCTGAGCCAGGAGCTCTCCGGCATGGCTCGCAACAGCGAGCAGCAGGGCGTCGCGAGCGACCTCGCCCAGCAGGCCTCCCAGCGCATGGGTGACGTCGCAGGCTGGCTCGACCAGCGCGACCCCGGCTCCCTGGTCTCGGAGGTCAAGCAGTTCGCCCGCCAGCGTCCCGGCACCTTCCTCGCCGCAGCAGCCGTCATCGGGCTGGTCGGTGGCCGTCTGAGCCGCGGGCTCGTGGCCGACCACCAGGACCAGGCGGACGCGACTGACCAGCACGTCGCGAGCGCAGCGGCCTACAGCGGCACCCACACCGGCACCCACACCGGCACCTCCAACGGCACCCACACCGGCACCAGCACCGGCACCCACACCGGCACCAGCACCGGCACCGCCACCTCCAACGGTGCGCCGTCCGGTGCCTACACCGGTGCCCACAGCGACGCCGCCCCGGCCACCGTCGCCGACCCGGAAGCGTTCCCGGCATGACCCAGGAACCACGGCTCGACGAGTCACCGCCGCGGTCGCTGGGCAATGTGGGCGAGATCTTCGCCGACATCAGCCGCGACCTGTCGACGCTGATCCGCCAGGAGACCGAGCTCGCGAAGGCCGAGCTACGTGACTCGGCCACGAAGGCCGGCAAGGGCGCAGGCATGTTCGGCGGCGCGGCGATGGCCGGCCACTTCGTGCTGCTCTTCCTCTCGGTCACCCTCTGGTGGGGGCTCGGCAACCAGATCGGTCGCGCCTGGTCGGCACTCGTGGTTGCGGTCGTGTGGGCCGTCATCGCAGCCGTCCTGGCGAGCGTCGGCCGACGAGAGATGAAGCAGGTCAAGGGAATTCCACAGACGACAGAGACCGCCCGGGAGATCCCGGACGCGCTCAGAGGGAACGAGGACCAGCGATGACGAACAACCCGGATGAGATCCGCCGCGAGATCGAGGACACGCGAGGCCGACTGAGCAGCGACGTCAACGCGCTCACCGAGACCGTCAGCCCGTCCAACGTGGCCAAGCGACAGGCCGACAAGGTGGCCGGCGTCGCGACGTCGGTCAAGGACCACGTCATGGGCACCGCCGACGACCTGCGCAGCAGCGGGTCCGACGCGGCTTCCTCCGTGGGTCATGCCCCCAGCGCGGCCGCCACCAAGGCGCGCAGCAAGACGCGTGGCAACCCGCTCGCCGCCGGCCTGATCGCCCTCGGTGCGGGCTGGCTCGTCGGCTCGATGCTTCCCGCCAGCGAGAAGGAGAAGCAGGCCGCGAGCACGCTGAAGGACAAGGCGCAGCCCCTGGTCGACGAGGCCAAGAGCGTGGCGCAGGACACGGCCCAGGAGCTCAAGGAGCCCGCCAAGCAGGCGGCCCAGAGCATCAAGGAGACCGCGACCGACGCCAAGGACACCGTCGTGCAGGAGGGCCAGAACACCGCCGAGGACGTGAAGGCCCAGGCACAGGACTCCGCCGACACGGTGCGCTCCACGCAGTAGCTCCGCTCGGAGGAGCAAGGACCGGTGCGGTGAGCGGTGGGTGCAGGTCCCCCGCTCACCGCACCTTCCGCTGCCCGGCGTCATCCGGTCAGCGGACTGCGTGAGGGGACGTTTGGGATGCCGCTCGAGGGGCAGGGCCATAGAGAGAGCGACGTCCCCCGGCGCATCGCCGAGGCACCACGACGAAGGGATCGCCACCATGAAGGCACTGACCTGGCAGGGCAAGCGCGACGTGCGGGTCGAGGAGGTGCCCGACCCCCGGATCGAGCTCCCCACCGACGCCATCATCAAGGTCACCTCGACTGCCATCTGCGGGTCGGACCTCCACCTGTACGAGGTCCTCGGGCCGTACCTGACCCCGGGAGACGTCCTGGGCCACGAGCCGATGGGCATCGTCGAGGAGGTCGGCTCCGAGGTCACCCACATCAAGCCCGGCGACCGCGTCGTCATCCCGTTCAACATCTCCTGCGGCCACTGCTGGATGTGCACGCGCGGCTTCTTCGCCCAGTGCGAGACCACCCAGGTCCGCGAGCAGGGCAAGGGCGCGAGCCTGTTCGGCTACACCAGCCTGTATGGCGCCGTGCCCGGCGGCCAGGCCGAGTACCTCCGGGTGCCCCAGGCCCACTTCGGTCCGATCCCGGTGCCGACCGACCACTCGGACCAGCGGTTCCTCTACCTGTCCGACATCCTGCCCACCGCCTGGCAGGCCGTGCAGTACGCGGACGTCCCGCCGGGTGGGACCCTCGCCGTCCTCGGGCTGGGGCCGGTGGGCCAGCTCGCGGCCCGGATCGGCCGGCAGCTCGGCGTCGAGCGCGTCATCGGGGTCGACCTGGTGCCCGAACGCCTCGCCCTGGCCGCGGCACACGGCATCGAGACGCTCGACCTGCGTGCGGTCGACGACGTGGTCGCGACCCTCATCGACCTGACCGGCGGGCGTGGCCCGGACAGCGTGGTCGAGGCCGTGGGCATGGAGGCGCACGGCTCCCCCGCTGCCAAGACCGCCCAGGCCGCGGTCGGCTTGCTGCCGGACGCCCTGGCCAGGCCGTTGATCGACAGGATGGCGATCGACCGCCTCGACGCCCTGCACACCGCCCTCAAGGCGGTACGCCGCGCCGGCACCGTGTCCGTCAGCGGTGTCTACGGCGGCGAGGTCGACCCGATGCCGATGATGGAGATGTTCGACCGGGGCATCACCATGCGGATGGGCCAGTGCCACGTGAAGCGCTGGATCGACGACATCCTGCCGCTGGTGCTCGACCCCTCCGACCCGCTCGGCACCGAAGACCTGGCCACCCACCTGCTGCCCCTCGCCGAGGCCCCGCACGGCTACGAGATCTTCCAGGCCAAGGACGACGCGTGCGTGAAGGTGATCCTCCAGCCGTGACGTCCTTCACCGGGAAGACCGTGCTCGTCACCGGCGCCTCCAGCGGGATCGGCCGGGCGACGGCCCTGCGCCTGGCAGGCATGGGGGCCGACCTCGTCCTCGTGTCGCGCTCCCGGGAGGTCCTCGACGAGGTGCGGCGGGAGTGCGAGGGCCTCGGCGCCGTTGCGCTGGTCGCCGTGGCCGACGTCGGCGATGCCGAGTCGGTGGAGGCCGCCTTCCGCGCGGCGGCCACCCGCTTCGGTCGGCTGCACGGCGTGGTCCACTCGGCCGCTGCGCTGTCCTACGGCCGGTTCCAGGACGTCCCCCGGGAGGTCTTCGACGCCTCGATCGCGACGACGCTGACCGGCACCGCGAACGTCGCGCGCAGCGCCCTGGCGGCGTTCCGGGAGTCCGGCGGGGGCAGCCTGGTCGTCCTCGGGTCGCTGCTGGGGAAGATCAGCACGCCGTACATGAGCTCGTACGTCACCGCCAAGTGGGGCGTCCACGGACTGGTGCGCACACTCCAGATCGAGGCCCGCTCCACTCCCGGCACCCACGTGAGCCTGGTCTGGCCGGGTGGGGTCGACACACCCGTCTACCTCCAGGCCGGCACCTACCTGCGCCGCCACGGACGGCCCCCGCCGCCGGTCGACTCCCCGGAGAAGGTCGCCCGGGTGGTCGTGCGGGCGCTGGGTCGCCCGCGTCGCGAGAGCCCGGTCGGCGTGGCCAACCACCTCACCGTCACCGGCTTCCGCGTCGTCCCCGGCGTCTTCGACCGCATCGTCACCCCCCTGATGAAGGCCGGAGGCCTGTCGCGCGGCGAGGTGGACAACTCACCGGGCAACGTCCTGGGACCACAGCACGACGGCGAGGCGCTGCACGGACGCTGGGGTCGACACTGGATGCGACCTGCCGCCCTCGTGGGCGTCGCTGCCGCCGCGGTAGCGGCCAACCACTCACTACGGAAGAGGACCTGACATGGACCAGCTCGGCAAAGGCGTCGTCACCGTCACCCGTGAGCTCGACGCGCCCGCCCAGGCGGTGTGGGACGTGCTGTCCGACGGCTGGTTCTACGCCACCTGGGTCGTGGGTGCCTCTCGGGTGCGCGGCGTCGACGAGGGTTGGCCCGCCGAGGGCACCCGGATCCACCACTCGTTCGGGGTCTGGCCGGCCGTGACCAGCGACACCACCCACGTGTTGCGCAGCATCGAGCCGACCGAGCTGACCCTCAAGGCCAAGGGCTGGCCGGCCGGCGAGGCCGAGGTCGTCATCACGATCACCCCCCGGGGCGCCGACTCCTGCACCGTCGCCATGGCGGAGGACGCCGTCACCGGTCCCGGCACCCTCATGCCGCAGCCCTTGCGGCAGCTGGCCATCGGGCCGCGCAACGTCGAGGCGCTGCGTCGGCTCGCCTACCTGGTCGAGGGCCGCCACCGCCAGGGCCGCACCCCCTGAGCCACCACCTCCGGGTAGCGCCCTCGCGAGTCAGGCCTTGAGGAGTCGGTCCCAGGCGGTGCGGGCGAGCGCCCTGCGGACCCCGCCGGTGAGGCGGCCGTTCGCGCCGAGGGCCGCGCGGGCGGCGTTCCAGCCGCAGGCGCCGTGGACGCCACCCCCGGGATGCGCCGAGGCGCCGGCCAGGTAGAGCCCCGGCACCGGGGTCTCGGGGCGCCCCAGACCCGGCGTGGGTCGGAACACCAGCTGCTGGTGGAGGCCGGCCGTGCCGGCGTTGATCGCTCCGCCGACCAGGTTGGGGTCCTCCGACTCGAGGTCGCCCGGCGCCTGGACGTGCCGAGCGACCTGGCTGTCGCGGAAGCCCGGGGCGACGCGTTCCACTGCCGCCTCGATCCGCTCGACGTGCTCAGCGAGCCGCTCGCCCGACCAGTCGGCACCCTGCGGCACGTGGGTGTAGGCCCAGGCGGACTCGGTGCCGGCCGGCGAGCGCGTCGGGTCGGAGGTGGTCATCTGCCCGAACAGCAGGAACGGCCGCTCCGGCGTGCGCCCCACCGACAGGTCGGCCGCGAAGTCCACGAAGCCGTCCTGGTCGACGCCGAGGTGCACCGTGCCTGCCCCGCGCGCGGCGTCGGCGGTCCACGGCACGGGCCGGTCGAGCGCCCAGTTCACCTTGATCGTGCTGTGGTCCCACTGGAACCGGTCGAGGTCGCGCTCGAAGCGGGCCGGCAGTGGGTGGTCGGCCAGCAGGTCGCGATACAGCGTCGTGGCGGGCACGTCCGCCAGGACGCCCCGGGTGGCTCGCAGCAGGGTGCCGTCGGCCAGCCGCACGCCGGTGGCCCGGCTCCCGCCGGTCGTCACGGCCGTGACCGGGCTCCCCGTCAGCACCCGCACGCCCAGGCTCTCGGCCCGACGCCGCAGTGCCAGCGCCAGCTCACCCGCGCCCCCCTCCGGCACCGGGAAGCCGACGTCCTGCCCGAGCATGCACAACAGCCAGCCGAACATCCCGCTGCCCGCCGCATCGGGCGGGACGTCGCTGTGCATGGCGTTGCCGGTGAGCAGCAGCCCGGCGCCGGGGCCCGCGAACCGCTCCTGCGCCAGTCGACGCACCGGCGTCACGGCGAGCCGCGCGAAGTCGAGGGTGTCGGCCGCACCCAGCCGCCGCACCATCCGGGTCGCGGACGCCACCGGCGGGAACGGCGTGAACAACGCGTCGAGCAGCGGGTCGCGGATGCGGTCCCAGCCGCGTACCAGCTCCAGCCAGGCGTCGCCGTCACCCGGCGACCCGGCGTCCAGCCCGGCCGCGGTGTCCTCCGCCCGCGAACAGAGCAGCGCCGCGCTGCCGTCGTCGAGCGCGTGGGCGAGCACCTGCGGAGCGCGACGCCAGACCAGGCCGTGCTCCTCGAGGTGGAGGTCGCGGATGATCGGGCTCGCCGCGGCGAGCGGGTAGAACGCACTGAACAGGTCGGAGACGTAGCCGGGCGCGGTCACCTCGGCGCTGCGGACGGCGCCGCCGACCTCGTCGTTGCCCTCGACCAGCACGACGTCCCACCCTGCGTCGGCCAGCGCGTTGGCCGCGACCAGCCCGTTGGGGCCGGCACCGATGACGACGGCGTCCACTGTGCTCACGGGATTCAGTCCTTCGCTGCAGGTCAGGGCGTGTCCGACCACTCTGTCACTGACCGTCGGCGGGCGCCGTCCGACCCCCTCGCCCGGTCAGGTCAGGTTGCCGATGGCGCTCAGGACGCCGACCACGAGGAGCACCTGGGCGAGGTGGTAGGTCACCATCACCGCGAGCGCCCCGAACCGCCGCCCCCGCACGAACCGGTCCATCGCGAGGATCGCGTCGCTCACCATGAAGACGGACGCGCCCGCGGCCACGAGCAGGTCCCCCGTCGCCCAGGCCGCGACCACCATCACCCCGATGACCCCCATGTATGCCGTGACGGCACCTCCCAGCGCGGGGCCGCCTTCGCGCCAGGCGGCGGGGACGACGCGCCTCCCCACGACACCGGCGAGGCCGGCGACGAGGGCCAGACCGACGAGCCCGAGGTCCGCGCGCGGCATACCGAGGTGGGCGAAGACGACCACGAACGCGACGTGCGCCAGCAGGAAGCTGGCCAGGCCGACCACGAACCTGGCCTGGGCGTCCGACAGGAGGGCGACGTCACCGACCAGGCTGAGGCCCAGCGCTGCGAGCAGCCACCAGCCGGCCGCGGAGTCGGCCGCTCCCCCCAGCCACGCGGTGCCGACCAGCAGGACCAGGACGAGCGGCTTGGAGACCCACTCGCGGCGCCGGCCCCGGACCGCGACGGACCACCAGTTCAACGGGGCGACCAGCGCGACGAGGGCCAGGCTGATGAGGGCGGCGTCGGACACCCGCCCAGCGTGGCAGACGCTCAGTGGTGTCGGCGGTCAGTCGGGGTCAGTGGTGGTAGGCGTGCATCACGGCGTGCCCTCGACCACGGGCGATCAGCCAGCGGTTGACCGGCACCGTCACGACGAAGGCGATGACCAGCGACGCGGCCAGGGTGGCCCAGAACAGGCCGCTGGCGAGACCGGCCTCCATCGCGCCGGGGATGGTCACCACGAAGGCGTTGTCGACGACCTCCATCACCGAGATCGACACGGTGTCGGACGCGAACGCGACGCCGAGGGCGGCGGCCAGGGGCAGCCCGGCCCGCAGGACGGGGCGCATCGTCAGGGAGTAGCCGAAGACGAAGGCGAGCGCCACCGACAGCACCACGGTGGCCAGGTTGCCCCAGCCCAGCGCCGTGCCGACGACCATGCCGAGCACCTCGCCGATGGCACATCCGGTCAGGCAGTGGAGGGTGGCGCTGATGGCTTGGCGCCACAGGGAGTCCGTCATCTCATGGCTGTGCTGATGTTCGCTCATGTCCGAACCAACTATACCCCTAAGGGGTATATTCCCACGATGGCCGGACCGCGGGACCACCGCGTCGGGTCGAACCTCGGCACAGGCGACCCTGTCGGCCCGGCCCCCTAGGCTCGCGGCCATGAGCGCACCTGTCTCCACCCCCGAGGACCTGCGCAGGGTGGTCGACGCGATCATGGTCGGCTTCGCGCAGGTGCCCGACGACGGCTGGGCCCGTCCGGCCCACGGACTCGCGTGGGACTGCCGCGACACCGCGGCCCACCTCGTCGACGACTTCGCCTCCTACGCGATGAACCTGTCGAGCCGTGAGGTCCACCTCGACGGCTACATCCCGTTCGTCGACCCGCCGCAGTGGCAGCCCACCACCCCGCCGAACCTGCTGTGGCCCGACCCCGCCAGGGGCACCGCAGCCATCGTCCGCTGCGTCGACGCGACTGGGGGCCTGCTCGTCGCCGTGACCGCCACCGCTCCCCCGGGCCACCTCGGCTACCACCCGGCGGGCAGCTCCGACGCCGCAGGCTTCGCGGCGATGGGCATCGTCGAGGGCGCGGCCCATGCCTGGGACGTGCTGACCGCCCACGGCCTCGACTTCAGCATCGACGACGACATCTGCGTGCGGGTGCTCAACCGGCTCTTCCCCGGCTCCACCCGCACCGGCGACGGCTGGCACGACTTCCTCACCGCCACGCACCGCACCGAGGCCAACCGCGCCCCGCACTGGAGGTGGGACTCCACCGTCCGCGACACCTACGGCGACTGAGTGCCCGGCCTCGAGTGCAGCCGGCCCACGACGGCCAGGAGTCGCTCGGTCTCGTCGCCGGTCAGCCCGACCCGGAGCTCGCCGAGGAGTGACTCGAGCTCACCGTCAGCCAGCTCGCGGTGCTCGGTGGGCTCGCCGGGTCGCCGCACCGTCACCGTCTCGTGGGTGACCGCCACGTGCCGGTCGGGCAGGTGACGGGTCAGCATCAGGCCGTGGCGGAAGTGCGAGGTCGGGTAGGTGCTCGTGAAGTGGTGGCCGGCCCGCACGTCGACCTGCTGCACGGGCAGCTCGTCGGTGGTGTGCATCAGCTCCCACGCGTCGTCCCGCCGGCGCTGCAGCTCCCACGTGGCACCGCTCGGGCCCCGGTCGACGCGGACCATGCGGTAGGCCCACCCGCCGTGGTCCTCCCGCGCGCCGTCCTCCAGCCGGATCGGGTGCATCAGGCTCAGCCCGAACCCGGGGTCGGACAACCACCGGGTGCCGTCGAGTCGCACCGCCACCACGCAGTGCGTCCGCGCCGATGCCGTCACGTCACCGACCCGGGCGAGCAGGCGCACCACGTCGTAGCCCAGGGCCTCGAGCACGGCCGCGAAGAGGGTGGCGTGCTCGAAGCAGTAGCCGCCACGGCCGCGACCCACGAACTTGGCCTGGACGTCGGCCAGCTCGACACCCGGGTGCTGCTCGAGCAGGACGTCGATGTTGTCGAACGTGAAGGTGCGCACGTGCGCCTCGTGCAGCCGCTGGAGGCCGGCCAGGTCGGGCTGGTCCACCTGCGCGCCCACCCTGTCGAGGTAGGCCCCGACGTCGACCCCGGGGGCCACCGAGCCTCCCGCGGTCACCGAGCCTCCCGCGGTCACCGAGCCTCCCGCGGTCACGGGGTGGCCTCGAGACCGAGGGCTACGTCGAACACGTGCGCCATCGCGGCATACCCGGCGTCGTTGGGGTGGAACCTGTCGGCGGCGAGCTTGCCCCGCCAGCTGCGCGGGCCGTGGGCCCGCATGTCGGCGATGACCAGGCGCCCGTCGCGTGCGCGCCTGCGCAGGACGGCCTCGACCCGGCGCGCCTCGCGGTGCGGGTTGGGCAGGTTCGCCACGACGACGCCGTCGGGCAGGCCGTCGAGCAGCTCGGTGAAGCGCTCGGTGAGCCCCGCGCGCAGCCTGGGCGAGACGACGTCGTTCGACCCGATCACCACCGTGACCAGGTCGGGCACATGACCCAGGGCGACCAGGTCGCCCAGCGCGGGCAGCTGGTGGTCGAGGGCATCCTGCACCCGCGCCCCGGTCACCGAGAGGTTGACCATCCGGTGCGCTCGCCCCGAGGCCGCCAGGTGCGTGCCGAGCTGGCCCACCCAGCCGCACTCCGGCGCCGACGCCCCGATCCCCTGCGTCATCGAGTCGCCGAGCGCCACCCACAGCGGCCCGTCGGCCGTCAGGGCGGCGTCGTTGGCGCGGCGCCATGCGGCGGCATACGGCCCGGTCTGCCCACGCACCGCGCCGACGCCGGGCAGCACCGTCGACAGCGCCGTCATGAACGCCCCCGGTGACCTGGCGCTGGTGTTGTCGTAGTCGAACCCCACGCTCATCGCAGCATCGTCGCACGACGGCCGGTGACGACTGCAGTCGATGGGAGGATGGCGCCCATGGACTGGTCCTGGTGGTCGATCGCGGCGAGCCTCGCCGGCGGGCTGCTCCTCCTGTGGGGCGCCCTGCTGGTCGCTCTGTGGGTGGGCCGGCCCGACGAGCTCGGGCTGCGCGACGCGTTGCGCCTCCTGCCCGACGTGGTCCGCCTGCTGCGCCGGCTGGCCACCGACGCCGCCCTGCCCCGGGGCGTCCGGCTGCGGCTGTGGCTCCTGCTGGGCTACCTGGCGATGCCGTTCGACCTGGTGCCCGACGTCATCCCGGTGATCGGGTACGCCGACGACGTCGTCATCGTGGCGTTCGCGCTGCGTTCGGTGGTCCGCCACTCGGGGATGGGCGCCCTCGAACGGCACTGGCCCGGCACCCCGGACGGCCTGGCGGCGGTCTGCCGCGTCGCGGGTCTGGCCCGGCCCCAGCCGCAGGGCTGACCGGCCACTCCTCGCCCGCGACGGCCGATTTCCGCCGTGACCTGCACCTTTTCGTCATCAGACGGGTTCAACCACGCATTCGAGGCGTAGCCTCGGGTGAGGACGTCTGGCACGCCGGTTGACCGCAGTATCGCGGTGGACCTTCTCCGAAGGGGGGCTGCTACGTCACATGTGAGAGCCGATGACGGCACCGCCCCGACCGGGACGCGTGAGGCTGCCACAGGCTCCGGGGCGGGTCGCTACCGCACCCACGACGGCTACCGCCACGAGGCGTTCTTCTGGGAGGGCGACGACCAGTTCCTCACGGGGACCGTTCCCTTCATCAGGGAGGGCCTGGCAGCCGGGCAACCGGTGATGGTGGCGGTCACACCGACCCGCATCGACCTGTTGCGCGAGGCGTTGGACGGCGAGGCCGGCGAGGTCAGGTTCGTCGACATGGAGCGGCTCGGGGCGAACCCGGCGCGGATCATCCCGGCGTGGCGGCAGTTCACCGACCAGCACCCGGGACGACCCGTCCGCGGCATCGGCGAGCCCATCTGGCACGGCCGCCGGCTGGCCGAGCTCGCCGAGTGCCAGATGCACGAGGCGCTGCTGAACCTGGCCGTCGGCACGGAGACCCCGTTGTGGCTGATGTGTCCCTACGACACCGCGACGCTGCCGGAGGAGGTGGTCGCGGAGGCCCACCGGTCCCACCCGGTCGTGGTCGACGTCGAGACCCACCGGGGCAGCACCACCTACGGCGGGGTGCACCACCTGCGGAAGATGTTCAAGGCCGAGCTGCCGCGCACCCAGGTGCAGGTGGTGGTCTCGCACCGGTCGTTCGGGGCCGACGACTACGCGCAGGTCCGCGCCGACGTCCGGGCGCACGCGTCATCCGCGGGGCTGGACACCGAACGCACCGACGACCTCGTCCTGGGGGTCCACGAGGTGGCGGTGAACAGCGTGCGGCACGGCCGTGGAGCCAGCGAGCTGCGCATCTGGGAGGAGCACCACGCGCTGGTCTGCGAGGTGCGTGGAGTCGGTCGCATCGTCAACCCCATGGAGGGTCGCCTGCCCCCCGGGTCGTCGGACGAGCTCGACCACGGACTGTGGATGGCCCACCAGCTCTGCGACCTCGTGCAGGTCCGCTCCAGCAAGACCGGCACCACGGTGCGGATCCACAGCTGGCTCTAGCGGTCCGCACCCACGACAGACCACCCGGATGGGCTATGGCGTGCCACCACCGGCCGCCGCAGGATCGTTGGTGTGGACGGACGACCGTTCGCGCAAGCCGTGTAGAGACCCGGTACAGCCCACCGGAGGCGTCGGCACGGAACATCGGACGTGGAGCGGGGACGCGTCGCCGGGGGCCTGCGGTCCCCACTGCCCAAGCTGAAGAGCACCGCGAGATGGTTCCTACCGAGCGGACCGAGACGATGGTCCCCCCCGATCCCGAAGAGCCGCTCCTCGACGAGGTCCTCGCTGACGAGATCGCCCTGCTCGGCGACGTGATGGCTGCCGTGGCGGCCGCGGATCGGGCGCTGACCGACGCGGAGGTCGATGCTGCCCTGGGGCTCGCGTCGCCCGAGCCCCGGGAAACTGGCTCACCCCAGCAGGACTGAGCGACGGTATGCCGTGACGCTGCCAGCTCATGCAGGTGGGCCTTCCAGCCCGCCTGCTCAGGGCAGGGCGACGTAGGGGGCGAGGAAGGCGCGCGCCCCGGGGGTGTCGACCCGGTAGGCCACGTTCGTGGCATAGCAGGGGGCGTCACCGGTGATGGTGGTGGCGGCCAGCACCAGCCGACCACCGAGCTGGACGAAGTTCGGGCCGCCGGAGTCGCCGTAGCAGGCTCCGCCCAGGCCACGGGACTGGTTCATCGCCAGGCGGACCCAGGTCTTGTTGAGCGCGTTGAAGTCCTCCACGGCCTTCATCCGCACGCCACCGCCGGGGTGGGTGTGGCCGCCCGGCCCGCGGGCCGCCTCCTCGGTGCCGTACCCGACGGCCCACCAGTCGGCGGCGTCGAGGGCCCGGCCACCCAGCTGGTCGAGCTGGCCCGCAGTGGGCAGGTTCGCGGGCGTGAAGTCCCAGACGTCCTGGGGCGTCACGGCTCGGTCGGCGAAGTCGATGACGCCGATGTCGTGGGAGTCGGCGGAGTTGCCGGGGTAGGCCGGGTCCTGGTGGGTGTCGCCCTCGACGACCCAGCCGTTGGCCAGGAACAGTGCGGCCTGGACAGCAGCCGGCTGTGTGGCGTGTGCGTCGATCAGGCTCTGGAAGTCCTGCTCGAGCGAGACGAAGAACCGCGTGCCAGCGGGCCAGTCGTCGGTGCAGTGCGCCGCCGTCAGGTAGGTGTCGTCGTCGACCATGATGCCGGTGCAGACCCAGTCGAACCGGTCGGGCACGCCGTCGCCGGTGTTGTCCCACAGCGCGACGAAGGCACCCACCTCGGTGCGCTCCGGCGCCGGGGAGGCGTTGTAGCTGTTGATCGCGCCGGCCGGCAGGGCCAGGGCGACCGAGGTGGCCGCTGCTGCGACCAGTGCGGTGACGACGGTGGTGATCGGACGGCGCATGGCTCATTCCCCTCTGAGGCGGTCCCGGACCAGGTGGCGACCCGGTCAAGGTACGCCCTGACCTGCGACGACGGAACCCCCATTGGCGTCTCGCGAGGGCGTCCCGGGTGGTGTCCCGCACGGCCCTGTGCGGCGCAGGGGAATGCTGCCCTACGCTGCAAGCACCGCGCCGAAGGTCACGATGGGAGCTGGCATGCCGGGCCCCCTGCTCAGCACCAAGTTCTACGTTCCCCACGCCCGCGCCGCCACCGTCGACCGCGCCAGGGTCACCGCCCTGCTCGACGCAGGTGCCCAGACGAAGCTCACCCTGGTGTCAGCGCAGGCGGGATTCGGCAAGACCACGGCCATCGCCACCTGGGTGCACGGGGGACCCGGAGCCGACCGCGTCGCCTGGGTGTCCCTGGAGTCCAGCGACGCCCAGCCCGAGGTGTTCTGGACCTACGTCGTCACGGCCCTGGCGCCGCTGGTGCCTGACCTCGCTGACAGTGTGCTGCCCTTGCTGAACGGGTCCGGACCGCCGATGTCAGCCGTGCTGACCGAGGTCGTCAACAGGCTCGCCGACAGCCCCGAACCGGTCGTCCTCATCCTCGACGACTACCACCTGGTCGACGGCGCCCCCATCGCCGAAGGCATGACGTTCCTGCTCACCAACCTGCCGCACCACGTCCACGTCATGCTCAGCACGCGGGCCGACCCCGACCTGCCCCTGAGCCGGCTCCGAGCCCGCGGGGAGGTCGTCGAGGTGCGCGCCGCTGACCTGCGGTTCACCGCACCCGAGACCGCCAGCTACCTGTACCAGGCAGGTCTGGACCTCGATGCCCCCCACCTTCGGGTCCTCGAGGACCGGACCGAGGGATGGGCCGCCGCGCTCCAGCTTGCCGCGCTCTCGATGCGCGGCCTGGACGACGTCGGCCGGTTCGTCGCCGACTTCGCTGGCGACGACCGGTTCATCGTCGACTACCTCGTGGAAGAGGTGCTGAGCCGCCAACCGCCGGCCATCCGCGACTTCCTGCTCCGGACGTCCGTCCTCGACCAGCTCAGCGGACCGCTGTGCGACGCGGTCACCGGACAGTCCGGCGGCACCGACACGCTGGTGGACCTGGAACGGCAGAACCTGTTCGTCATCCCACTCGACGCCCGACGACGCTGGTACCGCTACCACCACCTGTTCGCGGACGTGCTGCGCGCTCACCTGGCCGCAGACACCGCAGGCCCGACGGCGGCCGAGCTGCACGACCGCGCAAGCAACTGGTTCGAGGACGACGGTCAGCTCACCCCCGCCGTCCGCCACGCCGTGGCAGCCGGAGACCACGAGAAGGCGGCCGCCCTCATGGAGCAGGCCATTCCCGACCTCTTGCGCCAGCGGCAGGAAGCAACCGTGGTCGGCTGGGTCGACGTCGTGCCCGACGACGTCGTGCGGGCTCGTCCCGTCCTGGCGATGGGGCTCATCTCAGCGCTCATGTCACGCAACGAGTTCCCCAGTGTCCCCGCACGCCTGGACGCTCTCGAGTCCGTCCTGGCTTCTGCGGGCGGCGCCGTGGCCGACGTCGTGGCACACGACCCGTCGGAGCTGCCGCGCCTGGCTGGCCGTGCGGAGCTCTACCGGGCCGCCCTGGCGCTCCTCGCTGGCGACCTCCCAGGAACCCACCAGCACGTCGAACAGGCGAGAGCGTTGGCAGACGCCGACGACCACCCGACCCTGGCAGGCACCTGGGGCGTGGCCGGTCTGGCGCACTGGACGGTGGGCGACCTCGACGCCGCACACGAGTGCTACACCAGCTGCGTCCAGGAGCTGGGACTGGTCGGCTACGTCCCTGACGTCCTGGGCTGCTCATCCACCCTGGCGGACCTGAGAGTCACGCAAGGTCGCCTGCATGAGGCACAGACAACGCTGGAACGGGCGTTGGACCTGACCGTCGACCAGGCCGAAGTGCAGCGCGGCACGGCCGACCTCCACACGGGGCTGGCCGAGGTCCTGCTCGAGCGCGGCGACCTCGACGGGGCAGAGAGTGAGCTGCGCAGCGCGCAGGACGTCGGTGAACGGGCCGGCCTGCCCCGGCACCCCTACCGGCTGCGCGTGGCGATGGCGCTGTTGCGGCAGGAGCGTGGCGACCTCGCCGAGGCGACTGCCCTGCTCGAGGAGGCGCGAAGGGTCTACGTGGCTGACTTCGCGCCCGACGTGAGGCCGGTGCACGCCACCGCTGCGCGTGTCCTCCTGGCCGCGGGCCAGCTCGAGGCAGCCCGCGTCTGGGCCGGCGAGCACCAGCTCTCGCCCACGGACGAGCTGAGCTACCTGCGTGAGTACGAACACGTCACCCTGGCCATGCTCCTGGTGGCTCAGGCCCGCGCACGCCACCCGCGTGAGGGCAGTGCGGACGCCTCCGAGCTGCTGCGTCGCCTGCACGAATCGGCACGCGGCGGCGGTCGTCTCGGCACGCTCGTCGAGGTCATTGTCCTGCAGGCCCTCGCGGCGGACGCCGCCGGCCGCGCCGCTGCCGCTGCCGCACATATCGAGCAAGCGGTCACGATCGCCGAGCCCGAGGGCCACGTCCGACCCTTTGCCCAGCACGGCGACGCGCTCCTGCCACTCCTGGCCACGCTGCCTGTCGGGCAACGCGACACCGCCTTCGTGCGTGACCTGCAGGAGGCCTGCGCCGGCGACGAACCGCACGGGGCCCAGGGGCCGGTGCCCAGCCTGCGTCAGGACCTGGTCGACCCGCTCAGCCCTCGCGAGCTGGACGTGCTGCGGCTGCTGGCGACTGACCTCACCGGACCCGAGCTCGCGCGACACCTCGTGGTGTCGCTGAACACGCTGCGGACCCACACGCGGAACGTGTACTCGAAGCTCGGCGTGAGCGGACGACGAGCAGCGGTCAGCCGGGCCCGCGAGCTCGGGCTCCTCGGCAACAGCCCGCGCTGACCAGGCCGAAGGGCAGTGCGCGACCGACCCAGGCCTCGCCAAGGGCTCGCTCGGCGCTCGCTCAGGACTCGATCGGCGCTCGCTCAGGACTTGCGCAGGACTCGCTCTGGCCACGCGACAGACTTCACCGCACGGCCCTGACGGGGAGCACGGCGAATGCCCCCGCGGCCGCGCACGCCGCAGCCACGCCGTACAGGAACCCGTAGCTGCCGCCACCGAGGCTCAGGATGCCGGGCGCCACCGCCGGAGCCAACGCGAACGGCAGCGCGCCCGCGTAGTTGAACACGCCGAGGTCCTTTGCCGACTCGTCCGGGTTCGGGAGCACGTCAGCGACCAGCGCGAGGTCGACCGCGAAGTAGAGCCCGAAGCCCAACCCGCTGAGCGATACCGACACCAGGAACGCGGTGAAGGTGGTGGCGACACTCAGCAGGACCATCGCGAGCGCGTACACCAGCGCGGCCGCCAGCACGAACACCTTGCGCCGGCCGGCTCGGTCCGAGAGCCGGCCGCCCACCAAGGACGCGACCACGACCGCAGATGACTGCGCCACCGTCCCCAGGAACACGAGGTCCGGGATCTCCGCCTCGCGGCGGTGCAGCCGCTGGAGCAGGAAGTACACCTGGTAGGTGGTGAGGAACGCGTACGCCATCACCAGCAGGAAACGGCTGAGGAAGGCCCACGCGAAGTCCGGGTGCCGAGAAGGGCTGACCACGAACGTGCTGATGACCTCGCGCAGCGTCCACCGAGGGGTGCCGTCGCCAGACAGGTGCCGGTCCCTCAACGTCGCGGCGAAGGCCACGATCAGGACCCCACCGATGGCGCACGGCAGCAGGAACATCGCCAGCTGGTGCCCGCTGAACACCTTGACGACGAACGTCGCACCCACCGACGCGATCGGTAGGCACACCCCCAGCACGCCGGAGACCCGACCGCGCTGCTCCGAGGGGACCTGGTCAGGGAACACCGCCACGTGCACGGCGAGCACCGCGTTGAAGAACAGCTGGGCGATGCACCAGCCGAGGACGACCACGGGCACGCTCGGTGCCGTTGCCACGACCAGGACCCCGACCGTCCCGCCGAGCAGACCTCCCACCATCCACGGGCGGCGCATCCCCCACCGCGAGGACGTGCGGTCGCTCAGCCGACCGAACAACGGGTTGCCGAACAAGGAGACGACCGACCCCGTACCGACCACCACCGCAAGACGCCCCGGCGCGGCGTCCTGCCCGACCAGGTCGTTGACCTTCAACGCCAACGTGACCGCCAACGGTGCGATGAACAGCAGGCACGTCCCCAGGTAGGACAGCGTGTACAGGGCGACGAAGACCCACCCGACCCGATGAGGACCTGGCTCCGTCGCCGCAGCGACGGACACCGGTTCGTTGTCGGCCATGTTCGGTCTCCCCGAGCGGACGCGAGTGGGAATGGCCCGAGCCCGCCCACACCCCCACCGTAGGCAGTCGGCGCCCCGGCGACCAGAGGTCGACCGGTGCGGGGAAACAGACGCCCGGACAGGTTCGCCGAGGTGACCCAGGAAATCTCACCTCCCAGCTCACCAGATCTGGTGATGGCTGCTCACCACATCGGCTCCTACGTTGCGCTTACCGCCCAGCCCGACCCGGCCCACCAGGCCAACCGCGGGACCGCCTCGAGGAGAGCCATGAACGACCACGCGTCCGACGCCGGCACCACCCCTTGGTACGAGATCCGCCTCCAAGGACGGCTGGGACCCCAGTGGGCGGCCCGCTTCGACGGCATGACCCTCCACGCCCTCGACGACGGCACCACCGCCCTGGTCGGGCCGGTCACCGACCAGGCAGCCCTCCACGGGCTGCTCCGTCGGCTCGGCGACCTCGGCATCCCACTGCTGTCCGTCACCCAGACAGACCCCGACAACAGCAGCGACCCCAGGCCATCGACCTGAACCGCCCCTCACCCAATCCCGGCTCACCCGAGCCCGCCCACCAGGAGACACCCATGGCCACCACCCAGCACACCCGCACCGTCGACCGTCAGCCGGCTGCGGACCCCACGCGCCGCGCCGCTACCATCGTCGGCGGGCTCTTCATCGTCACCTACGTGACCTCGATCTCCGCCAAGATCGGCTTCTACCCGCCGCTGTTCGACGGAAACTACATCACCGGGCCCGGGCAGGACTCCCGCGTCCTGTGGGGCGCATTCGCTGAGGCGATCCTCATCATCGCCAACATCGGCAGCGCCACCGCCCTGTACACGGTGGTCAAGCACCGGTATCCCAACCTTGGCCTGAGCTTCATCGCTGCCCGGATCATGGAGAGCGTCTTCATCGGTGTCGGCATCCTCGCCGTCTTCACGGTCGTCACGCTGCGTCAGGACTTCGCGGCCGCCGGCGAGCAGGCCACCGCCGGCCTGGTCGCAGTCGGGGACGCCTTCTTGGCCATGCAGCACTGGACCTTCAACCTCGGCCCCCAGTTCGTCGTCGGTGTCGGCAACGGCTGCATCCTCGGCTGGATGATGTTCCGCAGCCGCCTGGTGCCCCGCCGGCTCGCCGTCCTCGGCCTCATCGGCGGACCGCTCATCGTCGCCTCTGGCTCGGCGGCCGTCCTCGGCCTCATCGAGCCCGGCGGGGCCGCCCAGACCCTCAGTGCTGCGCCGGAGTTCTTCTGGGAGCTCGGCCTGGGCATCTACCTCGTCGTGAAGGGTTTCAGAACCCCCTCGGCGGACGTCCAGGGCACCAAGGCGCAGCAAGCGGTGACCCGATGATCACCGTGCAACGACTCACCAAACGCTACGGCGCCGCCACCGCCGTCGACGACGTCACCTTCACCGCCCGACCCGGACGCGTCACCGGCTTCCTCGGCCCGAACGGCGCCGGGAAATCCACGACGATGCGGATGATGGTCGGGCTGACCCAGCCGACCGCCGGCGCCGCCGCCGTCGCCGGACGCCGGTTCACCGACCTGCCCAACCCCGGACGAGAGGTCGGAGTCCTCCTCGACGCATCCGCCCAGCACGCCGGCCGCACCGGCCGGGAGATCCTCACCATCGCCCAGCAGACGATGGGCCTTCCGCGCTCCCGGGTCGAGGAGCTGCTCGGCGTCGTCAGCCTCACCGACACCGAGGCCGCCCGGCGGGTGCGGGACTACTCCCTCGGCATGCGACAACGGCTCGGCATCGCCACGGCACTCATCGGCGACCCCCACACCCTCATCCTCGACGAACCGGCCAACGGGCTGGACCCCGCCGGCATCCGCTGGATGCGAGACCTGCTGCGCGGATACGCCGACCGCGGCGGCACCGTCCTGCTGTCCTCTCACCTGCTCCACGAGATCGAGGTCATCGCCGACGACCTCGTGGTCATCGGCCACGGCCACATCGTCGCCCGAGGCACGAAGGCCGAGCTGCTCGCCGGCGCCGGAACACTCGTCAGGACACGCGACCGCGACGGTCTGGTCGCCGCCCTGACCGCAACCGGCACCGCATACGCCGACCACGATGCCCCGAACACCCCCGGCGTCGTCACCCTGCGCGTCGACGCCGACACCGAACACGTCGGCGCCCAAGCCGCCCGCGCAGGCATCGCCCTGCTCGAGCTGCGGCCCGCCGAGGGCGCGGGCCTGGAGGACATGTTCCTCGAGCTCACCGCCACCACCCAACGAGAAGGAGCAGCGGCATGAGCACCACCATCACCCTCGGCGGGACGTCCACGATCACGCCGACCGGTTCAGGCACCACGTCCCCGGCTCGCATCCCCCTGCGGCGCATCGTCGCCGTCGAGCTGCGCAAGTCGGTCGACACCCGCTCCGGTTTCTGGCTCCTCGCCGGCACCGGCATCGCCGCAGTGCTCGCGACCTTCCTCGTCATCGCGTTCGCCCCTGACGACCAGCTCACCTACAGCACGTTCACCCTGGCCACCGGGTACCCGATGAGCGTCCTGCTCCCACTCATCGCGGTCCTGTCCGTGACCGCCGAATGGAGCCAGCGCAGCGGGCTGACCACGTTCACCCTCGTGCCGCACCGCGGCCGGGTCATCCTCGCCAAGGGCATCGCCATGCTGCTGGTGGGGCTGGCTGCGATGCTCCTCGCGTTTCCCCTCGGAGCCGTCGGCAACCTCGTCGGCACGACCGTCCACGGCCTGCCCCGGGTCTGGGACCAATCCGCCTCCGACCTGGCCTACTTCGCCCTCGCGAACACCCTGCTGATGGCCGTCGGGTTCATGCTCGGCGTCCTCGTGCGCACCTCCGCCGGGGCCATCGTCAGCTACTTCGTCTACGCCTTCGTCGCGCCGACCCTGCTGACCTTCCTGGCGATGAGCCAGGACTGGTTCCGGACGGCCCAGCCCTGGGTCGACCCGAACTACAGCCAGGACGCGTTGTTCCACGGCGGCTTCGACGCGCAGCAATGGACGCAGCTCTGCGTCACCTCGGCCGTGTGGCTCGTCGCTCCCCTTGCCCTCGGGGTCGCCACCCTGCTCCGGTCCGAGGTGAAGTAGCCCTTCAGCGACGGCAACAGCGAGATGGCCCCTGACCAGCGTCTCCGCTGGTCAGGGGCCATCTCCACTTCGGTGGAGCTGAGGGAGCCGTCGCCGGGGCGCTTCGCGCTGGGGCTCCTCCCGACTCCCCCCATACACATCCGGAAACACGAAGAAGGACCAGGCGGAAAGCGTGCCTGGTCCTTCTTCGTGTTTGTGGAGCTGAGGGGATTCGAACCCCTGACCCCTTCCATGCCATGGAAGTGCGCTACCAACTGCGCCACAGCCCCGGATCTCCCGAGGGGGATGTCCCCCGGAGGGGACTGCGGAAGTTTACCCAGTGACCCACCTGTTTCACCAAATCGGCGGGTGGGCCGACGACCGCCGGCTCAGGCGTGGGCGTTCCACGTGCTCAGCTGCCACCCGACGCGGCTCTCCGCGAGCTCCGCCCAGTGGCAGTTGCCCATGGTCGCCAGCGCACGCGTGGCCAGGTGCTGGTCGAGCCCCAGCAGGTCGGCAACGGCCGCCCGGCTCGAGACGCCGTGCGCGACGACGACGACGCACTCGTCGTCACCGAGGTCGTCCAGCACCTCGCGCAGCGACTCCCCCGCCCGTCGACCGACCTCAGCCAGCGTCTCGCCGTCGACGCCACGGCGGACGTCGGTGCGGTCCATCTCGACCAGCAGGTCGGCATAGCGGGCCCGCACCTCACTGGTGTGCAGCCCCTGCCACTGCCCCACGTGGATCTCGCGCCAGCGCGGGTCGAGGGTCACCGGCACCCCCGCCGCCTCGGCGACGTGCTGGGCGGTGACCGCCGCACGTGCCAGGTCGGAAGCGATCACCTTGCTGGGCCGGTATGCCGCGATCGCCCGGCCCGCTGCGCGGGCCTGGTCCACCCCGAGCTCGGACAGCGGGGTGTCGAGCTGCCCCTGCCAGACGCCACCGGCGTTGTGGTCGGTCTCGCCGTGCCGGACGAGCAGGACGCGTCGGGCAGCGGTCATGCGTCCCGACGCTTGGGCACGCCGAGGTCGATCTCGGGACAGTCCTTCCAGAGCCGCTCGAGCTCGTAGAACTCGCGCTCCTCGTCGTGCTGCACGTGGACCACGATGTCGCCGAAGTCGAGCAGCACCCAGCGGCCGTCACGCTCGCCCTCGCGGCGGATCGGCTTGGCGCCCTTCTCGCGCAGCTGGTCCTCGACCTCGTCGACGATGGCGCCGACCTGCCGGTCGGTGCTCGCCGAGACGATGACGAAGACATCGGTCAGGGCCAGCTGTTCGCTCACGTCGATGCCGGCCACCGTGGTGGCGAGCTTGTCGTCTGCTGCTTTGGCGGCCGTCATGGCCAGGTCAAGGGATCGTTCGGTGGCGGGCACTGCTCTCCTACGTTCGTGCTCGTGCGCCGGCGGGTGAGCCCGCGGCATACAGGCGGTATTTGTTGACGTACTGGACGACGCCGTCCGGCACGAGGTACCAGACGGGTTCGGCGCGCTCGACGCGCGCCCGGCAGTCGGTGGAGCTGATCGCCATCGCGGGCACCTCCTGCAAGGTGACCCGGTCGGCCGGGAGGCCGGACTCCGACAGGACGTAGCCCGGTCGGGTCACGCCGATGAAGTGGGCGAGGTCGAACAGCTCGTCGGCGTCCTTCCACGACAGGATCTGGGCCAGCGCGTCGGCGCCGGTGATGAAGAACAGCTCGGCATCGGGCCGTTCGGTGCGCAGGTCGCGCAGGGTGTCGATCGTGTAGGTGAGCCCGGGGCGGTCGATGTCGACCCGGCTCACCGTGAAGCGGGGGTTGGAGGCCGTGGCGATGACGGTCATCAGGTAGCGGTGCTCGGCCGGGCTGACCTCGCGCGCGTCCTTCTGCCACGGCTGGCCGGTGGGCACGAAGACGACCTCATCGAGCCCGAAGCGGGTCTGGACTTCGGAGGCGGCCACGAGGTGACCGTGGTGGATCGGGTCGAACGTCCCGCCCATCACTCCGAGGCGCATGGTCAGTGGTGGCTGCCCTGATGGTCGGCCTGTGCGGCCCGGCCGGCCTGTCCCTCGCCGTGGTACTCGCCGCCGTGGGGACCGCCGCCGGCCGCGATCTTCGTCGCGACACCCCGGAAGAACCAGAGTGCGGCCAGGAGGACCAGGAAGCCCGTGAAGGCGATGGCCCCGAACGCGTAGGGGGACATCGGCAGCTCGCGGGTGTGTTCCTCGGCGGCAGCGACCAGGGCGAAGGCAGACGACGACATGCACCACAGCGTACCTGCCGCCGACCCCCTCCCCGCGCCCATCACCGTCCGGCCGCGCAAGCCCCCGCTGTCCACGGATGTTGTGCACAGGGGTGTGCACAACCTGTGGGTTGCGCACGGTCGGGTGTGGACAACGGTGTGGGAAACCCGTGGACGAAAATTGGTACGGGAAACCTATTGCGGCACAACGGATGTGGCCACTAGAAATCTCTCACGCGCTCCGGTCGGAGGGTCGGAACGAGGAGACTCGGGACGGCCACGAGGCAGGAGCACAGGTCAACCGGATAACGGACGACCGCCTCGACCGGGTTCGCTCGGACGAGGTCCTCGAAGCCTTCGGGCAGACAGGTTCGCGGGCGACGCCGCGGAGGAACGCCGGGCCCGTTGACCAGATCGCATCGCCGTGGGGTGCACCGGTTCGCCGGAGCAGCCAGGCGCCACCGTCGCAGTGGCCACGACACCCGGTTCGCCGGGGGGCGTGGGCGATCGACCGGGGCAGCATCATGGGGCGGTTCGCCGGCTCAGGAAGCTGCACCAAACCGTGGGAGCCGCCGTCACCTCGGTGAGGACGACGCCCGCGCGTGGGCCGTCGGGTCGCCTCGGTGACCGGACAGCCCGCACCCCGTGGCTGACAACTGACCCACTTCGGTGGAGAAACCGACACCACACGTGGGAGCCGCGAGCCACTTCGGTGGCGAACGACTTCCGCTGCGGGACCAGGCACCACCCCGGTGGCGCCGAACCCCGCACCCGGCGATCCACCCAGCAGCTGGTTCTGCCAGCGGCCGGGAGGATCTCCACCCGAAGGCCCCTCGAACTCATACTTCGAGGGGCCTTCACCTTTTCCCTCGATGGCACGCCCCTCGATGGCACGCCCCTCGATGGCACGCCCCTCGATGGGCACGCCCCGGGATGCCACGCACCGGGACGACGGATCCCCGTAACCTTGGGACATGGTCCCCGAGCTCAGCATCGTCATCCCGGTGTTCAACGAGGAAGACGTGCTGCCCCTGCTCGCCGCGCGGCTGCGACCGGTGGCGGACGGGCTCGGCGCCACCTACGAGGTGATCACCGTCGACGACGGCAGCGACGACCTGTCGCCCGCGGTCCTCCAGCGCCTGCTGCGGGACTGGCCGCAGCTGCGGATCGTCCGGTTGCGTGCGAACGCCGGTCATCAGGCCGCCATCTCCGCCGGGCTCGCGAGCGCCCGCGGCGACTACGTCGTCACCCTCGACGCCGACCTCCAGGACCCGCCCGAGGTGATCCCCGAGATGCTCGCCCAGGCGCGCGCCCAGCGCGCCGACGTCGTCTACGGCGTGCGGTCCGACCGCTCCACCGACTCGGTCTTCAAACGGCTGAGCGCCAAGGCGTTCTACCGGCTCATCCGCGTCCTGTCCGGCACGCACGCCCAGGTCGACGCCGGCGACTACCGGCTCATGTCGCGCGCGACGGTCGACGCGATCAACTCGCTGCCCGAGCACCACCGGGTGCTGCGCTTCGTGGTCCCGGCCCTGGGGTTCCCGTCGACCTCGGTCACCTACCGGCGCGACGAACGGGCCGCCGGCAGCTCGAAGTACCCGCTGTCCAAGATGATCCGCCTGTCACTCGACAGCGTGACCGGCTTCTCGACCGCTCCCCTGCGTGCCGCCACCTGGTTGGGCCTGCTCGGCGGCCTCGCGGCACTGCTGCTGCTCGCCTACGCCCTCGTCGCCAGCGCGCTGGGGCACACCCTGCCGGGCTGGACGTCCACGGTCGTGGCGGTCGCCGGGGTCGGGGCGGTCCAGCTGCTCTGCGTCGGGATCCTCGGTGAGTACGTCGGCCGGATGTACGCCCAGCTGCAGGCCCGACCGACCTACTTCGTCGCCTACGACTCGCTGACCGGGCCGGTCACCTCCGCGGACGAGCCCGCACCATCAGCGTCACCCCGGGCATAGCCTTCACGGGCAGGTAGCGCTCGACCGTCACGATGGCTCGCAGCCCGAGGTTCACGACGGGATGCACCGTCTCGAGGTCGGACCCGCTCGCCTTGCGCCGCCGCAGGGCGACGACGGGTCGGAGCAGCACGTTCCACGACGTCATCGACGCGATCTCGAAGCCGTTGCGCTCGAGGACCGCACGCAGCGTGTCGCGGGTGTAGCGGCGCACGTGGTCGACCGCGACGTCGTGGTCCGACCACAGCTTGGGGTCGGCCGGCACCGCGATCAGGAACAGCCCGCCGGGACGCAGGGCCCGGCGCACCTCGGACACGGCGGTGTCGTGGTCGACGATGTGCTCGAGCACGTCGAACGCCACGACGAGGTCGAGGCTGTCGTCGGCGACGGGCAACGCGGTGGCGTCACCGCGCACCACCGACAGCCCACGCTCGGCGGCCACCTGCGCCCCGTCGGCGCCGTACTCGAGCGCGCTGACCGACCAGCCGGCCCGCCGCAGCACCCGGGTGTTGCCGCCGCCCGCCGCGCCGATGTCGAGCGCGGTGCCGGGGCGCAGCCCGTCGATCATCCGGCCGAGCAGGTGGCGCCGCTCCCGGTACCACCAGTGGGCATCCTCGAGCGCGGCCAGCTTGCGGACCTCAGTGCCTTCCAAACTACTCAGTGCCTTCCACGGGCGCTCATCCTGCCAGTTCGCGCCGGCTCGCGTGACCCACCCCCGGGTGTGCCGCGCGGCCGGCTCAGGCGCGGACCTGTCCGTCGCCCTCGACGATCCACTTCGTGGTGGTCAGCTCGGGCAGGGCCATCGGGCCCCGGGCGTGCAGCTTCTGGGTGGAGATGCCGATCTCGGCGCCGAACCCGAACTCCCCGCCGTCGGTGAACCGGGTGGAGGCGTTGACCATCACGGCCGCCGAGTCGACCTCGTTGGTGAAGCGCCGGGCTGCGGCCCGGTCCTCGGTCACGATCGCTTCGGTGTGCCCCGAGCTGTAGGTCCGGATGTGCTCCAAGGCTGCGTCGAGGTCGGGCACGACCCGCACGCTCATCTCCAGCGCGAGGTACTCCGTGCCGTAGTCCTGCTCCGTCGCGGGCTGGTGCGGCACACCTGCCGCCTCGGCCGCGGCGCCGGAGGCGTCGTCGGTGTGGAGGGTCACCCCGGCCCCGGACAGCTCGGCGAGCACCTTGGGGAGGAAGTCCGCCGCCACGGCCTCGTGGACGAGCAGCGACTCGGCGGCGTTGCAGACGCTGGGCCGGTGGGTCTTGGCGTTGACCGTGATGGCCAGCGCCTTGTCGAGGTCGGCGGCCGCGTCGACGTACACGTGGACGATGCCGATGCCGGTCTCGATGACCGGCACGGTCGACTCGGTCACGACCGTCTGGATCAGGCCGGCGCCGCCCCGGGGGATGATGAGGTCGACCAGGCCACGGGCCGTGAGCAGGGCGCGGACGGCGTCGCGGCCACCCTCGAGCAGCGTGACGGAGTCGGCGGGCAGCCCCTGCGCAACCAGCCCGCTGCGCATCACCTCGACCAGGGCCCGGTTGGTCGACTCGGCGGCCGAGCCCCCACGCAGGATGACGGCGTTGCCCGACTTCAGGCCCAGGCCGGCGGCGTCGACGGTGACGTTGGGACGGGCCTCGTAGACCATGCCCACCACGCCCATCGGCACCCTGACCTGACGGATCTGGAGGCCGTTGGCCAGCGTCGAGCCACGCACCACCTCCCCCACCGGGTCGGGCAGCGCAGCGACGGCGCGCAGCGCCTTCGCGACGTCGGCGACCCGCTGCGGGTCGAGCGCCAGCCGGTCGAGCAGGCCCTGCGGCATACCGGACCCGCGGCCCCGCTCGAGGTCCTCGGCGTTGGCGGCGACGATGCGGTCGGTGGCGGCGTCGAGGGCGTCGGCGAGCGCGAGCAGCGCGGCGTCCTTGTCAGCTCGGGACAGTAGCGCCAGGCGGCGCGACGCCACCCGTGCGGCACGCGCGGCGGTCGCCACCTGCTCGACGGCGGCGGGGTCGATCTCAGCCATGCCCCAAGGGTATGCCGCGTCGTGACCTGCCGCGGTGGGCCTCCCACCCCGCGGACGACCACCCGGGCCCCCACCCCCGCGGACGACCACCCGGGCCCGGGCGCCTGTGCAACGCCACTGGTTGAATGCATGCGTGAGCATCCTGTCGATCCAGTCCTCGGTCGCGTACGGCCACGTCGGCAACAGCGCCGCCGTCTTCCCGCTCCAGCGCCTCGGGGTCGAGGTGTGGCCGGTGCACACCGTGCACTTCTCGAACCACACCGGCTACGGCGAGTGGCGCGGCCCGCTGCTGGCCGCCGACGACGTGCGCGCCGTGATCCGGGGCGTCGAGGAGCGCGGGGTGTTCGCCGGGGTGGATGCGGTGCTGTCGGGGTACCAGGGCGGCGAGGGCATCGGCGACGTGATCCTCGACGCCGTCGCCCAGGTCAAGGCCGCCAACCCGGCCGCCATCTACGCCTGCGACCCGGTGATGGGCAACGCCAGGAGCGGGTGCTTCGTGCACCCGGCCATCCCGGTGCTGCTGCGCGAGCGGGTCGTGCCGGCGGCCGACCTCATCACGCCCAACCAGTTCGAGCTCGGGTTCCTCACCGGCACCGAGCCGCGGACCGTCGAGGAGACCCTGGCGTCCGTGGAGCTGGCCCGGGCGATGGGTCCTTCGATGGTGCTCGTGACGAGCGTCGAGCGCCCCGACGCGGCGGCGGACACGATCGAGATGATGGCCGTGACCGACGACGGCGCGTGGATCGTGCAGACGCCGCGGCTGCCGATGAAGGCCAACGGCTCCGGTGACGTCACGGCTGCGTTGTTCACCGCCCACCTGCTGTCGACCGGCGATCCCGCCGTGGCGCTGGCCCGCACCGCGAGCAGCGTGTTCGACCTGCTGAGCAACACCCTGGAGTCGGGCGAGCGCGAGCTCCAGCTCGTCCAGTCGCAGTCGACCATCGCCGAGCCGCGGATGCAGTTCGAGGTCAGCCGGCTGCCGTGAGCCGGCGACAGCCGGCACGCAACCTTCCGGACGTCGAGGACGTCCCACCGGTATGAGTCGGCCCTCCCCCGCCGCCACGCGGCCCCCCGGCCTCGTCCGGGTCGCGACAGTGGTCGTGCTCTCCGCGCTCGTCTCGGCCGTGCTCGTGGCCTGCGGCTCGGCCGGCGGCGGCGCGACCCGCGGGGGCTCACCCGCTCCGACCACGGGCGACGACCAGGACCGGGCGCAGCGCGCAGCCCGGTTGCTGGACCGGTATGCCGCCGCGCTGAAGACCAGCGGCTCCCCCTCCGTCGACCTCGGCGACCAGCTCGAGCAGCAGGAGGGCGACTGGGAGCCTGCTGTCGGCGAGAACAACAAGCTGGCCTGGCTCACCGGTCACCTCGTGGCGGTCGCCCCGCTGCCCCCGGCGCCCGGGCCGGGCCGGGTGGTCGACGGGTCGCTGGGCGGCGTCTCCACGACCGTCATCTCGGCCGACGCCGCCCTCGCCGCCATGACGGGGCGACGCAGCAGCTGCGACGGGTGCACCGACCTGCGGGTCACCGGCGCGAGCCTGACCACGATGGACGTGCGCACCTCGGCGGGGACGGTCACGGTGCCGGCCTGGCGCTTCACCCTCGAGGGCACGGCCGTGACCCTGCTCCGGGTCGCGGTCCCCGCTTCGGGTCTGGTGCACGCCCCGGTGGACTGGACCCCCGCCCCCGTCGACGGCCTGCGGCCGGAGTCGTTCGACCTCACCCCGGGCGGCCGGACGCTCACGCTGACCTTCACCGGCGCACCGGACGAGCCGGGGCCGTGCGGAGCCGACTACCGGGGCCAGGCGTTCGAGTCCGACCGGGCAGTCGTCGTCGCCGTCGTGCAGGTCCCCCGCGAGCCCAGTGGTCAGGGCATCGCGTGCTCGGCCATCGGCGCAGTCCGCACCGTCGAGGTGACCCTCCACCGCGAGCTCGGCGACCGAGCCGTCCTGAGCCTCGTCGACGGGCAGCAGGTCGTGCGGGGCTCGGCGCGCACGATCGGGCCACCCGCCCGCTGACGCACGCCCGCGGCATACCTTCGCCGGGAGCGAGCCGCCGAGCCGCTGCTCAGAGGATGACGAGGTCGTCGCGGTGGACGACCTCGCGCTCGTACTCCGGGCCCAGCTCCTTGGCGAGCTCGCGGGTCGAGCGACCCAGCATCCCCGGCAGCTCGGCCGAGGTGTAGTTGACCAGCCCACGGCCGATCACGCGGCCCTCGGGCGCGCAGAGGTCGACGGGGTCGCCGTCCGAGAACGTGCCCTCGACGTCGGTGATCCCGGCGGGCAGCAGGGACGTCCTGCGCTCGGTGACCGCGCGCACGGCTCCGGGGTCGAGCAGCAGCCGCCCCATGGGGGTGGTCGCGTGCGCCAGCCAGAGCTTGCGGGAGGTGCGCCGCGAACCGGTGGGGACGAAGACCGTGCCGACGTCCTCCCCCGCGAGCGCCTGCTCGACCCGGTCGGCGCTGGTCAGCACCGTGGTGATGCCGGCGGCGTTCGCGATCGACGCGGCCTCGACCTTGGTGACCATGCCCCCGCTGCCGACGCTCGAGCCGGTGCCACCGATGACGAGGTCGTCGAGGCCGGCGCCACCGACCACGGTGGGGACGCGCCTGCTGCCCGGCTTGCTCGGCGGCCCGTCGTACAGCGCGTCGACGTCGGTGAGCAGCACCAGGCCGTCGGCGTGCACGAGGTGGGCCACCAGCGACGCCAGCCGGTCGTTGTCGCCGAACCGGATCTCCTGCGTGGCCACCGTGTCGTTCTCGTTGACGATCGGCACGATGCCGAGCTCGAGCAGGCGGTCGAGGGTGCGGCGGGCGTTCGTGTAGTGCGACCGCCGGGTCACGTCGTCGGCCGTGAGCAGCACCTGACCCACCGTGAGGCCGTGGGCGCCGAAAGCGCGCTGGTAGGCCGCGACGAGGGCTCCCTGCCCCACGCTGGCAGCCGCCTGCTGGGTCGCGAGGTCCCACGGCCGCTTGGTCAGCCCCAGCGGTGCGATGCCCGCCGCAATGGCACCCGAGGACACCAGCACGACCTGGTGGCCGGCGTTGCAGCGCTTCGCGAGCACGTCGACGAGGTCGATGAGCCGCTGCTCGTCGAGCGCCCCTCCGCCGACGTCGGTCAGGCTGGAGGAGCCGATCTTGACCACCAGGCGCCGGGCGCGCGCCACGTCGCCCCGGCGGTCGACCGCACTCATGCCGCAGCGCTCATTCCTCGGTGTCCTCGTCCTTCGCGGTGGCCCAGTGGCCGGCTCGTCGTTCGGCGGCCAGCTCGTCGCGCGCGACGGTCCGCGCGACGCGGCGCTCGGCGTAGTCGGCGCGCTTGTCGTCACGGGTGGGCCGGGTGGCCTCGTCGAGGCGCAGGTCGGTGCCGCGGGCGCCGAGCAGCTCGGCCCCGGCGACGAGGGTGGGCTCCCAGTCGAAGACCACGGCGTTGTCCTTCGGCCCGATCAGGACTGTCGCGCCCGCCACGGCGCCGGCCTTGAAGAGCGCCTCCTCGATGCCGGCCCGGCCGAGCCGGTCGGCGAGGTAGCCGACCGCCTCGTCGTTGGAGAAGTCGGTCTGGCGGACCCAACGGGTGGGCCGGTCGCCCTCGATGCGGAACACCTCGCCGTCGGCGGTGTTCTCGCGGATGATCTTGAAGCCGGAGTCGTCGACGGCCTTGGGCCGGATGACGATGCGCTGCGGCGTGGCTGCGGCGACGGCTTCGATCTCGGCGCGGGCCTCGGCGACGTGCCGGGCCATCGCGAAGGTCAGCTCACGCAGCCCGGTGTGGGCCACGGCGGACACGACGAACACCTCGATGCCGCGCGCCTCGAGGTCGGGCTTGACCATCTCAGCCAGCTCGAGCGCGTCGGGGACGTCGGCCTTGTTGAGCACGACGATGCGGGTGCGCTCGGCCAGCGGCCGGCCACCCAGCGTCTCGTCGGGCACGTACTGGGCGAGCTCGCGCTCGATGACCTCGAGGTCGGTCATGGGGTCACGACCCGGCTCGAGCGTCGCGCAGTCGATGACGTGCACGAGGACCGAGCACCGCTCGACGTGGCGCAGGAACTCCAGGCCCAGGCCCTTGCCCTCGCTGGCGCCCGGGATGAGGCCGGGCACGTCGGCGATGGTGAACCGGCTCTCGCCGGCCTGCACGACCCCGAGGTTCGGGACGAGAGTGGTGAACGGGTAGTCGGCGATCTTCGGACGGGCGGCGGACAGCACCGACACGAGCGAGGACTTGCCCGCGGACGGGAAGCCGATCAGCGCGACGTCGGCCAGCGACTTGAGCTCGAGGACGATGTCGAGCGCGTCGCCGGGCTCGCCGAGCAGCGCGAAACCGGGCGCCTTGCGACGGGCCGACGAGAGCGCCTTGTTGCCAAGGCCCCCGCGGCCACCCTTGGCGACGATGAACTCACCGTCCAGCCCGACCAGGTCCTTCAGCACCTCGCCGGAGCCGTCCTTGACGACGGTGCCCTCGGGCACGGTCAGCACCAGGTCGCCGCCGTCTGCGCCGTTGCGCTCGTCACCGGCGCCGGGCTTGCCGTTGGTCGCCTTGCGATGGGGGTGGTGGTGGTAGTCCAGGAGCGTGGTGACGTTCGGGTCGACCCGGAGGATGACGTTGCCACCCCGGCCGCCGTTGCCGCCGTCGGGGCCGCCGAGCGGCTTGAACTTCTCGCGCTTGACCGAGGCCACTCCGTGTCCGCCGTCGCCGGCAGCGACGTGCAGCACGACGCGGTCGACGAACGTGGTCATGGGGGCTCCTCTGGTCTGTCTGGGGGAAATTCTAGGTAACGACGTGCACTGTGCCTGACAACAGAAGAGGGCGGGCCCGTGTCGGGCCCGCCCCCTCCGGTGCGGTGCGTCACGTGGCGTGGCCACGCGGCATACCGAAAGTGTCGATGTCCTGCTTCGCCCGGAAGCTCAGCTGGCGTCCGAGGTCTCCAGCGGGACGATGTTGACGACCTTGCGCCGACGCTTCGTGCCGAACTGGACGTTGCCCGCGACCAGCGCGAACAGCGTGTCGTCGCCGCCACGGCCGACGCCGTCGCCGGGGTGGAAGTGCGTGCCGCGCTGGCGGACGAGGATCTCGCCCGCGTTGACGAGCTGGCCGCCGAAGCGCTTCACGCCGAGGAACTGTGCGTTGGAGTCGCGACCGTTGCGGGTCGAGGACGCACCCTTCTTGTGTGCCATGTCAGTACCTGCCTTCTCTGGGTCTCTGGTCCGAAACTCAGGCGTCGATCGAGGTGATCTTGACCTGGGTCAGGTGCTGACGGTGGCCCTGACGCTTGCGGTAGCCGGTCTTGTTCTTGTACTTCATGATCGTGATCTTGGGGCCCTTGGCGGCCTTGACGACCTCAGCCTTGACGGTGACCTTGGCGAGCTTGTCGGCATCGCTGGTCACGGTCGAGCCGTCGACGACGAGGAGGGGGGTCAGGTCGATGCTGTCGCCAGCCTTGCCGCTGACCTTGTCGATGATGAGGACATCGCCGACGGAAACCTTCTCCTGGCGACCACCAGCGCGAACAATCGCGTACACGTGGAACTCTCTTTCCTACTTCGGGCGGCACGCGCTCTCTGTCTGGACCGGCCGGCAGCTACCCGCGAGCTCACCCCGCGAGGGATGCTCTGTGCGGACGCCGGACGGTGGGCGCACCAAGGCGCAAGATTACCGGGTGGAGGGCTCGCCGACCAAACCGGCAGTCGTGCGGCACACCAGCGGTCGACCCGCCGGTATGCCGCACGGCTCGCTAACGGTCCGAGCCCGCCTCAGCGACGGCTGAGGCGTCGTCGTCACCGGGGACCGCACGCGGCGGTCCGGCGGGGGCCACGACGCGGCCACGCTTGCGCCGCTTGGGGGCGGCCGCGACCGGCTCGGCGGTGGGCGGCTCGGGCTCGGGGGTGGGCTCGGGGGTGGGCTCGGGCTCAGGGGTGGGCTCGGGCTGGGTGGTGGGCTCAGGCGCCTGCTCGACCACGTCCTCGTGCACCTCGACGACCGGCGCCTCCTGGGTGCCGTCACCGAAGTCGTGGTCTCCGTGGTCGTGGTCACCGTGGTCGTGGTCACCGAAGTCGTGGTCACCGTGCTCGTCGAGGTCGTCGTGGTGGTGGTCGGCCGACTTCAGCGCCGCGGCATGCGCCGCTGCGGCGATCTGGGCCGGCGTCGGCCCGGAGTGCACCTGCTGCGGGGCCGGCTCGGGCGTGCTGGCGGCTGCACCGGAGCGGCCACGACGGCCACGCCCGTTGCGCGCGGCCTGGCCACCCGCACCGGAGCCGCTGTTGTTGCCACCACTGTCGCGACCGCTGTCACGCCCACCGTCGCCGCCGGACGGCTTCTCGACCGGGTCGGCGTGCACGATGATCCCGCGGCCACCGCAGTGCTCGCAGTTCTCGGAGAAGACCTCGATGAGGCCGGACCCGACCCGCTTGCGGGTCATCTGGACCAGGCCGAGCGAGGTCACCTCGGCGACCTGGTGCTTGGTGCGGTCGCGGCCCAGGCACTCCAGGAGGCGTCGGACCACGAGGTCACGGTTGCTCTCGAGGACCATGTCGATGAAGTCGATGACGATGATCCCGCCGATGTCGCGCAGCCGGAGCTGGCGGACGATCTCCTCGGCGGCCTCGATGTTGTTCTTGGTGACGGTCTCCTCGAGGTTGCCGCCCGACCCGACGAACTTGCCGGTGTTGACGTCGACGACCGTCATGGCCTCGGTGCGGTCGATGACCAGGGAGCCGCCGGAGGGCAGCCAGACCTTGCGGTCCATGGCCTTGGCGATCTGCTCGTCCACGCGGTAGTGGGTGAACAGGTCCTCCTCGGAGGTCCACTTCTTCAGGCGCTCGGCGAGGTCGGGGGCGACGTCGCCGAGGTACTCGCTGACCTCTCCCCACGCCTGGTCGCCGGCCACCACGAGCGAGGTGAAGTCCTCGTTGAACACGTCGCGGATGACCCGCACGGTCAGGTCGGGCTCACCGTGGACCAGGCACGGCGCGCCGCCCTTGCCCTTGCTCTTGGAGTCGGCCTTGGCCTTGATCTTGTCCCAGGTCTTCGTGAGCCGCTCGACGTCGGCGCGCAGCTCCTCCTCGCTGGCCCCCTCGGCGGCGGTGCGCACGATGACGCCGGCGCTGTCGGGGACAACCTCCTTGAGGATGCCCTTGAGGCGGCTGCGCTCGGTGTCGGGGAGCTTGCGGGAGATGCCGGTCATCGAGCCCTCGGGCACGTAGACCAGGTAGCGGCCCGGGAGCGAGATCTGGCTGGTCAGGCGGGCGCCCTTGTGGCCGATCGGGTCCTTGGTGACCTGCACGAGGACGGTGTCGCCCGACTTGAGGGCGTTCTCGATCCGCTTGGGCTGGTTGTTCTCCAGGCCCGCGGCGTCCCAGTTGACCTCACCGGCGTAGAGGACGGCGTTGCGCCCCTTGCCGATGTCGACGAAGGCAGCCTCCATCGACGGGAGCACGTTCTGGACCCGACCGAGGTAGACGTTGCCGGCCATCGACGCGTTGGTCTCGCGGGACACGTAGTGCTCCACCAGGACGTTGTCCTCGAGGACGCCGATCTGGGTGCGGCCCTCGCGCTCGCGGACGACCATCACCCGCTCGACGCTCTCGCGCCGGGCCAGGAACTCGGCCTCGGTGATGATCGTGCGGCGACGACCGGCCTCGCGGCCCTCGCGGCGGCGCTGCTTCTTGGCCTCCAGGCGGGTCGAGCCCTTGACGCTCTGCGGCTCGTCGCGGCGTGACTCGCGCACCCGAGTCACGGTGCCGGGCGGGTCGTCCCCCTCGGCGGAGGATCCGCTGCGGCGGCGGCGACGACGGCGACGGGTCGACGAGCCGTCCCCGTCGACGCCCTGCTCGTCGGACGCCTCGGCGTCCTGGCTGTCGGAGCCGGAGTCCTCGTCCTCGTCGGACGTCGCGGCGGAGTCGGAGTCACCCTGGCCGCGACCGCGACCGCGACCCTTGCCACCGCGGCGACGACGACGGCGACCGCCCTCGCTGCCACCGTCGGCCTCGTCGTCGCGGTGCTGGCTGGTCTCGTCCTGGTCGTTCTGGTCGTCCTGGTCGTCCCGGCCGCCCGGCTCGATCGCTGCGGCGTCACCCGCGGCATCGGGGTGCGCGGCGTCGGACTGGGCTCCCCGTCCTCCGCGACCCCGCCGGCGCCGAGGGGCCGGCGCCTTGTCGTCGGGGGTCTGGGCGGGCGTGTCAGTGGCGGCGGCCGACCCGACGGCCTCGTCGGCATCGGCGGAGTCCGTGGTCTCGGTGGTGGGCACGGCAGCGACCTGCGGCGGTCCGGCGGCCTTGGTCGCGGCGCGGCGGCGGGTCGGGCGGGCGGCGGCCGGGTCGGGCGCCTGGAACAGCACACCGAAGCTGGGCACGGTGGCTGCGGTCGGCTGGCCGTCGGCGTCCAGCTCGACCTCGTCCTCCTCGCTGACAGCGGCCTCGACCGCGGTGTCGGCGTCGGTGTCAGCGTCGGTGAACGCGTCGGTGTCGGCGTCGGCCGGGGCCGCGAGCAGCGTCAGGGCCGCTTCCTCGGCGGTCGGCTCGGCCCCGAGCTGCCCACTGACCGGCTCCTGCGCCGGGGCGGCCTTGGCCGCCTTCTTGGTAGTCGCCTTCTTCGCGGTGGTCTTCTTCGCAGTCGCCTTCTTGGCGGTGGTCTTCTTCGCCGCGGCCTTCTTGGCCGTCTTCGCTGCCGGCACGGCGTCCTCGGCCGGTGCGGTGCCCTCGGCGGAGGTGGGCTGCGCGGTCTCGCTTCCCGCCGGTGCGGTCTCGACCGGCTCGCCACCGTCGGCCGGGAGCACCGGGGCGGAGGCCTTCTTCGTGGCACGGCGGGCCCGCTTGCGAGCCGGGGCCGGCACACTCTCGGTGCCGGCCGTGCCAGCAGCGCCGTCGGCGCGCTCCGAGGGAACGTCCTGCGAGGAGGAGTCGGGGTTGAACAGGTCTTCCGTGGAGGCCATCCGTGGCGTCCTTCCGTCACCCACGGGCGAAGGCCACACCGAGAGTCCGGATCGGACTCTCCCCTCGGCCACGTGGTGCGCGGTGTTGCTCGTGTCGGCGGCGGGTGCCGTCGGCACGGAAGTCGGTTGGGCTACGCCTGTCGAGGCTCGCGCAGGTCGCGCGGCACCAAGTCAGGCGCCGTCGTCGTCCTCGTCGGCAGCCAGTGGATCAGCCACCCCAGCGGTTGCGGGTCGCAGCGGGCCTTGCGCCAGTCGGGTCACCAGGGGTGGTGCCGGTGGCGCCAGCTCCGTGGCTGCTCGCAGCGCGGTCAGGACGTCGTCGGGGCGTACGGCCGGTGTGGTGTGCCGTACAACCACCCGAAGTATCGCACAGTCGGGGCGCTGGGACGGCTCGGTGGTCATCGACACGACGGCGGACCTCACGTCGAACGTTTTCGGACCGGTCTTGAAGGTCCTGGTCACCTCGACCCGCTCGAGCGCGAGGAGCTGGTCGGCGGCGGCCTGCAGCTGCTCGGCGGTGACGCCCGGGAAGTCCATCACCCAGTCGCTGCCCTGGAGGCGGTCGGCCAGGGCGCCCGGAGCGGCCTCGACGACCTCGAGCACGTCGAGGCCCTCCGGGAGCGCCTCGTCGAGGGCGCGTCGCACTGACTCTGGGTCCACCCGCTCGGTCACCGAGATCTCGAAGTACTCCGCCTCGCTGGCGGTGCCGGTCGGCGCGGCGTTCGCGTAGCTGATCTTGGGGTGCGGGTGGAACCCCGCCGAGAAGGCCATCGGCACGCCGGCTCGGCGCAGCGCGCGCTCGAGCGCCCGCTGGAAGTCCCTCGTCGAGGAGAACCGCAGCCGACCGCGCTTGGCGTACCGGATCCGCAGCTTCTGCACCGCCAGGGCGGGTGGGGGTCCTTCGGGTACACGTTGCCTGGCCATGGTGGAAGCCTAGGCACTCCTGCGCGGGTGGCTCCAACGGGCCATGGCGGGCCGGTGCGGGACGTGCCACGGTGAACTCGTGGCAGCGGGCGACGTCCTGCGCGACGTCGTGGAACGCACGGTGGTCTCGGACCACGTGGGCAAGTCCGGAGCGGGACTGGAGCGAGTCCGGCTCCGGGACGGGCGCGTGCTCGTGGTCAAGCGGGTCGACCCGGCGCACGACGTGACCCTGGCCATGACCGGTGGTGGCCCCTCGAGGGAGTACGTCCTCTGGCGCGACGGCGCGTTCGACCGGCTGCCACCCGGTGTCGGTCACGCCGTGCTGGACGGCTGGGTCGAGGGAGACGGCACCGTCCTGGTGCTGCGCGACCTCGGCGACCGGGTCCTGGGCTGGGACGACCGGCTCACGACCGACCGTGCGGCGCGGACGATGACCGCGGTCGCCGCCCTGCACCGCGCCTTCCTCGGCCAGGCGCCGCCCGGTCTGGCGCCCCTCGAGCTCGTCGTCACCCTCTTCACCCCGCGGCGCATCCGGGAGGCGCACGTCGACGAGCTCGAGCTGATGCGGCTGGCGCTGCGGGGGTGGGACCTGTTCGCCGACGCCGCCCCCGCCGAGGTCGCAGAGCCCGTGCTGGGTCTGCTCGACGACCCGGCGCCGCTGGTCACCGCCCTGCACCGCGCGCCCTCGACACTGGTCCACGGCGACCTCGCCACGGTCAACATGGCCTTCGAGGGCGACGACCTCGTCCTGCTCGACTGGGCGATGGCGACCGAGGGACCGGGCGCCCTCGACGTCGCCCGATTCGTGGCGGGGTGTTCCTCGGTCGTCGACGCGACGAGGGATGACCTCATCGGGTGGTACCGCGCGGCGGCCGGACCAGCCTGCGACGACCGGACGATGCACCTCGGCCTGCTGTCGGCCATGGTCTGGCTGGGGTGGAACAAGGCGCTCGACGCGGTCGAGCACCCGGATCCGGCGATCCGGGACCGGGAGAGGACGGACCTCGACTGGTGGGTGGACGCCACCCGAACGGCACTGCAGAGCGGAGCGATCTGATGGACCTAAACACGCTGTACCACCGGACGGTCGAGCGCTGGGCCGACGTCGTCGTCGCCGTCCGCGCCGACCAGTGGGGATCTCCGACGCCGTGCAGTGAGTGGAGCGTGCGCGACCTGGTGAACCACGTGACGTCGGAGGACCTGTGGACCGTCGCCCTGATGGAGGGCCGCACGATCGAGGAGGTCGGCTCCAGCCTGGACGGCGACCTGCTCGGTGACGAGCCGGTCGCCCGGTCGATCGACGCGGCCAAGGCCGCCGCGACGTCGGTCGCCGAGCGGCTGCCCCGGGGCGGGACCGTCCCGCTGTCGTTCGGCGACACCGACGTGTCCGAGTACGTGTGGCAGCTCGCCGCCGACCACCTCATCCACTCCTGGGACCTGTCGGCGGCGACCGGCACCGACCGGCGCCTCGACCCCACGCTGGTGGCGGGGGTGGCCGGCTGGTTCGCCGACCGCGAGTCGCTCTACCGCGACGCAGGGGCGGTGGCGCCGCGCGCCATCTCCCACGGCGGCGCGCAGGGAGACCTGCTCGCGACGTTCGGACGAGACTCCGAGTGGGGCCCCAACCACGCCTGCGCCGCGCGCTTCCTGCGCGCGTTCGGCGCCGGCGACATGGACGCCGCCAGACTCGAGATGACACCCGACTGCGTGTTCGAGGCCACCGGTCCCGCGCCGGACGGGGTGCGCCACGAGGGAGCCGACGCCGCGCACGCCGTGTGGACCCAGATGTTCGCCGAGACCACGGACCCCCTGTTCTCGACCGAGGAGCAGTTCGTCGCCGGCGACCGGGCGGTGGTCCGGTGGTCCTACAGCTGGACCGATCCCGAGGGGGCACCGGGACACATCCGCGGGGTGGACGTCCTCCGGTTCCGGGACGGGCTGGTCTGCGAGAAGCTCTCCTACGTCAAGGGCTGACCCACCCACACCTTCGGAATCCGCAGTCGCGTGCGGCCGGACGCCTGCCGGTCCTAGCGTGTCCCCATGGCAGACCTCGACCGCACCCGGCTGGCCACCCTCCTCGACGGCGAGCAGGCGGCATACACCGACGGCCACCCCCGCAGCCGCGCCCTCTTCGAGGAGGCGGGCAACCTCTTCGGACGGGTGCCCATGACGTGGATGAACATGTGGTCGGGCGGGTTCCCCCTCTACCTCGACCGCGCTTCGGGCAACCGCGTGACCGACGTCGACGGCCACACCTACGTCGACTTCGCGCTCGGCGACACCGGCGCCATGGCGGGGCACTCCCCCGCCGCGACCGTGGCCGCGGTGCAGCGGCGGGCCGGCGAGCTCGGCGGGATCACCACGATGCTCCCCACCGCCGACGCCCAGTGGGTGGGTGCCGAGCTGGAGCGACGGTTCGGTATGCCGCTGTGGAGCTTCACGCTGTCGGCCACCGACGCCAACCGCTGGGCGATCCGGCTGGCGAGGCTCGCCACCGGGCGGCCGAAGGTGCTCGTCTTCGCCTACTGCTACCACGGATCCGTCGACGAGGCCTTCGCCCTGCCCGGTCCGGACGGCAAGGCGCAGAGCCGGCCGGGGAACGTCGCTCCCCCGGTCGACCTCGACCTCACCACCCGCGTCGCCACGTGGAACGACCTCGCGTCGGTCGAGGCGGCCCTGGCCCACGGCGACGTGGCTGCGGTGCTGACCGAGCCGGCCCTGACCAACATCGGGATCGTCCTGCCCGACCCGGGGTTCCTCGAGGGGGTCCGGGAGCTGGCCACGAAGTACGGCTCGCTGCTCATGGTCGACGAGACCCACACGTTCTCGGCGGGCTGGGGCGGCGCGACGACCGAGTGGGGCCTGGAGCCGGACGTGCTGGTCATCGGCAAGTCGATCGGCGGCGGGATCCCCTGCGGCGCCTACGGGTTGTCGCGAGAGGTCGCGCAGGCGGTCACGCGGCACACCGAGGCGGGCGAGGCCGACATCGTCGACGTCGGGGGGGTCGGCGGGACCCTGGCCGGCAACGCCCTCTCGACCGCTGCCATGCGGGCCACGCTCGGCGAGGTGCTGACACCCGAGGCGTTCGCCCACATGACCGAGCTCGCCACCGCCTTCACCGCCGGGGTCCAGCAGACGCTCGACGAGCTCGACGTGCCGTGGTCGATCAGCCGGCTCGGCGCCCGGGCGGAGTACCGCTTCGCCCGTCCGGCACCACGATCCGGGGAGGAGTCCGCCGCAGCAGCGGACGACGCCCTCGACGCCTACCTGCACCTCGCCATGGCCAACCGGGGCATCCTCATGACGCCCTTCCACAACATGGCGCTGATGTGCCCGGAGACCTCGCGGGACGACGTGGACCTGCACACGCGGACCTTCCGCGAGGTCGTCGGCGCCCTCTTCGGCTGACTCGTCGACCGACGTCTCGCCCGACCCGACCGCGACCGCGACCGCTCGGCGCAGGGCCCGGTTTGTCCGGTGACGGTCTGCGGCGGCCGGCGTAACTTCGGGAGGTGGACCACTTCGCTGGGAAGCGGCCCCTGCGAGAGATGCGGAGGGTATGCGGTGTTCATCCAGATCATCCAGGGAAAGTGCCGGGACGCCGAGCGAATGCACCGGTTGACCGACGAGTGGCGTGAGCAGCTGGGACCGACAGCCGAGGGCTGGCTGGGTGGGACCTACGGCCTCACCGACGACAACGAGTTCGTGGGCGTGGTGCGCTTCGAGAGCCGGGAGGCGGCGGCCCGCAACTCCACCAGGCCCGAGCAGGGTGAGTGGTTCACCAAGATGAAGGAGTGCTTCGACGGCGACGTCATCTTCCACGACTGCGACAACGCGCAGATGTTCCTGGGCGGCGGATCCGACGACGCGGGCTTCGTGCAGGTCATGCAGGGCCGGCTGAGCGACCCCGAGCGCTTCCGGCGCTTCATGGACCAGCCGATGGACATGCTCCAGGAGCAGCGTCCCGAGATCATCGGCGGCACCATCGCGATCGACGAGGACGGCTTCTTCACCGAGACCATCTCGTTCCGCAGCGAGGAGGAGGCCCGCGTCGGCGAGAAGAAGGAGATGCCGGAGGACCGGCGCCGCGAGTTCGAGTCCGAGATGGCCCAGGTCAGCGACATGCGTTACCTCGACCTGCACCAACCGTGGTTCGCGAGCCGGATGGGCTAGCGGTCAGAGGTCGAGCCGCATCAGGTCGTCGGCGGGACGGAAGCCGAGCCGGCGGTAGAGCGGGAGTGACATCTCGCTCGGGTTGAGCACGACCCGCAGCATCCCGCTGGCGCGGCACCACCGCACCACCTCGTCCATCAACGCCGCGCCCACCCCGCGGCGGCGATGCTCGACGTCCACCCACACGTTGCCGACGTAGGTCCACCGCGCCTCCGGGGTCCCGGGACGGGGCATCCGCTCGAAGACGGTGGCGTTCGCCATCGCCACCGCCGGCCCGCCCTCCGCCGGGCTCGACAACCAGGCCACCCGACGACCTGACTCCCGGGCCCACCAGTCCCGGAACCGCGCGTCGAAGTCCGGGGTCGCGTCGAGGCCCTGGGACCGCGACCAGTCCAGCCGCAGCCGCACCAGGTCGCCCAGGTCGGCCTCGTCATCGCTCACCTGCCGACAAACGTATGCCGCCCGCTCAGCCATGGCGCGAAGCCTAGGCGAGCGGGCGGCATACCCAGCCCTCTCCGCACGAGCGGCTGGGGGTGGCACCAGCAGCCGGGTGAAGGGAACCCGATCACTGGTGCGCGGCGGTCTGGAGGAGGCGACCGCGGCCACTCACATTGGACAACGCGGCGGGCTCGAGCTCCGATGACAAATGTCACCGGTTTCATGTGAGTTCCCTGGGAGTCGCCGCGCTCCGTCCCATCCACGCGGGCCCAACCACGTCGACCCCGGGTGGCGATGGAGCACCGGCGGGCGGGTGTAGGGACCCGCCCGCCGGAGCACGGCGGTCAGGAGGAGGCGACCGCGTCCAACCACGCCTGTCCGTTGGGGACCCCGACGCCGGTGACGTCGTCGTACCCGGGGCGGACGTGGATGGTCAGGGCGGCATCGCTGTCGAAGGTCCGCTCGCTGTAGACGTAGCCGGCAGCGGCGTCCACGCCGTTCACGTAGTCGGACCGGACGTCACCGGGGTAGGTGGCGAGGTCGGCCTTGGTGATGTCGATGCTGGAGGTGCGAGCGCCGTAGAGCACCGGGTTGGCCAGCCCGAAGGCGTGTCCGGCCTTCTGCTCGGCGAGGGCGAACATGCCCGCGTAGAGCGGTGAGGAGAGCGAAGTGCCGCCGATCCGGTACTCGGAGTAGTGCTGCGAGCCGTCCGGGAAGGTCTGCGTCTCACCGATGAGCATGCCCGTGTTCGGGTCACCGAGTGCCGCGACGTCGGGCACCGCCCGCATCGCGCTGCCACCGTAGGTCTGCGAGATGGCGCTGGGCACGACACCCGCCTGGTAGGACGGCTGGGCGAACAGCCGTGAGGTGCCACCACCACTGCCGTACAGGAAGGCGGGGGTGTTCCAGGTCGTCGTGGCCTTGTTGAGCGTGCCCTTGTCCGTCTCCCATCCGAGCTCGAAGACCCGGCCGTTCGACTGGGACACACCAGCACTCGTGCCACCGACCGCCGTGACGTAGGGGCTCGAGGCCGGCCAGTCGGGGGTGGGGCTCGCCCCTGCGACGGCGCCGGTCTCGTCCGCGTTGTCTCCGGAGGAGTAGAACAACGTCATGCCCTCGGCAGCCGCCTGGATCTGGGTGTCCAGCGACGGCTTGATCGTGCCGGCCGGGAGAGCCTCGCCGCCGTAGCCGTAGGAGTTGGTGACGATGTCGGCCAGGTGCTGGTCGACCACCCGGTTCATGATCGCGTCGAGGTCGCGGTAGTTGTTCGGCGCCCCGATGTAGGTGATGTCCGCGCCGGGGGCCATCGTGTGGACCGCCTCGACGTCGAGGGTCTCCTCACCCGCCCAGCCCTGCGGGTCCTGCTTCGGGTTCTCCGGGCGGTTGTAGGTGCCCGGCGCCACGACCTGGGTGAAGTGGCCGTTCAGCGAGGGCAGCCCGTGCGCGGCGGAGTAGGTGTTCACGTCCTGCAGGATCGTGGGCGAGGCGTACGCGTCGATGACCCCGACCCGCACCCCACGTCCGTCGTTGCCCGAGCCGATCGCCCCGGTCATGCCGTAGAGACCCTGGAGCTGCGCCCCGGCATACCCCTTGGGCGCGAACGCACTCGGCGAGGACGGCAGCGGGGTGCCGTCCGGAGTGGGGGTGTTCTGCACCGTCTTCTGGCCCCAGTAGTCACTGGTCGGCTGGGCGTTGCGGAACAGCGCCGGTCCGGGGGTCACCTTGGCCTGGCGAGCCAGGGTCTGCGACTCGTCGAGCCCGACCACACCCTCCACCGCGGTGAGGGACGCCGGCACCTTGAGCGCAGTGGTGTTGCCGCGCACCGTCTTGCCCTCGGTGCGGAACTCCGCGAACGAGGTGTCGAACGCCGTGGCCGCCTGGGCAAGGGTGCCGGTGGCCTCGACGTACTTGCGGTTGGCAGGGACCGAACCGACGCTGAAGCCCTGGCTCTTCAGCCACGACGAGACCCCGGCGACGTCGGCCTGGGCCGGCGAGAACCTGGCGCGGAACTGCGCAGGAGTCAGGAACTTCCGGTAGCTGGCGCTCCCGGGGGTCGACACGGCGTTGGCGTAGGCCGCGGCCGCGTCACCGCCCCGGTAGCTGAGGTAGACGCGGAAGGTGACCTGCTGGCCGGCGTCGGCGGAGGCGGCGCGGTTCTTCGCGACGGCCCACGACGGGACGCTGCCGGGCAGGGCGTGCCGCCCGGACGGGGCGGCCAGCGCGGAGCCGGCCGATGCTGCGGTGACCAGGGCTGCTGCGCCGAGGGCGGCGCAGGCGGTTCTCGACAGACGGGACATGGAACCTCCGGGAAGGGGTGACGACGCAGCCGGGTCTCGACCGAGCCGGGTGGAGCCGTTTCATTCGACACCCGGTTCCGTCCCGACCCGATGACAAATGTCACCGGATCGAGGGGACATCCCAGAGAGCAGGCCCGCACGATCTTGCGGCGGACCGTGGCACTGTCGCGCAATCTTGTTCTGAAAGAGGCACTTTGGGCTCTTCCTCCTGCGCCTTATGGCGGGTACGACCACCGCTCGTCAGTCCTAGCGTGGAACACGGCACACGACGACCGTGCCCGACGACCCCACCGTCCTCGGACCCCGATCCACCGGGCTCCCCCGACGACGGAGCCGCGGTCCACCACGCCGGCGCGCTGCTGTGCCCGGTTCCGTCCGGGGCCGGGACAAGCGGGAATGGAGGAAGTCATGACACGACGCATGACCGCCGCGGGGGGCGGGATCTCGATGACTCGAAGGTCGCGGCTCAAGGCCGCGTTGGCGATCGCCGGGCTGGTCGTCGCCGGTGTGGTGGTCCTGCCGCAGGTGGCGTATGCCGCCGACGGCCCCTACACGATCGACGGCACCATCCCCGACGGCAACACCACCGAGCTCCCCGACCCGTTCGGGAACGTCAAGGAGCTCGGGCCGAAGAACGCGAACACCACGAAGATCGGGGTCATCCACAACGCTGCGGTCCCGATGCTCGACACGACCAACCCCAACGGGCAGGTCGACCTGCGCCGCGCCTGGCTCGACACCGAGCGCGACACCGCCGCCCCCAACCACGACTGGCTCTACTTCGCGTGGGAGCGCGACGCCAACAGCGGCAGCGGCTTCATCGCCTACGAGTTCATGCAGAACGCGGCTCCGGCGGCATGCGCCTACGACACCGCCACCGACGCCCAGCTCATCGCGAGCTGCAACCCGTGGGCCAACCGCAAGGCCGGCGACTTCATGATCCTGTGGGACCAGCAGGGTGGCAGCAAGGACCTGTACCTGCGCACCTGGTCGGGCACCGCGCCGAACCTGACGTTGGGCGCACCGGGCCTGCTCGACTCCACGGTCTCCCAAGCCGCCTACAGCGCGGACGGGTTCCGTGGTGAGGCCGCGGTGGACCTGACGGCGACCATCTTCGGCGGGAGCACCGCGTGCAAGACCTTCGCCAACACCATCCCCAGCACAGTGACGGGCAACTCCGACACGGCTGACTACAAGGACACCATCCTCAAGAACGCCCCGCCGATCACCAACTGCACGTCGACCACCGTGACCACCCCGAAGCAGGGTGACGGCACGACCATCCCAGCTGGTGGGCTGTCCATCGGGACCGGTGTGGTGTCGGTCAAGGACTCGGCCGTGGTGGACCTCGTGGGCGGCACCGCCACCCCGACCGGTTCGGTCTCGTTCTCGCTCTGCAAGGTGGACTCGCCCGGGCTGTGCACCACGGGCGGAACCGCGGTGGGGTCGACCACGCTGAGCGGCACGGCCTACCCCGTGACCGTCCAGTCCCCGACTGCCTACGTGACGTCGGCAGGGCGGTACTGCTGGCGGGCAGCGTGGGGCGGTGACTCCGCCAACGGCATCCCCGGCTCGAGCGACTCCAGCGCGAGTGAGTGCTTCACCGTCAACCCGGTGACACCCACCCTGGCCACCACGGCCAGCGCGAGCGTCGTCCTCGGCGGTACGGTCAGCGACTCCGCCACCCTGAGCGGCCTGGCCACCCAGCCCGCCAACCCGGTCATCAACCTGACCGGCACCGGCGGAGCTGCAGCGGGCGGCACCATCACGTTCACCCTCTACGGGCCGGGCAACTGCACCACGGTCGCCTACACGTCCGCGGCCGTGACGGTGTCGGGCAACAACACCTACAACACGCCCAACCCGCAGTTCACCCCGCTCGCGGCAGGGACCTACCACTGGGTCGCCTCCTACAGCGGGAACCTGCCGAACAACAACGCCACGACGCACAACACGGCCTGCGACGACACCAACGAGGACGTCATCATCACCACGGTGCCGTCGTCGCTGACCAGTGCGCAGACCTGGGTGCCGAGTGACTCGGTGACCGTGTCCGCCACCGCTGGCGGGGCGATGGCCGGGACGGTGTCGTTCGAGTTCTTCACCAACGGCACCTGCACCGGATCGAGTGCCTTCTCGACGACGAAGACCGTCTCCGGCACCTCGCCGCAGACCGTCCTGTCCGGCAACGCGCCGGCGCAGACGGCCTCCGGGTCGTTCTCGTGGCGGGTCAGCTACGACAGCACCAACCCCGGGCAGCGGGACATCCCCGCGAGCTGCCACGAGACGTCGAGCCTGACCGTCGCCAACGGCGGGACGATCTCGAGCCCGTGACGCGCGGACCCAGTCCGACCACCTAGGCGGTGCCGCCGAGCCTGAGGGCCCGGCGGCACCGTCGCACTGCCAGCGAAGAAATCACCCAATGGCATGACGCGAGGTCGGGGCAGGACGAGCACCCTTGACCTGGAACGCACGCGCTGAAGGGCTCCACGCGCAATCCGACACGGCCGCGCCCGCGACCGTGGGTCGCGATCCCGAAGGAGCACCCATGCCTGGGAAGTCAGTCCTGCGACGTCTCGTCCTGCTCGTCGTCGCCACCACCGCCCTCGCCCTCCCCCTCGCCGTCGGCACGAACGCCTCGGCTGCACCCACCGGCCCAATGACGTGGCACGTGCGCGTCGGCGCCGAGACCCCCGACATGGCAGTCACCGCGATGGCCTTCCTGCCCAAGGAGATCTGGGTCGACGCCGGTGACACCGTCCACTGGACCTCGAACAGCGCGGAGCCGCACACCGTGACCTTCCTCGCGCCCGGGACGACGCTGCCCGAGTTCAACCCGTTCGACCCGACCCAGACCACCGCGCAGGGGTCCTCGACCTTCGACGGCACGACCTACCGCAACTCCGGGATCCTGGCCACGCAGCCGATCTTCGTCTTCACGGACCCGGCCACCAGCTACCACCTGACCTTCTCGACCACGGGCGACTTCACGTACTACTGCCTCCTGCACGGCCTGATGATGACCGGCACCGTGCACGTCCGTCCGGCCGGCACCGCCTACCCCTACAGCCAGCGCGACTACGACCGAGCGGGGACGCGGCAGGCGAACGCAGCGTTGAACCGCGGACGCGACGCCTGGCGCGAGGCGAAGCAGACGCACGCCACCACCGGCTCGCGTGTGCTGGTCGGCATCGACGGTGAGGGCTTCGGGGTGTCGCGGTTCGTGCGCGACCGGGTCGTGGTGCACGTCGGCCACACGGTGTCGTTCTCCGTGGCCGGGCCCGGCGCACCGCACACGGTCACCTTCGGCCAGGAGCCTCCCGGGCTGGCGATCCTGGCACCCTCCGGTGACCCGACCCACTTCGCCGGTGGCGACCTCAACAGCGGGGTGCTCGCTCCCGGCGCGCCGTTCGACGTCACCTTCATGAAGGTGGGCACGTTCCACTACATCTGCGCCATCCACGACGACATGGGCATGGTGGGAGACGTCGTCGTCGTTCCCTGACCCGTCGGGCTGCTGGCCCACCCGGCTCCGGCCGGGTGGGCTCAGTGTGAGTGGACCTCGGCCATCGCCTCGCGCCCGGCACCGAGCACGGTGAGCGGCAGCAACGTCTTGCCGGTCGGCCCGATCTCGATGTCGGTGCCCATCTGGGGGCAGACGCCGCAGTCGAAGCAGGGCGTCCAGCGGCAGTCGTCGACCTCGGTCTCGTCGAGGGCGTCCTGCCAGTCGGCCCACAGCCACTCCTTGTCGAGGCCGGAGTCGATGTGGTCCCACGGGAGCACCTCGGTCTCGCCTCGCTCGCGGGTGGTGTACCAGGCGACGTCGACGGGCAGGTCGGCCAGCGCGGTCTCGGCAGCGGTCATCCACCGCTCGTAGGAGAAGTGCTCGCTCCAGCCGTCGAAGCGCCCGCCGTCCCGCCAGACCTGCTCGATGACGCGGCCGACGCGGCGGTCACCCCGCGACAGGAGGCCTTCGACGATGCCCGGCTTGCCGTCGTGGTAGCGGAACCCGATCGAGCTGCCGTAGCGGCGGTCGGACCGGATCGCGTCGCGGAGCTTGGCGAGTCGCGCGTCGGTCTCCTCGTCACCGAGCTGCGCGCACCACTGGAAGGGGGTGTGCGGCTTGGGGACGAACCCACCGATCGAGACGGTGCACCGGATGTCGCGGCGACCCGAGACCTGGCGCCCCGTCTCGATCACCTTCTTGGCGAGCTCGGCGATCTGGAGCACGTCCTCGTCGGTCTCGGTGGGCAGGCCGCACATGAAGTACAGCTTGACCTGCCGCCAGCCGGCTCCGTAGGCCGCCGAGACGGTCTTGATGAGGTCTTCCTCGGTCACCATCTTGTTGATGACCTTGCGGATCCGCTCGCTGCCGCCCTCGGGCGCGAAGGTCAGGCCGGAGCGCCGGCCGTTGCGGGTCAGCTCGTTGGCGAGGTCGATGTTGAAGGCGTCGACGCGGGTGGACGGGAGCGACAGCCCCGTCTGGGTGCCGTCGTAGCGGTCGGCCAGCCCCTTGGCGATCTCGGCGATCTCGGAGTGGTCGGCGGACGACAGCGACAGCAGGCCGACCTCCTCGAAACCCGTTGCGGCCAGGCCTCGCTCGACCATCTCGCCGATCCCGGTGATGGAGCGTTCACGCACGGGACGGGTGATCATGCCGGCCTGGCAGAACCGGCAGCCTCGGGTGCAGCCGCGGAAGATCTCCACCGACATCCGCTCGTGCACCGACTCGGCCAGCGGCACCAGCGGCTGCTTCGGGTAGGGCCACGCGTCGAGGTCCATGACGGTGTGCTTCGACACCCGCCACGGCACGCCCTGGGCATCCGGCTTCGGGGCGACGCGCTGGATCCGCCCGTCAGGCAGGTAGGACACGTCGTAGAGCGAGGGCACGTAGACCCCGCCGGTGCGCGCGAGCCGCAGGAGCAGCTCGCGCCGGCCACCCGGCATACCCTCGGCCTTCCAGGCGCCGATGAGGTCGGTCACGGCCAGCACGGCCTCCTCGCCGTCGCCCACGATGGCGGCGTCGACGAAGTCGGCGACCGGCTCGGGGTTGAATGCGGCGTGGCCGCCGGCGACCACGATCGGGTCGTCGTCGGCACGGTCGACCGCGTGCAGCGGGATGCCGGCGAGGTCGAGGGCGGTCAGCATGTTCGTGTAGCCGAGCTCGGTCGAGAACGACAGGCCCAGCACGTCGAAGTCGCGGATCGAGCGGTGGGCGTCGACGGTGAACTGCGGCACGCCCGACTCGCGCATCAGCGCCTCGAGGTCGGGCCAGACCGCGTAGGTGCGCTCGGCGAGGGCGTCGGGCCGCTCGTTGAGGACTTCGTAGAGGATCATGACGCCCTGGTTGGGCACGCCCACCTCGTAGGCGTCGGGGTACATCAGCGCCCAACGGGTGGTGAGCTCCTGGCCCTGCGGGCCGTGGCCGCCGCAGTTCCAGTCCTTCACCGTGGAGTTCAGCTCGCCCCCGACGTACTGGATGGGCTTGCTGACCTGTTCGAGCAACGGCTCGAGCAGCGGGAAGACGGAGGTGCCGGGGGTGGAGGTCATGGTGGGACAAGGGTAACGGCGGCACCGCCGCCCACCGAAACGAGCCGCTTCCCACATTGCTCACAGGAACGGTTCGTACCATCGCGCGGGTGTCTCGTCGCCTGTTGCCCCTGCGTGTCGTCGCCGGCGGCCTCGGGCTCGCCGCCGGCGTCGTCGCCCTCGTGGCCGTGCTCGGCATGACCGGCGGGTGGACGCCCACCGGTGCGGGGCCCGGACCGGCCCAGGCCTCCCCCGCCCAGAGCCCCCCCGGGCCGAGCACCCCCTGGCCGAGCCGCCGAGCGACGACGTCCGCACCCCGCCCGCTCTCCGTCGTGGGGGTCGGCGACTCCGTGGCAGCCGGGACCAGCTGCGACTGCGCCCCCTTCGTGGAGCGGTTCGCCGAGCTGGTCGGCACCCGCGACGGTCGGCCCACGGCGGCAGCCAACCTCGGGCTCCCCGGCCTGACGACCGGCTCGCTCGCCGCCCAGCTCGGCCAGCCCGGGCCGTCCCGGTCCGTGGCGCGCGCCGACCTGGTCGTCGTGACCATCGGGGCCAACGACCTGGTCCCGCTCGAGGACCAGTGGGAGCGGGCCGGTTGCGACCCGGCCTGCATGGCGCCCGCCGTGGCCGCCATGGGCCGTGGGCTCGCCGCCGACCTCGCCAGGATCAGGGCGCTCGGGGGGTCGGGCCAGCGGGTCGAGGTGACGACGTACTGGAACGTGTTCGAGGACGGCGACGTGGCCGACCGGCAGCGGGGAGCAGGCTTCGCCGACTGGAGTGACCGCGTGACCGTGGCCGCCAACCGGGTGATCTGCGCGACGACGCGGACCTACGGCGGCACCTGTGTCGACCTCTATGCGCCGTTCCTCAGCGCCGACGGCAGCCGCAACCCGACCTCGCTGCTGGCCTCGGACGGCGACCATCCCAACGCCGCCGGGCACGCCCTCATCGCCCGGGCCCTGCTCGCCGCCACCCCCCGCTGACGCGCCAGCGGCGCCTCACGCCCCGAGGTGTGCGGACAGGAAGTCCAGCGCCCGCGGCATCATCGTCGCCCACGCCCTGAAGTTGTGCCCACCCCCGGGGATGACGACGGTCGTCACGGACATGGGGGCGTGGACCAGGGCCACGAACCTGCGGGTGTCACGCAGCCCGGTGCCGCTGACCTCCCCCGACCCGATGGTCGCGAACAACGAGACCGGCGGGGCCGGCTGGTGCCGCAGCAGCCACTCCGGGTCGTTCAGGTTGCGCAGCACGGACGAGCCACCCCAGAGGTCGCCGGTCGTGCCGTCCTTGAGCGTGTGGTAGTAGCCGGAGAGCGACGCGCCGGCGGTGAAGACGGAGGAGTGCGTGAGGATGAGCTTGGTGGCGCAGTAGCCGCCGGTGGAGTCGCCCATGGCGCCCCAACCCACGGGCGTCACGCGCAGGACCCGGGAGATCGCTCGCGGGACGTCCTCGCCCAGGAAGGTGAGGACCTGGGGCCCACCCGGGACGTCCGTGCATTCCGTGTCACGCGGTGGCGCCGCGGTCGGCCGAAGCATCACCAGCACCATCGGTCTCGCCAGGTGCGCCTCGATCTGCGACAGCAGGACGTCGGGGTACTGCATCCGCGAGACCAGCGCCCGCGTCGCACCGGGGTAGCCGGTCATCACCTCGACCGCGGGGAACCGCTTCGCCGAGTATGCCTTCTGGAAGTACTGCGGGGGCAGGTAGACGACGGCGGCTTCGGACAGGCCGCTGTGCGCCCCCACCACCGTCATGGCCTCCACCCGGCCGCGGGTGGCCCACTGGCTGGGTGTCGACCAGGAGTCGATGCCGGCGAGCGAGGGGTCGAAGCTGGCGGCCAGCGGCGTACCACCGTGGCGCCCCCCAACCCGCGCGGCCGCGGCATGGACGACGGCGGTGCCGGAGACCGCTGTCGTCCCGAAGAGCTCGGACCAGGAGCCGTAGAAGTAGCCGTAGTCGTTGAGGGCCGCCGCGACGAACAGCACCGCGGCGAGCTGGCCGGCCACGACCAGCCCGACCCGCTGCCCGACCCGGGCCGGCTGGGGCCCCCGCACGCGTGACCACAGGAGCAGGGTCAGGAGCGTGCAGGCCACCGTCGCCAGCCCCAGCGTGACCAGTAGTGGCCATCCCAGCAGGGGCATGTCACCCAACCTCCGACCTGCCCCGACCCAGGAGCACCCTGCCAGCGTGCGCGGCGGTGATGGGAGGTGCCTGCGACTCGGCTGGGGGTTGGCTGGGAGCCGACCGGGGCGACTCAGGAGGTTCCCAGACTCGCTGCCTACCCTCGCCGCCATGCGCGCGTCATCGGTCCGGATCATCGCCCTCTTCGGTCTCCTGCTGGCCCTCGCGGTCTCCGCCCACTGGATCGGCGCGGGTCCCGACCCTGCCCCGACGGCCCACCACGCCACGGGTCGGGCGGCCACCCCGGTCGCCACCCCGGTCGGCGCGACCGGCCCTGCCCGCTGACCGACGCCGGCCGCATACTGGAGCCGTGCCGAGCACGGCTGAACGCGTTGCCGCGGCCCTGGAGGCGGTGCCTCGCACCGGCTACCTGCCGCCCGACCAGCGCGCCCACGCCGACCGTGACACTCCCCTGTCGATCGGTCACGGTCAGACCAACAGCCAGCCGACCACGGTCCGCCGGATGTTGGAGCTGCTCGACGTCCAGCCCGGTGACCGCGTCCTCGACGTGGGGTCGGGATCGGCCTGGACCACCGCGCTCCTCGGGCACCTGACCGGCCCCGCCGGCAGCGTCACCGGGGTCGAGCGGGTGCCCGAGCTGGTCGCCTTCGGAGCGGCGAACCTCGCCGGCGCAGGTATGCCGTGGGCGCACGTCGAGCGCGCCGTGCCGGGCACCTTCGGATGGCCCGCCGGGAAACCCTACGAGCGCATCCTCGTGTCGGCGCAGGCATCCGTGCTGCCGGCCGAGCTGGTCGCCCAGCTCGCTCCCGACGGCGTGCTCGTCGTCCCGGTCGCAGGACGGATGCTCCGCGTGCGGGCCGCCGGAGGGGCCCAGGCGCACGACGACGGGCCGGCGGTCGAGGAGCACGGGTGGTACCGCTTCGTGCCCCTCGTCGCCGACCCGCCCGATGGGGCGTGACGCCCCGGGTCCTGACCAGCCGGTGTCGTGCTCAGCCCTTGTAGTGGGCGTCGAGCGTCTCCTGGTACTTCTCGCTGACCGCCTTGCGCCGCAGCTTGAGGCTGGGGGTCAGGTGGCCGTCCTCGATGGTGAGGTCGTGGTCGAGGATGGTGAACTTCTTGATCTGCTCCCACCGGTTGAGGTTCACGTTGAGGTTGTCGATGTAGACCTGGACCATGTCGCGCGCCTCCTTCGAGGTCACGATGGCCCGGTAGTCACCGGGGACCCCGTGCAGCTCGGCCCACTCCTTGATCGCCTCCGGGTCGAGCGTGACCAGGGCGGTGACGAAGTTGTGGTCGGCGCCGTAGACCATGAACTGGCTGACGTAGGGGCACAGGCCCTTGAAGGTCGACTCGATCAGCGACGGCGCGACGTACTTGCCACCGGAGGTCTTGAAGAAGTCCTTCTTGCGGTCGGTGATCCTGAGGTAGCCCCGGTCGTCGAGGGTGCCGATGTCACCCGTGTGCAGCCAGCCGTCGGCATCCAGCGTCTCGGCGGTCTCCTGGGGCTTGTCGTGGTAGCCCTCCATGACGCCCGGCCCGCGCAGCAGCACCTCGCCGTCCTCGGCGATCTTCGCCTCGGTGCCGGGCAGCGCCCAGCCCACGGTGCCGATCTGGTTGCTGGACGGCCGGTTCACGAACGACGCCGCGCTGGTCTCGGTGAGGCCGTAACCCTCGAGGATGGTCAGGCCGATCGAGTCGAACCAGTTGGCGATGTCCTTGTTCAGGGCCGCCGAACCCGAGATGAAGAACCGGATCCGGCCACCGAAGCGCTGGCGCACCTTGTGCAGCACGAGCTTGTCGGCCAGGGCGAGCTTCTTGGCCAGCAGACCCGTGGGCTCCTCGCCCCGGGCGCGCATGGCGGCAACCTCGCGACCGACGGACACCGACCACAGGAAGAGCTTCTCCTTGAGGCCACCCTCGGCGGCCATCATCATCGTGATCCGCCCGTAGGCCTTCTCGAAGATCCGGGGCGCTGCACCCATGAAGGTCGGCTGCACCACGGCCAGGTTGTCGACGATCTTGTCGACGCGACCGTCGATGGCGGTCGGGAAGCCGATCTGCAGGGGCAGCGTGAGCAGCACCTTGCCGAACACGTGCGCCAGCGGCAGCCAGAGGTACTGCAGGTCGTTGGAGTCGAGGATCCCGATGGAGTCGACCGCGGCCGCCTCGTAGGTCCAGGCGTCGTGGGTGAGCCGGACCCCCTTGGGGCGGCCGGTGGTGCCCGAGGTGTAGATGATCGTCGCGAGCTGGTCCTTGGTGAGTGCGTCGATCCGGTCGTCGACCACGGACGAGTTCGTGGCGAGCAGCTCGACGCCCATCTGCTCCAGCTCGTCGAGGCTGATCACCCACTCGCCGTCGGACGTGCCGTCGAAGGTCACGACCCGGGTGATCTCGGGCAGGTCGACGCGACGTTCCCAGAGCTTGGCGATCTGGTCGTCGTCCTCGGCGAAGACGACGACGCTCCCGGAGTTCGCGAGGATGTAGGCGACGTCGGGGGCGATGGTCGTGGGGTAGATCGTCGTGGTGGCACCCCCGGCGCACATCACGGCGAGGTCGGTCAGGGCCCACTCGTACCGCGTCGAGGACGCGATCGCCACGCGGTCCTCCGGGCGCACCCCGAGGGCGACCAGGCCGGCGGCGAGGCGGTAGGCGCGCTCCCGGACCTGGGTCCACGTGACCGACGACCACGAGTCGTCCTCGGCGAAACGGAACGCCTCGGCGTGCGGCGACTTCGCCACGCGGTCGCGGAACAGGTGCGCGACCGTCTCAGCGCGTTGCTCCAGGACCGCGTCGTTGACGCGCTCGTTCTGGGCGGTGTGTAGGGGTGTGTGAGACGACATTGACCGTCCTCGGCTCGGTGCAGGGGTTGCCGGGGATAGTGCCATGCACCGGGGCGCAGTGGGGCTGAACGAGCACGATTGTGGCCAAAAGGTTGGACGTCCCACAAGAGCCCGGCGGGATCACCGACGCCGCGACGCCAGGTGGACGTTGTTGACCAGCCCGATGGCCAGCCAGCAGGCGAACATCGAGGATCCGCCGTAGGACAGGAACGGGAGCGGCAGACCGGTGACCGGCATGATCCCCAGGTTCATCCCGACGTTCTCGAAGACCTGGAACAGGAACCAGACGGCCACGCCGGAGGCCATCAGCCGACCGAAGGCATCCTGCGCGCGCGCCGCCACGAGGACCGCTCGCAGCACCACGAAGCCGAGCAGGAGCAGGAGGCCCGCGGCGCCCAGGAACCCCAGCTCCTCCCCCGCCACCGAGAAGACGAAATCGGTCTGCTGGAAGGGGATGTACCCGCCCTGGGTCTGCCGGCCCTCGAAGAGGCCCTGCCCCTGCCACCCGCCGGACCCGATCGCGATCCGCACCTGCCGGGTCTGGTAGCCGATCCCCTGCGGGTCGGCCTGCGGGTCGGCGAAGGCGGTGAGGCGGTCGCGCTGGTAGTCGCTGAGCAGCGGGGTGGTGAGGGCAGCGACCACGCCGGCGGCCAGGAGCGCCACGGCCGCGGCCAGCCAGCGCTTGGGGGTGCCGGCCACGGCCACCACGCCGAAGGCCAGCGCCCCCAGCACGAGCGCCGAGCCCAGGTCGGGCTGGAGCATGACCAACCCGATCGGCACGGCGGCCACCACGACGGCGAACAGCAGGTCACGCGCGTCGGGCTGCGCCTGCCGGTCGATCCGCTCGCCCAGGATGATCGCCAGCCCGAGGCACAGCGCCACCTTCGCGAACTCCGAGGGCTGCACGGAGAAGCCCCCCGGCAGCAGGATCCACGAGTGCGAGCCGTTGACCGTCGAGCCGACCGGGGTGAGCACGAGCACCAGGCCCGCGACGGCGACCAGGTAGAGCAACGGTGCCGCGGCTCGCAGCCACTGGTAGCCGGTCCGGGTGACCGCCGCGGCGAGCGCCACTCCGACGGCCGTGTTGAACAGGTGCCTGGCGAGGTAGGCGGTGCCGCTCTGGTGACGGGTGGCGGAGTAGACGAGGAGGGCACCGACCAGCGAAAGGCCGAGGGCGGCCACGACCAGTCCCCAGTCGCTACGCGCCCACAGCGCGGCGCCACCGCTCGCCCTGGCCCACAGCCCGCCGTGGCGGGACCGGGTCAGGACGGGACGATCGAGGCCAGGACCTGTCGGCACGTGTCGATGTCCCCGGCCATCGCCTCGAGCAGCTCCTCGATCGAGTCGAACCGCAGGGTCGGCCGGATCCGGTGGACGAACTCGACGGTGACCTCCTCGTCGTAGAGGTCGAGGTCGGTGCGGTCGAGGACGTAGGCCTCGACGGTCCGCAGGGTGCCGTCGAAGGTCGGGTTCGTGCCGACCGAGATGGCTGCCGGCAGGGTCCGCTCGGGGTCGTTCTCGGGCTTCGAGACGCGGGTGAGCCACCCGGCATACACGCCGTCGGCGGGCACCAGGCCCAGCGAGTCGGGCGAGAGGTTGGCGGTCGGGTAGCCGAGCTCGCGCCCGCGGTGGGCGCCGTGGACGACGGTGCCGGTCATCCGGTGCGGCCGGCCGAGGATGGCCGAGGCCTGCGCGATCTCGCCGGCAGCGAGGTGGCGGCGGACGGCGGAGGACGACCACCGCTCGCCGTTGCCGAGGTCCTCCAGCACGATCACGTCGAACCCGTGCACCTCGCCGAGGGCGGCCAGGGTGCCGACGTCGCCGGTGTAGCCCCGGCCGAACCCCCGGGCGTCCTCGCCCACGACGATCGCCCGCACCCCGAGGGTCTCGACGAAGGTGTGGACGATGAACTCCTCAGCGGTCTGCTGGGCGAACTCCTCGGTGAAGTCGAGCACGAGCAGGCCGTCGATCCCGGTGGTGGCGAGCAGCTCGTCACGCAGCCGCCCGGGCGAGATCAGCTCGAGGGTGTCGGGGTGGAAGATCGTGGCCGGGTGGGGGTCGAAGGTGACGGCGACGCTCGGCAGGTGGCGCTCGGCCGCCTCGGCGACGAGTCGCGCCAGCACGGCGCGGTGGCCGAGGTGGACGCCGTCGAAGTTGCCGAAGGTGGCCACGCAGGGGCGCAGGCCGTCAGGGGTCGCGGTGGGGTCGGTCCAGCGGTGCACGGAGGACACTCTACGAACCAGCCGGGGCGAACACGACGTGCGCCTTGGCTCGGGGGCCCGACTCATCGAGCATCGCGACCAGCCGCCCGTCCGGGGCGAAGGCCGCGACCGGCTCGGTGCGACCCTGCTGGGCCGACTCCACCCGCTGGCCGTAGCCCACGGCCGTGGTCTCCTCGGCGGTGAGCTCGCGCACTGCGAACTGCGCCCGGGCCGCGTCGGCCAGGCGCGTGACCGGGATCTGCTCCGGGTCGCCCACCTCGCCCAGCGCGGTCAGGTCGTGGGCCCGGTCGAGCGTGAACGCGCCGACGCGGGTGCGGCGCAGCGCGGTGAGGTGGCCCCCCACCCCGAGCGCGGAGCCGAGGTCGCGCGCCAGCGCCCGGACGTAGGTGCCGGAGCTCACCGTCACCTCGACGTCCACGTCGAGCACGGGTATGCCGTCCACCTCACCCGCGCGGGTCGACAGCACCTCGAACCGGCTGACCGTCACGGGTCGGGGCGGGAGGTCGACGTCCTCGCCCGCACGGACGCGGTGGTAGGACCGCTCACCCTTGACCTTGATGGCCGAGACCGAGCTCGGGACCTGCTGGATGTCGCCGGTCAGCTCTCGCACGGCCGCGGCGAGACGGTCCGTGGTGACGCCGTCGGCGGCCACCGTCGCGGTGACCTCGCCCTCGGCGTCGTCGGTGATCGTGGTCTGACCCAGCCGGATGGTGGCCGTGTAGTCCTTGTCGCACCCCACCAGGAAGGTCAGCAGCCGGGTGGCCCGGCCGATGCCCAGCACGAGGACCCCGGTGGCCATCGGGTCGAGCGTGCCGGCGTGGCCGACCTTGCGGGTCGCGCACAGCCGCCGGGCCCGACCGACCACGTCGTGGCTGGTCCAGCCGGACGGCTTGTCGACGACGAGCAGGCCGTCAGGCGCGGGCATCCGCGCCGAGGTCCTGCGTGCCGTCGGTGTCCGTGCTGTCGTCCGTACTGCCGGTGCTGTCGGGGTCGGTGCCGTCCGTGGCCCCGTCGAGGTCGTCCTCGTCGCCCGGCTCGGGCTTCTTGTAGGGGTCTGCCTCGCCCGCGTAGGTCGCACCGGCGGCCGCGGCCGCGACGGCCTCGTCGCGCTCCTTGGCCTCGCGCAGGAGGTCCTCGAGGTGGGCGGCGGTCTCGGGGATGGCGTCGGCGAAGAAGTCGAGGCTCGGCGTCAGCCGGATCTGGATCTGACCGCCCACGAAGGAGCGGAGCCGGCCCTTGTTCTTCTCCAGCAGGGCGGCGGTCTTGGCGCGCTGGGTCTCGTCACCGAACACGGTGTAGAAGACCGAGGCGTGCTGCAGGTCACCGGTCACCCGCACGTCGGTGATGGTGATGAAGCCCAGGTCGGGGTCCTTGACGATCGACTCGACGTTCGCCGCGATCAGGGTCTTGATGCGGTCGGCGATCTTGCGGGCACGTCCGGCGTCAGCCATGCGAGGACTCCTTGCTGCTGCAGAGGTGGTTGGTTTCCCGGCGACGCCGGGAGGGACGAGCGCGCGGTGCGGCCGAGGCTCTCGCCCCGGCCGCACCGCATACGCATCAGTCGCGCGGCTTTTCGCGCATCTCGGACGTCGCGATGAGGTCACCGATCTGGAGGTCGTTGAACGACCCCAGGTTGATGCCGCACTCGAAGCCCTCGCGGACCTCGGTGACGTCGTCCTTGAACCGGCGCAGACCGGCGATCTCGATGTTCTCCGCCACGACCACACCGTTGCGGGTGATCCGCGCCCGGGTGCCGCGCTTGATCTCGCCACTGCGGACGATCGACCCGGCGATGTTGCCGAACTTGCTGGAGCGGAAGATCTCGCGGATCTCGGCGGTGCCGAGCTCCACCTCCTCGAACTCCGGCTTGAGCATGCCCTTCAGGGCCGCCTCGATCTCCTCGATGGCCTGGTAGATCACCGAGTAGTAGCGGATCTCGACGCCCTCGCGCTCGGCGTAGTCGGCGTTCTGACCCTCGGCACGGACGTTGAACCCGATGATCACCGCACTGGACGCCATGGCCAGGTTGATGTTGTTCATCGTGATCGCGCCGACGCCACGGTCGATGATCCGCAGGTCGACCTCGTCGCCCACGTCGATCTGGAGCAGCGCGTCCTCGAGGGCCTCGACGGAACCGGAGACGTCACCCTTGAGGATGAGGTTGAGGGTCTCGACCTTGCCTGCTGCGAGGGCCTCGGTGAGGTCCTCGAGCGAGATGCGCTTGCGGGCCTTGGCCAGCGAGGCCTGACGGTCCGCGGACTCACGACGCTCGGCGATCTGACGGGCCGTGCGGTCGTCCGGGGCCACCACGAAGGTGTCACCGGCGCGCGGGACCGAGGACAGACCCAGCACCTGCACCGGACGGGACGGACCCGCCTCGGTGAGGTTGTTGCCGTGCTCGTCGAGCATTGCCCGGACGCGGCCGTAGGCCGAACCCGTGACGATCGCGTCACCGACGTGCAGCGTGCCGGCCTGGACCAGCACTGTGGCCGTGGCGCCACGGCCACGGTCGAGGTTGGCCTCGATCGCGACACCGCGGGCGTCGCGGTCGGCGTTGGCACGCAGGTCGAGCGCGGCGTCGGCGGTGAGCAGGACGGCCTCGAGCAGCGCGTCGATGTTCTGGCCGGCCTTGGCCGACACGTCGACGAACATCGTCTCGCCGCCGTACTCCTCGGCGACCAGGTTGTACTCGGTCAGCTGCTGGCGCACCTTGGCCGGGTTCGCACCCTCGACGTCGATCTTGTTGACCGCCACCACGATCGGCACGTCCGCGGCCTGGGCGTGGTTGAGCGCCTCGATGGTCTGCGGCATGACGCCGTCGTCGGCCGCGACCACGAGGATCGCGATGTCGGTCACCTTGGCACCACGGGCACGCATGGCGGTGAACGCCTCGTGACCCGGGGTGTCGATGAAGGTGATCGGACGGTCGACGCCCTCGTGCAGCTTGTGCACCTGGTAGGCACCGATGTGCTGGGTGATGCCACCGGACTCGCCACCGGCGACGTCCTCGTTGCGGATCGCGTCGAGCAGTCGCGTCTTACCGTGGTCGACGTGACCCATCACGGTCACGACCGGCGGACGCGCCTCCAGATCCTCGTCGTCCTCGCCCTCGATGCCCGTCTCCAGGTCGATGTTGAAGGCGTCGAACAGCTCCTTCTCCTCCTCCTCGGGGGAGACGACCTGGATGTCGTAGCCGAGCTCGGCGCCGAGCAGCTTGAAGGTGTCCTCGTCCAGCGACTGGGTGGCCGTGGCCATCTCGCCGAGGTGGAAGAGCACCGTCACCAGTGCACCGGGGTTGGCGTTGATCTTGTCGGCGAAGTCGCTCAGCGACGAGCCACGACGGACCCGGATGAGGGTCGTGCCGTTGCCACGGGGCACGGTGACGCCACCCAGCGACGGGGCCTGCATCTGCTCGAACTCCTGGCGCTTCGCACGCTTGGACTTGCGTCCGCGCACGGGACGGCCACCACCGCGGCCGAAGGCTCCTGCGGTCGAGCCGCGACCGGCGCCACCACGGAAGCCACCGCCGCCGGGGCGACCGGCGAAGCCACCGCCACCGGCGGGACCACCGGGACCACCCGGGCCACGTCCACCACCGGCACCGCCGGGGCCACCGGGCCCACGGGCGCCACCACGGGCGGGACGCTCACCGGGACGACCGACCGCACTGCGGTCGGGCATCATGCCGGGACTGGGACGGGCACCGGCTGGACGCGGTCCACCGGGTCCGGCCGTGCCACCGGGGCGCGGACCGGCTGCGCCGGGACGGCTCTGGGGACGCGGCATGCCCTGGCTGGGCGCGAACGGGTTGTTGCCCGGACGGGCCGCACCCTCGCGGCCGCCACCCTCACGGGGCGCGCCTTCGCGGGGTGCACCCTCACGGGCGGACGGGCCGCCGTCACGACCGGTCCGCATGCCCTGGCTGGGCGCGAACGGGTTGTTGCCCGGACGCGGGGCGCCCGGACGAGGTGCCGAGCCACCGGGGCGGGGTGCGTTGCCGGGCCGCGGGGACGCCGGCACGCCGGGACCCTGCTGACCACCGTCACGCGCGGACTGGACATCCGCCCGGGCCGCAGGAGCCTCGGGCGCGGCCGGAGCCGCAGGAGCCGGTGCGGAGGGCGCGGCTGCGGCGGGCGCAGCCGGAGCGGCGGCTGCGGGAGCCGGCGCAGGGGTGGGCTCTGCTGCGGGAGCAGCAGGAGCCGCGGGGGCGGCAGGAGCCGGCGCGGGTGCGGCCGGCTCAGCAGTCTTGGCTGCGGTCGGGGCCGCCGGGGCGGCCGGACCGGCAGGCTTGGCAGCTGCCTTCTTGGCGGGGGCCTTCTTCAGGTCCTCCGGGAAGGTCTCCGTCGCCTTCCTGACGACGGGTGCCTCAATGGTCGAGCTGGCGGTCTTGACGTACTCGCCGATGCTGTTGAGGTGGGCGATCAGCGTCTTGCTGTCGGTTCCGAGCTCTTTGGCGAGCGCGCTTACACGGACCTTGGCCACGTTTCTCCTGTTCCTGGTCCGCAGTCAGGTGACAGGCGCGGACCGTCGTTAAAGCTGGTTGGAGCTCATTGCTGAGTTCTCATCGGATGCTCATCAGCGTCAAACCCAATCTCGGTTCGATTGACATAGCCGGCTCCGTGGACGGTGTCCTCGGAGGCGTACGGTCCCCTCGGGACGAGGGGGATTGCGGGGCGCACCAACTCCCTAGCTCGTGGTCTGGTCCAGGCCTGCCACGTATGCGGTGACCGCTGCCGGATCCGGGGCGGCGCCGACACGCAGCGCACGACCGAACGCCCGGCGGCGCAAGGCCTGCTCGAGACAGTCGCCCGTGGGGTGCAGCCAAGCGCCGCGCCCCGGCAGGCGACGCCGCGGGTCGGGGCTCAGCCGGATCACTCCGGCCTCATCCGTCTCCGCGACCACTCGCAGGAGTGCCGACCGGCTATCCGTCCTGCGGCACCCCACACACGTCCGGGTCGGTTGCCCGTGCGAGGTGTGGATGGTCGTGCTCGATGCCGCTGGCCGGAGTCCAGTCCGGTCGGTCTCCACCAGTCTAGCCCCTACTGCCGCTCGGCTGCGTCACCAGCACCAGCGGCGGGGGCCTCCACGGGCCGGTCGCGGGGGCTGTCGACGGGCGCGGTGTCGGGCCGGATGTCGATCCGCCAGCCGGTCAGCTTGGCCGCCAGGCGGGCGTTCTGGCCCTCCTTGCCGATGGCGAGGGAGAGCTGGTAGTCGGGCACGACCACCCGCGCCGAGCGCAGCGTCTGGTCGACGATCGTGACCGACTGCACCCGCGAGGGCGACAGCGCTGCGGCCACGAAGGTGCGCGGGTCGTCGGAGTAGTCGACGATGTCGATCTTCTCGCCGTGCAGCTCGGTCATGACGGCGCGCACGCGGGCACCCATCGGCCCGATGCAGGCGCCCTTGGCGTTGAGACCGGCGACCTTGGAGTGGACCGCGATCTTGGTGCGGTGGCCGGCCTCGCGGGCCAGCGCGGCGATCTCCACCGAACCGTCGGCGATCTCGGGCACCTCGAGGGCGAAGAGCTTGCGCACGAGGTTGGGGTGGGTGCGGGACAGTCCGATCTGCGGGCCCTTGGGTCCGCGACGCACGGAGACGACGAAGCAGCGCAGCCGCTCACCGTGGACGTAGCGCTCTCCCGGCACCTGCTCGGCGAGGGGCAGGATGCCCTCGACGGTGCCGAAGTCGACCGTGACCACCCGGGGGTCCGGGCTCTGCTGGATGACGCCGGCGACGACGTCGCCCTCGCGACCCTTGAAGTCGCCCATGATCGCGTCGTCCTCGAGGTCACGCAGCCGCTGCACGATGACCTGGCGCGCGGTGGAGGCGGCGATGCGGCCGAAGCCGGTCGGGGTGTCGTCGAACTCCGGGCCGTACTCGCGCGGCGCACGCTCGGCGGGGGCCGGCGGCGGGTCGGACTCGGTGCCGTCCTCGGAGTCGGTCGGCTGCGGCTCGGGCTGCTCGATCTCCTCCCTGGCCCAGACCACGACGTGACCGGACTTGCGGTCGAGCTCGACGCGGGCGTTGCGGTAGGCGCCGTCGGTGCGGTGGTAGGCGACGAGGAGGGCCTGCTCGATGGCGGGGATGAGGATGTCGAGGGAGATGTCGCGCTCCCTCTCGAGGGCCCTCAGTGCGGCCAGGTCGATGTCCATGTCAGTGCTCCTCAGCGGGGTCGACGCCGTGGTCGGCGTCGTCGTGGTCGGCGTCGTGCTGGTCGTCGTCGTGCTCGTCGTACTGGTCGTCGTCGTGCTCGTCCGCCGGTCCGTCGGCGCGGGCGGAGGGCCGGGAGAACTCGACCTGCACGGCGGCCCGCACCACGTCGGCATACTCGACGTGCACGGAACGGGACGGGTCCTTCTTCGTGGCGGGCACCTCGAGGGTGACGCCGGAGTCCCCGGCGGCGGTGATGCGCGCCGTCACCGGCTCACCCTCGACGAGGGTGAGCGTGACCAGGCGTGAGACGTTCCGCCGGAAGTGCCGGGGCTCGGTCAACGGTCGGTCGATGCCGGGCGACCCGACCTCGAGCGTGTAGGGCTGCTCACCCATCGCTCCGGTCTCGTCGAGCGCGTCGCTCACGGCGCGGGTGGCGTCGGCCACCTCGTCGAGGGTGAGCGGGGGCGTGACGGAGGTCGTGTCACCGGTGTCGTCGAGGACGCGGTCGATCCAGATGCGGACGAGGCGGCGCTTGCCGGCAGGGGTCACGGCGACGTCCTCGACCAGCAGTCCGAGGTCGCGCAGGGGCGCCTCGACGGCGGGACGAATCTGTTCCTTGACGCTCACTGACTCGTCCTCTCTGAAGTTCTGGTGGTGGTGCAGCGCCACTCTATCGGCGCCCCGAGTGGGCCGCATGCCCGCACCGGTCGGCATGCCATGATCGGCGCATGCCACAGGTCGACCCCGGTATGCCGCCGTGCCCCTCCCGGCGTGGCGTCCTCACCGCGGGGGTCGGCCTCGCCCTCGGGTCGGTGGCCGCGATGTCCCTGGCGGCCTGCGGGATCCGGCTCGAGGACGACGCACCGAGGGTGCCCCTGATCCCGACCCGCGCACCGATCGCCGGCGAGGCCTTCCTCATCGCCCTCTGGCGGCACTCCGACGCCCTGGCCGAACGCGCCGCAGGCGTCGGCGGACCGGCCACGGGGGTGCCGGCCCGGCTGGCCGGGCTGCACCGACGCCAGGTGGCGGTCCTCCGGGCCGAGCTGCTGCGCCTCGGGGTGCCGCAGAAGGTGCTCGACGATGCGTCCGCCCCTGCGGCGACGGCCACGACCGGGTCGACCAGCGCACCCACGACGCGAGCGACGACCACGGCGACCTCCACGGGAACGACCACCGCCGGCACGTCTCCCGTCGCGGGGCCGAAGGCCCTGGCCGCCGAGGAGGCCAGCGACCTGGGTCCGACGGCCATCGCCTCGCTGGCCAGGGTGCCCGGCAGCGCCGTCCCGCTCGTCGGGAGCCTGCTGGCCCAGCGCGCCGCCGCCGCGAGCCTGCTCGGAGCCCCCGCCACGTGGCCGGAGCCGACCTGGTCGGCACCGTCGCTCGCGGCGTCCTACCTCGAGAGCACCCGTGCGGCCGTCTACGCGTTCGAGGTGGTGGCGGCGCAGTCCCCCACCGGTCCGCAGCGGACCCTCGCCCGCGCCACCCTGGCGGCGTTGCAGTCGCGGGCGAGCGAGCAGGAGTCCCTGGCCGGCGCCTCGGCGGGTCCTGCGGCCCTGGGCTACCCCCTGCCGTTCGCCGTGACCACGCCGACGGCGGCGCGCCGACTCGCTGCCCGGGTCCTGACGGACCTGCGCGCCTCGGTCGCCCGCGACCTCGGCTCCACCAACGGCGACCTCGGACCACTCGGCGCCCTCGTGCAGTGGCTGGCCGACACCGAGGTGCTGGCGTCGCGCTGGGGTGTGCGGCTCTCGGCCTTCCCCGGCCTGTCGTGACGCGTTCGGAGGACGTGGTCGAGCTCGTCCCGGCACGCTTCCGCACGTTCGTCCACCGCTTCTCGGCGCAGGACGGCGCGGTCGGTGGCCCGTCCGGCGCCGACTGGTCGGCCCGGCTCCCCCGGCTGCTGGCCGACCTGCTCGACGACTGGGGCCTGGAGCCCCTCGGCGCCGGTCGCACCGGCTGGACCGCGGTCGTCGTGCCGGTGCGACGGGACGGCGAGCGGCTGGCCCTCAAGCTGGTCTGGCCCCACGTGGAGGCGCGTGACGAGCCGCTCGTGCTGCGGCACTGGGACGGCCGCGGGGCGGTCCGCCTGGTCGCTGCCGACCCGGGCCGCAGCGCCCTGCTGCTCGAGGCGCTCGACCCGACCCGCGACCTGCGCTCGGTCGACGTCGACACCGCCTGCACGACCACCGGCGAGCTGCTCCGCCAGCTCCACGTGCCGGCCCCGCCGGGCCTGCGGCGGCTGTCGACCTTCGCCCGCGAACAGCTGGCGAAGCTGGAGTCCGCGGAGGGCGCACTCCCTCGACGGATGCTGGAGCGCACGGCCACCCTGGTGCGCGACCTCACCGCCGACGAGCGGTGCGACGCGACCCTCGTGCACACCGACCTGCACTACGAGAACGTGCTCGCCAGCCTGCCGGGCTCGGGCCGGCCCGACTGGCTGGCCATCGACCCGCATGCCATGGCCGGGCACCCCGGCTTCGAGATCCAGCCCTTGTTGCGCAACCGCACCGACGAGCTGGGCACCGGTTCGACCTTCCGCTACCTCGTGCGCCGTCGGCTCGAGATCTGTTGCGAGGCAGCAGGGATCGACGAGGACGAGGCCCTGGCCTGGACCTACGTGCACACGGCCATGGAGGCCGGCTGGGCAGCGGCGGACGGCGACCGGGACGCCGTGTCGTTCAACGTCGCACTCCTCAAGGCGCTCGACGGCTGAGTGCCGCTCGCCGCCACCCACGACGGCCCGGTCAGGTCACCCAGCGGTACTCGACCTCGGGGCGGCCGGCCCCGGCATACCGCCGCGAGCGCACGGCGAGCCGGTTGTCCGAGAGGTACTCGGCATACCGTCGCGCCGTCACGCGGCTCACGCCGAGCGCCTCGCCCAGCTCGGTCGCGGACAGGCCGACGCCGGCGTCACGCAGCGTCCGGGTGACCTTCGCGAGCAGGTCCTCCCCCATCCCCTTGGGCAGGGCGGCGGGGGTGCTCGTCCGCACCCCTGCCACGAGGCGGTCGACCTCGGCCTGGGTGGACAGCTCCTGGGTGGCGCCGAGCTGGGCCCGGTAGGCGCGGTAGGCCTCCAGACGGTCGCGCAGGGTGGCGAAGACGAACGGCTTGAGCAGGTACTGCACGACGCCGAGCGACACGGCCGCGCGCACGACGTCGAGGTCTCGGGCGGAGGTGACGGCAATGACGTCGGCGCGGTGCCCACCGGCCCGCATGGCGCGGATGACGTCGAGCCCGTGCCGGTCGGGCAAGTTCATGTCGAGCAGCACGACGTCGACCTCGGTGGACTGCAGCGCCCGCAGGGCCTCGTGGCTCGTGGCGGCGGTCGCCGCGACGGCGAAGCCGGGCACCCGCTCGACGTATGCCGCGTGGGCCTCCAGCGCCACCGGCTCGTCCTCGACGACCAGGACCCGGTACGTGGTCGGGTGCGCGGCCGGAGCCCCGGGGTCGTTGTCAGGGCCGGTGTCAGGCATGCGTCCTCGACTCGACCGGCAACCGCACGGTGAACCGGGCGCCCGGCGGCCCGGAGACCTCCATCTGCCCACCGAGCCGGGCGACCGACTGTGCGACCAGCGCCAGACCGATGCCCCGACGGCCGGCACTGCCCTGCTCCTTGGTGGAGAACCCCCGGCGGAAGGCCTGGTCGACCGCGTCCGGAGGCAGGCCCGGGCCGGAGTCACCCACGCTGAGGACCAGGTGGTCGCCCTCGAGACGGGAGGAGACCTCGACCCACCGTTCCCCTGAGACCGGGGTCACCGCGTCGAAGGCGTTGTCGATCAGGTTGCCGACGATCGTCACGACGTCGCGCACCGGCGTGGTGTCCCGTGGCCAGGTGGCGTCCTCGGCGATCCGGAGGTCGATGCCGCGCTCGGCCGCCTGCGCGGCCTTGCCCAGCAGCAGGGCGGTCAGGGCAGGCTCGCCGACCGAGCCGACCACGCTGTCGGTGAGCCGCTGCGAGACCTCGAGCTCGTCGGTGGCGAAGGCCAGCGCCCGCTCGGGGTGGCCCAGCTCGATGAGGGACACGATGGCGTGCAGGCGGTTCGACGACTCGTGGGCCTGCGACCGCAGCGCCTCGGTCAGACCGCGGGCCGAGTCGAGCTCACCCGTGAGGTGCTCGAGATCGGTGCGGTCGCGCACCGTCGCGACGAACCCCAGGGGTCGCCCGTCCCACTGCGCCCTGGCCTTGTTGAGCACCAGCACCCGGGCCGAGGTCACGTGCAGCTCGTCCTCCCTGGGTGACCCGTCCGTGAGGGCCGCCACCAGCGGTGCCGACAGCCCGAGCTCGGCCACGGGGCGGCCCCTCGCGTCGTCGGGCAGGCCGAGCAGGCGGACCGCCTCGTCGTTCGCGAGCCGCAGTCGACCGTCGAGGTCGGTCAGCAGCAGCCCCTCGGTCACCGCGTGCAGCACCGCGTCGTAGTACTCGACCATCTCGCGCAGCTGGCGTTCGCCCAGCCCATGGGTCTGGCGGCGGATCCGGCGGCTGACCAGGGCCGTCCCGAGCCCCGACAACAGGGCGGCTGCGAGCCCGGCGAGCAGTAGCGCCGGCAGCTGGCTCCTGAGGCGCTCGCTCACCGCGGACTTCCGGATCCCGACGGCGACCAGCCCCACGACCGAGTGCGACTCGTCGGTGACCGGGACGACGACCCGTCGCGAGGCACCGAGGGTGCCGGTGTAGTCCTCGACCACCGTGCCGCCGGCCTGCGCTGCGGCGATGTGCCCGAGGAACTGCCCACCGATCTGGGCCGGGTCGGGGTGGGTGTACCGGATGCCCGTGGGGCTCATGACGACCACGAAGTCGGTGCGGGTCTCGCGGCGGACGTCCTCCGCGAACTCCTGGAGGGCGGGTCCGGGAGCGCCACTACGCACACCGGCCACCACCGAAGGCGTGCTCGCGACCGTCTCGGCGACCGCCGTGGCCCGGGCCGTCGCCTCCTGCGTGCCGGCTCGCTGCGCCTGCGCGTACGCGGCCGCGGTCCCCACCCCGACCACGAGAAGGGCGACCAGCACCTGCAGCGCGAAGGTCTGCGCTGCCACGCTCCACCGCGCCGGTGCGGTGAGCCACCGAGGTGCGCTCACCGGCATACCGGGGCAAACTGCACGCCGGCCCCCCGCGCGAGGTCCGACCGCGCGCAGAACTCAATGAACACAAGCGTGACCCTAGTCACTCCCGGGCCCACCCTCGTCCTTGTTCACCCGTCCAGGGCCTTCGCCCCGGACCCGATCCCCTGGAGAGCACCGTGAGCACCAGCGCCGACAGCGTCGTCGACCGTCCCGCACCGAAGCGGGACCGCACCCACTACCTCTACATCGCGGTGATCGTGGCGATGGTCCTCGGCATCATCGTCGGGTTCGCCTTCCCCGACTTCGGCATCAAGCTGAAGTGGCTGGGCACCGGCTTCGTCAACCTCATCAAGATGATGATCACGCCGATCATCTTCTGCACGATCGTGCTGGGCATCGGGTCGGTCCGGAAGGCCACCCAGGTCGGCAAGGTCGGTGGCCTCGCGCTCGGCTACTTCCTCACCATGTCGACCTTCGCCCTCGCGATCGGCCTCCTGGTGGGCAACCTCGTCAAGCCCGGCGCGGGCCTGCACCTCACCAAGGAGCTCGCGGCCACCGGCCAGAAGCAGGTCGGCGAGGGTCACACCAGCACCGTCGACTTCATCCTCGGGCTGATCCCGGACACCCTCGTCTCGGCGCTCACCTCCGGCTCGGTCCTCCAGGCGCTCCTCGTAGCCCTCCTGGTCGGCTTCGCCCTCCAGAAGCTGGGCCGCGCCGGCGAGCCGATCCTGGTGGGGATCAAGCACTTCGAGCGGCTCGTGTTCCGCCTGATGGCGATGATCATGTACGTCGCGCCGATCGGGGCCTTCGGAGCCATGGCCGCCGTCGTCGGCGCCACCGGGCTGGACGCCCTGAAGAGCCTGGCCCAGGTGATGATCGCGTTCTACATCACGTGCGCGCTCTTCGTGTTCGTCGTCCTCGGCACCATCCTCAAGCTGTTCACCGGGGTCAACGTCTTCTCGTTGCTCAGGTACCTCGGGCGGGAGTTCCTGCTCATCCTGTCGACCTCGTCGTCGGAGTCCGCGCTGCCCCGCCTCATCGCCAAGATGGAGCACGCCGGGGTGTCGCGACCGGTGGTCGGCATCACGGTCCCGACCGGCTACTCGTTCAACCTCGACGGCACGGCCATCTACCTGACCATGGCGTCGCTGTTCATCGCCGACGCCATGGACAAGCCGTTCTCGATCGGGCAGCAGATCTCCTTGCTGGTGTTCATGATCATCGCCTCGAAGGGTGCGGCCGGCGTGACCGGCGCCGGGCTCGCGACCCTGGCGGGTGGGCTCCAGTCGCACCGTCCCGACCTGGTCGACGGCGTCGGGTTCATCGTCGGCATCGACCGGATGATGAGCGAGGCCCGCGCGCTGACGAACTTCGCCGGCAACTCGGTCGCCACCGTCCTGATCGGGCACTGGGTGGGCGAGCTCGACCGGCCACGGCTCGACGCGGTGCTCGCGGGAGACCTGCCGTTCGACGAGGCGACCATGATCGACGAGGATCGCCAACCCGACCACGTCGGCGACCCCGAGCCGGTCACGCAAGGACACTGAGAACGCTCGGTCGGTGCCGTCCCCCCACGAGGACAGCACGACCGAGAGATCCTGACGGCCCCGTCCACGGCGGGGCCGTCAGGCCGTCAGGCCGTCAGGCCATCAGGCCGTCAGGCCGTCAGGCCGTCAGGTCGTCAGGTCGGCTGACCGACGGGTTCGACGGGTTCGACCGTGACCGGGATGCCGTTGAGGACCGCTGTGCCCGTGAGGGCGTCGAGGAACAGGTCGTCGGCCAGGACGTTGGTGTTGACGCCTGCGTGCGCCGCCGCGACCTGGGTGCGCGCGCCCGGTGTGGAGTGGCCCCAGCCGTGCGGGATGCTCACGACGCCGCGGCGCACCGTGTCGGTCACCTCGACCGGGACGGTCACCGAGCCGGCGCGGGACCGCACCACCGCCGCTCCCCCGTCGCGCAGCCCGAGTCGGTTGGCGTCGTCGGGGTGGACGTGCACGGTGCAGGTGTTCGACCCGCGGACCAGCGGCGCGAGGTTGTGCATCCAGGAGTTGTTCGAGCCCAGCTGACGGCGCCCGACGAGGACCAGCTCGTCCGGCCCGGCAAGTGGTCGACCGAGGGCCGCCACGAGTCGGGGCACGTCGCGGGTGATGGGCTCCGGCGTCAGCTCGATGCGGCCGCTGGCGGTGCGCAGCAGCTCGGGCAGGCGCGGGGTGAGGGGTCCGAGGTCCAGCCCGTGCGGAGCGGCCTCGAGGTCGGCCAGGGTGAGGTCGTGGGGGCCACCGCGAAGCATGAGGTCGAGCAGCCGCGCGGGTCCGCGCCGCTCCCCTGCGACCGTCACGTCCAGGCCGTACCTCGCGGCGGTCTGGCTGGCCATCAGGTCGTCGAGGGCACCCACGTCAGCCGCCGGTCCCTGACCCGCTGCGATGGCGGCGAGCCGGAGCAGGGTCTGCCACTCCTGCGGCTGGTCGGTCTCCAGGGCGGCCGGGCTCCAGTTCGCCATGTTGCGCACGGACAGCTGGGTGAAGGTGACGTCGTAGTGGTCTCGCTCCAGTGGCGTCGGCCCCGGCAGGATGACGTCGGCGTGCTGGCTGGTCTCGTTGAGGTAGACGTCGAGCGACACCATGAGGTCGAGGGTCTGGACCGCCTCCCGGAGCCGGTCGGCGTTGGGGGTGCTCAGGCACGGGTTGCCACCGACGACCACCAGCGCACGCACCTGGCCGGGTCCCGGGGTCAGGATCTCGTCGGCCAGGGTGGCGACCGGCAGCTCGCCCATGACCTCCGGGAGCCCGCGCACCCGGCTGTGCCAACGCCCGTGCCGCCACACCTTGCTCGGCGAGCTTCCTTGCTTCGCAATGCTGTTCGCCTGTCCGGCGGCGGCGAGCGGGAACATCGCCCCACCAGGACGGTCCAGGTTGCCGGTGATGACGTTGAGGACGTCGACCAACCAGCTGGCGAGGGTGCCGAAGTCCTGGGTGGTCGTGCCGATCCGCCCGTAGACGGCAGCGCTCTCGGCAGCAGCGAGCTCGCGCGCCATCCGCTCGATCTCGCTCGCCGCGATCCCGGTCTGCGGTGACACCGCCTCGGGGGTGAACGGCGCGGCCAGCTCGGCCAGGCCGTCGAAACCGTCGACGTGGTCGGCGAGGCGGCCGAGGCCGGCGAGGCCGTCGCGGAGGAGCACGTGCACGATCGCGAAGAGCAGCAGCGCGTCGGTGCCGGGCCGGATGGCGTGGTGGTCGTCGGCCACGTCTGCCGTGCGGGTCCGGCGCGGGTCGACCACGACGACCTTGCCACCTCTCTGGCGGATCGCCTTCAGACGACCCCGCGCGTCAGGCACCGTCATCAGGGATCCGTTGGACACCAACGGGTTGGCGCCCAAGAGCAGCAGGTGGTGGGTGCGGTCGAGGTCCGGCACGGGGATGCTCAGCGGGTCGCCGAACAGGTAGCCGGACGAGTAGTGCTTGGGCAGCTGGTCGACACTCCCGGCGGTGTAGATGTTCGGCGTCCCCACCGCCTTGTAGAACGCCCGGCCGTAGAGGGTGACGCCGAGGTTGTGGGACGACGGGTTGCCGAGGTAGAACGCGACGGCCTGCGGGCCGTGCTCGGCGACCAGGGGCACCAGCCGGCGGTCGACCTCCGCGAAGGCCTCGTCCCAGGTGGCCTCGTGCCACTGGCCGTCGCGCTTCACCAAGGGCGTTCGCAGCCGGTCTGGGTCCTCGTGGAGTGCCTTGAGGGAGGCACCCTTTGGGCAGATGAACCCGTGCGAGAACGCGTCGTCCTCGTCGCCGCGCACCGAGGTGACCGTCTCCCCGTCCAGGCTCACGGCCAGGCCGCAGGTGGCCTCGCACAGCGGACAGGTCAGGTATGCCGTGGTCATGGCGAGTGCGTGCTCGCCCTGGGGGCGAGGTCGTGGGCCTCGAGCCAGGGAACGACCGTGGCACGCACCTGGTCCGGGACCTCGAGCTGCGGGGTGTGGCCGACCTCGGGCAGGAAGTGCGTCTCCCAGCGGGGGTTCCGAGCCGAGACCGCACGGGCCGCGGCGACCGGGACCAGCCGGTCCAGCTCACCGTGCACCAGGAGCACCGGACGGTCGATGCCGGACATCAGCGAGTGGTAGCGGCGCGGGTTGGCGAGCACCTTCATCAAGGACCGCGCGGCGCCGAGGAAGGCGGCCTCCTGTCCCGGGACGCCTCTTCGGTGCGCGGCCAGCACGACCCCCGCGTCGACCACGTCGGGGTCGGCACGACCGGGGTCGGCGAAGCAGAGGTTCACCACGCCCTGCACCCGTTGCCGGTCCGTCATCCGCTTGGTCATCTGGGCGAGGTAGCGCTCCCCCACGAACGGTGTCGCGTAGACGAGGAACGTCGCGCTGACCGCGAGGTCGGGCCGCTGTCGTGGGATCGGGATGGACGGGTCGATGAGCACGAGCCCGGCCACCAGCTCGGGGTGCGCTGCTGCCAGGAGCATCGAGACCATCCCGCCCATCGAGTTGCCGACCAGCACCACGGGCGACCCCACGACCTCCCTGACGAACCGGGCGAGGAGCTGGGCGTTGGCCTGCACGGTCGCGGTCCCCGCGGTGCCGGGGGTCAGCCCGAAACCGGCTTGGTCCACGGCATACACGTGGTGTCGGCGCGAGAGCTCCGGTGCGAGGCCGACCCAGTTGAGGTGCGAGCCGCCGAGGCCGTGCACCATCACCACCGGCACGCCCGCAGCGCCGTCGTCCGGGTCCGGTCCGCCGTAGTCGACCCAGTGCACCGGCCCGTCGAGGTCGCTGACCCAGCCGGTGCCGCCCCAGGGCGCGGCGAGCTGGAGTGGTGCTGGTCGAGCGTCGTGCACTGCGGTCACTGTCCACCGATCTTCCGGGTCGTCGACGTCCGTCTCGCGCCCTTCCCGGAGACGTGGAAACACGGCAAGGTGTGCCACGGCCGACAGTAGGACGCGCCCGCAACCCGGACAAGACCGGGCCACCGTGGGTGCGCGACGGAAGGTGGGACGAGTGACCGAGGTGACCCGGCTGCATACCGAGCGGTTGGTCCTGCGCGAGTGGCGCGAGGAGGACCGTGAGCCCTTCGCGGCGCTCAACGACGACCCGGCCGTGATGGAGCACTTCCCGTTGCACCTGACGCGCGAGGCCAGCGACGCGATGGTCGACCGCATCACGACCTTCCTCGCCGAGCGCGGCTGGGGGCTCTGGGCGGTCGAGGTCGCCGAGACCGGCTCGTTCATCGGGTTCACCGGCCTCTCGATCCCGCGGTTCGACGCACCCTTCATGCCGTGTGTCGAGGTGGGCTGGCGACTGGCGCGCTCCGCCTGGGGCCACGGCTACGCGACCGAGGCGGCCCGGGCCAGCGTGGCCCACGGCTTCGGGCCGCTCGCACTCCACGAGGTCGTCGCGATGGTGGTGCCTGCGAACGAGCGGTCGCAGGGCGTCATGCGCAAGCTCGGGATGACGCGGGACGAGAGCGCCGACTTCGACCACCCCCTGGTCCCGGAGGGGAGCCCGGTCAGGCGGCACCGGCTCTACCGGCTGCAGCGCGAGCAGTGGGAGCCACCGGCATCCCGATGACTCCCTGCCCCGCCAACGGGCCCGGTCAGGTCGCGTACTCCCACGTGGTGGGAGCCGCGGGCTTGCCGCTCGTCAGGTTGTGTCCACCCTTGTCCCGCGAGTCGACGTGCACCACGCGCTTGTTGCTCGACCGGAAACCGAGGCCCGCAAAGAGGGCGAAGCCCTGTTTCTCACGCAACGACGCGAGACCCTCGATGTCCGACGCGGTGCCGTACATGTGCTGGCTCGACTTCGCCCCGCCCACTTCGGCGTTGTGCCGCGGGCACCGGCAGCCCGAGACGATCCGGACCGGTGCGTCGATCTTGGATCGGTAGGCCTCGAGTCGGCGGACATGGTCGCGCAGCACCCAGATCCGCTTGCACTCCGGAAAGCGTGCTCCGTCGTTGCAGCGGAACTCGATGAACGAGAAGTGCGGGCTCATCGTCGACTGCCCCTTGCGCTTGCGGGCGAAGGAGAGCCGCAACGCATCCGAGGTCTTCTGACCGACCACGCCATCCACCTTGAGAGCCTGGCCAAGGTTCCACCCGGTCTGGAAGCCCCGGACTGCGGTGATGTAGTCGCGCTTGGCGTTGTCGAAGCCGATCGCGAGCAGCATGGGCGTCGCCTGGGCCCTGGTGAGCACGGCAGCCATCACGAACCTCCGCCCTGGTCGGGTCGCGGGTCGACGAACTCGTCGAGACCGACGAAACCCAGCTCCTCCGGGCCGAACCCGGACATGTCGAGGTTGTCGGTGTCGACGTCGGCGGCGAGCGCGTCGAGCTCGGCCTCGGCCGCGTCGGGCACGTCGTCCGCTCCGGCGGCCGCCTCTGCGGCGGCCTGCTCCTCGGGCGTGGCGACCAGGACCTCGTCGAGGACGTTGTCCGGTGGGTCCTCGCCGTTGTCCGGGTGGTCGTCGGCCAGGTCGGCGCCGGTGACGAAACCGTCCTCGTCGTCTGTCGTGATCACCGGCAGCTGCCGGGAGTCGGTGACGGGGTCCGGTGGACCGACCGTGAACTTCTCGAGTTGTGTCACTGAGTCCTCCCCTGAGTGAGAAGGGTCTCCCTGCGCGGCCCGAGCTGACCTGTCCACGCTACTCGTGCACGGCGAGCGCAAACTCCCGCAAACGCATGAGATGACTTGAATCGGTGGCGCGACGGATCAGTCCTTCGCGGTCCGTGCCCTGGCGTGCACGCGCTCACCCTGCGGACCGAACAGGCTCAGCACCTCTGCTGCGCCACTGCCGTCGCTGCCGAACCAGTGCGGCACCCGCGTGTCGAACTCCGCGGCCTCGCCCGCTCCCAGGACCAGGTCGTGGTCGCCGAGGACGAGCCGCATCCGACCGGACAGCACGAACAGCCACTCGTACCCCTCGTGCGCCTTCGGCTTGGGGATGCTGTTGCTCGCAGGAACGATGATCTTCCACGCCTGGACCCCACCCGGCTGCCGGGTCAACGGCAGCACCGTGCGGCCGTTCCGGGTGCTCGCCTTGAGCCGCACCCTGGGGTCACCGACCTCCGGGGCGCCCACGAGGTCGTCCAGGGGCACCCGGTAGGCCTGGGCCAGCGGGAGCAGCAGCTCCAGGCTCGCGCGACGCTGTCCGGTCTCCAGTCGCGACAGCGTGCTCTTGGAGATGCCCGTGGTCTCGGCCAGCGCACTGAGGGTCACGCCACGTCGAGCGCGCAGCTGCTTGAGCCTCGGGCCCACCTGGTCGAGAGCCTTCGCGATGGTGGTGGCGGTGTCGTCCATCCCGACATTCTGACCCATTCCTTCCCAGAAACAGCAACGCATGTTGCCAGCGCCACCGACCCAGGATCATCCTCGGCTCATGAACACCTCTGACGTCCTCATCGTCGGCGGCGGGGCCGCCGGCCTCTCGGCCGCCCTCGTCCTGAGCCGCGCCCGCCGCACGGTCGTCGTCGTCGACTCCGGCGAGCCCCGCAACGCGCCCGCCGCGCACATGCAGGGGTTCCTCTCCCGCGACGGGATGCCACCCTCGGACCTGCTGGACGCCGGTCGGGCGGAGGTCACGGGCTACGGCGGCACGATGGTCTCCGGGACCGTGACGGAGCTCGTGCACTGCGGCCCGACGGGCTTCCAGGCCCTGCTCGACGACGGGCAGCGGGTCAAGGCCCGCAAGGTCCTGGTCACGACAGGCCTGCACGACGAGCTGCCTGCTGTCCCAGGGCTGGCCGAGCGGTGGGCCAAGGATGTCCTGCACTGCCCCTACTGCCACGGCTGGGAGGTGCGCGACCAGCAGCTCGGCGTGCTGTGGCACGGCCCCGAAAGCGTCCGCTACGCCCAGGTCGTCAGGCAGTGGACCCACGACCTCGTCCTCTTCGCCCCGAGCGACTCGCTCACGCCGGCCGAACGCACGCAGCTCGTCGCCCGCGCGATCGGCATCGTCGAGGGCGACCTGGCGCGGGTCGTCGTGCAGGACGACCGGGTGACCGCGATCGAGATGGCGGACGGCCGCATCATCCCGAGGCAAGCCGTCTTCGTCCCGCCGCGGTTCGTCCCCAACCACACCCTGCTCACCGGTGTCGGCTGCGAGCTGGACGAGCAGGGCTGGGTGGTGACCGGAGCCAACGGCACCACCAGCGTCCCGGGCCTCTGGGTCGCGGGCAACGTCGCCAACCCCCGTGCGCAGGTCATCACGGCGGCGGGCGAAGGGTCAGCGGCCGCCATCGCCATCAACGCCGCACTCGTCGCCGACGACGTGCGCGCGGCAGTCAGCTACTTCAACCAAGGCTTCCCCGCCTGAGGCTCGCCGCCGCGAGCACCGCGCCCACACGGCATACCCATCCGCACGACACGAGGAGCTCCACCATGTCCGCACCCGGAACCGTCCCCCACCCCGCCGCCTCACCGAACCCCACCGCCCCGCCTCGGCTCGGGCCGCCGAGCAAGCACCTGCTGGCACTGATGATCTGGCTCTGCGTCTTCCCCACCCTGACCGTCATCAACCTGGCGCTGGGCGACTGGCTGCGCCCGATGGACCCGGTGCTGCGCACCTTCGTCCTGGCCACCATCGCCGTGCCGATCGTCATCTACGGGTTGATGCCCCAGCTGCACAGGCTGCGCGCCCGCGTGGCGACTCGTTCAGCCACCGACTAGGAACGGCCACAGCCGGCAGGTTCGGCCGAGTTCGGCCGAACCTCCCGTCGTCGGTCCCGGCGGCCAGGCTCAGTGGTGCATGTGCATTCCGGCGCCGCCCTCGACCCGTCCGGCAGGCATGCGCAGGAAGGCGAACACGGCGAGCACCACGGCGATGCCGGCGGCAGCAAGGAACCCACGGGGGAAACCGTTCACGACCCCGGTCGCGCTGGCCAGGCTGCCGGCACTGTTGGCAACCGCGGACAGGACGGCGACGCCGAGGGCGGCACCCACCTCGTGTCCGGTCATGAGGAACCCCGATGCCATGCCGGCGTGCTGGTGAGGGACCCCGGCCATCGCGGTGATGGACACGGGGGCGAAGACCATGCCGACCCCGAGGCCGATGGTGACCAGTCCGGGCAGGATGCCGGTGGCGAACGTCGAGCCGGCCGAAGCCTGGGCGAGCAGGACCGCTCCCGCGGCCACGACGACCAGCCCGATCGCGGCGACGACCCGCGGCGCCCCGTGAGCCAGGGCGTGCCTGGCCACGCCGGTGCCGAGGGTGATCGCCAGCGCGAACGGGACGAAGGCGACGCCCGCGCGGATGGCGGAGTACCCCATGACGGTCTGGACGAAGATGGACGTCAGGAACACCGCGCCGACGAGCAGGCCGGTGACGCCGAGCATGACCGTCGTGCCGGACACGAGGGACTTGACCTTCCACGTGTGCGGCGGGACCAGTGGGTTCGCAGCCTTGCCCTCGCGCACACCGAACGCCACCGCGAGCGCCGCTGACGTGGCGAAGGCGACGAGCACGCGAGCCGAGAGCCACCCGTGCTGCTCGGTGGCACCGAGGCCGTAGACGAGGGCGGCGAGGCTGGTGATCACGGTGGCGGCGCCGGCGACGTCGAACTGGGCCAGCGTGGTCCGCGTCGTGGCAGCGGCCGGGATGACCTTGAGGCCGGCCAGCAGCGCGACCGCGCCGACGGGGGCGTTGATCCAGAAGATGGTCTGCCAGCCGGCCCACGTGGTGAGCGCGCCGCCCAGCAGGACTCCGGCGGCGACCCCGAGCGACCCGACCGCACCCCAGAGCGTGAGCCCGAGGCGGCGCTGCCGGCCGGAGTAGGTGGTCATGATGATGGACAGTGCCGCCGGGGTCATCAGGGCTGCCGAGAGCCCCTGGCCCGCGCGGGCCACGATGAGCTCGCCCGCGCTGCCGGCGAACCCGCTGACGACGGACGCGAGGGTGAACACGGCCAGGCCGGTCAGGAACACCCACTTGCGCGACAGCAGGTCGGCGATCCGGCCACCGAACAGCAGGCCACCGCCAGACATCATCAGGTAGGCGGTGACGACCCACTGCATGGCGGACCCGTCCAGCTGCAGGTCGCGTCCGATGGAGGGAAGCGCGGTGTTGACGACCGAGATGTCGAGGACGACGAGCACCTGGGCCGCGAGCGCCAGGGCCAGGACGACCCACGACTTCGGGGGCCCGTCTGCGGTGTCGCCGTGGTGGACGGACTCGGCCGGATGGCCGTGGTGGTCGGCGGCAGCCGCATGGCCGTGGTGGACGGACTCGGCCGGATGGCCGTGGTGGACGGACTCGGCGGCGGGCTTGGTGTGCATGGTGACTCCTGGGTGGTCTCGGTCCTGCGCGACTGGGGCTTCGCACCACCTGGACGGGCCGGGTGGTGGTGGTGAACCCACCGTCGTCGGATCCCCGAGCGCTCGCGCCGGTCAAATGGCCGGGTCGCAGCAGGAGGCGCTCAGCCGCCTGCCGGGTCGAGCAGTGGGCTCAGCTGGACGGTGACCAGCGCGCGGGCCGCCTGGGTGGCCCCCGCCCTCAGCGCCTCGTCCGTGTCCGCCCCGTCGAGGTGGGCGACCATGAAGCCGGCCATGAACCCGTCGCCGGCGCCGTTGAAGTCGACGATGGTCTCGACCGGTGCGGCGGGCACCCGGTGCGTGCGCCGCTCGGCGTCCACGGCGATGGCCCCCTGGGCACCCAAGGTGCACACGGCGACCTGCGCCCCGCGGTCGACGCAGTCGCGGAGGAAGTCCTCGGGGGCAGGGAGCCGGTCGGCGTTCATGAACACGAACGACGCCGCGTCGAGGAACGGTCGGTGGAACGCGCTGTGACCGTCGTAGTCGTGCAGGTCGGTCCAGATGGGGACGGCCACTGGGCCGATCGCGCCGAGGACCGCCCTCGAGGTCTCGGACAGGTCCAGCACCAGGGCGCGTGCCCCAGCACACGCGTGGTCCAGACGGTCCGTGACGCCGGGTGCGTGGACGTCGGGCGCGCGCGGCACCTCCAGGTAGATGGACACCCGGCCGCCAGCCGGGTCCATGAGGTGCCGTTCGCTGGGTCCTTCGACCCGCGTGGCGACGTACGTGATGTCCGCTCGGCGCAGCGCCGCCTCGATCGACGCGGCCGCAGCATCGGTTCCGAGGACGGTGTGCAGCTCGACGTCAGCCCCGCGGTCGCGAAGGTGCGCCGCCTTGCCGGCCGAGGTGCCGCCCACGACTTCGTGGTGGGCGGAGGCGAACTGCATGTGCGGACTCGGGTCAGGGAGCTCGTCGAGGAGGACGAGCTGGTTCCACGACGCGGGGCCGTGTACGACGACGTCTGCCATCTGCTGTCTCCTCGACCGTGTGCGTTGCCCTGTGCCAGTGATGGTCTCCTGCGGCCCCAGCCGGCGCCAACGCAGGGGGCCTTCGTAGGCGGACGCGCCTCGGCGTCTCGCTCCGGCAGATTCGCGGTCGCGCGGGGCGGTGAGGGAGAGTGGGGCGTATGCCGAACCGTCTGGCCGAGTCGGCCTCCCCCTATCTGTTGCAGCACAAGGACAACCCCGTCGACTGGCAGGAGTGGGGGCCGGAGGCGTTCGCCGAGGCGCGGGAGCGTGACGTGCCCGTCCTGCTGAGCGTCGGGTATGCCGCGTGCCACTGGTGCCACGTGATGGCGCACGAGTCGTTCGAGGACGAGGACGTGGCACGGGCGCTCAACGCGGACTTCGTGGCGGTCAAGGTGGACCGCGAGGAACGGCCCGACATCGACGCGGTCTACATGGCCGCGACGACCGCGTTGACCGGCCACGGCGGCTGGCCGATGACCTGCCTCCTGACGCCGGACGGCGACCCGTTCTTCGCTGGCACCTACTTCCCCAAGGGGCAGTTCCTCCAGCTGCTCGAGGGGGCGAAGGACGCCTGGACCACCCAGCGCAGCCGCGTCCTCGACAGCGGCGCCCACATCGCCGCTCGGCTGCGCGAGCTGTCGGCACCTGTCACCGGCCACCCTCTCGACGCGGCCGCCCTCGAGGCCGCCGTGGCCCAGCTGCGCACCCAGTTCGACCACGGCGCGGCGGGGTTCGGCGGGGCGCCGAAGTTCCCGCCGTCGATGGTGCTCGAGTTCCTGCTCCGGCACCACGCCCGCACCGGGTCGGCCGACGCACTCGCGATGGCCGCCAGCACCTGCGCGGCGATGGCGCGGGGTGGCATCTACGACCAGCTCGCCGGTGGCTTCGCCCGCTACTCCGTGGACGCCCGCTGGGTCGTCCCCCACTTCGAGAAGATGCTCTACGACAACGCCCAGCTGCTGCGGGTGTACACCCACCTGCACCGCACTACCGGCGACGCTCTGGCCAGACGGGTCGCTCTCGAGACCGCGGAGTTCCTGCTGCGCGACCTCCGCACCCCGGAGGGTGGCTTCGCCTCGGCCCTCGACGCGGACACGGACGGGGTCGAGGGACTGACCTACGCGTGGACCCCGGCCCAGCTCGTCGAGGTGCTCGGCGAGGACGAGGGCCGCAGGGCCGCGACACTCCTCTCGGTGACCGACCAGGGCACCTTCGAGCACGGGTCGTCCACCCTCCAGCTGCTCACCGACCCCGACGACGAGGGCTGGTGGGCGGCCACGCGCGAGAGGCTTCTCCGCGCACGGCTGCTGCGCCCCCAGCCCGGCTGCGACGACAAGGTCGTCACCTCCTGGAACGGTCTGGCCATCGCGGCGCTGGCCGACGCCGGCACCCTCCTCGAGCGCCCCGACCTGGTCGAGGCCGCGACCCGGTGTGCCGGTTTCGTCGTCGACACCCACGTGGTCGACGGCCGGCTGCGGCGCACCTCGCGCGCCGGCTCGGTCGGGACCGCGAGCGCGGTGGCCGACGACTACGGCAACCTGGCGGAGGGGCTCCTCGCGCTCCACCAGGCCACCGGCGACGCCCGCTGGCTCGCCACCGCCGGGGACCTGCTCGCCACCGCGGTCGACCGCTTCGGCGCGGACGATGGCGGCTTCCACGACACCAGCGACGACGCCGAGGCACTCTTCACCCGACCTCGGAGCGCCGCCGACAACGCCGAGCCGTCGGGTCAGTCGGCGCTGGCCGGCGCGCTGCTCACCTGCTCCGCCCTCACCGGTGACCCCGCGATGCGCGAGCGGGCCGAGAGGGCGCTCGCCGCGTCGGGTCAGCTCGCCGCGCGCGACCCGCGGTTCGGCGGCTGGGCACTGGCGGTGGCCGAAGCCGCCGAGGCTGGCCCGCTCCAGGTCGCGCTGGTCGGGACCGGCCCCGAGGCGGACGCGCTGGTGACGGCTGCCCGGCGCTCGACCTCCCCCGGTCTGGTCCTGGTCCACGGCGAACCCGACACCACAGGCATCCCCCTGCTGGCCCAGCGGCCCCTGGTCGACGGCCGCGCGGCGGCATACGTGTGTCGAGGGTTCGTCTGCGACGCACCGGTGACGGACGTGCCCTCGCTCACCGCCGCGCTGAGCCGCTGACGAGCCCGGCGATGCGGGCGCGGTCCCACTCAGGACCGATGCCGGGTCGGTCCAGGAGGTAGTCGGCGAGGTCGTCGTCGGACAGGTCGTGCGTCTCCCGAAGGCCCGCCACCAGCTTCGCAAGATAGGCCGACGTCGGTGAGTTGCGTTGCAGGACAGCCGGATCCGGTGCGGTGAAGGTCAGGACCGGCAGCCCCTCGAGCTCTCCCACGAGGTGGAGAGCCTCGTAGTGGCCGGGCCCGAGGTCGTGTCGCGAGTGGGCCAGGACGTGGCTGAGGTCGAGGTCCTCCCCCGGCACCTCGCGCCGCTCCTGGGCCGCCACGTCGGCGAACTGCTGCTCGCTGACGAGGTAGGCGCGGGCCAGCGTCGGACCCGTGGTGTCGGCGTCGTAGAACGCGATCCCCCCACCCCAGGTCGGCGACTCCCACGCGAAGAACATCTCGCCGGGCAGCGTGAGCGCGCGGTCGTCCTCGGGCTGCGTGCTGTCGCGCGCGCCGGGATACGTACGGCTCGCGCCCTGGGGTCGGCCACCGTCGAGGTAGTGCCGGAAGCGCTCCCGTGACAGGTTGCTGCCGTAGCTCGCGTACCAGACCTGGGCCACGGCTCCACTCTCGCAGACCCCCGCACCGGCCCGGGAGTCAGAGCACGAGCGAGCGGTATGCCGGGTCGGCAGCCACCAGCGTCGCCGGGCCCGTCGCGGGGTCCACGAAGAGGGCGGTCGCCCACACGTCGGCCCACAGCAGGGTGGGACCCCAGACCGTGGCCGACCCCGCGCGGGCCACCGGCGCGCCGGTGCGGGGGTCGACCACGTGGGCACCGCGGGCCGCGGCACCCGACGTGGCCAGACCGCCGGCCCGCAGGGCGACGGTGGCGGCCACGGACCCGGGGTTGCGCGGGTCCTCGATCCCGACGTTCCAGGTGCTCGGGCCGGTCTCCCGGCCCGACCCGGCCAGCAGGTCGCCACCGGCGTTCACGCACCAGGAGATGCCCGGTACGTGGCGAAGGTGCAGAGCCGCGCGCTCGACCGCCCATCCCTTCACCAGTCCGGTGGGGTCGTGGTGGGCGCCGTCGAAGGAGGCGCTGAACAGGCCACCGGTGCGCTGTTCGGCCTCGACGCAGAGCTGCTCGACCTCGGCCAGCCAGGGGTGCACCTGGGCTGCGGACAGGTCACCGCGACGCAGCCGCATGAGGTCGCTGTCCGGTCGCCAGGTGCTGAACACGGCATCGGCCCGGTGCAGGACGCCCCACACCTGTCCGACCGCGGTCGCGACCTCGGGGCGGTCCACCGCTCCCCGCACGTGGACCGACACGGGCAGGCCCATCACCTGCTCGACGAAGGCCCGGCGCGGGACCGGCGGGGTAGTCGGTTCGGCGGTCGTGCCGGGAGCCGGGCGAGTGGTCACGGTGCTCACAGGTGGGCCTGGTCGATCGCGGACTGCAGCGAGGTGAGGTAGCCCTCGGAGGTCACCGTCGCCCCGGACACCATGTCGATGTTGGCACTCTGCGCGGAGACGACCTCCTGGTTGAGCACCGGGAGCGCGAAGGAGTTGATCTGCTCGTCCTCGCGGTTGCCGTTCGGGTAGACGACGGCCTCGGAGGCGGTGATCTTGCCGCCGGCGACCGTGATCCGCACCTGCACCGGGCCCCACCGGGTCTGCACCGTGTCGCCGTCGTAGGTCTTGCTGGCGGTGCTCCCGCTCGACGTGCCCGAGTCGGCCGTGCCCGAGCTGCTGGAGCCAGAGCTGCTGGAGCCCGAGTCGGTCGTGCCCGAGTCGGTCGTGCCCGAGCTGCTCGTGGCCGAGCCGGTGCCTGCCGCCGCCGGGGCCTGCACCGAGCTGCCGGCGGCCAGCGCCGTGGAGGACCCTCCGGTCGAGGTGTGGTAGCTGAACAGGAGCACGAGGGTGGTCAGGGTGGACAGGGCCCACAGGGTGATGCGTCGCATTGAGGCTCCTAGTACTCGAACCGCTCGAGGTGGATGTGGGTCTCGGGGACGCCGCAGGCGAGGGCCGCCTGTCGGGCGGCCTCCATCCAGCCGGGCGCGCCACAGAGGTAGACGTCCCGCTCGGCGACGTCCGGCACCAGCTGCGCCAGCGCCTCGGCGTCGCCGAGGTGGGCAGCGGTGGCGGGCAGCCAGGTGTCACGACCGGGGACGCGGTGACCCTCGACGGTGACGTACCGCGCGCCCCGGCTGTTGGCGAGGTCGAACAGCTCCTGCCCGAGGACGAGCTGGTCACGGGTGCTGGCGCGCTGGACGACCACCACGTCGCCGGGGTCCTGGTCGAGGTCCTCGAGGAGGGCGCGGATCGGCGTGATCCCGATCCCAGCGCCCATCAGCAGCACCTTCCGCCGGGTGCGGACCCCCGCGTGGAGGCGACCGTAGGGGCCCTCGACGAGCACACGGGTGCCGGGTCGCAGGTCGGCGAGCCGCCGGGTCCCGTCGCCCACGTGGGCCGCGGTCACGCGGAGGTGCTTCCCGTCAGGGGCTGCGGACAGCGAGTAGGGGTTGGCCCGCGTCCAGCCCGGCCCGTCGAGGAACCGCCACTGGAAGAACTGGCCGGCGGCCGGGCGGAGCGCGGCCACCCCGGGTCCGCCGACGACGACCGACGTGAGGCCGGGAGCCTCCTCGTGGACGGCCACGACCCGCAGCGGCGAGCGCAGCGAGCGCACCAGCGGCACCCCGAGGCGGAAGACGAGGACGGAAGCTGCGCACGCGGCATACAGGCTCCACCAGAAGACGGTCGAGGCGGTGGAGGCGAGGAACTCCTTGCCGGTCCACAGCTGGTGCGGCAGGGCGAGCCCTGCACCGAGGTAGCCGTAGAGGTGGATGAGGTGCCACGACTCGTAGCGCAGCCGGCGGCGCGCCCTGCGCACCGAGGTCACCACGACGAGGCACAGGGCCACGGTGCCCGCCACCGCCAGCAGCATGCCCGGGTAGTTGACGACGAAGTCGACGATCGTGCCCCACAGTCCCAGTGGGGACGCCGCGGCATAGCCCAGGGTGATCAGCACGATGTGCGCCCACAGCAGGTTGAACGACGTGAACCCCACCAGGCGGTGGGTGCCGGCGAGCTCGTCCTGGCCCCACGCCTGCTCGAACCACGGGATGCGCGCCATCAGGAACACCTGCACGAGCAGCAGCGCCGAGGCGACCAGGCCGGTGAGCCGGCCGACGGAGGTGAGGGCGCCCGACAGCGAGCCGAGGTCCTGGACCCCGCCGTGGGCGACCCACAGGGCGGTGACCCACAGGAGCACCAGCCAGAACGCCGAGACCGACGCGTCGCGCCACCAGAGCGGGACCCGGCGCGCGCGACGGGTCCGGCGCGGACGCTGCGCGGAGTCGGGCTGGGAGGCGGCGGTCCCCGCAGCCGGGGGCAGGTCGATCGTGGTCACAGGATGACTGTGCGGCCGGAGTCTGGGTGTTTGCTGTGGACCAGCCATGACTGGTCGCTGAACCTCTCGCGATCCCGGGTCAACCGGAAGTAGCGGGCGCCTAGTCCCTTCGGGTCGGGCACCGCACGAGGTACCTGACCTGTGCACTCACCAACGTTACGTTCGGCGCCGGCCGTCCACTTGGACACCTTCGCGCTGAAAGGTACTCGATGTCCCGTTCGCCCCTCCGTTCCCTACCCGGACCGCGACCCGGCGGCTTCGTCCGACGCGCGACGGCCGTCCTGGCCGTCACCGCGACCGCCCTCACAACGACCGTGGCGCTCACGGCGACGGCGGCTTCGGCCTCGGTCGACCCGCTGACCACGACGCTCTTCGAGGAGTCCTTCACGGGCCCGACGACCGGCACCTCTAGCTAGGTCACCCCGGCCGGGCCCACCGGCAACGCCGCCTGCCTTACCGCAGGGACGGACGGGTCGCAGCAGCCCATCCCCGGCTGCGCCGGTTGGTGGATGAACGAGCCGGACCAGGCGGGACAAGGCGTCCTGCGGCTGACGACCCCTGACTACTCGCAGGTCGGTGCGGCCTTCTACGACGCCGCCCTGCCGTCTGCCAAGGGCATCGACGTGACCTTCGACAGCTACCAGTGGTACTACGGCGGCGTCATCCCCGCTGACGGCATCGCGTTCGTCCTCGCGGCCACCGACCCGACCAACCCGTCGGCTCCCTCGGCTGCCGGTGCGCCCGGCGCCGGTCTCGGCTACGCCCCCACGAGCGGCATGCCGGGCGTCCCGAACGGCTACCTGGGCTTCGGTCTCGACGTCGTTGGCAACTTCGCCGCCACGAACTACGGCTATGGCGGCACTTGCCCCTCCACGCCCGCGCAGGGCCAGAGCCTCGTCGTCCGAGGCCCGGGCAACGGCACCAACGGCTACTGCCTCCTGAACGCGACGCCCAGCAACGGTCCCCTCGACCAACCCCAGCAGTTCCAGCGTCCCGCTGCCGTGCCGGTCGAGATCGTCCTCAACCCCGAGGACCACGAGGTCGTCTCCGGCCGCGGGGTGACCGTCCCCGCACGCAGCTGGGCGGCTGCCTGGACGCCGTACGGCGCAGACAAGCAGACCGCTTCCGGGGCCCTGCCCACGGCGGAGGACCTGGTGGCTGCAGGCATCCCTGCCGAGTGGTTCGACCCCACCACGAACCTGCCCTACCAGCTGTCGTTCGGCTGGGCTGGGAGCACCGGCGCCGGGTTCTCCTTCCACGCCGTCAACAACGTGCGCGCCACGACCCTCATCGGGCAGCTGCCCGTCTACCAGCTCGCCGTCGCTGACAGCGTTGCCGGGTCGTTCACCGCCGGTCAGTCGGGCGCCGTCAGTGTGACGCCGGCTCTCGCCGGGACCGGTGGCGACGAGTCGCGGCCCGCGACGGTCACCACCACGCTGCCGGAGGGGCTGGTGCCGACCAACCCGGTCACCGGCGACTACGACTGCACGACGGTCGGACAGGTCGTGTCCTGCACGACCACGAGCCCCACCTCGTATGCCGCGGGCTCGGCACTGCCGACCATCAGCATCCCGGTCGCGGTCGGAGCTGCTCCGCTCGGCGCACGCTCCGTCACCGCCAAGGTGAGCTCGACCGACGGCAACCCGGCAACCGCCAAGCACGATCTTGTCGTCAAGGCAGACCAGGCGATCACCTTCGCCCCGCTGGGCGCTCCCGGGTGGGTCTCGGGTCACCAGCAGCTCCTGGCCACCGGCGGCGGCTCGTCCGCCCCGGTCAGCTTCGCCATCGGCAGCGCGACGACCAACGCGGCGTGCAGCCTCGAGGGCGACGTGCTGGCCTTCGACCACGCCGGCACGTGCGTCGTGACCGCCGACCAGGCGGGCGACGCGGAGCACAACGCCGCACCGCAGGTGACGCAGACCGTGACCGTGCAGCTGAACGCCACCACCACCGCGCTCGCGCTGAGCTCGTCGACCCCGGTCTTCGGTCAACCCGTCTCGGCCACGGCCACGGTCGGTGGGACCGCGTCGGGCACCGTGCAGTTCAGCGTGGACGGTCAGCCGGTCGGGGACGCCGTGGACCTCGCGGCCGACGGCACCGCCACCTCCGGCGCGCTCACCGCCGCCAGTGGGGATGCCATCGCACCCGGCGCGCACTCCGTGACCGCGGTCTTCACACCGACCTCAACTGCCACCCACGCCGCATCGACGAGCCCGCCGCAGGTGGTCACCGTCTCCCAGGCCGCGACGAGGACCACCATCTCGGTCGGCCCGGGCACCCTGACCGCACGGGTGGCGGTGACGGCTCCGGGTGCGGGATCGCCCACCGGCGCCGTCGGCTTCACGGTCGACGGCATCCGTGTCGGCTCGGCCGCCCTGACCGACGGGGTGGCCACGCTGGCCTACTCCACGCCGGCCGACAAGACGAGACAGGTGGCTGCGACGTACGCCGGGTCGACGACCTTCCTGGCCTCGTCCGGATCGACGGCGCGGAGCAACCCGGCCATCACGGCGCGGCTGAGCTCGGCCTCGAGGAAGTCGAAGTACGGCTGGTACCGCTCCCCCGTCACCGTCTCGTTCACCTGCACGCCAGGGAGCGCACCGTTGGTGGGCACCTGCCCGGCAGCAGTGACCCTCTCGGGCAGCGGAGCCGGCCAGGGCATGACCCGGACCGTCACTACCATCGACGGAGGTGTCGCCACCGTCGCCCTCGGTGGCATCAACATCGACAGGGTCGCCCCGCGCGTGCGGATCACCGGCGCGACCCGGGGTGCCCGCTACTTCGCGAGCTCACCGTCCGTGCGGTGCGTCGGTGCGGACAAGCTCTCCGGCGTGGCCTCGTGCTCGGTGCGCAAGCAGCGCTCGGGTGAGGTCGAGACCATCACGGCCACGGCGGTCGACAGGGCCGGCAATGCGGCCACGACGAAGGTCCAGGTGCGGGTCGTCTCGATGATGGTGCAGGGAGCTCCGTACGCCCACGGCGTCTACACGCTCCGCAAGGGTCGGACCTCCACGATCCTGGTGGTCTCGAGGACGCGTCCGCGGTACGTCGACGCGGCGACCTACCCCAAGGCCCCCAAGGGTCTCGACCACTACTTCACCAAGGTCGGCACCAACCGTTGGGCGATCGGCGTGACGATGGATCGCGGCATGCGCACCGGCTACTGGAACCTCGGGGTCAAGATCGGCTCCAGGACCCACTCCATCAAGGCGTACGTCAAGCCCTGACCCGTCGACGCGAGCGGGCCGTCATCCATCAGGGTGGCGGCCCGTCCGCGCGCTCAGCTCCAGAGACCGAGCACCGAGCCGCCGATCCGCACGATGAAGGCCACCAGCACGAACACGAACACCACACGCACGAAGCGGCTCCCCCGCGCCACCGCGGTGCGGGCGCCGACGTAGCCCCCGGCGATGTTGGCGACCGCCATGACGAGCCCGATCCTCCACATCACGTGTCCACCCGGGACGAACACCGTGAGGGCCCCCAGGTTGGTGGCGAAGTTGGCGATCTTGGCCTTGGCACTGGCCTCGAGGAACGCATAGCCCATCAGGCCGACCAGGGCGAAGACGAGGAACGAGCCGGTGCCGGGACCGAGCGCCCCGTCGTAGACGCCGATGACGAAGCCCGTCAGCATCGCCACCACCGTGTGCCGGTGGCCGTCGAAGCGCAGCGCGGTCTCGTGCCCGAGTGACGGCTTGGCCACGGTGTACGCGCCGACCACGACCAGCATGACGAGGATGACGGGGTTGAAGGCGCTCTTCGGGATGTGCAGGCCCAGCAGCGCCCCGCCCACCGCACCGAGGTAGGCGACCGCCGCCATCGGCAGGGCGGTCCGCAGGTCCGGACGGACCCTGCGCCAGTAGGTGATCGAGCTGGTCGTGGTGCCGAAGATGCTGGAGATCTTGTTGGTGGCGAGCAGCTGGGCCGGCGACGCGCCCGGGAAGCCGAGCAGCAGCGCCGGGAGCTGGACCAGCCCGCCGCCGCCGACGACCGCGTCGACCCACCCCGCCCCGAACCCCGCGAGGGCCATGAGGAGGAGCGTGGTCAGGTCGAGGTCGGGCACCTACCTGCCCAGCCAGCCGTCGACGATCCCGAGGATGTCGAGCAGCTCGTGGGCCTGGGCGTCGGGGGTGACGTCGACCGGCACCACCTGCGACGGGGGCAGGTCGCTGTGCGGCACCCAGATCGACCGCATGCCGACCTGCTGGGGGCCGTGGACGTCCTCGAACAGCCGGTCGCCGACATAGACCGCCTCAGTGGGCCCCACGCCCACCGCCGCGCACGCGGCGAGGAACGCCTCCGGGTGGGGCTTCACGACGTGCAGCTCCGAGGAGTACACGTCGCCGTCGAGGAGGTCGAGGACGCCGTCGCGCTGGAACACCTCGCGGTGGTACTCGCGGCTCCAGATCGTGTTGGACAGCACCCCGATCTTGAGGCCGCGGTCGTGCAGGCCCTCCCACAGCGGGCGGACCTGCGGGTCGGTGTGGGTGTGCGGCTCCCAGAACCTCCGGTATGCCGCGAGCGCCAGCAGGTGCCGGTCGTGCTCCGCGTCGACCCCGGCGTCCGCGAGGATCGCCTCGATGGAGGCGCTCTCGTGGGTCTCGCGGCCGCGGGACCAGGCCCGCTCCTCCGCGGCGTGGATCCGCAGGGCCAGCGAGTCGGCCTCGGCCAGGTCCTCCGGCGACATGGCGGGGTCCTCGACCGGCAGGCCGTGCACCTCCCGGGCGAAGACCCGCCACTGCTGCGGCAGGTCGACGTCGTGCCACGGGGTCAGCGTGCCGCCCCAGTCGAAGATGACCGCCCGCAGGGGGGACGGCACAGTCACGGCCGCCATCAGGAGGCGCTGCCCCGGACCTCGCGGACGACCTCGCGGATGACGTCATCGGCGGAGACCTCGCGGCGGACGCCCGTCGCGCGGTCCTTGATCTCGACGATCCCGTGCTCGAGCGACTTGCCCACCACGACGATGGTCGGCACCCCGATCAGCTCGGAGTCCTTGAACTTCACGCCGGGGCTGACCTTCTGGCGGTCGTCGTAGAGCACCGAGAGCCCGGCCGCCTCGAGGGCGCGGGTGATCTCCTCGGACTTCGCGAAGACCTCCGGGTCACGGGTGACGTCCTTGCCGGTGGCGACCACGTGCACGTCGACCGGGCTGATCTCGCGGGGCCAGCGCAGGCCGAGCTCGTCGTGGTTGCCCTCGGCGACACAGGCGACGGCCCGGGAGACCCCGACGCCGTAGGAGCCCATGATCACGGTCTGGAGCTTGCCGTTCTGGTCGAGCACCTTCAGGTCGAGCGCCTCCGCGTACTTGGTGCCGAGCTGGAAGATGTGTCCCATCTCGATCCCGCGGGCCGACTCCAGCGCGTGCCCGCAGCTGGGGCAGGCGTCACCGGGGCGCACGTCGGCGGCCTCGATGGTGCCGTCGGCGGTGAAGTCGCGGCCTGCGACCAGGTCGACCACGTGCTTGCCCGCCTCGTTGGCGCCGGTGACCCAGCGGGTGCCCTCGACGACCCGCGGGTCGAGGAGGTAGCGGATCTTCGACGCAGACTCCGTGCCGAGGACCTCCGGGCCGATGTAGCCCTTGACCAGCGCCGGGTTCGCCGCGAAGTCCTTCTCCTCGAAGGCCTCCACCGCGGCGGGGTCGACCTGCGCCCCGAGGCGCTTCTCGTCGATCTCGCGGTCGCCGGGCACACCGATCGCCAGCGGCTCCCGCGTGCCGTCGGGGTGCACGAGCACGACGAGGACGTTCTTGAGGGTGTCTCCCGCCGCCCACGGCCGGTCCTCGCGCGGGAAGTGCGCGTTGAGGTGGGCCACCAGGGTGTCGATGGTGGGGGTGTCCGGCGTGGCCTCTGCGTGGGCAGCCGGCACGTCGGCATACGGGAGGGCGTCGGGGACGGGGACGCGCACGGCCTCGACGTTCGCCGCGTAGCCGCAGTTGGCGCAGTGGACGTAGGTGTCCTCGCCGTTTTCGGCGGTGGCGAGGAACTCCTCTGACTTGCTGCCACCCATCGCGCCGGCCATCGCCTGCACGATGACGTAGTGGAAGCCGAGCCGGTCGAAGATCCGGATGTAGGCGTCGCGGTGCAGCTGGTAGGCCTTGTCGAGACCGGCCTCGTCGACGTCGAACGAGTAGGAGTCCTTCATGACGAACTCACGACCGCGCAGCACCCCGGCCCGCGGACGCGCCTCGTCGCGGTACTTCGTCTGGATCTGGTAGATCGCGAGGGGCAGGTCCTTGTAGGACGAGAACATGTCCTTCACTGCGAGGGTGAACATCTCCTCGTGGGTCGGCCCGAGCAGGTAGTCGGCCCCCTTGCGGTCCTGAAGACGGAAGATGTTGTTGCCGTACTCGGTCCAGCGACCGCTCGCCTCGAACGGCTCCTTGGGCAGCAGCGCCGGGAACAGCAGCTCCTGGGCGCCGATCTCGTCCATCTCCTCGCGCACGATCTTCTCGACCTTGCGCAGCACCCGCAGACCCAGCGGCAGCCACGTGTAGATGCCGGGGCTGACCCTCCGGATGTAGCCGGCGCGGACGAGCAACCGGTGGCTCGGCACCTCGGCATCGGCCGGGTCCTCGCGAAGGGTTCGCAGGAACAGGGTCGACATGCGCAGGGCCACGTGGCACTCCTCGGTTGGCGGACAACCCCCAGAGGATATCCGTCGGTATGCCGCGTGCTCACCACGGTTTCCACCGTGCTGCCCGCGAGCCTCGCGGTCGGGCGCTCCTGGCGCGCGGGTGCACTGGGGCGCCCGGCTGCGAGAATTGCGGCATGACCCGCATCGAGACCGTTGGCCAGCTGGTCGAGCTGCTCGGGGAGCCGCTCCCCCGCGTGCGCGACAAAGCCCGTGCCACGCTGCACGAGCTGGACCGCGACTGGCTGGCGGCCTCGCCGTTCTGCCTCGTCGCGACCTCCGACGCGACGGGCCGTTGCGACGTGTCCCCGAAGGGCGACCCGGCCGGCTTCGTGAGGGTGCTCGACGACACCACCATCGCGATCCCGGAGCGGCTGGGCAACAAGAGGGCCGACGGCTACAAGAACATCCTGGCCAACCCCCACGTCGGCCTGCTGTTCGTCATCCCGGGTCGGGGCGACACCCTGCGGATCAACGGCCGCGCCCACCTGGTGTCCGACGCGCCGTGGTTCGACGACATGGTGGTGAAGGGACATCGCCCGGTGCTGGCCCTGGTGGTCGAGATCGACGAAGTGTTCGGGCACTGCGCCAAGGCCTTCATGCGCAGCAAGCTCTGGCACCCGGAGACCTGGGACCCGCTGGCGGTGGGCTCCCGGCCCGAGATCGCCAAGGCGCTCGAGCGTCCCGAGGACTCCATCGAGGAGCTCGAGCGCTACTACGGCGAGCAGTACTCGACCGGGCTCTACTGACTGACTCCCGGCTAGCGGCGTCCCGCCGCCCTGAGGGCGGTACGGATCAGGGGCAGCTGGAGCGGGAGCCTGGCCACGGTGCCGGCGAAGGCGGCCTGCGCGGAGGTGGTCCCCTTGCGCTGGGCGCGCTTGCCGTAGTTGGCGCTCATCTGGACGTTCCCCGGCAGGATGGCGACCAGCAGGGCGGCACTGGCCCACCCGGCATACCTGCGGGTGCGGGGGTGCAGCAGGCCCGCCGCGCACGCGAGCTCGGCCACGCCGGAGGCGTAGACGAGCTCACGGCGACGGGGCAGCGCACTGGGCACCAGCCGCTCGAACACCTCGGGCTTGACCAGGTGCGTGGTGCCGGACGTGATGAACAGCCCGGCGAGACCGATGATGTCCTTGGTCAGTGGGGGGGTTGACATGGGGGCGATCCTGTCACGCATCCCCCCGTGCCCCCCTCCGCTCACCCCTTCAGGCCGGTGCGCGACACCCCCTCGATGATGAACCTCTGGGCGAAGACGTAGAGGGCCAGGGCAGGGGCGCTCGCGATCACGGCTCCGGCCATGATCAGGTCGTAGCGCACGTTGTTCGCCGACTGCAGGGTCGAGAGGCCGGCCGGCAGGGTCTGGTTCTCGGGGCTGAACAGGACGTAGACGGGCCACAGGAAGTCGTTCCAGTTGGTGAGGAACGCCAGCACGGCGAGAGTCGCCAGGGCGGGACGCGACAACGGCAGGACGACCTTGGTGAAGACCTGGAAGACGTTGGCGCCGTCGAGCATGGCCGCCTCTTCAAGCTCGCGGGGCAACGAGAGGAAGAACTGCCTCAGGAAGAACACCCCGAAGGCACTGGCAGCGGTCGGGACGATCACCGCGGCCAGGGTGTCGAGCCACTTCAGCTCGCCCACGATGAGGTAGTTGGGGATGACGAGGATGACCGGGGGAATGAAGAGTGTCCCGATGATCAGCCCGAAGACGATGTTCTTGCCGCGGAACGACATCCGCGCCAAGGGGTAGGCCGCGAGGGCGGCGGTCGCGACGACGAGCGCCGCGTTGGCCGTCGCGGCCACCATGCTGTTCCCGAACCAGCGCAGCACTGGAGTGCCGTCGCTGCCGAGGATCGACGAGTACGCGTCGAACGTCGGCCCGGTCGGGATCCACGTGGGCGGGACACCCGCGGCCTCGATCCTGCTCTTGAACGAGGTGGAGACCATGAAGACGATGGGGCTGATGAAGATGAGCCCCAGGACCACGAGCAGGACGTAGCGGCCGACCTGTCGACCGGTGTTGGTGCGCATCAGTCCCTCCTCTCCCTGAACAGCCAGAAGACCCCGACGCTGAGGACCACCAGCACGAGGGTCAGCAGGTAGCTCATCGCCGCCGCGTCACCCATCTGGAAGTTCTTCAGCCCCTTGTCCGCGATGAAGTAGATCGCCGTGCGCGTCTCCACGCCCGGCGCTCCCTTGGTCATCAGGTAGGACTGCCCGAACATGTTCGCCGACGCGATGATCGTCGTCATCGTCACGAACGACACCACGGGTTTGAGGCCGGGCAGGGTGACGTGCCAGAAGCTCTGCCAGGAGCTGGCGCCGTCGACCTTCGCCGCCTCGTACAGCTCCGGCGAGATGTCCTGCAGCCCGGCGAGGTAGATGACCGCGTTGAAGCCCATCGTCCACCAGACGGTCACACCCACCAGGGCGACCCAGGCGGCCGGCGTGGTCGTCAACCAGGCCGTGTCGTCCTTCAGCCCGATCGCCCCGAGGTACTGGTTGACGAGCCCGATGTTGTTGTCGAGCAGGAAGCGCCACAGGACGGCGACGACCGCGACGCCCAGGACGTAGGGCGCGAAGTAGATGGCCCGGAAGAAGTTGCGACCCCTGAACCTGCGGTTCATGAGGAGGGCCACTCCGAGCGGCGCGGTCAGGAGGAGCGGGACGCTGAAGAGGGTGAAGATCCCGGTGGCCTTCATGCTGTTCCAGAAGTCCGAGAACACCACGGAGTCGGAGGAGAACAGCTTCGCGTAGTTGTCGAGGCCGACCCAGGGCTTGCCCGGGAGCGTGTAGTCGTAGTCGTGCAGGCTGATCCACAGCCCGTAGACGGCAGGGGCGATGACGAAGCCGACGAACAGCACGAGGTAGGGCGCCAGGAACGCCCAGGGCGCCCACCCCGGACCGCGACCCGGCGGGCCGGCCGCGGAGGGTTCCGCGGACCGGCCCTGCGCACGGGCGACGTCGACGCCCGTGACGGTGGGCGCACTCATCTCAGGCCCCGTACTTCTTGCGGTTGGCCTCCATCAGCTTGGTCGCCTTGGCGGCCTCCTCCTTCAGTGCCTGGTCAGGCTTGCGCTTGCCGAGGACCGCGTCGGCGACGGCGATCTCCAGGGTCTGCGCCTGCGCGTCGCCGAGGCCCGGGATGGGCGGCAGGAAGCGCAGGTTGTCGATCTGCTTGGCGATCGGTCCCTGCGTGCTGTCGGTGACGTCTGCCGTCTCCCGCACGGACTTGCGGGCGGGGATCATGCCGGCGCCGGCCCACTCGGCGGACTTCTTGCTCATCCAGTCGATGAAGGTCTGGGCCGCCTGGTACTTGTTGTCGTCCTGGGTGGCCTGCTTGGTGATGTAGAAGTTGTGCGAGTTGGCCCAGGCGGCGGGCTGCGAGCCGATCGTCGGCAGGGGGGCGAGCTCGAACGGCAGCTTCGCGGCCTTGAGGTCGTTGATCTGCCAGATGCCGTCCCAGGTCACCGACAGCTTCTTGTTCTTGAAGGCGACGTACTGGCTGTCCTGGGCGACGTTCTTGGGGCTGTAGCCCTTCGAGATGACCTCGACCATCCACGCGAGGGCCTGCACGCCCGCGTCCGAGTCGAAGGTGGCCTTGCTGCCGTCGTCGGCGTAGGGGGTCCCGCCGTTCTGCCACAGCAGGGAGAGGAACATCAGGTGCGCCGGCCACTTGCTCGGCATCCAGAACGGGTCCTGCACCCCGGACTGCTTGAGCTTGGCCAGGAACTCGTCGTAGGAGGCCTTGTCGGTCGGGGCCGCGTCGATGCCGGCCTTCTTGGTCTGGTCGGTGTTCATGTACATGCCCAGGGAGTGCACGTCGAGCGGGATGCCGTACCGGGCGTCCTTGTAGATCCCGGCCTGCCAGACGTCCTTGGTGAAGTCGGCCTCCGCGAGCCCCAGCGACTTGGCCAGCTCGTCGACCGGGACGATGATCTTGCGCGCCGCGTTGGTCGCGAGCTGGTCGAGGTGCATCGCCCCGACGTCCGGTCCCTTTCCTGCGGTGACGGCTGCGGGCATGCGCTGGTAGTACTGCGCCCACTCGACGGTGTTCTCGGTGATCTTGATCTTGGGGTTGGCCGCCATGAACTCGGAGACCATCTTCTTCATGAACGGACCGTCACCACCGGTGAAGCCGTTCCAGTAGGACAGGGTGATGGCCGGTCCGGTGTAGGCGCCGCCGAAGGTGGCCTTCGACTGCGCGCCGCCAGCGGCGTCCTGCGCGGACTTGCCGCCGCCGCATCCCGAGAGCGACAACCCGGCGAGGGCAGCACCTCCGAGGAGCAGTCCGCGGCGGGTGACCGGGGTGGTGAGTGGGGTGTCGTTCATCATGTGCCTTCCTTGGTTGGTGCCGGTGCCGGTGCCGGTGCTCATCGGTAGAGCCGGACGAAGTCGAAGCGTGCGGTCGCTCCCGCGCCGCCGTGGGAGGTCAGGCCGACCCGGAGGTCCGACGCGGCGGGGAGGGTCCACACGCCTCCCCTTACCCAGTCCCTGCCGTCCCTACTACTCCACGCCCGGAGCTCGTGCTCGCCGTTCGTGGGGTCGACGTGGTGGCTGACCCGCAGCCAGGTCGTCGCGGCAGGGGGGCCGACGATCGTGCCGCCGTAGGCGAGTCGTCCCGCGAAGGGCATCTCGCGACCGAACTCCACCTGGCGGGTGTTCCAGATGGCCACGTGGGTGAGCCGGGTGAAGTCGTCGTCACCAGCCCAGACCACGAGCCCGGCCTGCTGGAAGTTGCGCACCGTGTCGGTCCCCAGGTCGATGCTGACCTTGGTCTCGACGGCCCAGTCGCCCTCACCCGGGTCCCGCAGCAGGACCGAGGCGTCGTTGGTCGTCCCGACCAGGTCGCCCGCCTGGGTGGGCCACTGCAGTGCGCCGTCGACGACCCGGGCGGCAGCATCCGGTCGACGCCACGTCCACCCGGCCAGCGACGACGAGGCGAACTCGTCGGATGCGCTGCGGTCCAGCCGGCTCGGGACCCGGTCGAGGACGACCGGTGCCGTCCGCGCGGGTTCCGCCACGCTCAGGTTGGCGACCCCCACGCCCGCTCCGGTGGCGAAGGCCCCTGCTGTCGACGGGGCAGCTGCGCCAGGCAGGTCCAGCGTCAGGGTGACGTAGGGGTCTCCGAGCCGCGCCGGCGAGAGGGCCGCGACGGTCTGGTGCCGGCCGACCTCCAGCGCCACGGACTGCCACCTCGACAGGTCGACGGCGGACGGGATGGCCGCGGTGCGGGACGCGCCGACCCGACTGCGGCGCACCTGCTCCAGGCGCGCGGTACGCGTCGCCGGGTCGATCGTCAGCCGAGTGGTGGCGCCATCGCGGGCCGTGGACACCAGGCCGTAGCGCGTGCCCGTGGACCGGAGGTCTGCTTCCACGCGCCCCCCGGTCTGCGCGCCCGCTCGGGCGAGCAGCGTCCCGGCGGACGTCGACGTGCGCGCCGTGGGCGCCTGCGCGTCAGGGGTGTCCGCCCAGTCGCCGTGCGAGGGCGAGGGTGACGCGAGGGTCGTGGTCGGACCGGTCTGGGTGGTCTCGCTGGGCCCCCGTCCGGAACGCACCTGCGGCCAGCCGCCCACCCAGTCGAGCCGGTCCATCAGCATGGGCCGCTGGTTGATGCCGTCGGTCCCGTCGAGGTAGGGGTCGGACCGGTCGATGGCGTGGTAGACGACCCAGTCCTGGCCGCGCACGTCGGTGGCGATGGCGTTGTGCCCCGCACCGACCCATCGGTTGCCGTTCTGCACGAGGGTGGGCGTCCCACCAGCGCGCGAGGTGTTGAGCGGCACGCCCTGCTTGTCGACGTACGGCCCGGTGATGGCGCGCGACCGGCCCACCTGCACGCTGTACCCGGTGGTGGGGCCGGCGCAGCAGTTCGCCGTCGAGGCAAAGAGGTACCACCAGCCGGCGCGGTGCACGGCATACGCGCCCTCGAACTTGTTGTCCACCGCGACCATCGTCGGCTCGCCCACGGCGGTGCGGCCGTCGTCGCTGAGCCTGGTGACCCAGATGCCGCCGTAGTAGGAGCCGTAGTAGAGCCACTGGCTGCCGTCGGAGTCGGTCACCGCGGTCGGGTCGAAGGTCCACAGGAAGTTGCCCGGCTCGCCGGCGCCACCGCGCCGCGGACCCACGACCGGGGCGCCGGAGTCCGTCCACGGTCCGGCCGGCGTCGGCGCCGTCGCCATGCCGATGGCGTTGTCGTTGGGCTCGTCCGTCACGGTCGTCTCGGTCACCACGTAGTAGAGGCGGTACTCCCCGTTGACGTAGCGGATGTCGGGCGCCCACAGCGAGGCGTTGCGGGCCGGGTCGGCCCAGGCCGGCTTGGTCGGCATCGCGTCGCCCACGAGCTGCCAGTCGACCAGGTCGCGGGACCGTGCGGTGGGGAGCACGTGGGCGGTGCCCTCCCCCTCGCGCAAGGGGTCGCTCGTCCCGTAGGCGTACCACCAGCCGTCCTTGCCACGGATCACCGACGGATCGGCGAAGGTGTCGGCGAAGCCGGCCGAGACGGGGTTGCGGTATGCCGCGCCGGCACCCCCACGGGCAACCGTCACCGACGCGGATGCGGCCTGGGCAACCGGCATCCCCAGCGTTGCTGCTGTGGCGACGGCGGTGAGGATCGCAGCGGCGTTGATGCGTCTCATGAGCTCTCCTGGTGGGTCAGGTCTGGGCAGGGGGTGCGGTCTGGGCAGGGTGTGCGGGCGGGGGCACGAGGGTGATGGCCGTCCACGACACGGGGGGCAGGACGAACCGGAGCCGGCCGTCGACGACCGACGCGTCGGTCAACGGCTGGGGCCGGACCCGGTCGGGGTCCGCGGCGGTGTTGCGGGCATGGATGTCGTCGTCGGCGAGGAGGTGGGTCTCGCCCAGCACCAGGTGGGGGAAGCGCCGGACGTCCACCTCGACCGGCAGGGAGCGGTCCTGGAGGCGGTTGACCGCGAAGACCGCCAGCGTCTGACGCTCCTCGTCCCACGTGGCAGTGGCGGTGACTGCGTCGACCAGCCCGAACTTCGGCGTGTCGTAGCCGGGGGTCCGCGCCGAGACCTCGAGTGCCACACCCTGCGCCAGGCGTGCGGTGAGGGCGAACGGGTGGAAGATCGTCTGCCGCCAGGCGGGCCCTCCCGGGCGGGTGAGGATCGGGGCGATCACGTTGACGAGCTGGGCCTGGCACGCGATGGCGACCCGGTCCGCGTGGCGCAGCAGGGTGATGAGCAGGCTTCCGACGACCACGGCGTCCACGACCGAGTACTCGTCCTCGATGAGCTCCCTGGCGAACTTCCAGTCCAGGTTCCGCTGCCCGACGAACTTGGCCTGGTACCAGACGTTCCACTCGTCGAAGGAGATGCGCAGCTTCTTGCGGCTGCGCAGCCGGGCCCCGACATGGTCGGCGGTCGCGACGACGGCCCCGATGAAGCCGTCCATGTCGACCGACGACGCGAGGAAGCTGTCGAGGTCGTCACCGACGGGCTCGTAGTAGTCGTGCATCGAGATGTAGTCGACGAGGTCGTAGGTGTGCTCCAGGACCTCCGCCTCCCAGGCCCCGAAGGTCGGCATACCGCTGTTGGAGCTCCCGACCGCCACCAGCTCGATGGTGTCGTCGACCATCCGCATGGCCTTCGCGGTCTCGGCCGCGAGCCGTCCGTACTCGGCGGCCGTCTTCTGGCCCATCTGCCACGGTCCGTCGAGCTCGTTGCCGAGGCACCACAGCTTGATGCCGTGGGGTTCGGGCACCCCGTGGGACTTGCGCAGGTCCGACAGGAACGTGCCGGACGGGTGGTTGCAGTACTCGATGAGGTCGGTCGCCGCCTCGACACCGCGGGTCCCGAGGTTGACCGCCATCATCGGCTCGGCCCCGACCTCACGGGCCCAGCCCATGAACTCGTTGAGGCCGACGGTGTTGGGCTCCAGCGCCCGCCAGGCCAGGTCGAGCCGCGCCGGCCGGGACTCGACCGGGCCCACGCCGTCCTCCCAGCGGTAGCTGGAGACGAAGTTGCCCCCGGGGTAGCGGATGGTGGTGACCCCGAGCTCACGGGTCAGGTCGAGGACGTCACGACGGAAGCCGTCGGCGCCGGCACTCGGGTGGCCCGGCTCGAAGATCCCGGTGTACACGCAGCGGCCCATGTGCTCGACGAACGAGCCGAAGAGCCGCCGGTCCAGCTGGCCGACCTGGTTCTCGGGATCCAGCACGACGCGGACCCGGTCCGCGGAGTCGTCGCCCACGGGCGCTCCTTTGCGAGTAGGTCGAACCGGTCCGGTCCGGGGCCGCCTTCGAGGGCATCGTTGCTGCTCGAAGGGTTTACAACGTTGAACACGGCTCTTTGTAGTCTGATTTTCCATCGTTGTAAAGAGCTGGCCCCGCACCGTGCGCCCGACGGGTACCCTCAGCCCATGGCGACTCCCCACGGCCGTTCGATCGGCCTGCGCGACGTCGCGGCTCGCGCGGGGGTCTCCGTGAAGACCGTCTCGAACGTCGTCAACGGCTACGCCCACGTCTCCCCCGGGATGCGCCTACGGGTCCAGGCGGCACTCGACGAGCTCGAGTACCGACCCAACGTCTCCGCGCGCCACCTGCGCCAGGGCCGCACGGGGTTGATCGCCCTCGCCGTGCCAGAGCTCGACTTCCCCTACTTCGCCGCCCTCGCCAACGTCGTGGTGCACGCTGCCGAGCGCCGCGGGTGGACGGTGCTCATCGAGCAGACCAGTGGCGACCCCGACCGAGAGCGTGCTGTGCTCGCCGGCATCCGTTCGCTCCGGGTCGACGGGATCATCTTCAGCCCCATCTCCCAGCTCGACGACGAGCTGGGCAGGCGCACCGACCCCACCCCCATGGTGCTCCTGGGAGAGCGGGCCGTCGCGGCACCCGTGCACCACGTCTCGGTGGACAACATCCGCGCGGCGCAGGAGGCGACGGAGCACCTCCTCGGGCTCGGCGCGAAGCGGATCGCCACCATCGGCCACGAACCGCACCGTCGCGGCACGGGCACCCTACGACTCCAGGGCTACCTCGAGGCGTTGCGCCAGGCGGGGATCACGCCCAACGCTGCCCTGATCGCGGAGACTGACGGCTACCACCGCGAAGAGGGCGCCCGGGCGATGCGGGACCTCCTGTCGCAGGGCGAGCCGCCGGACGCGGTCTTCGCGTTCAACGACCTCCTGGCGCTCGGCGCCCTGCGCGAGGCGGTCGACCAGGGCATCCGGGTGCCCGAGGAGCTGCGCATCATCGGCTTCGACGACATCGAGGAATGCCGGTTCAGCTGCCCGCGGCTGTCCTCGGTGCGTCCCGACCTCGCCTCGCTGGCCGAGACGGCACTGGACCGCATCACGGCCAGCCTGCGGGACGGGCTCCCCGAACCCGATGCGCTGGAGAGCCAGGTGCGCCACGAGGTCGTGGCCCGGGAGAGCACCATCGGTCGCGAACCCGCCTAGGAGTCGACGCGGCTGGGGGTCGACGCGCCTGGGGGTCGACGCGGCTGGGGGTCGACGCGCCTGGGGGTCGACGCGGCTGGGGGTCGACGCGCCTGGGGGTCGACGCGGCCGGGGTAGACGCGGCTACGGGTCGGCGCGTCCGGCCAGCGCCGTCGCGAACGGCCCGAGGGGTCGCACCGGGCGAGGTCAGCCGCGCAGGTGGCGGATCCTCGCCCGCACGGCGAACGCGGACGAGATGCCACCCACGACGAGCAGCACGATCCCGATCCACAGCCAGGCGCGACCGGCCGGGTCGTGGCCGGGGATGGTGACGAGGAAGACCCCGAACGCGAACAGCGACAAGGTCATCCAGACCAGGGCGTTGCCTGCCGCGGGCGTGTCCGGTCTCGGCTCGGACTCCAGGGCCGGGTCCATCAGCTGGCTCTCCTCATGACGCGGTCAGAGCAGCACGGTCGAGAACGTGCCGACGTCCTCGAACCCGACCCGGGCATACGTCGCGCGAGCGCTCTCGTTGAAGTCGTTGACGTACAACGTGACCCATCGGGCGCGGGTCTCCATGACCTGCTCCACCACCGACGCCATCAGCGGCACCGCGAAACCGTGGCCGCGCAGGTGCGGAGCCAGCCACACTCCCTGCAGCTGGGCGCAGCCCAGCGCAACCGATCCCACGTCGGCCTTGAAGATCACGGCGCCGTCCTCGATCGCGACGAACGTGTGGCCGCGGTCGATGAGGGACAGCAGCGCGGAGCGGTAGGCCGCACCCGACCCGGTGTAGGGCGGGTAGCCGATCTCGCCCTCGAACATGTGGGCGGCGGCGGGCATGACGAGGTCCACCTCGGCCTCGGTGGCGGGGCGGACCCGTTGGTCGAGCTCGAGGCCGAGAGCGGATGGCCGGTCCATGGTGCTCATGAGCGGCTGCCGCGCGCGGACGGCTCTGGCCGGTCCCCACGCAGGCTCGAGCAGACGCCACAACTCGGTCACCTGCTCGGAAGGCCCGAGCACCGAGGCGCAGTGGCGGCGCCACCGGCGGACCCGGTCGGCGAAGAAGCCGATGGCTTCGTCGTCGGCTTCCACCGGGACGAGGTTCGCACTCGACCAGCACAGTGACTCCAGCGTGCCGCCGACCTTGTGACCGAGCACCGTGCCGGGCTGGGTGCTGAGGACTCCCTCGAGGAGCCGGGCGGCCACGAAGACGTTCGCCGGGAGGTTCTGCGCGCACACCTCCAACGCGGCGTCGCGGTCCGAGGGCGACAGCGCGTGGACCGGGTTTCGGGTGCGCAGCACCCCGTCAGCCTAGGTCGTGCAGCCGCCATCTGCGCACCATTGTCCCCAGATCCGGTCGCGGCGCGGCCGGGTCCCGGATCTGCGCCGTTCCTGCGACGTCATTCACAGGCCCCACCGGACGGGCGCCACCCTCCACAGGAGCAGTCGTGGGACTCGACTCCTGACCTGCTTATGCCGCGTGGTTCCGTTGCGCTGCAACGGGTTTCGGACATCCGGGCACGCTGAGGCGCTGTCGGTGGCCGACTCTAGCGTGGTGGTCATGAAGGAAGACCTCACCCTCGCCGAGCACCGGGAGCGGTTCGCAGCTGCCCTCGAGTCGCTGCGGGTCCTGGACGAGGTGCTCTGGCAGGCGCACTCCCCCGGCGCACCGGCTGGCCCGTGGCGCGGCCTCAGGGCGGAAGCCCTCGGAGAGACCCGGGCGCCCTTGGCCACCGGGCTGGCGGCGCTGCTGCGGCAGGTCGACGACCTCGGTGGCGCGTGTGACGCCGCGCGGGTGGCGGTCACCGCCGAGGCCATCGCCAGGGGTGAGCCCAGCAGCGGGGTCACGGCGATGACCGCGACCCAGTGGGTGCGGCACCATGCGCCGACCACCCGGGGCGGCGGTGCCGGCCAGGTGGTCGCCCTGGCGGCGTCCTTCACCAAGCCTGCAAACGCCGCAGTCAGGACGGCGGTGGACTCGGGGCGGCTGCCGGTCCGGTCGGCCGCCGTGGTGGTGCTCGAGGCCGACCGGCTGCGGCCGGTGCTCGCGCCCGGCGCGGAGCCGCACGTCATGGAGGGCCTGATCGCGATGGCGGCCGACCACGGTCCACGTGGGTGCCGGCTGATCCGCCCCGCTCTCCTGGCGAAGTACGGCCGCGACGGGCAGCTGCAGCTCGAGCAGGACCACGCCAAGCGCTTCGTCGCCCTGTCGCAGCCGATCGAGGACGGCACCGGCGTCGTCGAGTACCGCCTGAGCCTCGACCCCGAGGGGCGGGCCGTGCTCGAGGGGGCGCTGGGACCGTTGTCCGCGCCCCGGCCCATCGCCGGCGAGCGCGACCTGCGGACCTCCGACCAACGCCGCGGCGAAGCGCTCGTCACGCTGGTGCGCCGGGCGGTGGCGGCCGGCGAGGGTCTGGGAGCGAGCTCGAAGGCGCAGCTGGTCGTCGCGATGGACTGGGAGTCGCTGTCCAGCGGGATCCGAGGCGCCGGGCGCACCCTCGGCGGCTCGGATGCCGGGATCCAGCTCGGTCCGGACACCGTGCGCCGACTCGCCTGCGACGCCACGATCGTCCCCATGGTGCTCGGCTCGGGTGGCGAGATCCTGGACCAGGGTCGGGCAGTGCGGTTCTTCACCGCCGCCCAGACGAGACGCCTGTGGTTGCGTGACGGCGGCTGCACCTACCCCGATTGCGCCATGCCGCCGCACTGGGCGGACGCCCACCACCTGGTCCACTGGGCCGACTTCGGAGCTTCCGACCTCGACAACGCCGCCCTGCTGTGCTCACGGCACCACACCGTCGTGCACAGCCGACGGCTCGCCGGCCAGCTGGTCTGCGACCCCTCGGGCGAGCACGTCACGTGGGACCTCACCCTCGGTTCCTACGACCAGCTCCTCGCCCGACGAGCAGCCCAGGAGCCAGCCTGAGTCGGGCGCCACCGGCCCGGTCGCGCAGCGCCGCTCGGGAAGGTGCGGCGAAGGGCTCCGACCGGAGGCCCCCGCTGCAGGGTCAGCCGACGGTGACCGACGGCGCGCCCGCGCTCTCCTCGTCGATGGGTTCGCCCATCTCCTCGGCGATGCGCATGGCCTCCTCGATCAACGTCTCGACGATCTGGCTCTCGGGGACGGTCTTGATGACCTCGCCCTTGACGAAGATCTGGCCCTTGCCGTTGCCCGACGCGACCCCGAGATCGGCCTCGCGGGCCTCCCCCGGTCCGTTCACGACACAGCCCATCACGGCTACTCGCAGCGGCACGGTCATGCCCTCGAGTCCGGCGGTGACCTCGTCGGCCAGTTTGTAGACGTCGACCTGGGCACGCCCGCACGAGGGACACGAGACGATCTCGAGCTTGCGCGGCTTGAGGTTCAGCGACTGGAGGATCTGGTTGCCGACCTTGACCTCTTCGACCGGCGGCGCGGACAGGGACACCCGGATCGTGTCGCCGATGCCCTTGGACAGCAGCGCCCCGAAGGCCGTGGCCGACTTGATCGTGCCCTGGAAGGCCGGCCCCGCCTCGGTGACACCCAGGTGCAGGGGCCAGTCACCGCGTTCGGAGAGCATCTCGTAGGCCTTGACCATGACGACGGGGTCGTTGTGCTTGACCGAGATCTTGAAGTCGTGGAAGTCGTGCTCCTCGAAGAGCGAGGCCTCCCAGACCGCGGACTCGACGAGCGCCTCCGCCGTCGCCTTGCCGTACTTCTCCATGAGGCGGGGGTCGAGCGAGCCGGCGTTGACGCCGATCCGGATCGAGACGCCGGCGTCCTTTGCAGCGGCGGCGATCTGCTTGACCTGGTCGTCGAACTTGCGGATGTTGCCCGGGTTGACCCGGACCGCGGCGCAGCCGGCGTCGATCGCGGCGAAGACGTACTTCGGCTGGAAATGGATGTCGGCGATCACCGGGATCTGCGACTTGCGGGCGATCGCCGGCAGCGCATCAGCGTCGTCCTGGCTCGGGCACGCCACCCGCACGATGTCGCAGCCGGACGCCGTCAGCTCGGCGATCTGCTGCAGCGTGGAGTTGATGTCCGTGGTCGGGGTCGTGCACATCGACTGCACGGAGATGGGCGCGTCACCGCCGACCTCGACCTTGCCGACCTTGATCTTGCGGGTCTTGCGCCGGGGCGCGAGGACGGGCGGGGGCAGGGCCGGCATACCGAGTCCAACAGTCATGGTTGCAGTATCTCCCAAGGGGATGGTGGCGCGGACGCCGGCTGTGGCCGGGTCAGCCGAGCTTGACGGGCTTGACGACGTCGGCGTACATCAGCAGGAGGGACATCACGATGAGCACCGACGACACGGCATACGCCACCGGCAGGGCCTTGGCGACGTCGACGTGGCCGGGGTCCGGGCGCTTGAGCAGGCGGGCCGCCGTGCGCTTGACGCCCTCCCACAGCGCGCCGGCCACGTGACCACCGTCCAGGGGCAGCAGTGGGATCAGGTTGAAGACGAACAGCGCGATGTTGAGCCCGGCGATCAGGTTGACCAGGATCGCGATCTTCGCTGCGGTGTCGAGGCCATCGATCGACCCCGACGAGATCTCGCCGGCCATCCGTCCGACCCCGACGACGGAGACCGGTCCGTTGGGATCCCGAGCCTCCGAGCCGAAGGCCGCCTGGGCGACGTCGGTCATTCGTTGCGGGATGTGCAGCAGGACTCCAGCGATGTGCTGCACCTGCTCGCCCAGGATGCCCGGCACGACCGCGACGGACTGCCGTTCCAGCGCAGTCACCGGGGCCGACGAGACACCGACGAAGCCGGCGTCCATCACGACGGGCTCGCCGTCGGCGTTGACCAGGGGCGTGCCGTCAGGGCCGACCTGCTGGACGGTGTTCCGGATGGGCGTGACCTGCAGCGTCTGCTCCGCGCCGTCACGCAGCACGACGATCGGCACCGTCTGCCCCACGCGAGGGCGGATCAGCTTGCCCACGTCGACAGTGCGCTTGATCGGCTGACCAGCGACCGACACGATCTTGTCGCCGGGCTTGATCCCGGCGAGGAAGGCGGGCGTCTTCTGGTCCGACGGAGCGCAGGTGGTCTTGGTGGCGGCCTGGCTGGCCGGCACGACGCACTCGCTGACCGAGGCGACGACGGCGCCGTCCTTGACCTCCTGCTGGCCGTAGAGCGTCACGAGGCCGGTCAGCAGGACGACCGCGACGACCAGGTTCATGACGGGGCCACCCATCATGACGATGACCTTCTTGGGCACGGACAGCTTGTAGAAGACGCGGTCCTCGTCACCCGGCTTGATCTCCTCGAGGCTCAGCTGGCGGGCCTCGTCGGCGAGCTGGCTGAACCGTCCGGTGCTGGAGACGCGGATGGTCCCATCGGGGTCGCCCGGCCGTGGCGGGAACATGCCGATCATCCGGATGTAGCCGCCGAGCGGGATGGCCTTGAGGCCGTACTCGGTCTCACCACGGCGGGTGGACCACACCGTCGGGCCGAAGCCGACCATGTACTGCGTCACCTTGACGCCGAACTTCTTGGCCGGGACCAGGTGTCCGATCTCGTGCAGGCCGATCGACAAGCCGACCCCGAGGGCCACGAACAGCACGCCGAGCACGTAGAGGAGCACGGTCATCGGCGGGTCGCCCCCTCGGTGGCCGCCAGCGGTGTCGCGGTCATCCGTCCAGTCTGCAAAGCGAGCACCTTCCGTGCCTCGTCGCGCGCCCAGCGATCGGCGCGCATCACGTCCTCAACGGACAGTGTCCCTGATTCGATCCCCGCAGCGCTGCCTGCCGCGTGTTCCTCGACCACTCGGGCGACCGTGTCGACGATCCCGACGAAGCCGAGGTCGCCGTCGTGGAACGCGTCGACCGCGACCTCGTTGGCCGCGTTGTAGACCGCGGGATACGTGCCGCCGGCCTCCCCCACCTGGCGGGCGAGCCGCACCGCCGGGAACGCCTCGTCGTCGAGCGGCTCGAAGTCCCACGACTGGGGCCGTGTCCAGTCGACCGGCACATCGACGTCGGCCAGCCGGTCAGGCCACGACAGCCCGAGCGCGATCGGCACGAGCATCCGCGGTGGGCCGGCCTGCGCGATGGTCGAGCCGTCGACGAACTCGACCATCGAGTGGATCATCTGCTGCGGGTGCACGACGACATCGATCCGGTCGAACGGGATGTCGAACAGCAGGTGTGCCTCGATCACCTCGAGCCCCTTGTTGACCAGGGTCGCCGAGTTGGTCGTGATGACCCTTCCCATCGAGAAGTTCGGGTGCGCCAAGGCGTCGGCCGGCGCGACGTCGCGCAGCGACTCGCGGCTCCGTCCGCGAAACGGTCCGCCGCTCGCGGTGACCACCAGCCGCCGCACCTCCGACGCCCGACCGCCACGCAACGACTGCGCGATGGCCGAGTGCTCGGAGTCGACGGGCACGATCTGGTCGGGGCGAGCCGCTGCCTTGACCAGCGGTCCACCGACGATGAGGGACTCCTTGTTGGCCAGCGCGAGCGTGGAGCCCTGGGCGAGCGCGGCCAGCGTCGGCTGGAGTCCGATGGCGCCGGTGATCCCGTTGAGCACGACGTCCGCGCCGCATCGAGCCGCCACGACAGCGGCGTCGTCGCCGACCACGACCTGGGGCCGGTATGCCGTGCGGCCGGCCCGCGCGGCATACGCCCCGATGGCCTCGGCGACCTGCTCGTGGGTGCCCCGCGCGACGGCGACGAGCTCGACGTCGAAGGTGACCGCCTGTGCGGCGACCAGCTCCAGGTTGGAGCCGGCCGACAGGGCGACGACCCGGAAGCGGTCGGGGTGGCGCGCGATGACGTCCAGGGCCTGGGTGCCGATGGAGCCGGTGGAGCCGAGGACGGCAACGGTGCGCGGGGAGGTCACTGCCCCATTGTCGCTCATGCGGAGCGTGGTGACCGCCGTGCCAGGGTCCGGTCGGCCGCCACGAAGGCGAACCCGCACGCCCCGAAGAGGACGGCGACGCCGAGGAGGTTCAGCAGGACGCGCCCCCAGCCGAGCTCGTCGACATCGATGAAGGGGTAGGGCCACCACCCCGTGACCGAACCTCGGACCAGGGTGAGGGCTCCCCAGAGCAGGGGCCACGCCAGTGCGCCGAGCACCTGGGGTCGAGCCGCCTGCCCCCGTGGCCCAGCCACCACCCAGGCGACCAGGGCCAGCACCGGGACGACGACGTGCAGGAGCTTGTCGACGACGTAGCTGCCGCCGGAGAGGTCGAGCAGCGGCCGCAGGAGGAACCAGTGCACGACTCCCGTCACGGTGATGCCGACCATGGTGGCCATCCTCACCAGGCGCCACCGCGGGCCGTCGTGCAGCGGGTCGACCGCCAGCACCACGGAGCACCCGAGCACGAGCAGGTTGGACAGGATGGTGAAGTAGGACACGAAGCGCGCGAGCCGCACCGCGAGGTCGGGGCGCGCGGTCTCGTTGAGGACGGCTTCCCCGTTCACGATCAGGGCGAGCTGCCACAGGACGGCGACGGCCGTGACGACCGCGACGACGCCATGGACGGCTCGGGCGGTGGTGGGCCTCACCGGCTCACCGTAGCGGGAGGGTCAGCGATCGAGCACGGTCACGACGAACGTGTCGTGGTCGGCGCTGACCTCGTCCAGGACGCTCCTGATGTCCGCATAGCTCTCGGGGTGGTCGCGGCGCAGCTGCGCCACTCCGTCCCAGACGAGGTGGCGGGTCAGGCCGTCCTCGCTGGGCTCCTCGGCGTAGTCGTGCAGGCAGTCCGCGAGCGCGTCGAGGTTGCGGCCGAACCAGTCGGGGAAGTCCAGCACCTCGGCGAACAGGTCGATGCTCTCCGCCTTGGTGGACCCTGCGGGGACGACCGACACCTCTCCCCCGTGCCGCTGCGCCTCACGCACCACCTCGGCGATGGACACCTCCGGCCCCAGGACACGGATCACGAGCCACCTCCCGCGAGGGCGTCGAGCACGATGACACTGAACGTCGTGTAGTGGTCGGGGGTCCAGAAGCGCTCGCCGCCCTGGCCGGTGATGATCCGTCTGGCTCCCCGGTCGGCCTCCCCGGGCGTGGGCACGGTGTACTCGTGGTAGTAGCCACCCGGCCTGCGCGGCAGCTGGCGCTCGCGGTTCTGGAAGACGACCCCGTCCCGCGAGTACGGGTAGGGCCCGCCGGCCGCGATCAGGTCGAGGGTCCGCCGCGCCTCGGCCGGGAGGTCGGCCAGCTGCACCCTCGCCAGGCGGCTGTCGTCCGTGGGGGCGGTGGCTGCCGTGGACGGCGCCGACCTGGCTGACGAGCCTCCCCCGGCACGGTCCTGGGGCTGCGCCTGGGAGTCCTGGTCGGCCCACCACCACACCACCAGCACCACCGCAACGGCGAGCAGAACCATCGCGAGCCTGGTGGTCCTGCGCTGGTCAGCGGGCATGGGTTCGACCCTAGGGGGGTGTCTGCGACCCTGCACCCGGCAGCGGTCCTACAGCCGTCGGGCTAGCTGGGACGCGTCGGGAGGCTTGGCCGGGGGCGTCGGAAGGGTTGGTCGGGAGGGGTCGGGAGGGTTGGCCCGGGGGCGCGTCGGAAGGGTGGCCTGGGCGGGTCGAACGGCTGGCAACCGCCCCGAAGGAGGGCTGCGCAGCGTCGGTCACTGCTGGTAGACGCGTTCCTCGATGAGCTGCTCCTCGACGACTCGGCCCTCGGGTTCGAACCGGCCCTGCTCGAACCGCTTCTGGAACTCCAGCTCGAGGTGGTCCGCGCCGTTGCGGTTCTTCTCGATCGACATCACGACCCAGTGACGGAACCGCTCGGCGTTGCCGAGGTGGTAGACGAGGTGGTGCTTGGCGACGATGTCGTACTTGTCGTTGAGGATCAGCACGACATCCGCCTCGTAGGCCAGCGCCGAGGACCCCCGCAGGTCGTTGACCCGCATCCGACGACCGGCCACGAGGCTGGACTTGTCGGCGGCGACGATCGCGACCACCGGCACGCCGAGCTCCAGCGACATGTCCTTGAGGCGCTCGACGACGACCGAGATGCGGTCCTCCTCGTTGGTCACGCCCGGCACGGGGACCTTCTGGAGGTAGTCCACGAGCACCAGCGGTGGCCGGCCGTCGGACGCGGCCACCTCGGCCACGGCCGCCCGGATGGCGTCGATGGTGGTGTGCATGCCGCTCGAGGTGTGCACGTGCAGTCGGTCGGCGTAGCCCTCGAGTGCCTCGACGGCCTCGGCGCCGCCCACGGTGTCGGCGAAGCGTTCACGCATCGAACGGGCGCGGCTGTGCCTGGCCTCGAAACCGGCCCGGATCTTGGTCAGCCCGACGCCCTCGATGCCCTTGATGGCGCCGGCCTCGATGGCGATGAGCCGCTCGAGGATGCTGTGGGCGTCGTGCTCGTAGGTGAAAAGCACCGCGCTGCGGTTGGCCGCGACCGCGTTGCGCAGCATCTGGAGCGCCATGGCGGTCTTGCCGAGCCCCTGCGGCCCGCCGATGAGCACGAGCTCACCCGAGCGGAACCCACCGGTCAGCGCCAGGTCGAGGGCCTCGAAGCCGGTCGGCCAGACCCGGGCCCCGGCCGTCTCGCCGAGGCGGAGCTTCTCGTCCGTCTCGAGGAGCACATCGCTCAAGGAGCGCAGCCGCCCCACGTTGCGTGAGTGCGAGGCGAACTCCTCGGGTTCGGGCGCGGGCTGGGGCGACATGCTGTCCGCGACCGACAGGACGGGGGCCGGGTCCGTGGTCATGTGACCGATTCAACAACGCCACGCCCTCCAGTGGGGCGTTTGACGCGGTTCGCATCCGAACGGATGACCAATCGGCCCGTCGTTACGGGGCAATTCCGACATACGTCGTCTCGAGGTACTCGTCGATCCCCTCGAAGCCGCCCTCCCGGCCGAAGCCGGAGGCCTTCACCCCGCCGAACGGGGCAGCCGGGTTGGAGATGATCCCCTGGTTGATCCCGATCATCCCGTACTCGAGTGCCTCGCTGACGCGGATCACCCGGCTGAGGTCGTTGGTGAAGACATACGAGGCCAGGCCGAACTCGGTGCTGTTCGCCTTGGTCACCGCCTCGCCCTCGGTGCGGAAGGTCGTGATCGGTGCCACCGGCCCGAAGATCTCCTCGCTCATGACGCGGGCGCTCATCGGGACCCCGGTGATGACGGTGGGCTCGAAGAAGTAGCCGCGGCCCTTGACCTGTCCGCCGCCGGTGACCACCGTCGCACCCTTGGCCTTGGCGTCCTCGACGAGCTCGCTCACCCCGTCACGCGCCTTGGCGTCGATCAGCGGGCCGACGTCGACACCCTTCTTGGTGCCCTTGCCGAGGGTCAGTGCGCTCATGCGGGCGGCGAACTTCGTCGCGAACTGGTCGGCGACGCTCTCGTGCACGAAGAACCGGTTGGCCGCAGTGCAGGCCTCCCCGATGTTGCGCATCTTGGCGAGCATGGCGCCGTCGACGGCGCGGTCGAGGTCGGCGTCCTCGAAGACGATGAACGGCGCGTTGCCGCCGAGCTCCATCGAGACCCGCAGGAGCTGCTCGGCCGACTGCTCCACCAGCTTGCGACCGATCGCCGTCGAACCGGTGAAGGTGAGCTTGCGCAGCCGCGGGTCGCGGATCAGGGGCTCCATCACGTCACCGGTGTGGGACGTCGTCACGACGTTCAGCACGCCGGCGGGCAGCCCGCACTCCTGCAGCAGCTCGGCCAGCGCCAGCATCGTCAGCGGGGTCTGGCTGGCCGGCTTGACGACCATCGTGCAGCCGGCGGCGATGGCCGGGCCGATCTTGCGGGTGCCCATGGCCAGCGGGAAGTTCCACGGGGTGATCATCAGCGTGGGACCGACCGGCTTCTTCATGGTCAGCAGTCGCGTCGCGCCGTTCGGTGCGGTGGACCACCGGCCGTGGATGCGCACTGCCTCCTCGGAGAACCACCGGAAGAACTCCGCGCCGTAGGTCACCTCGCCCCGTGACTCGGCCAGCGTCTTGCCCATCTCGAGGGTCATCAAGGTGGCGAAGTCCTCGGCCCGCTCGGTGATCAGCTCGAAGGCCGACCGCAGGATCTCGCCGCGGTCACGCGGCGGCGTCGCGGCCCACTCCGCCTGCGCCGCGACGGCCGCGTCCAGGGCGGCCTTGCCGTCGGCGACGCTGGCGTCGGCCACGTGCGTCAGCGTGCTGCCGCTCGAGGGGTCCTCGACGGCCAGGGTGGTACCCCCGGTGGCGTCACGCCACGTGCCGCCGATGAGCAGTCCCTTGGGGACCGAGTCGATGAGGGACTTCTGCGTGGTGGCCATCAGCCCTGTTCCTCCGGTGGGTTGTCGAGCGGCTGGTCGTGTGTCTGGTGGGTGTGCTGGTGCGGGATGTGGCCCTGCGGGATGGCGCCGTTGCGCCCCGAGAGCAGCGGCTGCGAGGGATCCCATCGCGTGCCGTCCCGCTCGTCCTGACGCTTGCGGGCGATCGCCGAGAGCGCCTCGAGGACGACGCGGTTCGCCAGGGCGGCCGTGATGTCTGCGTGGTCGTAGGGCGGGCTGACCTCGACGACGTCCACCCCCACCACCGGGAGCTCCAGGCAGATCCGCCGGACCGCGTCGAGCAGCTGTCGGGCCGACAGGCCGCCCGGTTCCGGGGTGCCGGTGCCGGGCGCGTGCCCGGGGTCGCACACGTCGATGTCCACCGAGAGGAAGACGCCCTCGCACTCGTCGGTGGCGATCGTGAAGGCCTCGGTGAGCACCTCGTCGAGGCCGCGGTGCACGATCTCGGTCATCTCGAACGACCGCATCTGCTGCCCGGCCATCCAGTCGAGGGTCTCGGGCGGTGGCCAGTACCCGCGCAGCCCGATCTGCAGGAACCGGTCGCCGCGCAGGGCCCCCGACTCGATGAGCCGGCGCATCGGCTGCCCGTGTCCCCAGAGCGAGCCGAACTCGATGTCGCCGGTGTCGGCGTGGGCGTCGAAGTGGATCATCGACACCCGCCCGTGGCCGAGGACGTTGGCGACCCCCTTGGCGTCCGGGAACGCGATCGAGTGGTCACCTCCGAGGACCACCGGTATGGCGCCCGCCCGGGTCACGCGCTCGACGGCGGCCTCGAGCTTCGGCAGCGACCGCTCGATGTCGCCGGAGTACATCTCGACGTCGCCCGCGTCGACCACCCTGAGGTCGACCAGTCCGTCGGTGCGCAGGGCGAGCGAAGGGCGCGAGCCGTCGTGCGGCAGGTAGTCGGTCATCCGGATCGCCTGCGGACCGAACCGCGTGCCAGGCCGGTGGGAGGTCCCCCCGTCGAACGGCGCACCGAGGATGACCACGTCGGCCCCGGCATACGTCGCCTCGTCGTCGAGGTCGCAGCGGTCCACGCCGAGGAAGGTGAAGTCGGGGCCGTACTGCTGGCCGTATCTCGTCATGGAACCAACCTAGTCCCGTTGTGGGCCATAGGAATCAGCGGTCTTCCAGGCCCCAGGGCGAGCCATAGCCCTGCGGCTTGGGGGCCGCGAGCAGGTCGAGGAAGGGCTGCGCGTCGAACGCCTCCGGTCCCAGCACGCCGCGACCACTCCAGGCTCCGGTCGCCAGGAGCTCGAGGGCGACGACCGGGTTGACGGCGGTCTGCCACACGACGCACTGCGCGCCGTACTCCGCCATGGTCTCCTCGTTGTCGGACACGTGGAACAGGTAGGTCTGGCGGGGCTGGCCGTCCTTGCCGGTGCCCGTGACGAAGACGCCAGCGCAGGTCTTGCCCTTCATCCGCGGCCCGATGGTGGCCGGGTCCGGCAGGACCGCCGCGACGACATCGCGGGGCGACACCTCCACGCCCTTCACGCGCACCGGGTCGGTCGCGTCGAGGCCGAGCGTGTGCAGGGTGCGCAGGATGGTGATCAGCTCGTCGCCGAGGCCGTACTTGAAGGTGACCCGCTCTGCGTCCAGCCAGCGCGGCATCAGCAGCACTTCCTCGTGCTCGACGTGCACGCACTCCACCGGGCCGATGCCCTCCGGGAACTCGAACACCTCCGGCTCGCTGAACGCGGGCAGCGTGAAGAAGCCCGCTTCGACCCCGCCCCCGGCGGTGGCCTTGGCCTTCTCCCACACGACCGGCGGGTTGAGGCACTCCTCGATGATCGTCCACATCGAGAACCCCGGGGCGAAGGTCTCGTTGCCGTCCTCGTCGTAGACCGCGAGGTTGGCGCCGTCCCGCGTGCCGAGCTCGTCGATGCTCGAGAACAGGTGGTCCGAGGCGTACCGGGCGAACACGTCGGACAGCCCGGGCTCGACGCCCATGCCGAGCAGCGCCAGCTGACCCGACTCCTCCCACCGCGAGGCCATCGCGAACTGCTCGTCACCGAGCTTGACGCCCACCTTGGCGTACGGCTCGTCGGGGTGCCGCCGCGAGAGGCTCATCGCCATGTCGAGGTACCCGGCGCCCGCCGCCAGGGCGCCCCGGAAGATCGGCATCACGAACCGTGGGTCCACGGCGTTGAAGACGTGGGTCGACCCGTGCTCGCGAGCCAGCGCCGCCACCGCCGCCTCGTCGGAGGCGTCGACCTGCGCCGCGACGAACCGGCCCTCTCCGGCCCGACGGGCCTTCGCTGCGTCGACCGTCGCGCGAGCCCGGCCAAGGTCGTAGTCGGCGACCACCCACTGCTCGAAGAAGTCACGCTCCACGGCGATGCGCGCGGCAGCGTCGCCGACACCACCCGCGCCGATCATGAGGATGCGCATGGGGTCCTGTCTGTTCAAGGTGTCACCGTTTCCGGGCGTTCCCGATGAGCTGGCCAACCACCACGAGCAGGACGGCGATGACGAACATCGAGAAGCCGATGACGTTGGCCTGGGCGGGGATTCCACGCAGGTAGGACACGTACACGAACTTCGGGAACGTCGTGGTGTCGCCCGAGACGAAGTTCGTGATGATGAAGTCGTCGAAGGACAACGAGAAGGACAGCAGGGCGGCCGACACGATGCCCGGCAGCACGAGCGGGAAGGTGACCCGCCAGAACGTGCCGCCCGGCCCGGCATACAGGTCCTGGGCTGCCTCCTCGAGGCGCGGGTCCAGGCTCTGCAGTCGTGCCTTCACGGTGACGACGACGAAGCTGATGCAGAACATGATGTGGGCGATCACGATCGTCCAGAACCCCAGCTTCAGGCCGAACCGCGAGAAGCCCTGCACGAAGATCGTCAGCAGGCTCGCGCCGAGGACGATCTCGGGAGTGGCCATCGGGATGAAGATCAGCACGTTGCTGGTCGCGCGACCCCGGAAGCGGTGTCGCACCAGGGCGAACGCCAGCATCGTGCCGAGGACCGTCGCCACCAGGGTGGCCAGCCCGCCGACCTTGATCGAGGTCACCAGCGCCTCGCACACTCCGGGCGCCCCGCAGGGGTCCTTCCAGTGCTTCAGCGTCGGACCGGCCGCCGAGTTCCAGACGATGTTCGACTTGCGGTAGTCGTTGAAGGAGAAGGCGAAGGTGTAGGCCACCGGCACGAACAGGTAGAGCAGCACCACGATCGCGGAGATGATCGAGAACCGGTTCGCGAGCCAGGTCTTCACGCGGTGCCAGGCCGGCGGCTCGTATGCCGTGTCCTCACCCATGCGGCTGGCCTCGGCTGCGGAGGTGGTGCTCACAGGAGGTCCTCCGTCCCGAACTTGCGTATGTAGATGAAGACCATCGCGAGGATCATCGCCATGAGGGTGAACGACAGGGCAGCCGCGACCGGGAAGCCTCCGAGCACCTTGAAGAACTGGCTCTCGATGACGTTGCCGACCATCTTGGTGCTCCGGTCGGAGCCCAGGAGCTCGGCGTTGACGTAGTCGCCGGCGGCCGGGATGAACGTGAGCAGGGTGCCCGCGATGACGCCCGGCATGGACATCGGCAGGGTCACCGTGCGGAAGGTGGTGAACCCGTTGGCGTAGAGGTCTCCCCCTGCCTCGATGACCCGTGCGTCAGCCCGCTCGAGGGACGCGTAGATCGGCAGCACCATGAACGGCAGGAAGTTGTAGGTGAGACCCGCGACCACGGCCATCCACGTCTCGGTGATCCGACCGCCCGGCAGCAGGTGCAGGAACTTGAGGGTGTCGGCGACCGGGCCGTTGTCGGCCAGGATCTGGCGCCACGCGATGGTGCGCAGGATGAACGAGGTGAAGAACGGCGCGATGACACAGATCATCATCACGTTGCGCCAGCGTCCGGCCTTGAACGCCATGGCATAGGCGAGCGGGTAGGCGAGGATGAACGCGAAGAGGGTGGCCAGACCGGCATACAGCAGGGAGCGCCCGAAGTGCGCCGCGAAGTCGGTGAGGGCGGTGCCGTAGTTGCCGACGTTGACGTCGCGGTAGTAGTAGCCGGGGAACCCGGGGAAGCCGGACTGGAGCGACACCGTGAACAGCTGGACCAGCGGCAGGACGAAGAAGATCAGCAACCACAGGCCACCCGGGATGAGCAGCAGGTAGGCGGTCCGCGAGCCCTTGCGAGCGGGGTCCTGCGCGGGGTCGAGGTGGCCGCCCCCGGCGCCCGCCACGTGCGCGACGCCGGCGGTCACGACGCGGCCACCGGCTGGACGGCGGCGTCGTCCACGGCCGCGGCGGCGGCCGCGGCCCCGGCCTCGTCGACCGGGACACCGAACGCGTGGCCGGAGTCCCACTCGAGCCAGACGTCGTCGCCCGGGCGCAGGGTGTTGCGGTCGACGTCGAGGTTCTGCTCGTAGACACCCCACGTGGCACCCGAGGGCACCGTCACGAGGAACTGCGTGGCGACGCCCGTGAAGCTGACGTCGACGACCTTCGCCTTGACGTCGTTGCCGGCGCCCTCGGGGCGGTGGTCGGTGATGCGGACCTTCTCGGGCCGCACGCCGAAGGTGATCGGCCCGTCACTGACGGTGGAGCGGGCCTTGGGGATGCGCACCGTCGTGCCGGCGACCTCCACGACGAGGTTGTCGCCGTCCGTGCCGGTGACCTGCCCCGTGCCGAGGTTGGACTGGCCGAGGAAGTTCGCCACGAAGGTGGTCTTCGGGAGGTCGTAGAGCACCTCGGGGTGGCCGAGCTGCTCGATCCGGCCGAGGTTCATCACGGCCACGGTGTCGGCCATGGTCATGGCCTCCTCCTGGTCGTGGGTGACGTGGATGAAGGTCAGCCCGACCTCGGTCTGGATCCGCTTGAGCTCCACCTGCATCTGGCGGCGCAGCTTGAGGTCGAGGGCACCGAGCGGCTCGTCGAGCAGGAGCACCTCCGGACGGTTGACCAGGGCCCGGGCGACAGCCACGCGCTGCTGCTGCCCACCCGAGAGCTGGCTGGGCTTGCGGTTCGCGAGGTGTGTCATCTGGACCAGCTCGAGCGCGTCGGCGGCGAGCTTGGAGGCGTCGCTCGCGCCCCGGCGCTTCGGCCCGAACGCGACGTTGTCGATGATGCTGAGGTGCGGGAAGAGCGCGTAGCTCTGGAACACGGTGTTGACCGGCCGCTCGTAGGGACGCGACCCGGTCAGGTCGGTGTCGCCGATCCGGATCCGCCCCCGGGTGGGCTGCTCGAGGCCGGCCACCATGCGCAGGGTGGTCGTCTTGCCACAGCCCGACGGACCCAGCAGGGCGAAGAACGATCCGCGCGCGACCTCGAGGGTGAGGTCGTCGACGGCCTTGAAGTCGCCGAACTCCTTGGTCACGGAGTGAAGGGACAGGTTGCCCTTGGCCTCGCGGAAACCCTTGGCACCGTTGGCTCCATCGCCTCCGTTGGAGCTGCCATCACTCTTGGAGCCGTTGCCTTTGTTGGAGAACATGCTCATCAGTTGCCCACCACCTTTGCCCACGCGGCGCTGTAGTCCTGGTCCTCCTGCGGGTTGAGCGCTCGGAATCCCTTGATGTTGTGTTCCTTGATGTAGGACTCGCTGGGGAAGATGAACGGACTCTCGGCGAGGTCGGGGTCGATCTTCTCCATCTCGGCCTGGGCGCCCTGCACCGGACACACGTAGTTGACCCATGCCGCGACCTGGGCCGCGACGTCCGGTTGGTAGTAGTAGTCCATGATCTTCATCGCGTTCTTGCGGTGGGTGGACGTGATCGGCACCATCATGTTGTCGCTCCAGAGGGTGCCCCCGGACTCGGGGATGACGAACTGCCAGTTGTCGTTCTCGGTCTCGGCCCGGAGGATGAACAGGTCACCGCTCCAGACGATCCCGGCGATGGCGTTGCCGGACTTGAGGTCCTCGATGTACGAGTTGCCCTTGACCCGGCGGATGTAGCCGTCGCTGATCCGCTTGTCGATCTCGGCCACTGCCGCCTCGAACTGCGTCTTGCCGAAGCCGGCGGAGATGTCGACGCCCTGGTGCAGCATGATCAGGCCGAGTGTGTCGCGGAACTCGCTGAGCACCACGATCTTGCCCTTGAGGTCGTCGGCCCACAGGTCGTCGAGGGTCTTGAGGTCGCGGCCCACCTTCGAGCGGTCGTAGCCGATGCCGGCGAAGCCGCTCTGCCAGGTGAGGGAGTACTGCCGACCCGGGTCGAACGACACGTCCTTGAGCGAGTCGAGGAGGTTCGCGGCGTGGGGCATCCGGATCAGCTCCAGCGGCTGGCACAGCTGGTCACGGATGATCCGGTTGGCCATCCAGTCGGTGAAGGTGAAGATGTCCCGACCGATGTCCTGCTTGGCCCGCAGCTGCGGGGCGATCTTGTTGAAGTAGGTGTCGTTGTCGTCGATGTCCTCGGAGTACGTCGCCTGGATGCCCGTCTTCTTGATGAAGGCCTCGAGCGTCGGGTACTTCTTGGTGTCCTCGTCGTAGTCGAGGTAGGCCGTCCAGTTCGCCCACCGGACGACCTTGTCGGTGTCGGAGACGTCGGTGGGCAGCTTCAGCTTCGCCGTGCCGCCCCCGGCCGGCGGGGCCGGTGGGGCGCAGCCGGCCAGTGCGGAGGCCGCACCCCCGAGGAGTGTGGCGCCCAGCAGTGACCGCCTGGTCACGGAACGACCGCTGGCCGAGGCCCGCGCGGCACGGATGAGGCCCCGGGCGACCGGGTCGGTGGGGGGACGGAGGGGCTGCATGGGCGCTCGCTTTGCAGGGTCGGGCCGGACGGCGGGGAGCCGCCGGGTCGGGGCTGTCCGGGCTCAGGGGGGCGCCCGGGGCGGCGGTCAGCTGTCGATGTTGGCCATGACGTGCTTGATGCGGGTGTAGTCCTCGAAGCCGTACATCGAGAGGTCCTTGCCGTAGCCGGACTTCTTGAAGCCGCCGTGGGGCATCTCGGCGACGATCGGGATGTGCGTGTTGATCCAGACGCAGCCGAAGTCAAGGGCCTTCGAGACCCTCATCGCGCGGCCGAAGTCCTTGGTCCAGACACTGGAGGCCAGCCCGTAGTCGACGCCGTTGGCCCAGGCGATCGCCTCGGCCTCGTCGGTGAACCGCTGCACGGTGATGACCGGACCGAAGATCTCGTCCTGGATCGCCTCGTCGTCCTGCTCCAGGCCGGACAGCACGGTGGGCTCGAGGAAGAACCCGTCGCCCAGCGCGTCGAGGCGGTGGCCGCCTGCGGCGATGGAGGCGTGGTCGGGCAGCCGTGAGAGGAAGCCCAGCACGCGCTCCAGCTGGTTGCGGTTGTTGACCGGCCCGAGCAGTGCGTCCTCGTCGTCCGGCAGACCGACCTTCGCCGAGTTCTTGGCGTACTCGCCGAGGGCGGCCACGAAGTCGTCGTGGATGTGGGGGGCGGCCAGCACCCGCGTCGCCGCGGTGCAGTCCTGGCCGGCGTTGAAGTAGCCGGCGACCGCGATGCCCTCGACGGCGGCCTCGATGTCGGCGTCGTCGAACACGATGACGGGCGCCTTGCCGCCGAGCTCGAGGTGGACCCGCTTGAGGTCGCGGCTGGCACTCTCGGCGACCTGCATGCCGGCCCGCACGGAGCCGGTGATGGCGACCAGGGCGGGCGTCTTGTGCTCGACGACCGCACGGCCGGTCTCGCGATCACCGGTGACGACGTTGAACGTGCCCGGGGGCATGAACTCGGAGGCGATCTCGGCCATCAGCAGGGTCGTCTCGGGCGTCGTGTCCGACGGCTTGAGCACGATCGTGTTGCCGGCGGCGAGGGCCGGACCGATCTTCCAGACCGCCATCATCATCGGGTAGTTCCACGGAGTCACCTGCCCCACGACGCCGATCGGCTCACGCCGGACCCAGCTCGTGTGCCCCTTCATGTACTCCCCCGCCGCACGCCCCTCGAGCACGCGGGCCGCGCCGGCGAAGAACCGAAGCTGGTCCACCATCGGCGGGACCTCCTCGGAGGCCGTGAGGGCCCACGGCTTGCCGGTGTTCTCGGCCTCGAGCTTGACGAACTCGTCGGCCCGCTTCTCGATCGCGTCCGCGAACTTGAGGAGGGCCTGCTGGCGCTCGCTCGGGGTCGTCTGCCCCCACTCGGCGAACGCCTTGCTGGCCGAGGAGTAGGCGGCGTCGACGTCGGCTGCGGTGGAGACCGGGGCCTTCGCGACGACCTGGGCGGTGACGGGGCTGACGAGGTCGGTGGTCGCATCGGTCTGCGCCTCCACGTACTCGCCGTTGATGAAGTTGCGCAGGACGCGGGGGCCCGCGGACGTGGCAGTCACTGATGTGCTCCAATGCGGATCGGGTACTGATTCCGGTGTCTGGCACTGTAGCCGCCCGACGATGGATTTCAATAGGTTCTGGCCGCGAAGATACGGAAAACGCTGTCGAATACGACCGGGTGCGACTGATTCCGTCGTGGTGGGACTTGCTTTATCGGCAGTCGGGGACCACGATGACCACCGTGACCCGACCTGCCAGCACCAGCACCGATGTGCGCCTCGACGACGTGTCGAAGGCCATCATCGAGCAGCTGCAGGAGGACGGTCGGCAGTCCTACGCCACCATCGCCAAGCGGGTGGGGCTGTCCGAGGCGGCGGTGCGCCAGCGGGTGCAGCGGCTCCTCGACCAGGAGGTCATGCAGATCGTCGCGGTCACCGACCCGTTGCAGGTGGGGTTCCGCCGGCAGGCCATGATCGGCATCCGCGTCGACGGCGACCTCCTGCCGGTGGGCGACGCCCTCACGGCGATGTCGGAGGTCTCCTACGTCGTCACGACGGCGGGGTCCTTCGACCTGCTGGCCGAGGTCGTCTGCGAGGACGACGCCGAGCTGCTCGACCTGCTCACACGTCGCATCCGCACCCTTCCCGGGGTGCAGACCACCGAGACGTTCGTCTACCTGAAACTCAACAAGCAGCACTACAACTGGGGTACTCGATGACCACTGACCTGTCCATCTTCGAACCGTCCAGCGACACGCACACGCCACTCGGCACGCTGCACAGCGAGGCGGCACGTGACCACCTCTGGATGCACTTCACCCGTCACTCGGTCTTCGAGGACCGCTCCGACGGTGGGCTCGGACACAGCGTGCCGATCATCACCCGCGGCGAGGGCCACAAGATCTGGGACGACCGCGGCAACGAGTACATCGACGGCCTCGCCGGGTTGTTCGTCGTGCAGGTCGGCCACGGGCGGGCCGAGCTCGCCGAGGCAGCGGCGAAGCAGGCCAAGGAGCTGGCCTTCTTCCCGCTGTGGTCCTACGCGCACCCCCGCGCGATCGAGCTCGCCGAGCGGCTCGCGAACGGAGCCCCCGGCGACCTGAACCGCGTCTTCTTCACCACGGGCGGCGGTGAGGCCGTCGAGACCGCCTGGAAGCTCGCCAAGCAGTACTTCAAGCTCACCGGCAAGCCCACCAAGCACAAGGTGATCAGCCGCGCGGTGGCCTACCACGGCACCCCTCAGGGGGCCCTGTCGATCACCGGCATCCCTGCGGCCAAGGAGATGTTCGAGCCGCTCGTGCCCGGAGCCTTCAAGGTCCCCAACACCAACCAGTACCGCGCTCCCGAGCACCTGCGCGACGACGAGAAGGCGTTCGGCCGCTGGGCCGCCGACCGGATCGCCGAGGCGATCGAGTTCGAGGGTCCCGACACCGTGGCCGCCGTCTTCCTCGAGCCCGTCCAGAACTCCGGCGGCTGCTTCCCGCCCCCGCCCGGGTACTTCGAACGGGTCCGCGAGATCTGCGACGAGTACGACGTGCTCCTGGTCTCGGACGAGGTGATCTGCTCGTTCGGCCGGATCGGCTCGATGTTCGCCTGTGACGACTTCGGCTACGTCCCCGACATCATCACGTGCGCCAAGGGCATGACCTCCGGCTACTCCCCCATCGGCGCGATGATCGCGAGCGACCGGCTGTTCGAGCCGTTCAAGAAGGGGACGACCTACTTCCCGCACGGCTACACCTTCGGTGGACACCCGGTCAGCGCGGCCGTCGCGATGGCCAACCTCGACATCTTCGAGCGGGAGGGACTCAACCAGCACGTCAAGGACAACGCACCGAAGTTCCGGGCCACCCTCGAGAAGCTGCTCGACCTGCCGATCGTCGGCGACGTGCGCGGGGCCGGCTACTTCTACGGCATCGAGCTGGTCAAGGACAAGAACACCCGCGAGACCTTCGACGACGCGGAGTCCGAGCGACTGCTGCGTGGCTACCTCTCCAAGGCGCTCTTCGACGCCGGCCTCTACTGCCGCGCCGACGACCGTGGCGACCCGGTGATCCAGCTCGCCCCACCGCTGATCATCGGCCAGCCCGAGTTCGACGACATCGAGTCGCGGCTGCGCTCGGTCCTCACCGGGGCCGAGAAGCACCTCTGAGCCAGACCCCCACCTCGTGAGCCACCCGCTCTGGTGGGAGAGCCCGTATGCCGTGCCGCCGGCATACGGGCTCTCCGCACCTGCCGTGCCCCCGACCACCGCCGACGTCGTCATCGTGGGTGGTGGTTACACCGGGCTGTGGACCGCCCACTACCTCCTGCTGGCCGACCCGACCCTCGACGTCGTGGTGCTCGAGGCCGAGCACGTCGGGTTCGGCGCGAGTGGACGCAACGGGGGCTGGGTGTCGGCCCTGTGGCCGGTCGGTCCGCGGACCCTGGCCCGCCGCAGCGGCGCCGGGGCGGCCCGGGCGATGGTCGCAGAGCTGCAGGACACCGTCGACGAGGTCGGCAGGGCAACGGAATCCGCGGGGATCGACTGCGGATTCCGCAAGGGCGGAGCGATCGCCCTCGCGCGCTCCCCCGCGCAGGCAGCCCGGGCCCGGGCCGAGGTCGACGAGGCGCGGGAGTGGGGTGTCGGCGCGCGCTGGCTCGACGGGGCAGAGGCCTCCGAACGGCTGGCTGCGAGCCGCGTCGAAGGAGCGACGTTCACGCCGCACTGCGCGAGAGTCCACCCGCGTCGGCTGGTCGACGGCCTGGCAGCGGCCGTCCGGTCGCAGGGCGCCCAGCTCCTCGAGGGTGTGCGGGTCATGGCGATCGAGCCCGGCCGCGTCGTGCTCGGGGACGGCGGCCAGGTCGCCGCACCACACGTTATCAGGGCGACCGAGGCGTGGACCCCCGCGCTGCCCGGCCAGCGCCGTACCGTGGCCCCGGTCTACTCGCTGATGGTGGCCACGGAGCCCCTCACGGCTGAGCAGTGGTCGACGATCGGGCTCGCGGGGAGTGAGGTCTTCAGCGACCACCGGCACGTCGTCATCTACGGCCAGCGGACCGTCGATGACCGGCTCGCCTTCGGCGGACGCGGCGCGCCCTACCACTTCGGCTCGCGGATCAAGCCCGAGTTCGACCACGAGGCAACGGTTTTCGCCGATCTTCGCGCGACCCTCACCGACCTCCTCCCCCAGCTCGGCGACGTGGAGTTCACCCACGCGTGGGGCGGTCCCCTGGGCATCGCCCGCGACTGGCACCCCTCGGTCGGCCACGACCCCAGCACCGGCCTCGGGTGGGCCGGCGGCTACGTCGGCGACGGCGTCGCGGCCACCAACCTCGCGGGGCGCACGCTGACCGACCTGGTCCTGGGTCGCTCGACGGCACTCACCCAGCTCCCCTGGGTGGGCCACCGCAGCCGCCGGTGGGAGCCCGAACCCGCCCGGTGGGCCGGGATCAACGCCGGCCTGCGGCTCGCGCACGCCGCCGACCGCGAGGAGGCCCGCACCGGCCGCCCGGCGCGGATCGCCGCACTGCTCGGCGCACTCACGGGGCACTGACCGGCACTGACCGGCACTGAGCGGCACTGACCGGGCACTGCGACACGACACCATGCGGGAGACTCGGTCCGTGTCGATCACCCCCGCAGACCTGTCGCCCGCCGCCCTCGACTTCGTGACGGCCCGGCACCTGGCCACGCTCACCACGCTGCGTCCCGACGGGTCGCCGCACGTGGTGCCGGTCGGGTTCACCTGGGACCCCGAGGCGCTGGTGGTCCGCGTCATCACCAGCGGCCCGAGCCGCAAGGCGCGCAACGCCGCAGCCGGGGGTCGCGCCGTCGTGTGCCAGGTCGACGGCCGCCACTGGCTCTCGTTGGAGGGCACGGCCAGGGTGCTCACCGACCCGGAGTCCGTGGCCGACGCCGAGCGCAGGTATGCCGCGCGGTACCGGGTCCCCCGCGAGAACCCGGAGCGCGTGGTCATCGAGATCGCCGTCGACCGGGTGCTCGGCAACGTCTGACAGCGCGACCGGCTCTCCCCGTCGCAGCCGGAGGCCGACCTCTCCTCCGGTGGACGGCAGGCTCGCTCAGGGACCGCTCTCCGGCTCCTCGGGTGGGAACGGCTCGTGGGTGAGCCGCAGGTAGTAGAGCGCCGAGTCGCCCCACTCGGCGAGCTCCTCCGGTCGTGCCCCCTCCAGGGCGCCGAGCCAGGTGAACGAGCGGTTCACAGCGTGCGTCACCATCGCCGGCACCAGCAGCGACTCGAGCGCCTCGCGGTCGAGCAGGTCCGCCCAGACCTGCGCGTAGGCGTCCAGCAGGGCTGCCCACGGGTGGTGGGTCACGCGGGTGGAGAAGCCGTAGGGAACAGCAAGGACCTCCAGCACGTGCGCCCACTGGGCGTCGCCGAAGTCGAAGAAGCGCATGCCGTCGTCGACGACGAAGACGTTGCCCGGGTGCAGGTCACCGTGCTGCAGGCTCACCGGGAGCGGTGCCGCGAGCAGGGCCGCCACGGCCTCCTCGACGGCCCCGGTCCGCGCCCTCAGCGAGTCGGCCTCCTCGGCCGGCAGGTGTGACGGGTGGTCGGCGGGCAGCGCCGCGAGCTGGTCGACGAGCCAGCGGTACCGCGCCGGCACGGTGGCCGGGGAGCAGTCCGGCAGGCCGGCAGCGACCAGCACCTCGCCGTGCTCGGCGACCTGGCGCTGCACCCGCGCTGCCAGCTCCACCACGGACTGCCACTCCTCGAGGGTTGCCGCATGGCTGTCGCCCAAGGTGGTGCCGCGGTCGGTGGTCATCATCCAGCCGCGGTCGACATCGATGGCCAGCGGCGCCTCCACCTCCCCCGGCTCGAGCCGTGCGAGCGCGAGGTGGACGGCGGGCTCGTAGGCCGACGAGCGGCAGTTGGCCTTGAACCACACGGTCCCCCGGTCGCTCGGCACCACCAGCTGGGTGGACCACGGCCTGATCCGCCGCTGCACGACCTCGCCGGTCACGCGACGGCCGACGCGGGACAGCTCGGAGCCGATCCAGCGTGTCGCCTCCGCGCGCCAGGCGTCCGTCGCCACCGTCTGCGAGAACAGCTCCGTCATGGCCCGACTCTAGACAGGTCGTCGTTCTCGACTGTCTAGAGTCGGGACATGCACGGCGTCCGCGGCAGCAAACCCGACCCCGAGGTCGAGGACCTCGCCGACCTCGACGCGGTGCTCGCGTCCGGTCGACCCCTGATCGGGCTGCGCTTCCAGGACCTCGACCTCACGGCATACGAGGAGAGGTTGCTGGGCCGCACCGACGTGGCCGGTCTCGTGGTCCTCGGCGGGCGCCTGTCGCCGAGGCTCAGCGCGCACTTCGGCGCGCACCGCGCCCTGGTCTTCCCCACCGACCCGCACGCACCGGTGGACCCCTACCGCGCGACGCTCTACACCGCCGCCGAGCTGTATGCCGGCATCGACGACCGTGGCTACGAGGCCACTCCCGACTTCCTTGCCTACCAGTGGACGCGAGACGGCGCACTGCGCCACGACGCGTTCGTCACGCTCCTGCGCGCCATCCACGACGACTCGATCAGCGACGCCCTGGACGAGTTCACGGCCGGGCGGTCGGTCGCCGGCGTGATGGGCGGGCACGCGCTCGCCCGGGGCACGCGGGCGTATGCCGCGGCGGCCCGGCTCGGTCGCTCCCTCGCCGCGGCCGGACTGGTCGTCGCCACCGGTGGGGGCCCGGGCGCGATGGAGGCGGCGAACCTCGGTGCGCTGGCCGCCGACGAGCAGTCGCTCGGCGCTGCCCTCGACCGGCTGACGGCGGTGTCGACGTTCTTCCCGTCGGTCGCCGAGTGGGTCTCCCTGGCCTTCGAGGTCCGCGCCGACCTCCCGGTCTCCGACGAGCTGCGCAGCCTCGGCATCCCGACCTGGTTCTACGGTCACGAGCCGCCCAACGTCTTCTGCGACGGCATCGGCAAGTACTTCTCCAACGCTGTCCGTGAGGACGGCCTGCTGGCCCGCGCGGCCGCCGGTCTCGTGGTGCTGGAGGGCGCGGCGGGGACGGTGCAGGAGATCTTCCAGGCCGTCACGCCGCTGTTCTACGCCCCTGCCGGGTCGACGCTCGCGCCGCTCGTCCTCGTCGGTCAGGAGTACTGGTCCGAGACCGTGCCGGTGTGGGCCGCCATCCGAGCGCTCGGTCACGAGAGGGGCATGGACGCCGTGGTGCACCTGGTCGACACGCCCGAGGAGGCCGCCGCGATCGTCCTCGACCAGGGCCGCGAGCGCGCTGCCGACCGTGACGCCAAGGGTGGGTCGTCATGAGGCTCGCGGACCTGGCCCGCCTCGAGCTCACCTACGAGCCGCGCGGGCAGACCCTCGACGGACCCCTTCCCCCCGGCTACCACCACCTCGAGGTCGAGCGACGGCTGGGAGCCGGTGACGCGGCCTACCGCTGCGTGAGCGAGGCGCTGCTGACCTACGCACCGCAACGCGGGCTCGGGCTCCGACCGGCGGCCACGGCACCTCGTGCCGCGGTCGGCGTCGACATCCTGAGTCGGCTCGGCGCGCTCGGGGTTCCCTGCCGGGTGGTCTGGACGGTGGAGGGGCAGGACCGCACCGGTTTCGGCTACGGCACCCTCGAGGGTCACGTCGAGAGCGGCGAGGAGGGCTTCCTCGTCGAGCGCCGGGGCGACGACGTGTATGCCGTGGTGCGCGCCTACGCGCGCGCCGCGCGATGGCCCACCCGACTCGGGGGCCCGCTGACCTGGTGGCTCCAGCGGGTCGCCGCCCTCGGGTACCTGCGCGCCCTCCAGCGAGCAGTGCGCGAGGATGGCTGAATGCCCCAACGCCTGAGCCTGGTGACCCTGCTCGTCCGGAGCTACGACGAGGCGCTCGAGTGGTTCTGCGAGCGAGCCGGCTTCGAGCTCGTCGAGGACACCGATCGCGGTGACGGCACCCGCTGGGTCGTGCTCCGCCCGGCCGGGTCCGACGGCACCCAGGTGCTGCTGGCCCGGGCGAGCACGCCGGAGCAGGAGGCGCGGGTCGGCGACCCCGGTGGGGGCCGGGTGATGCACTTCCTCGCGACCGATGACTTCGCCGCCGACCACGCCCGGATGCTCGCCGCCGGTGTGCACTTCCGGGAGGAGCCGCGACACGAGACCTATGGCAGCGTGGCGGTCTTCGAGGACCTCTATGGCAACCCCTGGGACCTCATCCAGCCCCGCTGAGCGAAGGCGTGGTGCGGCTCGTCCGGGTCAGTCGAAGACGATCGTGCGGCGACCGCGGAGCACCACCCGGTGCTCGGCGTGCCAGCGCAGCGCCCTCGCGAAGGCCATCGCCTCCAGCTCCTGCCCCACGGCGGCGAGCTCGGTCGGGCTCATCCGGTGGTCGACCCGGCGGAAGTCCTGCTCGATGATCGGCCCCTCGTCGAGGTCGGCCGTGACGTAGTGGGCGGTCGCGCCGATCACCTTGACCCCGCGGTCGTGGGCCTGGGTGTAGGGCTTGGCGCCCTTGAAGCTGGGCAGGAGCGAGTGGTGGATGTTGATGATCCGGCCCGGAAAGTCGGCGCAGAGCTCACTCGACAGGATCTGCATGTAGCGAGCCAGCGCGATGGTGTCGGCTGCGTAGAGCTCGACCAGACGGCGCAGCTCGGCCTCGGCGGCCGGCTTGGTGTCGGGCGTGACCGGCACGTGGTGGAACGGGATCCCGTGCCACTCGGCGAGGCTGCGGAAGTCCTCGTGGTTCGACACGATCGCGGGCACGTCGACCGGCAGCGACCCGCTCTCGACCCGGAACAGCAGGTCGTTGAGGCAGTGCCCCTGCTGGCTCACCAGCACGAGGACCTGCCGGCGCCGGGACAGGTCGTGCACGGCATACGTCATCGCGAAGGCGGTCGCGACGCCGCGCATCGCGGCGTCCAGCTCCTCGACCGCGAGCGCCGAGCCCTCGCGCGCCAGGTGCATCCGCAGGTGGAACTCCCCCGCCGTGGTGTCGGCGAACTGCTGGCTGTCGAGGATCGACATCGACTGCTCGAGCATCACCCCCGACACGGCGTGCACGATGCCCCGGCGGTCGGCACACGAGACGGTCAGGACGAACTCGCGTCCCGGCTCGACCGCTCGGACGGGGTGGGCGCTCACGCGGGTCAGCCTAGGGTGCGCGGTGCGCTAGGGCCGCGTGACCATGACGATGCCGAGGCACATCTCGTCGGTGGTGCCCTCACCCCAGACGACGTAGCGCTCCGGGATCCCCTCGAACGACGGGAGCATGTCGCGCAGCCGTTGGTCGTGGGTGCACGACACGGTGAAGGTGTCGCCCGGGCCCACCGTGACCGCCGGCTGCACCGGTCGGCTGCCCTGGTCGTCGAAGTCCCAGACCGGGATGTCGAGGATGGTGCGTTCGTCGGCCTTGCCCTTGTTCACCGTGACCGAGATCGTGGTGCCCAGCAGGTGCATGTGGCCGGCCACTGCCCAGATCGTCGAGGCCTGGGTCACGGGACGGGTGCAGGTCTGGGTCGGCCCGGCCTTGTTGCCGGGGCAGAGCAGGTGCAGCGCGTCGCCGATGCGGCCGGCGGCGAGCCCGAAGCGCTGCTGCACGTCGGCCATCGCAGCCTTGCGGTCGCACAGGGGACCGGTGTGCCCGGGCCGACAGGGCACCTCGACCGGCGCCGGCAGCAGCACGGTCTGGAGCGTCTTTCGCTTCCCGTCGTCGGCGGCCACCCGCAGCTTGGCGGCGCTCTGGTCGGCGGTCTGCCCGGCGAGGAGGTTGTAGTGGACCTGCATGATGATCCGCGAGCCGGCCTCGACCGGCATACCGAGGTCGGGGGCCAGCACCCGCTCGCCACCGCCGGGAGCCCACGCCCCCAGCCACGGGGCGCCGTTCAGCCCGGCGCCCTGGCTCTCCACGCCGGTGCCCCCGAAGCAGGTCCAGCCCTGGCCCACCTGGAGGCGGTCCATCTCCTCGGCCCGGGCCACCTTGTCGGGCGGCACCCGGAACAGGATGACGTGGTGCACCACGTCGGGGTTGCCCGGCAGGACGTTGATGCCCGTCACGACCGACTTGGCGGTGAGACCGGGGTCGAGGAGGAAGCACCGGTAGTCGTCGGTGCCCGGCGCCGCCGGCGCCTTCGGGGTGTATGCCGTGGGCATCCGGAGCGTGACGAAGCGCTCCCCCGCGCGCAACGGCGCCTCGGGCGGGGTCTTCACGGCGACGCTGTGGCCGTGCGGTGACGTGACGAGTGGAGCCGGAGCCGCTTGGCCCTCCCGGCCGGCGAACGCGCCGCTCAACACCACGGCGAAGGTCGCGGCGACGGCCGTGGCAGCCGTGGCGGAGACCACCATCGCAAGGCGGCGTGAGCTCATCTGTCGAGTCTAGGCAGGTTCAGGCGGTGGACGCCGCGAGTTGGCCGCACGCGCCGTCGATGTCCTGACCGCGGGTGTCGCGGATCGTCGTGGGGATGCCGTGCGCCCGCAGCCGCTCGACGAACTGCTGCTCGACGCCGGGGCGGGACGCGGTCCACTTCGACCCGGGGGTCGGGTTGAGCGGGATGGGGTTGACGTGCACCCAGCCGCGGCCGCGGGCGTTCAGCTTCTTCCCGAGCAGGTCGGCCCGCCAGGCGTGGTCGTTGATGTCCCTGATGAGGGCGTACTCGATGCTGACCCGACGGCCGGTGACCTCGTAGTAGCGGTGGGCGGCGTCGAGCGCCTCGTCGACGCTCCAGCGGGTGTTGATCGGCACCAGCTCGTTGCGCAGCTCGTCGTCGGGGGCGTGCAGCGACAGCGCCAGCGTGACAGGGATGCCCTCGGCGGCCAGCTTGTCGATCGCCGGCACCAGGCCCACGGTCGACATGGTGATGCCGCGGGCGGACATGCCCAGGCCGTCGGGCGCGGGATCGGTCATCCGGCGGATCGCCCCGATCGCCGCCTTGTAGTTGGCCAGGGCCTCGCCCATGCCCATGAAGACGACGTTGGAGATGCGCGTGGGACCCGACGGCCCTGCGTCCGCGCCCTGGGTGTCGTCGCTGTCGAAGGTGTCGTCCTCCTCGCCCAGCTCGGCCACGTGCTCGTCGAATGCGGAGTCCCGGCCCTCCGCACCACGGGCCGGACCGACGGCGTCGAGCTCACCGCTGCGCAGCAGCCTGGCCCCGCTGACGACCTGCTCGACGATCTCGGCCGCACTCATGTTGCGGGTCAGCCCCGCCTGCCCAGTGGCGCAGAACGGGCAGTTCATGCCACAGCCCGCCTGGCTGGAGATGCAGATCGTGACGCGCTTGGGGTAGCGCATCAGCACCGACTCGACGATGGCTCCGTCGTGCAGCTTCCACGCGGACTTGATGGTCATGCCATCGTCCGCCGTGCGCTGGACGAGCGGGGTGAGCAAGGTCGGGAGCAGGTCCGCGACGAGGTCGTCGCGGATCGCCTTGGGCAGGTCGGTCATCTCCTCCGGCGACTCCACGAGCCGCTCGAAGTAGTGGGTCGACAGCTGCTTGGCGCGAAACCCCTTGTGGCCCAACGCCTCGACGGCCTCCTTGCGCTCCGCCGGGGTGAGGTCGGCGAGGTGGCGCGGCGGCTTGCCCCGACGCGGGGCGGAGAAGGTCAGCTGTCCCGGCTGGGGGCGCTCGCTGGTGGGCGCGGGGAGGTCGGTCGTCATGGTGCACCCAGTCTCTCAGGTGTGCGCCGTGGCCTCACACCCGCACGACGTCCCGCGGCCTCAGCCCGGGGGGACGACCCAGGCCAGCAGGGCCCAGGCCACGGGAGCGACGACCACCAGGGAGTCGAGCCGGTCCATGACCCCGCCGTGCCCGGGAAGGATCGTGCTCATGTCCTTGATGCCGAGGTCGCGCTTGATCGTCGACTCGGTCAGGTCTCCCACCGTGGCCGCGATGGCCGTGCAGGCACCGAGCAGGGCACCTCCCCACCAGGGCCCGTCGAGCAGGAGCGCCACGGCGATCGCGCCACCCACGACGCACGTGAACACCGAACCGGCGAAACCCTCCCAGGACTTCTTGGGACTGACCGACGGGGCCATCGGGTGGCGGCCGAGCAGCACCCCGAACGCGTAGCCGCCCACGTCGCTGAGCACCGTCACGAGGATGAACACGACGATCCGGCGGGCCCCGTCGTCGGCGGCGAGCATCAGGGCGGCGAACCCGGCCAGGAACGAGGGGTAGACCGCCACGAAGAAGCCGCCGGCGATGTCGCGGACCGCATCGAGCACGCCGTCGGCGATCCGCCACAGCAGGATGCCGACGCAGGTGAGCCCGACCGTGATGATCAGGGCATCTCCCCCGCCGACGTAGGCCGAGACCAGCATGCTCACGCTGCCGACCAGGCTCGGCACCAGCGGCACGTGGATCGAGACCTGCGCGAGCGCACGCCGCAGCTCCCAGACACCGACGACGATCGCCGCGATGACGATGCCCAGCATCAGCTCCTTGCGCAGGATCAGCGAGCCGATGATGAGGATCCCCAGGCCCACGCCCACCCCGATGGCCGCAGGCAGGTTGCGGCCCGCCTTGGAGGGTCGCTGGGCCGGACCGCTCGTGGCTGCCCGCCGCGAGGGTCGCTCGGCGGGCGCGCCGGCACCCCCGGCACCGGGCGCCGGGTGCGCGGCCTCGCGCCGAGAGCTACGGGAGTATGGCGTGTTCATTCCTTCGTGGCGGGGCGAGCGGCTCAGACCTCGAGCAGCTCGGCCTCCTTGCCCTTCAACAGCTCGTCGACGCTGTCGACGTACTTCTTCGTCGTCGCGTCCAGCTCCTTCTCGCCACGGGTTCCGTCGTCCTCGCCGACCTCGCCGTCCTTGACGAGCTTGTCCAGCTCGTCCTTGGCCTTGCGGCGGATGTTGCGGATGGACACCTTGGCGTCCTCACCCTTGTGCCGGGCGAGCTTGATGTAGTCCTTGCGCCGCTCCTCGGTGAGCTGGGGCAGGACGCAGCGGATCATGTTGCCGTCGTTGCTGGGGTTCACGCCCAGGTCGGACTCGCGCAGGGTCTTCTCGATCTCCGACATCGCCGACTTGTCGAAGGGCGTGATCAGGATGGTGCGGGCCTCCGGGGTCTGGAACGACGCCAGCTGCTGCAGCGGGGTGGGAGCGCCGTAGTAGTCGACCATGAGCTTGTTGAACATGCCCGGCGTCGCCCGGCCCGTGCGGATGCCCGCGAAGTCCTCCTTGGCGACCTCGACGGCCTTCTCCATCTTCTCTTCGGCCTCGAGGAGAGTCTCTTCAATCATGTCCTGCTCCTTCTCGGGCGCTCCCCGTCGGGGCTGCGCCGGTCGTGGTGTGGTCAGTCTGGTGGGTGGGTCGGCCTGGGACCGGCTCAGCCCGGGGTGACCAGCGTCCCGATCCTCTCACCGCGCAGGGCCCGGACGACGTTGCCTTCACCCTCCATGCCGAAGACGACCATGGGGAGCTTGTTCTCCATGCACAGGCTGAAGGCCGCGGCGTCGACCACGCGCAGACCCTGCTGGAGGGCCTCGGCGTAGCTGATCTCGTCGAGCTTGCGGGCGTCGGGGTTGGTGCGCGGGTCGGCGTCGTAGACCCCGTCGACGCCGTTCTTGCTCATGAGCACGGCGTCGCACTTGATCTCCAGCGCTCGCTGGGCCGAGACCGTGTCGGTCGAGAAGAACGGCATCCCGGCCCCGGCGCCGAAGATGACCACGCGGCCCTTCTCGAGGTGGCGGATCGCGCGGCGCGGGATGTAGGGCTCGGCGACCTGCCCCATCGTGATGGCGGTCTGGACGCGCGTCTCGATGCCCTCCTTCTCGAGGAAGTCCTGCAGCGCGAGGCAGTTCATGACGGTGCCCAGCATGCCCATGTAGTCGGCGCGGGTCCGGTCCATGCCCTGCTGCTGGAGCTCGGACCCGCGGAAGAAGTTGCCACCGCCGATGACGACGGCAACCTGGATGCCCTCGTTGACCGACTGCGCGATCTGTCGGGCGATCCCGCGCACGACGTCGGGGGCGAGCCCGACGCGCCCACCGCCGAAGACCTCGCCGGAGAGCTTGAGCAGCACCCGCCGGCGGGGGGTGGTGGATCCGGCTGGGGCGGTCTGCTCGGGGGCAGAAGTCACGACAGATCCTCCTGGAGGTGTGGGGCGGTGACCGAATCCTTCCACACTCCCGCTGGACACACGTTGCCGGTTGCACGTCTGTCTGCGCTGCGTGGCAGGGTGTCATCGCAAGGTCCATCGACGCACTGAAGGAAGACACGCGCATGAGGTCAGGCATCCTCCCCGGTCACCGTGATGACTCCGTCCGTCCCCAGGACGACCTGTTCGGGCACGCCAACGGCACCTGGGTCCGCGACACCGAGATCCCCGCCGACCGGGGTCGATACGGCACGTTCGACATGCTCCGGGAGCAGTCCGACGAGCGGGTGCGCACCATCATCGAGCGCGCTGCGGCCGACACGGACGCCCCTGAGGGCTCGCCGACCCGCAAGGTCGGCGACCTCTACCGCTCGTTCATGGACGAGGCCAGGGCCGACGAGCTGGGCCTGGCACCGATCGCGGACGACCTCGCCGCCGTCGAGCAGATCGCCACCATCGACGACCTCTCCCGGGTCCTCGGGCGCCTCCAGCGCGAAGGCGGTCCGGGGCTCTTCGACTTCGGGGTGGCCCCGGATGCCAAGGACCCCGAGGAGTACGTCCTCTACCTCGGCCAGGGTGGGCTGGGCCTGCCGGACGAGTCCTACTACCGCGAGGAGCGGCACGCGGCGATCCTCGCGGCATACCTCCCGCACGTCGCCCGGATGCTCGAGTTCGCGGGCATCGGCGGCGGGACCACCGACGAGGGGTCACCGGCAGCGCGCGTGGTCGCCCTCGAGACGCGGCTGGCCGGGCACCACTGGGACAACGTGGCGACCCGCGACGCCGTGAAGAGCTACAACCCCTTCGCGTATGACGCGTTGGTGGGCCTGGCTCCCACGCTCGGCTGGGACACGTTCGTCGACTCCCTGGACGCCCGCGCCGCCTTCGCGCACGTGGTGGTGGGCCAGCCGTCCTACCTCGAGGGGCTGTCTGCGCTGCTCGAGGAAGCCGACGTCGACGACCTCAGGCACTGGCTCGCCTTCCACGTCGTCCGCTCCGCCGCCCCGCTGCTGTCCAAGGAGCTGGTGGACGCCGAGTTCGACTTCACCGGTCGGGTCATCTCGGGTCTCCCCGAGAACCGTGAGCGCTGGAAGCGCGGGGTCACCCTCGTCGAGGCGTCGATCGGCGAGGCCGTCGGCCAGCTCTACGCCGCCGAGTACTTCCCGCCGGAGGCCAAGCAGCGGATGCTCGACCTGGTCGCCAACCTCGTCGAGGCGTTCCGGCGCTCCTTCGAGGGCCTGGACTGGATGGGTCCGCAGACGCGGGAGCAGGCCCTGGCCAAGCTCGCCTCCTTCACCCCGAAGGTCGGTTACCCGGACCGCTGGCGGGACTACTCCGCGCTGACCATCGACGACGACCTCGTGGGCAACGTCCGCCGTGCCAACGAGTTCGAGCTACGGCGCCAGCTCGCCAAGCTGGGCGGCCCGATCGACCGCGACGAGTGGCTGATGCTGCCGCAGACGGTCAACGCCTACTACCACCCGCTGATGAACGAGATCGTCTTCCCCGCCGGGATCCTCCAGCCGCCGTTCTTCGACATGGACGCCGACGACGCGGTGAACTACGGCGGCATCGGCGCGGTCATCGGCCACGAGATCGGCCACGGGTTCGACGACCAGGGCTCGCGCTACGACGCCACCGGGGCGCTGCGCGACTGGTGGACCGAGGAGGACCGCGCTCGCTTCGACGAGCGCACCCAGGCCCTGATCGCCCAGTTCAGCACGCTGTCCCCGATCGCAGCCCCGGACGAGAAGGTCAACGGCGCGCTCACCGTCGGAGAGAACATCGGTGACCTCGGCGGCCTGGCCATCGGCTACTCCGCCTACCGCATCGCCACCGAAGGCCAGGACGTGCCGGAGCTCGACGGCTACACCGGCCCCCAGCGGTTCTTCCTCGGGTGGGCGCAGGTCTGGTCGGGCAAGGCCAGGACCGAGGAGGCCAAGCGGCTGCTCGCGATCGACCCGCACTCCCCCACCGAGGTCCGGGCCAACGCGGTGCGCAACTGCGACGAGTTCCACGAGGCCTTCGGGGTCACCGAGGGCGACGGTATGTGGCTGGCCCCCGAGGAGCGCGTCCACATCTTCTGAGGTCCGCGGCTCGACGCTGCCACGACGGGAGGCCTGATGCAGCTGTTGGACGAGATCGTCGGCTCAGACCCGGTGATCGTGTTCTGTGGCCTGGCCGGCGCCGCGAGCACCAAGCACCGTGACCACTACTACACATCCCCGGGCAACAACTTCTGGGACTGCCTGCACCGCAGCGGCCTCACGGCACGGCAGCTCAGGCCGGACGAGGACCACCGGGTCGTCGACCACGGGCTCGGTCTGACCGACCTCGTGGGTCACTGGGACCACGAGACCGGACGGGGCTGGGTCGAGATCGAGCGGCTCGTGGCCGACGTCGAGCGGTGGCAACCTGCGTTCGTCGCCTTCACGGCGAAGGGCACGGCGGCGTATGCCGCGCGGGCCCTGGGCCACCGCCCACCCGGCCTCGGGCTCGCCCCGTGGGGCATCGGGCGGGCCGAGGTCTTCGTCCTCCCGGGCACGAGCGGCGCCAACCGTCGCCGGGACTACGACGGGCGTCCGGATCGGCTGGCGTGGTGGCAGGACCTGGCCGCCGTGGCCGCCCCCGAGCTCACCGCGCGCTGACCCGCTCGCGGACCCCGAGGATGGACCGCCGCCGAAGGGGCGCGGACCTCGCCGAGCTCGGGACCGGCGCCTGGGTCGGGTCAGAACCCGGCGTTGCGGAGCATGAACTCCGTCTCGGTGTCGCGGCCACCCTGTGGGTCCTCGGGCGGCTCGACGACCTGGGTGGTGACCATGTCCTCGGGGGCGATCCGCTCGGGCAGGCGAGTGAAGTCCGGCTGCACCCGGGCCTGCCGGCGGGCGGGTGCTGTCTGCTTCGCGCGTCTCCCCATGGGGTGAGTATGCGGCAGAAGTGATCAGTTTTCGAGAAGCGTCCGAGGTGCTGGGTCTTCGAGAATGGTCCCGACCGACCACGACGACCCGGGAGGGACCACGATGCCGACCACGGCGAAGAAGACCACCACAAAGGCCACCACGAAGGCCACCACGAAGACCGCCCCCAGGACGGCTGGCAGCAAGAGCGGGTTCAGCGCCGAGGAGCGCGCCGCCATGAAGGAGCGGGCCAAGGAGGCCAAGGGCGCCGTCGGCGAGCAGGACCTGCTCGACAAGATCGCCGAGATGCCGCCGGAGGACCGTGAGCTGGCCGAGCGCCTGCACCAGATCGTCACCGCGGCGGCTCCGCACCTGGAGCCCTCGACCTGGTACGGCATGCCCGCGTACAAGCGCGACGGGAAGGCGGTGGCCTTCTTCAAGCCCGCCAGCAAGTTCAAGGCGCGCTACGCCACCTTCGAGTTCAACGACAGCGCCCAGCTGGACGACGGCGACATGTGGCCGATCGGCTACGCGCTGACGAGGCTGACCCCCGCGCTCGAGAAGGAGATCGCCGCCCTCGTCAAGCGCGCCGCCGGGTAGCCGGCTCAGCCACGCGGCATACCCACGCCCACACAGCTCAGACACGCGACGAGGCCCCTCACCGTGCGGTGAGGGGCCTCGTCGGGTGGCGCTGGGTCGTGCTGGGTGGTGCTGGGTGGTGCTGGGTCGTGACTGAGCGGGTCAGCCGCCGACGCGGAAGCGGACGAAGGAGCTGACCTTCGTGCCGGCCTCGGCGAGGACCTTCTCGACCGTCTTCTTGGCGTCCTTGGCGAACGCCTGCTCGAGCAGGACGTTCTCCTTGAAGAAGCCGTTCACGCGACCCTCGACGATCTTGGGGAGGGCGGCCTCGGGCTTGCCCTCCTCCTTCGCGGTGGCCTCGGCGACGCGACGCTCGTTCTCGACCGTCTCGGCGTCGACCTCGTCACGGGTCAGCACGGTGGGGCTGAACGCGGCGATGTGCATGGCCACGTCACGCGCGACCTGCTCGTCGTCGCCCTCGGCGCCGACGAGCACACCGATCTGCGCAGGCAGGTCGGGGCTGGTCTTGTGCAGGTAGGACACGACGACCGGGGCCTCGACGCGGGCAACACGCTTGACCTCGATCTTCTCGCCGATGGTCGCGTTGGCGCCGTCGAGCAGCTCCTGGACGGTGGAGCCGTCCTCGAGCGAGCTCTTCAGCAGCGCGTCGGCGTCAGCGGCACCCGAGGCGACGGCCTGGGCGAGGACCTGGGCGGCCAGCGCGATGAACTTCTCGCCCTTGGCCACGAAGTCGGTCTCGCACAGGACCTCGACGAGGGTGCCCACGCCGTCACCGGCCTGGGCGGTGACCAGTCCGTTGGACGTGGTGCGGCCCTCGCGCTTGGTGACGCCCTTGAGCCCCTTCACGCGCAGGATCTCGGTGGCCTTGGCGCGGTCGCCGTCGGCCTCGTCGAGCGCCTTCTTGACGTCGAGCATGCCGGCGCCCGTGGACTCGCGCAGGGCCTTGATGTCAGCGGCGGTGTAGTTCGCCATGGATGATTCTCAGCTCTTCTCTAACGGTTGGGCCTGACGTGCTCCTGCCAGACGTGGTCGCGTCTGGCAGGAGCAGTCCGACTGAAGGACAGGTGCGGCTCAGGCCTTGGCGTCGGCGTCGGCCGGCGTCTCGGCAGCAGCCTCGGGAGCAGCGGTCTCCTCGGCGACGGGGGCCGGGGCGGCCTCCGCGGCGGGGGCCTCTGCAGCCTCGACGGGAGCAGCCTCGGCAGGAACCTCGACCGCTGCGGCCTCGGCCGGTGCGGCGTCGGTCGCGTCGGCAGCGGCGGTCTCGCCGGCCTCCGGTGCTGCGGACTCCGCGGCCTTGGCGGCGTCGCCACCGAGCAGCTCGCGCTCCCACTCGGCCAGCGGCTCGTCGCCGGCGACGACACCCTCGGCCTGCTCGCCGGACTTGCCGGAGCTGCGGGCGATCAGGCCCTCGGCGACGGCGTCGGCGATCACGCGGGTCAGCAGGGTGACGGAGCGGATGGCGTCGTCGTTGCCCGGGATCTTGTAGTCGACCTCGTCGGGGTCGCAGTTGGTGTCGAGGATCGCGATGACCGGCAGGCCGAGCTTGCGAGCCTCGTCAACGGCGAGGTGCTCCTTCTTGGTGTCGACGATCCACACGGCCGAGGGGACCTTGGCCATGTTGCGGATGCCGCCGAGGGTCTTCTCGAGCTTGTCCTTCTCCCGCTTGAAGATCAGGAGTTCCTTCTTGGTGTAGCCCGAGCCCGCGACGTTGTCGTAGTCGAGCTCCTCGAGCTCCTTGAGGCGGGTGAGCCGCTTGGAGATCGTGTTGAAGTTGGTGAGCATGCCACCGAGCCAGCGGTGGTTGACGTAGGGCATCCCGACGCGCGTCGCCTGCTCGGCGATGGGCTCCTGGGCCTGCTTCTTCGTGCCGACGAAGAGGATCGACCCACCGTGGGCGACCGTCTCCTTGACGAACTCGAAGGCGTTGTTGATGTAGGTCAGCGACTGCTGCAGGTCGATGATGTAGATGCCATTGCGCTCGGTCATGATGAAGCGCTTCATCTTGGGGTTCCAGCGACGGGTCTGGTGCCCGAAGTGGACGCCGCTCTCGAGGAGCTGGCGCATGGTAACGACGGCCATGCCGTGTCTCCTTGTGTCGTTGTCAGTTGCGTCGGTGTGCCGCATGGGTGCGACCACCTGCCTGGCGCCTGCGACGCACCCCACCGGTGAGGTCACCGGACTGCTGTGGTGCGCCCCCGTTTCGTCGGCGAGCCGAGTCAGCGGGCGGAAGACGCGCGAATTGGGTCTGCGTGTACGAGCACACGTGGACCGCCGACCATCGTACGTGCTCACGACGGTGATCGGGAAATCGCGGAGGAAGGTAGGCTCGCGCGTTTGTGAGCAGGGTTCTGGACGTCGTCGCACCGCCGCGGCTGGGGCGCAGCTTCCGCTGGCTGCTCGCGTCCTCGTGGGTGAGCAACATCGGCGACGGGATCGCCCTGGCGGCCGGCCCGCTGCTCGTGGCGTCGCAGACCCGCAACGCGGTGCTCGTGGCCCTCGCCGCCGTGCTCCAGCGCCTCCCCTGGCTGCTCTTCGGGCTCTGGGCCGGAGCGGTGGCCGACCGGCTCGACCGGCGTCGGGTCGTCATCGTGGCCGACCTCCTGCGGGCGGTCGTCGTGGCGGTCCTGTGCGTGACGATCGTGACGGGGCGGGTGTCGATCGGCCTCGTGCTGGCGACCATGTTCGTCTACGGCGTGGCCGAGGTGTTCGCCGACACGACCACCGGGACCCTGCTGCCGATGCTGGTGGACAAGGCCGACCTCGGCATCGGGAACGCCCGGCTCCAGGCCGGCTTCCTCACCGCCAACCAGCTCGTCGGCCCCCCGCTCGGAGCCTTCCTGTTCGCGGCGGGCATGGTCTGGCCGTTCGTCGTGCAGGTCGCGTGCGTCGGTCTGGGCGTCGTCCTCGTGGCCCGGATCGCCACCCCCCGCGGCGGGGTCCGTGGCGTGCCGGACACCCACGTGCGGCGCGACATCGCCGACGGGGTCCGCTGGATCCGCGGCCACGCCCCGGTCCGCACGCTGGCCCTGGTGATCTTCGCGTTCAACATCACCTGGGGCGCGGCCTGGTCGGTGCTCGTCCTCTACTCCCTCGACCGGCTGCACATGGGCGAGGTCGGCTTCGGCCTGCTCACCACGGCGGCGGCAGCGGGTGGGCTGGTCAGCACCAGCTGCTACGGCTGGCTGGAGCGCAGGATCCCCCTCGCGACCCTGATGCGGGGGTGCCTGCTCCTCGAGGTGCTCACCCACCTCGCGCTCGCGGTGACGACGGTGGGCTGGCTCGCGATCGCCATCATGGTGGTCTTCGGCGGCTACGCGTTCGTGTGGGGCACGGTCTCCCAGGCGGTCCGGCAGCGCGCCGTGCCCCAGGAGTTCCAGGGCCGGGTCGGCAGCGTCTACGTCGTCGGCCTGTTCCTCGGGCTCGTCGTCGGCCAGGGCCTCGGCGGGGTCATCGCGGAGCAGTGGGGGCTCGCCGCCCCGTTCTGGTTCGCGTTCGTCGGCTCCGGCATCACCCTGGTGCTCGTCTGGCGGCAGCTGGGGCACATTGCCCACGCCGATGAGGCGCAGGCGGAGGCGCGCGGGTAGCTCCGCCACGGACCCCGGCCCGCGGCATACGCTCGGGCGCATGGCCCGACCACCCGGCAAACGCGCACTGGCACCGTTCGGCACCACGATCTTCGCCGAGATGACCGCGCTGGCCACCGAGCACGGCGCCGTGAACCTCGGCCAGGGGTTCCCCGACACCGACGGCCCGCGCGAGATGCTCGAGGCCGCCAAGTCCGCGATCGACGGTGGCCGCAACCAGTACCCGCCCGGTCCCGGGGTGCCGGAGCTGTTGGCCGCGGTGGCCGCCCACCAGTCGCGGCTCTACGGCCTGGACGTCGACCCGCGCTCGCAGGTGCTGGTCACGGTCGGCGCCACCGAGGCCATCGCGGCCACCATCCTCGCGTTGTGCGAGCCCGGTGACGAGGTGGTCACCTTCGAGCCCTACTACGACTCGTATGCCGCGTCGATCGCCCTCGCGGGGGCGGTGCGGCGCACGTCGGTGCTGCGCTTCCCCGACTTCGCCGTCGACGAGGAGTCGCTGCGCGCGGCGTTCTCGACGAAGACGCGGATGGTCCTGCTCAACACCCCGCACAACCCCACGGGCAAGGTGTTCAGCCGGTCGGAGATCGAGCTGATCTGTTCGCTCGCAAGGGAGTACGACGCCTGGGTGGTCACCGACGAGGTCTACGAGCACCTCGTGTTCGGGGGCGCCGTGCACGTGCCGGTCGCCACCCTGCCCGGGATGTGGGAGCGGACGCTGACCATCTCCTCGGCAGGCAAGACCTTCTCCGCCACCGGCTGGAAGGTCGGCTGGGTGAGCGGCCCGGCCGCCGCAGTCGCCGCGGTGCGGGCGGTGAAGCAGTTCCTCACCTTCGTCGGCTCCGGCCCCTTCCAGCCAGCCGTCGCCGTCGCCCTGGCTCTCGACGACCACGTGTATGCCGGTCTGGCCAGCTCGCTGGAGGCCAAGCGTGACCTGCTCGTCGCTGGCCTTCAGTCAGCCGGGCTGCAGGTGTCCGTCCCTGATGGCACCTACTTCGTCATCGCGGACGCCGCGCCGCTCGGGGCCGTCGACGCCCTCGCCTTCTGTCGCGAGCTGCCCGCACGAGCCGGCGTCGTCGGGGTGCCGGTGTCGGTCTTCCACGACGACAAGGGCGCTGCCCCGACGCTGGTGCGGTTCGCGTTCTGCAAGCGCGACGAGGTGCTGCACGAGGCAGTGAGCCGGCTCAGCCGACTCTGACGCTCGCGGGAGGCCGGTCCGCTCCGTGACGCGGTAGCGCGTCCACAGGCGGTCGCCGACTCGCGTCACGTCCACAGCACGACCGGGTGTCCGTCGCGGAGATCCGCAGGCACCAGCAAGGTGGCGGGATGCGCACCGCCCTCCTCCTCCCTGTCTCGACCGCCGTGGTCGTCTCGGCAGGGCTGGCCCTTCCCTCACCGCAGCTGCGGTCGGAGCCGGCACGTGCGGACAGCAGCCCCGCGGTCACGGTGGTTGACGCCGTGGGTGCCGCAGGGTCCGACGGGCCGCGGGTCGCGCCCGGGTCGGCCACCGTGGGCACGCCTCGGCCGCCCCCGACGCTGCCGGGGCGCTGGTCGTGGCCGCTGGCGCCCAGACCGGAGGTCGTGCGGCCGTTCCTCCGTCCCAGGACCAGGTACGGCGCCGGGCACCGGGGCATCGACCTCGCCGGGTCGACGGGGCACGCTGTGCTGGCAGTCGATGCCGGCACCGTGACCCACGTGGGCCGGATCGCCGACCGCGGCACGGTGACGGTCCTGCATCCGTCGGGGGTGCGGTCGACCTACGAGCCGGTCGAGCCGGCTGTCACCGTCGGCGAGGTCGTCGCACAGGGGTCACGGCTGGGTGAGCTGGCGGGGACCGGCTCCCACTGCCGACCGACCTGTCTGCACCTCGGCGCCGTCCGCGACCACACCTACCTCGATCCCCTCGTGTTCCTGACCGGTGGTCGTCGGGTGCGACTGCTCCCGCTGGCTCAGGCGCCGGACGGGTAGGGCCAGGGCTTGCAGCCGCCGAGGTCGAGGGTCTGCTGCACCATCACGGGAGCACGCTTGCCCTTGCCGGGGCACATCCGGTGCTGGTGGCCGAGGCCGTGCCCGACCTCGTGGTTGACCTGGTAGATGCGGTAGCGCGCGACGTCGGAGCCGTAGCTGTCGTCGCCCAGCGCCCAGCGGCGGAAGTTGAGCACCGAGCGTTCGCCGTTCCAGCAGGAGACCTGGGAGAGCGTCCGCATCGGCGCGCAGAGCTTGTCGGTCAAGCCGGGGCTCGCGAGCGTGACCCGCACGTCGACGTGGGCTCCCTTGGCGGCCTGCTCCGGGGTGACGTTGACGAAGCGGACGCCGTCGACCTTCTGCCAGCCCCGGGGGTCCAGCAGGATCGACTGGACGGTGGCGCCGACCTCGGCCGGGTCGACCCCGAGCCCGCCCTCGACCTCGACGGTGTACTTGACCGTGCGGCCGGTGGCGGCGACAGCGGCGTGGGGCACCGACACCACGGTGATCGTGCCGTTGCCGCGCTGCGGGACGGTGGTGGCGCCGGCCGTCGAGGTCTCGGTCGTGGACGACCCGTCTTCGTCGTTGGGTGTCTGGGTCGTGCTCGGGGAGCTCGAGACGGAGGTCGTCGCCTGGGCGGCCGATCCCGCGGCGTCGAGCCGCGTCGTGTCGTCGCCGGTCGTGAGCCGCACCGTCACGACAGCGACGAGCAGGAGGACGACGGCACCGGTGATGGTGCGACGCAGGCGCACCTGACGGCTGGGCCGACGTCGGTGTCGGCGGGTCTTGCGGGTGGCCGGCAGGTCCTCACGCACGCGCTGCACAGCTCCTCTCCGGTGACCGACCCCCACGGATCGGACGAACGTCTTCGGCGTTCATCTTCCTCCTTCGGGCGGCGTGTGCGGGAGCGGCACGCCCGATGACCCCCAACACGGCGTCGCCCCGGTGCTGACGTCGCGGCAACGTCCAGGCATCGCCGCCGGGTTCAGGCACGGGGATGGGCCTGTCGATAGGAGGCCTTGAGCCGCTCCACGGACACATGGGTGTAGATCTGCGTCGTGGCGAGGGAGGCGTGTCCCAGGAGCTCCTGGACGAGGCGCAGGTCCGCGCCACCCTCGAGGAGGTGGGTGGCTGCGCTGTGGCGCAGGCCGTGCGGCCCGAGGTCGGGCGCGTCGGGCAGGTGCGAGAGGAGCTCGTGGACCGCTGCCCGGATCTGCCGCGGGTCGGCCCGTCGGCCGCGGCGGCCCAGGAGCAGGGCGGGGCCGCTGCCCGCCACGGCGACCTGGGGGCGGCCGAACGTCAGCCAGGCGTCGACGGCCTCGCGGGCCGGGGCGCCGAAGGGCACGGTGCGCTCCTTGCCTCCCTTGCCCATCACGCGCAGGACCCCGCCCGCGAGGTCGAGGTCGTCGACGTCGAGGGCGGTCAGCTCGCCCACGCGGATCCCGCTGGCGTACAGGAGCTCCACAGCGGCCCGGTCGCGCAGGTGCATCGGGTCCTGGTCGTCGCTGGCCACGGCAGCGAGGTCCATCAGTGCGGTGGCGTCTCCTTGGCGCAGCACCTCGGGGAGGTGGCCGGCGCGCTTGGGCGCGGCGAGGCGCAGCGAGGGGTCCTGGGCGATCCGCCCGGTCCTGGCGGCCCAGCCGAGGAAGGTGCGGGCGGCGGCAGATCGCCGCGCGATCGTCGACCGGGCTGCTCCCGACTCCGCCTGGGCTGCGAGCCAGGCTCGCAGCTCCCGCAGGCCCACTGCGGCGAGATCGGTGGTGCCGCACTCGTCCTGCAGGAACTTCAGGAGTCCCCTCAGGTCGCCGAGGTAGGCCCGGGTCGTGTGCTCCGAGCGGCCACGTTCGCTGCGCAGGTGGCGCTCGAAGGCCGCCAGCGTCTGCGGCAGGGACTCACTCACGCCGTCACCGTCGCAAACGAGGGAGCGGCACACAAGCCGCCACCCCGCAGCCCACCCGCCGCATCAGAAGGGGTGGCGCACGTCTCCGTCGTAGAGCTTGACCACAGCGTCCTCCAGTCGTCGCAGCCGCTCCTCGTACTGGGCGATGACCTGCATGCGGACACGGACCTGCTCGTGCTCGCGACGCACCGCCTCGACCAGGCTTCGCGCCTCGGCTCGCTCGGCGTCGTCGGCCACGAGCTCGGCACCCCGCAGGCCCTCCTCGATCTTGCCGAGCCGCTCCTCGACGATGCCGATCTGGATGGCCATCCCGCCGTGCTCGACCTCACGGTGCTTCGACGCGTACTCGACAGGATGGAGTCGCTTTCCGAGCGCTGCGACCGAGGACTTGAGCTCCGCGATCTGGGTCGACTGACGGTCGAGCTGGGCGCGCTGCTGGTCCAGCTTCACGGCGAGGTTGTTGGGGTCCGCGAGACTGCGTCGCCACCGCCCGAAGGCACGGCGAGCTCGTCGGTAGGCGCCGGGCGACGGGTTCCCGACACCCTGCGGCCGCGCATCAGTTCCGGACATCTTCTCCTCTTTCAGGGCAGCATCCGCATGGTGCCATCGTCGATCCACGAACGGAGCAGTCGTGCCTCCAGGCCGAGCTGGTGCGCCGGGATGACCGGGCTTCCTCCGCCACTCTGGTAGCGCCACGAGTCCTGCTGCACGCCGTCGAGGAACGAGAAGCCGGTCGCGTACATCTCGGCCTCGGGGAACATCTCGTGGGCCAGGAAGCAGGAGATGGTCCCGGAGGTGGGGATCAGCTGGTTGGGCTCGTGGTCCGGATCGAGCTGGTCGAGCAGCCGGGTGATGACCGGGGCGTTGGGGACGGGCATGGTGCCGAGGTCCGAGGGCCAGAAGTACGGCTGCGGGAGGAGGATGTAGCGCAGCCCGTAGCCGGCCTGCGGGATCAGGTAGGCGCGCTGCCGGTAGTCCTGGAACATCCACGGGGTGACCGGCGCGTATCGCGACACGACCAGCACGTGGCACTTGGTCCCCACGCACGGAGGGGCGCCCGGGTCGTCCAGCGCCATCGAGTTCATCCGGAAGACCAGGTCGCTGCTGTCGATCCGCGCGACGCGGTCGGGGTTGGGACCCAGCGGCGCATTGCCCACGACCGTCACCTTCCGGACCGGGCGGTTCTCGGCGTAGGAGGCGAGGTAGTCGCGCACCAGGTCCCACTGGGCCTGTTGGGAGGAGGCGACCTCGGCGGCGAGCACGGCGTCATTGTGCCAGCCGCCGGACCTGGCGGAGAGGTCCTGGACGGTAGGGCGCGCCGTGCCGCAGCAGGTTTCACCGACCTGGTGGCCGGCGCCACCCCTCCCCGTGGCGTCGGGCGAGGCCCGCGAGGTCCAGCGCCCCGAGCGCGCCCCTGACCTCCGTGCTGCTGAGACCGCTGAGGCGGGCCAGCTCCTCGGTGGTGACGGGCTTGCGCGTCGGCAGGGCCGCGAGCACGATCCGGTGGTTCGGCTCGAGGTCGTCGCCGGGCTGGCCCGCACCTTCCTTGCGCGGGGCCAGCTCGCCGATGGGGCCCACCGCCTCCGCGACCTCGGCGGCATCGGTGACGAGGATCGCCCCGCCCCGGACGAGCTCGTGGCATCCCGCTGACACCGCCGACGACACCGGGCCCGGCACCGCACACACGACCCTGAGGTGGTCATCCGCCAGTCGGGCGGTGTTGCGCGACCCGCTGCGCAGCCCCGCCTCGACGACCACGGTGCCCTGCGTCAGCGTCGCGATCATCCGGTTGCGGCTGAGGAACCGCCACTTCGTCGGGGCTGACCCCGGCGGGACCTCGCTGATCACCAGGCCGTCCACCTGGACGCGCCGGAGCAGTCCTGCATGGCCCGACGGGTAAGGCCGGTCGACACCACAGGCGAGCACGGCGACCGTGACTCCCTCGACCGCCAGGGCACCCTCGTGGGCCGCCCCGTCGATGCCGTAGGCGGCGCCCGAGACGACCCCGAACCCGCGCTCGGCCAGTCCGGCGCCCAGCTCCTTCGCCACGTGGACGCCGTAGCCGGTGGCGGCCCGGGCCCCCACGACGGCAACGCTCCTGGTAGTCACGTCGCTCAGGCGTGCGCCCCCGAGCACCCAGAGGCACACCGGCGGGGCCTCGAGGTCGTCGAGACCCACCGGCCACTCCGCGTCGCCCGGCACGACCAGTCGAGCGCCCAGGCGTCGGGCGATGGCGAGGTCACGGTCGACGTCGAGCTCGGCGAGGCGCTCGGCCATCCGCTGGCCCAAGGTGGTCTCGGCGCCCACCGCATGAAGGGCTTCCTCCGCCCCTACGGCCGAGATCTGCGCCGCCACCCCCGAGTCGCCGGGCTCGGTCAACCGGGCCCACGCCACCCGCGCGGCGCGTTCACCGCGGACCGTCGCGATCCCGGTCATGCCGCCACCGGACCCTGGTTGCGCAACATGAGGGCCTGCCCGAGGTCGTCACGGGTCGGGCTCCCCCGTCCCGCCAGGTCGGCCACCGTCCAGCCCACCCTCATCACCCGGTCGTACCCACGGAGGGTGAGCTGGGCCCGCTCCAGGGCGCGGTCGATGTCTGTGGTTACCTCCGGCGGAAGCCGCCACCTGCGCCGGCGCAGGGTGGGTCCCGGCACCTGGCTGTTGAGGGACCACGGCGTCTGGTCCCAGCGCTCCGCCTGGGCCCTTCTCGCCTCAGCCACCCGCGCGGCGACGGTCGAGCTGCTCTCGCCCGCGGGTCCGGCCAGCGAGGATCTCGTCACGGCCGGCACCTGCACCTGGAGGTCGACGCGGTCGAGCAGCGGACCCGACAGACGACCGAGGTAGCCGCGCTTGGCCAGCGGGGTGCACGAGCAGCCCACCCCCTTGCCGAACCCCAGGCCGCACGGACAGGGGTTCGCCGCCATGACCAGCTGGAAGCGGGCCGGGAAGCTCACGCTGGCGCGGGCCCTCGACACGACCACCTGACCCGACTCCAGGGGCTGGCGCAGGGACTGCAGGGCCGCGGCCTTGAACTCCGGCGCCTCGTCGAGGAAGAGGACCCCGTGGTGGGCCTGGGTGATCGCGCCGGGACGCACCGTCGTGCTCCCCCCGCCGATGATCGCCGCCTGGGTCGCGCTGTGGTGCGGCGAGACGAACGGCGGCAGGCCCTCGACGGAGAGCTCGGCCGCCGTCACGCCGAGGAGGGACCTCACGGCGAGGACGTCGATCGACTGCTCCCGGCTCAGGCGCGGCAGGATCGACACCAGCCGTTCGGCGAGCATCGTCTTGCCCGAGCCCGGCGGTCCGAGCAGGAACAGGTGGTGTCCGCCCGCGGCGGCCAGCTCCAGCGCCGAGCGGGCCTCCTCCTGGCCCACGACGTCGGCCAGGTCGGGCGGAGGCTTGGCGGCCGGCGGTCGCGACGCCGTGCCGGTGGTGGTCACGCCGAAGGACTCCGCCCCCGCTGCGTGGGCTGCGATGAGATCGGCCAGGTGGGCGACGGGGTGCACCCGGATGTCGGGGACGAGGGCCGCCTCGGCCGCGTTGTCGACCGGGACGGCGACGTCGCGACACCCTGCCCGGGCGGCACAGAGGACGGCAGGCAGGACACCGCGCACCGGCCTGATGGACCCGTCGAGCCCCAGCTCACCGAGGTGCACCACGTCGTCCACGCGGTCCGACCGGATCAGGCCGAGGGCCGTCGCCACGGCGATGGCGATCGGCAGGTCGAAACCACTGCCGTTCTTCGGGATCGAGGCCGGCGACAGGTTGACCGTGATCCGGCTCTGCGCCAGCGAGTGCCCGATGCTGGCCGCCGCCGCCTTGACCCGGTTGGGCGACTGGGCGCAGGCCGTGTCGGGCAGCCCGCCCAGCATGAAGGCGGGCAGGCCACCGGACAGGTGGGCCTCGACCTCCACCACTGCGCCGGCCAGCCCCTCCAGGGTCACCGAGCGGGTGCGGCCGAAGGTCATGCCTCCACGCCCTGCAGGTGCCGGACCACGGCGCGTCCCTCGGCCGGTCGCAGGATGCCGATCACGTCGATCCTGATGCGTGCGGGGTGCACCTGGTGCTCCTGGAGCCAGGCCGAGGCGAGCCGGCGCAGTCGCGCCGCCTTGCGCGGGTGGACGGCCTCCACCGCGGAGCCGAACCGCTCGGTGCGACGGGTCTTCACTTCGCAGAAGACCAGGCAGTCACCGTCTCGGACGACGAGGTCCAGCTCACCTCGGGCGCACCGCCAGTTGCGGTCGACGACGGTCAGCCCGAGGTCGGTCAGGTAGCGCTCGGCCAGCCGCTCGCCATACTCCCCCAAAGCCCTGCGCGGATCCGCCGTGTCTGCCATGCGTCCCACCCAAGCCTGCGGGGAGGCCGGGCGACACGGGGCGGGCAAGCGCCTGTGGACGGGACGGCGGGCGAGGCCGGCCTGGGGACGACCGAGGGGCGCACGGGTGCCGACACGGCCACCGTCAGAGGGTCAGAAGCCCTGACCCTTGGGCAGCTCGAGGTCGGCCTTGGCGAGCTCCTCGACGTTGACGTCCTTGAACGTCACGACCCGGACCTGCTTGGCGAACCGCGCGGGTCGGTAGATGTCCCACACCCAGGCGTCCTGCATGGTGACGTCGAAGTAGACCTCACCCCCGTCGGAGCGCACCTTCACGTCGACCGAGTTGCACAGGTAGAACCGCCGCTCGGTCTCGACCACGTGCGAGAACAGGCCCACCACGTCGCGGTACTCGCGGTAGAGCTGGAGCTCCATCTCCGACTCGTACTTCTCGAGGTCCTCAGAACTCATCGCGTGCTCATCTCCGGTTGCTCACCCTGCCGAACACTCTCATCATCCATCGTCAGTCCCGGCAGCCGCCACGACCGTCGGTGCAGGTCCGTCGCCCCGCACGCCTCGAGCGCCGCGAGGTGCTCGGGCGCGGCATACCCCTTGTTCTCGTGCCAGCCGTAGGCCGGGTGCTGCGGCGCGAGCTCGACCATCATCGCGTCGCGCTCGACCTTGGCCAGCACCGACGCCGCGGCGACCGACGAGCACTTGAGGTCTGCCTTGATCATGGTCGTGACCGGTGGCGTGACCGGGGCGTCGCCCGACGTGAACGCGAACAGCCCTACCTCGTCGGGGGCGGTGAGCCAGTCGTGGTTGCCGTCGAGGATGACCAGGTCGGGCACCACGTCGACCGCCGCCAGGGCCCGGCAGCCGGCCAGTCGCAGCGCGGCGATGATGCCGATCTCGTCGATCTCCTGCGGGGAGGCGTGACCGACGGCGTGGGCCAGCGCCCACCGCCGGATCCGCGGGACCATGGCCACCCTCGCGGCGGGGGTCAGCAGCTTGGAGTCCTTGACCCCGGTGGGGGCGCTGCGGCACGACTCGTCGATGAGCACCACCCCGACCGTCACCGGTCCGGCGAGGGCGCCGCGACCCACCTCGTCCATGCCGGCGAGGACCCGGTGGCCGTCACGCTGGAGCTGGCGCTCGACCCGGAGGTTGGGCTTGCGGCTGCGCACTGGCTGGGCCATCGCTCAGCCCGACCCGGTCGGGGTATCGGTGCCGCCCACCTCGCCACCGCTGGGGCCGGCGCTGGGGTCGTCGCCGGGACCGTCGCCCTCGCCCACGGGCACACCGGGGACACCCGCACCCTGTGGCTTGGCCCCGGTGGCGGCCGAGGGTGCCGGGACGTGCGCGAAGGTGGCGGTCGGGTTGGACAGCCAGGTCAGGTGGTCGAGCGGCCAGACGAGTGCGACGGCACGACCCACGATGAGGCGCTCGTCGACGGACCCCTGGCTCCCGTCGTTCTCCGGGCCGTCGTGGACCCGCGAGTCGGCCGAGTTGGAGCGGTGGTCACCCATGACCCACACCCGCCCCTTCGGCACGGTGATGTCGAAGTCCTGCTCGCTCGCGGCATCGCCCGGCTTGAGGTACGGCTCCTTGATCGCGGTGCCGTTGATGGTGATCCGACCGCCCTCGTCGCAGCAGACGACGTGGTCGCCCGGCAGCCCGATGACCCGCTTGATGAGGTGGTTCTCGGCGTTGTCGGGCAGCAGCCCCACGAAGGTGAGCGTCTCGGTGACCACGGTGGCGACGGGGCCCTGCTTGGCCTTCGGCGTCTCGTCGAGCCACTGGCCGGGGTCGGCGAACACGATGATGTCGCCCCGCTTGAGGTCGACCGGGCCCGGGGTCAGCTTGCTGACGATGACCCGGTCGTTGAGGACCAGGGTGTCCTCCATGGACCCCGACGGGATGTAGAAGGCCTGGAGCAGCCAGGTCTTGACGATGAAGGACAGCACGAGGGCCATCCCGACCACGATGGCGAACTCCTTGATGGCCGCACCGAGCACGGCGAGGCCACCCACGGACTCGTCGTCGCCGCCGCGGCGCTCCGCGCCCACCTCGTCGGCCTCCACGACCCGCGGGTCGCCCAGCGCGTCCGAGCCGTCAGCGCCGTGCGGACCCCCCGCGGGTGAGTCATCAGCATCCGGGCTCGCAGCATCCGGGCTCGCAGCATCCGGGCTCGCAGCATCCGGGCTCGCAGCATCCGGGCTCGCAGCATCCGAGTCCCAGGCGCCGACCGAGACCGAGGCAGCAGCGGCGGCGAGCGTCTGGTCGGGCAGCGGACGAGTGGCCGACGACGGGTGCATCGGCGTGGACTCCTCGGTCTCCACCACGATCGTCGGGCGGACACCGGTGTCGTGGGCCTGCCCGGGGGTCGGTGTGGTCCGGGCCACCTCCACGTCGGAGGGCAGCCACGGCGACTCGGGCGAGCGCGAGGTGGCATCGGTCGCCGCACCCGGCTCCGGGGCGCCGGTGGCGTCGGCACGGTCGGCCGCTTCGGTCGCGCTGGGGTCCGGCAGGTCGTGGCGCAGCCAGGCGGAGTCACCGCTGTCGGTCTCGACCGGGGCCGGGTCGGGCTGCTCCGCCTCGTACCTCAGCCAGCCGCTCTCGCCGTCGCGAGGGGTGCCGCTCACGGCGCACTCGCCCGGGGCAGGTCGGCCAGCGCGTCAGGGCGCTCGAACCGGCCGAGGCGCGACAGGGGCCAGTAGGTCGCGGTCGCGCGACCGATGACGTCGGACAGCCGCACGGTCCCGCCGCCCGGGTCGCCCAGGTGCGAGCGCGAGTCGGCGCTGTCGCTGCGGTGGTCGCCCATCACCCAGAGCCGACCGGCCGGGACGGTGATGTCGAACTCCAGCTCGCTGGGCTTGTCGCCGGGCATGACGTAGGTCTCGTCGATGGCCTTGCCGTTGACCGTGAGCCGTCCCCGGTCACAGCAGACCACGTGGTCGCCCGGCAGCCCGATCACCCGCTTGACGAAGTCCTGCTCCCCGAGCTCGACCCCCACGAGCGAGGCAGCTTCACCCAGCACCTTGCCGATGGCGCCGTCGTCCTGGTGTGGGGTGAGGTCGGCCGCGGCGAAGGTCGTGGTGCCGTCGAAGACGACGACGTCGCCCCGTCGGACCGAGTCGCCGTCGGCCAGCTTGTTGACCAGGATCCGGTCGCCGGGCTCGATCGTCGGCTCCATCGAGCCGGACGGCACGTAGAAGGACTGCACGAGCAAACCCCGGACCAGCAGCATCACCAGCAGGGCGATGCCACCGAGCAGCAGCCACGACGGGCCGCCTCGGGGGCGTTCGGGCTCGGCCGCCACGCCAGTGTCGACTGGTGCGGCGGCCGGGTCCTGCTGGGGTGCTTCCGGTCCGGGGTTCATCGCTCCGGAGCCTAACCCTCAGGGCTGTGGCGGCGAGCGCCGGGACGCGCTGAGGGGGAGATGATTCCGCCTTACTTGGCGGGGGTCGTCTCGCGCTTCTCCTTGATCTTGGCGGCCTTGCCGCGCAGGTCGCGCAGGTAGTACAGCTTCGCGCGACGGACGTCACCGCGGGTGACGACCTCGATGTGGTCGATGATCGGGGTGTGCAGCGGGAAGGTGCGCTCCACGCCGACGCCGAAGGAGACCTTGCGGACCGTGAAGGTCTCGCCGATGCCCCCACCGTGGCGACGGATCACGACGCCCTTGAAGACCTGGACGCGCGAGCGCGTGCCCTCGACCACCTTGACGTGGACGTTGATGGTGTCACCCGCGCGGAAGGCCGGGATGTCCTCGCGGAGGGAGGCCTTGTCGAGCTCGTCGAAACGCTGCATGGCGGATTCGCTTTCTTCTCGGCGCCACAGGTCGCCCAGGGTGTTGGGTCGTGCTGCTGATGATGGTTCGCGCCGTGTGCGTGGACCGACCACGTGGCCGGGACACTGCCCGGACACTCCCCCTGTGGCAGGGGCCGCTGGTCACGCAGGCGCGAGGAGCCATTCTGCCACGCACAGGGGCCGCGGCGGAAATCGTCGCGGCCCCCTGACGACCCGGTATGCCGCGTGGCCGGGTCGTCAGGGGTCACGGGCTCAGGCGCCGGCGTGCGCCGGACGGCAGGCCGGGTCGATCCGGTCGGCCAGGCGACGCTGGCCGGCGGCGGCGCTGCGCAGCGTGGTCGCCAGCGAACGACGCACCGGCCGGCGAGCCGGACGGGTGCTGCGGCCGTCATCGACGACGGGGGCGTCCGGGCGGGCCGACCGGGCCAGGGCGGCGCCTGCGTTGCTGTTGATGGTGAGGGCGATGTAGTCGCTCATGTCCTTCTCCCTTCAGGGTGCGGGGTCTTGCGGTGGACGCTGGCGGGTTCGTCAGCGCGTCTGTGGCGTCGCGGCCGGTCCGGTGCTGGACCGCACGACGAGCTCGGTGGGGAGCACGACTCGGCGCTCGGTGTAGTCGGGGTCGAGGAGCATCCGGCCTGCGATGCGCCCGCGCTCGGCGATCGGCTGTCGCACGGTGGTGAGGCCGGCGTCCGCCGCCGCGGGCACGTCGTCGAAGCCGGACAGCGACACGTCGCGCCCGGGGGTGAGGCCGCGCTGGCGCATGGCGTCGAGGACCCCGAGGGCCAGGACGTCGCTGACGGTGATGATCGCGGTGGGGCGGTCCTGCCGGTCGAGCAGGTGCGCACCGGCAGCCCGGCCCGCTTCGACCGAGTTGTGGCCGGGAGGTGCGACGGTCCGCACGGTGACGTCGGGGCCCAGGCCCTCACGGAAGCCGTCGTAGCGGTCCCACGAGAACGACATCGAGCGGTGCTCCACGTCGTTGACCTCGACCACGGCGGGTGAGTCGACCTTGCTGTCGACGACGATCCCGACGTTGCGGTGCCCCAGGCGCCGGATGTGCTCCCCCACCTGCCGCGCGGCTCCGCGCTCGTCGATGAGGACCAGCCCGTCCATCCGCGGGTCCTTGTCGTCGGTGGCGACCATCCGCAGCCCCCGGTCGACGGCGATCTCCCGCGCCGGGTGGTCGATGTCGAGGCAGTAGGCCAGGACGCCGTCGACGACCGCGGCACGCATGGCCTCGGCGCTGGCCTCGACCTCCTCGGGGCGCTCTGGGTCGAACGGCATCAGCGGGATGAGGAGCAGCCCGGTCTGGAACTGCTCGGCCACCTCGGCCAGCCCGGCCAGCATGCCGACCGAGTAGGGGTCGGAGAAGGCGTAGCTGAGCCGCTCGGTGAAGACCAGGCCGATGGCACGGGCGCGCTGGGACCGCAGGCTCCGCGCAGCCGGGTTGGGGCCGGCATACCCGAGCGCCTTGGCGGTCTCGAGCACGCGCTGGCGCACCTCGGCCGACAGCTGGTCGGGCTTGTTGTAGGCGTTCGACACGGTCGAGATGGAGACCCCGGCCGCCTCGGCGACGGACTTGAGGGTGACGTTTCCCATGGCCGCGAACCTCCTTCTCTCGTGCTCGCGCTGCCGGACCGGTGGTAGGTCGATGCTGGACCGACCATCTGGATCGTTGTACTAAATCGTTCAAGTAGAACGATACAGAAAACATTCCCGCAGCGCCACACCAATTTCCCGGGAGGGTCTGCGCGGGGGTCCTCCCACCTCGGGGGCCTCGCCCCATACGGTGACGGCTGTGAGCATCGACCCGGGTTGGCCCGTCGGCATCGCGCTGGTGCTGCTGCTGGCGGTGGCCCTCGCCGCGCACCGCGTCGCCGGCTACGGGCTCGAGCGCCCCGTCCTGGTGGCCGCGGTGCGGGCCATCGTCCAGCTCGGGCTCGCCGCGGTGCTCATCGCCGCCGTCGTCGACAGCCTGCTGTGGTCGGTGGCGCTGGTCTGCGTGATGTTCGGGATGGGGGTGCTGACGACGTCACGCCGGGTCGAGGCGCCGGGGGCGTGGGCCTGGGCCGCGCTCGCGATGGCCGCCGGCGTGCTCCCGGTGCTGGCCATCGTGCTCGCCACCCGCACGATCCCGCTGGCCGGGATCGCCGTCATCCCCGTGGCCGGCATCATCGTCGGCAACGCGATGACCGCGCACACCCTCGTCGGGCGTCGCGCCTTCGCGGCCCTGCGCGAGGAGCACAGCCAGTACGAAGCCAGCCTCTCGGTGGGGCTGCTCCCCCGCCAGGCCATCCGCGAGATCGTGCACCGACGCGCACCCGAGGCGCTGCTCCCCGGGCTCGACCAGGTGAAGACCACGGGGGTGGTGACCCTGCCCGGCGCCTTCATCGGGGTCATGCTGGGCGGCGGCACACCGGCGCAGGCCGCGACGGCCCAGGTCCTGGTGCTCTTCGGGATCATGGCTGCCCAGACCGTGACCGTGCTCGTGGCCGAGCACCTGCTGGCCAGGCGCCTGCTGCTCCCGGATGACCTGGCCACCAGCCTCGTCGACTAGGCCGGCCCTCACGCCTTCGACCCGCGCGGCGGCATACTCGCCACCATGCCGACCGCCACGCAGCGCGACCTGCGACCGTTCGCCCTGGCCGGTGGCGTCGCGGTCGTGTCGGTGGGCCTGTGGTGGCTCGCGGTGGCGCACGGCTGGCTGGGGCCAGACGTCGGCCGCGGCGACCGGTTCTGCGAAGCGGCCCGCGGCGCCGTCGTCCTCCAGCCCGCCAACACGTTCAGCAACGCCGGGTTCGTCCTCGCCGGCCTGGCCATCGCCTGGAGGGCGGGCGCGCCCGGCACGACCATCGCGGCCAACCCCCGGCTCGCGGCGGCGCTCGGCGTGGTGGTGGTGCTGCTCGGTCCCGCGAGCGCGGCGATGCACGCGACCCAGAGTGCGCTGGGCGGCCACCTCGACCTGCTGAGCATGTACCTCATCGCAGCCTTCGCGTCGTCGTACGCCGTGACCCGGGTGCTGGGCCGCGGCACCGGCTTCTTCGCGGCGTCGTTCGTCGGCGTCGTGGCGGTCTGCGAGCTGGTCGAGCGCCTCCCGGGGCACGTCCCCGTGGTCGACAGCCCCGCCAACCTCGCGTTCGGCCTGTTCCTGTTGGTCGCTCTCGGCGGTGAGGCGGTGCTGTGGCGGCGCGGCACCGCGCGACGTCAGGCGCGATGGGGGCTGGCGTCGGCGGGAGCGCTCGCCCTGGCGTTCGCGATCTGGAACCTGGCCAAGGACGGGTCGCCCCTCTGCCATCCCGACTCACTCCTGCAGGGTCACGCCGCCTGGCACCTGCTGTGTGCCGTGGCTGCCTACGCGCTCTACCGGCTCTACGCCAGCGAACGGGTCGTCGAACGAGTCAGCGAACGGGTCAGCGACGCCGCTTGAGCAGGTCGACGGTGCCCGCGAAGGTGCCCTCGCCGGGCTGCACGCGGTAGCCGGCCTTGCGGTAGGTGCGCAGGTTGCGTTCGCTGCGGGTGCCCGTGTTGAGCCAGTATGCCGCCGTGCCCGACGGCGCCTGCGCCTCCGCGTGCGCGAGCAGGGCGCGTCCGAGGCCCCGGCCCTGGAGGTCGGGGGCGACCATGAGCCGCCCGATCTGCCAGACGGCAGGGTGGTCGGGGTGCGACCGCGCGCGCACCGACCCGACCAGCCGGCCGCCCGCGCGCACCACCCAGGTCTGCCACTCCTGCAGCCCCCGCGCGACCTCGTCGACGGACTCGAGCAGCGGCGGGATGTCGTGGGTGTCGTTGGCCCGGGCCTCGCCCACCCAGCACGCCCGCTGGAGGGTGGTCAGCTCGGCGGCGTCGGCCGGCCGGGCGCTCGTGATCGCCAGGTCGTCGACCGTGAGGGCCGCCGAGGAGTGCAGCAGGTCGGGCCTGCGCGCCGCGGTGCGCTCGAGCCGCTGCTGGTGGCGCCAGGCCGCGATCGCCCCGTGGTCCCCCGACAGCAGCACCGGCGGCACCGCCCGGGTCACGCCCGCACTCGACTCCCAGGAGGCGGGCTTGGTGTAGACGGGGTACTCGAGCAGGCCGTCCTCGTGGGACTCCTCGACGAGGGACTCGGCGTTGCCGATCACCCCGGGCAGCAGGCGCGCCACGGCCTCGACCATCGCGAGCACCGCCACCTCTCCCCCGTTGAGGACGTAGTCGCCGAGCGAGACCACCGAGACCTGGAGCCCCAGGTCCTGGGCGGCGTACTCATAGACGCGCTCGTCGATCCCCTCGTAGCGCCCGCAGGCGAATGCCAGCCACGGCTCCTCGGCGAGCTCACGCGCCAGGGCCTGCGTGAACGGCACACCCCCGGGGCCCGGGACGATGAGTCGCGGCCGGGCACCGCCGGCACCCGAGGCGACCACGTGCGCGAGCGCCTCGGCCCACGGCTGCGGCTTCATCACCATGCCGGCGCCACCGCCGTAGGGGGTGTCGTCGACCGAGTGGTGGCGGTCGTGGGTGAAGTCGCGCAGGTCGTGCACCCGCAGGTCGATCAGCCCGTCACGGCGGGCCTTGCCGATCAGTGACAGGTCCAGCGGGGCAAGGTAGTCGGGGAAGATCGAGACGACGTCGAGGATCACGGGCGGTCCGCCGTCAGTCGGCGTTGAGCTCGAGGAGCCCGGGCGGCGCGTCGACGACGACGCGGCCGCCCTCGACGTCGACCTCGGGGACGATGGCCTCGACGAACGGCACCAGTGCCTCGGCGCCGCCGGTCAGCCGCAGCACGAGCTGGTCCTGGACCGCACCGGTGCGCAGGCCGGTGACCTCACCCAGGGCGGTCCCGGAGGGGTCGACGGCGGCGAGGCCGACGAGCTCGTCCTCGTACCACGCGTCGTCCTCGTCGGTCGCAGCCTCAGCGGCGGCTTCGGCATCGATGAACAGCCGGGTGCCACGCAGCGACTCCGCGCCGGTGCGGTCGGGGATCTCCTCGAAGCCGAGCAGCCAGACCTTCTGGTGGAGCCGAGCGGTGCGCAGGGTGAGCGAGCGGGGGACCCCTGAGCCGGGCGCCGCTTCGGTCGCGTAGGAGACACCGGGAGCGAAGCGCGCCTCCGGGTCGTCGGTGTGGGTCTGCACCGTCACCTCACCGCGCAGGCCGTGTGGCTTGCCGATGCGGGCGACGAGCAGTCTGGAGTCGGCAGGCATGGGCCGATCCTCTCAGGTCCCGGCAGTCCCGTGCGCCAGGCGGTCGAGGGCCGCGACCGCGCACCCGGGCCGCTCGAGCCAGAGGAAGTGCCCGGCACCCGGCTCGACGTGGACCCATGCCCCGGGAATCCTCTCGACCGTGGCCCGCGCTGCCTCCTCGGGCGGCATCGGGCTGTCGGCACCCGACAACACCCCGACAGGGACGAGGATGGACGGCAGTGCCGCCTCCAGCGTGGCGAGCTGCTCCACGAGGTCGTCCCACAGACCGAGGTGGGCGGCGGTCGAGACGGCCAGGGGCGGGCGGGGCGTGGCGGCGGCAGGCGCGGCGAAGTAGGACGGCCAGACGATGTCGAGCATCTCCCGCACCTCGGCCTCGGTGGCGGTGCCGTCGGTGTCCATGTCGTCGAGCTCCTGGGCTCGCGCCCGCAGCCCCTGCGGCACCCGGCGGATCATCTCTGCCCCGAACGCCGCGGCCCCGCCGTCGCCGACTGCCCCCAGCGGGTCGATGCTCAGGACACCCAGGAGGCGCTCGGGCATCGACACCGCGGCGTGGAAGGCCAGGTGGCCGCCCCAGCTGTGACCCACGAGCCAGGCCCGGTCCCACCCGAGGCCGTCGAGGACCGCACGGACGTCGGCGAGGGCCTGCTCGACGGTGAACGGTCCCTGCTCCGTCGAGGGCTCGAGGCCACGCTGCTGGAAGGACGCCACGTCATACGCCGTCGCGAGCTCCTCCGCCAGGGCGTCGAGGTGGCCGTAGGACAGGCCCGGTCCACCGTGGAGCAGCAGGACGGGGGGCCCGGTTCCCGCACGCCAGCCGTCCAGGTGCCCTGGTGCTGCCGGCGCGGAGAACGAAATCCGATCCATCCGCGGAACGTACTCCCGGGTCATGGTCCACCGCAGCCGAACGGCGGCGTGGTCCGACTGCGGCGACAGGGCGCGACGGGCGGCGACGGACCTGCAGGCCGCGACACGACGAAGGGCCACCGGGAGTCCCGGTGGCCCTTCGTCGTCGAGCTCGGTCGTGCGGGTCGGCGCGGTGAGCGCTCAGCGGACCTTGTCGGTGTCGACGATGTCGACCCGGACGTTCTGGCCGCCGGCCAGCGCACCCATGACGGTGCGCAGGGCGCTCGCGGTGCGACCGGAGCGACCGATCACGCGACCGAGGTCCTCCGGGTGCACCCGGACCTCGAGCACCTCACCACGGCGGAGCTCCTTGCGTCGCACGGCGACCTCGTCCTTGTGGTCGACGATGCCCTTGACGAGGTGCTCGAGCGCCTCTTCCAGCACGTTCAGGCCTTGTCCGCGGCGTCGGCCTCGGCGGCCGCGGGGGCCTCCTCGGTCTCGGCCTTGGCCTCGACGGCGCTGTCAGCGTCGGCGTCGGCGCTCGTGGCGGACGCGCCACTCGAGTCGGTGTCGGCGGCGGGCGCCTCGTCGACCTTGGCCTCGTCGACCTTGGCCTCGTCAGCCTTGGGGGCCTCGTCGGCCTTCTTGGCAGCGCGCTTCTTCGGGGTGGTCGCCCCGTCGGTGCCGGCCTCGGACTTGCCCGCCGCGGCGATGGCCGCGTCGTACAGCTCCTTCTTGGACGGCTTGGCAGCCTTGACCTTGAGCGTGCCCTCGGCGCCGGGCTCGCCCTTGTACTTCTGCCAGTCGCCGGTCACCTTGAGCAGTGCCGCGACGGCCTCGGTCGGCTGCGCACCCTGACCCAGCCAGTACTGCGCACGGTCCGAGTTGATGTCGATGACCGAGGGCTCCTCGGTGGGGTGGTACTTGCCGATCTCCTCGATGGCCCGGCCATCGCGCTTGGCGCGCGAGTCCATGACGACGACGCGGTAGAACGGTGCACGGATCTTGCCCATGCGCTTCAGACGAATCTTGACGGCCACGGTGGTGGTGTCTCCTGTTTCTGTTGATGAGCACGGCAAGACCGCGCAGGATTCACGCGGGGTACCGGAACTCGGTGTAGGCGTTCCAGCCAGGAGGCCTCGGTGCGTGACCGGGCCCGTGCCTGGACGGGTACAGCCGACCATTCTGCCAGATCGGCGGGAATGCCCCGACCACGACGGGTCAGCCGGCGGCCATCAGGTCGAGCACGATGTCGAGCACGTGCCTGAGCGCGGTCGGCGACGGCAACCACAGGAGGCGCTCCTGCACCTCGGCCACCGCGTGCCGGCGGTGCGCGTCCGCCGTGGCCGGGTCGAGGGCGGCCGCGCCCTGCCGGGCCAGGAAGTTGAGCTCACCGCTGAGCAGCATGGTGAAGGAGCCCGTCCCACGGAGGGCACCGGTGCCGCCCGCCGCGCGGTAGGCGGTGACGGTCCGGCGCACGGCCGACGCGTCCACCTCCTCACCGTCGACGTGCCACTGCACCAGCACCTTGGCCAGCTCCTGGTCAGGGAGCACCGGCCCCACGTCCTCCCAGTCCACGGGGACGAGCCGCCCGTCCGGGGTCTCGAGCACGTTGTCGGGATGCAGGTCGCGGTGCCCGACCACGAACGGCCCCGTCGGCTCGGGGGCCTCGCGGACCAGGTCGCCGAGCCGGTCGAGGTCGGCCTGCCGCGCGGCCAGGGCGCCGTGCCACGGCTGCCCGGTCGATCGCCGCACCAGGTCGGCCCAGACCGTCGCACCGGGAGCGGTCCGGAACCACGGACCGATGGGGTCGGCGGTCGGGGGCGCGGCCGCATGGAGCTGCCCGAGGAGCGACCCCAGCGCGGTTGCGTGCAGACCGGGGACGAAGTCGGCCCGCGAGGCCGTCCCGTCCACCCAGGTGCTGAGCCGCACCAGCCCACCGCCCAGGCCGACCGGCAGGCCCACCAGGTACCGCCCCTCCCGGTCGGCGACCGGGACGGGCACCGGTATGCCGGCCCTGGCGAAGTGCGCGAGGTGGCCGGCCTCGCGACGGACCACGTCCTCCCCCGCCGACAGGTCGGGGAAGCCGGCGTCGGTCACGAAGGGCTGCTTCACGGCATACCGGTGGCCGTCGCACTCCAGGAGGCTCACCTGCCCCTCCGCGCCACGGGCCACGAACGTCAGTCGCGCCGGCCCTTCCCCGAGGTCGAAGACGTTGAGGAGGTACGCGGTCAGCTCGTCCATGGCTCCGGGCTCACCAGGGGCTGGGTTCGAAGTCCTTGACGAAGCAGCCGTAGACGTCCTCGCCCGCCTCGCCGCGCACGATGGGGTCGTAGACGCGGGCCGCGCCGTCGACGAGGTCGAGGGGCGCGTGCCAGCCCTCGGCGGCGATCCGCAGCTTCTCGTGGTGCGGTCGCTCGTCGGTGATCCAGCCGGTGTCGACCGCGGTCATGAGGATCTTGTCGGTCTCGAACATCTCGCCGGCGCTGGTGCGCGTCAGCATGTTGAGGGCTGCCTTGGCCATGTTGGTGTGCGGGTGCCCGGATCCCTTGTAGCGCCTGGAGAACTGGCCCTCCATCGCCGAGACGTTGACGACGTAGGCGCGACGCGCGCCGGCCGCGACCGCCGCGCGCATGGACGGCCGGAGCCTGGAGACGAGGATGAACGGGGCGGTCGAGTTGCACAGCTGCACCTCGAGCAGCTCGAGCGGGTCGACCTCCTCGACCTTCTGCGTCCAGGAGTTGTTGACCTGGGTGTCGGGCAGCAGACCACCCGCGTCGACTGCCGTGCCGGCGAGGTGCGCCTCGAGGCTCGCGTGCCCGGCCGTGAGCGCCAAGGACGTCATGGACGCGGCCGAGCGCTGCGCCAGGGCACGGGCCGCCTCCTGCTCGGACTCGCCCTCGTGGTGGGCCACCTTCTGCTCCTGCAACGTGCCGAGGAGGTTGGCCGGGTGGGCCTCGCTGATCCGGTCGAAGGTCACGAGCTCCGGGTAGACGACATCGCCCTCCAGGGGGACCGACTCACCCTCGACGAGGTGGGAGTAGGCGCCCGGCGTGCGACGCACGGTCTGCGCGGCGTTGTTGACGAGGATGTCGAGCGGCCCCGCGGCGGCGACCTCGTCGGCCAGGGCCACGACCTGGGTCGGGTCGCGCAGGTCGATGCCGACGACCTTGAGGCGGTGGATCCAGCGATGCGAATCCTCTTGTGCCGCAAAGCGTCTCGCTGCGTCGTGCGGGAAGCGGGTCGTGATGGTGAGGTGGGCACCGTCTCGCAGGAGCAGCAGCGCGATGTACATGCCGATCTTCGCCCGGCCACCGGTGAGCAGCGCGCGCTTGCCCGTGAGGTCGGTGCGCTGCTCGCGCTTGACGTGGCTCAGGGCCGCACAGTCGGGGCAGAGCCAGTGGTAGAACGCGTCGACGAGGGTGTACTCCCGCTTGCAGATGTAGCAGTTGCGCGGGTTGACCAGCTCGCCGGCGTGCGCCCCTCGCACCGTCGACACGAGCGGGATGCCCTTGGTCTCGTCGTCGATCCGCATCGGCGACCCCGTGGCGGTCTTGGCGATGATCGCGTCGTCGTGGTCGATCTCGGGTTGCTTCGCCTCGCGACGACGGGCCTTGCGCACCCGCTTGTACATCCGGCCCGTGGCCCGCTTGACGGTCTGGATGTCGGGGTGGTCGCCGTCGATCTCGGCGAGCTGCTCGAGGACGCGCAACGCCGTCGCGAGGTCGTCGGGGTCGATGCCCGGCCCGTGCCCGGGCACGGCCTCGTCGGTGGGGGCGTGTTCGCTCATCGGCTGCGCCACGCGTCGGGGTCCGCCGCCAGCAGCGCGACCCTCTCGGGGAGCTCTCCCGAGAGCACGTCCGCGAGGCTGGTCTCGTCGAGCACCGACCGCAGGCTGGCGCGCAGCGCCACCCACACGGTGGGCAGGTGCGTGGCGACCCCCTCGTATGCCGTCTCGTGCGGCCGCAGGCCCCGCACCTCCGCGAGTGGACCGTCGACCGCCCGGAACACCTCGCCCAGGGAGATGTCGCGGGGTTCGCGGGCCAGCGAGTAACCGCCACGGGCGCCGCGGGTGCTCTTGACCAGCCCGGCGGTGCGCAGGTCGGCCACGATCGCCTCGAGGAACTTGCGCGGCAGGGTCTGCCGGTAGGAGAGCATCTCGACACTCACCGGCCCCGCGGAGGTCGTCGCCGCCTCCGCGAGGATGAGCATGGCCCGGACCGCGTACTCCGTGCGTGCCGAGATGTCCACGAGCGCATTGTGTCGCACCGGCCTCGGTCGGCCTCGGTCGGCCTCGGGCAGCACGGCATCCAGCATCCGAGACATAACCAGGCGTTACTTGACCCATAAGGAACCGTGCAGCAAAACTCCCACTGGTCAGATCGGAATTGAACGTCCTGGGAGTCACTCATGCGCAAGCTCGTCCTGCTCGCCCTCGTCGGTCTCGGCGCACAGCTGGTCGACGGCAGCCTGGGCATGGCCTACGGGGTGACCTCCACGACGCTGTTGCTGGCCATCGGGGCCAACCCGGCCGCGGCCTCTGCCACGGTCCACCTGGCCGAGATCGGCACGACGTTGGCGTCGGGCGCGTCCCACTGGAAGTTCGGCAACGTCGACTGGGGGGTGGTCGCGAAGATCGGCATTCCAGGAGCTGTCGGCGCGTTCGCCGGGGCGACCTTCCTCGCAGGCCTGGACACCTCGGTCGCCGCTCCGGTCATGTCGCTCATCCTCCTGTCGCTGGGCATCTACGTCCTCGTCCGCTTCACCGTCCGCGGGCTCCGGAAGGACCGGCTCGGCCAGCCGCTGCGCAAGCGGTTCCTTGCGCCACTCGGCCTGTTCGCCGGGTTCGTCGACGCCACCGGCGGTGGCGGGTGGGGCCCCGTCGGCACCCCGGCAATCCTTGCCAGCGGCCGACTCGAGCCCCGTAAGGTGATCGGCTCGATCGACACCAGCGAGTTCCTTGTCTCAGTGGCCGCGAGCCTTGGCTTCCTGATTGCGCTCGGCTCTCAGGGCGTGAACTTCGCATGGGTCGGGGCGCTGCTGATCGGAGGGCTGGTCGCGGCCCCCATCGCCGCCTGGCTCGTGAGGCACATCCCGCCTCGTGTCCTCGGCTCCGCGGTTGGCGGCATCATCGTCATCACGAACTCCCGCACCCTGCTGAAGTCCGACTGGGTCGGTGCCTCCGCAGGCACGAGGTGGGTCGTCTACGCCGTCATCTACGCCGTGTGGGCGGCTGCCGTCACCTACTCCGTCCGCGCGCACCGCACCGAAAGCACCTTGGCCCCGGAGCCGGTGCACAGCGCGCCCGGCGGTCGCGAGCTCGCGCCCGACCCTGCCTGACGCGGTGTCCTTGACGACCGCCTGACGAGGACGCCGCGGTAGGGGCAGGTCGGGTCAGACGGTGACGCCGCGCAGCACGATGTGCTCGGGCGCGGCGAGGACACGGATCTCACGACGGGGGTCCGCGCCGTAGACCACGAGGTCGGCGTCCGCGCCCTCCTCCAGCCCGGGGCGACCAAGCCACGCGCGGGCGCCCCACGTCGCCGCGTGCAGCGCCTCGTCGGCGGACAGACCCGCCTTGGTGAGCTCCAGCGCTTCGTCGGCCACCAGTCCGTGGCGCAGCGAACCGCCCGCGTCGGTGCCGAGGTAGATCGGGATGCCGGCGTCGCGCGCCGCGCCGATGGTGGCGTAGCGGCGCTCGTGCAGCGCGACCATGCGCCGGTGGTAGTCGGGGAACTTCTCCTTGGCCGGCTCGGCGAGGGCGGGGAAGGTGGCGATGTTGACCAGCGTCGGCACGATCGCGATCTGCTGCTCGGCGAACTGGGCGATCGTCTCCGCCTCGAGCCCGGTCGCGTGCTCGATGCAGTCGGTGCCGGCGGCGGCGAAGTCGTAGAGCGACGCCTCGCCGAAGCAGTGCGCGGTGACCCGGGCGCCCTCCACGTGGGCCGCCTCGATGGCGTCGGTCAGGACGTCGACCGGCCAGCACGGGGTGAGGTCGCCGGCGTCGCGGTCGATCCAGTCCCCCACCAGCTTGACCCACCCGTCGCCGGCGCGGGCCTCGAGCCGCACCCGCTCGACCAGCTGGTCGGGCTCGATCTCGTGGGCGAAGTTGCGGATGTAGCGCCGGGTGCGGGCGATGTGCCGACCCGCCCGGATCACCTTCGGCAGGTCGTCGCGGCCGTCGATCCACCGGGTGTCCGCCGGCGAGCCGGCGTCGCGGATCAGCAGCGTGCCCGCCTCACGGTCGGCGAGCGCCTGCGCCTCGGCGGTCGCGTCGTCGACCGCACCGTGCGCGTCCAGCCCCACGTGGCAGTGGGCGTCGACCAGACCGGGCAGCACGAAGCCGCGCAGGGTCTCGACGTCGCCGTCCGGCGAGGTCGGGCGCTCGAAGGTCAGCCGGCCGCCGACCACCCACGCCTCGGGTCGCACGTCCTCGGGCCCGACCAGGACCTCACCCTGCAGGTGCAGCACCGATGCCATGCGCCGACCCTAGAGGGGGCGACGCCGGGGAGCGACCCCGAGGGTGTAGCGGATGTCCTGCCACACCACGACACTCCCGTCCTCGTCACGCGCGCCCTCGAGGTGCTCGCCGGCACGCTCCACGAGCCCCGCGACGTCGGCCGCCGGCACGCGGGACCAGACCGCCCGCTGCCCGGTGGCCCGCGAGAAGCGCTCCCACCCGGCGACGTCGCCGGGTGGGACCTGCAGCCGGAAACCCGCGGTCCGCACGTCGACGGCACCCGCGTCCCGCAGCATCCGCTCCATGCCCGCGTCGGAGGAGAACGGGCTGTCGGGGCCCACCACCCGAGGGTCTCGCATCATCGGCGGCACCCACGGTCCGAACTCCTTGTCCACCGCGTCCCAGACGGGGTCGGTGTCACCGAACGTGGCGAGCCCGATCCGGCCCGCTTGGCGAGGCCGGGGGTGACCGCGCCGCGCCCGCAGCCGAGTCGGGGCACCGCCCCGGACGAGCCCGCCGCGTCGCTAGCCGGGACCGGCGTGGGCGAAGCGGCGCAGCGCCTCGACGATGATCTCCGGCGCGTCGGTGTGCACCCAGTGCGTGGCGCCCTTGACGGTCAGCTGTCGCACCTTCGGGAACAGCGCGCGCATAGCCGGCAGGTCCTCGTCGGTGATGTAGGACGAGTCCGACCCGGCCACCCAGAGGACCGGGCCCGGGAAGGGCTGGAGCCCCCCAGCGACGTCGGGCCACGCGGCGATCACCGAACCGGTGCCCTTGGCCGCGTCGGCAGCGAACAGGTCGAGGTTCGCCTGCCACCGCCACGAGTCGCCGTCGCGCCGCAGGTTCTGGAGCAGGAAGGCCTTCACCCCAGGGTTGGGCTCCTCGAAGCGCGCCTCGGCATCGCCGCGGCTGGTGAGCTCGCCGAGCGGGAGGTGCTGCATCTCCTCGATGTAGCCGCTGAACCGCTCGAGGGTGCCGTAGCTCTTCGGAGCGATGTCGACCACCACCAGCCTCGACACGAGCTCGGGGTGCTGGAGCGCGAGGAGCATCGCGGTCTTGCCGCCGAGAGAGTGCCCCACCACGACCCAGGGGGTCTCGGCGTCGATGGCGCGCAGGGTGTCGGCGACGGCGGCGGCATACCCCTCGAAGGAGAACTCCCGCGACCACGGGGACCGGCCGTGGTCCGGGAGGTCGACCAGCGTGCTGCGCGCCCCGGTGCCGTCGGGTCCCGCGAGCGTCTTCGCGATCTGCGCCCAGTTGCGGCCCTGGCCGAACAGGCCGTGGAGGAAGGCGATCCGCGGTCCGGCGGCGCCGATCGTCAGCGTGTGCAGCGGCGCTGCGGCGCTCACCTGCCGAGGAACTTCTCGAAGCCCGCGGGCAGCTGGGTGGGGTCGAGGTCCGCCGGCAGGCCGTCCCCGGCCGGTGCGCCGAACGCCGAGCCACCGCCTCCGGTCTTGGCCGCCGACGCCTTCTCGGCCGCCGCGCGCTCCTCGGCAGCGCGCTTGGCCGGGTTGCCGGACTTGGACTTCTTGCGCTGCGGCTGCTGCTGCCGGCCCTTCTTGCCGCCACCCATGCCGGGCAGGCCGGGCATGCCCGGGAGGCCGCCGCCACGGGCCAGCTGCTTCATCATCTTCTGGGCCTCGGTGAAGCGCTCGAGCAGGGCGTTGACCTCGGACACCTCGACGCCCGAGCCCTTGGCGATGCGCAGTCGACGCGAGCCGTTGATCTGCTTGGAGTGGGTCCGCTCGAACGGCGTCATGGACCGCACCATGGCCTCGATGCGGTCGAACTCGCGCGGGTCGAGGTTGTCGAGCTGGGCCTTCATCTGGCCCATGCCCGGCATCATGCCGAGCATCGCCTTCATGCCGCCCATCTTCTTCAGCGCCGACATCTGCTGCAGGAAGTCGTCGAAGGTGAAGTCCTCTTCGGCGAGGAACTTGCGCTGCATCTCCTGCGCCTGGCTGGCGTCGAAGGCCTTCTCGGCCTGCTCGATGAGGGTGAGCACGTCGCCCATGTCGAGGATGCGGGAGGCCATCCGGTCGGGGTGGAAGACCTCGAAGTCCTTCACGCCCTCGCCGGTGCTGGCGAACATGATCGGCCGGCCGGTGACCGAGGCGACCGACAGCGCCGCACCACCCCGGGCGTCGCCGTCGAGCTTGGACAGGACGACGCCGGTGAAGTCGACACCCTCCTGGAACGCCAGGGCCGTGTCGACCGCGGCCTGGCCGATCATCGCGTCGATGACGAACAGCACCTCGTCGGGCGAGATGGCGGTGCGGATGTCAGCCGCCTGCTGCATGAGGTTGGCGTCGACGGCGAGGCGGCCGGCGGTGTCGACGATCACCACGTCGTGCTGGGCGCGGCGGGCCTGCTCGATGCCGGCTCGCGAGACGGACACCGGGTCGCCGAAGGAGCGCGTCCCCTCCCCCGTCGGACCGACTGCGTCGTGACCTCCGACGTTGCCGCGCTCGGGGGCGAACACCGGCACGCCGGCACGCTCACCGACGACCTCGAGCTGGGTCACCGCGTTGGGGCGCTGGAGGTCGGCGGCCACGAGGATGGGGGTGTGGCCCTGCTCCTTGAGCCACCGGGCGAGCTTGCCCGCGAGGGTGGTCTTACCCGAACCCTGCAGACCCGCCAGCATGATCACGGTGGGCGGGTTCTTGGCGAACTGGATCGTCCGGGTCGCCCCACCGAGGATGTCGACGAGCTCCTCGTTGACGATCTTCACGACCTGCTGCGCCGGGTTCAGCGCACCCGACACCTCGGCCCCGAGGGCTCGCTCGCGCACCGCGGACGTGAACTTCTTCACCACCGGCAGGGCGACGTCGGCGTCGAGCAGCGCCAGCCGGATGTCGCGGACCGTCGCGTTGACGTCGGACTCGGACAGCCGTCCCTTGCCCCGGAGGTTCTTGAAGGTGGCGGTCAGGCGATCGGAGAGTGAGGTGAACACGCGCCCAAGGTTAATCGACCAGAGGTGGTGTGCCTGACGCGGCGCCATGGCACCGCCTCAGGCACGCGACCGGCGGATCAGGAGGTCGCGGCACCGTCGCAGGTGTCGATCACCATGGCCACCGTCTGGGCGACCTTGGCCGGGGACAGCAGGCGACCACCGAACTCGGTGACGTAGAACGTGTCCAGCGTCTGCCCGGCATACGTGGCGATGTGCGCGGAGCGCACCGACAGACCCGCCTTGGCGAACCCCATGCCGAGCTCGTGCAACAGACCGGGTCGGTCCTGGGCCCGCACCTCGATGACGGTGGCCTCCTCCGACGCGTGGGGCACCACGAGCGCGCGGGCCTGGCCGGGCGACCCGGTGCCCGACTCGGCGCTGGTGCGTCCCGCGAAAGCGCGGCGCCGCTCCAACAGCCCCAAGGGCGCCCGGTCGCCCTGGGCGAGGCGCTCGAGGCCGCGGACGATGCGCTCCTCGTGCGGTGCCTCACCGCTCGGGCTCTCGACGTGCCACTCGTTGGCGGCCACGCCGTCGACCGTGCGCAGGATCGCGGTGCGGACCACCAGCCCGTATGCCGCGAGCAGCCCTGCGGTGTCGGCGAACAGCCCCAGCCGGTCACGGTCGAAGACGTCGATGCGGTAGGACCCACCCTGCGGCCGGATGATGACCCGTGGGTCGCCGGCGGCCACGGAGCGCAGGTCGTCCTCGTCGACGGTCGCGGTCTCTGCCGGCGGCGGCACGGCGCCTTCCTCCCAGCCCTTGCGGGCCGCTTCGGCGAGCTGACCCAGCAGGGTCGCCCGCCAGTCGGTCCAGGCCGCCGGTCCGGCGGCGCTGGCGTCGGCCTCGGTGAGCGCGACGAGCAGGTCGAAGACCTCGCGCGAGCCACCCACGGCGGTGCGCGCCGCGGTGACGGTGCCGGCGTCCTGGTGGTCGCGGCGGGTGGCGAGGTCGATGATGGTGAGGTGCTCGCGCACCAGGGTCGTGACGACCTCGACGTCGGCGGCGGGGTACCCGAGGCGCGTGGCGATCGCCCTGGCCAGCGGCGCCCCGGTCGCCGAGTGGTCGTGCGCTCCACGGATCTTGCCGATGTCGTGGAGCAGCGCGGCGAGCAGCAGCAGGTCGGCCCGGGTGACGCCGCGTACCAGTCCACCCGCCAGCACGACGGTCTCGATGAGGTGCCGGTCGACCGTGTGGCGGTGGACCGCGCTGCGCTGTGGGCGGGAACGCACCGCCGCCCACTCCGGCAGCCAGCGGTCGATGATGCCGGCCTGGTCGAGCCCCTCCCAGACCCCCACGAGCCCCGGGCCGGTCGCGAGCAGGTCGGCGAAGAGGTCACGCGCGATCTCCGGCCACGGCTCGGTGAGAGTCGGTGCCTGGCCGGCGAGGTTGGCCAGGGTGGTCGGGGCGATCGGGAGGTTGGCCCTGGCCGCGACCACCGCTGCGCGCAGCGGCAGCAGGGGGTCGGTGGACAGGGTGCTCCTGGGGCCGAGGACGACCTCGCCGTCGTGCTCGAACATGCCGAACCCCAAGGGGTTCAGCTGCGGCCGGCGCGGACCGACCCGCAGGGTGCGCGCCCGCTGCGACTGGCCGGCGCGCCGGACCGTGCCGTCGAGCGCGTAGGCGATGGTGCGACCGGCGTCGGCCACCATCGTCATCAGCTCGTCGGAGTCGGTGTGCCCGAGGAGCGCGGCGACGGCGTCGTGGTCCTCGCGGGTGAGCCGGTCGCGGCCCCGGCCGGTGACGACGTGCACGGCGTCGCGCACGTCGAGCAGCGTCTGGTGGGCCTCGTCCACGCCGACGTGCGGACGGTCGGTCAGCCAAGCGGCCACGAGGGCGTTCAGCACGGTGATGTCGCGCAGGCCGCCGTGCGCCTCCTTGAGGTCCGGCTCGAGGCTCTGCGCGAGCTCACCGTGGCGGGCGTGCCTCGCCTTGAGGCTGTCGACCAGCTGCGGCAGCCGGCGGCGGGCGTTCGCGCGCCAGTCGTGCGACACCGTCGAGCGGGCGGCGGCCACCACCTCGGCGTCACCGGCCACACACTGCAGGTCGAGCAGCCCGACAGCCGCCGCCAGGTCACCGGAGGCGACCGTCCGGCACTGGTTCACGGTGCGCACGGCGTGGTCGAGCTTCACCCCGGCGTCCCACACGGGGTACCAGACCCGGTCGGCCAGGCCGCGCAGGTCGTCGCCGCTGAGGGACCGCCCGTAGTGGAGCAGCACGAGGTCCACGTCGCTGAGGGGGCCTGCGTCGCCGCGGGCCAGGCTCCCCACCGAAGCCAGCGCGATGCCCTCCGTCGGCTTCCCGTCGAGGGCCTGGGTCCACACCTGGGAGAGCCAGTCGCGGGTCAGGCCGGCGATGGCGTCACGGCGGGCCGGGCCGGCCCCGGGGGCGTCGAAGCCCCTCGCCCCCGCCAGGTCCAGGCGGCGGGCCGCCAGGTCGCTCTGCTCGATCGTCACTCCACCACCGTGCCCTCTCGACGTTTCCGAATGTGAGCCCCCGTGTTACGCCCGTGTTAGACGTCTGCGGGTGGTTGCGCCGGTTCGCGCCACTTCACGTGCGCTCGGCCGTGAGCAGGAGTCGCTCAGGAGTCGGCCAGGGCCGGCCAGGGGTCGGCCGGGGCGCTCGGGAGTCGGCCAGGGCCGGTCAGGGGTCGGCCGGGCCGCTCAGGGGTCGCCCACGAGTGGGTCACGAGTCGGTCGGGGGGGTATGCCGCGGGCGGATGCGACGGTGCCCGGGACCACGAAGGGTCCCGGGCACCGTCGGTGCAGCCGGTCGGTCAGAGGGCGTCCACGCCGCGCTCCCCGGTGCGGACCCGGACCACGTCCTCGACGGGGATCGTCCAGATCTTGCCGTCGCCGATCCGGCCGGTCTGCGCGGCCTTGAGGATCACGTCGGCCACGGACGTGGCGTCGATGTCGTCGACGAGCACCTCGACCCGCACCTTCGGCACGAAGTCGACGGTGTACTCGGCGCCACGGTAGACCTCGCTGTGGCCCCGCTGGCGGCCGTAGCCGGACGCCTCGCTGACGGTCATGCCGGAGATTCCGTAGGCCTCCAGGGCCTCCTTCACCTCGTCGAGCTGGTGGGGCTTGATGATGGCGGTGACGAGCTTCATGCCGATGCTCCCTCGTGGGTCTTGGCAGGCTTGGCGGACGAGGTCGTGACGGACGACGCGGTGCTGAACCGGCCTGAGGTGAGTCCCGTGAGCTCGTACGCGGACTCGCCGTGCTCGCTCTGGTCGATGCCGTCGGACTCGACGTCCTCGGTGACCCTCCAGCCCATCGTGTACTTCAGGGCCAGTGCGATCACCGCGGTCAGGATGCCACTGATGAGCAGTGAGGCGAAGGCGATGAGGATCTGCACGACGAGCTGCTTGGCTCCACCGCCGTAGAACAGGCCAGACCCAGTGGCCAGCAGGCCCGCACCGATCGTGCCCCAGAGACCGGCGACCAGGTGGACGCCGACCACGTCGAGGCTGTCGTCGTATCCGAAGCGGTACTTCAGGCCTACCGCCAGGGCAGACAGGCCACCCGCGACCACACCCAGGATCAGGGAGCCGACCGGCGACAGGGCGCCACACGCGGGGGTGATGGCGACCAGCCCGGCGACGACGCCCGAGGCGCCACCAACCGATGTGGCGTGGCCATCGCGGATCTTCTCCACGAGCAGCCAGCCGAGCATCGCGGCACACGTGGCGGCGGTGGTGTTGAGCCACACCGTCGAGGCCAGTCCGTCCGCGGCGAGCTCGGAGCCCGCGTTGAACCCGAACCACCCGAACCACAGCAGGCCCGCGCCGAGCATGACGACCGGCACGTTGTGCGGTCGCATCGCCTGGCTGCCGAAACCGAACCGCTTGCCGACGATCAGGGCCAGCACCAGACCGGCGATACCGGCGTTGATGTGGACCACCGTGCCACCGGCGAAGTCGATCGGGAGGATGTTGGCGACACCGTCGGTCGCGCCGAAGATCTTCGCCGACAGACCGCCTTCGGCACCGGACAGGACGCCACCGCCCCACACCATGTGGGAGATCGGGAAGTAGACGATGGTCGCCCAGATGCCGGAGAACACGAGCCAGGTGGAGAACTTCACGCGATCGGCGACGGCGCCGCTGATCAGCGCCACGGTGATGACCGCGAAGGTGAGCTGGAAACCGACGAACACGGTCTCCGGGATGAAGACGTCGACGCCGAACACGTCGATCAGGCGCGAGCCGTCCGCACCGATGACGTTCTTGAGGCCGAACAGGTGGAAGGGGTTGGTGAACAGGCCACCGACGTCGCCGGTGCCGTCCTGCAGGTTGCCGAAGGACATGGAGTAGCCCCACAACACGTAGATGACGCCGACGACGCCAAGGGCCCCGAACGACATCATGATCATGTTGAGGACGGACTTGGCTCGCGTCATTCCGCCGTAGAAGAGCGCGAGACCGGGGGTCATCAGAAGGACCATCGAGGCGGCGACGAGCATGAAGGCGGTCGCGGCCTCGTTGATCGTGGGGTCTGCCGCTGGCAGAAGTGCTGGAGTCATGGCCAGAACTCTGACCGGCAGGCGTTTCAGGGCATGCCGGAGTTTGTTACAGGCGTGTTAGCGGTTCCTCACGTCGGTAAGCATCAGGTAACCGGATGGTCAACGTCTCACATCGTGGGAGCGGTGGCCCGAGCGAGGTACCGCCGGCCCAGCGAGGTGAGCTCGTCGTCCTCCACCAGCTCCCCCAAGCGCACGAGCGCACTGGCCGGGGTCCGCAACGCCTCCCACTGGCCGCTCTCGACCAGGATGTCGCAGAGCAGGATCTGCAGGTCCGGCGCGACGGGGCGCCCGGTCCGCTCGGACGCGTCGATGGCCTCGCCCAGGAGGGTCGCATCAGCCGGGGCGTCGCCGTCCTGCCACAGCACGATCGCCTCCACCTCGGCCAGCGCGACCCGCAGCTCCACCGTGGCGTGCCCGTCGACGAGCCGCCTCGCCCGGTCGAGGACGTCGTCCGCCCGGGGGTCCCCCGCTGCCGCCAGGGCGCGGGCAGCCAGCACGGCCGCCTCGGCAGCCCAGCCGCCGTCACCCGCCTGCTCGTAGAGGTGCGAGGCCCGCAGCACCAGGACCGGTCCCTCCTCCGGGGGCGCGACCTGTGCGAGCCCCATCAGCCCTCCGGCGGCGTGGCCGGGCTCCCCCATCGCCTGCAGCTGCTCGACGTAGCCGCGCCCGGCCGCGAGCGCGTCGGGGTCGCCGAGCAGCGTCTCCACCGGCACGAGGGCGACGTGGCAGCGCAACACCTCGACCTCGGCCTCCGCCAGCACCGCCGCGCCCAGGGCGTCGCTCAGCACCTGCGCCGCGGCGGGGTGGCCGGCGCCGAACAGGACTTGGCCGAGGCGGCGGTCGAGCACGGCCTGCATGGTCAGCTCGGCCGGGTCGGTGAGCGGCAGCAGCTCGGCGCGCGCCTGCGCCCAGCCGTGCACGAGGTGGTCCATCCGGATCGGGTCGTGGGCGTCGGCGGCGGCCAGGAGGGCGTCGTGGTAGCCCGCGACGTCCTCGGGTAGGGGCGCCGCGGCCTCCGCCACCACGGCCGCGGGCAGGTGCTCTTGGTCGGGCTGCACGGGCCGACGATAGCGCGCGCGAGCCGGGCCGGGACGCCCGAGTGGTGCGGTCCCAGCGCGCGCCGAGGGCCGTCCCAGCGGTAGCTCTTCGGAGGATCCACCGGGTCAGGACCCGGCAGATCCTCCGAAGACGCGCGGGAGGGTCAGAAGGCGGAGATCGAGCCCGGTGCCCGCTGCGGGCGGCTCAGGCCCCGGACCACCGCGGTCTGCCCGTGTCGACGCACGGCGACCCCGGTCAGCAGGCCCAGCACCGGCCGGAGCACGTCGTCGGGGTAGGTGGGGGTCTCGACGCCGACGCTCGCGGCGAGGTCGTCACCGTGCACCACCATCTCCATCATCCGCGTCGTCAGGAAGTCCTCGGTCGACAGCGACCAGCCCTGCCAGGGGATGAAGACGGTGTCGGGCTGGCGCGGGGCACCGAGCAGGCTCGGGAGCTCGGCTGCCCACTCGCGGCCGAGCTCGAGCACCACGTCGGGACCGACTTCCGCCGCTTCGTTGTCGCCTTCGCGGATCGACACGTTGACGTCGTCGTCGGGGGCGGCCTCCACCCAGGCGGCTCGGGCGTAGTGCTCCTGCACCGTGATCACCGGGGCGTCGGCGGGAGCCTTGTCCGGCGCTGCGCGCAGCCCGGTCACGGTGTTGCCGGCCTGCTTGAGCAGGTGGTGGGTCAGCCCTCCCACGGTCATGCCCGCGCAGGCGCTCTCGCGCCCCCAGGCGTCGCGCACCTGGGGGCGGGCAGCCAGGTCGAGGCTCAGGTCGACGGCGGAGAGGAAGGCGGCGGCGTGCTCTGCTCGGCTCACGCGACGACCCTAACCGGCGGCGCCGACGGGGTCACGGCTCGAGCGCTGCGGGTCGCCCGGCGCAGGGGGCGGCCCCTCGGCCGGCCCGGGGGGTGGGCCGCCGCGGAGGCGGGCGAACCGGTGGCGGAGCCAGGCGGCATACGCCTCGAGGGGGAGGAAGGCGAGCATCATCACGAGGTGGGGCCAGAACGCGATGGTGATGGCGCCGTAGGTCATGGCGTGGAAGACGAACCAGCCACCCACGGCCCGCCGCCGCCACTTCTCGGACAGCAGGAAGATCACCGGTGAGGTGAGCTCGGCCCCCATCAGCACCCACTGGAACCAGTGCAGGGTCCACGGCACGTCGAGCAGCCACTGCGCCATCGGTGTCCCCCGCCGGACGACGGCCCGGACCATGGTGGCCGAGTTCACCCAGTCCCAGCCGCCGAAGCGCACCTTGGCCCAGGAGGACAGGAAGTACGTCGCCACCGCGGCCAGCTGGACCGCGCGCAGGGCGAAGCCGGCCGCCTCGCTGCGCCGCTGGTCGGACAGGTGGGCGACTCCGACCGTCGGCAGCAGGGCGAGGGCCACGACGAAGTCGGCCCGGTCGTGGTCGACCTTGCCGTACGCGAACGCGACGTACTGGTACCAGACCCACCCCACCGCCACGGCCCACCCGAGCAGCCGCGGCGCGCGACCGGTCATCGCGGCCAGCGCGGCGACGACGCAGCCCCACTTGAGGACCTGCACGAGCAGGACGGACGCCGCGGGCAGGTGCAGCACCTTGCCCATCACCAGCGGTTCGTACCAGACCGGGTCGGCATAGCCGTGGTACCAGCCCGAGGTGTGCAGCAGGACGACGTCGACGATGACGAACGCGAAGACGAGCACCCGCAGGGCGGCCACCCGCGACAGCGGCATCGGGGCGAACAACCAGCCCCAGAACCGTCGACCCGTCCCGCGCACCATGGTGCTCACAGCGCTCACAGTGCTCACCGTGCTCACGGCGCCCTCCACTGGGCGAGCACCTCGGTGCGCACCTCACCGGTGGGCTTGCGGTCGACGACGACGATGAGCCGGCGCACGACCCTCAGGGCGGTCCACTCCGCGGCGGTGGGTCGCAGGCGGGCGTGACTGCGCGCCAACGTGCCCAGGCGCGACGGGTCGGCCTCGATCTGCGGGATGCGACCCTCGACCTCGGCGCGGTTGAGCCCCACGTTCTCGGGGGTCAGGGGGGCGCGCACCCACTCCCCGGGGGCATCGGCGGTCTGCACCTCGATGCCGGTCGACCAGACCGACCCGGTGGCTGCCTGCGAGGTCGAGAACATCCGCCAGGGGCTGAACGGCCACCAGTGGTCGTCGCCCACGAGCGACCCTGCACAGAACAGGATCGTGAGCGCGAGGACGACCGCCGCGCGCCACGTCTTCGCCGCCCGCCCGAGTCGCTCCACCCCCGTTTCCACGCGCTCAGGCTAGGCCATGGCACCCCTTCGGGGACCCGGCCGTCACCCGACGTGGGCTCAGGCGGTCGTCCACACCCCGAGCTCGTTGCCGGCCGGGTCGCGGAAGAAGAACCTGCGTCCACCGGGGAACTCGTAGGGCTCGCGCGCGATGGTGCCGCCGGCCTCGCGGACCCTCTCGACGGTCGCGTCGAGGTCGTCGGAGTACAGCAGCACCAAGGCGCCACCGGGCCCGGGCTGTCCCTCGGGGTTGAGCCCGCCGACCTCCCCCTCTCCGCCCGGAGCACGGATCCCCGCGTACTCGCCGCCGTAGTCGTTGAACTCCCAGCCGAACGCTGCGGAGTAGAAGTCGCGAGCGACGCCGAGGTCGGGCGCCGCCAGCTCGATGTAGTCGATGGTGTGGTGGGTCTGCGTCTTCCGGGTACCGGCCATCCCGTCACGCTAGCCACGACCCCCGACAGCCCCCAAGGTCCTCCGACTGACCGTGGCACGATGGCGGCATGTCCGGCGACTCGCTGTGGTCCCTCCGCTCCCGCGGCTCGATCCTGTCGATCGCCTCGGAGGGTTCGATCCTCTCGGTCGGCAGCGTCGGTTCGGTCGCATCCGTCGCCAGCATCGGCTCGTTCGCCTCGCTGGGCTCGGTCGGCTCGACGATGTCGATGGGGTCGGCGCTGTCGTTCCAGAGCCAGGGTTCGGTCCTGTCGGGCCAGTCGAACGGCTCGCTCCTGTCGTGGCAGTCGAGCCGGAGCGTCCGCTCGTCACGGTCCCGCGGCGACCTCCCACCCATGCGCATGCCCTTGGTGGCCGCGGGTGCGACGGCGCTGGTGGGGTTTGCCTACCTCGCGGTCCGCGCGGCCCGCGCCTGACCTACGAGATCGCGGCCGCGAACAGGTCGCGTCGCTGGGCGAACCACCGGGCGTCGTGGCGGGGCCGCTCGGCGTGGCCCTCGGCGACCATCCGCACGAAGGCAGGGTCCCCTTGCGCCGCAAGGTCTTCCAGCGTGCGCGACTGTCGCGTCATGCGGCGCAGCACCGCGTCCGGCACCTGCGCACGCAGGGGGGCGTCGGCGGCATACCCGTCGAGGACGGCAGCGAACTTGTGCAGCCGCTCCGACAGGGTGACCCCTCCCATCTCGCGGTCCACCGCAGCCTCGTCGTGCCACAGCGGCGTCCAGGACCAGAGCACGTAGGCGAGGTCGTCCACGGGCCACCCGGGCGAGGCGAAGTCGAAGTCGAACACCGCGAACGAGCCGTCGGGTCGCAGGACGGTGTTGTAGGTGCCCACGTCGTGGTGCAGGACCACCTCGCCCGGGGCCAGCGGGCGGCCCGGCGCGACGCGCCACGGGAGCGCCGGGTCGGGCTCGAACCCGGTCTGGGCGTCGTGGAAGGCGCGCATCCACGCCCCGATGGCCCGGCAGGCCTGCACGGTCCGGAACGGCGGCGGGAGGACGTCAGGTCCCAGCGTCCCGACCAGCCCCGGGAGGTATGCCGCGACCTCGCGTCCCTGGGGGTCCGTGCCGAGGGCGCGGGGCGCGGCGTCGAAGCCGACCGACTCGAGGTGGTCGAGCAGGGCGTGCACCGCCGGCGTCCAGTGGCCGGCCTGGCGACGGACCGTGTCACCGACCCGGACGACCACGCCGGTGTTGCCCCCGCTCAGCGGCTCCTCCGGCAGTGCCTCCCCGGACCGTGGCGCCCGGCGATCCGTCATCGTCGGTGCCGTCTGGAGAGGCCGACGACGAGGAGGGCCAGCAGCACCAGCCCGGCACTGGCCCCCAGCCCGGCGACCAGCTCCCCGCGGTTGACGACGAGCGGCAGGGCGGAGTCACCGCTCGCGCTGGTGCCCGCGCTCGGTCCGGGCGTGCCGGGTGGCGGCGTGGAGGTCGCCGAAGGACGGGACGACGCGGTCGTCTGGGTCGTCGGGGTCGTCGGGGCGCTGCTCGGCAGCTGCGGGAGGGCGATCTGCTGGACGCGGGAGCCCGTGCCCTCGCTGCCCACCAGCAGGGCTGCCCTCCCCGGCGCGATGGCCAGCGTCTCCCCCTGCGGCTGGAGCGGGAGCAGGGTCGTGAGCTGGTCGGTCCAGGTGCCGCGCTCGAGCAGGTGCAGCGAGGTGTAGGTCCGGACGGCGAGCGCAGAGCCGTCCGGCAGGAAGACGGCATCGGTCGCCGTGTCGGGCGCCCACCCCACGCGGGTCAGCCGGTTGACGCCCTGACGGGTCGGCGTGGCCGGGAGGGCGTAGACGCTGCCGGGCCGCCCCTTGGTGACGACCAGCACGTGACCGGTCTGGGGGTCGACGGCGAGGGCCTCGGCGTCGTGCGGTCCGTCGGGGTAGCGCAGCTCCCACGAGGCCGGGTCGCCGCGCGCGCCGGTGGTCGCGCCCAGCGCCGGCTCCTCGAACCAGAAGACCCGCACGACGTCGCGGGAGGCGCCGTTGTCACCGATGTCGGCGACCAGCATCCGTCCCTGTGGGGTGATCGCCAGGGCCTCGACGTCGCGCACCGTCGCCGCGAAGGTGTGCACCCCGACCGTCGCGCCGGTGCGCGTGTCGACGGCGAAGACCCGCGCCCGGTCACCGGAGTCGTTCACGGTCCAGACCGTGTGCGGGTGGCGGACGCTGAGGGCCAGACCGGACGACTCGCTGATCCGGCTGTCCTCGAACCGAAAGTCCACCCGGTCAGCCGCAGTCGCCGCCGGACGGGCGGCAGCCGCAGGCACGGAGGCACCCGGCATACCCACCGCAGCCGCGGCGAGCACCGCGGTGGCGAACCCGCGCAGCTCAGGCAAGGAGGGCGTCGACGAAGGCCTCAGGGTCGAACGGCGCGAGGTCGTCCGGCCCTTCGCCCAGGCCGACGAGCTTGACCGGCACGCCGAGCTTGCGTTGCACGGAGACCACGATGCCGCCCTTGGCCGTCCCGTCGAGCTTGGTGAGGACGATGCCCGTGACGTCGACGACCTCCGCGAACACCTCCGCCTGCCGCAGGCCGTTCTGCCCGGTGGTCGCGTCAAGCACCAGCAGCACCTCGTCGATCGGGCTCTGCTTCTCGATCACCCGCTTGACCTTGCGCAGCTCGTCCATCAGGCCGACCTTGTTGTGCAGCCGCCCCGCGGTGTCGATGAGCACGACGTCGGCCTCGAGCTGGGCGCCCGCCTTGACGGCGTCGAAGGCGACCGCGGCCGGGTCGGCCGCGTCGCGGTCGGAGCGCACGGTCGGCACCCCGACGCGGGCGCCCCAGGTCTCGAGCTGGTCGGCAGCGGCGGCCCGGAAGGTGTCAGCGGCCCCGAGCACGACGTCCTTCTCCTCGGCGACGAGCACGCGAGCCAGCTTGCCCACGGTGGTGGTCTTGCCGGTGCCGTTGACGCCGACGACCATGACCACGGCCGGGCGCCCGTCGACGCGAGAGCTGACGATGGTGCGGTCCAAGGTGGGGTCGACGAGCCGCAGGAGGTCCTCGCGGAGCCAGCCGCGCACCGTCGCCTCGTCCGTCGTCCCCTCGATCTTGACCCGCGCACGCAGCGACTCGACCAGCTCGGTGCTGGCCTCCACGCCGAGGTCGGACGCGATGAGGGTGTCCTCGACCTCCTCCCAGGCCTCCTCGTCGAGGTGGCCGCGCGAGAGCAGGGCGAGCAGGCCCTGACCGAGGGCGCTGTTGGACCGCGCCAGCCGCGCACGCAACCGCTGGAGCCGGCCGGCGGGCGCCTCGGGGCGTTCGAGGGTGGGAGTCGGGACCGGTGACGGCAGCTCCTCGTCCGTGGGGACCGGGAGGGTGTCGACCGATCCGGCGTCCTCGATGGACCGCTTCGGTGCGTCGCGGGGCGGTTCCGCGTCGTCGCCGACACCCGGCAGCACCTCACGACCACGGGTCGGGGTCGTCGGCGCGGACTTCGTGCGGCCTCCGCGGCCACGCACCAGTCCGAGCACCACCCCACCGAGGATGACGAGGAGCCCGACGACGACGGCAATCCATTCCCACAGCTGATCGATCACGCGCGCCATCCTCCCCCATCACCCCTCCGCGACACGATTCGAGGTGGGCGTGCCCGGCGATCCGGGCACGCCCACCTCGTCTCGTGCGGAGCGGTCAGCGCGGCGTCGGGATGCTCCAGATGCCCCGTCCGTGGGTGGCTGCGTACAGGTTGCCGTCCGGCGCGGACTCGAGGTCCATGACCACCGTGAGCGGCAGACCCGTGCCGAGCACCTGCCACGTCGTCGCGCCCTTGGCCCGGTAGAAGGTGGTCAGATCGGTGCCGAGGACCACCCCTCCGTTGGCCAGCTGCTTGACGGCGCTGGCCGGCACGTCCGGCAGGTTGCCGCTCGTGTCGGTCCAGCTGGCTCCGCCGTCGGTCGTCTCGTAGAGGTGGCCGACCCCGGCGCCCGGGCCCTCGGTGAACCTGCGCGAGAAGCCGTTGATGGCGGCATACGCGTGCTGGGTGTTCGTCGGGTCGATGGTCAGGCCCTGGACGAACCGGTTCGGGAAGGTCGAGGCCAGGGTGAGCTGGTGCCACTGCCCGCCCGCGTTGGTGGCGATGCCCCGGGTGAAGCCGTTGTTGTTGCACGGACCACACCAGGACACGTAGGCGGTGCCGTCCTGCATCGAGACCGCGGTGGCCTGGTGCCCTGCGCCGAGGTCGAAGACCTTCTTGACGGCGGAGGCGTCACGGGCAGCCCACACCTTCGGGACCGTGTAGACGTACTGGCCGCCGAGGATCGCGGTGTCGGGGTTGGCCCCGTCGAGGCCGACCGGGGCGATGAACCGCGGGTTGGGGTCGCCTGGGTCGAGCGACCAGCTGGTCGCCGTGGCCTCGCTCAGTGCGCCGGGGTTGGTGGCGCAGTTGTTGGTCACCTTCACCGCGAGATAGACGTACTCCTGCAGCTGGTTGCAGCCCTGGCGGGGATCGGCTGCACCGTCGCCGCCGTCACCACCGAAGCCAGAACCCATCTCGGTGTCGCCGTTGGTGCCGTCCGCGGCGACCTTGCGCAGGTTCGAGGTCCCGTTGTCCTGGAGCCCTCCGGAGACGACCACCCCGCTGCCAGCGGTCTCCTTGCCGACGGAGACCGAGTAGTACTGCAGCGCGTCGAGGGTGCCGTCGGTCGAGGTGGACTCGAGGTCGGTGGCGTTGCCGTTGGCGTTGACCTTGCCGTTCACCGGACGGCGGTAGACGCCGCCGTCGTTGCCGAAGAAGACCACGGGGCTGCCGTCACGGGTGCCCACGGCCACCGAGTGCTGGTCGGGGTGACCGGCCAGCGGGCAGGTGTTCTTGGCGTCGTCGATGTTCCAGCAGGGGAAGTAGAAGTTCCAGTACGGCGACACCGCGCTCCAGTGGCTCCCGGCGTCCTTGGTCTCGAACACCTCCTCGAGCCCGGCCCACACGTGGTCCTGGTTCGCCGGGTCGACGGTGAGGAACTGGTTGTACCAGGCCTGCACGCCGACGCCGTAGCCCTTGCGGTCGAGCGCCGAGCCGCTGTTGTGCAGCTGCGCAGCGTCGGCGATCTTGTTCCAGGGGCCCTTCGGGGAGCCGGTCTTGGACACGAAGATCCCGGCCAGCGAGGACGAGCCGGCGATCTTGCTGGGCTGCTGCACCATCGCGTACAACCGGTCACCGGTCTTGCTGAACGCGAAGGTGGTGTAGCCCACGTCGGAGGTGTTGGTGATGCCACCGAGGGTCACCGACAGCTTGTGCCAGCCCGACGGTCCCGTGGTGAAGTCGTTGGTCTCGTAGAACCCGTTGTACGTGTCGCCAGAGCGCCAGCCGATCGCCGCCACGACGTGCTTGGGGTTCTTCGGGTCGACCGCGATGTCGTTGACGATGTTCTTGTATGCCGCGTCGGTGGGTCCGGAGGCGGTGTTGCCTCCCCAGTTCGACCCGGCCGGGACGAGTACGTTGCCGGCGTCGTCCTTGATCTCCGGCATCCACGTGGGGTTGGGCGCGAAGCCGAACGTCCAGGCCCCGGCCTTGCTCCCGGCCGCGTGGTACCAGATGCCGCGGTTGGTGGCGGCGAAGACGGTCGAGCCGCCCCCGAACCGGATCCGGCCGATGGTGGTCGACTCGAGCTCCTTGCCGCCGACCCGGTCGGTCGGGGCGAACGAGCCGGACGAGGGGGTGCCGAGCCGGTAGACGCCGGCCCCCACGAACGAGGTGGCCCCGGTGTTGGACTCGCCGGTCGCGAACCACAACGAGCCGTCACCGGCCAGCTGGAGGTCGCCGCCGCTCAGGGAGGGGAGGGTGTCTGCGATCGACGTCCAGGCGCCGCCACCCTGGGAGGACCGCCACACGCCGCCGTCGGCGCCCGCGGCATACACGTGGTTGGCGCTGTCGGCCGCCAGGCCGGTGATCCGGCCGGTCACGTGTCCGGCACCGCCGGAGGAGTTCGAGTAGTAGTCGCGGTAGCGCGGGTCGTCGGCGTTGTAGGGGACGCCGGTGACCTCCTTCCAGGTGCCGGCCGAGTGGCTCAGCCCCTGGATCTGGGTGAAGGCGTTGCCGTACGCGCCGGGGGCGACGATGCCGGGGGCCGTGCGCGCCTGGGCGAACTGCTCCGCGATCGTCACGGCTTCCTTGGACTCGTTCTGGGCCTCTGCGGGGTTGCCCCCCGCGATCATCAGGGCCTTCTCCATGACAGCGGCGTTGTAGTGGCGGTCGCGCCACTGGTACTTCAGCCAGGCTTCGTTGAGCTCGTGCCGACCGCCGAAGCCGGCGGCTGCGCCGACGACCAGGGCCAGCCCGCAGCCGCCGGCGATGATTCGCCGCGTGCGGGACGTGAGAGTTGCCATGCGTACTCCCTCAGAGAGAGGCCCCCGGGTCAGGGCCGCGTCACAGCATCGCGGTCAGGGCCTCCGTTGAGGCATGACAAATGTCATGGTTCGACCCGACCGGACCCCGGTGACCTGCGCAGACGCCGACGGCGAGAGCCGCCCCAGGGGTCTGGAGCGGCTCAGGAGGCGGGCCTTGCGGCGCCGTGGTGCGGTGGCGGCCCAGCTGGGGACGCGGCGCATCTGGGACGCGGCGCATCTGGGACGCGGTGCCTCAGCTGGGACGCGGTGCCTCAGCTGGTCGGCGCCTGGGTCGGTGACGACCCGGCGTCAGCCGGCGCGGTGGCGGCCGATGTCCTCGGCCGAGTCACCCGGGGTGATCGTGTCGGCGACCTTGTCCTTGGCCGTCACGATGGCCTCGCCGGTCGTCTCGAGGGTCGACGCGGTCTTCTCCTTGACCACGGCGATGATCTCCTCGCCCTGCGGCGTGAGCAGCTCGCGACCCTCGCGGCGCGCCGGGATGGCGACCACGGCGACGACGGCAACTGCCAGTGCGACGCAGATGAGCATGCCGATGATGAGGGGGACCATGCCTCCAAGGGTGCCCTGCCCGGACGCGAATGCTCAAATCGGCGCGCTGCCGCAGCGGCGCTAGGCGCTCTGGGCTGCGACGTCGCGGATGCGCTGCGAGACCACCGTGGTCACACCGTCACCACGCATCGACACGCCGTAGAGCGCGTCGGCGACCTCCATGGTGCGCTTCTGGTGGGTGATCACGATGAGCTGGCTGGAGTCGCGCAGCTCCTCGAACAGGGTGATCAGGCGGCCCAGGTTGGCGTCGTCGAGCGCCGCCTCGACCTCGTCCATGATGTAGAACGGGCTGGGCCTGGCCTTGAAGATCGAGACGAGGAGGGCCACCGCCACCAGCGACCGCTCACCACCGGAGAGCAGCGACAGGCGCTTGATCTTCTTGCCCGGCGGGCGCGCCTCGACCTCGATGCCCGTCGTGAGCATGTTGGCGGGGTCGGTCAGGGTGAGCTTGCCCTCGCCGCCGGGAAACAGTCGGCTGAAGACGCCCTCGAACTGGGCAGCCGTGTCGTGGAACGCCTCGGTGAACACCCGCTCGACCCGCTCGTCGACCTCGCGGACGATGTCGAGCAGGTCGCGCTTGGACTTCTTGAGGTCCTCGAGCTGCTCGGTGAGGAACTTGTGGCGCTCCTCGAGGGCGGCGAACTCCTCCAGGGCGAGGGGGTTCACGCGGCCGAGGGCGCCGAGGGCTCGCTCGGCCTTGCGCAGCCGCTTCTCCTGCACCTCGCGCACGAAGGGCGCGGGCTCCGGCAGGGCGTCGGGGTCGGCGTCGGGTCCGGCCACGAAGGGGACGAGCTGGTGGGGGCCGAACTCCTCCATCAGGGCCTCGGGGTCGATGCCCAGCTCCTCGACCGCCTTGGCCTGCATGGCCTCGATGCGCAGCCGCTGCTGGGTGCGGGCGACCTCGTCACGGTGGACCGTGTCGGTGAGCTCGCGCAGGTCGTCCTGCAGGACGGAGACCTCGCGCCGCACCTGGGTCAGGGCCTGGTCGCGCTCGGTGCGCTCCTGCTCGGCGGTGGCGCGCTGGCGGGACGCCGTGTCGAGCGCGCCCGCGATCAGCGTCGACGCGTAGGCGGCCCCACGGCGCACCGCCTCGGCCACCGTCGCCTCCCGCTTGCGCCGTTCCTGGCGGGCGGCGAGCCGCTGCCGCGCGGCCAGCTCGTTGCGGGCCGCGCCCTCGAGCGAGTCGGCCCGTCCCTTGAGGGCGCGCCCCCGCTCCTCCTTGGTGCGCAGCGTCAGGCGCAGCTCGGTCTCGGCCGTGCGACCGCGGCTCGCCTCGAGCTCCAGCCGGTCACGCTCGTCGGTGCTCGGGTCCTGCGACTCGGTCGGCTCCGCGCTGGCCTCCTCGAGGCGCTCGGTGAGCTCGGCCAGCTCGACCCGGTCGCTCTCGAGCGCGGCGGTGGCGTCGGCGATGGTGCGCTCGGTGCGCTCGGCCTCGGCCTTCGCGGACCGCACGGTGGCACCGAGGTGACCGAGGCGCTCGGCCACCGCTGCCATCTTGGCGTCGGAGTCATGGAGCCGTTCGAGGGCGGCCTCGACGCCCTCGGTCGCCGCACGGTGGCGCTCCTCGGCGGCGGTGAGAGCGAAGCGGGCCTGCTCACCCCGACGGGTCGCGTCGGCGACGCGGTCGCGGGTCTCGTCGACGGCCGACTGGATCTCGATGAGGCTGGGCGCGCTGCTGCTGCCACCCCGCACGAAGCCGGGGGCGAACACGTCGCCGTCGGTGGTGACGGCAGTGATCCCCTCGCCGCGCGAGACGAGCGCCGCCGCGAGGGCCGGGTCGGCGACCAGGGCCACCCGGTCGAGCAGCTGCTCCACCGCCGGCCGCACGGTCGCGGGCGCCTCGACGACCTCGCGCGCCCAGACCGCGGAACCCTCGAGGGCCGGCCAGGTGGACGGGTCGCTGGAGCGGGCGGTCTGCCCGACGAGGAACGCGGCGCGGCCGGCGTCGTCGGCGCGCAGCGTGGTGAGCGCGCGGGCCGCGTGGTCGACGGACTCGACCGCGAGCGCGTCGCCGGCCCAGCCGAGGGCTGCGGCGATGGCGGCCTCGTGGCCGCCCTTGACCTGGAGCAGTGAGGCGACCGAACCGACGATCCCGTGCCGGGAGTCGGCGGCGGCCAGGAGGGTGGCGGCGCCGTCCTTGCGGGACAGGCTCAGCTCGAGGGCCTCGAGCCTCGCGGTGCCGCTGCTGCGGTCGCGCTCGGCGAGACGCTCTGCCTCGCGGTGCTGCTCGACCTCGGCCTCGACCTGCTCGAGGACGGCGGCGGCCTTCTCGTAGGCGGAGTCGAGTCCTTCCTCGCCCTCCTCGTCGACGGCGACCGAGGCCTCGAGGGTCCGGAACTCCTGCTCAGCGGCGGCGGCGCGCTGGAGCGACTGCTCGATGACGCCGCGCAGGCGGCCGATCTCGGCCTCGCCGGCCTCGAGCCGGCTCCTGCGCGCACCCACCTGGCCGGCGAGCTTGGCCAGCCCCTCACGACGGTCAGCGGCCGCCCGGGCCAAGCGCTGGAGACGCTGCTGCTCCGCGGCATACGCCTGCTCTGCGGCCTCGCGGGCCGCGACCGCCACCTCGAGCTCGGCCTTGGCCTCGCGCACCTCGGCGAGCAGGGCCTCCTCCTGCTTGCGGGCCTCGGCGGCCTGGGCACGCAGCTCCTCGGGGTCGCGGCCGGAGGTCTGCTCGTCGTGGGTGTCCTGGCTGAGGAGTCGGACGCGCTCGGCGGCGAGGGACTCGGTGGAGGTGAGCTTGTCGCGCAGCTGCTGGAGGCTGAACCAGCGCTCCTGTGCCCTGGCGAGCTCGGGCGCGGCGTCCTGGGCCTGCTGCTCGAGCGTGGCGAGCCGGCTGCGCAGGGTGGCCAGGCCCTCCTCGACCTCCGCGCGCTTGGCGACCAGGGCGGTCTCGTCGGCGACCTCCTGCTCGAGGGTCGACGTCAGCTGGACCAGGTCGTCGGCGAGCAGGCGCAGTCGGGCGTCGCGGGCGTCGGCCTGGATGACGGCGGCCTTGCGGGCGGCTTCGGCCTGGCGGCCCAGCGGGCCGAGCTGCCGCCGGATCTCACCGGTGAGGTCGTTGACCCGGGTGAGGTTGGCCTCCATCGACTCGAGCTTGCGGAGCGCCTTCTCCTTGCGCTTGCGGTGCTTGAGGACGCCGGCCGCCTCCTCGATGAAGCCGCGACGCTCCTCGGGGGTGGCCCGGAGCACGGCGTCGAGCTGGCCCTGGCCGACGATGACGTGCATCTCGCGCCCGATGCCGGAGTCGGACAGCAGCTCCTGGACGTCGAGCAGCCGGCAGGACGTGCCGTTGATGGCGTACTCGGAGCCGCCGTTGCGGAACATCGTCCGCGCGATGGTGACCTCGGTGTAGTCGATCGGCAGCGCACCGTCGGAGTTGTCGATGGTCAGCGCGACCTCGGCGCGGCCCAGCGGTGCGCGGCCGGACGTGCCGGCGAAGATGACGTCTTCCATCTTGCCGCCGCGCAGGCTCTTGGCCCCCTGCTCCCCCATCACCCAGGCGAGCGCGTCGACGACGTTGGACTTGCCCGAGCCGTTCGGGCCGACGATGCAGGTGATGCCCGGCTCGAGACGCATCGTGGTCGCCGAGGCGAAGGACTTGAAGCCCTTCAGGGTGAGGCTCTTGACGTACACGAGCGGGTCGGCTCCTGGTGAGATGCGGGGCGGTCGGCCTGGGCTGTCTGCGTGGGCTGTCTGTGCGTGGGCCACCCTACCCGCGGTGCGCGCGTGCCCCCGGCACCTTCCGCCGCCCTGCGTTGCCTGTGCTTCGTGTGACAGGTGTGACGCCAGAGGTATGCCGCGCGGTCAGGAGCCGGCGATGGCCTCGTGGTGGTGGATGACCTCGGCGATCACGAAGTTGAGGAACTTCTCGGCGAACGTCGGGTCGAGCCCGGCCTGGTCGGCGAGGTCGCGCAGCCGGGCGATCTGGGCCTCTTCGCGCGCGGGGTCAGCGGGCGGCATACCTTCGCGCGCCTTGAGCTGACCCACCTGCTGGGTGCACTTGAAGCGCTCGGCGAGCAGATGGATCAGGGCCGCGTCGATGTTGTCGATGCTGGCGCGCAGGCGCAGCAGATCGTCAGGGGTCGAACCGGTCGAACGAGGCGAACCGGGCGTTGGTGCGGTCGAGCTCACCCGGCAATCGTAGGCACGCCCGCCGCGACGGCGTCGGGCTGTCTCACTTCTTCACGCAGCTTGTCGTTGTCGCGCTGCAGTCTGTCGACGAGGAACTCTAGGTCCCGCACCCGGCGACGCAGTTCGATGGTCTCGAGCATCAGTCGCGGGTCAGACGCCACGCGATAGCCCACCAGGGCCTTGGCCATGTCGACTCCTTCTCCGCAGACGTCGGGGGTCGCGTCGTGCGGGGTGCCCGTTCCGGGATCTCATCCGGCTTCAGGTCCGGGCATCTCTCAGAGTGACATCCGGACCACAGCCGGTCAATGCCACCAGTCGCAAACCGCCCCGACCCGGGTCACTTCTCCACGCGTCACTGCTCGACGCCGTCACTTCTCCACGAAGCCGACCAGCCCGTCCCTGGGAGCACCCCACGTGGTCACGCACTGCTGCACGTCGCCGGGCCGCAGGTGCTGCGACGGTCGCTCCTCGATCAGCGCGACCAGCTCGCGGATCCGCTCCTCGTCACCCTGGGCGACCACCTCCACCCGGCCGTCGCCGGCGTTGCGGGCATGGCCCACGAGCCCCAGCTCGAGCGCCCTTGCCCGGGTCCACCAGCGGAACCCGACGCCCTGCACCCGACCGTGCACCCAGACGACCGCCCGGACGGGACCGTTGTGATCCATCTGCACCACCCTCTCGGTTCAGTTGTACAACCGTGGGACCCCTGCTGTCAGCCGCGCCGGGGCCGGGGGCGCGGCTGGCAGCGCGGGCACGAGAACGACGAGCGGTTCATGAACGCCTCGCGCCGGATCGGCGTGCCGCAGCGGTCGCACGGGCGACCCTCCTGCCCGTAGGCGTGCAGCGACCGGTCGAAGTAGCCCGACGCGCCGTTGACGTTGACGTACAACGCGTCGAAGCTCGTCCCACCCTCGCCCAAGGCCGCCAGCATGACGTCGTGGGCGTGGTCGAGCACCCGCGACAGGGTCGGCTTGGTGAGTGCGGAGCAGAGTCGCTCGCCGTGCACCTGCGCCCGCCAGAGCGCCTCGTCGGCGTAGATGTTGCCGATCCCCGCGACGAGCGTCTGGTCGAGCAGCGCCCGCTTCACGGCGGAGTCGCGGGACTTCATCCGCCGCACGACGGAGGCCTGGTCGTAGGCCGCCTCGAACGGGTCGGGTGCGATGTGGGCGATCGTCTCCGGGACGAGGTCGTCGGTCAGCTCGGCCAGCGCCATCCCGCCGAACGTCCGCTGGTCGACGAACCGCAGCTCCGGCCCTCGGTCGGCGAAGGCGAACCGTGCGTGCAGGTGCTTCTCCTCCGGGGCATCGGACGCCTCGACGAGCAGCTGACCGCTCATGCCGAGGTGGGCGATCAGCCCCTGGCGGTGGCCGTCGGGGGCGCGCAGCACCAGCCAGAGGTACTTCCCGCGTCGACGCGCCTGCTCGATCTGGTTGCCCGCGAGCCGGGCGGCCAGGTCGAGCGGGCCGGGCACGTGCCGGCGAGCCACCCGCTCGCCGCGGAACTCGGCGACGTCGATCGTGCGGCCGACCACGTGGTCGGCCAGGCCGCGACGGACCACCTCGACCTCGGGCAGCTCAGGCATCGGGCCACTCACGCATGGGCCAACTCAAGCATGCCTGGCCGACATCCCTGCCACGCGGTCCGTCGGGGCCGGGTATGCCGGGCGCTCGCCTAGGAGGGCGAGCCCGCCACGGCGTCCTCGTCGGCCGAGGCCGGGGCGCCGGCGAGGTCGGTCGCCCGGGCCGTCAGGGCCCGCCAGGCCAGCTCGGCGGCGCGCTGCTCGGCTTCCTTCTTGGACCGGCCGGTGCCCGACCCCAGCACCTCGTCGCCGACGACGGCGCGGGCGTGGAAGGTCTTCTCGTGGTCGGGGCCCTCTTCGTCCACGCGGTACTCGGGCACACCCTTGGCCGTGGCGGCGGAGAGCTCCTGGAGGCTGGTCTTCCAGTCGAGCCCGGCGCCGAGGGTGGCACTCGCGGCCATCAGCGGGTCGAGCAGGTGGTGGACCAGCCGCGCCGCCGCAGGCATGCCGCACGAGAGGTAGACCGTGCCGATGACTGCTTCCATCGTGTCGGCGAGGATCGAGGCCTTGTCACGGCCCCCGGTGCTCTCCTCACCACGACCCAGCAGCACGTGGTCACCGAGGCCCAGGGTGCGGGCGACGTCGGCGAGCGCCCGCATGTTGACCACCGCTGCGCGCAGCTTGGCCAGCTGCCCCTCGGGCAGGTCGGGGTGGGTGGCGTAGAGGGTGTCGGTGACGACCAGCCCCAGCACCGAGTCGCCGAGGAACTCGAGGCGCTCGTTGTTGGGCAGTCCACCGTTCTCGTACGCGTACGAGCGGTGCGTGAGGGCACGCAGAAGCAGCGACTCGTCGATCGTCCCGTCCACCACCTCGGTGAGGTGCTGGACGAAGTCGTCGACGGGCCGCTGCATCGCGCTGTCCCCGCTGGGGGACGGAGGGGTACTCACGCGAGGGTCAGACCGACTCAGCCCTGGTGCTCGGTGCGCTCGGCCGGCGTGTAGTGACGGCCCTTGTAGGTGCCGCAGGACGGGCAGGCGATGTGCGGCTGCATGGCAGCCTTGCACTGCGGGCACGTGGTGAGCGTGGTCGCCGTCGCCTTCCAGTTCGCACGACGCGAACGGGTGTTGGAGCGCGACGTCTTCCGCTTCGGGACAGCCACGTCAGTTCCTCTTCTCTTCGGTGTTGCTCTGGTTGGTGTCGGGGGACAGCGCGCTGAGCGCGGCCCACCGGGGGTCAAGCACTTCGTGGTGGTGGTCGGGGTCGTCCGCCAGGTGGGCTCCACACTCGGAGCACAGGCCCGGACAGTCTTCCCGGCACACGGGTTGGAACGGCAGTGCAGGCACCACCGTGTCCACGAGCACGGGCTCGAGGTCGAACAGGTCGCCCTCCAGCACGTGCTCGTCGGTCTCGTCGTCGTCCGCGCCCACCTCACGGTGGTGGGCCGCGCGATCGGCGTAGGCGAACAGCTCCTGGAAGTGTCCGTCAACCTCGTGGCTGACGGGATCCAGGCACCGCACGCAGGCGCCGGTTGCCGTGGCTCGGGCCGAGCCGGTGACCAGCACGCCCTCGACGACGGACTCGAGCCGGAGCTCCAGCTCGATCGGGGACCCTTCCGGGACCGCGATGACGTCCGTGCCGAAGTCGGCAGGTGCCTCGACGGTGCGCTGGAGGCGTTCCATGGAACCGGGTCGCCGACCGAGGTCCGTGGTGTCGAAGACCAGCGGCGATCGGGGGTTCAGGTGTTCCATGGCTCCAGCAGACGTCGAGTGACTCGGACTTCACCTCGGGCGAGGACAAGACCGACGCACGAGATTACCGGAGCACGGGCCACTCCCCCAAATGCGCGGGTGTGCCCCCCACCGGGTCTGACCCCCGTCGGCGCCCTCAGGGTGTCACACGTGGAGAGCCCGCGCGGTCCAGCGCCTCGTCCAGTGCCTCGTCCAGCGCCCGGCCCAGCACCGGGGCCAGCGTCCGGACGTAGGTGGCGGTCAGGTGGTCACCGGCGCGGTGGATCGACACGTTCCCGATGGCGACCGGGCACTGCTCCACCGGGCAGATCCATGGCGTGAGGTCGACCAGTGGGGTGCTCGACGAGGCCGCCGCCGCACGTTGCGCGGGCAGGCCGCTCCCAGCCACGGCGGGACCGCGGTCGAAGGCGCAGCGGCTCAGCTCGTGCGGGTGTCGGGCGGTGCACACGTCGAGGTCGTCGGGCGAGAGCGGGCTGTCGCCCAGCACCACGACCGGCACTCCTGCGTCGCGCAGCTGTGACCACCGGGCCGCGAGGCCCGAGACCAGTGCCGCCCGGGTGGCGCGGTCGCCGTCCCAGGCCGAGTCGGCATACCCGGAGGTCAGGAGGAGGTCGGGCGGGTCCGCGCGCAACCGGTCCATGACCCGCCGGTTCCACTCGTCGCAGGCGGGGTAGGCCCGGCCCTCGTTCTGGGCGTGCCCTGCGGCCCAGGCGCAGGAGGACTTGCCGTAGGTCACGATCCGCCAGCCGCGGTCAGGTGCCAGCCGCTCCAGTGCGGGCAGCCACTGCATGGCCTTGGAGTCCCCGACCAGGGCCACGGTGGTCGTGCCGTCGGCGACACCGAACTCGCAGGCCACCGGCTCCTCGACGAGCCGGTCCACCTGGCACCGGTCGACGTCGGCGGCAGGACGGTCCTTGCCGGCGAGCTGCGGGTCGGGGGTCAGCCAGGCCCAGTCGTCGACCGCGTAGGTCGCGGGGTCGGTGCTCGGCGGTGAGGAGAGCGTCGCGGCGCCCAGGGTGTCGACCGACGGCCGGGCGCCGGCGACGGGCGTCGTGCGGAACGGCGATGCCGCGGCGACGAGCGGCAGGGCGGCGAGCGCGCCCACCGCAGACAGCGCGACCCCGAGGGCGAGCACGGGACGGGTGCGCGCGGCGAGGGCGCGACTGTGGTGGATCGGGCTCTCCAGGAACCGGTGGCTCGCCCACGCCGGCAGCAACGACACCGCGAGGACCAGCACGCGCTGGGTGGTGGTGATCCCGTCGAAGGCCCACTCGGTCAGCACCAGCGACGGCCAGTGCCAGAGGTAGATCGAGTAGGACAGGCCGCCGAGCCAGACCATCGGCGCGCTGCCGAGCACCCGGATGGGTCCGCCGGGAGCGCCCGACCAGCCGACGAGGAGCACCGCCGCGGTCCCCAGCGTCGGCACGAGGGTCCAGGGCCCGGGCGTCGTCGCGCCCTCGGGCAGCCAGGCCGCCGAGCCGAGCACGGCGGCGAGACCCACCCACCCGAGGACCGCCCATGCCACGGCGCGCGACCCGGCGCCCGCACCCCCGGGCACGTCGGTATGCCGGGTGCGCGCCTCCCTGCCTGCGCACCAGACTGCGAGCGCCGCGCCGACGCCGAGCTCCCACGCCCTCGTGGTGGTGACGAAGTAGGCGCGGTCGGGGTCGACGTGGCCGAGCCACACGGCATACCCGAAGGAGGGAACGGCGATCGCGGCGAGCAGGCCACCCACGACGCCCACCCCGGGGCGGCGACCCAGGCGCCGCAGCAACAGGGCCAGGGCGATGAGCGCGAGCGGCCAGACGACGTAGAACTGCTCCTCGACGGCGAGGGACCAGAAGTGCTGCACCGGCGAGGGAAGGCTGTCGGAGGAGAGGTAGTCGACGGCGCGGTGCGCGAACACCCAGTTCACGACGTAGAGGGCGGCACCGGCGACGTCGGTGCCGATGTCACGGCGGCGCAGGCCGGGCACGACGAACCACGCGACCAGCGCCGTCACGACGAGGACGAGGATCGCCGCCGGGAGCAGGCGACGGATGCGACGGCCGACGAACCGGGTCCAGCTGATCGTGCCGGTGTTGACCAGCTCGCGCACGAGGATGCCGGTGATGAGGAACCCGGAGATGACGAAGAAGACGTCGACGCCGAGGAAGCCGTTCGGGAGCGGCAGGTCTGCGTGGTAGAGCACCACCAGCAGGACGGCGACAGCGCGCAGCCCTTCGATGTCGGGCCGGAAGCGGGGCGTCCGGGGGTCCGTCGAGGTCAGGTCACCGCTCCTGGAGGCGCGCCAGCAGCGCGTCCCGCACGCGATCGCTGACCAGCCCCGAGATGTCGCCACCGTGGGCCGCGACCTCCTTGACCAGCGAGCTCGAGATGTGTTCGAGGCTCGGGTCGCCGGGCAGGAAGACGGTCTCGATCCCGGTGAGGTGACGGTTCATCAGGGCCATCGGGAGCTCGTAGGCGAAGTCCGTGCCGCCACGCAGCCCCTTGACGATCGCGCTCGCCCCGACCTCGCGCGCGACGTCGACCAGCAGCCGACCGGCGAACAGCTGGACGCGGACGTTCGGGAGGTCACCACACGAGTCGACGATGAGCTCGCGCCGCTCGTCGGGGGTGAAGGTGCCCCGCTTGGCCGGGTTGTGCAGCACCGCCACGACAACCTCGTCATAGAGGGCCGCGGCCCTCCGGATGACGTCGGCGTGTCCGAGGGTCACCGGGTCGTACGAACCAGGACACACACAGCCGCGGACCCCCGACTGCACGGGCCCGGACGGCGTGGTCTCAGCGCTGGTCACACGGGCACGCTAGCAGCGCCGGCGGCCTCGTCGGACTGCGTCGCCGCCTACTCGTCCTCCTCCTCGTCGGCGGGCAGGAGGCCTTCCTTGTGGGCCCGGGCCACGATCTTGCGGACGTTCGCGATCGACCCGGCACCCTCGTCCAGCAGCTCGTTGCGGCGGGCCGCCCACGCGACGCCGAGGTCCTGGCGGACCTTCTCCGACACGTCCTCACGAGCCGGGTTGAGGATCGTCTGCTCCTCCTCACCGATGTGGTGGTTGAGGGCCTTGGCGAGCTCCTCGACGGCGTCGTCGAACTTCTGGGTGTCGGTGCCCTTGCACTCGAGGAGCGCGAGCAGCGCCTCGTTGCCCTCGGCGTGCTCCTCCTCGCCGTGCTCGGCCTCGTGGGCGGTGATGGCGCGCTTGCTCTTCAGCTGCGTGTAGACCTTCTCCTCCTCGGCCTCGCCGTGGGCGATGAGCACGTTGGACAGCGTCTCGCGGGCGGTCTCCCGGTCGGCCGTGGCGTCGCGGAGGTCTCGCAGGAGGGCCTCGAACAGGCGGTGGTCGTCGAGGATCAGCTCGACGACGTCGCCGTCGATGGGTCGGGGGATCTCATAGTGCGTCATGCCCATACCCTCTCCCACCTGTGTCGACGCCACACCCCGGGGCTGGGCGGGGCGGCCGGTCCCACCCATCGGACACCCGTTTTGGCCTCCGTGCGGTGCGTGCGACACGGTGGAGGGGTCCTGACCTCCAGAGCCTGACTCAATCGGCCTGACTCAATCGGAACGCGAAGGAGAGCCACATGCTCACCATGACCGAGAACGCCAGCACGATCGTCAAGACCCTCGTCGACCAGAACCTCAGCACCGAGGACGCTGGTCTGCGGTTCAGCCAGGAGGGCGTCGACTCCGGCGGCCTGACCGTCACCACCGCCGAGCAGGCGCTGCCCGGCGACGCCGTCGTCGAGCAGGACGGCGCGAAGGTCTACCTCGACGAGACCGCCGCCGTGGCCCTGGGTGACCAGGTGCTCGACGCCGCGGTCGACGAGACGGGCGGGGTGCAGTTCAGCCTCCTGCCCTCCTCCCCCGCGGTCTGACCGACCCCGGAGCACTGACAGAGCCCGACCGCCGTGCGGTCGGGCTCTGTCATGCCACGACGTCGGGCAGGCGCGGCCCCGCGAACCAGATCTTGGTCTCCCCGTAGCGGCGTTCGCCCTCACGCTGCAGGTTCTCGGGCCACGCCGGCTCCGGTGAGCGGGCCGATCGCTCGACGACCACCAGCGCGTCGGGCGCGAGCCAGCCACCGGTCGTGAGGGCCGTGAGGTCTTCGGTGAGCGCCTCCTCGCTGAGGTCGTAGGGCGGATCGAGGAAGACGAGCGTCTGCGGCTGGGGTGGCGGCGTCGCCAGGACGCGCTGCACGGTGGCGTGCCGAACCGTCGCCGCCGGTAGGCCGAGGGTGTCGGCATTCTGCCGGGCCACCTTGGCGGCCGCCTTGTCCGACTCCACCAGCAACACCGACACCGCACCGCGGCTGGCCGCTTCGAGGCCGAGGGCGCCCGAACCGGCATACAGGTCAACGACTCTCGCCCCCATGAGCACCTCGAGGTGCTCGAGCCGCGAGAACAGCGCCTCGCGCACCCGGTCACTCGTGGGTCGGGTGCCTGCCCCGCTCGGGGTGGCGAGCCGCATGCCTCCGGCCCGGCCGCTGATGATGCGCGTCACGGCGGCAAGGTAGCAGCGTGGCCGCGACTCAGGGCGCGTGCACCGTCGGGTCGTCGCGGAGCACGTCGAGCAGCAGCGCGATGACCGCGTCCGGGCGCTCGAGGGCCGGCAGGTGGCCGGCCCAGCCGAGCTCGACGGTCTCGGCTCCCGGGATCTGCTCGCCCAACAGCTCGGCCACCGTCCTGAAGTGGTCGAGGTCGTGGGCGCCCGAGACCACGACGGTGGGTACGGCGATCGTCGTGGGATCCACCTCGACCCGGCGCGGCTGCGGCCCCGGGTCTGCCTCGTCGGCCGCGATCTGGACGTCGAACGCAGGCCGCTGCATCAGGGTCAGCAGGCCGCGTGCCGCGCCATCGCCCTCAGGGCCCAGGAAGGTGTCGACGTTCAGCGCCACCGCGCCGTCGACGTCACCGGCCTCGAGCAGGCGGTCCTCCTCGGCCCCGAACGCCTTCAGTCGCTCGGTCGGCTCCAGCCCCCGGTAGGCGGGGCACAGCAGCACCAGGGAGGACACCCTGGCCGGGTGCAGTGCGGTCAGCTCCATCGCCACGCGCCCGCCGAACGACGACCCCACGACGGCAGCGTCCGTCACGCCGAGGGAGTCGAGCAGGGCGTCCACGTCGTCCGCGTCCGCGTACGGCCCGGGCGGCTGCGGGGTCTGGCCGAAGCCCCTGAGGTCGGGGCGGATGACCCGGAACGAGTGGGCCAGTGCCGGAGTGACGGCGTCCCACATCCTGCGGTCGGCAACCCCTGCGTGGAGCAGCACCACGGCGGGGCCGGCACCTTCGTCGTCATGGGAGAGCAGCATCCTCCGAGCGTAGGGCGCTGGACGGTGGGTGCGCCCCTCCTTATCGCTCGGTCGTCGGCCGGCTCAGCCTCGGTCGAGGAACGCCGCCTGCTCGGCGTCGACCCGCTCGGCCACGGCCCGCGCCAGCTCGGGGTGCTCCGCGAGCTCGGGATCGGCAGCGACCAGCTCGGCAGCGTCCTCCCTGGCCTGCAGGATCACCTCCTCGTCACGCACGAGCGACAGGAACCGGAAGCTCCCCCGACCCATCGCGCGGCCGGACCGGCCGCCCCCGCTCTGCCGCCCGCTGAGGACGTCACCGGTGCCACGCAGCTCGAGGTCGAGACGAGCGAGCTCGAACCCGTCGTTGGTGGCCGCGACCGCCTCGAGGCGCTCGACGGATGCCTCCGTCTCCGACGACGTCATCAGCAGGCAGAGCCCCGGGTGGACACCACGACCGACGCGTCCCCGCAGCTGGTGGAGCTGCGAGACGCCGAACCGGTCGGCGTCCATGACGACCATGACCGTGGCGTTGGGGACGTCGACCCCCACCTCGATGACGGTCGTCGAGACCAGGACGTCGATGCGCCCGGCGGTGAACGCGCTCATCACCGCGTCCTTGTCCTCCGGGGGCATGCGACCGTGCAGGACCGCGATCGAGAGTCCCTCGAGGGCTGGGTTCGCGCGCAGGGACGCCTCCACGGCATACACGCTCGCCATCTCTCGGGGCGGCGCCGGCCGCTCGCGGTCGCCGTCCTCGTCGCCGTCCTCGTCGGCCGGGGCGAAGACGTCGCTGATCTCCTCCTCGTCGGGCGAGGTGGCGCCGCTGGCAGCCACCGAGTCGGCACCGTCGCCGATCCGGGGACACACGACGTAGGCCTGCCGACCCGAGCGCACCTCCTCCGCGACCCGCTCCCAGGTGCGCTGCACCCACGCGTCGCGGTCGGCGGGCACGACGTGCGTCGCGATGGGCGACCGGCCCCGCGGGAGCTCGGCGAGGGTGGAGGTCTCCATGTCGCCGAAGACCGTCATGGTGACGGTGCGCGGGATCGGTGTGGCTGTCATGACCAGCACGTGAGGCGGCTGGGATCCCTTCTCCCGTAAAGCATCTCGCTGCTCCACCCCGAACCTGTGCTGCTCGTCGACCACCACGAGGGCGAGGTCCTGGAACTGCACCTTCTCCTGGATCAGGGCGTGCGTCCCGATGACGATGCCGGCATCGCCACTGGCTGCCTGCAGGAGGTTCTCGCGCCGCGCTGCCGTGGCCTGGCTGCCGGTGAGCAGAGCGACCCGGGTGCCGATGTCGCTGCCGCCGAGGAGGCCACCCTCAGCCAGGTCGCCCAGCATCGTGGTGATCGAGCGGTGGTGTTGCGCCGCAAGGACTTCCGTGGGGGCGAGCAGCGCCGCCTGGCCGCCGGCATCCACCGCCGCGAGCATGGCCCGCAGGGCGATGATGGTCTTGCCGGAGCCGACCTCGCCCTGCAGCAGCCGGTTCATGGGCACATCCCGGGCGAGCTCCTCGGCGAGCGTGGCACCGACCGCCTTCTGCCCGTCGGTCAGCTCGAACGGCAGCCGCTCGTCGAACGCCGCGAGCAGGCCGCCCGCCCGCGGGGTGCGCGCCACGGTGCGGTCAGCGGCCTGCCGGGCGCGTCGCTGGGCGAGGAGGGTCTGGAAGACCAGCGCCTCCTCGTAGCGCAACCGCTGCCGCGCGCGCTGCACCTCGGGGTAGGCCTTGGGGACGTGGATGCCGCGCAGCGCCTCGAGCCGCCCGGGAAGCCCGTGCCGCCCGCGCAGGTTCGCGGGAAGGGGCTCGGGCACCTCCTCGAGGTGGTCGAAGACGATCCGCACGCACTCGGCCACGGTCCAGTTCTGCAGGCCCTTGACCTGGAGGTAGACAGGGATGGGCCCACGGTCGGTCGCGGCGCCGCCCAGGTCACCTTCCACCGGCTGGTAGGCGGGGTGGGTCAGCTGCCACCGACCCCGGTACATGCCGACCTCGCCCGCGAACACCGCACGAACCCCCGGGAGGAGGACGTCCTTGTGTCCCCAAGCCTTGAAGAACGCCAGGTCGACCTCGTTGCGGCCGTCGGTGATGGTCACGTTGAGCATCTCGCCGCGGCGCTTCTGCATGCGTCGCGTGACCGCGGTCTTGACCTCGGCAACTGCCACGACGTACTTCCCGACGTGCAGGTCGGACAGGTCGGAGGTGTGCTCGAGGTAGCGACGCGGCCAGAACTCCAGCAGGTCGCCGACCGTCACGAGGTCGCGGTGCTTCGCGAGGTTGCCCGCGGTCCGCACCCCGAGCAGCTTGTCCAGCTTGGTGCGCTCGTCGACCACGCCTACTCGACCCCGAGCAGCAGTGGGTAGTGCGGCTGTCCGCCGTCGATGACGCTGACCTCGACGTCGCGGTGGCCCCGCTCGATCCGCGCCCCGAGCCCCTCGGCCAGGCCCTCCGGCGCGTCCGCACCACCGATCACGGTGACGAGCTCGCCACCGCTGCTCAGGAGCCGCGCCACCACCTCGACGGCGACCTCCTCGAGGTCGGACCCCACGATCACGACGTCACCGGCGACGGCGCCCAGCACGTCGCCCGGCTCGCAGGGACCAGCGCTGGTGAGGGCCTGCTTGCTGGCCACGGCGACCGCGCCGTGGCGGGTGGCCGCGGCGGCATGCGACATCTGCGCGGCGTTGCGGGAGGCGGAGGCCGTGGCGTCAAAGACGGCGAGCGCCGCCAGGCCCTGCACCGCCGTCCGTGAGCGCACCACGTGCAGGGTGATGCCCTCCTGCTCGGCGGCGCTCGCCGCCGCCTCGGCCGCCATCACCGTGTCGCCGTCGTTGGGGAGGACGACCACCTCGAGGGCGTGCGCGGCCCGGGCCGCATCGAGGAGCTGGCCCGCCGACGCGCGTCGACCGGGACCGCTGGACACGACGACCGCGCCCGCCTCCTCGAACAGCTCGGCCAGCCCCGGCCCTGCCGCGCAGGCGACGACCGCCACGTTCGCCGCGGGTGCCACGCGACCGACCTGGTCGTCGAAGTGGGTGACCCGCACCCGGTAGGGACGGCCGGCCTCGATCCCCGCCTCGACGGCCGCACCCACGTCGTCGACGTGGACGTGGACGTTCCAGAGGTCCGGTCCGCCCACCACGAGCAACGAGTCGCCGAGCCCGTCGAGGGTCGCGGTGAGGGTGGCCACCCGCTCCTCGTCGCTGTCCCGCAACAGGTACATCACCTCGTAGGCGGGCCCGTCGAGGACGAGGTCGCCCTCGCCGGTGGCCGCTCCCCCGGCAGCGCCGGTCGGCTCGACCACACCGCCGACCCGGCTCCAGTCCTCACGACGGCGCATCGAGTCGTCGGCGAACACCTCCATGCGCTCACCCACGTGGGTGCCGTCCTGGTGCACCACCCTCGCGAGCGCCTCGAGGAGCAGGAGGTAGCCGGCCGCGCCGGCGTCGACGACACCGGCGCGCTGGAGCGCCGGGAGCTGGGCGGTGGTGGCGCGCAGCGCCTCCGTCGCGGCGTCGAGGGCGTCCTCGGCCACCGCCACCAGGCCGCGGTCGACGGCCGCCGCCCCCGCGGACGCCGCCGCCCGGGCCACCGTCAGGATCGTGCCCTCGGCGGGGCGGGTGACGCTCGCATAGGCCCGCTTGCTGGCCCGTTCGAGGCCGTCGGCGATCGTGACGGCCCCTGCGTGCTCCTGGCCCGACTCGGCGATCGCCTCCGCGAACCCGCGCACGAGCTGGCTGAGGATGACCCCGGAGTTGCCCCGGGCGGTCAGCAGCAGTGACCGGGCCAGCGCGGAGCACTCCTGCTCGAGGGTGGCCGCCCCGAGGATGCCGGCCTTCTCGTGCTCGGTGCGGACCGAGTCGAGGGCGGCGTCGAGACTGAGGTAGAGGTTGGTGCCGGTGTCACCGTCTGGCACGGGGAAGACGTTGAGCGCGTCGATCTCGGCCCGGCGTGCGGCGAACGCCGCGCGGGTGAGCACAGCCCATCGCCTCGCGTCCACGGCTGTGAGGGCTTCGAGCACGGTGGCAGGCTAGCCGCAGACGCCGCCACCGGCCCCGTTTTGGCCGTTGCGCCACACCTCGGCTACGCTTGACCGGTTCCCGTGGACCTCTGCATCGCTGGCCTGTGCCCGCGCGAGGAGACACCAGGGACCACCCCATTCTTGTACCAATCGATTTCAGGAGAACACCCGTGGCTGCCAACTGCGACGTCTGCGGCAAGGGACCGGGCTTCGGTCACAACATTTCGCACTCGCACCGCCGCACCAAGCGTCGCTGGAACCCCAACATCCAGCGCGTCAAGGCGCTGGTGGGCGACGCGGGAGTGACCCCGAAGCGTCTCAACGTCTGCACCTCGTGCCTCAAGGCCGGCAAGGTCAAGCGCTGACCCTGCCCCCGCGGCATACCGAAACGAGCCGATCTCCCCAGCGGGAGGTCGGCTTCTTTCATCCCTGCGCCCGGAAGCACCGATTTCCTGCTACGCCCGGCAATGACATTTCCTGCTACGCCCGCCAATGACATTTCCTGCTACGCCCGGAAGTGATCCCACCCGCGCGGCTGCTGCACGGCCCCGTCGAGGGTGACGCCCTCGCCGGCCTCCACGAGGCCGATGGTGCGCCAGCCGTCGGGCACGTCGTCGGGGAACGTCGCCAGCAGGCTGTGCTCCTCACCGCCGGCGAGCACGCAGTCCCAGGCGGCGTCGCCGACGACGGGCACCAGCGCCGCGTGGTCGTCGAGGAGACCGGTCGGTGACAGGGAGAGACGCACCCCGCTCGCCTCGGCGATGCGGTGGCCGTCGCGCAGCAGCCCGTCGGACAGGTCGATCATCGAGCTGGCGCCGGCCCGGGCTGCTTCGGGTCCGGCCGTGAGCGGCGCCCCGGGACGCAGGTGGTGGGCCAGGCACGAGCGATGTATGCCGTCTGCGGCAGCCTGAGGGTCGGCGCCACCCTGGAGCAACGCCAGCCCGGCCGCCGAGCGGCCGAGGGTGCCGTTGACCGCCACCGCGTGGCCGGGGCGAGCGCCACTGCGCAGGACCGGCTGACGGCCGCCGAGGTCGCCCAGCGCAGTCACCGACACCATCAGCACGCCCGGGGGTGCGGACGACAGGTCGCCGCCGGCGACGACGACTGCTGCTGCGGAGGCCCGCTCCCCCAGGACGCGCGCGAACTCCACCGCCCACGCCAGCGAGGTGGTGGGCTCGGCCAACAGTGACACCAGGATCGCGGTCGAGGTCGCGCCCATGGCGGCGATGTCGGCGAGGTTCTGCGTGAGCAGCTTGGTCGCCACGTCGCCCGCGGTCGACCACTCGTCGAGCCAGTCACGGCCTCGCACCATCGAGTCGGTCGTGGCCACCGTGACCGGGCCGGTGCGCAGGACCGCGGCGTCGTCACCCGGTCCGACCGACAACACCGCCGAGGAAGCGAAGAAGGGGAAGATCTCGCGCAGGAGCTCGGACTCGGAGACGTCGGCCAGGGTGCGGTCGGCTGTGACCATGACTTGACCTCCTCGTGACGGGTCGGGGGAGACGGGCGGGACACGGGCACGGTAGCGTCTGGCGTGGCCGAGGTGCGCCCCGGCCGTGCGGTTCTCCGGGATCGAGGTCCCTGCAGTGCAGCAACCGTTCGTCAGGCAACATCCGTTCTGCTCAACAGACTGAACCCCTCGAACAGGCTCAACCCCTGAACAGGCTCAACCCCTGAACGGGCTCAACCCTTGAACAGACTGAATCCCAGAACAGACTGATCCCAGAACAGACTGATCCCAGAACAGAAAGTGTGAGGTGCCACGTGGTGGTCCAGGCCTACATCCTGATCCAGACCGAAGTCGGCAAGGCGGCGTCCGTTGCCGAGGCCATTGCCGGGATTGCCGGTGTGGTCCTGGCTGAGGACGTCACTGGTCCCTACGACGTGATCGCCCGCGTCGAGGCCAACACCGTCGACGAGCTGGGCAAGCTCGTCATCGCCAAGATCCAGGACGTGCCGGGCATCACCCGCACCCTGACCTGCACCGTCGTCCACGTCTGAGCGTTCGACCGACGTGTGCCACGGCGCCCGCCTGATGGCAGCGCGCCCACTGCGCACCACGACCACCGGCCTCCTCGTCCTCGGGGTGGCCGGTGGTCTGCTTTCGGCGTGCTCCAGCCTGGTGGAGATCCAGCCGCCGCAACACGCCGCGGCGTGCGAGCCCGCCACCGCACAGTGGCCGGACAAGGTCGGCAGGCAGGAGCAGCGGGGTGTCGACCCGAACGGCGGCGTCAAGGACGACGCCGCTGCCTGGGGTGACCCGGCGATCATCGCCACCTGTGGCTGGCCCGCGCTCGGCCCCACTGACCAGGAGTGCCTCGACGTCGACGGCATCTACTGGGTCGTGGAGTCGCTGAGCGACGGGGTGCGGTTCACGACCTACGGACGCGAGCCCGCGATCGAGGTCCTGGTCCCCCATGCCTATGCGCCGGAGCCGCTGGTGCTCCCCGCCTTCGGCCCCGCCGCGAAGGCGTTGCCCACCAACGGCCGCAAGTGCGACTGAGCCCAGCCGAAGCTGCCCGCCCGGGAGGCCACTGGGGTCGGCCCAGCGGCGTCTCGGGCGGACAGCCTGTTGACCTGGCTCAGACCAGGGCGGCGCACTGACCGAGGGCCTTGTGGCCGACGACGTTGACGCTGCCGGGGACGAACCCTCCGGACACCCCTGGCGTCAGCCCCATGCAGGTGAGGTTCCGGCCCACGTTGTTGCGCACGATGTAGACGCCCGGTGCCCCCGGGTGCTCGTCGAGCACCGCGATGTCGGTGAGCGTCGCGTTGCCGCCGATCCTGTTGAACAGCACTCCGAGCCACTCGGTGGTCTGCCCGCTCACCGTCAGGTTGCGGCCGATCGTGTTGTTCTTGATCGACCAGGGAATGTCCGAGCCGCCGCCCGAGAGCGTGACGTTGCCCATGACCGTGATGCCGTTGAGGAGGGCTGCGGCCGCATCGGTGACGGTGACGTTGCCGTTCACCGTGATGGTGGAGTGGCCCTCGGGTTGGATGGCGCACTCGTGTGCCGAGTTGCCGGTGAGCGAGGGCGGTTGACAGCCCAGCCCCACGATCGAGCCGGCTGCGCCGGTGACGTTGTGTCCCACCGTGATCGTCGACGGCGCACTCTGAGCATCGAGCATCGCACCGGCAGCGACGTCCACGTTGCCGACGACCCTGATCACAGCGCCAGCCGGCACGGAGCACATGCCCGTGACCGTCACGCTCGCGTACGTCCCCGACGGGATGTCGCCACCGGCACACGTGTACGCCATCGACCCTGGTGCTGACCCGGCTGCCATCGCCGGGCCCGTCGAGAGCGCGAGCGCCGCCGCAACGGCGAGAGACCCCAGGATCCTGAGACGAGCAACTTTCCCCATGAGCACTGCCCTTCTGTCGTGGTCCGAGTGCGGACCGGCCCGCTCCGGTCTATACCGCGTGCGCCGGAGGGTCATCGGCCCAAAGGACGACATCGGCACCGGTTGACGCGCCAGCGGAGACAACCCGGACGAGTTGCGACGGGTCGAGGCAGGCGAGGGTCAGTCAGCCTTCGGGACCGGCAGCAAGTCCCGAAGCCCAGGCTCCCGGCGGGCGTCCTTCGTCAAGGCGGAACCGATCGCGCTGCCACGAGGCGTCGTTCCTGACCAGCACGACCGCCAGGACGACGGCGGTGGCCGCCGCGACGACGAGGAGAAGGGTCCGCGTGAGCGCGCCCGGAACCCTCGCTGCCCCGCCCCGCCGCACCGTCAGCTGCACCGCCGGGAGGATACGACCCAACAGGTGCAGACCGGTGACGACGCACCAGACCGCGAACACGCCTTGGTGCACCGTGACCCAGCTGATGCCGAAGCCGAGGGCGAAGACGCGCTGACGGCCGCTCTCCTCGCCCAGCAGGATGAGCAGGACGCCGGAGGCCAGCAGCCCGAGGGTCGACGCCACGACCAAGGGGCCGAGCCAGCGCATCACGGTCGGCGGCGGCCCAGCGACCCGGTACGGCTCGCGACCCGTGTAGTAGCCGAGGACGCGCCACCCCGTGGCGGCCGTCTTCAGCAGGGCGGGTGGCACCAGCAGGGCGCCGATGGCCACGTGCCAGGAGATGAGTCCTCGCACGTCGAACAGGGTCAGCAGCTCCCCCACGAACAGCACGAGGAGGACCAGCCCGGTCCAGGCGGTCAGGACGGCGTTGCCGGCAGGCCCGCCGGTCGGCGCGAGCACCGGGTCGACGCGGTCGCCCTTGCCCGTGGCCTCGACCACGAACCCGTCGAGCAGGTCACGCCCGATGTCCCTCGCGGTCCGCACCTGCCCAACATAGCCGTGCCGAGCGCGCCGCAGCTGCGAACCGGCAGCACAGCGTCACGGGTGACCAGCGCGGTGGCCGTCACCTGGTCGTCGGCACCCCCGTACCGGTTCGACGGCGTTCAGCTCATCGATGACATCGAGGGGATCGGGTCGTGCATGGGAACGGTGAGCCCGGGGAGCGCATCCGGGGCGACGAGCACCAGCACCCCCAACACGAGGAGGACGATGGCCGTTCCGTAGGTGGCTGTACGGCGCCACGGCAGGATCTTCTCGACCGCGATGAAGCCCGCTACGACTGCCATCCAGACCAGGCTCATGACTCCCAGCGCGAAGAGTGACGCCATCAGGGCCCAGCAGCACCCGACGCACCAGGCGCCGTTCTTGGCACCCATCCGCAGCGCGCCCGACCATCCGTCGCGCCAGGACCCGAGAAGCGTGCCGAGTGGACTCCGGCACTTGCCGAGGCAGACGTTCTTGAGCGGGGTCAGCTCGTAACCGGCCGCCAGGACCAGCACAGCCCCGGCGATGGGCCGCCCGGCGTGGTCCCACGCCAGCTTCCCACCAGCCACGTGGCTTGCCGCTGATCCGACCAGGAAGGCGATGGCGCCGGCACCAGCCCACGTCAGCAGGTATCCGGCGGTGAAGACCAGCGGCATCAGCCGTGACGTGCGGTTCATCCGCGCGTAGAGAGCGATCGTCGGAGCGACCGACGGGAACATCATCGCGGCCATCATGACGACCCAGACGCCGAGGAACCAGCCGAACGAGCCGAGGGTGGTCCAGGGGCCGTCGTCCATGCCGCGCATGAGCTCGACGGTCCACCACCAGGCGGCTGCGGCGAGGGCGAAGAGCAGCACGACCAGGCCCCATTGCGCGCGGCTGGCCACGAGCGCGGGACGGATGCCCCCGCGGGCCGACGGAGCCGCGGCCCTGATGTCGGTCATGGCCTCAGGCGGTCCAGGCGAAGTCGGACTTCGACAGGCCCGTCTTCCCTTCGTACTCGATGCCGAAGGCGCTGATCTTCGACCGCTTCGCCTCGGCCATGGTCAGGTCGGAACCCACTGGGTGGAACATCCCTGAGAACCGCACCGGCTCACCGGACTCCACGCCGAACGGGACGATGTCCGCGATCTCGAAGTCGATGGCATCGCCGATGCGGACGCTGTGCCGCAGACCGTCGTCCTCGACATCGATCGTCGCGCGCTCCACCCCCAGCATCTCGCCGATCAGCGGCGCGAGTCCTGCCATCGGGCCACCCAGCTGCCCACTGAAGACCTGCGCCAGCTGGTCGAACTGCGCGTCGGTCGCGCCGTCGTCGACGAACACCCCGACCCGCCAGTTGCCCTCGGTCATGACCTTGGGTGTGTCCGCGATCAACGCGATCTTGCACCCCGCGACGTCGGTGCCGTCGACGGCACCTTGGCGGATGTTGAACACGAGCGTCACACGACAGAAGTCGTAGGTGGCTCCGTGATCCAGAGACAGGTTGCACGGGCACATGAGCTCGCACGAACAGGTCTCGACATATGTTCCAGCCAAGTTCCAGGACATCGGACCTCCCTTTGCCCCTCACGAAGAGTCTCCCGCCGCATCGCGTGAGCGTCAACGGCCACGGACTTCGTTGAAGGCATTGAGTATCCAGCGTGTTGCGACCTTCCGGACAAATGGTTCCGGACAGTCGGGCCTTGCTGTCTGAGGGTCATCGACACGCGATTGAACGCGGACGGTTCAGTCCTTCGCGGCAGCGGCCGCGTCGATGCACACGACTCCCCTGTTGCCGTCCTGGTCCGCGATCACGGTGAGCGCCGGCGCCTCGCTGTCGTCGACCACGGTCCCGCCCGCGGCGACGGCGGCGGCGATCCGTTGCTCGGCCACCTCGGGCGCGACGTAGACCTCGACGTGGAACCGCTGCCGTGGCGCCTCGACCTCGTCGGTGTCCCCGAACCACAGGTTCGGAACCCGTCCCGTGGCGTCCCGGATCTCGTCACTGGGAGATCCGTGACCCTGGGCTTCGGCGTGCCCGGTCAGCAGGGCGGCCCATACCGGGGCGATGGTCGCGGACCGCGCCGTGTCGAGGCCCAGCTCGATGACACTCACCGACGCCGGGTCGGCCTCGACCTGGTGGTCTGCGGCGATCTCGCTGATCTGCCGCGCGAGGTCGACGTCCAGCTGGGTCACCCACTCCACGACGTACTCGGTGCCCTCGTCGTCACGGTAGATCGCGTCGGCGCTCACGAGCTTGAGGTCGACGTACCCCCGGCCCATCGACACGCTCGGGTGGTGTCCGAGGGCGTCCCCGGCCTCGCCGACCGCGACGAGCAACCGCGCACCGGCGGCGAAGTCGTCGACCAGGTAGCGGGCATGCAGTCCCTGGGCCAGCTTGCGCCAGTCGGTGAGGTTGGTCCCCGCGATCTCCGCACTCCGCATCATGTCCACGATCGTGGACCCTATCCGCGATGCCGCGGCAGCGCTCGTGTTCGCCACCCTGTCAACACCGGCGTCGCAGGGGATGGACGGCCCTCTACCCCCTGGTCATGCTCGCGCCGCGAAACCTGGTGTTGTCGCCCGATGTCGTCACGCAGTGTGGCGGGCTGCCTCGACGCCCGGAACGGCTACCGCCACGCGTCAGCGGAGGCCGACAGGGCGGCTGAGGGCGAGCTGGATGAGCTCGTCGATCAGCTGCGGATAGGTCAGCCCGGTCGCCTCCCACATCTGGGGATACATCGAGTGGGGCGTGAAGCCGGGCATCGTGTTGATCTCGTTGATGATCACGTCGCCGGTGTGGGTGTAGAAGCAGTCGACCCGCGCCAGCCCCTCGCACCCGAGCGCTTCGAACGCCGCCGCGGCGAGTCGCTGCACCTCGGCCGAGACCGATTCAGGCACGTTAGCCGGGCACGACAGGACCGCACCGTCGTCGAGGTACTTGGCCTCGAAGTCGTAGAACTCGTGGCCGCCCTCGGCCGTCACCTCGATCTCGCCGACGTGCGAGACCCGTGGCGCGTCGGTGCCGCGCCCCTGGAGCACGGCGCACTCGATCTCGCGACCGACGATGCCCTGCTCCACGATGACCTTGCGGTCGTGCTCGCGGGCGAGCTCGATGGCCGCTTCCAGCGCTTCCGGCGTGGAGACGCGCGAGATGCCCATGCTCGACCCGGCCCGCGAGGGCTTGACGAACACCGGGTAGTCGAGCGCTCCGACCGCGTCCATGGCAGCCGCCTTGTCGCGCTGCCACTGGGAGTCGGTGATCACGACATACGGACCGACGGGGAGCCCGGCCCCCGCGAACAGGACCTTCATGTAGTGCTTGTCCATCCCCGCCGCGGAGGCGAAGACGCCCGACCCCACGTAGCGGATGTCGGCCATCTCGAACATGCCTTGGATCGTGCCGTCCTCACCGAAAGGCCCGTGCAGCAAGGGAAAGACGACGTCGACCTCGCCCAGCGACTCAGGGATCTGCTTCGGCTCGAGCGTCGTGAGCGTGCGGTCGGTGGTGGCGAGCGGCACCACGACCGAGGCCCCACCCGGAGCGACCTCAGGGGTGCTGTCCGACGTCAGCTCGAGCGCCCGCGGGTCGCCGTCGACGAGCACCCAGTGGCCGTCTCGCGAGATGCCGATCGGGATGACGTCGTAGGCGTCGCGGTCGATGGCCCGCATCACCCCGGCCGCGGTGGCGCACGACACGGCGTGCTCCGAGGAGCGGCCGCCGAAGACGATGGCGACGCGGGTCTTTGAGGGGGCAGGCTGTTCAGTGCTCATCGCCGCCGAGCGTATCCCGACCATCCGTCGAGCACCCCGCACGGCTCGCGTGGCCGGCCGCCTACGCTGGCGGAGTGAGCCACGAGCACCTGTCCCCAGCCTCCCGCGTCGTCGCGCTCGGGCGCCAGCCCCGTATGCCGGGTGCCGGCGTCAACGCGCCCCTCGAGTTCTCCTCGACCTACGTCGCCGACGGCCCGGTCAACTACGCGCGCGGCGGCAACCCCACGTGGTCGGCTTTCGAGGAAGCCCTCGGGGGGCTCGAGGGTGGCGACGCGCTGGTCTTCGCATCGGGGATGGCAGCGGTCTCGGCAGCCCTCACCCTGGTGCCGCACGGTGGCGCTGTCGTGGTCCCGTCGCACGCCTACAACGGCACCACAGCGCTGCTCGACCAGCTGGCGTCGACCGGCGCGGTGGCGGTCCGTCGGGTCGACCCGACGGACCAGCAGGAGGTGCGCGAAGCGTTGCAGGGCGCGGCGATGCTGTGGGTCGAGTCGCCCACCAACCCCATGCTCGAGGTCTCCGACGTCCGCGCCCTCAGCGCCATGGCACGCGACGCCGGAGCGCTGACGGTGTGTGACAACACCTTCGCCACGCCCCTGGTCCAGCAACCCCTCACCGACGGCGTCGACGTCGTGCTCCACTCGGTGACGAAGTACCTCTCCGGCCACTCCGACGTCATCCTCGGCGCACTGGTCACCCCGTCGACGGACGCCGGTCGCGAGCTTGCCGGGCGGCTGTCCACCGCACGGCTGCTCAACGGCGCCATCGCCGGCCCGATGGAGACCTGGCTGGCGCTGCGCGGGCTGCGCACCCTGCACGTGCGCCTCGAACGCGCCACGGCCAACGCCCGCGAGCTCGCTGAGCGCCTGGCGACCCACCCCGCCGTCGAGACGACCCGCTACCCCGGCTTCGGCGCCATCATCGCGATCGAGGTGCCGGGAGGCGCGGACGGCGCCGAACGCGTTGCTGCGGCCACCGAGCTCTGGACCCACTCGACGAGCCTCGGCGGCGTCGAGTCCCAGATCGAACGTCGCCGCAGGCATCCCGCCGAGCCGGCCACGGTTCCTGTTGCGCTGCTGCGCCTCTCGGTCGGCATCGAGGACGTCGAGGACCTCTGGCACGACCTGGACCACGCTCTGCGCAGTGGCGCAGCCGTCGCCTGACCCCTCTGCTGCCTGCGGTCAGCGCGGGGAGTTGGCCGCGGCCCGCTGTCGATTGGGGCTCGAACGTCATCTGGTTGGAGGCCACATCCGGTGGCCCGCAGACCCGGAGGTCATCATGAGCCATCCCATCGTGCACGCCGAGATCCGGTCGAGCGACCCCGACGCAACTCGGTCCTTCTTCGGGGCGCTGTTCGGCTGGACCTACCCGACCGAAGGCGCCTTCCCCGGCTACACCTTCGTGGAGACGGGGGTGCCCGGCGCGCTGTACACCGCGATCAGCCCGCTCCAGGGCGGCGACGACCTGGTGACGTTCTTCGTCGACGTCGAGGACATGGCCGGCGCCATCGCCGACGCGACCCGCCTCGGCGGACGCATCGTGCAGGAGCCAGTCAGCGTGCCTGGCGTTTCATTCGCGCTCATCGCTGACCCGCAGGGTCACGTCGTCGGGCTGGCTCAGCAAGTCTGACCACCAGTGCGGACGAGCCGTCGGGCAGCCCGGTCGCTCGCCAGCGTCGAAGACACCACGATCCCGTCGACGCTTCTCACCGATACTGCCTCTGCCTAGGGTCGGGCCATGACAGTCAAACGCATCAAGCCGAACATCTTGTCGAGCGACCTTGAGTCCAGCCGCGCCTTCTACACAGACGTCATCGGGCTGCACGGCGGACAGGGGCTGGATTGGATCCTGTTCTTCGGCGGGGAGACCCGTGAGGTGCAGCTCAGCGTCATGACCATGGACATCAAGGCGCACCAGCATCCGGACGTCTCGATCGAGGTGGACGATGTCGACGACGTCTACGCGCGGGCGGTCGCCGCCAGCGCCGAGATCACCTATCCCCTGACCGACGAGGACTGGGGGCTGAGGCGGTTCTTCGTCCGGGACCCGAACGGAGCGATCATCAACATCACCCAGCACGCGTGAGCTCCCCTCGGCGGTTGTGCGGGGACTGTCGGTGGATGAAGGGGACGGTGCGCTGGCTGACTGACCAGTGGACGGCTCAGGAGGGCGGCGGCCAGTAGTCGGGTGCGTACGTCCCCCCGCAAAGCACCAGACCAAGTGCGATGAGCTCTGACGTGTCCTTGGGCTGATCCAGGACCTCGTTCTGCGCCCAGATATCCCTGGCCGGCCGATAGCGATGCGTGTCGCCTGCCGTGCCGTTCAAGGCGTAGTGGTTTCCATCAGCATCGGTCACGACCACGCTGTGCACAGGCTTCCCGCCCTCGCCCGGGACAGCTTTGCACGACAAGGTGATCTCGTCGATCGTCAGTGGCCACCCGCGGCTGTGTGTCCAGTCGTTGTACTGCGCACGGGTGATCGCCCGCGAAGCACCCAACGACTCTTGCCGCGCCTCTCCCGAACCGGTGCACGCTGCCAACAGGACTGCCCCCGCAGTCAGCCCGCATGCCCCACGAAGCCCCCTCACCCGGGCGAGTGTAAACGCACGCCGTGCACGCGTCCCTTGGTGCAGAGCACCGTCGAGGACTCCGCGCGTCGGACGTCGATCGTCGGGATACCGATCGAAGCGGAACGACAGCTCAGGCCCGCAACTATGGCTTGACGACTTCGCGGAGGGTTCCCATGGCTCGCCCCACGGCGTCGCGAGCAGCATGAATCCGAACTGCGCTCGTCGGTGCCGCGTGCGCCAGCGCGCGGTCGAGCTCGAGCGCGGCTGCGAAGAGGTCCTGCAGCACCTCGGAGTGGACCGCCTCCAGGATGCGCTCGCGCTCCTCGAGGCGGGCGAGGCGCTCGCTGCGCCGGATGTTGCAAACCTGGGCCTGCGGCCCCCGCTGGGCCCAAACGTCGCTCACCGCCACCTCCACCCAGGACCAGGCGCCGTCAGTGCGGACCCGGAGCTCACCGACTCGCTCCGCTCCGGGCCCGTCGGCGGCGGCCAGCAGCTCCTTAAAGGCTTGGTGGTCCTCTGGGTGGATGCGGTCCGTGAGCGGTCTGCCGATCACCTCGTCGACTGTCCAGCCGAACAGGTTCGCGACCGCTGGGCTGGCGTAGCTGACCACCTGCTGCTCGTCGACCAGGACTGCGGCGTCGCTGGAGCGTTCCATCAGGTGCCGGACGGCGTCGCCGAGGTTGAGCGAGGCGCCGACGATGCCGATCAGCTCTCCGTCGCGGTACACGCCGCTGTCGGTCACCAGCGCGTGCAGCACCTCGCCACTGCGGTTTCGGACCAGAAATCCGCCGGACCATGAACGGCCTTCTCGCAGGGCAGTCATGATCTCCGCAGCCGCCTGCCGGGAAAGCTCAGGCACCGTCACATCCGTGATGTCACGTCCCACCGCGTCCGCGGCGGGCCAGCCGTACATCTGCTCGGCAGCGCTGTTCCAGGACAGCACCGTCCCCCGCGTGTCCGTCGCGATCACCGCATGCCCGAGGGCGTGCAGCAGCTCGTCGGCAGACGGAAGCGGGAAGAGTGCCTCGGTATCCATGGATCCAGCCTGCACCCGATGCTTCGCGTGGTCACGGGGCGAAAGGCCCCCGGATGAACGGCGCTCTGTGCCCGCGGTCCGCTCCATCGGCACAGCCGGCCGCCGCGCGGCTTGCGATTGCGTCTACTTCCACCGGAAATGGACGAACACCCTGCCGAAGTTGTCGGAGTCCTTCTCGACGCGGTGGTAGAGCGGTTTGATGTCCTTGCGGTCGAGGAAGCGAAGCACCCGCTTCTTCAGCTGGCCTGACCCCTTGCCGGGGATGATCTCGACCAGAGGTGCCTTCTTGGCTTTGGCTTCAGCCATGACCGCGTGCAGGGCGCGCTCGATCTCATCGCCGTGGTTGTAGATGTCGTGCAGGTCGAGCTTCAGCTTCACCCGCCCATACTCCGCCATGCCCACGACGGACCCCACACCCGCCCGTGTCCGGACCTCGGTGATGGATTGGATCGGCGGACTCGAGGCAGTTCGCGGCCACCGACCCCGAGCCCTGCTCACGTCCGAGGATCGCCCCGTGCCCTGCTCACGTCCGAGGACCGCCCCAGACCCCGGCGGGTCCTGCACCGATCCCGCCCGTGGAAGGTCCCCCGATGACCGCATCTGCGCGGCGTGAGCGTGCGACGGGATCGGGACGCCTGAGCACCAGCTCCGCCTGGACCGCCGTCCAGCTCACAGCCGTTCGACGCGGTCGGCCTGTGGTCCTCGATCGCTCTGTCGCACCTGGTACCGGACCCGATCGCCCTGGTGAAGCGCCTCGGCGCCTCTGAGGACCGACACGTGCACGAACAGGTCCGCGCCTCCTGCGTCCGGGGTGATGAAGCCGAACCCCCGCTCCGCGTCGTAGCGCGCTACCACTCCCTGGCCGCCGCGCGCCGGGACGTCGGATGTCTCCCGGTGTCCCGACCTCGCGCGGGTCGTCGACGTCGCCGGCGCGCCTCGCGGGGTCGAGCCGCGCGCGAGGCGCACGTCGCGAGCCTGCGGACCCTTCTCGCTCACCACGATGTCGTACGTCACCCGGTCCCCCTCGTCCAGCTCTGGCAGCCCGTCGGCCAGCTCCCGGACGTGGACGAAGACATCGGGGCCGCCCGACTCGGGGGTGATGAACCCGAAGCCCTTGTCCCCGTCGTACCAGGACACGGTGCCGTCCGCGCCATCCGATGCCACGGCGTGCTGGGCCGCCTGGGCTCCCAGGGGAAGCAGATGGTCGGCCTGTGGTCCCTTCTCCCCGTCGATGACGAGGAATGCCACCCGCTGCCCCTCCGAGACCACGCCGCCGCCGACGATGGCCGAACTGTGCACGAAGATCTCGGCACCACCGCCGTCGGGCGTGATGAAGCCGTACCCCTTGGCAGGCTCGTACCAGGAGACGGTGCCGAGCACCCCCAGCGGTGTATCGGCGGCCCGGTTGGCCATGACCCGGACGCGGCGTGCCTGAGGGCCGCGGTCCCCCTCGCCGATCTCGAACTCGACCACCTGCCCCTCCCGGAGCAGCTTCACCGCGTCGTCGCTGACGATCTCGGACGCGTGCACGTACAGGTCATCTGCCTCCTGCCCGAGGGCGATGAAGCCGAACCCCCGATCGGCATCGAACCATCGGACGGTTCCCTCGGTCACGGCTGACTCCTTGTCGAAGCTTCGGTCGGTGTTCCCCCAGTCTCCCCTAACGGACTGCGACAAGCGCCGGCGCCAGACAGTGGTCGCACCGTTGAGGCAAGTGTCCGACTTCGACATCCACGGCACGCGGCGCTCCGCCGACAGCGGCATGAGAGTGCATTCGTCCACGGCTGCCGCCGGCGTCCGGGCGAGATATGGCGGGCCGGACCCTACTCTGGCGCAGCCTCGCATCATCGCCCGCGAGTGTCGTCATCAGGGATGCGCCGTTGTAGGCGCTCCTCGATACGTGCCAAGCGTGCGTCGAGCGCGCCCAACCGCGCTTCGAGGCGCGCTTCCAAAGTCCTCCCCTCAGCCTCCAGGATGCCTTCCTCGCGGCGTGCGACGGCCGCGGCGAAGATCAGCGCCACGACCGCCGCCACCGCGCCAAGGACTGCCACGCCCATGACCATGATCATCGCAGCGATGACCCGTCCGGACGTGGTTTCGGGCACGTGATCGCCGTAGCCCACCGTCGTCATCGTGGTCAGAGCCCACCAGACGCCGTCGCCCCAGGTGCGGAACGTGGTGCCAGGCCGGTCGCGCTCCATCTTCCAGACCGCCCCGCCGCCCACGAGGACCACGGAAGCGGACACCACCGCGGTCGCCAGCGCAAGCCGGAGAACGGAGGTGACGGTGACAGACAGGCCGCGATGCATTGTCCCATCCTGCCCCGCCCGGCTGATTCCCCCGCCGTCGACATGGGGGCGTACGAGCGTGGCGCGCCGCAGGTGCACGCTGAATCCTCCGGGGCTGCGCGCGACTACGACCGATGCGTCCGTGACTGGCACATTTCGCCCTATGGCTTGGCGATTCACGCGCATCGCCATGAGCGGGCGCGCCCTCTGTGGCACATGAGGACGTTTGTCGGTTGGCCGATAGGTTCGCTTGGTGATCTGCGATGTGCAACTCAACAAGGCCGTTGACTCGGTTCAGCGTTTGGTGTTGCCCCGGCCCATTGAGCAGAGCGTGCAGCAGCGGGCAGCCGTGGTTGACTCCCTGGCTCGCAAGGACGAGGCGTGGCAGCAGTGGAGCCAGCCCGTAGGTCGATGGCTGTCGATCGCAGCGACGGTGTTGGACAAGCTGCAACCTGCGGTCCTTCAACCCGAACAGCGCATTTGGACGCTCCACATCAGCCTGAGCGCCCAGGACTACGAGGACTTGAGTCCGGGCCCCGAGGTCGGATTGCGGTTCATCGCAACCATCGAGCAGGTCTTGGCGGACTTGGCATCGAAGTTGGAGACGCCGCCGCCGACCCGACTCACGCGAACCAAGCGCGAACTGGAGTGGCTCGGACAAGGCGGCATTGACCCTGGACCGGGCGCACGAACCTCGGTGCGCGTGCGGAGACCCCCGAGGCCCATGCCTGAGCCGCGATTCTGGACGCTTATCGCCGGCACCGTCGACGACCGATCGGGAGCATTCCGCCTCAGTTGGCACCAGGCCGACCGGTTCGCGGCCAGGATGCGGCTACTTTGCGCAACCTTGGACACGCCCGCACACCGCGAGGCGGCGCAAGCGGTCCTCGGCTTTGTCAGCGACGATGTCTGGGAGGACGTGCGGGCGTGGGCCGTTGCCCAAGGGGAGACCGCCTACCGACAAGTGGCGGCTGATCCCGGAAGCATTCGCGCACGTTTGGCATCACTGACGAGCCAAGATGAGTTGAGCATCGGCGAGGCGCTGCTCGAGGGCACCGACTGAACCGCGCTGTAGGCGAGCGCCACCCGAACGAGTGTGTGTCCGCACATCGCCATGAGCGGGCGTGCACCCCACCGCCGACATCGGTGGGAGGGCGCGGTCAGCCGTGGAGAAGCGAGACGAGCTGAGCGGCCAGGACCACCGCGCCGAGCACCCGCCGGAACGGGCTCGCGCCGCGAACGACCTCGTCGAGCGCCCACACCAGGAGCGCCCCGTGGCGTATGCCGGTCACTGCCGTCGTGTGCGAGGGCGACAGGTCGCACCGCCCCAGCACCACGGTGACCAGCCAGACGCACAGGGCAGCATTCGGCGGCTGCCACAGGGTCAGACGCCCGTCCGAGGAGCGGAACCACCAGGAGCCTGAGGTCAGGCGAGCGGATGTGGTGTCGAGCGTCGGGGAGGAGGTCACCCGGCCAACGTACCCAGCCAGGAGAACGGCGCGGTCGTCGTGACGAGGCGTGGACCCACGACGGTCGCGGTGTGGCGCAGGTCGATGTGACCCCTCAGGCAACGCGGCGTGGGCCAGTCGGCCGGCGTTCGCGCACGCCTCTTCGAGCCATCTGCGGAGGTCAGGCTGGACCTGCTCGTTTCCCCTCGGTGTTCGGTCCACGGACTTACGATGAGTCGTGCCGATCATCGAGCGCGAGCCCCAGCTGGCGGCCCTCACGTCCTATCTCGAGGACGCCGCTGCGGGGCACGGCCGGTTCGTGTGGGTCGGTGGGGAGGCCGGCATCGGCAAGTCGTCGCTCGTGACCGCGTTCACCGAGCTGGTGCGCGACCGAGCGCGTCTGGCGCTGGCCTACTGCGACGGCTACTCGACCCCCTCGCCGCTCGCCCCCGTGCGGGAGCTCGTTCCGGCGTTGCCGCCAGGCGTCTGGCCCGAGGAGGCCTCGCGAGCAGAGGTCTTCGCCAATGTCATGACCGCCCTCCGGAACCCGGACCACGAGCACCCCTACCTCGTCGTCGTCGAGGACGTCCACTGGGCCGACCAGGCCACCCTCGACCTGCTCCTCCACTGCGCTCGACGGGTGAACAACTGCCGTGCGCTCGTCATCGCGACCTACCGCTCCGAGGACGTCGACGGCAGCGCCGGGCTGCGCCAGATCCTCGGGACGACCGCCTCGGCGTCGGGCACCCGCCGTCTCGACGTCCCCGCCCTGACGCTCGCCGGCGTCTCGGCACTCGTGGCGGCCTCGACGACGGCAACGGCCTCGGGAGTGGATCCGCGCAGCCTCCACGAGCTCACCCTCGGCAACGCGTTCTACGTCACGGAGGTGCTGGCCAGCGGCCTCGACAGCATCCCGGACCAGTGCCGCGACGCGGTCCTCGCCAGAGTCGACACCCTCAGCTCGCCGGGCCAGACCGCTCTCGAGATCGTCGCCCTGGCAGGCCCCCGCGCGGAGATCGACCTCGTCGACTCACTCCTCGACGGTGGGCTCGCCGATCTCGACGAGGCCCTCCACCAGGGCCTGGTCGCCGAGGCTGACGGCGCTGTCACCTTCCGGCACGAACTTGCTCGTCAGGTCGTCGAAGGCCAGGTGCCCATGGGTCGCCGTGTCCTCCGGCACCGGCGGATCCATGCCGCGCTCGTGGCCAGGGGCGCCGACGCCGCCCGCCTGGCGCACCATGCGACCCTCGGCAACCTCACTGCGGAAACGGTCGAGCACGCCCGGAGGGCCGGTCGGGAGGCAGCCGAGCTCGGGGCGCACCGCGAGGCCGCCAGACAGTACGAGCAGGCGCTGCTCCATGCCCGGCGGCTCCCCCGCGACGCGGCGCTGGACGACGACACCCTCGCCGACCTGCACTGGAAGCTGGGCTACGAGCTCTACGTCACCGGTCGGACGGGCGATGCGGTGACCGCGGTCGTCGCGGCCCGTGAGCTGTGGGAGCGCAACGGGGCGCAGACCCAGGTCGGCGATGCCTGGCGCTGCCTCTCGCGACTCTTGTGGTTCGAGGGTCACGTGACCGAGGCGGAGGAGGCTGCCGACCGCGCCCTGGAGGTCCTCGACGCTCCCGGATCAGCACCGACGCCCGAGCTCGCCTACGCCCTGAGCAACAAGGCCCAGCTGAGGATGCTCTCGAGCGACGGGCCCGGCACCCGGGCGTGGGGGACGCGCACCCTCGAGCTCCTCGATGCACTCCCGGAGAGCCGGCTGCGCACCGAGCTCCGGGCCCACGCGCTGAACAACCTCGGGACGATCGAGGTCGTGGAGGGAGATGCTCGCTCCGGTGTCGCCATGCTCACGGAGAGCCTGGACCTGGCCCGGACGGCCCAGCTCCACGAGCACGCGGCGCGCGCCTATGTGAACCTCTCGTCCACGGCGGTGGCGCAGCGCCGCCACAGCGACGCGCGGCACACGCTCGACGAGGGCCTCGAGTACTGCACCGACCGGGACCTCGACTCGTGGACCAGCTACCTGATGGCGATCGAGGCGGAGCTGCACCTCCAGGCAGGCGACCACGAGCTCGCGCAGGAGCGAGCACAAGAGGTCCTGGCACATCCGAGCCTGCCCGGCTACGCGCGGCTGGGCCCTTGGACGACTCTTGCCCACGTCTTGGGACGTCGCGGCGCTCCGGGGTGGGAAGAGCACATGGACCGGGCCATCGTCCTGTCCGACGAGATCGGCGAGGTCCAGGCCATCGCGCCGGTCGCGGCCGCTCGCGCCGAGCTGGCGTGGATCGCAGGGCGTGATGCCGAGGCCGCCGAGCTCGCCAGCACCAGCGTCGAGCTCGTCGAGACGTTCGACTGCCGATGGAACCGCGGCGCCGTGCTCCGGTGGCTGGGGCGCGACGCGCTGCCGGCAGTGCACCGGGAGGTGGCGCCGCCGTTCGCGGCCGAGCTGCGTGGTGAGTGGCAGGACGCGGCAGCCCTCTGGGCGGAGCTGGGCTGCCCCTTCGACGAGGCCCTCGCGCTCGCCCGCAGCGGCGAGCCGGAGGCACTCCTCACCGCAATCCGCACCTTCGAGCGGATCGGCGCCCACGCCGCGGCGGCCCGCTGCCGCAGGGACCTGCGGTCGCTGGGCAGACCCGCACCTGCGGCCCCCGGCGCGGCCCGGCGCACGCATCCTCTCGGTCTGACTCCGCGGGAGGCCGAGGTCGCCGAGCTGCTCACGCAGGGGCTCCCCGACTCCGCGATCGCCGAGCGCCTCGTCATCTCGCGGCGCACTGTCGAGCACCATGTGTCCGCCGTCCTCGCGAAGGTCGGCGTCGACTCGCGTCGTGAGCTGGCCGCGGCGCTGTCGGGGTCCGTGACCGCATCTGGGTGACGCGCTCCTCCCGCGAAACATGGGTGGTGGTCACCCATGCGCGGGCCTGCCGCCCGACCGGACAGTGGAGCCATCGACAACCACCACGGAAGGAACGGCACGATGCCACTGTTCATGGATGTCCACTCGCTGGGTGACCGCGTCACGATGGACGACGTCGCCAAGGCCCACGCAGCGGACCTGGCCACCGAGGGCACACACGACGTCAGCTACCTGCGCTACTGGGTCGACGAGGCCAGCGGCCACATCTTCTGCCTCGTGGAGGCACCGGACGCCGAGGCGGCGAACACGGTCCACCGAGAGGCCCACGGTCTCGTCGCCGACGAGATCTACGCGGTGCAGGAGGGGAGCTGAGATGCGCGCCCCGATACTCACCGCCCTCACCGCAGTGCTGACGGTCGCTGCCCTGGCCACCGGCTCGGCGACGGCGTCAGCCCACGACGGGGCCGAGGAGACCCAGCCGGTGCTGCACGGACACACCGCCAAGCTCGACGACCTGCGAGCGGCCACCGCGTCGGCCCGCTCCGGCCCGATCGCTCCCTGGAGCGTCAAGGTCGTCGACCTCGCCGGCATCTCGTGCATCGAGGACCCGCACGGCACCGGGGCGATGGGCATCCACTACCTCGACCCCGCGAACCTCTTCGACGGCAAGATCGACCGGCTGGCCCCCGAGGCGCTGATCTACGAGCCGGGTGATGGCGGCTCCCTGACCCTCATCGCAGCCGAGTACCTGGTCCTCGCGCAGGCCTGGGATGCGACGCACGCCGCGCCGCCCATCCTCTACGGCCAGCGGTTCACGCGGGTCGCCGCGGGCAACCGCTACGGCTTGCCGGACTTCTACGAGCTGCACGTGTGGCACCAGAAGGCGAACCCGAGCGGCATCTTCAACGACTGGAACCCCACGGTCTCCTGCAGCTGAGCCGGGCCGGCCACGGCGTACGGGACGCGTCGAGCACTCGCCGCGTCCCCTAGGCGTGCCAAGGGTGCCCCGCAGCCGGTCCTGGACCAAGCCGCGGACGAGCCGCAGCTAGAGCGCTTCGTTCTTCAGCGCCCGTCCCATGAGCGCGCCGACGACGTCCTCGGCCCGTCGCCCGTCGTGCACGACCGCCGCGACCTGCTCGATGATCGGCACGTCGACTCCGTGGTCGTGCGCGAGCTGGAGGATCGACTCGCAGGACTTCACGCCTTCGGCCGTCTGCTTGGTCACCGCGATGACCTCGTCCACGCTCATGCCGCGTCCGAGGTTCAGCCCGAAGGTGCGGTTGCGCGACAGCGGTGACATGCAGGTGGCGATCAGGTCGCCGACGCCGGCCAGCCCCGAGAACGTCACCGGGTCGGCTCCGAGCGCCATGCCCAACCGGGTCGTCTCGGCGAGCCCGCGGGTGATGATCGAGGCCTTGGAGTTGTCACCCATGCCCAGGCCCTCGGCCATGCCGACCGCGAGGGCGATGACGTTCTTGACCGCCCCGCTGAGCTCGGCACCGACGACATCGGTGGTGGTGTACGGGCGGAAGTAGGGCGGGTTCGAGGCCTCGGCGACCATGCCGGCCACCGCCTCGTCGACACACGCGACCACGCTGGCGGCCGGTTGCTTGAGGGCGATCTCCTTGGCCAGGTTGGGTCCGGAGACGACGACGATCCGTCCCGGCTCCACTCCCCCTGCCTCGGCGATCACCTCACTCATCCGCTTCGTGGTGCCGAGCTCGACCCCCTTCATCAACGACACGATCGCGGCGCCAGCGGGAAGCACCCCACCCCAGTCACCGAGGTTGGCCCGCAGCGTCTGCGAAGGCACGGCGAGGACGACGATGTCGGCCCCGTCGGCAGCCTCGGCCGGATCGGCCGAGGCCGTGATGCCCGCCGGCAGGGGTATGCCGGGAAGGTAGTCCTCGTTGCTCCCCGCGTTGATCTGGTCGACCACCGCCTGGCGGCGGCCCCACATGCGGACGGTGGTGCCGCTGTCAGCCAGCACCGCGGCATACGCGGTGCCCCAGCTGCCCGTCCCGAACACCGCAGCCTTCGTCATGCGCCTTCTCCTTGCCTGCGGTGGAAGTTCCCGGTCTCGGGGAGCCCGTACTTGCGTGAGTCGAAGCGTTCCACGGGTGCCTTCTCGCCGCGGATGGTCTCGAGCTCGGCCGTGATGGCGGCCATGATGCGGTCGGTCGCCTCGCGCAGCAGGGCGCCAGTGACAGGCTGGTCGTAGAGGTCGCTCAGGTCGACGGGCGGTCCGGCGGTGACCCGCATCGTCTTGCGGGGGAAGAGCCGCAGCCGCTTGCCGTACGGCGCGAGCAGCTCCTGCGGCCCCCACTGCGCCACCGGGATCACCGGACACCGCGTCGCCAGCGCGATCCGCGCCGCCCCGGTCTTGCCCACCATCGGCCAGATGCCGGGGTCACGGGTGAGCGTGCCCTCGGGGTAGACCGCGACGCACTTGCCGCTCTCGACCGCAGCGACGGCCGCGCGGAACGCGTCGGCCGCCTGACCGGTGTTGCGGTAGACGGGGATCTGTTCGGCTCCTCGAAGGATCGCGCCCACGATCGGGACGCGGAAGACGCCTTCCTTGCCGAGGAAGAAGGGAGGGCGGTCGTTGTCGACGAGGAAGTGCGCGAAGGCCAGCGGGTCGACGTACGACAGGTGGTTGGGAGCCACGACGAAACCACCGGAGGCCGGCAGGTTCTCGACGCCCCTCCAGTCGCGCTTGGTGAGGACCATCAGCACGGGACGCAGGATCGCCACCACGAACCGGTAGGCGAAGGGCAGAGCTCGTGCGCCGCGGGCGGTCACGTGTCCTCCATATCGACGGGAGCGTGTGAGTGTGCATCCTCGCGGCTCCCGGGGTCGGTGTCGAGCAAGCGCGCCAGCACTGCGACGATCGTCTCGATGACCTCTCCCGTCGACTGGCACCTCGTCGTCCCCGTCAAGGGCGGGGCGGCCGCGAAGTCGCGCCTGCACCCTCCCCCCGGGGTCGGACGTGAGGACCTCGCGCTCGCGCTGGCGACCGACTGCCTCACCGCCTGCTGCGCCGGTATGCCGTCCGGCCGGGTCCTCGTCGTGACCTCCGACGACCGGGTGCGAGCGGTCGCCCGCGCCCTGGGCGCCGTGGTCGTCGCCGACCCCGGCGCGGGCCTCGACGCGGCGGTGCTGGCTGGCCGTGACGCCGCCCTGGCACGGTCTGCGCAGGCTCCGGTCGCGGTGCTGCTGGGCGACCTGCCGTCCCTGCGCCCCGCCGACCTGCTGGCGGCGCTGGCCAGTGCGGCTGAGCACCCACTCGCGGTGGTCCCCGACGCGTCGGACACTGGCACGGTCCTGCTGACCGCGCTCGTCGGATCCCGACTCGTCCCGTCGTTCGGGGCCGGCTCGGCCGCCAGGCACGAGTCCGCAGGGCACCATCGGCTCTCCCTCGACCTCGCCCGGCTGCGCACCGACGTCGACGACGACCGGGCCCTGCGGTCAGCCCTCGCGCTGGGAGTCGGCGCCGCGACTGCGGGCGTGCTCGGCACCTCGCCGGATACGCTGCGGCACATGCAGGCGAGCGTGCACACCTTCGACGAGTCGACCGGCGCGGGCTCGGCCCTGCTCGACGACGGGCGTGAGGTCAGCTTCAGCCCGGCGGTGTTCGCGGCCAGCGCCCTGCGCCACCTGCGGCTCGGCCAGCGCCTGAGCCTCGACCTGGGTGAGGGCAGGACGGTCGAGCGGCTGTGGATCGTCGGCATCGGCGACGACCAGACGATCGGCTGACCGCCCGGGACGTGCTGGTGGGCGGGCTCAGCCGACCTCGTAGTCGGCCCCCAGGCCGTCGAGCTTCTCGGAGAACCGCTCGTAGCCCCGGTAGATCAGCTCGATGCCGTGCACCTTGGACTGGCCCTCGGCGGCCAGCGCGGCGATGAGGTAGCTGAAGCCTCCGCGCAGGTCGGGGACGGTGATCTCGGCACCCTTGAGCGGGGTCGGGCCGGAGATGACCGCGCTGTGCTGGAAGTTGGCCCGACCGAACCGGCACGGCGACCCACCCAGGCACTCGCGGTAGATCTGGATGTGGGCCCCCATCTCCCCCAGCGCCTCGGTGAAGCCCAGCCGGTTCTCGTAGACGGTCTCGTGGACGATGGACAGGCCGGTGGTCTGGGTCAGGGCCACCACCAGCGGCTGCTGCCAGTCGGTCATGAAACCGGGGTGCACGTCGGTCTCGAGCACCAGGGAGTTCAGCGCCTTGCCGGCGTGCCAGAAGCGGATGCCCTCGTCATCGATGTCGAAGTCGCCACCGATCTTCCGGAAGACGTTGAGGAAGGGCATCATCGCCAGCTGCTGGGCGCCCCGGACATAGATGTCGCCCTTGGTGGCCAACGCGGCACAGGCCCACGACCCTGCCTCGATCCGGTCGGGGATCGCCCGGTGGTCGTAGCCACCGAGGCGGTCGACGCCTTCGATCTTGATGACCCGGTCGGTCTCGACGCTGATGATCGCGCCCATCTTCTGGAGGACCGCGATCAGGTCGAGGATCTCCGGCTCCACCGCGGCGTTGCGCAGCTCGGTGACGCCCTGGGCGCGCACAGCGGTCAGCAGCACCTGCTCGGTGGCGCCGACGCTCGGGTAGGGCAGCTTGATCCGGGTGCCACGCAGCCCGTCGGGCGCGGTGAGGCGCAGCCCCTCGGGACGCTTCTGGACGTCGGCGCCGAACTGGCGCAGGACGTCGAGGTGGTAGTTGATCGGTCGCTCACCGATGCGACACCCACCGAGGTCGGGGATGAACGCCTCCCCCAGTCGGTGCAGCAGCGGACCGCACAGCAGCACCGGCACCCGCGAGGAACCGGCGTGGGCGTCGATGTCGGCGACGTGCGCCTGCTCGACGTTGGTGGGGTCGAGCAGCAGCTCGCCGTCACGCTCGGTGGCGTCGATCTTGACACCGTGGAGCTCGAGCAGCCCCGACACGATCCTCACGTCGGAGATCTCGGGCACCCCGCGGAGCCGGCACGGCCCCTCCGCGAGCAGGGCCGCGACCATCGCCTTGGAGACCAGGTTCTTCGCACCCCTGACCTCGAGGTCTCCGACCAGCGGTACGCCGCCATTCACGGTGAGGATGTCTGCCATGGGCCAAGCATCCCACCCCGCGATCCCGCAATGCGACGGAGGCCGACACCCATGTGGGTGCCGGCCTCCGTGATGGGGCTGGTGAGGCTCAGGCCTTCTTTGCCGCGCGCTTGGTCGCGGCCTTCTTGGCCGGTGCCGCCTTCTTCGCGGGTGCGGCCTTCTTGGCCGGTGCCGCCTTCTTCACGACCGCCTTTTTGGCCGGTGCCGCCTTCTTCGCGGGGGCGCTCTTGGTCGCCAGCGTGCGAGCGGCCGTGGTCTTCTTCGCAGTCGACGCCTTCTTGGTGGCGAGCGTCCTGGCGGCCGTCGTCTTCTTGGCGGGTGCGGTCTTCTTGGCGGGTGCGGTCTTCTTGGCCGGTGCCGCCTTCTTCACGACCGCCTTCTTGGCCGGTGCCGCCTTCTTCGCCGGTGCCGCCTTCTTCGCGGGTGCTGCCTTCTTGGCCGGTGCCGCCTTCTTCGCGGGTGCTGCCTTCTTGGCGGGCGCAGCCTTCTTGGCGCCTGCCGCGGTGGCCTTCGTGGCCGTCCCTGCAGCGGCGCGGGCGCCGGCTACGGCGGCCTTGGGCAGCGAGCGCGGGTTCTTGACGACGTCCTTGAAGGCCGAGCCGGCGCGGAACTTCGGCACCACGGTCTTCTTGATCTTGACGCTTGCACCAGTGCGCGGGTTGCGCCCGGTGCGTGCTGCACGGGCGGCCTGCTCGAACGTTCCGAAGCCGGTGATGGCGACGCTGCCGCCCTTGGCCACCTCGCGGATGACCACGTCCACGACGGCCGTCAATGCGTCGCTGGCTGCCTTCCGGCTGCCGAGGCGGCTCTCCAGCTCCTTGATCAGTTCTGCCTTGTTCACGTCTTCCCCTTCATAGGGTTGGTGACGCCGGACCCCTTAGCCCGACGAGGATGAGCGGCCGAGCCAATGCCCGACTTGGGTCCGACGTTAGGGCGGTTACGGTCGCGAGTCCACCATCCCGGCCCCCGATCTGTTGTGTCGCAACGGATTGCGGCACGCCGCGAGTGGCTGGAGCCAGTCGGTCGCGACCGCCTCCGCTCTGTCGATGGCGCGCTATCGCGAAATGGGCCCACCTCGAAAGCCATTGCTGCACAACGGTTTCCGGCCGTTTCTGGCCCAGCCTCGTTGGCCGGGGACGCCAGCAGACCCCCGACGCGATGCGTCGAGGGTCCGTCTGGCGAGCACCCGGAGGTGAATTTCAGGGATTTCTCGTCCGTCGGCGCGCCGGGCGCGTCAGGCCACCGTCGTGGAGGGCTTGTATGCCGGTCGGTGGGTCTCGAACTCGGTCACGTCCTGCTCGTGGCGCAGGGTCAGGCTGATGTCGTCCAGCCCTTCGAGGAGCCGCCAGCGCGTGTAGTCGTCGACCTCGAACGGCGCGACGATGTCACCGGCGGTGACGGTGCGCGACACCAGGTCGACCGTCACGGACGCCCCGGGCTCGTTCTCGAGGTACTTCCAGATCAGCTCGATGTCGTCCTGGGCCAGCTGCGCGGTCAACAGCCCCTGCTTGCCGCTGTTGCCCCGGAAGATGTCCGCGAAGCGCGACGACAGCACGACCCGGAAGCCGTAGTTGAGCAACGCCCAGACGGCATGCTCCCGCGAGGAGCCCGTCCCGAAGTCGGCACCTGCGACGAGCACCGACCCGGCGGCATACGAGGGGTTGTTGAGGATGAACGTCTCGTCCTTGCGCCAAGCCGCGAAGAGGCCGTCCTCGAAACCGGTGCGGGTCACCCGCTTGAGGTAGACGGCGGGGATGATCTGGTCGGTGTCGACGTTGCTGCGACGCAGCGGCACCCCGATGCCGGTGTGGGTCGTGAAGGCATCCATCACTTGCTCCCCTCGGAGGCGGCGTCGACGAGGTCGGCGGGGCTGGACAGCGTGCCGCGCAGCGCGGTCGCCGCGGCCACGAGCGGGCTCACCAGGTGGGTGCGGCCACCCTTGCCCTGCCGGCCCTCGAAGTTGCGGTTCGACGTGGAGGCGCTGCGCTCCCCCGGCGCGAGCTGGTCAGGGTTCATGCCCAGGCACATCGAACACCCCGGGAGCCGCCACTCGGCACCGGCTTCGGTGAACACCCGGTCGAGCCCCTCCTCCTCGGCCTGCAGCCGCACCCGTGCGGAGCCGGGCACCACGAGCATGCGCACGCCCTCGGCGACCTTGCGACCCTTGACGACCTCGGCGGCCGCCCGCAGGTCCTCGATGCGGCCGTTGGTGCACGACCCGACGAACACGGTGTCGACCCGGATCTCGCGCAGCGGGGTGCCGGCGGTCAGGCCCATGTAGTCGAGGGCGTGCTGGGCGGCTGCCTTCTCGTTGTCGTCGCCCATCGTCTCGGGGTCGGGGACGGACTCGCCGAGCGGCAGCCCCTGGCCGGGGTTGGTGCCCCACGTGACGAACGGCGTGAGCGTGTTGGCGTCGAGGTCCACCTCGGCGTCAAAGACCGCGTCGTCGTCGCTGCGCAGCGTGCTCCAGTCGGCGACGGCAGCCTCCCAGTCGGCCCCCGTGGGCGCGTGCTCGCGTCCCTCGAGGTAGTCGAACGTGGTCTGGTCGGGGGCGATCATGCCGGCCCGGGCGCCGGCCTCGATCGACATGTTGCACACCGTCATGCGGGCTTCCATCGACAAGGCCCGGATGGCACTCCCGCGATACTCCAGGACGTAGCCCTGGCCTCCGCCGGTGCCGATCTTGGCGATGACCGCCAGGGTGATGTCCTTGGCGGTCACGCCGGGCTGGAGCTCACCCTCGACGTTGACCGCCATCGTCTTGAACGGCTTGAGCGGCAGCGTCTGGGTCGCCAGCACGTGCTCGACCTCGGAGGTGCCGATGCCGAAGGCCAACGCCCCGAACGCGCCGTGCGTGGAGGTGTGCGAGTCGCCGCAGACGATCGTCATGCCGGGCTGGGTCAGGCCGCGCTGGGGGCCGACCACGTGGACGATGCCCTGCTCGGCGTGACCCATGGGGAACAGCCGGACCCCGAACTCCTCGCAGTTGCGGCGCAACGTGTCGACCTGGGTCTTGCTCACGAGGTCGGTGATCGGGCCGGGCGTGGTGGGGACGTTGTGGTCCTCGGTCGCGAGCGTCAGGTCGGGACGCCGGACGGTGCGGCCCGCCAGCCGGAGCCCGTCGAAGGCCTGCGGCGAGGTGACCTCGTGGATCAGGTGCAGGTCGATGTAGAGCAGGTCCGGCTCGCCCTCGGCGCGCCGCACCACATGCGCTTCCCAGACCTTCTCGGCCAGCGTTCCTGACACTTCTTCCACCCTCTTGTCCTGGTTGCGGCCCGTCCTGGGCACGGCCTCGGTCGCGCCTGTCGTGAGCACGACACTGTGCTGCAATCCGAGGTTCGCACGCGAGACACGCCCACGGATTTGCGTCTCAGCGAATGAGACGTCAATATCAAGCCATGGACACAACCAGTGGAGTCGGCGTTCTCGACAAGGCAGCCATCGTCCTCGGCGCCCTCGAGGCCGGTCCGTCGACCCTCGCCCAGCTGGTCACCGCGACCGGTCTGGCCCGCCCCACGGCTCACCGGCTGGCCGTCGCCCTCGAACACCACCGTCTCGTCACGCGCGACCTGCAGGGCCGTTTCGTGCTCGGCCCGCGCCTGGCCGAGCTCGCCGCAGCTGCGGGCGAGGACCGCCTGCTGGCCGCGGCCGGCCCGGTCCTCGGCGCGCTGCGCGACCACACCAACGAGAGCGCGCAGCTCTTCCGGCGCCAGGGCGACCACCGCATCTGCGTGTCCGCGGCCGAGCGCCCCGTCGGCCTGCGCGACTCCATCCCGATCGGCGCCACGCTGTCGATGCTCGCCGGCTCCGCGGCCCAGGTGCTGCTCGCCTGGGAGGAGCCCGACCGGCTCCACCGTGGGCTGCACGGTGCCAAGTTCACCGCGACCACCCTCTCCGGGGTGCGCCGCCGTGGGTGGGCGCAGAGCGTCGGCGAGCGGGAGGCCGGCGTCGCCTCCGTCTCCGCGCCGGTCCGTGGCCCCTCCGGCCGCGTCGTGGCCGCCGTGTCCATCTCGGGCCCGATCGAGCGGCTCTCCCGCCAGCCCGGCCGCCTCCACGCGGCCACGGTCATCGCGGGGGCCAACAAGCTCACCGAGGTCCTCGCCCGGCACCACGCCCAGCAACAGCAGCAGAACCACGCCTGAGCGGCGCGTTCGCGCCGTCCCACGACGCCCGGGTATGCCGCGCGGCCCAGCCGGCCGCGCGGCATACCTCTGTGCCTGCCCACTTGCTGCCGCGTGGTGGTCACGGACGGCCCTGACGGCGGGTCGGTGACCACCTGCGCGCAACAGGTGACCCAGGGAGGGTGCCGGACACGAGAGAAGCCCCCGTCCGTGGACGGAGGCTTCTACTGGTAGCCCCGACGGGATTCGAACCCGCGCTACCGCCTTGAGAGGGCGGCGTGCTAGGCCGCTACACAACGGGGCCCTAGCTGGTTGCCCGTGCACTCTGCAGTGCGCGGGCAGCGGAGAGAACCATACCGGCAGGAAGTGGATTTCTCCGAATCGGCGTGTGCCACAAGGGCTGCGCCTGAGCTGGGGTACCAGGACTCGAACCTAGAATGACGGTACCAGAAACCGTAGTGTTGCCAATTACACCATACCCCAAGGGGGTATCACTTCCAGCGCGCCCGAAGGCCTTCATGGGAGTGAACCGAGACGCGATACTACCGGCCCGTCGGTCACGTTCCCAAATCGGGTCTCCCGCCCCGCGGACTCGGCGGTCAGGAACCGTCGAGGTCGTCGTGCAGCCGGTGCAGCCGGGCGAGCGTCGAGGTCTTGCCGAGGATCTCCATCGACTCGAACAACGGTGGGCTGATCCGTTGTCCGGAGACCGCGGTTCGCAGGGGCCCGAACGCGAACTTCGGCTTGATCCCCATCTCCTCGACGATGGCCGAGCGCAACGCCGCCTCGATCACGGGTGCAGCCCAGCCACTCTCGGAGCCCAGCACCCCGGAACGGGTGTCGTCCACCTCGTCGAGGGCCTTGATCGCGGCGGCGATGACCGCCCCCGAGTCCTCCTTCAGCTGGGCGCGGGCGTCCTCCGCGATCTCGATCTCGTCGTCGCCCACGAAGAAGGGTCGCACCAGCGCGGTCGCCTCGGTCAGCAGGACCATGCGGGTCTGGATCAGCTCGGTGACCTTGCCGAGCCTGGCGAGCTGGCCGAGGCTCGGGTTGTCACCGAGCACGCCGTCGGCCTCGAGGAACGGCAGCAGCCGCGAGGCGAGCTGGCCGACCTCGAGCCCGCGGATGTAGACGCCGTTGAGCCAGTCGAGCTTCTTCAGGTCGAAGATCGGACCGACCGGGTTGACCTTCTTCCAGTCGAAGTCCTGGCTGAAGTCCTCGAAGGTGAACACCTCCACGTCCTCGCCGTCCGCGCCCTCCTTCGGCGGATAGGCAAGCAGGGCAAGGAAGTTCACCAGCGCCTCCGGCAGGTAGCCCTGTTCCTTGAACCACGTCAGGCGGGCAGCCGGGTTCTTGCGCTTGGAGATCTTGGACTTGTCGGTGTTGCGCAGCAAGGGCATGTGCGCGAACTTCGGCGGCTCCAGCCCGAGGTCCTTGTAGAGCTGGATGTGCTTGGGGGTGCTGGAGATCCACTCCTCACCGCGCACGACGTGGGTGATGCCCATCTCGTGGTCGTCGACGACGACCGCGAGGTGGTAGGTCGGGAAGCCGTCACCCTTGAGGATCACCTGGTCGTCGGGACGCGGCGCGGACACCCGCCCACGGATCAGGTCCTCGAACGTGAGCTCGACGTCGTCGGGGATGAACATCCGTACGACCGGCGTCTCGTTGAAGCCCGGCAGCTCGGCGCGCTCCTCGCGGGTCTTGCCGTGGCAGAGCCGGTCGTACCCGGTGGGCTGCTTGAGCTTCTGCTGCATGTCACGCATCTGCGCGAGGCGCTCGGTGGAGCACCAGCAGTGGTAGGCGCGGCCGTCGGCCAGCAGCCGCTCGACGTAGGGGCGGTAGGTGTCGAGCCGCTCGGACTGGCGGTAGGGCGCGAAGGGACCGCCCACGTCGGGGCCCTCGTCCCACTGCAGCCCGAGCCAGTGCAGCGTCTCGAAGACCTGCTTCTCGCTGTCCTCGCGGAAGCGTGCCCGGTCGGTGTCCTCGATGCGCAGCACGAACGAGCCGCCCTGCTGCCGCGCGAAGGCCAGGTTGAACAGCGACATGTAGGCGGTGCCGACGTGCGGGTCACCGGTGGGTGACGGCGCGACACGGAGGCGGGGTGCGGAGGAGGGCGTCTCAGTCATGGTGCCCCGATTCTAGGGACCATGCAGAGAGGCGAGGTATGCCGCGTGGTCGGCCACGCGGCATACCTCGCCTCAGCGGCGCACGAAGGTGTTGCTGAGCGTGCCGATGCCCTCGATCTCGACGTCCACGCGCTGCCCCGGTTCGACCAGGCCGACACCGGCCGGGGTGCCGGTGAGGATCACGTCACCGGGCAGGAGGGTGAAGGCGGCGCTGACGTAGGACACCAGCGTCTCCACGTCGAAGATCATGTCGGCGGTCCGGCCGTCCTGACGGGTCTCGCCGTCGATCCGGCTCTGGATGCGCAGGTCCGACACGTCGAGGTCGGTGGTGATCCACGGGCCCAGCGGCTTCGAGGTGTCGAAGCCCTTGGCCCTGGCCCACTGTCCGTCGCCCCGCTGCCAGTCGCGAGCGGTGACGTCGTTGGCGCAGGTGTATCCGTAGACGACCTCGGACACCCGCTCCCGGGGCACGTCCTTGGCGATCCGGCCGATGACGACGGCGAGCTCCCCCTCGTAGGAGATCTCCTCCGCCCCGGCCGGCATGACGATGGGGTCACCGGGGCCGACGACCGCGGTGTTGGGGACGAGGAACATCATCGGCTGCGCCGGGGCCTCACCACCCATCTCCTTGGCATGGTCGGCGTAGTTGCGACCGATGCCGATCACCTTGCTGCGCGGGATGACCGGCGCGAGGAGGCGGGCGTCCTCGAGGGGCACCGTCTCCCCCGTCAGCACGACCGGCTGGTAGAGCGGGTCGCCCTGGACCTGGGCGATGAACTCGCGGCCGGGCTCCCCCTCGACGATGCCGTAGGAGGGGTCTTCACCAGTGGTGTATCTCGCGATGCGCACCAAGGGAGCCTATCGGGACGGCGGCGCCGGGCCGGCGCGGCTCAGCGCCGCGAGAACTCGCGACGGTAGCGCTGGGGCGAGGTGCCCACGACGGTCTGGAAGTGGGTGCGCAGCAGCGCCGCCGAGCCGAACCCGCTGTGCGACGCCACCGACTCCACCGGGAGGTCGGTCGACTCGAGCAGCTCTCGAGCGCGCAGCACCCGTTGCTGGACGAGCCACTTGTGCGGGGTCGTCCCGGTCTCGGCGACGAAACGCCGCGCGAAGGTGCGCTCGGACATCATCGCCAGGCGGGCGAGCTCCGGGACGGTGTGGGGGGCGTCGAGGTTCTCGGTGATGTGGTTGAGCACCGGCTGCATGCTCTCGCAGTCGGTCTCGGGCACCGGGGCCTCGACGTACTGGCGCTGGCCGCCGTCTCGCTGCGGGGGGACCACCATCCGCCGGGCAATCCGCGTCGCCACCGTCGACCCCAGCTCGCGACGCACGAGGTGGAGCACGGCATCGATCCCCGCGGCCGTGCCTGCGCCGGTGACGATCTGGCCGTGGTCGAGGTAGAGGACGTCCATGGACACCGTGGTCTTGGGAAACCGCCGGGCGAACGACTCGGCATAGCGCCAGTGCGTCACCGCGGTCAGCCCGTCGAGGAGGCCGGTCTCGCCGAGGATGAACGCCCCCGTGCAGATCGACAGGATGGTGGCGCCCCGGGCGTGCGCCCCGCGGATGACGTCGAGCAGCTCCTCGGGATACGTGTCCCGCACGCCACCGGCGGGCATGACCACCAGGTCGGCGTCGAGGGCGTCCTGCCACTGGTGGGTGGGTGTCAGGGCACCACCGCTCGTGGTCGGGACGGGGACGCCCGCGGTCTCCCCGCACATCATGAAGGTGAACGGGGGCACGCCGTCGTCGGTGCGGTCGAGCCCGAAGACCTCACAGGCGATGGCGGTCTCGAACATGGCGACGGGGTCGGTGATGAGCGCTGCGATCGTGGACAGGGCCATGGCAGGAGTATGGCAGAAACTCTGCCCTCAGCGACAGTTCTGCCACTCGTGGCTGTATTCTGTTGAGCGCATGATTACGGACATGACCATTTTCCTGCTCCTCGCCTTTGTCACTGCGTTGGTCTTCGCCGTCGAGCGTCACCACCGCCGCACCTGGTCGCTCCCCCACGCACCGCACGGAGCCGACTCAACGATCGCCTTCAGCGACCTCGACCACGACTGGGACCGCGTCATCCACGACGCGACTGCCCGTTCGTGACCCGGCCTCGCCTCGCAACACGGCGGTTGCTCGACGAAACGGTGCCCATAGGGCCCGTTTCGTCGAGCAACTGCCGTTTTGCCGGGGGGGCTGACAGGTTCGTGGGGCACGGAGCCGGGGGCTGAGGGTTTCGCTCCGCGGGGCCTAGCGCCGGAGACGGAGTGGTATGCCGCGCGGCTAGCCTTGGTGCCCATGGTGTCCCGCGTGCTCGAGCTGTCGGCGTGGCAGGCCCTCGAGGCCGCCCACGCCGACCGCGTCGATGCCCTCACTGCCGGTCACCGGGCCCGTCGGCAGACCGGCGGCACCCACCCGGTCGAGGACTTCCTCTTCACCTACTACCCGTTCAAGCCGTCGCAGCTGCGGCGCTGGCACCCCGGACCCGACGTGGTCCTCGAGGGTGCCGCCGAGCTGGACCGTGGGTCGTGGCGGTTCTACCGCGACCTCGACGGAGGCAGCCTGCTGGACACCGCGGCATACCTCGAGGCGCGGGCGGCCACCGTCGGCTTCGTGCGGCGCCTCGTGTCGGCGACCCGCTCACGGCCGGCGCAGCTCGGCTGCTTCGGGCTGCATGAGTGGGCCATGGTCTACCGCCAGTCGCCGGACGAGGTGCGCCACGCCTCCTGGCCCCTGCGGCTCGGAGCGGCCGGCACCGACGACGTGGTCGACGGGCTGCAGATCCGGTGCACGCACTTCGACGCCTTCCGCTTCTACACACCTGCGGCCCGGTCGCTGAACCTCCTCCAGCCGACCCGCGACGACCAGGTCGCGCTGGAGCAGCCCGGCTGCCTGCACGCCGGGATGGACCTCTACAAGTGGTGCATGAAGCTCGCGCCCGCCGTGCCGAGCGCAGTGGTCCTCGACAGCTTCGAGCTCGCCCGCGAGATCCGCGAGCTCGACATGCGCGCCTCCCCCTACGACCTCAGCGCCCTGGGCTACGCCACCGTCGCCATCGAGACGCCCCAGGGGCGGGCCGAGTATGCCGCCGCGCAGCGCGACTTCGCGACACGCGGACAGGGCCTGCGGGAGCGACTCCTGCAGGCCCTGGACGCGATCGACGGTGGCTACTCGGCCGACTCGACGCCGGCCTCGGGGCCGGTCTCGTCCTCCGCCAGGATGCGGTAGAGCGAGCGGCGGGCGTCGGCGAGCACCTGCTGGGCTGCCTCGATCTGGCTCGGCTGGCCGGCCACGACGACCTGCTCCACGGCGACGACGAGCTGGCCGATCTCCCGGCGCATCTCGCGGAAGCCTCGTTGGGGCGTCGTCGCGTCGGCGAAGGCCTGGACGAGCTCGTCGCCGTGGGTCTCGGCGTAGGCCCGACCGTCGCCGGTCAGGGCGAACACCTTGCGGCGCGGGTCCTCGTCGGACTCGTCCGGGGCGATCAGGCCTTCCTCGTCGAGCGAGCGCAGCGCCGGGTACACCGATCCGGGACCGGGCTGCCAGGAGCCGTCGGAGCGCTCGGCGATGGCGGTGATGATGCCGTAGCCGTTCATCGGCTCCTCGGCGAGCAGCGCGAGGATCGCGCGGCGGACGTCACCGCGACGGCCACGCCGCGGTCCGCGGCCGCCACCGCGAGGGCCATGGCCTTCGCCACGACGACCGTCGCCGAAGCCGGCGCCCGGGCCGAAACCCGCACCGGGGCCGAAGCCGGCGAACTCGCTGCGGCCCCCGCGTCGGGGTCCGCCGTGCAGGCCGTGACCGGGCTGGCCGTCCTGCCCGCGGTTGCGACCGGGCTGGCCGTCGATGGACCGGCCTCGGCCGGCCTGGCCCCCTCGGCGGGGGTGGGACATCTGGGTGTTCAGGTTCATGCGGTTCATGGGTTCACTCCTACGAAGCGTGGTGGTGCGGGGGCCGTCGCTCTGGTCGGGCGGCTCTCTCTCGCACGGTCGACATTGTGTTGTCGATATATCGAATGATGAACTATCGATATATCGATGTCAAGTCCTCCTCACGCCTCCGGCGACCCCTGGCGCACCGCTCCGCCGCGACCGGGCTCCCGGCCGCACGGATGGCCAGCCGTGGGGGGACGGCTATGGGAGCGGTCGGTCGGTCACGGAGCGGACCCGTGCACGCGCCGCTCCGGAGGCCCGTAGGCTGACCTACCGTGTCGAAGGTTCTGACTTCCCTGCCTGTTGGTGAGCGTGTCGGGATCGCCTTCTCGGGCGGTCTCGACACCTCTGTCGCTGTTGCCTGGATGCGGGAGAAGGGGGCGATCCCCTGCACCTACACCGCGAACCTGGGCCAGTACGACGAGCCCGAGATCGACACGGTCCCCGATCGGGCGGGTGCCTACGGTGCCGAGCTCGCCCGGCTCGTCGACTGCCGCTCGGCCCTGGTCGAGGAGGGCCTGTCCGCGATCGCCTGCGGCGCCTTCCACATCCGCAGTGGCGGCAAGACCTACTTCAACACCACTCCCCTGGGCCGCGCCGTCACCGGCACGCTCCTGGTGCGTGCCATGAAGGACGACGGCGTCGACATCTGGGGCGACGGTTCCACCTTCAAGGGCAACGACATCGAGCGGTTCTACCGCTACGGCCTCCTCGCCAACCCGGCGCTGCGCATCTACAAGCCGTGGCTCGACGCCGACTTCGTCCACGAGCTGGGCGGCCGCAAGGAGATGTCCGAGTGGCTCCAGGCCCGGGACCTGCCGTACCGCTCGAGCACCGAGAAGGCCTACTCCACCGACGCCAACATCTGGGGCGCCACCCACGAGGCCAAGACGCTCGAGTTCCTCAACGAGAGCATGGAGATCGTCGACCCGATCATGGGTGTGCCCTTCTGGGACGACTCCCTGGTGATCCCCACCGAGGACGTGACGGTCCGGTTCGAGCAGGGCCGGCCGGTGGCCATCAACGGCCAGGCGTTCCCCGACGCGGTCGCGCTCGTCGACGAGGCCAACACGATCGGCGGCCGCCACGGCCTCGGCATGTCCGACCAGATCGAGAACCGCATCATCGAGGCCAAGAGCCGTGGCATCTACGAGGCACCGGGCCTGGCCCTGCTCTGGATCACCTACGAGCGCCTGCTCAACGCGATCCACAACGAGGACACCATCGCCAACTACCACGCGGAGGGTCGCCGGCTCGGCCGCCTGCTCTACGAAGGCCGCTGGCTCGACCCCCAGTCGCTGATGCTGCGTGAGTCGCTGCAGCGCTGGGTCGCCTCGGTCGTCACGGGCGAGGTCACCGTGCGCCTGCGTCGCGGCGACGACTACTCGATCATCGACACGACGGGGCCGGCCTTCAGCTACCACCCCGAGAAGCTCTCGATGGAGCGCACCGAGGGCGCCGCCTTCGGGCCCGTCGACCGCATCGGACAGCTGACCATGCGCAACCTCGACATCGCCGACTCCCGCGCCAAGCTCGAGCAGTATGCCGCGCAGGGCCAGCTCGTCGCGCGTCACCACGACCTCGTGGGAGACCTCGAGCCCGGCGGCGCCAAGGCGATCTCCTCGAACCCGTGGGCCGGGGGCGCGGAGGGCGCGGAGGAAGAGGCTCTCGACCGGGCTGCCATGGAGTCCGGCACCGACTGATCCCGGCCCGGCGATGACGGTTCCGCGCGACCCGCGTCACAGGACCGCCTTTCATGCGTCTCGCACGCATGGAGGGAATGCAGGTCCCGCCGGACGCGACCCCGCACGGGGTGGGGACGGACGGCTCGACGCCCGAGACCGACGCCACGGCCGACGACGACCGCGAGCTCTTGGCCGCGGTCCGGTCCGGCGACAGATCGGCGATGTCGGCGCTCTACGAGCGCCACTACACAGCAGCCCTCCGCACAGCGCGGGGGGTCGGCGGTTCCGGTCTGGCCGACGACCTGGTCAGTGACGCGTTCACCCGGGTCTTCACGTCGGTCCTGCACGGCTCCGGACCTGACCGGCGTCTCAAGCCGTACCTCGCCACGACGATCCGCCACCTCTATGTCGACCAGATCCGCAGGAGCGCACGCGAGTTCCTCGTCGGGGACCGGGAGGCCTTGGACCGACTCCAGCCCGACGGCAGCGACAGCGTCCTCCAGGAGAGCCTGGTGGTCGACCTGCTCGCCACGCTGCCACCCCGGTGGCGGGAGATCCTGTGGCGCACGATCATCGTCGGCGAGCCGCCTGCCGTGGCGGGAGCCAAGATGGGTCTGAACGCCAACGCCGCAGCGGCCCTGAGCTTTCGCGCGCGAGGTGGCCTGCGCGCTGCATACCTCGCCCTCAGGTCCGGCGAGGGCGGCGATGAACGGGCCGACCGACGCTCGGCCGGGCAATCGGGCTGACGACAGGATGGGCGGACCAGCTGGACCTGCGGGCCGCCGATGCACCGCAGCACGGAGCTGCCGGACAGCTAGTCGGTCCCCACCGGTGGTTCCACCAGCCTCAGCCGGCGGGTGACGTCGGGTGCCGGCGTCGCCACGAAGAAGCCCTGCGCGAGGTCGAACCCCAGACGCCGCACTTGCGCCAGCTGGGCCGAGTCCTCGATTCCTTCAGCCAGGGCCTCGATGCCCAGGGCCGAGGCGATGTCCACGGCGGACTTCATGATCGCGAGGGCGACGTCCCGCGCGCGCGGGGCAGCGGAGCCGAGCGCTGCCGCGAAGACTCGGTCGACCTTGAGCAGGTCGACCGGCAGGCGCTGGAGGCGAGCCAGCGACGAGTAGCCGACCCCGAAGTCGTCGAGGGCGACGCGGACCCCCAGCTCCCGGACTTCGCGGAGGATGGCCTCGGAATGAGGTGTGGCGGCGGCCGTCTCCGTGACCTCCAGCTCGAGACGACCCGGGTCGACGCCGAACTCGTGCATCGCCGCCTCGAGCTGGTCGAGGAAGCCGTGCCCGTGCAGCTCTACCTGCGACACGTTGAACGCCAGCCTCACGCATCCGTCCAGCCCCGCCAGCCTGCGACATCCCTGGCGCAGCATGATCGCGCCGATGGGCACGAGGAGTCCTGACTCCTCGGCGACGTCGAGGAACTCGACGGGCGGCAGGAGGCCGCGGGTGGGGTGCTGCCAGCGCAGCAGCGCCTCCGTGGCGACCACCCTGCCGGTCACCAGCTCGTGCTGGGGCTGGTAGTGGAACAGGAACTCCTCCCTCTCGATCGCCAGCTCGAGGTCGGCGACCAGGGTGGCCCGGTGGTGGGCCCGAAGGCTCATCGAGGGGCTGAAGGAACTCATCCTCCCGGCGCCGGCGGCCTTGGCGGCATAGAGGGCGAGGTCGGCCCTGCCCACGAGCTCCTCGGCTCCCGCGCTGCCCGGCCGGGCGCGGGCGCACCCGACGGACGCCGTCACGGTGAGCCGGTTGCCACGCACGCTGAACGGCTCGTCGAAGACCTCCTGGTAGGGCGCGAAGACCAACTCGGGGAAGTCAGGCGAGGGGACCGGCTGCGCCACGACGGCGAACTCGTCACCACCCAGCCGCGCGATGAAGGCGCCCTCGGCTCGGGCGCCCAGCCGGGCCGCGACCTGCGCCAGCAGCTCATCGCCGACGGAGTGCCCCAAGGTGTCGTTGACGGACTTGAAGTTGTCGAGGTCGAAGATCGCGAGGTGGACCTCGCCGGCCCCCGGGTCGGCGGCGAGGACCGCCTCGAACCGCTCCTGGAACCGCCGCCGGTTGGCAAGTCCGGTGAGCGGGTCCGTCTGCGCCAGCCGCAGCATGTCCATCGCGTGGTTGTGGGCCTGCGTGATGTCGGCGCCGACCCCCCGCCAGCCGACCACCGCTCCGCCTGGGTCCGTCCTCGGCGTGCCGGAGATCGACCACCACCGCGGCCCACCCCGCACCCTGACGTGCAGCACGTGCTCGCGGATGCCCTGCCCCCGGGCCAGCGCGTCGGTGAGCGCGTCGACCGACCGCCGGCCGTCGACCGACGGGTCGGCGATGGTGCGGAGCAGGTCGACGAGGGTGAGACGACGCAGCTGGTGCACGGAGAGCCCGGACACCTCGGCGAGACGCTCGGAGACGTGGGTGAGCAGCCCCTCGGAGTCGGTCTCCCAGAGCCAGTCGCGCGAGCCGTCCTCGAAGTCGTCGAGCAGGAGCTCCACGACCTCGAGCGACTGGCGTGCCCTGATCTCGGCCAGCGAGCGTCGCCGGAAGGAGTCCGCGAGGTAGACCACCCCGACGACCAGCACCGCGCCATAGAGGACGAGCTGGGCACTGAGGACGTCGTAGGAGCGCTGGTCCATGAGCAGGAACGTGGGGACGACACCGACGACCGGGACGACCACCCACAGGGCGCCGATCGACCGGACCATGGAGAGCGCGACTGCCCCGGCGCCCAGGATGCCCGCGAACGTCGCTGCCAGGACGACTTGTCGCCCCGGGTCGACCCGAGGGAGAAGGTAGCCCACCAGGATGGCGTTGAGCACCCCCTGGATAGACACCTCGAGGACCGCCAGGCGGTAGTACCAGCGGCTCAGCTGGATCTCGCCGCGACGAGCCACCGAGCGCTTGCCCACCCACGAGATCAGGGTGCCCACCCCGGCGGCGGGGACGGCGAACGCCAGCCACACGACGGCGAACACGACCTGCGTGGGCACGGCGACGTAGAGGTTGAGCACGACGAGGCTGGCGGCGTTGACCAGGTTCGCCCGGGGGGCGAACCGCATGGCCGCGAGCATCTGCCGGCTGAAGAGCTCCTCGTCGACCCCCCCGCAAGACTCCACGCCGGGGCTCGACCCCCCTTCCGGTGGAAGGGACAGGTCAGGAGGGCTCACCAGCGTCCACCTCGCCGTCGTCCAGTCCCAGAAGTCTCCACGCGGTGAGACGTGTCAGCCGCCATGGGTATGACGAGGACGTCCACGATCTGGTCAACACGGGCGCGCCCGCGTCGGGACGGCGCGCGTGCGCAGCCGAGCCGGTATGCCGCGCGGCCGGGCTGCACGGCCTAGCGGGTGCCCGTGCCCGACGGCGCTATCGGACGGGGACCCCCGCGCGGACCAGGCCGTAGGTGACGCCGTCGACGAGCGCCTGCCACGACGCCTCGATGATGTTGCCGGCCACGCCGATGGTCTCCCAGGACGTCGAGCCGTCGGAGGTCTCGATGAGCACGCGGGTCACCGCGTCGGTGCCGTGCGCGGCATCGAGGATGCGCACGCGGAAGTCGATGAGCTCGAGCTTGTCGAGCTCGGGGTAGGCCGGCGCCAGCGCCCGCCGCAGGGCGTGGTCGAGGGCGTTGACCGGACCGTTTCCCTCACCGGTCGCCACGACCCGCTCGCCCCCCGCGACGACCTTCACGGTCGCCTCCGACAGCGCGTCCTCGGCGCCACGCGCGTCGGTGATGACCCGCCACGACTCGACCTCGAAGAAGTCGTAGCCGCCCCCTTCCACCTCACGGCGCAGCAGCAGCTCGAAGGAGGCATCGGCCGCGTCGAAGGTGTAGCCGCGCAGCTCGAGCTCCTTGACCTTGGCCAGGACGCGGGTGAGCAGGTCGTTGTCGCCCGACAGGTCGTAGCCGAGCTCGCGACCCTTGAGCTCGATGCTGGCCCGACCAGCCATGTCGGACACCAGCATCCGCATGTCGTTGCCGACGAGCTGCGGGTCGGTGTGCTGGTAGAGGTCGGGGTCGACCTTGATGGCGCTCGCGTGCAGGCCGGCCTTGTGGGCGAAGGCGCTGGCTCCGACGTAGGGCTGGCGGGAGTAGGGCGGGACGTTGGTGATCTCGCTGATCGCGTGGGCGATCCGGGTGGCCTCGCGCAGCCGTTCGGCCTCGAGCAGCGGCAGCCCGCGCTTGATCTGCAGGTTGCTGACGACGGTGATGAGGTCGGCGTTGCCGGTGCGCTCGCCGTAGCCGTTGATGGTGCCCTGCACGTGGGTGGCCCCGGCGTCGACCGCCGCCATGGAGTTGGCCACCGCGCAGCCAGTGTCGTTGTGGCAGTGGATGCCCACCCTGGCCGAGGTCGTGCCGACCGCGTCGGCCACCACCTCCGCGATCTGGTCGGGCAGCATGCCGCCGTTGGTGTCGCAGAGGGCGACCACCTCGGCGCCGGACTCCATCGCCGCCCGCACGACCTCCAGCGCGTAGCTGCGGTTCGCGGCATACCCGTCGAAGAAGTGCTCGGCGTCGAGGAACACCCGGCGTCCCTCCCCCGCGAGGAACGACACCGTGTCGCGCACCATGGCGAGGTTCTCCTCGAGGGTGGTGCGCAGCGCCGACGCCACGTGGCGCTCATGGGACTTCGCCACGAGGGTCACCACCGGGGCCTGGCTGTCGAGCAGGGCCCGCACCAGCGGGTCGGAGGCCGCCTGGCCCCCGACCCTCCTGGTCGCGCCGAAGGCCGCGAGGGTCGCGTTGCGCAGCCGCAGCTCGGTGCGGGCACGGGCGAAGAACTCGGTGTCCTTCGGGTTCGCCCCCGGCCAGCCACCCTCGATGAAGCCCACTCCGAGCTCGTCGAGGTGCATGGCGATGGCGAGCTTGTCCGACACGGAGAGGTTGAGCCCCTCCTGCTGCGCGCCATCGCGCAGGGTGGTGTCGTAGACGTGCAGGTCGCTCATCGTCGTAGTCCTCGCCGAGTCGTCTTCGGTGTCCTGGTGGTCATTCTCTCCGCTGTCGCGCCCCTCTGCCCGGCTGGGGTGGTGCCGGCAGTGGCCCTGACGCCGTGTCGGCTGCACGAGCAGCTCCACACAAAGCAAAAGACCCCCCGGGTGTGGGAGGTCTGCGCGACGAGGGAGTCTCGTCGCGCTAGTCGATAATCACCATGGTGGTAGCCATGTGCCAGGAGGTCACGGGACCACTGTCGCAGGTGAGGTCCACCGACTGAACCCCTGGTCCGCATCGTGGTCAGGAGCTGGCTGACGCCCGCTCGCGCGCTGCCGCCACCAGCGCCTCGAACAGCCTCGGGTCGTCGCCCACCTCCGGGTGCCACTGGACGCCCAGCCGGAACCGGGCGACCGGGGCCTCCATCGCCTCGAGGGTGCCGTCCTGCGCCCACGCGGACGGCTCGTAGCCGGGATGGGTCAGCACCGACTGGTGGTGGTAGCTGGGCACGTCGGTGACCTCACCGAGCAGGGTCGCGAGCCGCGAGCCGGGGACGGTGTGCACCACGTGGTGGCCGTAGACCGCGACGGCTGGGGAGTGGTCGACGTGGCCGACCCGGTCGGGCACGTGCTGCTCCAGGACGCCCCCGGCCGCCACGGCCATCACCTGCATGCCGCGGCAGATGCCCAGGAGCGGCAGGTCGGCCGCAGCCGAGGCGCGCGCCAACGCCGTCTCCGTGGCGTCGCGGTCGGGGCGCGACTCCTGCACGTGCGGGTGACGCTCGGACGCGGCATACAGGCTGGGGTCGACGTCGGCACCGCCGGCGATCACCAGTCCGTCGATCCGCGCCACCATCTCGACTGCCGCGTCGTCGTCGACGTCGGTCCAGGGCGGGATGACGATCGGCGTGCCGCCGGCGTCCTTGACCTGCCTGACGTAGTCGTGCGGCAGGACGACGCTCGGCACGTCCTTCCAGTCACCGCGGCTCGCTGGCTCGACGTAGCAGGTGATCCCGATCAGCGGCCGGCTCACGTGGACCTCACAGGGGGGTCACGTAGGCGCCGGAGATCCCCCCGTCGACCAGGAAGGTCGAGGCGGTCATGAAGCTCGACTCGTCGGAGGCCAGGAAGAGCACGGCGTTGGCCATCTCCTCGGGCTCGCCGAACCGCCCCATCGGCACGTGCACGAGGCGCCGGGCGGCCCGCTCCTCGTCCTTGGCGAACAGCTCCTTGAGCAGTGGGGTGTTGACCGGACCGGGGCACAGGGCGTTGACCCTGATCCCCTCGCGGGCGAACTGCACCCCGAGCTCACGCGTCATCGACAGCACGCCACCCTTGCTGGCGCTGTAGGAGATCTGCGACGTGGCGGCCCCCATCACCGCCACGAACGACGCCGTGTTGATGATCGACCCCGACTTCTGCTCGAGCATGTAGGGCAGGGCGGCCTTGCAGCAGAGGTAGACGCTGGTGAGGTTGACCTCCTGCACGCGGCGCCAGGCGTCGAGGTCGGTGTCGAGGATCGAGTCGTCCTCGGGAGGGCTGATGCCGGCGTTGTTGAACGCGATGTCGAGCCGGCCGAACTTCTCCTTGGCCGTCGCGAACAGGCGGTCGACGTCGTCCTTGGTGGCGACGTCGCAGTGCACGTAGGCGCCCCCGATCTCCTCGGCCAGCGACTCTCCAGCCGCGTCGTCGAGGTCGCCGACGACGACCTTGGCGCCTTCCTCCGCGAACCGGCGCACGGTCGCCAGGCCGATGCCGGAGCACCCGCCCGTGACGACGGCCACCTTGCCGTCGAGCCTGCCTGCCATGTGAAGTCCTCTCAGGGGGTGGTGGTGCTGGTGGTGGTGTCTCGGGTCGAGATGAAGACGTTCTTGACGTCGGTGAAGGCGTCGAGGGCATCCGGGCCCAGCTCGCGCCCGATGCCCGACTGCTTGAAGCCCCCGAACGGGGTGGAGTAGCGCACGCTGCTGTGCGAGTTGACCGACAGGTTGCCCGCCTCGACCCCGCGGGCGACGCGCAGCGCGCGACCCACGTCACGGGTCCAGATCGACCCCGACAGCCCGTATGCCGTGTCGTTCGCCTTGGCGACCGCGTCGGCCTCGTCGTCGAACGGCATGACGGCCACCACCGGCCCGAAGACCTCCTCCTGCCAGACCCGGTCGGTCGTCGCCCTCGGTAGGACCACCGTGGCCGGGTACCAGAACCCGTCGCCGGTCGGCGCCTCGCCACGGAACGCGATGTCGACGTCCTCGGTCGCCTCCTCGACGTAGGAGCGCACGGTCTCGCGCTGTCCGGCGCTGATCAGGGGCCCCATCTCGGTGGCCTCGTCGCCGGGGTCGGCCACGACGACACCCTTGACCGCGGGCTCCAGCAGCTCCATGAACCGGTCGAAGACGCTGCGCTGCACCAGGATCCGGCTCCGGGCGCAACAGTCCTGTCCGGCGTTGTCGAAGACCCCGTAGGGCGCGGTGGCGGCCGCGGTCTCGAGGTCGCTGTCGTCGAACACGATGTTGGCGCTCTTGCCGCCGAGCTCGAGGGTGATCCGCTTGACCTGGTCGGCGGCCCCACGCATGATCCTCTGCCCGACGGCGGTCGAGCCCGTGAAGCACACCTTGCGCACCGACGGATGGGTCACGAAGCGCTCGCCGACGACCGACCCCTTACCCGGGATGACGGTGAGGACGCCCTCCGGGATCCCCGCCTCCAGGGCCAGCTCCCCCAGCCGGATCGCCGTGAGCGGCGTCAGCTCGGCCGGCTTGAGCACCACGGTGTTGCCCGCAGCGAGCGCCGGGGCGAATCCCCAGCCGGCGATCGGCATCGGGAAGTTCCAGGGGACGATGATCCCCACCGTGCCCAACGGCTCCTTGAACGTGACGTCCAGCCCGTCGGCGACCGGGATCTGCCGGCCGAACAACCGCTCCGGCGCCGCTGAGTAGTAGGCCAGCACGTCCCTGACGTTGCCGGCCTCCCACCGCGCGTTGCCGATGGTGTGACCTGAGTTGGCCACCTCGAGCTGGGCCAGCTCCTCGCCGTGGGCGTCGACCTGCTCGGAGAACCGCCGCAGCAGGCGTCCGCGGTCGGCGGGCGCCACTGCGCGCCACGCAGCGCCCGCGGCCTCGGCCGCAGCGATGGCGGCGTCGGTCTGCTCGACGTCGGCCAGTGGGACTTCGGCGACCACCGCTTCGGTGGCGGGGTTGACGACCTGGTGCAGGCTCACAGTCGCTCGAACCCCCTGACCCGCTCCCAGTCGGTCACCGCGGCGTTGAAGGCGGCCAGCTCGACGTCCGCGGCGTGGGTGTAGTGGTCGACCACGTCGTCGCCGAACGCGGCCCGGGCGAAGTCCGAGGCCGAGAACAGGTCTCGCGCCTCCGCGAGGGTGGACGGCACGCGGTCCTTGTCCGACGCATAGGCGTTGCCCTCGAAGGCGGGCTCGAGGGAGATCTCCTCGCGGATGCCGTGCAGCCCGGCGGCGAGCATGCCAGCCACGGCGAGATAGGGGTTCACGTCGCCGCCGGGCACGCGGTTCTCGACCCGCAGCCCCGCGCCGTGGCCGACCACCCGCAGGGCACAGGTGCGGTTGTCGGTGCCCCACGCGATCGCCGTGGGCGCGAACGACCCCGGCTGGAACCGCTTGTAGGAGTTGACGTTCGGGGCATAGAGGAGCGTGAGCTCGCGCATCCTGGTCTGGATGCCCGCCACGAAGTGCTCGAAGACGGCGCTGCGCCCACCCTCCTTGTCGTCGTCCGCGAAGACGATCCCTCCGTCGGTGCCGCGCAGCGACAGGTGGATGTGGCACGAGTTGCCCTCGCGCTCGTCGAACTTGGCCATGAAGGTCAGCGACTTGCCGTGGTTGGCCGCGATCTCCTTGGCCGCGGTCTTGTAGACCACGTGGTTGTCACACGTGCGGACCACGCCGTCGTAGAGGAAGGCGATCTCGTGCTGGCCGAGGTTGCACTCGCCCTTGGCGCTCTCGACGGTGACGCCCCCGGCATACATCTCGTTGCGGATGTCTCGGAGCAGCGGCTCCACGCGCGTGCCGCCCAGGATGGAGTAGTCGACGTTGTAGCGGTTGGCGCCGGTGAGGCCCTGGTAGCGCTGGTCCCAGGCCTGGTCGAAGGAGTCCTCGAACACGATGAACTCGAGCTCGGTGCCGGTGAGGGCCACGAAGCCCAGCTCGGCGGCCGCGTCGACCTGGGCCTTGAGCACCGACCGCGGCGACTCGCGCACCAGCCCGCTGCCGTCGAGCCAGGAGAGGTCGCACTGCACGGTCGCCGAGTAGGGCTGGCCCGGCGTGCGGCGCAGGGTCTCGAGGTCGAGGTCGAACATCATGTCGCCGTAGCCGCGCTCCCACGAGCTGATGGCATAACCGTCCACGGTGTTCATGTCGACGTCGACCGCGAGCAGGTAGTTGCACCCTTCGGTGCCGTGGCCCAGCACCGAGTCGAGGAAGAACTGCGCGTGGATCCGCTTGCCCTGCAGCCGTCCCTGCATGTCGGTGAACGCCACGATCACCGTGTCGACCACGCCGGCGGCGATGTCGGCACGGAGCTGCTCGACGGTGAGCTGTGGTGGAGCGGTCATGCGGGTCTCCTGGTGTCTCGGGCGGTCATCCGATGAGTCCCCTCAGCAGGGCGGCCGTGGCGTCGCAGTGCTCCTCCATCGCCTCGCGTGCTCGTGCGTCGTCGCCGTCGAGGATGGCCCGCACGACGGCGTCGTGCTGGTCGTTGGAGTGCGCGATGTTGGTCGGGAGCACGGGGATCGCGGACAGCAGCTCGTTGAGCGCCGCCTGGGCGCGGGTGACCGCCTCGATGAGCATCGGCGAGCCCGACAGCGTGGCCACGGCGAGGTGGAAGCGGCTGTCGGCCAGCCGGTGGGCGGCGTTGTCCGGCGCCTCCCGGGCGGCCTTGGCGCTCTCCACGAGCCAGGCGCGCTGGTCGGCGGCCAGGGCCCGGGTCGCGGTGAGCGCCGCCGCCCCCGGCTCGACCACGCGGCGGAAGTCGATGGCGTCGGCGAGGGCCGCCCCCGTGCGCACCGGCACGGTGGCGGAACGGCTGCCGGGCTCCTGCCCCGAGTAGGTCACCACGCTGCCGCCACCTCGTCCGCGCCGGGTGGTGACCAGACCGGAGTCGCGCAGGGCGGCGATCGCCTCGCGCAGGGTGCTGCGGCTGACGCCGAGCCGGTCGGCGAGCTCGCGTTCGGGCGGCAGCTGCTCCCCGTCGGTGAAGACGCCCAGCCGGATGGCCGTCGCCAGCTGCTCGACGGTCGACTCGAAGGCGTTGCCGGACGCCGGTCGGAGGACGACGTGGGGCAGCGACATCCTCTCCTGGGCGGGGCTCACCGTCCGATCCAATACCTCCGGCGGGACCGCGTCAATGGTCTGGGATAGGACCATTAGGTCTCCATCGGTCGGTGTGGCTCACGTGCTGAGGTCACGTCCCTCGCGGCCGAGCTTGCGCCCCTCCGGGTCGAACGGCGCACGCAGCGAGACCGAGACCGGGAGCCGCTCGCCCGCGAGGTCGACGGTCCAGCTCCCACCCTCGAGCCAGTCCTTCGTCGCGGTGCCGGAGGGACGGTCGCCGACCAGCGCCAGGCCGACGGAGGCGCCCACCGTCGCTCCCCAGGCCGCGCTGGTGACCTGGCCCGCGGGCGCACCGTCGCGCAGCAACAGCTCCCCACCCCAGAGGTATGCCGCCGGGTCGCCCACCACGAGGGACACCACCCGGCGGGTCGGCGGGACGAGCCGGGACGCCTCCACGGCCGCCCGGCCGAGGAAGTCGACGTCCGAGCGCAGCTTGCAGGCGAAGGTCAGGCCGGCCGCGACCGGACCGGTGTCGGTCGTGAGCTCCCGGGCGAAGGCACGGTAGCCCTTCTCCAACCGCATGGACTCGATCGCGTAGTAGCCGGCCGGCACGGCTCCCAGGTCTGCTCCGGCGCGGAACAGGTCCTGGTAGACCGAGCGCGCCAGCTCGGTGGGCACGTAGAGCTCCCACCCGAGCTCGCCCACGTAGGTGATCCGGGTAGCCCGCACGAGCGTCGTGCCGATGACGACCTCGCGACTGGTGCCGAACGGGAAGGATGCGTCGTCGAACCGGTCGGCGCTCAGGGCCTCGAGGAGCTCCCGTGAGCGCGGCCCCATGACGCCGAACACGGCATACGAGCCGGTCACGTCGGCGACGCCGACGCGGGCGTCGGCGGGCACGTGTCGTCGGATCCAGTCGAGGTCACGCACCGTCGTCGCCGCGCTGCTGACGAGGAAGAAGTCGGTCGCCGAGGTCCTGGTCACGGTCAGGTCGGCCTCGTAGGTGCCGCGCCGGTTGAGCATCGCCGTGTAGACCGCCCGGCCGACCGGGACGTCGACGTCGGCCGTGCAGAGCCACTGCAGCGCCCGCGCCGCGTCGGGTCCGGTGACGACGTACTTGGAGAAGGACGTCTGGTCGAAGACCGCCACCGCCACGCGGGTCGCCCGCTGCTCGGCCACCGACCAGTCGACCCACCGCGGGCGCTCCCACGCGTAGTCGAGGACGGGAGCCTCCCCCGGCGGCGCGAAGACGTTGGCCCGCTCCCAGGCGTTGCGGCTCCCGAGACAGGCCCCCTGCGCGACCAGGAGGTCGTGCACCGGGGAGACCCGCTGCGGTCGCGCCGACTCCAGCTCGCGGTTCGGCCACGGCACCGCATAGTGCAGGCCCAGCACCTCGCCGACCCGCGCACGCAGCCAGGCGTTGCTCCCCGAGAGCGGCGAGAAGCGCCTGAGGTCCACCCCGATCAGGTCGGACGTGGGCTCGCCCTCGACGACCCACTCGGCCAGCGCCCGGCCCGCACCGCCGGCCGACGCGATCCCGACCGAGTTGAAGCCGGCCCCCACGAAGAAGCCCGGCAGCTCGGGCGCCTCGCCCAGGAGGAACTGGTTGTCCGGCGTGAAGCTCTCCGGTCCGTTGTAGAACTTGCGGATCCCGGTGTCCGCGAGGACCGGGATCCGGTGCACCGCGCTGTCCATGAGCACCTCGAAGTGCTCCCAGTCCTCGTCGAGCAGCGCGAACTCGAAGGGGTAGGGGATCTCGTCGGGCGACACCCACGGTTTGGCCACCGGCTCGAAGCCACCGACCAGCAGACCCCCGACCTCCTCCTTCACGTAGGTGTAGCCGTCCGGGTCGCGCAGGATCGGCAGGTCGCGGTGGACGCCGGCGATCTGGTCGGTCACGACGTAGAAGTGCTCCGCGGAGTGCAGTGGCACCGTCACCCCGGCGAGCGCGCCGACTGCCTTGGCCCACTGGCCGGCGCAGTTGACGATGACCTCGGCCTCGATGTCGCCCTGGTCGGTGGACACTCCCGCCACCCGCCCGTCCCGGGTGGTGACCCCCGTGACGCGGACCCTCTCGACGATCGTGGCGCCGCCCATGCGGGCGCCCTTGGCCAGCGACTGGGTGAGGTCGGTCGGGTTCGCGCGCCCGTCGCCCGGGAGCCAGATGGCCCCGAGCACGTCGTCGACCTGGATGAGCGGGAAGTGTTCGAGCGCCTGGTCGGGGGTGAGCAGCTCGCAGTCGAGGTCGTATGCCGCGGCGCTGGCGACCGTGCGCCGGAGCTGCACCATCCGCTCGGGCGTCCGCGCGACCGTGAGCCCACCGCACACGCGGTAGCCGGTCGTCAGCCCGGTCTCCTCCTCGAGCCTCGCGTAGAGGTCGGTCGAGTACTGCACGAGCCGGGTGCCGGCTTCGCTGGCCCTCAGCTGGCCGACGAGTCCCGCTGCGTGCCAGGTGGTCCCGCACGACAGCGTGCCCTGCTCCAGGACCACGACATCGGTCCACCCGAGCTTGGTGAGGTGGTAGGCCACGCTGCAGCCGATCACCCCACCACCGACCACGACGACGTGCGCGCGCTCGGGGATCCCGCTCATGCGGCGGCACCCGCGGCGTCGAGCAGGTCGTCCAGCCGAGCGCTCGTCAGCAGGGCCCGGGCCAGCTCGTGGCGCTCCATGGCGAAGTCCCAGAAGTCGTGGTCGACCTCCGACACCCCGTGCTGGATCGCCCCCCACAGCGTCCAGGCCCAGCGCCCGGCCAGGCCCCACAGCTCGGCGCGGGCGAGCAGGCGTGCGGTCACCAGCCCGTGGTAGGCCTCCACCAGGGCGACGAGGCGGTCACGGTCGAGGTGGGACTCGTCGGCCAGGTTGCCGAGCTCGAAGGACGCCTCGTTCATCCCCGAGTACTCGTAGTCGATGAACCGCAGGTCTCCCCCGTCGTCGAGGATGTTGGCCGCCAGCAGGTCGTTGTGGCAGGGCACGAGCGGCTCCGGGTGCGTCCTGAGGGCGGCCTCGACCCGCGCGGCCGCCGGCTCCAGCGCGTCGTAGCCCTGCGGCACGGCATACCCGCGCTCGCGGACGATCCGCAGGTAGCCGCGCTGCACCGCGAACATGTCGAAACGCGACGCGAAGGCCGGGCCGCCGTGGAGCCGGCGAGCCGCTGCGGCGACCCGCGAGACGTTGGCGGCCACGTCGGCAGCCGCATACGTGCGCCCCGGGAGGAACTCGACGACCAGCACGCCCTGCCCCGGCAGGTAGTCGACGACCGGGGCACCGACACCGACCGAGGCAGCCACCGCGCTGTTGTGCCACTCGTGCGCACGGTCGATCGCGAGCAGCTCGGTGCCCGGTGGTGAGATCCGGACGACGACGTCGTGCGTCGCCGTCCGGACCCGGTAGTTGTGGTTGGTCAGCCCGCCGGGCAGCTCGGTGACCTCCAGCGGCTGGCCCAGCAGGGGCAGCCGCTGGAGGGCCTCGTCGAGCGTCAGGCCCGAGGTCACTCCCCGAAGGCCTCCACGACCGCCTGGTCGATGGTGTGCTTGGGACCGGTGAACCACTTGCGCGCCGACACCTGCCACCAGATCCACAGGATGGCCAGCGAGCCGATGGTGAGGATCGGGGCGTAGTTGACGAACTTCCAGTCGAAACCGTCGCTGAACGGCACGCCGGCCGGGACGAAGGGCAGGATGAAGTAGACCGAGATGATGGCGATCTCCAGCACGGCGATGATGTTCATCCACTTGTACTTCGCCCCGTTGTTCCAGGTGCCGGGCTCGAAGCTGTCGCCCATCCGCCAGCGCAGCCAGATGGGGATGAGGAACGCGAGGTAGAGCCCGATCACGGCCACCGAGACCACTGCGTAGAAGGCGACCGGCACGATGAGCGGCGACTCCGCGGTGCCGACGTTGACCTCCTTCAGGGCGGGGAGCGTGATCAGCGCGGCCACGACCGCCACCAGCATCACGGCGTTGGCCGGCACCTTGGCCCCCGACAGCGCCGACCAGAGCCGTGAGCCGGGGATCGCCCCGTCACGACTGAACGCGAAGGTCATCCGGGAGGCACTGGTCATGCACGAGGTGGTGCAGAAGAACTGGCCCACGGCGGAGATGAGCAATATCGTGCCTGCCCACTTGCTGTCCATGGCGTGCGTGAAGATGTAGGCGACCCCGCCGCCACCGACCCCGGCGTTGTCGGGGAGGCCCTTGTCGTTGTCGGGGACCGCGAACAGGAAGCACAGCAACAGGATCCAGCCGCCGATGGCCGAGTAGAAGATCGACTGCCAGATGCCCCTCGCCGCGGCCTTCGAGGCCGAGGCCGTCTCCTCGGAGAGGTGGGCCGAGGCGTCGAAGCCGGTGATCGTGTACTGCGTGAGCAGCAGGCCGAACGGCAGGACGAGGAACCAGTACTTGAGCGAGCTGTTGCTGCCCCCGCTGTAGCCGGAGTTGTTGAACCGCTCGGTGAACACGTAGGAGAAGCTCTGGTGGTGGTCGGGGATGAAGATGAGCATCAGGACCACGACGGTCGCGCCGACCACGTGCCACCAGACCGAGACGTTGTTCATGATCGCCATCAGGTGGCCGCTGAAGATGTTGAGCACCGAAGCGAGCACGAGCAGGACCACGAACAACCAGAACACGCGGGTGAGCGAGTAGCCGTCGGCGTAGCCCTTCGAGAACGTGCTCAGCGTGAGGTCGAGGAAGGTGGCGCAGCCGTAGGCGACCGAGGCCGTCACTGCGATGAGGCCGATCAGGTTGAGCCAGCCGGTGAAGAAGCCGGCGCGGGCCCCGCCCATCTTGCTCGCCCACCAGTAGATGCCACCCGAGGTGGGGTAGGCCGAGACGAGCTCGGACATGGTGAAGCCGATGAGGAGGATGAAGGCCGCCACGATCGGCCAGCCCCACGAGATCGCGACCGGACCACCGTTGTTGAAGCCCTGGCCGAAGGTGGTGAAGCACCCGGCCAGGATGGAGATGATCGAGAAGGAGATCGCGAAGTTCGAGAAGCCGGACCAGGAGCGGTTGAGCTCCTGCTTGTAGCCGAGCTCGGCGAGACGACGCTCGTCGTCGGAGAGTGATCGCAGATCGGACACAGCAGACTCCTAGTCCACGCAACGAAGGTGAGCGAATGCTTCACCCAGCGGGCTGGGCCTGTCAATGGTCCGAACACAAACCAAAAGACCGCGCCGCCCACCCCCGGGGAGCAGGCGGCGCGGCAGGGACTCGAGCCACGCACGCCGGGTTCGGGTCAGCGGGGCCGGGTCGGACCAGGCGGGTCGGACCAGGCGGGTCAGACCAGGCGGGTCAGCCAGCCGTGGGTGTCTTCCGTGCGGCCGTACTGGATGTCGAGCAGCCGCTCACGGATCGAGCGGGTCACCTCGCCGTAGTCGACCCCGTTGCGGTGGTCGCACGAGCCACCGGCCCAGCGCAGCTCACCCACCGGGGTGATGACCGCAGCCGTGCCACAGGCGAAGATCTCGACGATGTCCCCGCTGGCCGCGCCGTCCTTCCACTCCTGGATCGGCACCCGTCGCTCCTCCGGCTCCAGGCCCATCTCCTTGGCGAGCGCCAGCACCGACGAGCGGGTGACGCCCTCGAGGATCGACCCGGTGAGCTCGGGCGTGACCAAGCGGTTGTCCTTCGTGACGAAGAACAGGTTCATGCCGCCGAGCTCCTCGACGTAGGTGTGCGTCGAGGCGTCGAGGAAGACCGCCTGGTCGCAGCCGTTCTCGATGCCCTCGAGCTGGCCGGCGAGGCTGGAGGCGTAGTTGCCACCACACTTCGCCGCACCGGTGCCTCCCTCGCCGGCGCGCGCGTAGTCGGTGGAGAGCCACAGGGTCACCGGCTTGATCCCGCCGCTGAAGTAGGCACCCGCGGGCGAGGCGATCACCGAGTAGGTGACCTCCGAGGCCGGGCGCACCCCGAGGAAGGCCTCGGAGGCGTACATGAACGGGCGCAGGTAGAGGCTCGACTCACCGCTGGCCCCCGACGGCACCCAGGCCTGGTCGACCTCCACCAGCGCGCGCAGCGAGGCGAGGAAGTCCTCCTCGGGCAGCTCGGGCAGCGTCATCCGGCGGGCGCTGCGGATCATCCGCTGCGCGTTGGCCTCGGGGCGGAACGTCCAGATCGACCCGTCCTCGTGGCGGTAGGCCTTCATGCCCTCGAAGATCTCCTGGGCGTAGTGCAGCACCGCCGCCGAGGGCATCAGCGTGATCGGGCCGTAGGGGACGACCTTGCCGTCGCTCCAGCCCTCCCCCTTGCGCCACAGGGCTGTGACCATGTGGTCGGTGAAGGTGGTGCCGAACCCCGGGTTGGCCAGTACGGCCTCACGCTCCGCGTCCGGCCGCGGGTCGCTGCGGCGGATGACCTCGAAGGTCAGCGGGGCGGTGGTCTGGCTCATGGAGTCCTCCTGGTGGGTCACCCCGAGGTCGGGGCGGGGTTCCTCCTGCCGAGATTACCTGCCCGGCACACCACCCGGGCAGGAGACGTCGGATGCAGCCAGTCGTCTAGAGGAGGGACGCGATCGCGTCGCCGACCTCGCCGGTGCTGCGTACCGCGCTGCCCCTCGCGGCCAGGTCCGCCTCCACCGCGCGCTCGACCCGGGCGGCCTCGTCGGACCGGCCCAGGTGCTCGAGGAGCATGCCGACCGAGAGGATCGTCGCGGTCGGGTCGGCCTTGGCCTGGCCGGCGATGTCGGGGGCGGAGCCGTGCACGGGCTCGAACATGCTCGGGGCCGTGCGCTCGGGGTTGATGTTGGCGCTCGCGGCCAGCCCGATGCCGCCGACGATGGCCGCGGCGATGTCGGTGATGATGTCGCCGAACAGGTTGTCGGTGACGATGACGTCGAAGCGCCCCGGGTCGGTGGCCAGGAAGATGGTGGCCGCGTCGACGTGCTGGTATGCCGTCGTGACCTCGGGGAACTCGGCGCCCACCTCGTCGACGGTGCGGCGCCACAGGTGCCCGGCGTGGGTCAGCACGTTGTGCTTGTGGACGAGGGTCAGGTGCCGACGCGGACGGGCCTGCGCGCGGGCGAAGGCGTCGCGGACGACGCGTTCGACGCCGAACCGGGTGTTGACGCTGACCTCGGTGGCGATCTCGTTCGGGGTGCCCGTGCGCAGCGCGCCGCCGTTGCCGACGTACGGCCCCTCCGTGCCCTCGCGGACGACGACGAAGTCGATGCCGTCCGGGGCGACCCGCTCGACCGCGAGCGGGCTCTGCACCCCGGGGTAGAGCTTGGCTGGACGCAGGTTGACGTACTGCTCGAGGGCGAACCGCAGCGGCAGCAGCACCCCACGCTCGAGGACGCCGCTCGGCACCGTCGGGTCACCGATCGCGCCCAGCAGGATGGCGTCGTGACCGCGCAGCTCCTCCAGGACGGAGTCGGGGAGGGTCTCGCCGGTGGCGTGCCATCGCCTGGCGCCGAGGTCGTACTCGGTGGCGTGGAACTTGGTGCCGGTGCCGGCCGTGACCGCCTCGAGGACCTTCAGGCCCTCGGCGACGACCTCCGGCCCGATCCCGTCGCCGCCGATGACGGCGAGGTTGACGGTGTCGTTGCCGGTGCTCTCGGAAGCCATGTGACCAGCCTAAGGACGGTCTTGCGATCTGATACTGGCGTCTCACATGACGAACGGCCCCGGGCGGGAGCTCGGAGCCGTTCGTCGTCGCACCATGACGGTGCGCAGGTGTGGGTGCGCTGGTCAGTCGTCGGAATGACCCTGCTCGCGCAGGTCCATCGACTCCTGAAGTGCCTGACGTGCCTTCTCGGCCTCTTCACTCATGATGATCAGTTCCTCTTCGGATCTCCCTGTGTCACAACAGGGTTCGGTATCGGGTGGTTCTCGGTGATCGCACTGGGCACTCGCCCGGTTGACGGGGTGCCACTGCCAGCCACGCACGCGGGATCTCCGCGGCGAGTGGGCTGGCTACCGGAACTCGCCGCGGCAAATAAGAATTACGACCTGCCGCGTCATGTCTTCGAGGTTACGTGGACGTCCAACTAATTGACACCCGTTTCCCACGCAGTGAGACATGGCTGGACGTGACCCGGGTCTCATGGTCGTAGGGTCGCCGACCCCCTGCGCGCCACCTGCCGGAGCGTCCGCTGTCTAGGGTGGCCACGTGCTTCCCGACGGCTACGCCCTGCGCCCCCTGTCGGCCGACGACGCCGGCCCGCTGGCTGCTGCGGCCGAGCGCAACCGCGAGCACCTGCGCCCGTGGGAGCCGCTGCGGCCCGGGTCCTTCTTCACCGAGGAGGGGCAGCGTGAGGTGGTCGAGGGCCGGCTCCGCCAGGTCGAGCTGGGGCTCTTCGACTGCTGGGTCCTGTGGCACGGCGCCGACGTGGTCGGCGCCGCCAACCTCCAGAACATCGTGCGTGGCGCGATGCTCGGGGCCGACCTGGGCTACTGGGTCGACCACGCCCACCTGCGGCGCGGCCTGGCCGTGGCCTCGGTCGAGCACCTCGTGCGACGCGGACACGACCTGGGCCTGCACCGGCTGGGCGCCAGCACGATGGTGGCCAACCTCCCGTCGCAGGCGGTGCTGCGCCGCTGCGGGTTCCAGGAGGTCGGGCGGATCCCCTCGTTCCTCTACCTCGACGGGGGCTGGCGCGACAGCATCCTGTTCAACCTGGTCCTGCACGACGGTCCGCCGCGCGGCTGAGCGGGCCGCCTGCCCCCGGCCCGGCACGGGCGCTTCCCTCCCCACATGGGTGTGCCGGTGGGCCCCCGCCGCGTCGATCGACAGCAGCGGGGACCCACCGGCACACCTCGTGGTGGGGCCTCGGGAGCGGGGACGTCTCAGTCGACGAGGTCGACGACGCTCACGTCGGCGCCCACCTCGGTCACGATCGCCGCGAGGACGTCGGCCGGGATGCGGCTGTCGACGGTCAGGGCCACCAGCGCCTGGCCACCCTTCTCGTTCCTCGCCACCTGCATGCCGGCGATGTTGATGTCGGCGTCGCCGAGCAGCCGCCCGACGGTGCCGATCACGCCGGGCCGGTCGACGTAGGTGAAGAAGGCGAGGTGCTCGGTGAGCGGGACCTCGATGTCGAAGCCGTTGACGCCGACGATCTTCTCGATCAGGCGCGGCCCGGTCAGCGTCCCGGCGACGCTGATGGTCGCCCCGTCGGCGAGCGTGCCGCGCAGGGTGGTGACGTTGCGGAAGTCCTGCATGGTGGGGTCGGTCAGCAGGCGCACCTCGCAGCCCCGCTGCTCCGCGAGCAGCGGCGCGTTGACGTAGGTCACCGGGTCCTCGGTCACGTCGGTGAACAGGCCCTTGAGCGCGGCGAGCTTCCAGATCGACACGTCGTGCGCGGTGATCTCGCCCTGCACGTCGACGTCGAGCTGCACCGGCACCGAGCCGGCGAGCGCGGTGAAGATGCGACCGAGCTTCTCGACCAGGGCGATGCCCGGGCGGACCTCCTCGGGCACGACGCCACCGGACACGTTGACCGCGTCGGGGACGAGGTCGCCACCGAGGGCGAGGCGCACGGACTTGGCGACCGAGACACCGGCCTTCTCCTGGGCCTCGTCCGTGGAGGCGCCGAGGTGCGGCGTCACGACGACCGACTCGTGCTCGAACAGCGGGCTCTCGGTCGTGGGCTCGGTGGCGAAGACGTCGATGCCGGCACCAGCCACCCGGCCCTCGCGCAGCGCCTCGGCCAGCGCCTCCTCGTCGACGATGCCACCGCGTGCGGCGTTGATGATGCGCACGCTCGGCTTGACCTTGGTCAGCGCCTCCTTGCCGATGAGCCCGAGCGTCTCGGGGTTCTTCGGCAGGTGCACGGTGATGAAGTCACTCTGCTCGAGCAGCTCGTCGAGAGTGACGAGCTGCGCCCCGAGCTGACCGGCCCGCTGCGCCGAGACGTAGGGGTCGTAGGCGAGGATCTCCATGCCGAAGCCCTTGAGCCGCTCGGCGACCAGCTGGCCGATCCGGCCGAAGCCGACGACGCCGACCTTCTTGTCGAGCAGCTCGACACCGCCGTACTTGCTCCGCTTCCACGCGCCGGCCTTGAGGGCCTGGTTGGCGGGGGCGATGTTGCGGGCGGTGGCCAGCAGGAGGCCGACGGCGAGCTCGGCCGCCGAGGTGATGTTGGAGGTCGGGGCGTTGACGACCATGACACCCGCGCGGGTGGCCGCGGGGACGTCGACGTTGTCGAGGCCGACACCGGCGCGGGCGATGACCTTGAGGTTCTTCGCGGCGGCGATGGCCTCGGGGTCCATCTTGGTCGCCGAGCGGATGAGGACGGCGTCGACGTCGGCGAGCGCCGGCAGCAGCGCCTCGCGGGACGCGCCGTCGACGTGACGCACCTCGAAGTCCGGCCCGAGGGCGTCGATGGTGGCGGGCGAGAGTTCCTCGGCGATCAGCACGATCGGCTTGCTCACGTGTCAGTCCTTCGGTGGGTCACTGATGGTCAATGGGGGTCCGGCACCACGCTGTGCCCGCCGCACAGCATACGGCCCGGCTCAGCATGTGGATGCCGTGGCTCGACATGTGACACAGAGATCACACCGCGCACGACGGAGCCGGCCGGTCCCCGGGTGGGGACCGGCCGGCTCTCGGCCATCGGCGCGCGGGCGCCGCAGGTGCTCGCGTCAGCGCGCGGCAGAGCCCTCGATGTAGTCGGAGTCCGTCTCCTTGATCCAGCTCATCAGCTTGCGCAGCTCCTTGCCGGTGCTCTCGATCGGGTGCTGGGCACCCTTCTCGCGCAGCGCCTTGAACTCCGGCGCGCCGGCGTCCTGGTCGTCGATGAACCGCTTCGCGAAGGCGCCGTTCTTGATGTCGGCGAGGACGGCCTGCATGTTCTCCTTGACCCGCGGGTCGATGACCCGGGGCCCGGAGACGTAGTCGCCGTACTCGGCCGTGTCGGAGACCGACCAGCGCTGCTTGGCGATGCCGCCCTCGACCATGAGGTCGACGATCAGCTTGAGCTCGTGCAGGCACTCGAAGTAGGCGACCTCGGGCTGGTAGCCGGCTTCCACGAGGGTCTCGAAGCCGTACTGCACCAGCTGGGAGGCACCACCGCAGAGCACGGCCTGCTCACCGAACAGGTCGGTCTCGCACTCCTCCGTGAAGGTCGTCTTGATCCCGCCCGCGCGCAGTCCGCCGATCGCCTTGGCGTAGGACTTGGCCAGCGCCCAGGCGTTGCCGGAGGCGTCCTGCTCGACCGCCAGCAGCACGGGCACGCCCCGGCCGTCGACGTACTCGCGGCGGACCAGGTGACCGGGACCCTTGGGGGCCACCATGATCACGTCGGACCCGGCCTCGGGCTTGATGTAGTCGAAGCGGATGTTGAAGCCGTGGCCGAAGAGCAGGCCGGCACCCTCCTTGAGGTTGGGCGCGATGTCGTTGGCGTAGACCGTCCGCTGCACCTGGTCGGGTGTCAGGATGACGACGAGGTCGGCCTCCTTGACCGCGTCAGCGACGGACTTCACGGTGAGCCCCTCGGCCTCGGCCTTGGCCCGGCTCTTGCTCCCCTCGGCGAGCCCGACGCGGACGTCGACCCCCGAGTCGCGCAGGTTGAGCGCGTGGGCGTGGCCCTGGCTGCCGTAGCCGATCACGGCCACCTTCTTGCCCTGGATAACGCTCAGGTCAGCATCGTCGTCGTAGAACATCTCGGCCACGGTGGCCACTCCTTTAGGTTGTCTGTCTTCTGCGGGGGTTCGGTGGAAATCAGGCGGACCGCATGGCGCGGTCGGTGATGGAGCGGGTGCCGCGTCCGATGGCGACCATGCCGGACTGGACCAGCTCCTTGACCCCGAACGGCTCGATCACCTCGAGGAAGGCGGCGAGCTTGTCGCGGTTGCCGGTGACCTCGATGGTCAGGGTGTCGCTGGCGACGTCGACCACCTTGGCACGGAAGAGCTGCACCGTCTCCAGGACGTGGCTGCGGCTGTGGATGTCGGTGCGCACCTTGACCAGCAGGATCTCGCGCTGGACGGACGCGGTGGGCTCGAGCTCGACGACCTTCAGCACCTCGATGAGCTTGTTGAGCTGCTTGGTCACCTGCTCCAGCGGGAGCGCGTCGACGTCGACGACGACCGTCATCCGCGAGATCTCGGGGTGCTCGGTGGGACCCACCGCAAGCGAGTCGATGTTGAAGCCGCGACGGGAGAACAGGGCCGCGATGCGGGCGAGGACGCCGGGCTTGTTCTCGACCAGGACCGACAGGGTGTGCTTGCTCATCGCCATCACTTCCCGTCCTTGTCCGCGTCCTCGGGCTGCTCGGTGGCCTCGTCCTCTTCGCGGTCCCACTGCGGGGCGGTGTCCTTGGCGACCTGGATCGCGTCGTTGCTCACGCCCGCCGGCACCATCGGCCAGACCATCGCGTCGCGGTGGACCACGAAGTCGACGATGACCGGGACGTCGTTGATCTCCATCGCCTTCTTGATCGTCGCGTCGATGTCCTCAGGCCGCTCGCAGCGCAGGCCCACGCAGCCATAGGCGTCCGCGAGCTTGACGAAGTCAGGGATGCGGTTGCCGACGGAGGTGTGCAGGTCGGTGTTGGAGTAACGCTTGTCGTAGAAGAGCGACTGCCACTGGCGGACCATGCCGAGGCTGCTGTTGTTGATGATCGCGACCTTGATCGGGATGTTGTTGATGACGCAGGTCGCCAGCTCCTGGTTGGTCATCTGGAAGCACCCGTCGCCGTCGATCGCCCAGACGACGCGGTCGGGCTCGGCGACCTTCGCACCCATGGCGGCCGGCACGGCATACCCCATCGTGCCGAGGCCACCGGAGTTGAGCCAGGCGTTCGGGCGCTCGTACTGGACGAACTGCGCGGCCCACATCTGGTGCTGACCCACGCCGGCGACGTAGATCGACTCGGGTCCGCTGATCGCGCCGATCCGCTCGATGACCTGCTGCGGCGACACGGCGCCCTCCTCGCCCTCGGGCGTGGTGTAGCCCAAGGGGAAGGTCGCCTTCCAGCCGGCGGTCTGCTCGCGCCACGCGGCGTAGTCGCCCCTCACCCCGGCCTCGTGGTCGGCGGAGACGGCCTTGACCAGCTCGCCGATCACCTCGAGCACGTCACCGACGATCGGGACGTCGGCCGTGCGGTTCTTGGAGATCTCGGCCGGGTCGATGTCTGCGTGGATGACCTTCGCCTCGGGGGCGAACGTCGACAGCTGACCGGTGACCCGGTCGTCGAACCGGGCGCCGAGGGTGATGAGCAGGTCGGACTTCTGCAGGGCGGTGACGGCCGCGACCGACCCGTGCATGCCGGGCATGCCCAGGTGGAGGGGGTGGCTGTCGGGGACGGCCCCGCGGGCCATCAGGGTGGTCACGACGGGGATCTGGGTCAGCTCGACGAACTCGCGCAGGGCATCCGAGGCGCGACCGCGCACGACGCCACCACCGACGTAGAAGACCGGGCGCTTGGCCGCTGCGATCAGGCGGGCGGCCTCGCGGATCTGCTTGTTGTGCGGACGCGCCACGGGCCGGTAGCCGGGCAGGTCGTACTTGGGCGGCCACGCGAAGGTGGTCTTGGCCTGCAGGGCGTCCTTGGAGATGTCGACGAGCACCGGTCCCGGACGACCGGTCGAGGCGATGTGGAACGCCTCGGCGATGACGCGCGGGATCTGGGCGGCGTCGGTCACGAGGTAGTTGTGCTTGGTGATCGGCATCGTGATGCCACGGATGTCGGCCTCCTGGAAGGCATCCGTGCCGATCGCGGCGGAGGCGACCTGACCGGTGATGGCCACGATCGGGACCGAGTCCATGTAGGCGTCGGCGATCGCCGTGACCAGGTTGGTCGCGCCCGGGCCGGAGGTCGCCATGCAGACCCCGACCTTGCCCGTGGCGCTGGCGTAGCCCTCGGCCGCGTGCCCTGCGCCCTGCTCGTGGCGGACCAGGATGTGGCGGACCTTGACCGAGTCGAGCAGCGGGTCGTAGGCCGGCAGGATCGCGCCGCCCGGGATGCCGAAGACGGTGTCGACCTCCATGGCCTCGAGGGAGAGCACCAGGCTCTGGGCGCCCGTCACCTGGGCAGGCACCTTCGCCTTCGCCTGCTCGGCCAGCCTGGACGGGCTGGGGGCGGGACTGCCGGCCGGACTCGGTGCCGGTTTCGCGTCGCTCACGTCACTACCGCTTTCGGTTCTCGCTGGATGCTGCTGGGTCTGCTCACGTTGGATCTGCTCACGCTGAATCTGCTCACAAAAAAACCCTCCAGTCCTCAGGTGAGGACCACGGAGGGCAGCGCGCTGGCTCTGGGAGCCGGCGCGCTAGTGAAGTACGAGAATTCGTGCCACACGAGAACTCTCCCGCCGTCCACAGGTGGTGTCAACGTACGAGACAGCCGGTCCCACGATCCGGACCTGTCGTCTCAGTCACAGGACCGGCCCCCTCCCGACCTGTTGCCTTCTGGTGGTCACCGGGTGCCTGGTTAGGGCGGTCCGTGACCACCGGGGAGCAACAGGTCGGGGGGGCAGGGCGGGTCCGCCCGGCGTCAGCCGCAGACCGCTCCTCCGCTCGCGCTGCCGACCAGCTTGCGGTACTTGGCCAGGACGCCGCGCGGGTACTTCGACTCCGGTGGCACGAACCCCTCGGCCCGACTGGCCAGCTCGGCCTCGTCGACGTGCACGTCGAGCACACCGTTCGCGACGTCGAGGGTGATCCGGTCGCCGTCCTGCACGAACGCGATCGGCCCACCGTCGACCGCCTCGGGGGCGACGTGCCCCACGCAGAGACCGGTCGTGCCTCCGGAGAACCGGCCGTCCGTCAGGAGCAGCACGTCCTTGCCGAGGCCCGCCCCCTTGATGGCACCGGTCACGGCGAGCATCTCGCGCATGCCCGGGCCGCCCTTGGGCCCTTCGTAGCGGATGACGACGACGTCGCCGGCCTTGAGCGTGCCTTCCTCGACGGCATCCATCGCAGCCCGCTCGCCGTCGAAGACCCGCGCCGTGCCCTCGAAGACGTCGGAGTCGAAGCCGGCCGACTTCACGACGGCTCCTTCGGGGGCCAGCGACCCCTTGAGGATGGTGATGCCGCCCGTCTTGTGGATCGGCCGGGTCATCGCACGGACGACCTTGCCGTCGACGTCCGGCGGGGCGATGTCGGCGAGGTTCTCGGCCATGGTGCGCCCGGTCACGGTCAGGCAGTCGCCGTGGAGCAGCCCGGCGTCGAGCAGTGCGCGCATGACGACCGGCACTCCCCCCACCCGGTCGATGTCGGTCATGACGTACTGGCCGAACGGCTTCACGTCGGCGAGGTGCGGCACCTTGGCACCGACACGGACGAAGTCGTCGAGGGTGAGGTCGACCTCGGCCTCGTTGGCGATCGCGAGCAGGTGCAGGACCGCGTTCGTGGAGCCACCGAACGCCATCACGACGGCGATGGCGTTCTCGAACGCCTCCTTGGTCATGATGTCGCGGGCGGTGATGCCACGTCGCAGCAGCTCGACCACGGCCTCCCCCGACTTCCGGGCGAACCCGTCGCGTCGGCGGTCGGTCGCGGGCGGGGCCGCCGAGCCCGGCAGGGACATCCCCATCGCCTCGGCCACCGAGGCCATCGTGTTGGCGGTGTACATCCCGCCGCAGGCGCCCTCACCGGGGCAGATCGCGCGCTCGATCGCATCGACGTCGGCGCGCGACATCAGGCCCGCGGCACAGGCCCCCACGGCCTCGAACGCGTCGATGATGGTGACCGTCTTCTCGGACCCGTCGGACAGCTTGGCGATCCCCGGCAGGATCGACCCGGCATACAGGAAGACGCTGGACAGGTCGAGGCGGGCGGCGGCCATCAACATGCCCGGCAGCGACTTGTCGCAGCCGGCCAGCAGCACCGAACCGTCGAGCCGCTCGGCGTTCATCACGGTCTCGACGGAGTCGGCGATGATCTCGCGGCTGACGAGCGAGAAGTGCATCCCCTCGTGGCCCATCGAGATGCCGTCGCTGACCGAGATCGTGCCGAACTCGAGCGGGTAGCCACCCGCCGCGTGCACGCCGTCCTTGACCGCCTTCGCGAGCCGGTCGAGCGACAGGTTGCACGGGGTGATCTCGTTCCACGAGCTGGCCACCCCGACCTGCGGCTTGACCCAGTCGTCGTCGCCCATGCCCACCGCGCGGAGCATGCCGCGGGCCGCGGTCTTCTCGATGCCGTCGGTGACGTCGCGGCTGCGCGGCTTGATGTCGACGCCGGACGTGGTCGCCCCCGCAGTGGGCTCGGTGGTCGTCATGTCCGCAGTCTAGAACTCGGGTCCACAGGGTGGGACGCGGGTCTCACGACCCGACCAGCGCCGGGCCGGAGCTGCCGCGTATGCCGCGCGGTCACCCTCGCGACACGTGGCAGCGTTCGAGCGCTGCGGTGCCGAACCCGAGACCCGACCAGGGTCCGGCGTAGCGCAGGACCGCGATCGCCGACGTCGGGAAACCCGCGGCGAGGCACTCGTGCGCGGCGCTCGAGCCGTCGCCCTCGGACAACCCGCTGGCCAGCATCGCCATCGTCGGGTTGTGGCCGACGACCAGCAGGACCTGCACCTCGGTGGGCGCCTCACGCAGCGAGCGCAACACGGTCTCGGCGCCACCCGAGTAGATGCTGTCGGAGAACTCGACGGTCTCACCGCACGCCCCGCCCGCCTCGGCGGCGGCCCAGGTCTGCCGTGTCCTGGTCGCCGACGAGCACAGCACGAGCTCCGGGCCGAGCTCGTGCTCGTGCAGCCACGCGCCCGCGGCGCGGGCGTCACGCACGCCCCGACCGGTCAGCTCGCGCTCGTGGTCGGGCTTGCCGAGGACCTGCTCCGCCTTGGCGTGGCGGAAGAGGATGAGCACCTTGTCATCACTGGCGAGGGTCATACCCTGAGCATGGCCCTGATGTCCCCGGACAGCCAGTCCAGCGAAGGGCTGCGGCGGCTACAGGGTGAGCTCGGGCTTGATGCGCAGCGCCGACCACGTGGCCGCCGCCCGAGCGGCGCGGGTGGACAGCAGGTACGCCCCCACGAAGTAGGCGCCCAGCACCGCGAGGTCGATCGTCAGGTGACCCAGCGAGCCGCCGTACATCAGCCTCCGGATGCCGTCCACGGCGTAGGTCATCGGCAGCGCGTGGTGCACCGGGTGCAGTGGCTCGGGCAGGGTCTGCCACGGGAAGGTGCCTCCCGCGCTCACGAGCTGGAGCACCATGAAGACCAGCCCGAGGAACTTGCCGGGAGACCCGAGCCTGGCCGCGAGCGCGTGCAGGATCATCACGAAGGTCATCGAGACGGCGAGCATGAACCCGAGGAGCAGGACCGGGTGCGCGGCGGCGATGCCCACGCCACGCAGCACCACGGCATACACGAGGACGGCCTGGACCACGCCGAGGACTGCCGGCGCGAGCCAGCCCCCCAGGGCGGTGCGCCAGCTGGGCTGGCCCGCCGCCAGCGAACGCGACGACAGCGGCTTGACCAGGAGGAAGAGGACGTAGGCGCCGATCCACAGGGCGAGGCTGAGGAAGAACGGAGCCAGGCCGGCGCCGTAGCTGGCTGCCGAGGCCAGGGACGAACCCTGCACGCCGACCGGGTTGCCCAACGTCTGCGCGACGGCCTTGCGGGCGTCGTCACTGGGGTCGGGGATCGACCGCAGACCCTCGCGCAGGCCGTCACGGAGCCGGCCCGCGCCCGACTCGAGGGTGTCGAGGCCGGTGGCGAGCTCCGTCGCGCCCGACTGCAACGCGATCGCCCCGTCGAGCGCCGAGTGCTGGCCGGACGCCAGCTCAGCCGCACCCGACGCCAGGCGGTGGTTGCCAGCGGCGAGCTCCGTCGCGCCCGACGACAACGAAGCGCTGCCGGCCGACGCGTCGTGGATGCCGGCACGCAGCGGGCCGGCAGCGTCGGCCAGCTGGTCGGCCCCGGCTGCCACCTGCGCTGCTCCGGCCGACAGCTGCTCGAGCTGCTTCGAGGCGGTCTGGACCTGGGAGCTGGCGTCGGTCACCGGCCCGCTCAACCGCTCGGCGGCGTCGAGCACCTGCTGCACCTGCGCCTCGGTGAAACCTGCGGCACGCAACCGGTCCGCCAACGCGCCCCGGTTCGCCGTCATGGTCGTCACGAGCTCGTCGGTGGCGGTGGCCACCCGGTCACCAGCCGCGGCCACCCTGGCATTCCCATCGGCGACCTGCTGCGCCCCCTGCGCGAGCCGTCGGGTGTCCGCCGGCAGGGACGCCGTGCGCTGGTCGAGGGTCGACAGCCCCGACCGGAGGGTGGAGGCACCAGCGGCCAGGCGGTCGGCGCCGTCGGCCGCCTGCGACGCACCGGAGGACAGTGCGTCGGCGCCGCTCACGAGCTTGCGCTCGCCGGCCACCAGCTGGCCGGCGCCGGTGGCGAGCCGACCCGCTCCGGCCGACGCCCGAGCGGCTCCGTCGGCCAGCTTGCCTGCGCCGTCGGCGGCCTCGGTGACCTTGTCGTGGATCGTGCTGAAACCCACGAGCAGCTGGTTGGCGGCGGTCGACGTCACCTGTGCCGCAACGGACTTCGTCACCTGGGCGACGAGCTGGTTGGCGATGGTGCGCGACAGGTAGTTGTTGGCGTCGTTGGTCTCGATCTCGAGCTCGGCCCGACGCGGCGTGAACTCGGCGCTCGAGGCCAGGGCGCTGGAGAAGTCGCGGGGGACGACGAGCGCGAAGTTGTAGGTGCCGTCGTCGACGCCCTGGTCGGCGACCGCCCGAGACACCCGGTGCCACTCGAAGCTGCGGGAGCGGACGAGCTCCTTGGCCACCGTGTCCCCGACGGCGAGCTCCTCACCGTTGGCGAGAGTCGTGCCGGCGTCCTCGACGACCACGGCGGCAGGCACCCGCTCGAGACCGCCGTAGGGGTCCTTGTTGGCGTAGAGGTAGAGACCGCCGTAGAGCGTGGGCACCAGCACGAGGGCGATGAGGGCAGCGCGCGGGAGCCGTCCTGCCGTGACGCGGCGCAGCTCGGTGAGGGCCAGCCGGATCGCGGTCATGCCGCCACCCCGAGCTCGTGGTGGATCGGCTGGCCGAGGTCGCGCGCAGTCGCGTGGGTGCACTGCACGACGACCGTCAGGCCCTGGGTCGCGAGGTCCACGGCTGCCCGCCACCACCGGACAGGCTCACCGCCCCAGCGGTCAGGTGCCGCGATGACGAGCACCGTCGTCCCGGCGCGGCTGGCCGCGACCTGCATGAGCAGGGTGGTGCGCTCGTGGGGCGGCAGCGCCTCGAACCGCTCCGTGGCGAGGCCCTCGGCCCCGCGGCCGCGCAGGAAGGCCCGCGTCGCCGCCCGGCTGGACGGGCGTCCGGCGAGGGCGAGCTGCTCGGCCACGACCGCTCGCACCGATAGGGCGTCCTCGGGGGCGGTCACGTCGGGCACGTCGACGAGCGCAACGTGCCGACGCAGGTCGGCCGCGGCGCTCGATCCGTCGAGGGCCACCGAACCCCCGCTCAGCGCCACGCGGCCCCCGAGCGCGAGTGCCAGCGCGACGTGCCCGTAGCCCGGGTCTCCGGCGACCACGGTCACGTGGCGCGGGGTCGCACGCAGGCTGGTGGGCAGCAGCAGTGGCCCATGCAGGCCCGCGACAGCCACCTGGTCGGCGATGAGCTCCATGTCCACACCCTGTTTCCGGGTCACCACCGGCGACCCAAGTCTTTCGATACACATCTGTATTCAATACGAGAGTGTATTCTTTGAGGCATGCCGCCTGCCACCGCGCACACCGTGACGCCCGCCACCCCCGGGGGCGCCGCCCCCCCGCGGAGGACCGCGAGGCGTGAGGCAACCCGCCAGCGCCTGCTCACCGCAGCTGCCGACGTCTTCGCCGAGCGCGGCTTCCACGGCGCGAGCGTCGAGGACATCTGCGAGCGCGCCGATTTCACCCGTGGTGCGTTCTACTCCAACTTCGCCAGCCGGGACGAGCTCGTCCTCCAGCTCTACGCCCAGCACGCCACCAGGCTGCAGGAGGCGATCGCGGAGCTGGCCACCCAGCCCGGACTCGACCTCGACGAGCTGCTCGACGGCGTGATCCGGATCTGGACGGGCCAGCCCGAGGAACGGCGCCGCTGGCACCTCCTGATCAGCGAGTTCGCCCTGCACGCACTGCGCGACCCGGGGGCGCGGACGGCCTACGCCGCGCTCCAGCGCAGTCTGCGCGGCGGCCTCGTCGCCCTTGTGGACCAGATCGCCGACACCCACGGCCTGGCCCCGACGGTGCCGACCCGCGACATCGTCCGGATGGTGACGATCGTGCTGCAGGGTGGGCTCGGCCATCACCTCCTGGAACCCCGCGCCGTCCCGGCCGGGTCGCTGGAGCGGGAGTTCCTCCCCCTCCTCGTGGCGGCCACCACGCGACCCAAGGACTCCTCGACACCCGCCGAGGGCGACCCGGGCGACCGCTAGCCTCGTGCCACACGACGAGGTGACCCGAGGCAGCGCACCGCCGCCGCGGCATACCTCTCTCGCGCAGTGAGGAACGACCGATGGAACAGGCGCCCGCCCTGATCGACGCCACGACGTCCGCCCCGACCGACCGAGCGTGGCTCGACGAGGCCGTCCGGCGGATCCAGGCCGACGCCAACCGCAGCGCGGACACCCACCTGGTGCACGTGCCGATCCCCGGCCTGCCCGAGGTCGACCTCTACCTCAAGGACGAGTCGACCCACCCCACCGGCAGCCTCAAGCACCGGCTCGCCCGGTCGCTGTTCCTCTACGCGCTCTGCAACGGCGAGCTGCACGAGGGCACCACCGTCATCGAGGCGTCCAGCGGGTCGACCGCCGTGTCCGAGGCCTACTTCGCCCGCATGCTGGGGCTGCCCTTCATCGCCGTCATGGTGAGCACCACGAGCCCGGAGAAGATCGCCCTCATCGAGCGCGAGGGTGGCCAGTGCCACCTCGTCGAGGACGCCTCCGAGGTCTACGACGAGGCGCGCCGGCTGGCCGACGAGCGTGGTGGTCACTACCTCGACCAGTTCACGTATGCCGAGCGGGCGACCGACTGGCGGGGCAACAACAACATCGCGGAGTCGATCTTCGAGCAGATGGCCAGGGAGCGGCACCCCGTGCCGCAGTGGGTCGTCGTCGGCGCCGGGACCGGAGGCACGAGCGCCACGATCGGGCGGTTCGTGCGCTACCGGGGCCTGGCCAGCCAGGTGTGCGTCGTGGACCCGGAGCGCTCGGCGTTCTTCCCCGGCTTCTGCGGCGACGACGCGGGGGTCAGCGCGGCGTGCGGGTCGCGGATCGAGGGCATCGGCCGACCGCGCGTGGAGCCCAGCTTCATCCCGTCCGTGGTCGACCGCATGCTGCTCGTCCCCGACGCCGCCTCGGTCGCGGCGATGCGGTTCCTCACCGAACGCACCGGCCTGCGGGCCGGCGCCTCCACCGGCACCAACCTCTTCGGGGCCCTGCGACTGGCCTGCGAGATGGCCGAGCGTGGACAGGCCGGAAGCATCGTCTCGCTGCTGTGCGACGGCTCAGAGCGGTATGCCGGCACCTACCGCAACGACGAGTGGCTCACCGAGCGTGGCTGGGACCTCACCCCTTACCTGGGCGTCCTGACCCGCGCCTGGGACGACGGGACCTGGACCGCCTGACCGGCGCTCAGCCGCCGGAGACGGCATTGATCACGTGGACCGTCGAGGTCGGGGACACCGGCGTCTGCACGCCGTCGGCCCGCTTGGCGTCCTCACCGTCGACGAACACGTTGACGTGCCGCCGGATCTGCCCGCGCTCGTCGCGCACCCGGGAGGCCAGGATCGGCCAGGGCGCGAAGGCGCGGTCGAGCACCTCGGCGAGGGGCACGTCGGACGACAGCTCGACCGGGAGCTCGGCAGCGCCCTCGGCCAGGTCGCGCAGGAGGCCGGGCAGGACGACGCGGGCGGTCATCGGAGCGTGACCGCCCGGACGCAGAGGACGTCGGGAAGCTGCTCGACGATCCGCGCGAAGGACTCGCCGCCGTCCACGGACGCGTAGACCTCGCCGTTGCGGGTGCCGACGTAGAGCCCGGGCTCCTCGTGGGTGTCGAGCCCCGCGGCGTCGCGCAGGACGTTCGTGTAGGACGGCGACGGCAGCCCCTCGCGCTGGGTGCGCCAGGTCGCCCCGGCATCGTCGCTGCGCTGCAGCTGCAGCTCGGCCGCCGGCGGGATGCGCTCGCCGTCCGACGCGATGGGCACCAACCACACCGTGTCACCCTGCGTCGGGTGGGCCAGCGCGGTCATGCCGAAGTTGGTGGGCAGGCCCGCCTCGATCGAGGTCCAGGTGACCCCGTCGTCGTCCGAGCGGTAGACGCCCCGGTGGTTCTGGGCGTAGAGGCGGGTGGGGGTCGCGCTGTCACGGACCACCTTGTGCACGCACTGACCGAACTCCGGCCACTCGTCGTGGGGCTGGAAGTAGGCGTGGATACCGGTGTTGCCAGGGGCCCACGACCGTCCGCCGTCGCGGGTGTTGTAGACGCCACCCGTGCTCATCGCGACCAGCATGTTGTCCGGGCTGGCCGGGCTGGGCAGCACGGTGTGGATGGCACCGCCACCGAACCCCTCCCCCCACTCAGGCCGGTGCGGGTGCTCCCACAGCCCCCGGTTGAGCTCGAACGTCTCGCCGCCGTCGGCGCTGCGCCACAGCCCTTGGGGCTCGGTGCCGGCCCAGACCACCCGGGGGTCGTGGGGATCGGCGACGAGCTGCCAGGTCGCCTTGAGGGCGGTGTCGGTGTCCTCGGGGAAGCGGATCGAGCCCTCGGGGTGCTCCACCCAGGTCGTGCCGAGGTCGTCGGAGTGCTGGAGCGACGGGCCCCAGTGGGACGACCGGAAGCCCACCAGCAGCCTGGGGGTGTCCCGTCTCGTGTCGAACAGCAGCGAGAGCACCTCGCTCATCAGGAAGTGTGGTCCTTCCACCGTCCAGCTCCGCCGGTCGTCACTGCGGGCCAGCCACAACCCCTTGCGCGTCCCGATCCCGACGATCGTCTGCCCAGCTCTGGTCCCCGTCGTGTCTCCCATGGCTCCCAATATGGCACTGACGACTGACGGTGGCACCCGTCACGATGGGGTCATGACAGCCGGTCGCACCCAGGACGACCCTGCACACCAGGGCTTCGTCGACGACTTCGCGGGCTCGGACCTCGACCTCTCGGTGTGGGTCCCGGCCTACCTCCCCCAGTGGAGCTCCCGGGCGGCCAGCGCGGCCACGTATGCCGTCCACGACTCCTGCCTGCACCTCATCATCCCGGCCGAGCAGGGTCTCTGGTGCCCCGACGACCACGACCCGCTCCGCGTGTCCGCAGTGCAGTCCGGCGTCTTCTCCGGGCCGGTCGGCAGCAGGGTCGGGCAACAGCCGCTGCGCGAGGGAGCAGTGGTGCGCGAGGCCCAGCCGGCGCTGTGGGGCTGGACGCCGCGGTTCGGCCGCCTCGAGATGCGGGCCCGGATGGAGCTCACGTCGCGGTCGATGGCCGCGTGGTGGCTGGTCGGCCTCGAGGACCGCCCGGACCGGTGCGGCGAGCTCTGCGTCGCGGAGGTCTTCGGCGAGTCGGTCACCGACGCAGGCGCCGCGGTCGGCATGGGGGTGCACCCCTTCCGCGACCCCCGGCTCGTGGACGACTTCGCCGCCCCGCGGGTGCCCGTCGACGTCAGCGAGTTCCACACCTACAGCGTCGACTGGACGCCCGACGGCGCGAGCTTCGCGGTCGACGGCACGGTCTTCCGGACCGTCGACGTCGTGCCCGACTACCCGATGCAGTCGATGGTCGCGGTCTTCGACTTCCCCGACCGCGCCGTCCCGGGCGACCGTGAGCAGGCTGCCCACGTGCCCGCCCTGGTCGTCGACCGCATCGGGGTCGTACGCGGCTAGGTATGCCGGGCGACGAGGTTGCGCAGGGGTCGGCCCGCGGCATACGCACCGAGCTGCTCCTGGAGCAGCCGGGCGGCCCGTGGCATGAACGCCGTCGACGCACCACCCACGTGGGGGGTGATGAAGATCCCGGGCAGGCCCCACAGCGGGTGGTCGGCGGGCAGCGGCTCGGGGTCGGTGACGTCGAGGGCTGCCCTGATCCGCCCGGCACCGGCATGGCGCACGAGGGCATCGGTGTCGACCACCCCACCACGGGCGACGTTGACCAGCAGCGCGCCGTCAGGCATCGCGGCGAGGAACCCGTCATCGACCAGACCCGCCGTCTGCTCACTCAGGGGCACGACCACGACCACGACGTCGTGGTGCGGCAACAGGGCCGGCAGCTCGTCGACCCCGTGCACCGACCGCACCAGCTCGTCGCCGGCCCGCGCCCTGCTGGCCACGGCGGTCACCTGTACCTCGAACGGTGTGAGCCGTGCCGCGATGGCTCGCCCGATCGAGCCGTAGCCCAGCACGAGCACCCGCTTGTCGGCCAGCGACTCGTGGAACACCGATGGAAGCCACGTCCGATCGCGTTGCGCCGCAACGAAGTCCGGGAAGTCGCGCAGGCTGGCCAAGGCCAGGGCGACGGCGAGCTCGGCGGTCGAGGCATCATGGACCCCGCTGGCATTGGCGAGCCGCACGCCGTCGGGCAGCACCGCGAGGACGTTGTCGTAGCCTGCGGTGAGCAGCTGCACCAGCTCGAGCCGGGGCAGTCGTGACAGGACCGGCAGCCGCTCGCCTCCGCCGAGGTAGGGCGGGACGACGACCCTGACCTCGTCGGCACGGTCGGGCAGGCCGTCGAGGTCCCAGACCGCCAGCTCGATGCCGGAGACCGGACCCACGGCATCGACCCACTCCTGTCCGGGCAGGGTCACGAGAGTCATGTCCAGCACGGTAGCGCCGTCGCGCACGACGTTCGCAGGGTGCCCATCCCGCACAATGGGGTATGCCGCGTGCACCGTTCCGACCAGGGCGCACCCTCGCAGGGGCTGCCGCCTCCTCGGCGGCCGTCGCCGTGCTGCTCGTCGGGGGGTGCTCTGGCGAGGGCGACCCGACGGGCACCATCTCCGCGCCCGTCCTCAGCGCCTCTTCGAGCTCGAGCACCTCGGCGGCCACGAGCCCGACGACCACCCTGAAACCGACGACGACCCCGAGCCCTGCCCCGACCACCAGCCCGACGAGCTCCGCTGCCACCGCGACCATCGCGACGAACCTCGACGTCCCGTGGGGACTCGCGTTCCTGCCCGACGGGTCGGCCCTGGTCACGTTGCGCGACCGGGGCCGCCTCATCCAGGTCCGCGCCGGGGCAGCGGCCACGGTGCTCGGCGAGGTGCCGGGGGTCCGTCCGGACGGCGAAGGTGGCCTCCTCGGCGTCGCGGTGTCGCCCGACTTCGCCAGCGACCAGAGCATCTTCGTGTACTTCACCGCGGCGGACGACAACCGCGTCGTGCGGCTGACCTTCGCCGACGGCGCGGCGACCAGGCCCACCGTGGTGCTGCGCGGCATACCCAAGGCGGGCCACCACAACGGCGGACGTCTCGCCTTCGGACCCGACGGCTACCTCTACGTCACCACCGGTGACGCAGGGAAGTCCGACCAGTCGCAGGACAAGCGGGCCCTCGGGGGCAAGATCCTCCGGATCACCCGCGACGGGAAGCCCGCCCCCGGCAACCCGTTCGGCAGCTCCCCCGTGTGGAGCTACGGGCACCGTAACGTGCAGGGCATCGCGTGGGCACCGGACGGGCGGATGTTCGCCAGCGAGTTCGGCCAGAACAGGTGGGACGAGCTCAACCTCATCCAGCCGGGGCGCAACTACGGCTGGCCGGTGGTCGAGGGCAGGGCGGGCCGCTCGGGCTACACCGACCCCCTGGTCCAGTGGCCGACCTCCGACGCCTCGCCGAGCGGTATCGCGGTCGCCGACGGTAGCGTCTGGATGACCGCACTGAGAGGCGAGTCGCTGTGGCGGATCCCGTTGACCAGCAACGGCGTCGGCACACCGGAGAGACTGCTCAAGGGCAGGTACGGGCGCCTGCGTGACGCGGTCCTCGGGCCGGACGGCCGCCTGTGGGTGCTGACAAGCAACACCTTCCGCGGCAGCCCCGCCGCGGACGACGACCGGGTGGTCGCGCTGGCGCTCGACGACCTCTAGTCCTGCCGTGCGGACCGACGCGCGGTACCTTGACGCCAGGCGCGGCCAGGGCGGCCGACCACCTCAGAAGGGGGCACCCGTGTCAGCAGTGGACGAGATCCTGTCGCAGGTCGACCTCGACCAGCTCGCGCAGCAGGTGGGGGCCGACCCCGCAGACGTCGAGCAGGCTGCGCGCACCGCGCTGCCGGCTCTCCTCGGAGGCCTTGACGCCAACGCCGCCGACCCGGCCGGTGCGGCTTCCCTCACCGAGGCGCTGGGCCAGCACGACCCGGCCCTGGTCGAGGGCGGGGTCGACCTCACGCAGGTCGACCAGGCCGAGGGCGACAAGATCGCCCAGCACATCTTCGGTGACCACCGCGAGCAGGTGGTGGACCAGCTCGCGGGTGTCAGCGGGTCGGCAGGCAAGGGCCTGGTCGCCAAGCTGATCCCGATCCTCGCGCCGATCGTGCTGTCCTGGCTGGCGAAGAAGGTCCTCGGTGGCGCGGCCGACGCCTCCCGGTCACCCTCGGCGAACGCCGGCGGTGGCGGGCTGGGCGACATCCTCGGCCAGGTGCTGGGCGGGGCGACCAAGGGCACCCAGTCGGGCGGCGTCGACACCGGGTCGATCGTCACCGACGTGCTCGGCGGCCTCCTGGGCGGCGGCCGCCGCTGACCCAGGCGGCCCTCAGGCGAGCTTGGCGAGGATCAGCTCCCGGGCCTTGCCGGCATCGGCCTGGCCCTTCATCTCCTTCATCACCTGGCCGATCAGCGCGCCAGCCGCCTGGACCTTGCCGTCCCGGACCTTCTGGGCGACGTCGGCGTTGGCCTCGATGACCTTGTCGACGGCGGCCTCGAGCGCGCCGTCGTCCTGGACCAGCTCCAGCCCGCGAGCGTCCGCGACCTCGGTCGGGGATCCCTCGCCGGCGATGACGCCCTCGAGCACCTGGCGGGCCATCGAGTCGTTGAGCCGGCCGTCGCGGACCAGCCCGTCGAGCTCGGCGATGTGGGCCGGCGTGACGCCGAACTCCTCGACGCCCCTGCCCTCGACGTTCGCGCGACGGGCCAGCTCGCCGGTCCACCACTTGCGGGCAGCGGCCGGGGTCGCCCCGGCAGCGACGGTCTCCTCGATGAGGGCGACGGCACCGGCGTTCATCACGTCGCGCATCTCGAGATCGCTGTAGCCCCAGTCGTTCTGGAGGCGACGGCGACGCTCTTGAGGAGGCTCGGGCAGGGTGCCCCGCAGCGTCTCCACGGTCTCGCGGGTGGGCGCCACGGGCACCAGGTCGGGCTCGGGGAAGTAGCGGTAGTCCTCGGCGTCGGACTTCTCGCGACCACTCGTCGTCACGCCGGTGTCCTCGTGCCAGTGGCGCGTCTCCTGCGTGATCTTCTGCCCCTTGTCGAGGATCGCCGCGTGGCGGGTGATCTCGTAGCGGACCGCTCGCTCGACGCTGCGCAACGAGTTGACGTTCTTGGTCTCGGTGCGGGTGCCCAGCGGCACGTCGTCCTGGGACTCGTCGCCGGTCGCGCGGGGGCGCAGGGAGACGTTGGCGTCGCAGCGCAGCGAGCCCTGCTCCATCTTCACGTCCGAGACGCCGAGGGCACGGAGCAGCTCACGCAGGGCGCCCACGTAGGCCTTCGCGACCTCGGGGGCCCGCTTCCCCGCTCCGGTCAGCGGCTTCGTCACGATCTCGATCAGGGGGATGCCGGCGCGGTTGTAGTCGACCAGCGAGTGGTCGGCGCCGTGGATGCGCCCTGTTGCGCCACCGATGTGCAGTGACTTGCCGGTGTCCTCCTCCATGTGGGCGCGCTCGATCGCGACCCGGTAGGTCGTGCCGTCCTCGAGGTCGACGTCGAGGTGGCCCTCGAAGGCGATCGGCTCGTCGTACTGGCTGGTCTGGAAGTTCTTCGGCATGTCCGGGTAGAAGTAGTTCTTCCGGGCGAACCGGCACCACGAGGCGATCTCGCAGTTGAGCGCGAGGCCGATGCGGATGGCCGACTCGACGGCCTTCTCGTTGACGACCGGAAGCGCCCCTGGCAGACCGAGGCACACGGGGCAGACCTGGCTGTTGGGGTCGGCCCCGAACTCGGTCGCGCACCCGCAGAACATCTTCGTCGCGGTGTTGAGCTCGACGTGCACCTCGAGGCCCATCACGGGGTCGTAGCGCTCGAGAGCCTCGTCGTAGTCGACGATCTCCTCGGCGACGGACGTGGTGCTGCTCATGGTCACGCTCCCTTCGCGGTCAGCTGGGGGGCCTTGGCCAGCAGTGGGCCGCCCCATCGGTCGACGAGCATCTTCTCCAGCGCGGCACCCACGCCGTAGAGGCGCTCGTCCTTGGTCGCGGGGGCGAGGATCTGGATGCCGGTGGGCAGGCCGTCCTCGTCGGCGAGGCCGCTGGGCAGCGACATGCCGGGCACCCCTGCGAGGTTGGCCGGGATGGTGGCGACGTCCTGCAGGTACATCGACATCGGGTCGTCCAGCTTGTCGCCCAGCTTGAACGCGGTGGTCGGCGCCGTCGGGCTCACCAGCACGTCGACCTTTTCGAAGGCCGCCGAGAAGTCGTTGGCGATGAGCCGTCGCACCTTCTGGGCCTGGCCGTAGTAGGCGTCGTAGTAGCCGCTCGACAGCGCGTAGGTGCCGAGGATGATGCGGCGCTTCACCTCGTCGCCGAAGCCGGCGTCCCGAGTGGCCGCCATCACCTGCTCGGCGCTCGGGTCGTCCACGCCCTCCGGCAGCACCCGCAGGCCGTACCGCATGGCGTCGAACTTGGCGAGGTTGGAGGACGCCTCGCTGGGCAGGATCAGGTAGTAGGCAGCCAGCGCGTAGTCGAAGCTCGGACAGGACACCTCGACGACCTCGGCGCCGGCCTCCTGGAGCAGGGCCACCGACTCGTCGAACCGGGCGCGCACACCCCCCTGGTAGCCCTCACCACCGAGCTCCTTGATGACGCCGACCTTGAGCCCCTTGACGTCGGCCCGTCGCGCGGCCTCGACGACGGAGGGCACCGGGGCGTTGATCGAGGTGGAGTCCATCGGGTCGTGGCCGCCGATGACCGAGTGGAGCAGCGCGGCGTCGAGCACGGTGCGGGTGCAGGGCCCGGCCTGGTCGAGGCTCGAGGCGAGGGCCACGAGGCCGTAGCGCGAGACGCCACCGTAGGTCGGCTTCACGCCGACGGTGCCCGTCACCGAGGCCGGCTGGCGGATCGAGCCGCCGGTGTCGGTGCCGATGGCCAGCGGGGCCTCGTATGCCGCGACGACCGCCGAGGAGCCACCTCCCGACCCACCGGGGATCCGGGTGAGGTCCCACGGGTTGTGGGTGGGCCCGTAGGCGGAGTGCTCGGTGGAGGAGCCCATGGCGAACTCGTCCATGTTCGTCTTGCCGAGGATGGGCATCCCCGCGGCCTTGAGCCGCGCGACGACGGTGGCGTCGTAGGGCGGGATCCAGCCCTCGAGGATCCTGGAGCCGCAGGTCGTCGGAAGCCCCTTGGTCGCCATGACGTCCTTGACCGCGATCGGGACGCCGGCCAGGACGTGGAGCTCCTCGCCGGAGGCCCGGCGCTCGTCGACGGATCGCGCCGCCTCGAGCGCGCCGTCACCATCGACGTGCAGGAACGCGTGCACGTCGGCGTCGACCGCCGCGATGCGGTCGAGGTGGGACTGCACGACCTCGACGGAGCTGAGCTCCTTCGAGGCGATGGCATGGGCCAGCTCAGCGGCGCTGAGGCGGGTGAGGTCGGGGTTCACGAGGGGTCGTCCTTCGTCTGTCGCAGGGTCTGTCGCGGGGTGGGACGCGCGGTCGGCGCGGTCGCTCAGTCTTCGTCGAGGATGCGGGGCACCGAGAAGCGCTGCTGCTCCTGCTCGGGCGCGGCGGCCAGCGCGGCCTCGGCACCGAGCGAAGGACGCACCTCGTCGGGACGCGTGACGTTGGTCAGGGGCAGCGGGTGCGACATCGGCTCGATGTCGCCGGCGGCCACCTCCTGCACCTTCGCGACCGACTCGAGGATGACGCCCAGCTCGCCGACCATGCGGTCGAGCTCGGCATCGGACAGGTCGATGCGGGCGAGGCCGGCGAGGTGCGCGACGTCGTCCCGGGACAGTGCGGACATGGGCGCCAGTCTAGGGGCCGCCGCACGAGGCCCCCTCCCCGGGCGCGGTCGCCGGGCGACCACGTGAGGCCACCCTGACGTGGCAGTGGGGCGGCCCGCGCCGGCCGTGGCGACCACCACACGGCTGACCCCTGTCCTGCGCAGCGGCTGGGTGCCTACGGTGGTGGCCATGAGCCGCCTGCCGACCGACCTGTTCACCGCCATCGACCACGTGGGGGTCGCGGTGCCCGACCTCGACGAGGCGATCGCCTTCTACCGCGACACCTTCGGCATGACCCTGGCGCACGAGGAGGTGAACGAGGAGCAGGGCGTCCGCGAGGCGATGATGGCCGTCGGCGGGAGCGGGTCGCACATCCAGCTGCTGGCCCCCCTCTCCCCCGAGTCGACGATCGCCAAGTTCCTCGACCGCTCGGGGCCGGGCGTCCAGCAGGTCGCCTACCGGGTCGAGGACCTCGAGGCGGTCAGCCAGGTGCTCCGCGACCGCGGCCTGCGGTTGCTCTACGAGGAGCCCCGACGTGGGACGTCGAACTCTCGCGTCAACTTCATCCACCCCAAGGACGCGGGCGGCATCCTCGTCGAGCTCGTGCAGCCCGCGCACGAGACGCACTGAGCCGACGACCAAACGGGTGCCCGTGAGGTAGGTCACCGCGTGACCGGAGTCTCACCAGCGCCCGGATCGCGTTACCCAGCAGTAGTTTCGGCTGCACGTGCCGACGACGCCGAGGAGCCACACCGATGAAGGAAATCCGCGACGCCATCCTCTCCGGGGACCGCACCCGCGAGACGTATGCCGGGCTGTCCATCCCCCAGTCCTACCGCGCCGTGACGGTGCACAAGGACGAGGTCGGGATGTTCGAGGGCCTGGCCAGCAAGGACAAGGACCCGCGCAAGTCGCTGCACGTCGACGACGTGCCGGTGCCGGAGCTGGCGCCGGGAGAGGCCCTCGTCGCCGTCATGGCCAGCGCGATCAACTACAACACCGTGTGGACCTCGATCTTCGAGCCGGTGTCGACCTTCGGGTTCCTCGAGCGCTACGGCCGCACCTCGGAGTTCGCCAAGCGGCACGACCTGCCCTACCACGTGGTCGGCTCCGACCTGGCCGGCGTCGTGCTGCGCACCGGCCCCGGGGTGACCAAGTGGACGCCCGGCCAGGAGGTCGTGGCGCACTGCCTGTCGGTCGAGCTCGAGGACGCCGACGGCCACAACGACACCATGCTCGACCCCCAGCAGCGGATCTGGGGCTTCGAGACCAACTTCGGTGGCCTCGCCGAGCTCGCCATCGTGAAGTCCAACCAGCTGATGCCCAAGCCCGCCCACCTGTCCTGGGAGGAGGCGGCGTCGCCCGGGCTGGTGAACTCCACGGCCTACCGCCAGCTGATCTCCAAGAACGGCGCGGCCATGAAGCTCGGCGACCGCGTGCTGATCTGGGGCGCCTCCGGTGGCCTCGGGTCCTACGCCACGCAGATGGCGCTGTCCGGTGGCGCGACCCCGATCTGCGTCGTGTCGTCGCCCGAGAAGGCCCAGATCTGTCGGGAGATGGGCGCCGAGCTCATCATCGACCGCAGCGCCGAGGGCTACCGGTTCTGGAACGAGGACAACACCAAGCAGGACCCGCGCGAGTGGCAGCGGCTCGGCAAGAAGATCCGCGAGCTGACCGGCGGCCACGACGTCGACATCGTCTTCGAGCACCCGGGCCGCGAGACCTTCGGGGCGAGCGTCTACGTCGCGCGCAAGGGCGGCACGATCGTCACCTGCGCATCGACGTCGGGCTACATGCACGAGTACGACAACCGTTACCTGTGGATGAACCTCAAGCGGATCATCTCGAGCCACTTCGCCAACTACCGCGAGGCGTGGGAGGCCAACGAGCTGATCAACCGCGGGCTGATCCAGCCGACCCTGTCGAAGACCTACGCGATGGACGACGTGGGCCAGGCGGCCCTCGACGTCCACCGCAACGCCCACCAGGGCAAGGTCGGCGTGCTCACCCTGTCGCCCGAGGCCGGACTCGGGGTCACGGACCACGAGAAGCGCGCGGCGCTGCTGCCGGAGATCAACCGCTTCCGCAACGCCTGACCTGCACCGTTACGTCCTGTGCGACCGTCGGTGCCATAGGGTCGTCGCATGTCAGTGCTCGACCGGTGGAAAGAGTTCCGGCGCACCCAGCGGGACGCGCTGCGGGCCAGCAACCACCCCCACGAGGGCTCGGAGTCGTCCAGCGAGCTCGGGGGCCTCCTCGCCGACCTGCTGCCCTCGCGCCGTTCGTCCGAGGGCCCGGAAGCCGACCTCCGGGAGGCCCGAGAACCCGGTGAGCCCGGCCAGCAGGCCGACGGGGCAGCGACAGACGGCTTGACCGCCGCGGCGGCACACCCCGACCTCGGGGCGGGTCTGCGCGACCGCGAGGAGAACGGGCAGCGATCGCCCGATGACGACGGCCGCCGCTACGGCCGCGCCGGCCGTCCCCTCAACCGGCAGTCACCGTTCTACATGGGCTTCGTCGGCGCGATCGGCGTGCTCACCGCCCTGCTCATCTGGCACACGCTCGGGCGGCTGACGACCGTCCTCACCCTCGTGGTCATCGCGTTCTTCCTGGCCCTCACGCTCAACCCGCTCGTCGAGTTCCTGACCCGACGCGGGCTGGGCCGTGGCGGGGCGGTCGCCCTGGTCTTCGCCGGCGTGGTGGCCGTGTTCACGCTGCTCGGGCTGGTCGTGGTGCCGCCGGTGATCTCCCAGGGCACCGACCTCGCCCAGAAGGCGCCCGACTACCTCGACCAGATCCTCCGGAGCCGCTTCGTCCGCGACCTCGACCAGCACTACGGCGTGGTCGACAAGATCCAGGCCGAGTTCAACAAGCGGATCACCGACGGCAACTTCCTGAGCCAGGTCTTCGGCGGCGTGCTCGGCGTGGGCGCCGCCGTGATCGGCGGGATCTTCCAGACCTTCACGGTGCTGATCCTGACGTTGTTCCTGCTCGCGTCCCTGCCCCGGGTCAAGCAGGGCGCCTACGCCATCGTCCCCGCCTCGCGTCGCCCGCGCGTGATCTCGCTGTCCGAGGAGATCATGCGTCGCACCGGCTCCTACGCGATCGGCCAGGTCGCCGTCGCGACGATCAACGCGCTCTGCTCGTGGGTCATGATGCTGATCGTCGGGATCCCGTATGCCGCGGTGCTGGCCGTCGCGGTCGGCTTCCTCGGGCTGATCCCCATGGTGGGCGCCACCGCCGGCGCGGCCGTCGTGTGCCTCGTGGCCGTCTTCGACGAGCCGAAGAAGGCGATCATCGCCCTCATCTACTACGTGGTCTACCAGCAGGTCGAGAACTACGTCGTGGCCCCCAGGATCATGCAGCGCACGGTCTCCGTGCCCGGCGCAGTGACGGTCGTGGCCGCCCTCGCCGGCGGCACCCTGCTCGGGGTGCTCGGCGCGCTGCTGGCGATCCCCGTCGCGGCCGGCCTGCTGCTCCTCTACGAAGAGGTGCTGCTCCCCCGACAGCGCCGCCACTGACGACGCCCTCGCGGCTCGTCGGGTCGTGGGCCCGGCGCTGCTCCACAGCGCTCCTGGGCGCACTCCGCAGCGCTCACGGTCGCACTCCCGGGCACCCCGGGCAGGCGGATCAGCGGATGGCGCCGCGGGTGTGGCGGCGGTCGCGCGCCTCCCAGCAGGGGGTGTGCCAGTGCCGTCGGTCGTCGAGACCGCCCATGCCCTCGGCCGGCCAGGCGACCACGTGGGGTGTCCCCGTCGGGATGTTCTGCTGGCAGCCGGGGCACAGGTACGCCCGGGTCGACCCGCTGCCGGTGACCCGGCGCACGAACCACTCGCCACCGGCATACATCTCCCGGCGTGCCGTCCCGCCGACCGCACGGTCGAGGTTCAGCGGTGCGTCGTCACGGCGACGCCGGTTCGCGCGGGGCATGGGTCCAGTCTCCCAGAGGCCTCGGGGTCCGGAGACCGGCCCCGCCCGGCCGGTTCAGGCGTAGGTGCGGAAGCCGCGCCCGGTCTTGCGACCGAGGTAGCCGGCGGTGACCATGTGCTCGAGCAGCGGCGCCGGGGCGAACCCGGGCTCGCGGAACTCGAGGTAGAGCTCGCGCTGGATCGCCAGCGACACGTCGTTGCCGACCACGTCGAGCAGCTCGAACGGGCCCATCGGCAGGCCACAGCCGGTCTTCATCGCGGTGTCGATGTCGTCGGCCGTCGCGTAGTTGGCGCTGAGCATCTTCACGGCGTCGTTGAGGTAGGGGAACAGCAGCGCGTTGACGATGAAGCCCGCCCGGTCACCACAGGTCACGGCGTGCTTGCCGACCTTGGCGCAGACGTCCTGCACCGTGGCGACGACATCGGCCGCGGTCGAGACCGTGTGGACGACCTCGACCAGCTTCATCACCTGGGCCGGGTTGAAGAAGTGCATCCCGATGACGTCCTCGGGCCGCGTGGTGGCCGCGGCGCAGTCGACGACGGGCAGCGACGAGGTGGTGGTGGCCAGGATCGCGCCGGGCTTGCAGATCTCGTCGAGGTTCTCGAAGAGCGCCTTCTTGACGGCGAGGTCCTCCACGACCGCCTCGACGACGAGGTCGACGGTGGCCAGGGCGTCCAGAGAGGTGGTGCCGGTGAGGTGCGAGAGCGCCTCGGCGCGGGCCGACTCCTCGAGCTTGCCGCGCTGGACCGCCTTCTCCAGCGACTTGGTGATCGCGGCGGTGACGGCGTCGACCTTGGCCTGGCTGCGGGTCACGTAGGTGACGTCGTAGCCGGCCTTGGCGAAGACCTCGATGATGCCGGTGGCCATGGTGCCGGAGCCGACGACGCCGACCGTGCGGACCTCGCGCAGGGCGGTGGTCGACTCGGCGGCGGGGCGCGGGGTCAGGGAGTCGTCGACGACCTGGCTGCTGCCCGGCTCGGCGTAGGTGTAGAACCCGCGCCCGCTCTTGCGGCCCTTGAGACCGGCGCTGACCATCTGCTTGATGACCGGGCTGGGGGCGTGCAGGCGGTCGCGGCCCTGCTTGTACATCGTGTCGAGGATCTCGTAGGCCGTGTCGAGCCCGATGAGGTCCATCAGGGCCAGCGGTCCCATCGGGTAGCCGCAGCCGAGCTTCATGGCGGCGTCGATGTCCTCGCGGCTGGCATAGCGCGACTCGAACATCGACACGGCGTGGTTGAGGTAGCCGAACAGCAGGGCGTTCGCGATGAACCCGGCCTTGTCACCGACGATGACCGGCTGCTTGCCGAGCCGCTGGGCGAGCGCCTTGACGTCCTCGAAGACCTCGTCCTCGGTGACGACGGTACGGATCACCTCGACGAACTGCAGCACGGGCGCCGGGTTGAAGAAGTGCATCCCGACGACGCGCTTGGGGTTGCCGGTGGCCACGGCGATCTCGGTGACCGACAGCGACGACGTGTTGGTGGCGAGGATGGCGTCGGGGCCGACGATGGCGTCGAGCTTGCCGAAGACGTCCTTCTTGAGGTCGAGGTGCTCGGGCACGGCCTCGACCACCAGCTGGCAGTCGGCGAGCTCGTCGAGGCTGGAGGTGAAGTGCACGCGCGAGAACAGCGCTGCCTGGTCCTCCGCGCTGAGCTTGCCGCGGCTGACCGCGCGACCGGTGGAGTGCTCCAGCACCCCGCGACCCTTCTCGACCGCCGCGTCGTCGACCTCGACGGCGACGACGTCGATGCCGTTGCGGGCGAACACCTCGACGATGCCGGCACCCATGGTGCCGAGACCGATCACTCCGACCTTGCTGAACTCACGAGCCATGCGGCGAGTCTGGCAGAGCGGGTATGCCGCGTGGACCCCCGGGCAGCGTGACGGTCACCACCCCATGGCACCGCCAACCTGCACCACCCCTGCGAACAGGGACGGGGTCCGGCGGCTCACCAGTCGTGGCCGGCGCCGATCAGGGCCGACTCCATGTGGAACCGCTGCTCCCGGGACAGGCCACGGATCGCCTGCGGCACGGGGATGTCGACGGCGCGGCAGTAGTCACGCAGCGCGTGGTCGTAGGCCAGCCTGGCCGCCATCAGCCGCTCGGCCTTGCGGGGCTGGTCGCCCGCCTCGACGCGGCGGATGTGGGCCGCCAACCGGCTCAGCTCCATGGCGAGCAGGATGGGCGGGATGGGTTCCGGCACCGGGCGCCGCAGATCGCGCCGTGCCTCCAGCCTCGTGACGGCTGGCTGCACGAAACGGGGTGGCCGGCCCGTGGTGAGCCAACGCACCCCGCTCACGAGGGTGCCCATCACGAGGACGAGACCGGCGACGTTGCCCAGGACGTTCGGCATACCAGCTCACCTCTGTGCTCCGAGTGTGCGCCAACGACCCCGCACGACGCAACGGGTGGCTGCCCGTAGAGTGACCCCTCGTGCGGCTGGTCATAGCGAAGTGTTCGGTGGACTACGAGGGTCGGCTGACGGCCCACCTGCCCCTGGCGACGAGGTTGCTCCTCGTCAAGGCGGACGGCTCGGTGCTCGTGCACAGCGACGGCGGGTCGTACAAACCACTCAACTGGATGTCCCCTCCGTGCGCGATGGCCGAGGTGTCACCCGAGGAGCACGAGACCACGGACGGCGTCACGGCGGTGTGGCTGGTGCAGCACGCCAAGTCGGAGGACCGGCTCCGGGTGCTGATCCACGAGGTGCTGCACGACTCGTCGCACGAGCTCGGGGTCGACCCCGGGCTGGTGAAGGACGGCGTCGAGGCCCACCTCCAGAAGCTCCTCGCCGAGCACATCCACACCCTCGGTGACGGCTGGAGCCTGGTGCGTCGCGAGTACATGACGGCCATCGGCCCCGTCGACATCCTCTGTCGCGACGCCTCCGGCGCCTCGGTGGCCGTGGAGATCAAGCGGCGGGGCGACATCGACGGCGTCGAGCAGCTCACCCGCTACCTCGAGCTGATGAACCGCGACCCCCACCTGTCCCCCGTGACCGGGGTCTTCGCGGCGCAGGAGATCAAGCCGCAGGCGCGCACGCTGGCCACCGACCGGGGCATCCGCTGCGTGACGCTGGACTACGACGCCCTCAAGGGGATCGACAACAGCGAGCACCGGCTCTTCTAGCCCGTTCCGGCGGGTCAGACCACCGTGCGGTCGGTCGAGCCCGGCCAGGTGCGGACCTCGAACCCGTCACCGTCGACGGCGACCTCGGCCACCCCGCAGTTCGGCAGGAACTTGGCCGCCGCGAGGTCGACCCGTGGGCTGCCCGACAGGCGGGGCAAGGCGAACGACATCACGCCGCCGTGCGAGAAGACCAGGACGGTCTCGCCGCGGAACTGGTCGGCGATCGACACCAACGCCTCCCGGTAGCGGGTGAGGACCTCCTCCCCCGTCACGCCCCGCGGGATCCTCCTGCGCAGGTCTCCGTGCACCCAGGACCGGAAGATCGACTGGAGCTCGGGGTCGTCGTGCGGCCGCCCGGCGAGGGCCCCCACCGAGAACTCCTCGAGCCCTTCGACCGCGCGTGAGTCGACGCCCAGGACCTCGGCCGCGACCGCCCCCGACTGCACGGCCCGGGCCAGGATGCTCGTGCGGACCGCCGCCACCCTGCGGCCGACCAGCGACGCGGCCAGCACGGTGGTCTGCTCGACCCCCTTGTCCGACAGCCAGCCGCCCTCGTCGGACAGCACCGAGGGGTGGCCGTACTCCGCGTCCCCGTGGCGGGCCACGAGGAGCGTGGCGGCACACTGCAGGTCACTCATGCGTCGAGAGTATGCCGCCGCGGCCGTGCCCGGATCGACCCACCCAGCGCCGCGGTCCATGATCCAGGGGTGACCTCTGCGAGCGCCCGCCCCACACGGACCCTCCTCACCGGCGCGGTCGTGCTCCCCGACCGCATCGTGGCCGACGGCGCCGTGGCGGTCAGCGACGGCACCATCGCGTATGCCGGTGAGCGCACCTCGCTGCCCGGGGCCTGGGTCGACGTGGCCGAGCCGGACGGCTGGCAGGCCGGCCTGACCCTGCTGCCCGGGCTCGTGGACATCCACTGCCATGGAGGCAACGGGGGTGAGTTCGGCCCCGACGCCGCGAGCGCGCACCGGGCGGCGCGGCACCACCACCAGCAGGGCTCGACGACCGTGGTGGGGTCGCTGGTCTCCGCGCCGGCAGCCACCCTGCTTGAGGGTGCCCGGACGCTCGGTGACCTGGTGCGCAGTGGCGAGCTGGCCGGCATACACGTCGAAGGGCCGTTCCTGTCGACCGTGCGGTGCGGGGCTCAGGACCCGGCGGCGCTGGTCGACGCCGACGTCGCGCTCGTCGCGGCCCTCGCCGAGGCCGCGGGCGACGGGGCCCTGGCGCAGCTGACCTGGGCCCCGGAGCGCACCGGCGGTGACGCGGTGCCGGCGGCCCTCGCCGCGGTGGGCGCCGTGGGGGCGCTGGGACACAGCGACGCAGACTTCGAGACCGCGTCCCGCGCGCTCGACGTGGTGGCCGCCTTCGGCGCGCGCGGTGGCCTCCCCCTCGCGACACACCTCTTCAACGGTATGCCGCCGCTGCTGTCCCGAGCCCCAGGCGCCGCCGGTGCCGCGATCGCGGCGGCAGCTCGGGGCAGTGCGATCGTCGAGCTGATCGCCGACGGGGTGCACCTCGACGGGGGAACGGTGCGGATGGTGTTCGACGCCGCCGGACCCGAGCACGTCGCGCTGGTCAGCGATTCGATGTCGGCGAGCGGCCTGTCCGACGGCGCGTACACCCTCGGCGGGCTCGACGTCGCGGTCAGTGGCCGGGTCGCCCGGCTCACCGGCAACGGCAGCCTCGCCGGCGGGGTGAGCACGCTGCTCGACCAGGTGCGCTGGCTGGTCCGCGACCTCGGCATTCCCCTCTCTGACGCGGTGGCTGCTGCCTCCACCACGCCGGCCCGGGCACTGGCCCTGACGGGGTCGGGAAGCCTGGCGCCCGGCCAGCACGCCGACCTGCTGGTGGTCGACTCCCAGTTGGTCCTGCACAGGGTCCTGCGCCGCGGCAGCTGGCTCTGACCCGCCCCCGTCCCGACCTCTGGCCACCGGTGCCGCACGGAAGCCCCTGAAGTCCGTGCCGGTGAAGCACGGCTGGCCAGACGTCGGGGAAGACGGCTCTGGGCCCCTGCCGGTCGGCAGGGGCCCAGAGGTCACGCAGGGTGGATCAGGCTCAGCGCACGACCACCGTGATGGCCGCCGACGTCGACGGTGCGTACGCCGTCGAAGCGGTGTACCTCGCCGTCAGCTTGTGCGTGCCCTTGGACAGGACGGGGGCCTTCAGGACCGCCTTGCCCGCGGAGACCTTGGCCGTGCCCAGCACCCGGCTGCCGTCCAGGAACGTCACCGATCCGGTCGCGGCGGACGGGCTGACCGTCGCAGTCAAGGTCGGGCGGTAGCCGTACTTGAAGTCGCGGTCGTTGGCAGTGAGCGTCGTCTTGGTCGGGAGCCGGACCGGCACGACCTGCGCCCGAGCACCATTGGCGTTCAGGTGGTGGATGAGCAGCAGGCCCTGCGGCTTGTCCGACGTGATCGACGCGTCGGCCCGACGGACCGTGAGCTTCGCACCGGGCAGGTCGGTGTTGAGCAGCGTCCCGTAGTCGCCGTAGGCGGCCAGCGCGGGCGAAGCCACGCTGAGCGTCAACGGGGCGGCCTGCGAGCCCACCGTGTCGACCAGACCGGCCTCGGCCGTGGACGACTCGACCCAGTACTTGATCTTCGGTGCGGCACCCGTGATGAGACCTGCCGTCTTCAGCGCGCCGACCGAGACCGGCAGGGCCAGGGAGTCGCTGTTGAAGGCGTTGGTGTCGAAGGAGCCGTCGATGCCGTTGAGCAGCTGGTCGTCGATCACCGAGTACTTGTCGTCGCCGGGGCGAAGGTCGACCAGCTCCGAGAGGAAGTAGTCGTAGTCGTCGGTGGTGACGAACCGGGTGTTGTAGACGACCGCATCGGGTCCGGGGTTCGTGGCGTCGGTCTCGAGCCACACGTCGAACTCGGTGTAGGACGCCGGAGTGCGCCACGGTCCGAAGCTGCTGACCCCGAAGCTGATGAACGCCTTGCCCAGGTCAGCCGCCGCATACATCGGTGCGTCCGAACCGGCGCCGACGAAACGCAGGTCGGCGGAACGGTCGTCGGCGAACGCGACGCACTTGACCACCAGGGTGGACGAGCAGCTCGGGATCTTCGGGCTGGTGCCCTGCAGCTGGAACGTGGACACCGACGACTCGTAGCGGGTGTTGCCACTGCCCTGCGAGACGCCCGTGCCGGACAGCGCGAGCGAGCCGGTCTTGACCGCCCCACCCGTGACAGTGACCGTGGCGGCCGCCTTCATCGCCGAGGCCGGACGCGGAGCGGACCACACCGGCACCCGGAGCTTGGAGCCCGGGGTGGTGCCGGCCGGCGTCAGGACCATGCGGCCGCTGGCGTCAGCGCGGTGGTTCGTCTGGATGCCGAGTCCGAGCGGGTCGGTCGGCGTGGTCGGGTCGGTGACCGCCCGCAGCGCCGAACGCGTGATCGTCGCCGTGACCTTGACGTCCGCCGAGCCACCGGCCGGGAGGCTGATCTGGCTCGGGCTGAAGGAGTACGTCACACCCGGCGTCGGGTGGGCCGCCGCGTAGCCGATCGTGTAGCTCGACGTGCCGGTCGGGCGCTTGTTGACCACCTTGACCGTCTTGGTCAGGGTCGTGGTCGGTGCCGTGACGGCCACCGGACCGAACGAGACGCTGACCGCCCCCGGGGTGTCCTTGACGTAGGCCAGCGTGGTCGTGTCGACGGCCGCGTCGGCCTTGACGCGACCCGAGCCGACCCGCTCCGGGCCGTACACGTCACCGGTGTGGTTCGCACCCACGAAGACGTCCTGGGTCGCCGTGTTCATGATGGCGGCCTTGACCTCCTCGGAGGTCCAGTTGGGGTGGGCGCCACGTACGAGGGCGGCTTCGCCGGCCACGTGCGGTGAGGCCATCGAGGTGCCGCTCTCGGCGATGCCCTCGCTGCCCGTGCCGACGGCGACCGAGAAGGTGGTCACACCGGGGGCCGCGACGTCAGGCTTGACGTTGTTGGCGATACCGACGCCCCGCGAGGAGAAGCCGGCGACCTGGTCGACCGCACCGGGGTCGACGACGGTCACGCTGTTGCGCAGGGCGTTCGTCATGGTGACCTTCACCGGGACGTTGTTGTCGAGCTGCGCCTTGATGGCGACGGTCGCCTGGTTGACGGTCAGCATCGCGGGGATGATCGCGTCGCCGGTCACGCCGGCCGAGAACGAGTTCACGTCGCTGCCGTAGATCACGCCGACGGCACCGGCAAGCCGCGCCTTCTCGGCGCGAGCGGCCGAGCCACAGCGACGTCCCGTGCCGTCGAACCACTTGGTCATGACGATCTTGCCCGCCACCTTGGCCGCGTCGCCCACCGAGAGCGTGGAGCACGCGTCGGTGTTGTTGGTCGGGCTGGCGGCCTGGCTCCAGTCGCCGATGGTGACGACGGCAGTGTCGGTCAGTCCGGGCTTGGTCGCCCAGTCGTAGGCCACCGACTTCAGCGCGGCGAAGATGTTGTCCTGCTGCTTGTCGACGGTGTTGGCCGGCTCGATGCCGGTGGGGCTGTCGACCTTGAGGCCGTCGACGACCGAGTCACGGTCGTCGGAGGCGGCCACGGCCAGCACACGGGTGGCGTTGCCGGGAGCGCCACCGACCTCGTAGACGTCGCCGCTGTTGCCCATGGAGGCGACCACGACGGTGCCGAGGGCGGCGAGGTTGTTGGAGGCCACGGAGTCCGGGTCGTCCGGCGAGCCGTAGCTGGAGCCGAGGGACATGTTGACCACGTCGAGGCGGTCCGACAGGTTGCCGTCACCGTTGGGGTCGGCGGCCCAGTCGAGGGCCTGGCCGACGACGCTGGTGTCACCGTCGCAGCCGAACACCTTGAGGGCGTACAGCTCGGCGCCCGGCGCGACACCGGGACCGATGGCGAGGGTGGCAGGGTCGATGTCGACGTCGTAGCCGCCGGTGTAGGTGGCGCCTGCCTTGGTGACACCGAGACCCGCGGTGGTGCCGGCGACGTGGGAGCCGTGGCCCTCGCAGTCGAGCGGGTTCGGGTCCGGCACGGGCGTCGTGACGCCCTCGCCGGGGTTGTACGCGTCACCCGCGAAGTCGTAGCCACCGACCACCTTGGCGGTGGGCGTGAAGGTGTTGGAGGCCTTGGCGGTGTCGTAGGCCGCGGTCGTGCCCGGACCGCCGAAGTCGGCGTGGGTGTAGTCGATGCCCGTGTCGATCACGCCGACCCGGACGCCCTGGCCGGTCTCGGCCTTGGCCTTCCAGACCGCGGGAGCACCGATGAGCGGCACCGACGAGGAGTTGGACGGCAACTTGGGCGTGATGCGGTGGACCGCCTTGACGCCGGGCAGGGCCGCCAGCGCCTGGAGCTTGCTCGCGTCCGTGCGGACCGCGACACCCGAGTAGAGGGCGTGCGCGCGGTAGAGGGTGTGGGCCCTGGTGGCCGTGGCGCCGAAGCTGGCCTCGACCCTCGTCTGGGCGCGCTTGATCGTGGCGGTCTGGTTGCGGGAGGCCAGCGTGGCTGCCGAGCCACCGCGGGCCCGGGCCCGCGTGTAGGCAGTCGACGCGGGGACGGCGTCGAGCTCGATCATCACGTCGACGGCGCCCTTGGCGCCCTCGAGCGACCGGTCCACCTTCTCCGCCTGCGTGCGCTGGGTGCCCAGTCGGAAGGACCCACCACCCGTCAGTCCCTCCGGGCGGTTGAAGGCCTGGCCGCGGTGCTTGACCGGGCTCGGCGTGGTGCTCGCGACGGCGGGTGCCGCACTCATTGCAGCTGCCGCCACGATCGACAGGGCGCTGACACCGACGACGGCTGTGTAGCCGTGACGACGCCTTCCCCGAGGTTCCATCGACACGAGGTCTCCTTCGCACGTGGCCGAACAACCACTCGCCTGGGGGATCGCCCCAGGCCCGCGGAGGAAACGCTCCCCCACCGGTTCACCACGCCGTGGCCGAAAGTAAGCCATCTCGGGCGGTCGCGAACAGGAAATCAGCAAGACCCGAACCAGAATTTTGCCTAGTTTTCGGGGTTTGCCACCGAAATGGCTCAGACGCCCTTGACCAGCGGGTTTGCGCGCCGAGCCGGCGGGTCCCGCCGAACCTGCCACGGCTCGGGTGCCGACCGCCGTCAGGCTCGGTCCAGCCCCCTCGAGGACCGGATGATCTCGACGAAGCGGGCCATGATGTCGGTGAGCCCGAAGTCCTTCGGGGTGAAGACCGCGGCCACGCCCCGGTCCCGCAACGCCCGGGCGTCCGTGTCGGGGATGATGCCCCCGACGATGACCGGGACGTCACCCGCACCGGCGTCCCGGAGCCCGGCGATGATCTCGGGCACGAGCTCCATGTGGGAGCCGGACAGGATCGAGATCCCGACGAGGTGGACGTCCTCGGCCACCGCCGCCGCCACGATCTGTTCCGGGGTGAGCCGGATCCCCTGGTAGACGACCTCGAAACCGGCGTCGCGGGCCCGGACGGCGACCTGCTCGGCCCCGTTGCTGTGCCCGTCGAGCCCCGGCTTGGCGACCAGCACGCGAAGCCGCTCACCCAGCTCCTCCTCCGTGCGACGGACCTCGGCGCGCACCGCCGCCAGCCCGGCACTGCCTCCGCTGGAGACCCCGACCGAGCCGGAGACGCCGGTCGGCGCGCGGAACTCACCGAACTCCTCGCGCAGCGCCTGGGCCCACTCACCCGTCGTCACGCCGGCGCGGGCGGCCTCGAGCGAGGCTCGCATGAGGTTCGCGCCGCTGCGGGCGTCCGCGGCCAGGTCGGCGAGCGCCGCGGCTGCCCGCTGTCGCCCCTGCGGGTCGGCGTCACGACGCTCGCGCCACTCGCGCACGGCAGCGACGGCCTTGGCCTCGACGTCGTGGTCCACGGTCTGGATGGCGGCGTCGAGGTCGGCGGTGAGCGGGTTGGGCTCGGTGGTCTCGAACCGGTTCACGCCCACGACGACGTCCTCCCCGGACTCGATCCGCTGGCGGCGCAAGGAGTGCGACGCGACCAGCGCGGACTTCATGTAGCCACTCTCCACCGCGGGCACGGCACCGCCCATCTCCTGCACGCGGGCGATCTCCGCCTCAGCGCCGGCGACGAGCTCGGCCACCTTGGCCTCCACGACCTTGGACCCGGCGAACAGGTCGTCGTACTCGAGCAGGTCGGACTCGAAGGCGAGCACCTGCTGCATCCGCAGCGACCACTGCTGGTCCCACGGTCGCGGGAGCCCGAGTGCCTCGTTCCAGGCGGGCAGCTGGACGGCGCGGGCGCGGGCATCCTTCGACAGCGTCACGGCGAGCATCTCGAGGACGATGCGCTGCACGTTGTTCTCCGGCTGGGCCTCGGTCAGCCCGAGCGAGTTGACCTGCACGCCGTAGCGGAAGCGGCGCTGCTTGGGATCCGTGACGCCGTAGCGCTCCCGGGTGAGGTCGTCCCACAGCTGGACGAAGGCGCGCATCTTGCACATCTCCTCGACGAACCGCACCCCCGCGTTGACGAAGAACGAGATCCTGGCCACCACCTCACCGAACCGCTCGGGTGGCACCTGCCCCGAGTCGCGGACGGCATCCAGGACGGCGATCGCCGTGCACATCGCGTAGGCGATCTCCTGGACGGGCGTCGCCCCGGCCTCCTGCAGGTGGTAGCTGCAGATGTTGGTCGGGTTCCACTTCGGGATGTCGGAGACGGTGTAGGCGACCATGTCGGTGATCAGCCGCAGCGACGGCCCTGGGGCGAAGACGTAGGTCCCCCGCGACAGGTACTCCTTGATGATGTCGTTCTGGGTCGTCCCGGCCAGCGCCCGGACGGCCTCGGCAGGATCGGCGCCCGTCGCGACCGCCTGCTCCTCGGCGACAACCTGGTACATCGCCAGCAGCCACATCGCCGTGGCGTTGATGGTCATGGAGGTGTTCATCTGGGCGAGCGGGATCTGGTCGAAGAGCGCTCGCACGTCACCGATGTGCGAGATCGGGACCCCCACCTTGCCGACCTCGCCGCGGGCCAGCGGGTGGTCGGGGTCGTAGCCGGTCTGGGTGGGCAGGTCGAAGGCGACCGAGAGCCCGGTCTGGCCCTTGGCGAGGTTGCGGCGGTAGAGCTCGTTGCTCGCCGCGGCGCTGGAGTGGCCGGCATACGTCCGCATCACCCACGGTCGGTCGCGCTCACGGCGGGCGGGCACCGCCGCCTGCGGGACGCCTGCGCTGCCGGCATCCGTGACGGAGGGCGTCGCGACGTCGGTCGCCTGGACGTCGGGGAGCTCGGCCATAGCGCCGAAGGTACCTGCGCGGGAGCCGGGTCAGGCAGGCGTTCAGGCGGTGACAGCCGCCACAGTCGACGGGTCGACGGCCTCGCGGAGCACCAGCGCGCGGTCGAGGCGTGACGCACGCAACAGCCGCCCGGTGCGCTCGGTCATGTCGATGACGGCCAGCCGGCGCCCGGCCCGACGGGCCCGGTTGTAGGCCTCGACGAGGACGCCGAGTCCGGTGGCGTCGCCGATCTCGGCCCCGGCGAGTCGCATGTGCACGTCACCACACCCGGTGTCGATGATCTCGTGGAGGAGCAGGCGCACGTCGGGCACGGTGTGCACATCGATCCGGCCGATGATCGCGACCTCTTGCCCGGTGTGCGTGGCAAGCACGTTCACGGGCAGAGCCCCGATGGTGCTGATCGACATGCGAACCCCCTCGTCCGTGACAGACATTCACTCACAAGGACGCGCGCTGCGGGGGTTTCGGTTGTCGGCGTCCAGATCAAGATCTGATAAAGGTCCGGGCAGGTGTTGGTGGCCGGCCGCGCCGTGCGGTCGGCGGAGCAGTGCAGCCGGTCAGAGGAACGGGGCGTCGTCGGGCTCGCGGGTCACGTCCGCACCCAGTCCCTGCAGGCTCTCGGCGAACCCCGCGTAGCCGCGGTCGATGTGCTGGGCCCCGCTGACCGTGGTGATCCCGTCGGCCACCAGCCCCGCGATCACCAGGGCCGCACCGGCCCGGATGTCACTCGCCTCCACCGGGGCGCCGGAGAGCTTCTCGACGCCGTGGACCATCACGTGGTGACCGTCGATCCGCGTCTCCGCACCGAGCCGGTTCAGCTCCTGGACCGTCCGGAAGCGCGCCTCGAAGAGGTTCTCGGTGATCATCGCCGAACCGTCGGCCACGGCGTTGCAGGCGAGCGTGAACGGCTGCAGGTCGGTGGGGAAACCCGGGTAGGGCAGCGTCGCCACGTCGAAGGCCAGAGGACGCCGACCACCCGAGTCGACCCGGAAGCCACGATCGGTCGTCGTCACAGTGGCACCGCTGGCCCGCACCAGCTCGAGCACGCTGGTCAGGTGCTCCGGGCGGGCTCCCACCACCTCGACGTCACCCCGGGTGGCGGCTGCGGCGAAGGCCCAGGTGCCGGCGGCGATGCGGTCGGGGACCACGGCGTGCTGGGTGGGGTGCAGGCGGTCGACGCCCTCGATCTCCACCCCGGACGAGCCCGCGCCGCTGATCCGCGCCCCCATCGAGACGAGCATCTCCGCCAGGTCGACGATCTCGGGCTCGCGGGCGGCGTTCTCCAGCCGCGTGCTGCCCCGGGCCAGCACCGCGGCGGTCAGGACGTTCTCGGTCGCCCCGACGCTCGGGAAGTCGAGTCGGATCTCGGCGCCGTCCAGCCCGTTCGGTGCCTCGGCGACGAGGAACCCGTGGGTGACGTGCACGCGTGCACCCAGGGCCTCCAGCCCCGCGGCGTGCAGGTCGAGGCCCCGGGAGCCGATGGCGTCGCCGCCGGGCACGGCCACGTCGGCGGCGCCGCAGCGCGCGACGAGCGGACCGAGCACCGCAGTGGAGGCGCGCAACGCCCGCACCAGGTCGTAGTCGGCCCGATGACCGATCTGCTCCGGCACGTCGATCTCCACGACCCCGCTCGGGGCGTCGTAGTCGACGGTGCAGCCGAGCCGACGCAGCAGCTCGGCCATGATCGTCACGTCGAGGATGGCCGGCACGTTGGTCAGCCGGGTGCGTCCGACCGCGAGCAGGGCCGCCGCCATCAGCTTCAGGGCACTGTTCTTGGCGCCCCACACGGCGACCTCACCGTGCAGCGCGGTCCCACCGACGACCCGGAAACGTTCAGCCACCGCACCACCCTATCGAGGGCCCGGAGCCTCTGACCGAACCCCTGACCGAACCCCTGGCCACCCCCTGACCCATCCCCTGACCCATCCCCTGACCCATCCCCTGACCCATCCCCTGACCCACCTTGGCCGTACCCCTGCCCCACCGGCGCCCCGCCCCGACACCCCGCGGCATACCCTCGTGGCATGGTCAACCTCACGCGCATCTACACCCGCACGGGTGACGACGGCCGGACCCACCTCGGGGACATGAGCCGCACCAGCAAGACCGACGTCCGGCTGCTCGCCTACGCCGACGTGAACGAGGCCAACGCCGCCATCGGGGTGGCGCTGGCGGCGGGTGACCTGCCGCAGGACCTGCGGACCACCCTGCTGCGCGTGCAGAACGACCTGTTCGACGTCGGCGCAGACCTGTGCACCCCACTGCAGGAGAGCTACGAGTACCCCCCGCTGCGGGTCGAGGCGGCCTGGATCGACGAGCTCGAGGCCGACTGCGACCGCTACCTCGAGCGGGTGGAGAAGCTGCGGTCGTTCATCCTGCCCGGCGGGACCGTCGGGTCGGCCCATCTCCACGTGGCCACGACTGTGGTCCGCCGCGCCGAGCGGCAGGCCTGGTCGGCCATCGAGACCTACGGCGACCAGCCCGGCTCCGCCAAGGGCGAGGGTGGCGTCAACCCGCTCACGGCGAAGTACCTCAACCGGCTCTCGGACCTGCTGTTCGTGCTGGCCCGCGTGGCGAACCTGCCGATCGGTGGCGACGTCCTCTGGCAGCCCGGGGGCGGTCGCGCCGAGGGACCGCCGGCGCGTGATGGCCGGCCGGGCGGAGCAGCGGGCTAGGCGACGTTGACGTTGAAGCCGGGGGGCGAGCTCTCCAGCCAGCTGCGCATCGCCGTGTAGGCGGACGGCGCCAGGGCGAGCGAGAAGGAGTCGCTGCCGTAGTGGCAGTCGACCGTGACCGCCTCGGGCAGACCGGCGATCGCCGCCGGCGGCAGCCCGGGCGGGCCCAGCTCGAGGCGGGGTCGCTCCCACGTGCGGGCCGGGCGGGGCGAGGGCCCGATCAGGGTGAACCACTCCAGCGCGCTGCCCGAGAACCGCAGCAGCCCCAGGCGGTACTGGGACCGGCCGTGGGGCTGGAGGGCGCACAGCATGAGCGGGGCCCCGGAGGCGAGCAGGCGCCGGCGCACGAAGATGTACGTCAGCGCCAGGACCGCAAGCAGGATGAGCGCGCCGGCGACGATCTCCGCGGAGACGACGGGCGTCATGCTCACCCCTTTCGAGTGGACCGGCGGGTCAGGCCGTGAACTGTGAGGCGTCCACGGCCTCGGCGACGATGATCACCTTGTCGCGGTCGACGGACAGGAAGCCGCTGTCGATGGTGGCGCTCTGTGAGCCCTCCCCCGACTTGATCCTGACCTCACCCTCGACGAGGACCCCGAGCAGCGGCGTGTGCCCGGGCAGGATGCCCAGCTCGCCGTCGACGGTGCGCGCGACGACCATGTCGGCCTCGCCCTCCCAGACCTTGCGGTCGGCTGCGACGAGTTCAACCTGCAGGGTGCTCACGGTGTCCTCCAGTGGTGCGGTGCTTGCAGTCTATCGGCCTGCGGGGTGGTGCCCTGCGGGCCGGTGGTATGCCGTGGGGCCAGCCGTGTCCGGCCGGCCCCACGGGTCACGCGGTGGTGCGCCGGCTCAGAGGTTCTTCTCGATCTCGGCGGCCTGGCGCTCGACGTCGTCGAGGCCACCGCACATGAAGAACGCCTGCTCGGGCACGTGGTCGTACTCGCCGTCGGCGATCTTGGTGAACGCCTCGATGCTGTCGACCAGCGGGACCGTCGAACCCTCGATGCCGGTGAACTGCTTGGCGACGTAGGTGTTCTGCGACAGGAAGCGCTGGATGCGACGGGCCCGGTTGACGAGGATCTTGTCCTCTTCGGAGAGCTCGTCGATGCCGAGGATGGCGATGATGTCCTGCAGCTCCTTGTTGCGCTGGAGGATCTGCTTGACGCGCACCGCGGTGTTGTAGTGGTCCTCGGCGATGTAGCGACGGTCGAGGATGCGCGAGGTCGACGTGAGCGGGTCCACGGCCGGGTAGATACCCAGCGAGGCGATCTCACGCGAGAGCTCGGTGGTCGCGTCGAGGTGCGCGAACGTGGTGGCCGGGGCCGGGTCGGTGTAGTCGTCAGCCGGCACGTAGATCGCCTGCATGGAGGTGATCGAGTGACCACGCGTGGAGGTGATGCGCTCCTGGAGCACACCCATCTCGTCGGCGAGGGTGGGCTGGTAACCCACGGCGGACGGCATGCGACCGAGGAGGGTGGAGACCTCGGAACCGGCCTGGGTGAAGCGGAAGATGTTGTCGATGAAGAGCAGCACGTCCTGCTTCTGCACGTCACGGAAGTACTCCGCCATCGTCAGCGCGGAGAGCGCGACGCGAAGACGCGTGCCCGGCGGCTCGTCCATCTGGCCGAAGACCAGGGCGGTCTGGCCGAGGACCCCGGCCTCCTCCATCTCGACCATGAGGTCGTTGCCCTCACGGGTGCGCTCACCGACACCGGCGAACACCGACACACCACCGTGGTCGCGGGCGACACGGGCGATCATCTCCTGGATGAGCACCGTCTTGCCCACACCGGCGCCCCCGAACAGGCCGATCTTGCCACCCTGGACGTAGGGGGTCAGCAGGTCGATGACCTTGATGCCGGTCTCGAACATCTGGGTCTTGGACTCGAGCTGGTCGAAGGCCGGAGCCTTGCGGTGGATGCCCCAGCGCTCGTTGACCTCGAACTTCTCACCCTCGGCGAGGTTCATGACGTCACCGGTGGTGTTGAAGACCTTGCCGAGCGTGACGTCGCCGACGGGCACGGTGATCGGGCCACCGGTGTCCTGCACCTTGGTGCCGCGGACGAGGCCGTCGGTGGGCTGCAGCGAGATGGCCCGGACCATGTTGTCGCCGATGTGCTGGGCGACCTCGAGGTTGAGGTTCTTCTTCTCGCCCGCGAGCTCGACCTGGGTGGTCAGCAGGTTGTACTGCTCCGGCATCGCGTCCGCGGGGAACTCGACGTCGACGACCGGGCCGATGATGCGGGAGATGCGGCCGATGCCACCGGGGGTGGCGGCCTTGGTCTCTTCAGTGACAGTGGCAGTCATTGGTTTCTCTCTACCTTCTCAACTGGCGTCGGCGAGGGCGTCGGAGCCGCCCACGATCTCGCTGATCTCTTGGGTGATCTCGGCCTGGCGTGCCTGGTTGGCCAGCCGGGTGTACTTCTTGATGAGCTCTTCGGCGTTGTCCGTCGCCGACTTCATGGCCCGCTGGCGTGACGCCAGCTCGGACGCGGCGGCCTGCAGGAGGCAGTTGTAGATGCGCGCCGTCACGTACTTGGGCAGCAGCGCGTCGAGCACGAACTCGGCGCTCGGCTCGAACTCGTAGAGCGGCAGGACGTCGTCCTCGGCCGGAGCCTCCTCGCCCTCGACGACCTCGAGCGGCAGCATGCGGATGACGTCGGGCTCCTGGTTCACCATGTTCACGAACCGCGTGAAGACGATGTGGACCTCGTCGACCCCACCCTCGGAGTAGTCGCGGTTGAAGGCCGCGACCAGCGCCTCGCCGATCTCGCGGGCGACGTCGAAGGTCGGCTGGTCGGTGAACCCGGTCCACTCGTCCGCGTACTCGCGCTTGCGGAACTTGTAGAACCCCACCGCCTTGCGACCGACGAGGAAGGGGACGACCTCCTTGCCGTCGGCGCGCAGGTCGCCGATCAGGCGCTCGCTCTCCTTGAGCACGGAGGAGCTGTAGGCCCCTGCGAGCCCACGGTCGGAGGTCACCACGAGGACCGCGGCGCGACGGACGTCGTCGTGCTCGGTCGTCAGCGGGTGGTCGACGTTGGAGAAGGTCGCGACCGCCGAGACGGCGCGGGTCAGGGCACGTGCGTAGGGCGAGGACTCCCGCACCCGCTGCTGTGCCTTGACCACGCGGGAGGCTGCGATGAGCTCCATGGCGCGCGTGATCTTCTTGGTCGCCTGGACGGACCGGATGCGCTGGCGGTAGACCCGCATCTGCGCTCCCATATGTTGCCGCCTCTCTCGTTCGTGTCGTGGGGTACTGCGTTCTCGGGGGTGCCGGGTGGTCCCGGCACGTTCGCTGGGGTGCCGGGCGCCCACCGTGGTGGGCACCCGGCATACCGGTCAGCGCTTCTGCTTGACGATCTTCTCCTGCTCGACGTCGTGCTCGAGGGCACCCGGGTCGGCTTCGTGGCCCACGGGGGTGGTCTCGGCGCCGGACGCCTGGAACTGCTCCTTGAACTTGCCCACGGCCTCCTCGAGGCCCGAGCGCGTCTCGTCCTCGAACTTCTTGGACTCGCGGATCGCGTCGAGCAGGCCCTTCTTCTCGCGGCGCAGGTAGTCGAGGAACTCGGTCTCGAAGCGGGAGACGTCCTCGACGGCGACGGAGTCGAGCTGGCCCGTGGTGCCGGTCCAGATCGAGACGACCTGCTCCTCGACCGGGAACGGCGCGGCCTGCTTCTGCTTGAGCAGCTCGACGAGGCGAGCACCCTTGGCGAGCTGGGCCCGCGAGGCCGGGTCGAGGTCGGAGGCGAACATCGCGAAGGCCTCCATCGCGCGGAACTGCGCGAGGTCGAGCTTCAGACGACCGGAGACCTCCTTCATGGCCTTGATCTGCGCGGCGCCACCGACTCGGGAGACGGAGACACCCACGTCGATCGCGGGACGCACGTTGGCGTTGAACAGGTCGGCCTGGAGGTAGATCTGACCGTCGGTGATGGAGATGACGTTGGTCGGGATGTACGCCGAGACGTCACCGGCCTTGGTCTCGATGATCGGCAGACCGGTCATCGAGCCGGCGCCGAGGTCGTCGGAGAGCTTGGCGCAACGCTCCAGCAGGCGGGAGTGCAGGTAGAACACGTCACCGGGGTAGGCCTCGCGGCCCGGCGGGCGACGCAGCAGCAGCGACACGGCGCGGTAGGCCTCGGCCTGCTTCGACAGGTCGTCGAACACGATGAGGACGTGCTTGCCCTGGTACATCCAGTGCTGGCCGATGGCCGAACCGGTGTAGGGCGCGAGGTACTTGAAGCCGGCCGAGTCGGACGCGGGAGCCGCGACGATGGTCGTGTACTCGAGCGCGCCGGCCTCCTCCAGGGTGCCGCGGACGGCAGCGATGGTGGAGCCCTTCTGACCCATGGCGACGTAGATGCAGCGAACCTGCTTCTCCGGGTCACCCGACTCCCAGTTCTGCTTCTGGTTGATGATCGTGTCGACCGCGACCGTGGTCTTGCCGGTCTGGCGGTCACCGATGATGAGCTGGCGCTGGCCGCGACCGATGGGGGTCATGGCGTCGACGGCCTTGAGGCCGGTCTGCAGCGGCTCGTGCACCGACTTGCGCTGGACCACCGTGGGGGCCTGCAGCTCGAGGGCGCGGCGCTCGGTCGTGTCGATCTCCCCGAGGCCGTCGATCGGCTGGCCGAGCGGGTTGACCACGCGGCCGAGGAACGCGTCGCCGACGGGGACCGAGAGGACCTCTCCGGTGCGCTTGACCTCCTGCCCCTCCTCGATCTTGGAGAAGTCACCGAGGATGACGACGCCGATCTCGTGGACGTCGAGGTTGAGCGCGAGGCCCAACGTGCCGTCCTCGAACTCGAGCAGCTCGTTGGTCATGCACGAGGGCAGGCCCTCGACGTGGGCGATGCCGTCTCCGGCGTCGCTGACGCGGCCGACCTCTTCGCGGGAGGCCGTGCCGGGCTCGTAGGACTGAACGAAGTTGTCCAGCGCGTCCCGGATCTCCTCCGGACGGATCGAAAGCTCCGTCATCTGATCTCTTCTCCTCGATAACCGGCCCGATGAGTCGAACCGAAGTCTGTGGTGTGGTCCTGCGTCTTCAGTTGTGGTGGGGCTCGTGCGGTGAGGCTCGTGTGGTGAGGCTCGGGTGGTGCGTATGCCGCGTGGTGCGGTGGGGGGTGGTCAGCCGGCGAGGTGCCGGCGGGCCTCGTCGAGGCGCCGCAGCACCGTGCCGTCGACGACCTCGTCGCCCACCTGGACCCGGATGCCGCCGAGGACCTGCTCCTCGATGACGACCTGGAGCAGGACGGGCTTGCCGTAGATACCCTGCAGGGCCGTGGCGAGCCGTTCACGCTGCTGCGGGGTGAGGTCGGTGGCGGCCGTGACGACCGCCGTGACCTGCTCGCGGCGCTGCGCCGCGAGCCCGAGGTAGCGCTCGAGGGTGCGGTCGAGCTTGCGACCGCGGGGGGCCAGCACGGCCTGGCGGGCCAGTCGCACCGTCTCCTCGGCCGCCTTGCCCTCCAGCAGCTCGCTCACGACACCGGCCTTCGCGTCGACGTCGCCCTGGCGGTTGGTCAGCCGGTCGCGCAGGTCGGGGTTGCCGGCGACGATCCGGTCGAACCGGAACAGCTCGTCCTCGACCCGGTCGATCCGGTTGGCCTGCTCGGCACCCGCGAGGATGGCGGTGACCGCCAGGTCCTCCAGGGTGTCGGAGAGGTCGCGCTCGGTGGCCCAGCGCTGACCGACGAGGTTCTTGACCACGACGATCGCCTCGGCCGAGACCTTGCCGTCGAGCAGTCGCTCGGCGAGGGCCTGCTTCTCCGTGCCCTCGCGGGACGGGTCGGCCAGGGCCCGGCGCAGGGTGGCCGAGCCGTCGATGACGCCGACGACGGCCAGCAGCTCGTCACCGAGCACCCGACGGTCGACCCCACCGGCGAGCGCGGCGTCGAGCGCCTTGGCTCCGGCGATGGCGGCCGCGCGCGAGGACCCACGCATCAGGCGTCCTCCCCGACCTTCTCGGGCTGGATCTCCCCAGCCTCGAGCTCGGCGAGGAAGCGGTCGACGATGCCCTTCTGACGAGTCTCCTCGTGCAGCGACTCACCCACGATGCGGCTGGCCAGGTCGGTCGACAGACGACCCACCTCCGAGCGGAGCGAGACGACTGCCTGCTGGCGCTCGGCCTCGATCTGCTTGTGCGCCGCCTCGGTGATCCGCGCCGCCTCGGCCTGCGCGTGGCCGCGCATCTCCACGACGATGGCCGCACCCTGCTCGCGAGCCTCCTCGCGGATCCGGGCTGCCTCGGCACGGGCCTCGGTCAGCTGGGCCTGGTACTGCTCCAGGGCCGCCTGGGCCTGCTGCTGGGCCTCCTCGGCCTGCTGCATTCCGCCCTCGATCGCGGCGGTCCGCTCGGCGTACGCCTTCTCGAGGTTGGGCACGACCTTCGTGGCCACGACCCAGTAGAGGATCGCGAAGGCGATGACGCCGAAGATCAGCTCACCCCAGAGGGGCAGGATCGGCAGGCGCTCGCCGGTCTTGTCCTCGGCGGCGGCCGCGACAACCACCTGCGTGATGCCGGTGAAGTGCTGCACGGGTTCTCCTAGTGCTGTGGTGCCAGGGGGCGTTGGGCTGGGTGGTTCGGCTTACTTGAAGACGAACGCGAGCACCAGACCGAAGATGGCCAGCGCCTCGGCGAGGGCGAAGCCCAGGATGGCGATGCCCTGGAGGACGCCGCGCGCCTCGGGCTGGCGGGCGACACCGTTGATGTAGGCGGCGAAGATCAGGCCGATGCCCACACCGGGGCCGATCGCAGACAGGCCGTAGCCGAGGATGGCGATGTTGCCAGTCATGTCAGAGGTCCTCTTTCGGTTATCAGGTCCGTCGGCACCTCGCCGAGCGGGAGTTCGTGTGGCGTATTCAGTTGTGGGTCGGGCGGTCCTGCACCGGGCCGACGTGCGGTCGGCCCGGACGTCTCAGTGCTCGTCGGCGAGCGAGCCGGCGATGTAGGTCGCTGCGAGCAGCGTGAAGATGTAGGCCTGCAGGAACTCGATCAGCCCCTCGAAGGCGGTCAGCACGAAGGCCATGCCGAAGGAGCCGACACCGGCGACCTTCAGGCCCAGCCCGCCGTGGATCAGCATGTACTCGCCACCGGTGATGAACAGCAGCAGGAGCATGTGTCCGGCGAACATGTTGCCGAAGAGTCGCAGCGCGAGCGTGAGCGGCCGGGTGACGAAGTAGGTCAGCAGCTCGAGCGGGATGATCAGCACGTAGATGCCCTTGGGCAGGCCCGGCGGGATCATGTGCTTGATGTGTCCCCAGGCGCCGTTCTTCCGGATGCCGACTGCGTGGTAGATCACGAACACCAAGAGGGTCAACGCGATCGGGAAGCCGATGCGGCTCATCGTCGGGTACTGGATCGGCGGGATGATGCCGAACAGGTTGTTGACCAGGATCAGCATGAACATGCTGAAGAGCAGGGGCACGAACTTGAGGAAGTCGTGGCTGCCGATGATGTCGCGGGCCACGCCGTTGCGCACGAAGTTGTAGGCGTTCTCGGTGACCCACTGACCCTTGCCGGGGACGACCGCGGCACGTTTGGTGGTGGCGACGAGGAACCAGGAGATCAGGGCCACGGAGATGGCCAGGACGACCATCGGGCGCGTGATCGCGAAGTCACCGTGACCGATCAGCGGCTGGTAGAACTCGGCCGGCGTGGGGGCGTGGAAGCCCTCACCTTCGCCGCCCTCGGCAGCCAGGCTGATGGCACCCAGCACGTTCAGACTCACAGGTTCTCCTCGAGCTTTGCGTTCGGAACAGTCCACGGGCCAACGGGGGCAGCGCCGAGAGGCGGGGGCCCGGCATACAGAGGGGGGAGCTGACCTGCGGAAGTCATTGCGTACCGTACCGGAACCACACGAGGTACAGCGACAGCACCATCCCGCCCACGATCCCCACGGCGACGAGCCAGGTCGTGCCCAGCCAGTGGTCGAGTCCCCAGCCCAGCGCGCCGAACATCGACGGCCCGGTGATGAGGTAGGACACGACGTTCCACATCCTGGCCTCGTCGAGCCGCTGATGACCCGAGTCGGCCTTCTCCAACGGCGTCTGCCGAGGGTCCGGCGACGGTCGCGAGGGCGGTGTGGTCACGGTGAGCTCCTGTGGTCATGTGGCCGAGCCCCCATCCTGCCCCGAATCGTCCGGCGCGTCGAAAACGAGCCGGCGGGAGCGGACGAAGGCGATCACCTGGAACACCTGCCACACGAGGGCGACGGCCAGGACGGCGATGCCGAACGCGGTGCCGTCGAGCCAGGTCGCGTCCTGCAGCGCGATGATCACGACGAGCAGGAAGATCATCTGGCCCATGAAGACGGCCAGGGCGCTGGCGAGGAAGCGCAGCGGGTCGGCGGCGCTCCCCAGCTTGCGCATGACGACCAGGCCGAGGGCGAAGAAGGTCAGCGCGATCACGAAGCCGAGCGCGGCACCCAGGGCGGCCTTTCCGCCTCCCACGACGGCGGCGACGACCACGGCGACCGGACCCACCGCAACGGTGGGGAGGAAGGCTCCACGCAGCATCACCGCGAACGGGTCGCGGTCGGTGTGCGGAGTTGTGCTCACGGTCTGGCCTGCCTGATTCGTCGGGGCTGCGGTGCCTGGCGAAAGGGGTGGTCTGCACCCACCTTGGGGTGCTTGTGAAAGGTATCACAAGCGCTCCGGACGCTGCCACCAGGGGGTCCGGAGGCTGCCACCCGGGGGTCCGGAGGCTGCCACCCGGGTCCCGACAGAGCCTCACCCGAGCCGAGCTCGGGCGGCTCCGGGCCCCGGTAGCCTTCGGCCATGCCAGCCACTCCCCCGACCGGCGCCCCCCTCAGGGGCCGGTTCGTCCGGCTCGACGTCATGACGATGGAGGACGCCCCGGGGCTGCACGCGGTCTACACCGACCCGGGCGTCTACACCCAGGGCTTCGTCATGCGTCCGCCCCCGGCGGACCTCGCGGCCACGCGGGCCGACACCGAGGACAACATCGCGGCCGGCGCGAGGGGTCGGACGGCATACACGGTCCGCCTCACCGGCGAGGGCGGCCTCGGCGAGGCAGGCACCGTCGTGGGCACCTCGTCGCTCGGCGACGTCGACCTCGGGAACGAGCGGATCCACCTCGGCTGGACGATGTACGGCTCGCGTTGGTGGGGCACCCAGGTCAACCCCGAGTGCAAGCTGCTGCTGCTGGGTCACGCCTTCGAGTGCGGCTTCGGGCGGGTCAAGATCCAGACCGACGCGGTCAACGAGCGCTCACAGGCCGCGATCGCCAAGCTCGGCGCGACCCGCGAGGGCGTCCTGCGCCGGCACACCCGCCGGGCCGACGGCAGCTTCCGCGACACCGTGGTGTTCAGCGTGCTGCGCGACGAGTGGCCGGCCGTGCGCGCCGGTCTCCGGGCGCGGCTGGACCTCCCCGACGCCTGAGCCGGCCGGCGGTGCGACCGGCGCCGGGCGACCGGTTCAGTGCGACCGGTTCAGTGCGACCGGTTCAGTGCGACCGGTTCAGTGCGACCGGTTCAGTGCGACCGGTTCAGTGCGACCGGTTCAGTGCGAGCGCGGCCGGTGGCCCGGGATCGACCAGCGCGGCAACCACAGGGTGAGCACGCCGATCACCACGACGGCGGCCAGCACACCGGCCCCGGCGACCCGTGCGTCGTCGACGAAGATGAAGCTCACCGAGCCGAGGGCGGCGACCGCCGCCCACAGCCACAGGAGCAGCACGGCCCGCCGGTGGCCGTGGCCGAGCTGGAGCATCCGGTGGTGCAGGTGCTGCTTGTCGGGGTGCCAGGGGCGCTCCCCGCGGGCCGTGCGCCGGACGACCGCCAGCAGGATGTCGACCAGCGGGAGCAGGATGATCGCGGCCGGCACGACGAGTGGGAGCAGGGTCGCGGCGACGGGGTTGGTGCTGACCTGCGCGGGAGTCACGTTGCCGGTCGTCGAGATCGTCGCGGCGGCGAGCAGGAGGCCCAGCAGCAGGGCCCCGGAGTCACCCATGAAGAGCCTGGCCGGGTGGTAGTTGTGCGGCAGGAACCCCACGCAGCAGCCGATCAGCGCGGCCGAGATGAGGGTCGCCGACGAGAAGACGTTCGGTGGGTCGAAGGTGCGCGAGATGCCGTAGCTGTAGATGAAGAACGCCGTGCCCGCGATCACCACGACTCCCGCCGCGAGACCGTCGAGGCCGTCGATGAAGTTGACCGCGTTGGTGAACAGCACCACGGCGAAGACGGTGAGCCCCACCATGATCGGCTGCGGCAGCACGGTCACGCCGCCGATCGGCAGCTGGTAGAGCAGCACGCCGCTGAACGCCATGATCCCGGCCGCGATCATCTGGCCGCCCATCTTGGTCAGCCAGTCCATCTCCCGGATGTCGTCGATCGCGCCGATCAGGCAGACGATGCCGCCCCCGACGAGCACCCCCTGCAGCTCCGGTCCCAGCCGGAACACCTGGCCCAGGAAGGGCAGGTGGCTCGCCGCGATCATGGACGCCGCGAAGCCGAGGTAGATCGCCACTCCCCCGAGCCGCGGGATCGGTGTCGAGTGCACGTCGCGGTCGCGGACGGGGGTGAACGCGCCGGTGCGCACGGCGACGGCACGCATCAGCGGCGTCGCGGCATACGTGATCACCGCGGCGACCATCAGGACGAGGAGGTACTCGCGCACTCAGGGCGCCTCTCGGGTGGGTGGGGACTCAGCCCCGAGGGTATGCCGGGAAGCGGGTCACGAGGTCCGTGACCCCCGCGCGGACCTCCTTGGAGACGGCGTGGTCGGGGTCGGCGTCACCGCGGATGACCGCCGTGGCGATGAGCTCGGCGACCTCGCGCATCTCGTCGGTGCCCATGCCCTGGGTGGTGACGCAGGGGGTGCCCACCCGGATGCCGCTGGCGATGTTCGGCTTCTGCGGGTCGAAGGGGATGGCGTTCTTGTTGAGGACGATGCCGGCCGCGTCGGACCGCGCCTCGGCGTCGGCGCCGGTGACGCCGACGCCCTGGAGGTCGTGGAGCGAGAGGTGGGTGTCGGTGCCGCCGGTGGTGGGGCGAATGCCCTTCTCGCCCAACGCGGTTGCCAGCACCGCGGCGTTCTCGACGACGCGCTTTGCGTAGGCCTGGTAGTCAGCGGTGGCGCACTCCTTGAAGTTCACCGCCTTGGCCGCGATGGTGTGCATCTGCGGGCCGCCCTGCATCATCGGGAAGACCGCCTTGTCGAGCTTGGCGGCGTGCTCTTCCTTGCAGACCAGCGCCCCGGAGCGGGGACCACGCAGCACCTTGTGCGTCGTGAAGGTGACGACGTCGGCGTAGGGCACCGGGCTGGGGATCGCCTTGCCGGCGACGAGGCCGATGAAGTGCGCGGCGTCGACCCAGAAGATCGCCCCGACCTCGTCGGCCAGCTTGCGGAAGAACTCGAAGTCGATGAGCCGCGGGATGGCCGACCCTCCGGCGAGGATCACCTTCGGGCGGTGCTCCTTGGCGAGCCGCTCGACCTCGGCGTAGTCGATGTTCTCGGTCTGCTTGTCGACGCCGTAGTGCACGGCGTTGAACCACTTGCCGGAGAACGAGACCTTGGTGCCGTGCGTGAGGTGGCCACCCATCGGCAGGGCCATCGCCAGGATCGTCTCGCCCGGCTGCATGAACGCGCCGTAGACGGCCTGGTTGGCGCTGGCGCCCGAGTGCGGCTGGACGTTGGCGTGGTCGGCGTCGAAGAGCGCCTTGCACCGCTCGATCGCCAGCGTCTCGGCCTTGTCGACCTCCGAGCAGCCGCCGTAGTAGCGACGGCCCGGGTAGCCCTCGGCGTACTTGTTGGACAACGTCGAGCCCAGGGCGGTCAGCACCTCGGGGCTGGACATGTTCTCCGAGGCGATGAGCTGGAGTCCGCTCCGGATGCGGTCGAGCTCGGAGACGAGCACCCCCGCGATCTCGGGGTCGAACGACTCGAGGGCGCCGAAGTCGGAGCCGTAGAAGGTGTCAGCGCTCATGCGGGTCTCCTGGGAGGGTGCTGTCGGTGTCGTCGGTGCTGCTGGTGGCGGGATCCGCGGGCAACTCTATTGCCTGGGTCGGTTCGGTCTCGGGGGTGTCCGACGCCTCGTCGGGCACTGCGGTGGGCTCGTCGGCGGTCTCCGCCACGGGCTGTTCGGGCTCCGGATCGGTCTCGGGCTCGGTGGGCTCGGACTCGGTGGGCTCGGACTCGGTGGGCTCGGGCTCCTTCGGCTCGAGGGCGGCCCGGAGCTGCTCCTCGGTGACCGCCCCGGCCCGCAGCACGACGAACTCCTCCCCCGTGCAGTCGATGATCGTCGACACCTCGGTGCTGGTGGTCGGGCCGCCATCGAGGTAGACCGACACCGCCGCCCCCAGCTGCGAGGCCGCATCCGTCGCCGTCGTGGCGGCCGGCTGCCCGGTGAGGTTGGCGCTGGTCACCGCCATCGGCCCGACCTCGCTCAGCACCGCGAGGGCGATGTCGTCCTGCGGCATGCGCAGGGCGACGGTGCCGTTGGTCTCCCCCAGGTCCCACATCAGCGACGACTGCGCCTTGAAGACCAGGGTCAGCGGTCCCGGCCAGAACTCGCGGATCAGGTCGCGCGCCCAGGGCGGCACGTCGGTGGCGAGGCCGTCGACCGTGCGCACACTGGGCACCAGGACGGGCGGGGGCATCTCGCGTCCGCGGCCCTTGGCGGCCAGCAGGGACGCGACCGCTTCCGCGGAGAACGCGTCGGCGCCCACGCCGTAGACGGTGTCGGTCGGCAGGACGACGATCTCGCCCGCGCGGACGGCCTCGACCGCCTTCGCCACGCCGTCACGGCGGCCCTCTTCGGTGCTGCAGTCGTAGACCGGGCTCATGGCCCCCACCCTATTGCGGGGTCGTCGCCCGGGAGGGGCCGACCTCGAGCTCGCTCAGCCGAGCTCGGCCCGACGCGGCACGACCTGCTGGCCGAGGCCCGCGGCGCCGACCGGGTCGCCGCTCCGCGGCATCAGGTGGACCTCGGTGACCCCACGCTCGCGTACGCCGCCAGGTGCCCGGCGAGCTCTCGACACCCTCTCGGTCAGGTCGCGGCAGGTCCCGGTCAGCTCGCCTGTTCGGCCGGCGCAAGTCCCACCAGGCCCGCGGACACGTCCCAGAGCCGCTGGGCAGCGGCGGTGTCGTAGGAGGCGCGGGACGAGGTCTTGGCCCTGCTGTTGGCGAAGTACCGCCCCGACACGCCCTCCACCTCGGGCGAGGACGCCAGGTAGATCGAGGTCTCCGCACCGTGCTCGGGAGTCTTCATGAACGGGCGGACGACGGGCAGCATGAGCCGCATCCAGCCGCGTGAGTCCTCCTGGCCGAAGGCGGTGCGCACCACTCCGGGGTGCAGCACGTTCGCCGTGACGCCCGACCCCTCGAGCCGGCGCGCCAGCTCGTAGGTGAACAGCACGTTGGCCAGCTTGGACTGGTTGTAGGCCCGCTGACCGCTGTAGCTGCGCTGGCCCTGGAGGTCGTCGAAGTCGATGCGACCCATGGCCTGGGCGCCCGAGGAGACGGTCACCACCCTGGCCGGCGCCGACGAGCGGAGCCGGTCCAGCAGGAGGTGGGTCAGCAGGAACGGCGCGAGGTGGTTGACCGCGAAGGTGCGCTCCAGCCCGTCCTCCGTCGCGTGCCGGGTGGCCCAGTAACCGCCGACGTTGTTCACGAGCACATCCAGGCGTGGGTAGGCGGCGAGGACCTGCTCCGCGAGGCGCTGCACCTCGCGCTGCGACGAGACATCGGCGGTGAAGACGTCGACGTCACCTCCGGCCGTGCGGATCCGCTCGGCCGCGGCACGGGCCCTGCCCTCGTCGCGCCCCACGATCCCGACCCGGGCGCCGAGACCGGCGAGACCGGCGGCCGTGGCCAGGCCGATCCCACCGGTCCCGCCGGTGACCAGCACGGTCTTGCCGGTCATGGCGCCCACGTCAGCGGACGATCTTGAAGTTGAACATCCCCGTGCCCAGCGTGCCCATGAGCCGCAGCCACACCGGAAGCAGCATCTCGGTGCCACGGGCGGTGCTGATGTCGCCGAGGTCGATGACGTCGCTGTGCCCGAAGCTCTGGAGCAGCTCGGTGACCGTGGCCTTGGCCGCGGCGTCGTCGCCCGACACGAAGACGGAGGACTCCTCGCCGAGCTCCTTGGGGTTGACCATGAGGCTGGCGGTGAGGGTGTTGAGGGTCTTCACGACGCGGGTCTGCGGGAAGGCGCGCTGGATCTGCTCCCCCAGCGAGTCGGTGTCCTTGACGAACAGGGTGGGAGGGAAGCCGTTCGAGAAGTCGAGCGGGTTCGAGATGTCGATGAGCACCTTGCCGGCGAGGTTGTCAGCGCCCGCCTGCTCGAGGGCCGGGAAGGCCGCGAAGCCGCCGGTCGCGTTGACGACGAGCTCCGCAGGTGCCGCGGCTGCGGCGAACGTGGCGAGGTGCACGTCCGCGTGGTCTGCGGCCCAGGCCGAGAACGGGGGGTTGCCCATGCCGTCGGGCTCGGTGCGGGCCAACGTCGCCTGCGGGTCGCGGGTGCCGATGGTGACGTCGTGGCCGAGGCCGGACAGGCGGGCTGCGAGGGCCTGGCCGACCATGCCGGTGCCGAGGACTGCGATCTTCATGCTGTTGCTCTCCTGCGTTGGAAGTACGAACGGGGACCGTCCGGCAGACAGACTTGTCTATCAGCGGGTGGGGGAACCGTAACAGACAGACCTGTCTACCTGCAAGCGACTGGCGGATAGACAGACCAGTCTGTTTCAATGGAGCCCATGACCATCCCCTCCCCCCGCACCGCCCTCCTCGTCTACGCCCACCCGGAGCCGACGTCGTTCGCCGCCGCGCTGCGCGAGCGGGCCGAGCACGAGCTCACTCGGGCGGGCTGGACGGTGGAGGTCAGCGACCTCTACGCGGACGGGTTCAACCCCGTGGCCGGGCCGGGCGACTTCACGGCGCCCTCGGACCCGCGCCGGCTGCACGTCCAGCGCGAGCAATCCCACGCAGCGTCCAGGGGCACCCTCGCTCCGGACCTGCTGCGCGAGGTGGAGCGGCTCGAGCGGGCCGACCTCCTGGTCTTCCTCACCCCGCTGTGGTGGTTCGGCCTGCCGGCGATCCTCAAGGGCTGGGTGGACCGGGTGTTCGTGTTCGGCAGGGTGTACGGCAACGGGCTGACGTTCGAGACCGGCCCGTTGCGCGGCAAGCAGGCCATGCTCGCCCTGACCACCGGCGGCCCCGAGTCCTCGTACTCCGAGGGCGGAGCCCACGGCGAGCTCGACGTGCTGCTGCACTCGGTGCACCACGGGATGTTCCGCTTCACGGGCATGGACGCTCTTGACCCCTTCGTCGCCTGGGGCGCCGGCTGGGCCGACGACGCCACCCGCACGGCCTACCTCGACGCCTTCGGGAAGCGGCTGGCTGCACTCGCGTCCACCGACTCCGAGGCTGCGTGAGCGAGGATGACGACATGACCACAGCAGCCGCCGAGCGGACGAGCGCCGCCCGCCAGCGCATCCTGGACACCGCCTTCCGCCTCTTCTACGCCAAGGGGATCCGGGCAGTCGGGGTCGACCTGATCATCGCCGAGTCCCGGGTGGCCAAGGCGACCTTCTACAAGCACTTCCCCGCCAAGGACGACCTGGTCGTGGCCTACCTCGACACGGTCGACGTCATCTGGACGGGGCAGCTCACCTCCGCAGCCGAGGCCGCCGGACCCGCGCCGGCCGAGCGGCTCGTCGGCATGTTCGACGCGTTGGCCAGCGCGTGCCGCCGCCCGGGCTACCGCGGCTGCGCCTTCATCAACGCCGCCGCCGAGTCCCAGCCCGGCACTGCGGTGCACGACCGCACGGTGGCACACAAGGCCGCCGTGCGGGCCTGGGTGCGCGGCCTCGCCGAGGCCGCGGGCGCCTCGGACCCCGAGTCACTGGCCCGCTCGCTGACCCTGCTCCTGGACGGCGGCCTCGCCAGCGGCTCGCTCGACGCCAGCCCGGACGCACCGCAGGCGGCGAAGAGCTCAGCCCGCGCCCTGGTGGCCGCGGCCCTCACAGCATGAGAGCAACTGACAGATTTTGATATCTGTCAGTTGTCATCTATTGTGGTCGGTATGACCCACCTCCCCCAGCGCACCCTCGGGTCGACCGGACCCACCGTGTCGGCTCTCGGGCTCGGCCTCATGGGCATGTCCGACCTCTACGGCCCTGCCGACGAGCAGGAGAGCATGGCCACCATCCACGCCGCGCTCGACGCCGGCGTCACCCTGCTCGACACCGGCGACTTCTACGGCATGGGGCACAACGAGCTCCTGCTGCGCGACGCCCTCCGCGGCCGCAACCGCGAGAATGCCGTGATCAGCGTCAAGTTCGGCGCCCTGCGCGGCCCCGACGGCAGCTGGAACGGCGTCGACACCCGTCCCGCAGCGATCAAGAACTTCCTCGCCTACAGCCTGCGCCGCCTCGGCACCGACCACATCGACATCTACCGGCCGGCCCGGACCGACGTCAGCATCCCGATCGAGGAGACCGTGGGCGCGCTCGCCGAGCTGGTGCAGGCGGGCCACATCCGGCACATCGGCCTCTCCGAGGTGGGCGCCGACACCCTGCGCCGGGCCCACGCCGTGCACCCCATCACCGACCTGCAGATCGAGTACTCCCTGATCTCCCGGGGCATCGAGGACGACATCCTCCCGACAGCGCGCGACCTCGGCATCGGCGTCACCGCATACGGCGTGCTCTCCCGCGGGCTCATCTCCGGCCACTGGAGCGCGGACCGCGCGGCCCGGGACTTCCGCGGGCACCTCCCCCGGTTCAGCGCCGAGAACCTGGAGCGCAACCTCGCCCTGGTCGAGGCCCTGCGCTCGGTCGCGCAGGAGCGCGGCGCCAGCGTGGCCCAGGTGGCGATCGCCTGGGTGCTCTCCCGAGGCCAGGACATCGTCCCGCTGGTCGGCGCCCGCCGTCGTGACCGGCTGAGCGAGTCGCTCGGCGCGCTGGACCTGCAGCTGGGTCACAATGACCTCGCCGCGATCGAGGCCGCCGTCCCTGCGGACGCGGCCGCCGGCACCCGGTACGACGCGATGCAGATGTCGTACCTCGACAGCGAGAGGTGAGCGTGGCGGAACCGCTGACGGCCGAGACGATCCTCGACACGGCCGAGGACGTGCTGCGCCGGTTCGGCCCCGCGAAGGCCTCCGTGGTCGACGTGGCCCGTGCGCTCGACGTCAGCCACGGCAGCGTCTACCGGCACTTCCCGAGCAAGGCGGCGCTGCGCGACGCGGTCACGGAGCGCTGGCTGGCCCGGGTGTCGGAGCCGCTCGAGGTCATCGTCACGCGCCGGGGCAAGGCGTCTCGCCGGTTGCACGACTGGCTGGTGCTGCTGGCGGGCACCAAGCAGGGGATGGCCACCGGCGACCCCGAGCTGTTCGAGACCTTCCACGAGCTGACCCTTCAGTCGAGGGAGGTCGTGGCCGCGCACGTCGAGCACCTCGCGGACCAGCTGGGCCGGATCGTGGCCGATGGGATGGCGGACGGGGAGTTCGCCCGGGGCGACGCGGCGGCCGTCGGCCTGGCGGTCCTGCACGCCACGGCGCGCTTCCACCACCCGGCTCACGCCGGCGAGTGGGGCGAGCCCGGGCTCGACGAGCAGCTCGAGGCCGTGTACCACCTCCTGCTGAGCGGCCTGGCTGCCCGCTGAGCCGCTGCCGGAAGGTCCTCCGTTGCGGTGCGGACCGCCCAGGCGCCGACCCGCTCAGGCGCGGACCGCCAGGGCGCTCACTGCTCAGGCGCGGACGGCCACTGTGGCGCGTGGCCGACCGGTGAGGTCGTCGTGGTCGACGACGTCGGTCCACTCGCCCGTGCGTCCCAGCGCGTGCGGCAGGCTCACCCCCTGGCTGTCGGCGTGCTCCATGACCAGCAGACCTCCCGGGCGCAGCAGCGCGGCCGCCCGCCCCGCCACCGCGAGCGGGATGGCCAGCCCGTCGGCACTTCCGCCGAAGAGCGCGAGCTCCGGGTCGTGGTCGCGCACCTCGGGGTCGAGCGGCACCATCCCGACCGGGATGTAGGGCGGGTTCGCCACCACGACGTCGACCGTGCCGTCCAGCTCGGGGAAGGCCTCGGTCGCGTCGCCGAGCCGCAGGTCGACCGCGAGGCCGGAGTCGCTGACGTTGCGCTCCGCCCAGGCGTGCGCCTCGCGACCCAGCTCCACGGCATACACCGTCGCCGACGGCACCTCGTCGGCGACGGCGAGAGCGATCGCTCCCGAACCCGTGCACAGGTCGACCACGACGGGTGCCTCGAGGGCCAGGGCTGCCTCGATCGCCAGTCCGGCCACGAACTCGGTCTCGGGCCGGGGCACGAAGACGCCCGGCCCGACGCTCAGCTCCAGCCGGCGGAACCCGGCTCGTCCGGTCAGGTGCTGCAAGGGAATGCGGGCTCCGCGCTCCGCCACGAGCCCGGCGTAGGTGTCGAGGAACCCCGCGTCGGCCTCGTCGAGCATCACCATGCGGCGCCGCACGTCGGCGACGTCGCTGCCGAGGGCCCACGCGGCCAAGGCGATGGCGTCGGCCTCGGGTGATGGCACACCGTCGTCAGCGAGCGCGGCGGTGGCCCGCAGCACCTCAGACCGGAGGGTCGTCACTGACCCGCGCCGTCGGCGACGGCGGCCATCTGCGCGGCCTCGTCGGCGTCGACGGCGGACTGGACCACGGCCTCGAGGTCACCGTCGAGCACCGTGTCGAGGTTGTAGGACTTGTAGCCGGTGCGGTGGTCGGAGATGCGGTTCTCCGGGAAGTTGTAGGTGCGGATGCGTTCGCTGCGGTCGACCGTGCGGACCTGCGAGCGGCGAGCGGCGCTGGCCTCGGCGTCGGCCGCCTCCTTGGCGAGCGCGTGCAGTCGGGCGCGCAGCACCCGCATGGCCGACTCCTTGTTCTGGAGCTGGCTCTTCTCGTTCTGGCACGACACCACGACGCCGGTCGGGAGGTGGGTGATGCGGACCGCCGAGTCCGTCGTGTTGACCGACTGGCCGCCCGGGCCCGACGACCGGTAGACGTCGATCTTGAGGTCGTTCGGGTCGATGGTGACCTCGACGTCCTCGGCCTCGGGCATCACCAGGACGCCGGCCGCGGAGGTGTGGATCCGTCCCTGGCTCTCGGTCACGGGCACGCGCTGCACCCGGTGCACGCCGCCCTCGTACTTCAGCCGCGCCCACGGGGCCTCGCCCGGCTGGGGCGTGCCCTTGGCCTTCACGGCCACCTGCACGTCCTTGTAGCCACCGAGGTCGGACTCGGTCGCGTCGATGACCTCGGTCCTCCACCCCCGCCGCTCGGCGTAGCGCAGGTACATCCGCAGCAGGTCGCCGGCGAACAGCGCCGACTCCTCACCGCCCTCCCCGGCCTTCACCTCGAGGATCACGTCGCGGTCGTCGTCGGGGTCACGCGGGATGAGCAGGCGCCGCAGCACCTCCTCGGTCTCGGCCAGCCGCGCCTCGAGGCTGGGCACCTCCGCGGCGAAGCCGGCGTCCTCGGTGGCGAGCTCGCGCGCGGCGGCCAGGTCATCGGTCGCCGCGTGCCACGCGTGGTATGCCGCGACGGTGGGTGCCAGCGCGGCGTACCGCTTGTTCAGCTTGCGGACCAGGCCCTGGTCGGCGAACACCTCGGGGTCGGCCAGCTGCTTCTCGAGGTCGGCGTGCTCGTGGACCAGTGCGGCGGCGGACTCCAACATGGGGGCTCCTGAGGTGGTGCGGGGTGGTCGTGCGGTGCTGCGGGTGGGGTGCGGTGCTGCGGTTGGTGCGGTGCCGCGGGTGCGCGGGGAAAGCAGTGCGCCGGCCCCGACCCCAGAGGGTCAGGACCGGCGCATCGGGAAAGCTACTTGCTCTCGGCAGCGGCCTTCTTGCCGTAGCGGGCCTCGAACCGGGCCACGCGGCCACCGGTGTCGAGGATCTTCTGCTTGCCGGTGTAGAACGGGTGGCACTGCGAGCACACCTCGGCGCGGATGACGCCGGACGTCGCGGTGCTGCGAGTCGTGAACGTGGACCCACAGGTGCAGCTCACCGTGGTCTCGACGTACTCGGGGTGGATGTCCTTCTGCAAAGCGTGCTCCTTGAGTCAATGTGGCCGGGTCGGCTGGGCGGGTTGCCCTGGAGGTGTCCATGCCGTGAACCGGTCAGCAGTCAAGTGTGCCAGAGAGCGGCGCACATCTCCTAAACGGCAGGAACGGGTCTGCCATTCCCGGCCGGGAGCAGCACCGTCATCACGGTCCCCCGGTCCTCGACCGAGTCGACCTGGAGCTCGCCGCCGTGCCCTTCGACGATCGCTCGCACGATCGCCAGGCCCAGCCCGGTGCCGGGGATCGCCGCGGCCGTGGCGTTCGAGGCCCGGAAGAACCGGCCGAAGAGGTCGGGGAGGTCCTTCTCCGGGATTCCGATGCCGGTGTCGGTCACGGTGATCACCACCTGGTCCTCGACCCGGTTCGCGGCGATCGTCGCCTGCCCACCCGCGGGGGTGAACTTCACGGCGTTGGACCCGAGGTTGATCAGGCTGCGTTCGAGCTGCCCGCGGTCGACCCGGATGCTCAGCGCCGGGTCGACGGCGTCGACGACGAGGGACACCCCTGCGGCGTCGGCCACCGGACGGAGCAGGTCGGCCACGCCGGCCACCAGGGCGTCGACCTCGACGTCCTCGGTCGATGACTCCAGACCCGTGACCTCGATCTTGTTGAGGACCAGCAGGTCCTCGATCAGCCCACGCAGCCGGTGGGCGTTGCGGCCGATGATGTCGAGCGCGCCGAGCTGGGCACTCGTGAGGTCGCCGTAGTCGCCGTCCTGGAGGAGCTCGAGGTATCCGCTGATGGAGGTCAGCGGGGTGCGCAGCTCGTGCGACACGGTCGCCATGAAGTCGGTCTTCTGCCGGTCGAGCGCGGTCAGCTGCTCGACCTGGGTCTCGCGCATCTCGCGCAGCCGCAGGTCGACGATCGACTGGGCGACGTAGCCGGCGCACTGCTGCACCGCCTGGATCTCGTAGCGACGCCAGCGACGCGGTGTGTCGACCGTCATCAGCGACAACACCCCCAGCCCCTGCTCACCGATCCCCACGGGCACCATCAGGAGGGACTTGGCACCCGTCGCCCGGTAGAAGCGCTCGGCCCGCTCCTGCGCCTGCACCTCGGGGTCGAGGAAGTCCGAGAGCACGAAGACGGTGGCCTGCCGGCGCAGCTCGTCGCCCACGGCCTTGACCTCACCGGCCAGGGAGGGCGGGAGGGTCGGCAGCTCGGGCAGGTCGTAGCGGTGCCACTGCGTGCGCTGGGTGATCGCCCCCGAGTCGTCGTGCGTGTAGAGCAGGATGCGGTCGACCGCCAGCCCCTCGCCGAGCATCGCCACCACGACCTCGAGGGTGGTGTCCAGGTCTGGCGCCCCGTGCACGACGCGGGCGACGTCGAGCGCCAGCTGGTGCGCGAGCAGCACGGCCGCCTGCTGCTCCTGGAGCACCCGGTTGGAGCGGGTCAGGCCGTTGAAGTCGGCAGCCAGCCCGCGGACCTCCGCTGCCCCGGTGTCGGTTTCGGCCAGGGCCTCGCGGTCGCCGGCGCGCTGCCGTTCGACGACCGATCGCAACCGCTCCAGCGGGCCGCTGACCGATCGCTGCAGCAGCCGCCAACCACCGAGCACGACGGCCATCGCCAGCACCATCGTGCCGGCCGCGATGGCCACGATGCGCCGCACGGAGTCGCGCGCTCCCTCCTTGGCCGCGTCCCGCTCGAGTCGGATGGCCTCGGTCAGACCCCGGTTGCTGTCGCGGAAGAACCGGAACTGCTCTATCGCCTCGGCCTCGAGGATGCTGCGCGACGATAGCGGGACCTGGTCGCCGACCTCGGCGGCCTCCGCGGCCCTGAACCACGCGTCGACCTCGGCGCGCTGGGTGTCCAGCAACGCGGCATACCTGGTGCGCTTCTCGACCGGCAGCGAGGCCGACCCCAGGGTGCGCTCGACGGTGGCGAGGTCAGCGGAGACCTGGTCGCGCTTGAGGCGGTAGCGCGTCAGCGGGGCGGAGCCGCCCACCAGCTGGCTCCACCCGGCGTTGGCTTCGGTCATCTCGATGAGGACGGCGTTGTTGGCGTCGAAGGCCGGGCCGTAGGACAGCGTCAGCGACTGGAGGTCACGGCTCTGGGCGGCGATGTTCGATGCTGACGCCGCGGCGACGACGGGGAACAACAGGACGAGGGAGAGGCCGAGGACCTTGAGCTGGCCGGAGACCGACCGGCGCGCGAGCTGGGTCACTGCGGATCCTCGTCGAAGCCCGTGCGGGTCATGACCCCCCACACCTGCTTCTTGCGCCGCAGGCTGGCCCACCAGCCCTCCAGCCGCCACCAGACGGTGAGCTGCCGGAAGCCGAGGTTCTCGAGCACCGAGGCCAGGAGCGTCAGGCCGAGGTCACGCCACCGCTCGTGCCGGTGGAAGGCCCACTCCTCGGCAGCCATCGCCGACAGCGTCACCAGGACGGCCAGGCCGTAGGCGAGCACCAGGAAGAGGATGGCGTAGGGGAGGTTCACGACGTGGAGGGCCAAGGCCAGGGGGACGATGATGATGCCGAACAGCTCCAGCACCGGCGCGAAGAGCTCGAAGATCCAGAAGTACGGCAGCGCCACGAACCCGACCCGGCCGTAGCGCGGTCGCAGGAGCATGCCGCGGTAGGCCCACAACGTCTCCCACAGGCCGCGGTGCCAGCGTCGGCGCTGGCTGCGCAGGACCGAGACGGTGGACGGGACCTCGGTCCACAGCACGGGCTCGGGGACGAACGCCACGCGGTAGTCACGGCCCTCGTCGCGCAGCTTGCGGTGGATCCGCAGGACCAGCTCGAAGTCCTCGCCGATGCTCTCGGGGTCGAGCCCGCCGACCTCGACGATGACGTCGCGCCGGAAGATGCCGAAGGCGCCGCTGATCAGGATCAGGGCCCCGATCCGCGCCCACCCGGTGCGCCCGAGGAGGAAGGCACGCAGGTACTCCACGACCTGGACCCTGGCCAGCCACGACGTGGGCATCTGGACCTTGACGATGCGCCCGGACACCACCCGGCTCCCGTTGACCGGACGGATCGCCCCGCCTGCGGCGACCATCCGGTTCGGGTCGTCCGAGAACGGCTGGGTGACCCGGAGCAGCGCATCCGGCTCGAGGATGGAGTCGGCGTCCACCATGGTGACCAGCGGCTCGGTCGCGGCGTTGACCCCCACGTTGATGGCCTCGGAGCGCCCCGAGTTCTCCTTGCGCACGACGACGAGGCGCGTCCGGCCGTCGCGGGGCAGGTGCACGTCGATGACCCGCGCGCGGGTGGGCACGTCCTGCGGGATCTCGCGCGGGATGGGGACGAGGTCGAACGCGGCCTGCAGCCGTGCGAACGTCGCGTCGGTGCTGCCGTCGTCGACCACGACGACCTCGTGGCGCGGATAGCGCAGCGACAGCAGCGCCTGCACCGCCGTGACGATCACGGCCTCCTCGTTGTACGCCGGGACGACGAGTGAGACGCCCGGCGTCAGCGCTCCCCCGAAGGTCTCGACGACCGCCTCCCGACGCCGGTGCTGGGCCCGGAAGTCGACGAAGGCAAGCACGATGAGCGCCAGGTAGGAGAGGTTGATGAGCGCGAAGTAGACGAGGATCGGCAGCGACGTGACGTGCATCAGCCACACCACGACCTCGCGCAGGCCGTCGACGAAGCCGTCCCAGCTCATGACGGGCTCCCCTGCAGCCGGGCCACGGCCCGCGCGCTCTCGACGGAGGCGTTGGTCGGCGCACCGTCCAGCGCGGCGCGGCCGGCCGGGCCCAGCCTCAGCAGCGAGGTGGCGGCGATCTCGGCGAGCCGCGGGTCGGGGTCGGCCAGCAGCTCGCGCAGCCCGTCGACGGCCGAGGGGTCGCCGAGGTCGCCCAGCGCCGCCGCACAGGCCCGGCGCAGCCCGCTCGGCTGCTGCTCACCCGTGCCCTCGAGCAGCACGGCCACATCACCCGCTCGCCCCATCCGCCCCAGCGCCACGGCCGAGGTGGCGCGGACGAGCGGGTCCTCGTCCGTCGTGAGCGAGAGTCGCAGCAGGTCGATGGACCGCGTGAAGCTCCCTTCCCCACTGAGGTATGCCGAGACGGTGCGCGTCGTGGGGCTGGTCGCCAGCAGGCCGTCGCGCAGCGCGTCGGCGATGCCGACCCCCATCTGCTCCAGGGCATCGGCAGCCGGGCCGGCGGGGACCGCCCGCTCCGCCCCGGCCGCGGCGAGGAGGGGCGGCGCGGCGCTGGGCTCCCCCAGGCGGCCGAGCGCGCGAGTGGCGGCCACGCGCACCTCGGGCGCGGGGTCGCGCAGGGCGTCCACGATCAGGGGCAGGGCCGCCCCCACGTGGCAGAGCCCGAGGATGTGCGCAGCGCGGGCCCGACGGATGGTGTTGTGGTGCTTGAGGTCGTGGGGGGCCCGATCCACCGCGCCGTGCGCGAGCAGGACCGAGGCGAGCTCCTCCGCCGGGACACCGCGGACCTTGGCCAGCAGGTCGACCACCGCGTCGTCCAGCGCGTCCCGCGCCGGCCCGTCCACGGCGATCAGCGCGTCGCGGTGCACCCCGTCCTGGTCCTCGCCCGAGGCCACGGCGAGCAGGTCCGTCCGGTGCGGGGCGACCAGGGCCGAGGTCCGCCGGTCACGCCGGGTGCGCGTCAGCTTCGTGGTGACGATCAGGACCAGGAGGGCGAGGCACGCCAGCACGACCAGGGCGCAGGAACCCCAAAGGACGCCGCGGGCGCTCACCTGACGCGGGCCAGGATCCCGTTGACGCGGTGCAGCAGCTCTCGGGGGCTGAACGGTTTGATCACGTAGTCGTCGGCACCCACCGCGAAGCCGGTGTCCACGTCGCTGTCACGCGACTTGGCGCTGAGCATCAGGACCGGCACCGCGGCCGCGCCGCTCTCCCGGATCTTGCGCAGGACGTCGATACCCGAGAGGCCCGGCATCATCACGTCGAGGATGACCAGCGCCGGCGGCTCCGCCTGGAACGCCTCCCAGGCGCTCAGGCCGTCGGCCACCGCCTGCACGGCATACCCGGCCTGGGTGAGCTTGAACTCCACCAGGTCGCGAATGTCCGGGTCGTCGTCGGCGACGAGCACTCGGATTCCCTCAGCCGCGGTCACTGCCAGTCCTCTCGTCGTCATGCAAATGGATGAGCCCACACCAAATGTACGGGCTCAGGGACGGTTCTTCGCGCACATCGGGGTCTCCGACGGCACTGCACAGCAAACCCACAGAGGTCCCGCCACCGGACGTCCCCCGCCACGGACGTCGCAACCGACGCCACCTCGGGCGACACCACGGACGCCACGACGGACGACACGCTGACGACACGACGAAGGCCCGGCGCCTCTTCGGCACCGGGCCCTCGTCAGGTCGAGCGGCTTCGGACGTCAGTCCTTGGCCTCGTCGTCGATGCGGATCGAGGAGTTCTGCTGGACCTGCATGAGGAACTCCATGTTGCTCTTCGTCTTCTTGATCCGGTCGATGAGCAGCTCGATGCCCTGCTGCTGGTCGAGCGCGGCCAGGACCCGGCGGAGCTTCCACATGATCTTGAGCTCGTCGCCCGACAGGAGGATCTCCTCCTTGCGCGTGCCCGAGTTGTTGATGTCGACCGCCGGGAAGATCCGGCGGTTGGCCAGGCCACGGTCGAGCTTGAGCTCCATGTTGCCGGTGCCCTTGAACTCCTCGAAGATCACCTCGTCCATCCGCGAGCCGGTCTCCACGAGGGCGGTCGCCAGGATGGTGAGCGAGCCGCCGTTCTCGATGTTGCGGGCCGCGCCGAAGAACTTCTTGGGCGGGTAGAGCGCCGCGGAGTCGACACCGCCGGACAGGATCCGGCCGCTCGCCGGGGCGGCCAGGTTGTAGGCGCGTCCGAGCTTGGTGATCGAGTCGAGGAGCACGACGACGTCGTGACCCATCTCGACGAGGCGCTTGGCCCGCTCGATGGCCAGCTCGGCGACCGTCGTGTGGTCCTCGGCAGGACGGTCGAAGGTCGAGGAGATGACCTCACCCTTGACCGCGCGCTGCATGTCGGTGACCTCTTCGGGCCGTTCGTCGACGAGGACGACCATGAGGTGGCACTCGGGGTTGTTCGTCGTGATCGCGTTGGCGATGGCCTGCATGACCATGGTCTTGCCGGCCTTGGCCGGGGCGACGATGAGGCCGCGCTGGCCCTTGCCGATGGGTGCGACCAGGTCGATGACCCGCGTGGTCAGGATGCTGGGGTCGGTCTCGAGGCGCAGCCGCTGCTGCGGGTAGAGCGGCGTGAGCTTGCCGAACTCGACGCGCTTGCGGGCGTCGTCGGGCGACATCCCGTTGACGGTGTCGAGGCGGACCAGCGCGTTGAACTTCTGGCGCTGGCTCTGCTGGGCGTCCTCACGCTGGGCCTTGACGGCACCGGTGACGGCGTCACCCTTGCGCATGCCGTTCTTCTTCACCATCCCCAGGGGGACGTAGACGTCGCCCGGGCCCGGCAGGTAGCCGGACGTGCGCACGAACGCGTAGTTGTCGAGGACGTCGAGGATGCCGGCCACCGGCACGAGGACGTCGTCCTCCTCGACCATCGGCTCGTGGTCGTAGTCGCTGCCGAAGTCGCCACGCTGGCCCCGCTTGTCGCGGTTGCGGTTGCGGTTGCGGTTGCGACGGCGACCGCCGCGACCCTCGCCGTCGTCGTCGTAACCCTGGCCCTGGCCCTGGCCGCCGTGCTGGGTCTGGTTGCCCTGGCTGCGACTGCCGCGGTCATCGCGGTCGTCGCGGTCACCCTGCTGACGGTCGTCGCGGTTCTGGCGGTCCTGCTGACGGTCCTGCTGGCGGTCGTCGCGGGTCTGGCGCTCGCGGCGGTCACCCTGCTGGCGGTCCTGCTGGCGGTCGTCGAGGTCCGATGCGGCCTGGTCCTGCTGCTGGTCGCGGAGGGAGCGCTCGCCGCGCTGCCGGTCGCTCGACTGCCTGTCGGCCTGCTGCCGGTCGCTCGACTGCCGGTCGGCCTGCTCGCGGTCGCCCTGCTGGCGGTCGCCCTGCTGGCGGTCAGCCTGTTCGCGCTCGGCCTGTTGACGGTCGTCGCGGTGCTGGCGGTCAGCCTGCTGGCGGTCAGCCTGCTGGCGGTCGGCCTGCTGGCGGCCAGCCCGGGTGCGGTTCTGCCGATCGCCCCGCTGACGGTCGCCGCGGTCCTGCCGCGGTTCGTCCGTGCCGGTCTCACCGCCCTGCGGTGCCCGGCCCTCGGCCAGGTCGACCTGCTCGCGGACGGCACGGTCAGCGCGCTCGGCACGCTGGGCGCGGTCCTGGCGGTCCCCGCGGGCCTGCTGCGGCTCGGCTGCCGCGGGCGCCTCGGCCTGCGCCGGGCGCTCCTGGGTCCGCTGCTCCTGGGGCCGCTGCTCCTGGGTCCGCTGCTCCTGGGGCGGGGCGCTGCGACGGGCGGGCGCGCCTGCTCCCGACTGGCGGTCCTTGATGGCGGTGACGAGGTCACCCTTGCGCATCTTGGCCGTGCCGGTGATGCCCATGCTCGCGGCCAGGCCCTGGAGCTCGGCCACCTTCATGGTGGCGAGCGCGCCGGAGCGGCGCGGCTTCTCGTCCTGCGTACCCGCAGTGTCGAGAGTGGTGGTGTCTGTCACGAAGGATCCTTCCCCCTCGTTCGCGGCCGGTGTTCAGATCCCGGACCGGTGCTTGGGCCAGGCGTGCTGACCGATGGAGCCACATGCAGCACAGCGAGGCGTGGCAGCGCCGAGGCCGCCGACATGTGGTGGGTGCAGCCCGCTACTGGATGCGCAAGAGGAGGCATCGGCTGCGAGTGCGCTCACAATGTAACACCGTTGGCTGCCGCGGCAGGCCACTGTCCCCGGATCCTCGGCACGTGTCCTCGTCAGCCGTCCTCGCCGCGTGTCAGGTCGCTGACCTGCGCCCCTGTCTCGGGGATGCCCGGGTCCAGCATCGTCCAGTCGTCGCTGGTCAGGGCCCTGACGGCGGCTGACGCGTCGCCGCGGGTGAGGACCAGGACGGAGGGTCCCGCGCCGGAGATCACGGCCGCGTGGCCCGCGCCGCGCAGGGCGTCGACGAGGTCCATGGACGCCGCGAACGAGTCGCGTCGAGCCTCCTGGTGGAGCCACTCGCGGGTGGCGTCGAGCAGGTGCTCAGGATGGCTGGTCAGCGCCTGCACGAGGAGCGCGGCTCGCGCGGAGTTCAGCGCGGCGTCACCGTGGCGGATCTGGGTCGGCAGGACCGACCGGGCCTTCGCCGTCGACAGCTGGGTCGCCGGCACCAGCACCAACGCGCGCACCTCGGGGTGTGGGTGCAGACGCAGGGTGCGCGTCCCGTCGTCGGGCGAGTCGGACCACGACAGGGTCAGCCCCCCGTAGACCGAAGCCGAGGAGTTGTCGGGGTGACCCTCGAGGCGCGCTGCGAGGTTGTTCGCAAAGGTGAGGTCGGGACCGTCCGTGACGCCGCGGCATACGTCGAGAAGTCCTTGTGCTGCAACGATCCCCGTCACGATCGCGGTCGCCGACGAACCGAGCCCACGACCGTGCGGCACCTCGTTGACACAGCTCAGGTGCAGGCCGGGCGGTGGCGTGGCCCCGAGCTCGTCCCAGGCCCGAAGCATGGAGCGCACCACGAGGTGGGTGGCGTCGCGCGGGACGTCCGCCGCCCCCTCACCCTCGACGTCGACCGTGATGCCGGGCTCACCGGTGACCGTGGCGACACAGGTGTCCCAGAGACCGAGGGCGAGCCCGATCGAGTCGAAGCCCGGCCCGAGGTTGGCACTGCTGGCCGGCACCCGCGCCCGGACCGAGCTGCCGACGGCGAGCTCGGCCATCAGTCCTGCAGACCCAGCGCCTGCGCCGCCGTGAACGCGTCGACCTGGACCCGGGTGGGGGTGACCTCGGAGCCGTCTGCGTTGCGCAGGGCCCACTGCGGGTCCTTCAGGCCGTGACCGGTGACCGTGCAGACGATCGTGGCGCCGGCGGGGACCTGGCCCGCCTCGGCCGCCTGCAGGAGACCCGCGACCGATGCCGCCGACCCGGGCTCGACGAAGATGCCCTCCCGGGCACTGAGGATGCGGTGGGCGGCGAGGATCTGCTCGTCGGTGACGGACTCGATGCGGCCACCGGACTCGTCGCGGGCCGCCTCGGCCTGCTTCCAGGATGCGGGGTTGCCGATGCGGATGGCCGTGGCGATCGTGTCGGGGTCGTCGACCGGGTGACCGAGGACGATCGGCGCGGCGCCGGCTGCCTGGAAACCCCACATCTGCGGGAGCTTCGTCGCCGGGCCGGGCTGCTCGCTGCCACGGTGGTACTCGCGGTAGCCCCGCCAGTAGGCCGTGATGTTGCCGGCGTTGCCGACCGGCAGGCAGTGGATGTCGGGGGCGTCGCCGAGCGCGTCGACGACCTCGAACGACGCGGTCTTCTGGCCCTCGATCCGGGCCGGGTTCACCGAGTTCACCAGCTCGACGGGGTAGGACTCGGCGAGCTTGCGCGCCAGCGTGAGGCAGTCGTCGAAGTTGCCGTCCACCTGCAGCAGGGTCGCGCCGTGGGCGATGGCCTGGCTGAGCTTGCCCATGGCGATCTTGCCGTCGGGCACGAGCACGGCACACGTCATGCCGGCCTTGGTGGCGTATGCCGCGGCGCTGGCGCTGGTGTTGCCGGTCGACGCGCAGATCACCGCCTTGGCGCCGTTCTTGGCGGCCATCGAGATCGCCGCGGTCATGCCGCGGTCCTTGAACGACGCCGTGGGGTTGAGCCCCTCGTACTTCACGAAGACGTCCGCCCCGGTCAGCTGCGACAGGTGCTCTGCCGGGATCAGCGGGGTGCCGCCCTCCTGGAGCGTCACCACCGGTGCACCCGCGAGCATCGGCAGGCGGTCGGCGTACTCACGGATCACGCCGCGCCACAGGGTGGCCATCAGGCGCCCTCCACCCGCATCACGGACACGACCTCGCGGACGGTGTCGAGCCCCATCAGGGCCTGGACGGTGGCGGACAGCGCAGCGTCGGGGGCGGTGTGGGTCACGACGATGAGGTTCGCACGGGTCTCACCCACGTCGCCGTCCGGGCCCTGGGGCTCCGCCGCGATGATGTGCTGGCGCACCGTCTCGATGGACACCCCGTGCTCCGCGAACGAGGTCGCGACCTGGGCGAGGACGCCCGGACGGTCGGCCACGTCGAGGCTGATGTGGTACCTGGTCATCGCCTGCCCCATCTCGAGGACGGGCAGGTCGGCGTAGGCGGACTCGCCGTGGCCGCGCCCACCACCCACGCGGTGACGGGCCACGGCGACGACGTCACCGAGGACGGCACTGGCCGTGGGGTCACCGCCGGCTCCCTTGCCGTAGAACATGAGCTGACCGGCGGCGTCGGCCTCGACGAAGACGGCGTTGAAGGCGTCACGGACGCCACCGAGCGGGTGCGACCGCGGGATCATCGCCGGGTGCACGCGGACGCTCACCCCGGCTGTCGTCGTGCCGTCGGCGCCGACGGTCTCGGTGCGCTCGCAGATGGCGAGTAGCTTGACGACACAGTCCATCTCGCGCGCAGCCTGGACATCGGCGGCGCTGACCTCGGTGATGCCCTCGCGGTAGACCTGGTCGCTCGACACCCGGGTGTGGAAGGCCAGGGAGGCGAGGATCGCGGCCTTGGCTGCGGCGTCGAAGCCCTCGACGTCGGCGGTCGGGTCGGCCTCGGCGTACCCCAGGGCCTGGGCCTGCTCGACCGCCTCGGCGAAGCCCTGACCCGTCGTGTCCATCTTGTCGAGGACGTAGTTGGTGGTGCCGTTGACGATCCCGATGACCTTGCGCACCTCGTCACCGGCGAGCGACTCGCGGATCGGGCGCAGGATGGGGATCGCCCCGGCGACGGCCGCCTCGTAGTAGAGGTCGACCCCGTGCTCGGCGGCCTCGGCGTAGAGCGCCGGGCCCGCCTCGGCGAGCAGTGCCTTGTTGGCCGACACGACCGAGGCACCGCTCTTCATGGCGAGCTCGATGAGGCTGCGGGCCGGTTCGATGCCACCGATCACCTCGATGACGATGTCGGCCCGCGTGATGATCGACTCGGCGTCGGTGGTGAACAGCGCCGGGTCGACCGGCAGCTCCGAGCGGTCCTTCCCGGCCCGGCGCACGGCGATGCCGATCAGCTCCAGGGGACGTCCGACCCGCGCAGCCAGGTCGTCCGCGTGCTCGGTGAGCATGCGTGCGACCGAGGACCCGACGACACCACACCCGAGGAGCGCCACCTTGAGGGGCTCCTCCGCCGTCACCTGCTGGCTCTCACTCACACCTGCTCCTCGCGCCCTCGTGGGGCTGTCTCACGGTCTGGCCCATCGTGACGGGTGACCACTACGTGGACGGTCGTCGTTCCGCCATCCGGACTCTAGCCGGGCCGCTCGAGCCAAACGGGCCGCATGGGCCAGCCGGGTCGGCCGGGCCGCTCGGGGCGGCCGAGCCGCCCGGCCGGCCGCGGGCCACCCGGTCAGCAGACGTCCAGCGCGAGCAGGTCGTCCACCGTCTCGCGGCGGACCAGCACCCTCGCCCGCCCGTCCCTGACCGCGATCACCGGCGGCCGCGGGGTGTGGTTGTACTGGCTGGCCATGCTCCGGCAGTAGGCGCCGGTGCCGGGCACGGCGACGAGGTCGCCGGCCGAGATGTCGTCGGGCAGGTACTCGTCCATCACGACGATGTCGCCGCTCTCGCAGTGCTTGCCGACCACGCGGGCCAGCCGCGGCGCCGCGTCCGAGTGCCGGCTCGCCAGGGTGCAGGAGTAGTCGGCGTCGTAGAGCGCGGTGCGGATGTTGTCGCTCATGCCACCGTCCACGGAGACGTAGGTGCGCTTGGCGCCGCCGCCGAGGTCGACGTCCTTGACCGTGCCGACCTCGTAGAGCGTGAACGTGCTCGGGCCGACGATCGCCCGGCCGGGCTCGATCGAGATGCGGGGGGTCGGGGTGTCGGGCCCGCCGTCGCCCACGGCCTTCAGCTCGCGCTGGACCAGGTCGGCCATCTGCTCGCCGAGCTCGCCAGGGTGCAGCGGCGTGTGCTCCGAGGTGTAGGCGATGCCGTAGCCGCCACCGAGGTCCAGCTCGGGCAGGTGGACCCCGTGCACGCGCGCGACCTCGGCGTGCAGCCCGATCAGCCGTCGCGCCGAGACCTCGAACCCCGACGTGTCGAAGATCTGGCTCCCGATGTGGGAGTGCAGTCCGAGGAGGTCGAGCTGGGCACTTCGGGCGAGGATGCGCGAGACCGCCTCGGCGGCCTGGCCGCCCGCGAGGGAGAACCCGAACTTCTGGTCCTCGTGGGCTGTCGCGATGAACTCGTGGGTGTGGGCCTCCACCCCCACCGTGACGCGGACCATCACCGGGGCACGCACCCCGAGCTCGGCAGCGACGGCGGTCACCCGGTCGATCTCCTCGAAGGAGTCGACGACGATCCGCCCCACGCCGTAGGCCAGTGCCTGACGGATCTCGGCGAGCGACTTGTTGTTGCCGTGCAGGCCGATCCGCGCCCCGGGGAACCCCGCGCGCTGCGCCACCGCGAGCTCCCCACCGGAGCAGACGTCGAGGCAGAGCCCCTCCTCCGCCACCCAGCGGGCCACCTCGGTGCAGAGGAAGGCCTTCCCGGCATAGAACACGTCGACCCCGCCGAGGGCCGCGAACGGTGCACCGAACTCGTCACGGAACGCCCGCGCCCGGGCGCGGAAGTCGGCTTCGTCCACCACGTATGCCGCGGTGCCGAACTCGCGGGCGATGCTCACCACGTCGAGTCCGCCCACCGTCAGGCGGCCTTCCTCGTCACGGTCCACGGTCTGCGGCCACAGCTGTGGCATCAGCTCCATGACGTCTGTGGGCCAGGGCAGCCAGTGGGGTGGTCCGCCGTAGCCCTCGGCGTGGAGGGCTCCCGCCTCGTGCGCGCGCATGGGCTACATCCTGTCGGGTGCGGAGACCCCCAGGAGGTCCAGTCCGTTGGCCAAGACCTGGCGGGTGGCGTCGTTGAGCCACAGCCGGGTCCGGTGGAGGTCGGTGATCTCCTCGTCGGCGGTCATCGGGCGCACGCGGCAGGTGTCGTACCACTTGTGGAAGTGCCCCGAGAGGTCCTCCAGGTAGCGGGCCACTCGGTGCGGCTCGCGCAGGTGGGCGGCCTGGGCGACGATCCTCGGGAAGTCACCGAGGATGGCCAGCAGGGACGCCTCGGTCGGGTCGGTCAGCAGGGACGGGTCGAAGCCGTCGCCACGGACGACGCCGTCCTCCCCCGCCAGCCGGGCCACGTTGGAGGTGCGGGCGTGGGCGTACTGCACGTAGAAGACCGGGTTGTCGTTGGTCTGCTTGCGCAGCTCCTCGCCGTCGAGGGACAGCGTGCTGTCCGCGGGGTAGCGCGACAGGGAGTAGCGGATCGCGTCGGTGCCGATCCAGCTGATGAGGTCGCGCAGCTCGATGATGTTGCCGGCCCGCTTGGAGAGCTTGGCCCCGCCGAGGTTGACCAGCTGGCCGATCTGGACCTCGATGTTGTGCTCGGGGTCGTCGCCGGCGCAGGCCGCGATCGCCTTGAGCCGGTTGATGTAGCCGTGGTGGTCGGCCCCGAGGAGGTAGATCTTCTCGTCGAAGCCGCGGTCCTTCTTCGACAGGTAGTAGGCGGCATCGGCCGCGAAGTAGGTCGGTTCGCCGTTGGCCCTGATCAGGACGCGGTCCTTGTCGTCGCCGAAGTCGGTCGTGCGCAGCCAGATCGCGCCGCCCTCGTCGAAGACGTGGCCCTGCTCGCGCAGCCGGTCGACCGCCTGCTCGACTGCGCCGGACTCGTGCAGGCCGGCCTCGGAGAACCACACGTCGAAGTGCACGCCGAAGTCGGCGAGCGTGTCCTTGATGTCCTGCAGCTGCGCGTCGTAGGCCACCGAGCGGGCCGCCGCCAGGGCTTCGTCGGCCGGGAGCTCCAGCAGGTCGGGACGGACGGTGAGCGCCTGGGCCGCCAGGTCGTCGACGTACGCGCCGGGGTACCCGCCCTCGGGCGTGGGCTCCCCCTTCGCGCTCGCGAGCACCGAGGCGGCGAACTTGTCCATCTGCGCGCCGGCGTCGTTGATGTAGTACTCGGTGGTGACCGTCGCACCCGACGTCTTGAGCAGCCGGCTCATGGCGTCGCCGAGCGCCGCCCACCGGGTGTGCCCGAGGTGGAGCGGCCCGGTCGGGTTGGCCGAGATGAACTCGACGTTGATCACGTGTCCGGCCTCGGAGTCGTTGCTGCCGTAGGCCGCGCCGGCCTCGACGATCGAGCGGGCCAGCTCACCGGCCGACGCCGCGTCCACGGTGATGTTGAGGAAGCCCGGCCCGGCGATGTCGACTGCCTTCACGCCGGCCACCCGCCCGAGGCGCTCGGCGAGCCGCGCCGCGACGTCGCGCGGCGGCATACCGGCTCCCTTGGCCAGCTGGAGCGCGATGTTGGTGGACCAGTCACCGTGGTCGCGGTTCCGCGGTCGCTCCACGCGGATCTCCGCGGGCACGTCCACGGCGAAGTCGCCGGCGGCGACGGCTTCGGTGAGGGCGGTGCGGATGGCTGCGGAGAGCTCTTCGGGAGTCACCCGGGCAAGTCTAGGGCGAGGGAGAGTGCGCTCGTCCCTCGGCCATGAAGCCCGAGACGAGCTCGATGAGGTGCTCCGGGTCGAACGGCTTCGACACGAACGCGTCGAGCCCGGACCCCTCGGCCTGGACCCGGTCGTGCTGCTGCACCGAGGCGGTCACCATGATCACCGGGATGTGGGCCAGCCGCGGGTCGGCGCGGATCTGCGCGATCGTCCACCAGCCGTCCCGCGGGCTCATCTGTGCGTCGAGGGTGACCACTCCCGGGAGCGGGTCGAGCTCGTGGAGGGCGGCGACCAGCTCCTCGCCGTCGCCGGCTTCGCGCACCTCGTAACCCTCGAGCTCGAGGTTGACCCGGATGAGGCGCCTGATCTGCTCCGTGTCGTCGCAGACGTAGACGAGTCCCCCGCGTTCCATGGAGGCCACCCTAGGCTGCTAACCTCTGCGGGCGCCTCCTTCACGGGAGCGCACGTGTCGGCCCCCGTAGCTCAGGGGATAGAGCACCGCCCTCCGGAGGCGGGGGCGCAGGTTCGAATCCTGCCGGGGGCACGCACACGAAATGGCCCGGCGCACAGCGCTGGGCCATTTCCGTGCCCGCTCGGCCCCGGCCGCTGCGGGGTGGTGTCGCGGTATGCCGCGGTCAGCGCTGCGAGGCGTCGGTGACCTCGCCGACGAGCTCCTCGATGACGTCCTCGAGGAAGACGACACCGATGTCGGCGCCGTCGGGGTCGACCACGCGGGCGAGGTGGGAACCGGTGCGCTGCATGGTGCGCAGCACCTCCTCGACCTCGTCGGCGGCCTGCACCGTCGCCAGCTTGCGGACCCGCTTGACCGGCACGGCGATGTCGCGCTCCGTCTCGTCGGCGTAGAGGACGTCCTTGAGGTGCAGGTAACCGGTGAGCTCGCCGGCCCGGTCGAGCATGGGGTAGCGGGAGAACCCGCGCTTGGCCACCAGTCGTTCCACGTCGTCGGGAGTGGCGGTCAGGGGCAGGGTCACGAGGTCGGAGAGTGCGACGGCGACGTCGACGGCGTCCTTGTCGCTGAACTCGAGGGCCGCGCCGACCAGCCCGTGCTGACCTTCCTCGATCAGCCCTTCGTGGTGGCTCTCGGCGAGGATGTGCTCGACCTCCTCGACCGTGAAGGCCGACGTGATCTCGTCCTTGGGCTCCACCCGGAAGAGCCGCACCAGCGACTTCGCCAGCGACTCCATGACCGAGATGATCGGGCGCAGGGCCCGAGTGATGAACAGCAGCACCGGCACGAGGATCAGCGCGGACCGCTCGGGTCCGGCGAGGGCGAGGTTCTTGGGGATCATCTCGCCGATGACCACGTGCAGGTAGACCACGATGAGCAGGGCGAGGGCGAGCGCCAACCCGTCGGTCACGCCCGTCGGGAGCCCGAGGTGGTGGACGACGGGTTCGAGCGCGTGGTGCAGGGCGGCCTCGGAGATGGCACCCAGGAGCACCGAGCAGACGGTGATGCCGAGCTGTGCACAGGCGAGCAGCGAGCCCATCTGCTCCAGGGCGTCGAGGCAGACCTGCGCGCGACGGGACCCGTTGGCTGCCAACGGTTCCAGGGTGGAACGCCGCGCCGCCATCGCGGCGAACTCGGCCCCGACGAAGAAGGCGTTGAGCAGCAGGAGCAGGACGGTGACCCACACCGCACCGGCGCTCACTTCGCGCCCTCAGCGTCGTGGCGCGCGGGCCGTCCCGCGTCGCGTCCGCCTGCGGTCACGGGGCGACCGCCCGCACGGCCCTGGCCGTCCTGAGCCAGCGGCGAGCCCTCCCCGTGGTCGCCGTGACCGGCGTCCTCGGCCTGGTCGACGGGGACGAACCGGAGCCGGTCGGCCCGCATGCCGTCCATGGCCAGCACGGTGATCTCCCAGCCGGGGATGTGCACGGTGTCGCCCACCGTCGGGATCCGGCCGAGCTCGGCCATGACGAAGCCGCCGGTGGTCTCGTAGGCCGGGCCGTCGGGCACGACGGCCCCCAGCCGCTCCCGCACCTCGTCCGGGCGCCAGAGACCCGGCACCGTCCAGGACCCGTCGGTGAACTCGCGCCCGGTCGTGCGGAAGACGTCGTGCTCGTCGGACACCTCGCCGACGATCTCCTCCACGACGTCCTCGAGGGTGACGATGCCGGCCGTGCCGCCGTACTCGTCGACGACGATGGCGAGCTGGAGGCCGTGCTCGCGCAGCATCAGCAGCAGCGGGTCGAGCCGGATCGTCTCGGGCACGAGCAGCGGCGGCACCATGAGCGCCGACACCGGCACGTCTTCACGGCGCTCGTGCGGGACGGCGATGGCCCGCTTCACGTGCACCACGCCATCGATGTCGTCCCAGTCCTCGCCGGTCACCGGGAAGCGTGAGTGTCCGGTGCGTCGTGCGAGCCGCACGACGTCCTCGGCGGTGGCAGTGCGCTCGATCGACGACGCCCGCGCGCGCGGGCTCATGACGTCGGCCGCGGTCTGCTCGCCGAAACCCAGCGACTTGGTGACCAGCCGGGCGGTGCCCTCGTCAAGGGTGCCTGCCTCGGCGGAGCGGCGGACCAGCGAGGCCAGCTCCTGTGGCGTCCGGGCGCCGGAGAGCTCCTCGCGCGGGGTGATGCCGAGCGCCCGCAGGAAGAGGTTGGCCGAGCCGTTGAGGACGAAGATCAGCGGCCGGGCGACCAGGGCGAAACCACGCACCGGCATCGCGACGACCTTGGCCGTGGCGAGCGGGGCCGAGATACCGAGGAACTGGGGCAGCAGCTCGCCGAACACCATCGAGAACAGCGTGGCGACGAGCAGGGCCACCGCCGCCGCCACCGAGTCCAGCGTGGAGCCCCTGAGGCCGACCGCGTGGAGAGGCGTCTCGAGCAGCACGCCCAGCGAGGGAGTCGCCAGGAAGCCGAGGATGAGGGTGGTCAGCGTGATGCCGACCTGCGCGGCCGACAGCTGCGTCGAGAGACCGCGCAGCGACCCCAGCACGACCTCGGCGCGGGCGTCACCCGCGTCGACGGCCTTCTGCACGGTCGGCCGGTCGAGCGCCACCAGCGAGAACTCCGTGGCCACGAAGACGGCCGTGCCGATCGTCAGCCCCACGCCGGTCAGGACCAGCAACCATTCGGTCATAGTGCGGTCATCCTAGGGCCGTAACCCGGTTGACCCTCACCCCGCGTCAGTTGGGAGGATGGCCGCCATGAGACCGACTCCGGGGGAACGATGACCACGACCACGACACCACCACGACCCACTGAGGGCGCCCGAATCGAGGTGCGCGACCTGACCAAGCGGTTCGGCAGCTTCACCGCCGTCGACAACCTCTCCTTCAGCGTCGAGCCCGGCCGGATCACCGGCTTCCTCGGCCCGAACGGCGCCGGCAAGACGACCACCCTCCGCATGCTGCTCGGACTGGTCAACCCGTCCAGCGGCGTCGCGACCATCGGCGGTCGCAGCTACCGCGAGATCTCCCAGCCGATGTCGGTGGTGGGGTCCGCACTCGAGGCCACCAACTTCCACCCCGGCCGCACCGGCCGCGACCACCTCCGGGTCCTGGCCGACACCGCGGGTGTCGGGGTCGACCGCGTCGACGAGATGCTCGAGCTGGTCGGGATCCCCGCTGCGGCGAAGAAGCGCGCCGGCGGGTACTCGATGGGCATGCGCCAGCGACTCGGCCTCGCCGCCGCGATGCTGGGCGACCCGCAGGTGCTGATCCTCGACGAGCCAGCCAACGGCCTCGACCCCGAGGGCATCCGGTGGCTGCGCGGCTTCCTGCGCCACCTGTCCGCCCAGGGCAAGACGGTCCTCATCTCGAGCCACATGCTCCAGGAGGTGGAGCAGACGGTCGACGACGTCGTCATCATCAACAACGGCCGACTGATCAAGCAGGGCGCGATGAACGACCTGCACGGCGAGGCCCACACCATCGTCCGGACCACCGACCTCGACGCGCTCGCGGGCGCTCTTCGGGTCGCCGACGTGACGAGCACCGTCGAGGACGGCAGCCTGCTGGCCGCGACCCATGACCTGCGCCTGATCGGCGACGTGGCCCTGCGGGCCGGCCTGCCGATCTACGAGCTGCGCCAGGCCACGACCGACCTCGAGGCACTGTTCTTCGAGCTGACCGAGGGCACCAACCGCAACCTGGGCGACAGCACCTCGGGACCGGCGGGCGTGACCGAACGAGATGCCATCGCCGGACAGGAAGGGGGCAACGAATGACCAACGCGATCAAGGCCGAGTTCCGCAAGTTCTTCACCACGCGGATGTGGTGGGGCATGGCCATCGCCATGTTCGTGGCCGGCGCCGGGCTGGCCGTGGCGTTCGGCTTCATCTACACGATCAAGCCCGACCCCAGCGACCCCAACCCCGCACCCACCGGCACGCCGCTGCAGATCGCGAACAGCGTCTACACGGCGGGCCTGGGCGTCGGCTACCTGCTCACCCTCACCATCGGCGTGATGCAGATCGGGTCCGAGTACCGCCACAAGACGATCTCCAGCACGTTCCTGGGCACGCCCAAGCGGGTCCGGGTGATGGCCGCGAAGGTCGTCGCCCTGCTCGGCCTCGGGGCCATCTACGGCATCATCTCGCTGGCCGGGTCGATCATCGCAGGCGCGATCGTGCTCAACGCGCGTGGCTTCGCGCCGTTCCCCGAGTCGGGCGTCTACCGGACGCTGGCCCTGAGCCTGCTCGTGCTCGGTCTCTGGGCCCTGATCGGCCTCGGCGCGGGGATCCTCATCCCCAACCAGGTCGCGGCCCTGCTGATCTCGATCGGCGTGGCCTGGATCGTGGAGCCACTGGCCGGTTTCGGCCTCACCTTCTGGACCTGGGGGCGGGAGCACATCGTCCCCTACCTCCCCAGCCAGGCGACCAGCGCGATGGTCAGCGGGGTGACCCAGGGCGGCGACCGCCCCGTGCACCAGCTCGCCTGGTGGGGTGGCGCCCTGGTGCTTGCCGCGTACGCCGCGGTGATGGCCGGGTTCGGCTCGTGGCGCACGGTCCGGAGCGACATCAGCTAGGTCGACGACGCAGTCCAGGTATGCCGTGGGGCCGGGTTCCAGCAGGGGACCCGGCCCCGCGGCATACCCGCCCCGTCACGGGACCGTGGGCGGGCGCTGGCGCGCCTGCCGGAGAGCTCGTCGACGACGTGGCGAAGGTCGCCCGGGAAACCTCTTCCCCGCCGCAGCGCGGCGGGACGCACGGGGATAGGCTGGGAGCACCTATTGCCCGTCATTGTCGACGCTACGAAAGAGGCGTATCCGCCGTGCCCGACCAGTCCCCGACCAACGACCCCATGGCGGCCTTCGGGCCGAACGAGTGGCTCGTGGACGAGCTGTACGAGAAGTACCAGAAGGACAAGAACTCCGTGGACAAGGCGTGGTGGTCCCTCTTCGAGGACTACCAGCCCACCGACGGCGGCGCCACGACCAACGGGTCGGGCTCCAACGGGAGCACCGCCACCGCGCCTGCTGCGCCGGCCGCATCGGCCCCGGCAGCGCCGGCCGCGTCGGCTCCTGCCGCCCCCGCGCCTGCTGCGCCCGCGCCTGCCGCGTCCGCTCCTGCCGCGTCCGCTCCTGCCGCGCCCGCCCGCCCCACCTCGACCTCCGGGCAGTCCACCGACAAGCCTGACGCCAGCACCGACAAGGCCGTGGCCGACAAGCCCGAGGACAAGGAGGCCGGCACCGGCGGCGAGACCGCCGGAGTCAAGGAGGTGCCCAAGCCCCGCGAGCCCCAGGCGCCCAGGCAGACCGAGGCCACGAACGAGAACCAGATCAGGCCGCTGCGCGGCGCCAGCGCCCGCACGGTCACCAACATGGAGTCCTCGCTGACCGTCCCCACCGCGACCAGCGTGCGCGCCGTGCCGGCCAAGCTGCTGATCGACAACCGGGTCGTCATCAACAACCACCTGCAGCGCTCCCGTGGCGGCAAGGTCTCCTTCACCCACCTCATCGGCTACGCCCTCGTCAAGGCGCTGGGCCACATGCCCGAGATGAACAACGGGTTCACCGAGGAGAACGGCAAGCCGGCCCTGGTCATCCCCGGTCACGTCAACCTCGGGCTCGCGATCGACATGGCCAAGCCCGACGGCACGCGCCAGCTCCTGGTGCCCTCGATCAAGTCGGCCGAGTCGATGGACTTCGCCCACTTCTGGACGGCCTACGAGGACGTGGTCCGCAAGGCCCGCGGCGGCAAGCTGACCGTCGAGGACTTCCAGGGCACCACCCTCACGCTGACCAACCCCGGCACCATCGGCACCGTCCACTCGGTGCCGCGGCTGATGGCCGGCCAGGGCGCCATCATCGGGGTCGGCGCGCTGGAGTACCCCGCCGAGTGGCAGGGCGCCAGCCAGGAGACGCTCAACCGCAACGCCGTCTCCAAGATCCTCACGCTGACCAGCACCTACGACCACCGGATCATCCAGGGTGCGCAGTCCGGGGACTTCCTGCGGATCGTCCACCAGCTGCTGCTCGGTGACAACGGCTTCTACGACGAGATCTTCGAGAGCCTGCGCCTGCCCTACGAGCCGGTCCGCTGGGTCCAGGACATCTCGGCCCACCACGACGACGACGTCAACAAGACCGCCCGCGTCCAGGAGCTGATCCACGCCTACCGCGTGCGCGGCCACCTGATGGCCGACACCGACCCGCTGGAGTACCGCCAGCGCCGCCACCCCGACCTCGACGTCACCTCCCACGGGCTCACCCTGTGGGACCTCGAGCGCGACTTCGCGACCGGTGGCTTCGGCGGCGCCCCCATGCTGCGGCTGCGCAAGATCCTCGGCATCCTGCGTGACTCCTACTGCCGCACCATCGGCACCGAGTACATGCACATCCAGGACCCCGAGCAGCGCCGCTGGCTGCAGGCCAAGATCGAGGTCGGCTACGCCAAGCCCGGCCCCGACGAGCAGCTGCGGATCCTGCGCCGGCTCAACGCCGCCGAGGCGTTCGAGACCTTCCTCCAGACCAAGTTCGTCGGGCAGAAGCGGTTCAGCCTCGAGGGCGGCGAGTCGGTCATCGCGCTGCTCGACCGGATCCTGTGCCGCGCCGCCGCCGACTCCATGGACGAGGTCTGCATCGGCATGCCACACCGCGGGCGCCTCAACGTGCTCGCCAACATCGCCGGCAAGTCCTACGGCCAGATCTTCCGCGAGTTCGAGGGCAAGCAGGACCCCAAGTCGGTACAGGGCTCGGGCGACGTGAAGTACCACCTCGGCACCGAGGGCGAGTTCGTCGCCGAGGACGGCAGCAAGACCAAGGTCTACCTCGCGGCCAACCCGTCCCACCTCGAGGCCGTCAACCCGGTCCTCGAGGGCATCACCCGGGCCAAGCAGGACCGGCTCGACCTCGCGGGTGAGGACTTCACCGTGCTGCCCCTGCTCATGCACGGCGACGCGGCGTTCGCCGGCCAAGGAGTCGTCGCCGAGACGCTCAACCTGTCGCAGCTGCGCGGCTACCGCACCGGCGGCACCATCCACGTGGTCATCAACAACCAGGTCGGCTTCACCACGTCACCGAGCGCGAGCCGCTCCTCGACGTACTCGACCGACGTCGCCCGCATGATCCAGGCGCCGATCTTCCACGTGAACGGCGACGACCCCGAGGCCTGCGTCCGGGTGGCCGAGCTCGCCTACGAGTTCCGCCAGACGTTCAACAAGGACGTCGTCATCGACATGGTCTGCTACCGCCGTCGCGGTCACAACGAGGGCGACGACCCCTCGATGACCCAGCCGTTGATGTACACCCTCATCGAGGCCAAGCGCTCGGTGCGCAAGCTCTACACCGAGTCGCTGATCGGTCGCGGCGACATCAGCCAGGAGGACGCCGAGGCGGCGCTGCGCGACTACCAGCAGCAGCTCGAGCGCGTCTTCGTCGAGACGAAGGCGGCGCTCAAGGAGGCCAGCGAGGAGACCAGTGACCCCACGCTGGTCGGCACCGACGCCGAGGGCCATTCAGGCCTCGAGCCGCCGACCGCGCAGGCCACCGACCAGGCGAGCCGCTCCGCGGACCAGACGGCCATCCCCGCCGACCAGCTCCAGCACATCGGTGACGCCTTCGTGAACCCGCCCAAGGGCTTCACGGTGCACCCGAAGCTGTTGCAGGCCATGGAGAAGCGTGCCCAGTCCACCCGCGACGGCGGGATCGACTGGGCGACCGGTGAGCTGCTCGCCTTCGGCTCGCTGCTCATGGAGGGCACGCCGGTGCGGCTGGCCGGTCAGGACAGCCGTCGTGGCACCTTCGTCCAGCGCCACGCCGTGCTGATCGACAAGCACACCGCCGAGGAGTGGACCCCGCTCCTCTACCTCGGTGAGGGACAGGCCCGGTTCTGGGTCTACGACTCCCTGCTGTCCGAGTTCGCGGCGATGGGCTTCGAGTACGGCTACTCCGTCGAGCGCCCCGACGCCCTGGTCCTGTGGGAGGCGCAGTTCGGCGACTTCTTCAACGGCGCCCAGACCATCGTCGACGAGTTCATCAGCTCCTCCGAGCAGAAGTGGGGCCAGCGCTCGTCCGTCGTGCTGCTGCTCCCCCACGGCTACGAGGGCCAGGGCCCCGACCACTCCTCGGCCCGCATCGAGCGCTTCCTGCAGATGTGCGCCGAGGACAACATGACGGTCGCCTACCCCTCGACCCCGGCGAGCTACTTCCACCTGCTGCGTCGTCAGGCGTACGCCCGCCCGCGCCGACCGCTGATCGTCTTCACACCGAAGTCGATGCTGCGGCTCAAGGCGGCGAGCAGCATGCCGCAGGACTTCACCGAGGGCACCTTCCGGCCGGTGCTGGCCGACCGCGCGTCGTTCGACAACGGCGGCGTGACCCGGGTGCTGCTCGCGAGCGGCAAGGTCGTCTACGACCTCGAGGCCGCCCGCGAGAAGGCCGAGGACACCACGACCGCGATCGTCCGGGTCGAGCAGCTCGCGCCCCTGCCCGCCCGGGAGATCGCCGCCGAGCTGGCCAAGTACCCCGGCGCGGACGTCGTCTGGGTGCAGGACGAGCCGGCCAACCAGGGCGCCTGGCCGTTCGTGGCGATGAACCTGCCGCAGGCCCTCGCCGAGCTCGGCGAGACCCGGGCGCTGCGGGTCGTGTCGCGCAAGGCCTCGGCCTCGCCGGCCACGGGCTCGAGCAAGCGGCACGCCGAGCAGCAGGCCGAGCTGGTGGCGGCCGCCTTCGCCCGCTAGGAGCCAGCAACCCAACCCCGAGAAACGGTGGTTGCTCGACGAAACGGCCTCCATGGGGCCCGTATCGTCGAGCAACCGCCGTTTTGCGGTGGTCGAGGCACGAGACGGGCCGGTATGCCGCGTGGCTGGTCCAGCCGCGCGGCATACCCCCGTTAACCTTGCAGACGTGTACTTCACGGATCGTGGCATCGAGGAGCTGGCTGCTCGCCGAGGGGAAGAGGAAGTCTCTTTCGAGTGGCTGGCCGACCAGCTGCGCACGTTCGTGGACCTGAACCCCGACTTCGAGACCCCCGTCGAGCGACTGGCCACCTGGCTGGCCCGGCTCGACGACGACGAGGACTGACGCGTGAGCGAGCCCACCTTCACCCCGAGCGCCGAGTTCCAGGTCGCTGCCGACGGTCCCAGGGACGTCGGCATCGTCTTCGTCGGTGCCTCGCTCGTGGCCGGGGTCGGCGACCCCAAGGGTCAGGGGTGGGTGTCGCGGGTCGTGGGTCGCACCCATCACTCCGACCTCGAGCTGACCGCCTACAACCTCGGCGTGCGTGGCGACACCACCGCCGACGTGCTCGCCCGCTGGAAGGCCGAGTGCGCCCCACGCTGGCGCGGCCGGTCCGAGAAGCGGCTGGTGATCTCGGTCGGCGGCAACGACGCGGCGACCGGCGTGACCCTGGCCCGGCACCGGCTCAACCTGGCCAACATCCTCGACGACGCCGCCAGCGCGGGCATCGGCACCTTCGTGGTCAGCCCTCCGCCGGGCGACGACGAGGAGCTGAACGCCAAGCTGGACGTGCTCGTGGAGGCCCAGGCCGACGTGTGCTCCCGGCGGGGAGTGCCGTTCGTCGACTGCTTCCGGCCGCTGCTCGGACACGAACAGTGGCAGAGCGACCTGGCCGCCAGCCGGGTGCCCCACCACCCGGGCCAGGCGGGTTACGGCCTGATCGCGTGGCTGGTCCTGCACAACGGCTGGTACGACTGGCTGCAGATCTCCCCGAGCTGACCCACCCTGACCGAACCGCACCCACGATCACCACCACCGTCACGACCACCACCGTCACGACCACCACCGTCACCACCACCGTCACCACCACCACCGTCACCACCACCACCGAGCACCGAGGGGGCCCTCGATGGGCACGTCCGCCGAGCTGATCACCACCCTGCGCGCTGCGGCTGCCGGCACGCCGTATGCCGTGCGCGAGACCCCGCAGGGGTTCGACCTCACGATCGACGTCGCCGATGCCCGGTGGCTGGCCGTCTTCAGGGCCCACGGGCTCAACAAGGTCTTCACCCACCAGGTCCGGCTCAACGAGGCCGACCAGTCGATGACGATCACCGACGTCAGCAACACCTTCTCGTGGAGTGGGGGCGGCTCGTCACCACGCCTCCAGGCCGCTGCGTCCACGCAGCGTGGCCGGGTCTACGAGAAGTCGTTCCGCAAGGAGTTCGGGGTCGACCTCAAGACCGGCAGGGTCGGCAAGGTCGTCGACTACTCGTTCGACGCGACCGCCGGTCGCGACCTGATCCGCGACGTCGCCAAGGAGCAGGGCTGGGACGAGAAGATGGGCGGCACCCAGAAGGGCGCCGTCATCTTCGCCGGCGCCACGGTCGCGATCCTCGCGGTGGCCGGGATCGTCTGGCTCGTCACCGCCCTGCTCTGACCCGGCGAGGCGTCAGGAGACGGTGAAGACGACCTTGCCGAACAGCTCGCCGGCCGCCATGCGGGCGAACCCGTCCCGGGCCCGGGCCAGCGGCAGGGTCGTGTCGATGACCGGCTCGATGCGCTGCTGCACGACGAACTGAGCCAGTCGCTCGAGCTCGCCGCGGCTGCCCATCGTCGACCCGACCACACGCAGCTGCTTGAAGAAGATCTTGGTCAGCTCGGCCTTGCTGGGTGCGTCGCCGGACGTCGCGCCGGAGATGACGATCGTGCCACCGGGCTTGAGCGAGTTGACCGAGTGCGACCAGGTCGCCGCCCCGACCGTCTCCATGACGGCGTCCACGCGGTCGGGGAGTCGCTCGCCGCTGCCGAACGCCTGGTCCGCGCCGATCCCCACCGCGCGCTCGCCCTTCTCCTCGTCGCGGCTGGTGACCCACATCCGGTAGCCCGCCGCGGCCCCGAGCTGCACGAGGGCGGTGGCCACGCCACCGCCGGCGCCCTGGACCAGGACGGTGGCGCCCGGCGTCAGCCCGGCGTTCGTGAACAGCATCCGGTAGGCGGTGAGCCACGCGGTCGAGAGGCAGGCCGCGTGCTCCCACGGGAGCTCGGCCGGCTTGGCCACGAGGTTGGTGGTGGGGACGGCGACCTTCTCGGCGAGGGTGCCGTCGTGCAGCTCCGAGAGCAGCGTCCGGCGCGGGTCGAGGGTCTCGTCACCGCGCCAGCCGTCGCTCGGGATGACCGCGTGCACGATGACCTCGTTGCCGTCCTCGTCGACCCCGGCGCCGTCGCAGCCCAGGATCATCGGGAGCCGGTCGGCCGGCAGCCCCACCCCGCGCAGGGACCAGACGTCGTGGTGGTTGAGCCCAGCGGTCCGCAGCGTGACCGTCGTCCAGCCCTCGCGGGGGGTGGGGTCAGGGCGCTCGCCGACCTCCAACCCCGAGAGCGGGTCGTCGGCGGACTGGCGTGCGGCGTAGACGGCGAGCATGTCCCGACCCTAGCCGCACGCCGGTCCGAGGGGTTCAGCCGGACTTCTCCATGAGGAACCACGTCGAGTCGTCGAGGGGGAACTGCGGGTCACGGTGGTAGGTGAAGCCGTAGCCCACCAGTCGCAGCTCCGGGAAGGCATCGAGCATCTCGCCGGCGAAGTCCCGCTTGAAGAGGGCGCCCTCGTGGCCGCGGTAGGGGACCTCGACCGGCACCGGGTTGAAGTACTCGCAGACCATGACGTAGCGGTTCGACGAACGCACCAGGGCGGCATACACGTCCTGCACCCGGTCGGGGTTGATGTGGATCAGCACGCCCTTGGTGAAGGTCAGGTCCCAGGTGCGGGACGGCTCGAAGTCGAGGATCGACCCGACCTCGACCGTGGCACCACCCCAGGCCTCGACCTCGGCGGCCGCCTGCGCGTTGATCTCCACGGCGTGCAGCTCCGCCTCCGGGAGCAGCCCGCGCAGCGCGTGCAGGTTGTTGCCGATGTTGCAGCCGAGCTCGAGCACGCTCCCCACCGCCTGCGTCTCCGAGAGCACCTTGCGGAACAGCTCGGTGTTGCTCGCGACGAGGTCCACGCCGCGGTTGCGGTCGATGTAGGCCTCGCCGAACTGTCCGGCCCAGAGCTGTTCCTGGGTGGTGGGCTCACGCGATGTGGTCATGAGAGAGCTCTTCCTGTCGGGGATCCGGGATCGGGGCCGTCGCGGGGTGGCTCACGTCCGGCGGCCGGGTGCGAGCCATACTCGCACGGGCCCCCCGCACGGAGACAGCGCTGCACTGCCCCGCCGGGCGTGCCGGTCAGGCCGGCTCGGCCGGACCGTCCTGGGCGACGACGTCGGGCAGCGCCTCGGCGAGGCTCGCCTCCCAGTGCGGGAGCGGATCGAGCCTGGCCATCCGCCACGCGTCGTGCCCCAGCACGCTGTAGGCCGGACGGGGAGCAGGGAGCGGGAACGCGTCGCTCGTGGTCGGCCGCACCCGCTCCGGGTCGAGTCCGAGCAGCCGGAAGATCTCCCGGGTCAGGCCGAACTTCGTGGTGTCGCCCTGGCTCGTCGCGTGCCACACCCCGAACGGCGCCGACTCGTGGACGAGCCGCAGGATGCCCCGTGCGACGTCCATGGTCCACGTGGGCTGACCCCGCTGGTCGTCGACGACGTCGAGGGTGTCGTGCCGGTCGGCAAGGCGGGCCATCGTCTTGACGAAGTTCGGTCCCCCGGCGCCGTAGAGCCACGCCGTGCGCACGATCCACGCCTGCGGACACCGCGCCTGCACCGCCCACTCCCCCGCAGCCTTCGTCCGGCCGTACGCGGACAGCGGGGACAGCGGGGCGTCCTCGGCATAGGGCTCGTCCGCCTCGCCCGAGAACACGTAGTCGGTGGAGATGTGCACCAGTCGCGCGCCCACCGAACGGCAGGCGTCCGCGACGTTGGCCGCACCGATGGCGTTCACCGCGAACGCCTCACCCTCATGGGTCTGCGCGTCGTCGACAGCCGTGTATGCCGCGCAGTTCACCACGACGTCGTGCCCCCGGACCGCGTCGCGGACCGCGTCGGGATCGGTGACGTCGAGGTCCTTGCGGGTGAGCGCGGTGACGTCGTCCTCGTCGACCCCGGCGAGCGCCAGGGTCACCTGCAGGTCGAGCCCGAGCATCCCGCCCGAGCCGGTGACCAGCCAGCGCGTCATCAGCGTCCGATCCGGTCGTAGCGGGCCTCGGCGACGACCTTGGCGGTGCGCCACCAGTCCTGGTTGTCCCGGTACCACGCGATGGTGTCGACCAGCCCGGAGCGGACGTCCGGGTGGGCCGGTCGCCAGTCGGTCTCGGCCCGGAGCTTGGACGCGTCGATGGCGTAGCGCAGGTCGTGCCCGGGCCGGTCGGGCACGTGGTCGAACCAGTCGGCCGGCTTGCCCATCAGCTCGAGGATGAGGGCGACGACGTCGCGGTTGTTCATCTCGCCGTCGGCACCGATCAGGTAGGTCTCCCCCGCGCGGCCCTGCTCGATGATCGCGATGACCGCGTCGTTGTGGTCGTCGACGTGGATCCAGTCGCGGACGTTGAGACCGCCTCCGTAGAGCTTCGGCCGCACCCCGTCGATGATGCCGGTGACCTGGCGCGGGATGAACTTCTCGGGGTGCTGGCGCGGCCCGTAGTTGTTGGAGCAGTTGGACAGCGTCGCCCGGAGCCCGAACGACCTGATCCACGCCCGCACGAGGAGGTCCGCACTCGCCTTGGACGCCGAGTAGGGGCTCGACGGGTTGAGGGGCGTGTCCTCGGTGAACCTGGCCGGGTCGTCGAGCTCGAGGTCGCCGTACACCTCGTCGGTCGAGACGTGGTGCAGCCGCTTGTCGTGGCGGCGCACCGCCTGGATCAGCTGGTAGGTGCCGATGATGTTGGTGTCGATGAACGGCCAGGGGTCCTCGAGCGAGTTGTCGTTGTGCGAGTCAGCCGCGAAGTGCACGACGAGGTCGTGCGCGGCGACGAGCTCGTCCACCAGGTCGGCGTCGGTGACCGACCCCTTCACCACGTCGACCTCGCCGGCGACCGGATCGAGGGAGGCGAGGTTCGCGGCATACGTCATCGAGTCGAGCACGGTGAGGCGCCAGTCCGGCCGCACGGCACGGGCCCTGATCACGAAGTTCGAGCCGATGAACCCTGCTGCGCCGGTGACGAGGACCTTCATGGCGCCGAGGCTATCGCGAGGGGAGGCGCCTCACGGCGAGCCACCTCGCACTAAGGTCGTGCAGCATGAAGGGGATCATCCTTGCCGGGGGGTCAGGCACGCGCCTGCACCCCATCACCCTCGGCATCAGCAAGCAGCTGATGCCGGTCTACGACAAGCCGATGATCTACTACCCGCTCTCGACGCTGATGATGGCCGGGATCCGCGAGGTGCTGGTGATCACGACCCCGGAGGACCAGGCTCAGTTCCAGCGGCTGCTCGGAGACGGCTCCCAATGGGGCATCGAGCTGACCTTCGCCGTGCAGGCCAGCCCCGACGGCCTCGCCCAGGCCTTCATCATCGGGGCGGACTTCATCGGCGACGACGCGGTGGCTCTGGTCCTCGGCGACAACATCTTCTACGGCACCGGCCTGGGCACTTCGCTCGCGGCGAACACCACGGTCACGGGCGGCCAGATCTTCGCCTACCACGTCACCGAGCCGTCGGCCTACGGCGTCGTGGAGTTCTCCGAGGACGGCCGCGTCATCTCCATCGAGGAGAAGCCCGAGCACCCCAAGTCCTCGTATGCCGTGCCCGGTCTCTACTTCTACGACAACGACGTCGTCCAGATCGCCCGCGACCTCAAGCCCAGTGAGCGCGGCGAGCTGGAGATCACCGGCATCAACGAGGCCTACCTGCAGCGAGGTGACCTCAGCGTCACACTCCTCCCGCGGGGGACCGCCTGGTTCGACACCGGCACCTTCCTCGGCCTGATGGACGCAGCCCAGTTCGTCCACGTCGTCGAGGCACGGCAGGGGCAGAAGATCGGCTGCGTCGAGGAGATCGCCTGGCGCAACGGGTGGCTCGGCGACGACGAGTTCGCCGCGCTCGCCGACTCGCTGCGCAAGAGCGGCTACGGCGTCTACCTGTCCGGGCTCCTCGACGAGGCCCGAGGCCACTGATGCAGATCCGCCCGCTCGCGATCGCCGACGCCTTCGAGGTCACCCCTCGGCAGTTCCCCGACGCCCGGGGCGTGTTCCTCGAGTCCTTCCGCGGCGACCTCCTCGCGGAGGCCGTCGGCCACCGTCCCCAGGTGGTCCAGACCAACATCTCGGTCTCCTCGCGCGGCACCGTGCGGGGCATCCACTTCGCGGACGTCCCGCCGTCGCAGGCCAAGTACGTCACAGCCCTCTCCGGCGCGCTCGTCGACTTCGTCATCGACCTGCGGGTGGGGTCGCCCACCTTCGGCCAGTGGGACTCCGTCCTGCTCGACACGGTCGACCGCCGTGCGGTCTACCTCGCCGAAGGCCTCGGCCACGCCTTCGTGGCGCTCGAGGACGACACGACGGCGATGTACCTGTGCACCGCGGCCTACAACCCCGCCCGCGAGCACGGCATCCACCCGCTCGACGCCGAGGTGGGACTGGTCTTCCCGGACGGCATCGAGCCCCTGCTGTCGCCCAAGGACGAGTCCGCGCCGTCGCTGGCCGAGGCGCTGGACCAGGGCCTGCTCCCCTCTTACGCCGCCTGCCAGGAGTGGTACGGCACGCTCGGCTGACCGTGTCCTGAGGCCGCGGGACAACCCTCCGACAGGGCCGCCCACCCGACTTGCCGACTTGTGAGCAGGGCGGATGCACGAGATCGTTGCCATCCGCATGTAAACTCTGGCCGTTTGCGGGAACCACTGGGAGGGGAGCTGACGTGCCCACTGCGCGCGAGGAACGGCGTCACCGCGTGACGCGCTGGCTCTGGGCACTGGTGGATGCTGCCATCCTCGTCGGCGCGCTCGTGGCCGCCATGTGGCTGCGTTACGACCTCCATCTGGCGCGCGTCTTCGTTCCCGACATGGCCTGGCTGAGTGCTGCTGGGGTGGTGACCCTCTGGCTGGCGGGCGCGATCATCGGCCCCTACGCGATCGGACACGATCGTGGCTCCTTCGAGGAGACGGCAGACATCCTCAAGTCGGTCCTGGTCACCGGCATCGTGCTCGCGCTCGTGGTCCTGGCCACCGACTGGCTGACCCTGCCCCGCAGTGTCCCGATCACGGGCTCGGTGTTCGCACTGGTGGGGATGTTCGCGAGCCGCTTCCTGATCCGGAGCTGGCGGGTGCGCAAGCGCCCGACCGACCTCGACCACGAGCGCGTCATCATCTTCGGGGCGGGTGAGGCCGGCAGCCGACTGACGAGGAGCATGCGTCGTGATGCCGGCAGCGGCTACCTTCCCGTCGCACTGCTCGACGACGACCGCGCCAAGGCCCGTTTCCGCACTGAGGGGATCAGGGTGCGCGGCACCCGCGCCGACCTGGCCAGGGTGGCCGACAAGTACACCGCGAACACCTTGGTCATCGCCCTCCCCCAGGCGCACGCCGCGACGATCCGCGAGCTGACCGAGCTGGCCACGACGGCCGGCCTGAATGTGCTGACCCTCCCACCGGTGAGCGAGATCATCGGTGGTCGACCCACCGCGAGCGACCTGCGCAACGTCGACGTCGCCGACCTGTTGGGCCGCCGGCCGATCAGCCTCGACACCGCCGTCATCGCGGAGCAGATCGCCGGGCGCTCGGTGCTGGTGACCGGCGCCGGCGGCTCCATCGGGTCGGAGCTGTGCCGACAGATCGCACGCTTCGGGCCCGCGAAGCTCTACCTCCTCGACCGCGACGAGTCAGGTCTGCAGACCACGCAGCTGTCGTTGGTCGGCAACGGCCTCCTCGACACCGACGAGGTCGTGCTGGCTGACATTCGCGACTCCCCACGCATGCAGCAGGTCTTCAAGCAGACCCGGCCCGACATCGTCTTCCACGCGGCTGCCCTCAAGCACCTCCCCCTGCTGGAGGCCAACCCTCTCGAGGCGTGGAAGAGCAACGTCCTCGGCACCCTCAACGTCCTCGCGGCCGCCTCTGCGGTCGGAGTCGGCACCTTCGTCAACATCTCGACCGACAAGGCGGCGCAGCCCTCGTGCGTCCTCGGCTACAGCAAGCGCGTCGCTGAGCGGCTCACCGCCCACTTCGCCGACCGTGAGCCCGGGCGCTACGTGTCCGTGCGCTTCGGAAACGTGCTCGGGTCCCGCGGGTCGGTCGTGCACGCCTTCACCTCCCAGATCGAGCGCGGTGGCCCGATCACGGTGACCCACCCGGACGTCGAGCGCTACTTCATGCTGATCCCCGAGGCCTGCCAGCTCGTCCTGGAAGCAGCATCCATCGGCACCGACGGCGAGGTGATGGTCCTGGAGATGGGTGACCAGGTGAAGATCGTCGACGTGGCCCACACGCTGATCCGCATGTCCGGCCACAAGGACATCGACATCGTCTACACGGGGCTGCGCCAGGGCGAGAAGATCTCCGAGGAGCTCTTCTCGCCCGACGAGGTCTCGAGGTCCACGCAGCACCCACTCGTCTCGCGCGTCGACGTGCCGGCCATCGAGGTGTCCGAGGTGGTCGGCGCCGAGCACCTCAGCGACGCCCAGGCGTCCGAGTGGCTCCGGCGCCACAGCGCGTCGTCCGTGATCGCGAGCGCCGGGCTCCGGGGCGACTAGACGGTGGTCCCGCTCATACTGTCCCTGCTCGTCACGGTGGGGCTGGCCCCCGTCGTGCGCTGGGTTATGCTCAGGAACGGCGTGCTGGATGTGCCGAACCACCGTTCGTCCCACCGTCTGGTGACGGCCCGTGGCGGTGGCCTCGCGTGCTCGGTCGGGGTGGCTGCGGCCGCCCTCGCCCAGCAGAGACACGGTGACGTGCCGTGGCTGGCCATGGCGTGCGTGGCAGCACTCGCCCTCGTGGGCTTCGCCGATGACCTCTTCTCCCTCACCCCCTCCTTGCGCCTTGGCCTCCAGCTGCTCTGCGGCGCGGTCATCGGCCTCTCGTTCGGCGCTGGTTGGGGACTGGTGGTGGCGGCGGTGGTCGTGGTCCCCACGGCCGTCAACGTCGTCAACTTCGTGGACGGCATCAACGGGATCACCGGCTTCACGATGGCTCTCTGGGGGGTGACCTCGTTCGTGCTGGGCCGTCAGCACGACCATGCCGGGCTGGCCCTCGTCGGCGCGGCGACGGCCGGGGCGGCCATCGGGTTCCTGCCCTGGAACATCCCGACGGCTCGAATCTTCCTCGGCGACGTGGGCAGCTACCTCTTCGGCGGCCTCGTCGGCGTCGGACTCCTCATGGCCTGGCAGGCCGGCGCACCGATCGCCGTGGCCGTCGCACCGCTCATCGTGCACCTCTTCGACACGGCGCTGACGATTGCGCGCCGGGCCCGGGCAGGCGCACCCTTGATGACGGCACACCGGGAGCACATCTACCAGCGCCTGGCCGGCCACTGGTCCCACCTGAGGGTCTCCCTCCTCGCGTCGTCCCTCGCCCTGGCCGTGACGGCCGCATGGGCGCTCGGCGGCCCCGTCCTGGGCGGCTTCGTCACCATCGCCGGACTCGCGACGTATGCCGCGCTCGGGCACCTCGTCACGCGTCGGCACACTGCCGCGAAGCCGGGAGTGGGATGACTTCCGCTCTGCGCGTCGGTGTCGTCGGGACGACCGGATTCATCGGGCGGTCCATTTGCCACCAGCTCGAGCAGTCGGGTCACACCGTGATTCCGCTTCGCGCCCCTCGGCTGCGCAGCGCCACCCCTTCCGTCGCGGGGCTGGTCAGGGACGTGCGACCCGAGGTCGTCACACGTGTCGCCGACCAGCTGGTCGGCTGTGCGGTCCTCGTGAACGCCGCCGGTGCGGCCAGTGCACTGTCGACGGATCTCCCCGGCCTCCTGGGCGCCAACTCACTTCTCCCCGGAGTGCTCCAGGAGGCAGCGCGACGCGCTGGCCTCGCCCGTTTCGTCCACGTCAGCTCGGCCGGTGTCCAAGGACGGCGCAACCCCCTGGACGAGAGCTCGACCCACGACGGATCCTCGCCCTACACGATCTCGAAGGCGCTCGGCGAGGACCTGCTCGACGAGCTGTGGTGGGACGCCACCGTGGTCCTGAGGCCAACGTCAGTGCACGGTCCGGGACGCGCGGTCACGATGTCCGTGGCCCGAGTCGCCCGATCACCGCTGGCCGTGGTGGCTGCACCCGGCGAGGACCCCACGCCACAGGTCCACGTGCGGCAGGTGGCGCGCTCGGCGGAGATCCTGACGGACCTGACCCTCGCCCCTCCACGCATCGTCCTCCAGCCCTGGGAGGGCTTCACCACCTCCTCGTTCCTAACCCTGCTCGGCGGGCGCCGGCCACTCAGGCTTCCCAGGAGGCTGGTCAGGAGCGCGGTCCGCGGAGCCTTCCTGACCTCCCACCTCGGGGGGGGACGCATCTGGGCCCAGGCCCGCCGACTCGAGATGCTCACCCTCGGCCAGTCCCAGGTCCCTGGTTGGCTCGACACCGTAGACCCGTCACTCACCCGGCGCCACCCCGCCTGGCAGCACCTCGCATGAACACCGAGCCCCTGGGCGTCCATCGGTACGAGACGTCGGTAGACCCGCCAGCGAAGGTCCTCGTCCTCCTGGCCGCCCACGATGGCACGCTGTTCCTGCGCGAGCAGGTCGCCAGTGTGCTGGCGCAGGAGGGAGTCTCGGTCCGGGTGCTGATCAGCGTCGACGTCAGCTCCGACGGCACCGAGTCCCTGGCCGACACCCTCGCGCGCGAGGATTCGCGGGTGCGCTGCCTCCCCCACGGGAGCGCCTTCGGCGGGGCCGCGCCGAACTTCTACCGGCTGATCCGCGAAGGCGACCTCCAGGGGGTTTCGCACGTGGCGTTGTGCGACCAGGACGACGTGTGGCACACCGACAAGCTCAGCCGTGCGATCGCCGCGATCGCCAGGGAGGGCGTGGACGCCTATTCGAGCAACGTCGTGGTCTGGGCCCCGGACGGCACGCAGGCGCTACTGCGCAAGGCCCAGCCCCAGCGCAGGTTCGACCACCTCTTCTCCTCGGCGGGTCCGGGGTGCACCTACGTCCTCACCCGGGATGCCATGGCGAGGTTCGCCGAATGGCTGCGTCGGCACCCCGACGCCGAGCAACGCGTCGAGTACCACGACTGGCTGGTCTACGCCTGGGTGCGCACCGGAGGCGGACGCTGGTTCATCGACCCCGAGCCCTCGATGAAGTACCGCCAGCATGGAGCCAACCAGCTGGGCGCGAATGTGGGGGCGCGAGGAGCCGTGGCGCGGCTGCGGGCGTTGAATGACGGGTGGTTCAGGAGGCAGGTGCTTGCCGTCGCCGACGCCCTCCTCGACCACGACGAGCGACCGATCGCCCTCCTGCGGGAGAATCGGCTCCGCTCGGTGTCGAAGCTCTGGCTGGTGGCACCCGAGCTCCGACGCTCACGCAAGGAAGCCTTGCTCATGTGTGCTGCCCTGACCGTCTCCGCCGTGACGCGCCCGCACGCCAGTCCGTCCCCTGACGAGCGAGGTGACCTGCAGCAGTGACCTCCTCACTCGGCGACGACGAGAGCCCCGACGTCCCCACCGTGCCCATGCCGCATGCTTCGACCGCGATGCGGACGGCGCGGCACGGCGCCATCTATGCGGTGGCGAGCGTGGCGCCCGTGCTGACGGCCGTCATCATCACACCGGGCATCACCCGTGCCCTTGGCCCCGCTGAGTACGGCGTCGTGGCCACCCACCTGGTCATCATCCAGACGCTCAGCCTGCTGGCCACCCTGGGCCTGCCCGGCGCCATCACCCGGCACGCGCTCATCGAGCAGTCCGGACTGCGTGGTGCCGCGAGACTGGTGTGGCAGTCAGCCGGCGTCGCGGGTGCCGTGGCGGTCCTCGGCGCCCTGACCTCTCCCCTGTGGGTGTCCGCGGCCACGGCCCGCCCGTGGTCCGTCGCGGCCGGCTTCGCGGTCCTCGGTGGCGCCGCGCTCTCCGTCACCGCCTCCTACCAGGCCTTCGTGCGGGCCCGGTACCAGCCGTGGCGATTCGTCGCGGGCTCGGCCGCGCTGTCCATCGTCGCCCAGGCCTCCGGCCTCCTCCTGGCGCGCCAGCAACACGAGGCCGCGGCCTACCTGCTCGGACTGTCGGCCGCCTACCTGGCCGTGCTGGCCGTGATGCTGGTCGACCTCGCCCGCCAGGGCCGCACCCTCGCGGGACGGGCAAACCGGGCCAGCTCCGACCTCAAGGACGCCTTGCTCGTGGGCTTGCCCACAGTCCCCCACAGCCTCGCCCTGCTGCTCGTCCCCGGCGCGGTCGTGCTGCTGGCGAACCGCACCAGCGGTAGCCACGCCGCGGGTCAGCTGCAGCTGATCCTCCTCGTGGGGTCCGCACCCGCGCTCGCGCTCGGAGCCCTGAACAACGCCTGGGCGCCGACGGTGTATGGCGCGCGCGAGGGGACCCGCGGTGACGTGGTCGCCACCACCTCGCGGCTCATGCTCGTCGGGGTCTGCGTGCTGTCACTCGTCACCGCCCTGCTGTCTCCCATTGCCCTTCGCATCCTCGCGCCAGAGTCCTTCCTCACCGGTGCCCCGATCTGGTCGGTCTCACTCGTGGTCGCAACGTCGGTGCCGACCTTGGTGTACCTGTGCAACGTCCACCTCGTCTTCAGCTCCGGCCGCACGAGCGCGCTCGCCTGGCTGACCCCGATCAACCTGGCCGTCGCCACCCTGGCGGGGCTGCTGCTGCGCCACGTCGTCGGGCTCGCTGGACTGACGCTCATCCCGCTGGTGTTCTACAGCCTGCAGGCGGCCGCCCTGGCGATCGTCCGCCGCCGGGTTTCGAGAGAACGGTGGAGCGAGCGCTCACTCCTGGTCATCGCCGGTGCCGCGATCGCGATGCTATCCCTGACCGGGCTCCTGCCGACGAGCCCTTCCGGCTACCCGGCACGGATCCTCCTCACCGCCGCGCTCGTCCTCGTTTGCCTGATGGCACGACGTCGGGCGCTCGCCCACCTGCGGGGCATGAATGCCTGACTTCGACCCGCTGGCCGGCCCCGGGTGCATCGTCCTGGCGGCCTACCAGCCCGACTCGGAGCGGTTCGGCCGACAGCTCAGGTCGATCGCCGACCAGGAGATTGAGGACTGGACCTGCGTGATTACGGCCGATGGCGAGCCGGACCACGTCGAGGCCATGGTCAAGCGCCTCGTCGGTCCCGACAGTCGGTTCACCGTGGTCGGGTCCCTGGAACGGGTCGGCTTCTACCGAAACTTCGAGCGCGGCCTCGCCGCCGCTCCCCGCGAGGCGACCTGGGTGGCCCTGGCGGACCAGGACGACTACTGGTACCCCGCGAAGCTGTCCACCCTCCTGCCGCACCTCCGGGGAGCAGCGCTGGTCAGCGGGCAGGCGATGGTGCGCCGACCTAACCTGCTCCCCGAGCGCACCCACCGTCGCGACGTGCCGGTGTCCGCACTCCTGGTCGACAACCAGGTTACGGGGAGCTTCAGCGCCTTCCGGGCAGAGCTGCTCGAGGTGTGCCTCCCCTTCCCCGAACCAGCCGACGGCGCCTACCACGACCACTGGCTCGGGCTCTGCGCGAAGGTCATGGGTGGCGCGACCTTCGTCGACGAGGTCGTGCAGGACTACGTGCAGCACGGCGCCAACGTGATCGGAGAGTCCGAGCACGAGCCCGTCATCTCGCGCGTGCGCCGGATCCGGTTGGCTGCGCAGGGCGGCGCAGCCTTGGCTGTCCTCGGCGAACGGCTCGAGTGGCGACGTCGTATGGCAGGTACCCTGCTTTCCCGGACCGTGCCTGACCGGGATCAGGCGGTAGCCCTGCGTCTCTGGGCCGGCACACATAGGTTCAGACTGGCCGCGTCGATCATCACCACCGCCGCGCGCCGTCAGTCCCCGCCACTGAGGGCGGCGTCGCTGGCACTGGCCGCCGCCACCACTGCAAGCTCCGCAACCGTACGAGAGGACGAACTGTGAAGCCTGCCGCTGCGCTCGCGTGGCTGCGCTGCGCGGGCGCCCGGGCGTGGATCGCGGCCTTCAGCCTTCTCGTGGTGGTCATCACCGCTTGGGACCCTGCTGCCGTATTGCTCCGGTCAGCCCAGCCCACCTCCCTCAAGCTCCCGGTGCTGGGGCTGCTGCTCGCCTCAGGCGGAGTGCTCGTGGCCTCCGTCTGGGTCCAGCGCTTCTCCTACGCACAGAGCTTCATGGCCGCCTGGACCTTCGTCTTCCTCGGCATGACCGGGGCGTTGCAGGGCGCGCAAGGTCGCTATCCCTGGCACGGGAGCTTCAGCACCGGCCACGTGACCAAGGTCGCGTGGATCGCCCTGCTCGGGTTCGCGGTGATGGCGACCCTCTCGTTCGTCCCCCGACTGCCCTGGCAGCGGGTGACCCTCGCAAGGACCGACCACGCGGTGCGCAGCCGCCTCGCCGGGACCCCCTCGATCGCCTGGGCGCTGGTCGGACTGCAGCTCGTCTCCACTCTCCTGCTCGTCGGCTACCTGGGTCCGCACGCCATGGTGAACGGCCGCGAGGAGTTCAAGGCAGCACTCGCCCAGGCTGTCGGGCGCCCGGGCCTCGGGAGCGCGTTCTTCCTGGCCACTGCGCTGGGGATGGTGCTGCCCGCCGCCCTGCTCTGGCTGCGTCGCCACAGGCACTGCTCGTGGCTTGCCGTCGTCCTGAGCGTCATCGCCGGCGCAGTCGCCAACAACCCGCTCATCGGTTCGCGCTTCCTCACCGCGTGTTTCGGCGTGGCCCTCGTCTGCGCCCTGCTCAACCGCAACCTGGTGGCCCGCCTCCTCCCGGCAGGAATGGTCCTGGGCTTGTTGTTCGTGTTCCCCTCCCTGGACCTCTGGAGGGGTGACGGGACGGGCTCCCACACCTTCACCGTCGCCTCCCCCAGGAGCACCCTGGCGACCGGCGACTTCGACGCGTTCGAGATGACGGCGCGCGCTGTCGAGGCCAAGGACGCGGGCAACAGCGGGCTCCAGTCCCCCGGCGAGCAAGCAGGCTCAGCCTTGTTCTACTGGGTGCCCGGCCTCGCCCGCCACTTCCCCAAGGTGGGCAGCGGGAGCGTGGTGGGCACAGCAACCGGAATGACGTTCACCAACGTCTCGATGCCTCTGCAAGGAGAGGGCTACCTCCTCGGCGGGATCGGCGGCGCCCTCGGGGTGTGTGCGCTGATGGGGCTGTGGCTCCAGTGGCTGAGAAGGGGCTCGCTCGGGAGGTCCGGGTGGACCCCCGGGCCCACCGATGCCGCCACGGGCGCGCTCCTGTTCATCGTCCTGCGCGGCTCGATCATGAGCGTCCTGGACTACCTGCTCGCAGCGGTTTTCGTCGGAGTGCTCCTGCAGATCATGTCAGGACGCCGAGCCGGCCGGAGGCGACGACCGTGAGAAACCCGACGAGCCCGCGCACCATCGCGTTCTTCCTCCCCCAGTTCCACGCCATTCCGGAGAACGACGAGTGGTGGGGTGAGGGATTCACCGAGTGGACCAACACCCGCAAGGCGACCCCAGCCTTCGAGGCACATGACCACCCGAGAGTCCCCCACGACGAGCACTACTTCGATCTCACCGACCCCGCCGAGTTGCGCTCACAGGCTGAGCTCGCCCATCGCTACGGCGTCGACGCCTTCTGCATCTACTTTTACTGGTTCGAGGGTGGACAGCGGTTGCTCGAGCGGCCGTTGGACCTGTACCGGGAGATGGAGGACTCCCCCACGCCGTTCTGCATCTCGTGGGCGAACGAGAACTGGACGAGGCGTTGGGACGGCCGTGACTCCCAGGTCCTCGTCGGGCAGGACTACGGTCCCGACACGGCCCGCGAGGTCTACGACGCGTTCAGGCCCTACCTCAAGGCCAAGCACTACCTGACGCAGGACGGCCGGCCGGTCCTCCTCGTCCACCGCACCGACCTGCTCCCGGATCCCGCCGCCTACGCAGCCGAGTGGCGGCGATTGGCCCACGAGGACGGGCTCCCCGGGCTGCACCTTGTGGCGTCCGAGACGCGGGCGGGCATCGACCCCCGGGAGTGGGGTTTCGACGCGCTGGCCGAGTTCCCGCCGGTGTCCCAGAGTGGCTTGGCCAGCGCCCAGCTGCTGCCACCCAAGGGCCTGGACAAGGCTTTCCGCGGCCGCCTCCTGAGCTATCGCAAGGTGGCTCGCAACGCCCTGAGGCGGTCTCCCGCACCGTTCGTCCGCTACCGAGGGGTCATGCCTGCCTGGGACAACTCGGCACGCCGAGGACATTCGGCCACGGTCTTCATCGGCCACACGCCCGAGATCTTCCGCGCCTGGCTGACCCAGGCCCTGCGGCGCGAGCGGCAAGACCGGCAGGGCCGTGGAATGGTCTTCATCAATGCCTGGAACGAGTGGGCCGAGGGTGCCTATCTGCAGCCGGACCAGACCCACGGGTTCGGCTACCTCGAAGCCACTGCCGCTGCCGTCCGTGACGCGGCGGACCCGGACTCCACAGCCATGGCCGGCCCGCTCCCGGCATCCGGTGAGTCGATCGGCTCGGTCAGGTGGCACGTCGGGCACGCCCGCGCGGTCGCGAACGCCGCCGCCGCGTCGGCACTCGGTAGGGGACGGTGGCTGCGGGCCCAACTGCGCCGCGTGGCCCCGAGACGGCGACGATGAGCACCTCCGGCCAGCTCCAGCTCGTGCTCGACTGCCTCGGCGTGGACGACCTGACCGCCCTTCGCCGCAGGCAGTTCGGGGCCGCGACCGCCCTCGTGGTCCTCATCGCCGGCTCGCTGTTGCGCACCGCCGGACCTCCCGCCCGAGGCCAGGCCGTGGTCCTGGGCATCGGGTCGCCGGTCCAGCACGGGGCGGAGCAGGCGAACCTGGCCGCGGCAGCTCTCCGAGGGGTGGGTTGTGACACCTGGTGCGACGCCCGGCTCGCTCGGGGGTTGCACGGGGACGCGCGGGACTTCCCGTCCCTGAGCCCCTTCTCGCTGGCCCGGCACGTCGGCCCCCGCGACCTGTGGGCCGCCTGGTCAGCCAGCCGACGCGGGTCGCGCCGCCCAGAAGGTGCGGCGCGGGACTGCGGACCAGTCGAATGGCTATACCTGCGGCTTGCCCAGGCTGCCCGGCTCGCCCTGGCCGAGCGAAGGCTGGAGGCGTCGGGAGCCCGGCTCGTCGTGGTCGACTTCGACCGGGGCCCGGCCATGGCGCCGCTCGTCGTCGCCGCGGGGAACGCAGGTATCCCCACCGCCACGCTTGTGCACGGATCACCCTCCAAGAGCTACCTGCCGGTGCTGGCCGACAGCGTCCTCGCGTGGTCGACCGTCCAGGCCGACTGGTTCCGCGCGCACGGCGCCGGCCACGCGGAGGTGGTCGGACGCCTCGCCGCTCCCCGCCCCGCTCCCGCCGCCGGGGCCACTACCTGGCTGGTGCTGAGCTCGAAGGAAGCGCTCTCAGACGCGGAGGTCGGACGACTCCTCTCGACCATCGAGGACGGCCGGCGACTGGGCCACCGCACCGTGTTGCGCCTGCACCCACTACAGACCGCACCCCTGGACGCGGGGTGGTCCCGGGTGGCGTCTGCCGTCGACAGCTGTGTCCAGCTGAATGCCGACGACTGGACGACCGACTGCGCCCGGGCGATCGGCGTCTCGTCCACGGCGATCATCGACGCGCTGGCCGCGGGATGTGACGTGCACGTGGTGGCCGATGCGGACCGCCCGCTACCCGTCGAGATCGAGTGGCTTCGAGGTCAGGCTGACGACCTGCGCCCGGTGCCCGAGAAGTCACTGGCGACGCGCGGCTCGTTGCTGCCCCTCGACCAGCACGAGGCCCAGAAACGGCTGGCGATGTTCGGCCGGCGCATGGTCGAGGAAGCTCAGTCGGGCGGTTGACGCCACCAGCCGGTGGGCTCAGGCACCCTTCGCCACCGCGGCCGCGACCGCGTCGGCCACGCCCGGGGCGAAGACGCTCGGCACGATCTCCTGGGCGGTCGGGTGCTCGACCAACCCGGCGATCGCGTGCGCCGCCGCCAGCTTCATCGACTCGGTCACCTGCGGGGCGCCCGAGTCGAGGGCGCCGCGGAAGATCCCCGGGAAGGCCAGCACGTTGTTGATCTGGTTGGGGAAGTCCGAGCGCCCGGTGGCGACCACCGCGGCATACCGGGCAGCGACGTCGGGGTGGACCTCGGGAGTGGGGTTCGCCAGCGCGAAGATGATCGCGTCGGGGGCCATCCGGGCGACGTCCTCCTCGGGCACCCGCCCACCGGAGACCCCGACGAACACGTCGGCGTCCACGAGGGCGTCGGACAGGCCACCGGACAGGCCGCGGGGGTTGGTGGTGGCGGCGAGGCGGCGCTTGTGGTCGGCCAGGTCGTCACGGCCCGGCGCGATGATGCCGCGCGAGTCGCACACCACGATGTCCTCGACGCCGGCGCGGGCCAGCAGCTTGGTCACGGCGACTCCGGCGGCGCCGGCCCCCGAGACGACCACGCGCAGCGACTCCAGCGAGCGGCCGACGACGGTGGCCGCGTTGAGCAGGCCGGCCAGGACGACGATGGCCGTGCCGTGCTGGTCGTCGTGGAACACCGGGATGTCCAGGCGCTCCTGCAGCAGCCGCTCGATCTCGAAGCAGCGCGGGGCCGAGATGTCCTCGAGGTTGATGCCGCCGTAGGTGGGCGCGATCCGGGCGATGGCCTCGACCAGCTCCTCCACCGTGCCGGAGTCCATGCACACCGGCACGGCGTCGACGCCCCCGAAGTGCTTGAACAGCACCGCCTTGCCCTCCATCACGGGGAGGGCAGCGAGCGGTCCGATGTCGCCCAGCCCGAGGACGGCCGTCCCGTCGGTGACGACCGCCACCGTGTTGGCACGGGCGGTGTAGCGGGCGGCCAGCGCCGGGTCGACGGCGATCGCGCGCGAGACGTCGGCCACCCCCGGCGTGTAGAGCAGGGCCAGGTCGGCGCGGTCCCGCAGTGGTTGCGTGGCGTGTACCCCGAGCTTGCCGCCCTCGTGCGCCCGGAAGACCGGGTCGGACGGGTCGAACAGCGGGTACGACGGGATGGCGGACATGGACGAGTCACCTCAAAGGGGAGAAAGAGTCTGCAAGCAGAACAACTGCGTGGGGCACACCGCGCACGGATCGATCCGCGCGGTCGAACGACAGCCGGGTGTGGCCTCTCAAACGCAAGGTGCGGGGGTTACCCGCGAGTTCATGGTGGCACAGCAGCGACCGCGAAACCACCGTCGTAACGCGAGTGTGACCCGCATCGCCCGCCGGGAGTGGCAGTATGCCGATCAATCCCCCACGTGGTGTCGCGCACCTGCCCGCCACTCTGCATACGAGGAAGGAACCTCACCGCATGACCCACCGCCTTCGCCCCACCACGCTCCTGATCGCGGGGCTGGCCACTGCTGGACTGGCACTCTCGGCTTGTGGTTCCGACTCGCTGTCCACCAAGACGAGCAGCAGCTCGAGCAGCTCGACGACCAAGGCCACGGTCGACCAGGCCCTGGTGGCCAAGCTGCCTGCCAAGATCAAGACCGCCGGGAAGATCGTCATCGGCACCGACGCGACCTACCAGCCGAACGAGTACCTCGACACCGACGGCAAGACGGTCATCGGCATGGACGTGGAGCTGTTCGACGCCGTGATGGCCAAGTTCGGCATCAAGACGGAGTGGGTGCCCACCGGCTTCGACCAGATCATCCTCGGTGTCACGAGCGGCAAGTACGACGTGGGTGTGTCCTCCTTCACGATCAACGCGGACCGTGAGAAGCAGGCCACCATGGTCAGCTACTTCACCGCCGGCACCCAGTGGGTCACCCAGAAGGGCAACCCCAAGAAGGTCGACCCCAACAGCGCCTGTGGCCTGAACATCTCGGTGCAGAAGGCCACCGTCCAGGCCGACGTCGACCTGCCCAAGCGCAGCAAGGCCTGCACCGACGCGGGCAAGCCCGCCATCAAGCCGATCGTCGACGCCGACCAGGCCAAGGTGACGTCGGCCGTGCTGACCGGCAAGGCGGACGCCATGCTGGTCGACCTGCCGCCGGCGATCAGCGCCGTGGCGACGACCCAGGGCAAGCTCGAGCTCCTCGGTGAGCAGTACGACTCGGCCCCCTACGGCTACGTGCTGCCCAAGGACCAGACCGAGTTCGGCCAGGCCATCGCCGACGCGCTCAAGGAGCTGGACTCCGACGGCACCTACAAGTCGATCCTGACCAAGTGGAAGACCGAGGGCGGCGCCATCACCGACTTCGCCGTGAACCCGCAGCCCTGATGTCCACCACTCCCGCTGCAACGGACCGGCCGGGCAAGATCCACGCCCGGCCGGTCCGGCACCCGTGGCGCTGGGTCGCCGTCGCGGTGATCCTCGTGCTCGTCGCCATGATGGTGAGCTCGGTGGTCACCAACCCGAACTGGAACTGGTCCTTCGCCTTCGAGATCATGCAGCAGCGGCCGGTCATCGACGGGCTGTGGAAGGGCACCATCTTCGGCACCATCGGAGCGATGGTGCTCGGCATCCTCCTCGGGATCGCGCTGGCCGTGATGCGGCTGTCGACCAACCCGGTGCTGCGGGGGGTGGCGTTCGTCTACACCTGGTTCTTCCGGGCGATGCCCCGCTACGTCCTGCTGGCCATCCTCGGCGGCGCCATCGCCGTCCTCTACAACCCCATCGACATCGGCATCCCGTTCGGGAAGCAGCTGTCCAACCTGCTCGGCCTCCACAGCGACCTGACCTTCTTCAGCTTCAGCTGGAACGACATCTCCTCCTCGATCTGGATCGGCATCCTCGGCCTCGGGCTCTCCGAGGCCGCCTACATGGCCGAGATCGCCCGCGCCGGCATCCTGTCGGTGGACAAGGGCCAGACCGAGGCGGCCCACGCCCTCGGCATGCCCCCCGGCAAGACCATGCGGCGGATCGTGCTGCCCCAGGCGATGCGGGTCATCGTGCCCCCGACCGGCAACGAGACGATCGCCATGGTCAAGGACACCTCCCTGTTCATCGCAGCGTCGATCATCACCGAGCTCTACTTCCAGGCCTACGGCTTCGGCTCACGCAGCTTCCAGATCGTGCCGGGGTTCATGGCCGCCACGTTGTGGTACCTCATCGTCTGCTCCATCCTGATGGTCGGGCAGCACTACCTCGAGCGCTACTACGGACGCGGCTTCGGAGCTCCGTCCAAGGCCACCCGGCGCAAGCTCGACACGATCACGGCAGGCCACTGATGAGCACCGACACGACGACCGGCGCCGCCGGGCGCGCCGCGAAACCGGCGGGCGCGCCCCTGGTCCATGCCGTCAACGTCACCAAGGCGTTCCACGGCACGGAGGTCCTCAAGGGCATCGACATGGACGTGCGTCCCGGCGAGGTGGTCTGCCTGCTCGGACCCTCGGGTTCGGGCAAGACCACCTTCCTGCGCTGCATCAACCAGCTCGAGACGATCGACGGTGGCCGGATCTGGGTCGACGGCGACCTCATGGGCTACGAGGACCGCGGCGGCACGCTGCACCGCCTGACCGAGAAACGGATCGCCTCCCAGCGCCGTGACATCGGCATGGTCTTCCAGCGCTTCAACCTCTTCCCCCACCTCACGGCGATCGAGAACATCATGGAGGCGCCGATCCAGGTCAAGGGCGAGCGGAAGAAGGACGTGCGCGACCGGGCCCTGGCGCTGCTCGAGCAGGTGGGGCTGAAGGACAAGCCCGACGCCTACCCCGGCCAGCTCTCGGGTGGCCAGCAGCAGCGCGTCGCGATCGCCCGGGCCCTCGCGATGAAGCCCAAGCTGATGCTCTTCGACGAGCCCACCTCGGCCCTCGACCCCGAGCTCGTCGGCGAGGTGCTGCGGGTGATGCGGCAGCTGGCGCACGACGGCATGACGATGATCGTCGTGACCCACGAGATGGGCTTCGCCCGTGAGGTCGCCGACCGGGTCGTCTTCATGGACGGCGGCGTGGTCGTCGAGGAGGGACCGCCGAACGAGGTGATCTCCAACCCCCAGCACGAACGCACCCGCAGCTTCCTCCAGCGGATGCGGCAGGAGGACGAGGCGCAGGACGCTCAGGACCAGGCCCCGGAAGCCCAGGAAGCCCAGGGGCCGGGCAAGGCGCAGGACCAGGCGAGTGGGGACACCGGGGAACCCGCGACCACCGAGGGCGCCCGCTGATGCCGGTGGGGCTCGGTGTCGTGGTCGTCCGGGGACGGTCCATGGAGCCCACCCTGCACACCGGCGACCGCATGGTGGTGCTGCGCGGGGCCCCACCGCGCCTGGGCCGGCTGGCCATCGTCAGGTTGCCCGACGACGACTCGGGCAACCCCCGCCCGCTCGCGGTCAAGCGGGTGACGATGCGCGACCCCTCCGACCGGCGGCGCTACTGGGTCGAGAGCGACAACCAGAGCGCCCTCGGGGTCGCCGACTCGTGGACCCACGGCATCGGCTCGCTCGCCCGTGAGCAGATCCGCGCGATCGTCCTCTTCCGCATCCCCCACCGCGTCCGCCTGCCCGGCCCGCGCCGCGGCCGGCCCCACCTCGGCTGAGCCGGCCGGCTCCCCCACGTCGCACGGCCCGGTGGGGGCCGCTGCCGCGGCATACCCACGCGTATGCCGCGGCGGCAAGGGGGCGCCGTGCGGCTCGCTGACCTGCGGGGTAGGGTCGAAGACGCACGTGAGAATCACTGATCTCCTGCTACGCCAGGAAGTTCACATCTCCTGCTACGCCCGGAAGTCCACCTCGCAGAAGGGATTCGCATGCTCTCCCGCATTTTCCGCCCCACTGAGGTCAGCGCCCACTGCGACCTGCCCTGTGGTGTCTACGACCCCGCCCAGGCACGCATCGAGGCCGAGTCGATCAAGGCGATCATCGCCAAGGTCGCTGACAACGACGACCCCGACTTCCGCACCCGCGCGGTGGTCATCAAGGAACAGCGGTCCGAGCTGGTCAAGCACCACCTGTGGGTGCTCTGGACCGACTACTTCAAGCCGCCGCACTTCGAGAAGTACCCCGAGCTGCACACCCTGTTCAACCAGGCCACCAAGCTGGCCGGCGCCTCGGGCACCAAGGGTGAGTTCGACGCCGCGAAGGCCGACGAGCTGCTCGCCAAGATCGACGAGATCGACAAGATCTTCAAGGAGACCAAGGCCGCCTGAGGCCTCGCTCAGCCGAACGCCCGTCCCGCACCGCGGGGCGGGCGTTCGTCGTCCGCCGCACCGGCCCGATGGTCTCCGCACCCCGTCACCTGCGGGTTGGTACTGAAGTGACCCCTGTTTGCTCCCACAGTTACCCACGAGTCGGGCATATCGTACGCACTGGCTGCCCTCCGGCAGCCGCCCATACTCCTTTGGAGGTCACGGTGAGCATCGACACCGACGTCGATCACGACACAGTCCCCCCTGCCAACAAGGGCCTGCTGGCCGTTGCCGGCGTCCTGCTCGCCCTGCCGATGGTGGCGCTGGCGTGGGTGGGCAGCTACGCCCGCAAGGACCCCGAGCTCTGGGGTTTCCCGTTCTTCATCTGGTACCAGTTCCTCTGGGTCTTCCTATGCTCGGCGATGACGTACACGGCCTACCGGCTCGTGCTCCGCGCCCGCCCCCACCGGCCGATGCCGGGGCACCGTGACGCCGAGACCCGCCGACGGGACGAGGAGGCCGGCCGATGACCGCCCTTGCACCCGCCGCGGCAGGCACCGGCGTGAACGGCGTCGCCCTCACCGTGCTCATCCTGCTCTTCGCCCTCGTCACCGGCATGGGCTTCTGGGCCACCCGGTGGCGCAAGGCCGACAGCATGGAGTCCCTCGACGAATGGGGCCTGGGCGGCCGGCGCTTCGGCACCTGGGTCACCTGGTTCCTCCTCGGCGGCGACCTCTACACGGCCTACACCTTCGTCGCCGTCCCGGCCGCGATGTTCGCCCTCGGCTCGGTCAGCGGGTTCTTCGCCGTGCCGTACACGATCGTGCTCTACCCGATCATCTTCATCTTCATGTCCCGGCTCTGGTCGGTCAGCCACCGGCACGGCTACGTGACCCCGGCCGACTTCGTCAAGGGCCGCTACGGCTCGCGCGGGCTGTCCCTCGCGGTCGCGATCACCGGCATCCTGGCGACGATGCCCTACATCGCCCTCCAGCTCGTCGGCATCCAGGCGGTGCTCGAGGTGGCCGGCGTCGGCGGCAGCAACGCCCTGGCCAAGGACCTGCCGCTGTTCATCGCCTTCGCCCTGCTCGCGGCCTACACCTACTCCAGCGGGCTGCGGGCGCCCGCGGTCATCGCGTTCGTCAAGGACGCGCTGATCTACCTCGTCATCATCGTCGCGGTCATCTACCTGCCCACCAAGGTCGGCGGCTGGGACCACGTCTTCAGCGCAGCCGAGGCCAAGATGGCCAAGCCGAGTGCGGCCAACCCGGCCAAGCCGACGGGTGCGTTCATCCCGAACAGCCAGCAGTACTGGGCCTACGCGACACTCGCCTTCGGCTCCGCCCTCGCGCTGTTCATGTACCCCCACTCGATCACCGCGACCCTGTCGAGCTCGAGCCGCAACACGATCCGGCGCAACGCCTCGATCCTGCCGGCCTACTCCTTCGTGCTCGGCCTGCTGGCCCTGCTCGGCTGGGTGGCCATCGCGGCCGGCACCAAGCCGATCGGCCTCGACGGCAAGCCGAACGCCCAGCTCGTCATCCCGCAGCTGTTCGAGGACATGTTCCCGAGCTGGTTCGCGGGCGTGGCCTTCGCGGCGGTGGCCATCGGGGCGCTCGTCCCGGCCGCCATCATGTCGATCGCGGCAGCCAACACCTTCACCCGCAACATCTACCGCGACTGGATCAAGCCGGACGCCACGCACGCCCAGGAGGCCAAGGTCGGCAAGCTGGTCTCGCTGCTGGTCAAGGCCTTCGCGCTCGTCTTCGTCCTCACCCTGGACAAGCAGAACGCGATCAACTTCCAGCTCCTGGGCGGCATCTGGATCCTGCAGACCCTCCCGGCCATCGTGTTCGGTCTCTACACGCGGTGGTTCCACCGCTGGGCCCTGCTCGGCGGCTGGGCGGTCGGCATGGTCTACGGCACCGTGGCCGCCTACAACGTCATCAACCCGACCACCAAGGGCCACTTCGGTGGCTCCCTGGCGATGATCCCGATGCTCGGCAAGATGGGCTACATCGCCATGACGGCCTTCGTCATCAACCTCGTCATCGCGGTCGTCGCCACGCTCGTCCTTCGGGCGATGAAGGTCGACGGCGGTCGCGACGAGACCATCCGGGGCGACTACTTCGCCGATGCCGGCGACCCCCGGGTCGAGAAGCACCTCCCGACCGACGTCCACCTCACCACCGGGACGCCGTAGCGGCGGGCTCACCGCAGTCGGGCGGTGCCGGGACGAGGTCCCGGCACCGCCCGTCGCGTTGCCCGGCTCGCACCAGCGTGAGCAGGCCTGCGCCAAGCAGGTATGCGGGGTGGGGGCCGGGCATTCGCCGAGTGGTCCCTCGGCTCCGCGTCAGCTGGTCGTCAGGGGGGTGCGACCCCGACGGCGCTCGAGCACCCGGGTGAGCGAGTCGACCACGCGGGGGTCGTACTCGTAACCCAGCCCGAGGTGGATCCGCTCCATCGCCCGGTCGTCGTTGCCGTTGGGCGCACACAAGTCGTCGTAGGCGTTCGCGACCTTGATGATGCGGCTGGCCATGGGCAGGTCCTGACCGAACTCCCGGACCTGCCGGTAGGGGGTCGTCTGGGCCTCGAGGATCGCCGCGACGTTGTCGAGCACGCCGGTGGTGCGGACGATCTCGGCGCCGTCGTGGGCGATGCGCTGCTGGTCGGCCGGAGCCGCCATCACGGTGGCGCCCTCCGGGATGGGCGCTCGCAGGGCCACCTGGCCGAGGTCGTGCAACAGCGCGGCATACTCCAGGTCGGTGAGCTCGCGCTGGCCCATGCCCATGTCGCGCCCGACGGCCACGGCGATGTCAGCGACCCGCTGGGCGTGGGACGTGCGGGTGTAGCCCGCCCGGTCGGTCAGCGAGGAGAGCGCCCCGATGGTCTGGCGGTACGTCGTGCGGATCGAGGCGTACCGCTGGACCGCGAAGTAGGTCAGCACGAGGGGGAAGAGGAACAGCGGCAGCGCGGACACCCCGACGGCGAACTCGGCCAGGGCGATCAACGCCCCCGATGCCACCAACGCGGTGGCCAGCCCACCACTGGAGCGCAGCTCGTCGATGACCGACCGCACCACGGGGGCGTGGTCGCGGCCGGCGCGCACCGCCGCCTCGAGGGCGAGGTCGACGATCATCGCCACCGTGCCGACCACCAGCATGACGATCGCGACGAGCCACCGGTGGTCGTGCCAGACGTCCTGCCACTCGATCAGGGTCTGCCCGCCGAAGTCGACCGAGCGGTACAGCACCGCCGCGGTTCCCGCGGCGAGCAGGCGGGCCGCTGTGCCGCCCCACTGTCCCGACCCGCTGACCAGCCGCAGGATCAGCAAGCCGGCCACCATGCCCAGGGAGATGGTCGCCACGACGGTAGCCGCACCGACCTGCGGCTCCCCCGCGTCGGTCAGGGGCGTGAGCGCGAGTCCCAGCGCAGCCGCCGTCGACATGGGCGCCGTCTCGCGCCCGGTCAGGATGGTGAGCCGGGCGGTCTCGCCCAGGGCGATCGCGACGAGGAAGAGCAGCATCTCCACCGCGACGTCGCCGTCCAGGGGGCCGACCGAGCCCAGCGACAGCCACAGCGAGACCAGGACGCAGGCGACACTGAGCAGCCCGATGGGTCCCCTCAGGTCGATGCGACGCAGCCGCTCGCGCATCAGCGGACCTCCCCGGTCGCGTGGTGCAGCCCGGCCGCGCGACCGGTGATCCGCGTGCGCAACCGGTCGGAGAAGGCGATGTGGTCGGACACCTGCGGCTCGTCGTGGTCGAGCGCGACGCCGGCCGAGGCCAGCTCGTCGGGGGTGCGGTCCGTGCCGGTCCACTCGTGCCGCGACAGCGCCTTGACCAGCAGCTCGACGACCTGCGGGTCGAACTGGCTGGCGGCCTGGTGGCGGACGACGTCCAGCGCCTCCTCGGCCGACATCGCCGCCCGGTAGGAGCGGGCCGAGGTCAGGCACTCGAACGCGTCCGCCACGGCGATGATGCGGGCGGCCAGCGGGATCGAGTCGCCGCTGAGACCGTCGGGGTAGCCACGCCCGTCGAAGCGCTCGTGGTGGTGGGCGATGCCGTCCACGGAGCCGGAGAGGAAGTCGACGTCCTTGACGAGCTCGACGCCGGCGAGCGCGTGACCGGCCATCGTCACGTGGTCGTCGTCGGTGTGGGCCTGCCGCGACCCCAGCAGCCGTGTCGGCATGACGACCTTGCCGACGTCGTGGAGCATCCCTGCCGTGCGGATGTCCTCGATCTCCTTGTGGCCGAGCATCATCGCCTCGGCCATCCACTCGCTCAGCTGGGCCACCCGCTCGCTGTGGCCGGCGTTGTGCGGCTCCTTCGTCTCGACCGCGGTGACCAGGGCGCGCAGCGTCCGCTCGTGGGCCTGCAGCTCGTCGCCGTACTGCGCGAAGGCCCACCTGGCCACGAACAGCGGGGCGAGGACCAGGATCGCGCTGAACCAGCCCACCTGCGCGGGGATCCACAGCACGACGAACAGGAAACCGATGACGCCGTAGCCGATGTAGGCGGGACCGGTGGTGGCCAGCAGTCCCCAGACCCGCGTGCGCAGGGGGATGGCGTTGACGATGTACTGGATACCGGCCAGCAGGAGCGCGTTGACGAGGCACTGGGCCACGTCGGCCGCCACCAGTGGCAGACCGACCTCCAGCAGCAGGGAGGAGGCGGAGTGCAGGGAGGTGACGTCGGCCCGGCCTCCCACGCCCAGGTAGACCAGTCCCCCGACTGCGCCGATGAAGGCGAACATGCCGGTGTTGAACACCCTGGCACGGCGGGGCATCTTGCGGATACCGACCAGGTTGGCACCGCCACCCACCAGCGCGGCCCCCACCGGGCCGGTGATGACGATGGAGGCGAGGACGACGATGCTGACGAAGGAGATGCGGATGCGTGTCCCGACCGGGTTGTCGCGACCGACCCAGCCGGCCACCGCGACGAGCAGCAGGAGCGCCACGGCGGGGACGTTGGTGGGCGGGCCCGCCACCTGCCAGGCCAGCGCGCCGGCCGCCAGGGCCAGCGCACACACGAAACCGATGAAGAGGGGTACTCGGAGCGCACTCGTGCCGGAACCCTCGGAAGGGCTCGACGGCGAAGGGCTCATGCCGTCAACTTACCGGCCCGAGGGGCCGGTGGAGCGAGGGTCAGCCGTCCCAGTGCCAGCCACGACGCGCCTCGACACCATCCCAGTGCCAGCCCGCGTCCGGCATCGCCTTGGTGGGGCCGTCGGCCGGGGTCCAGACGAGCGAGTCGTCCTTGGTGAGGATGGACTCGAAGATCGTGGTGATCGCCTTCATGGCAGATGCTCCTTCTGTCTGATACCCGACTCGTCCGTTCGGGTGGTTCAGACCATCAGTTGTCCCGAGCCGCCAGGGGTGCGGTGCGTGGACAGGACTATGATGCCGGTCAACCTGTAGGCTTGGGACTTTCCTTGCCTGTTCTTTGCCAAACCTTGAAGAAGGTGTCGCACCTTTTCGACGCGTGCTTGGGCCCTTTGGTTGTGATATGCCCGCAGAGATCCCGATTTCGGCTCAGGCGGACGAGGGCACCGCGCGGTTGTGAGACAATCGCGGTGCACCCGGTGCACATCGCGCCACCCCACCACTGACGGAGTGACTCCCATGAGCAAGCGCGCCCGCAAGCGCCGCTCGCGCAAGGGCAACGCGGCCAACCACGGCCGCAAGCCCAACGCCTGAGCCCGCGCCACGACGCACGAGACGGGGCGGTCGAATCCACTGGATTCGACCGCCCCGTCTGGCGTTTGGGCGATCCTTCGGCCCCGGCACGCAGCTCCAGGGGTCGTGAAGGGTCGTGAGGGGGTCTGAGGGGTACCGCAGGAGGGCCGCAGGAGAGCCGCAGGTCCGGCCGGCTACTCCGAGATCTCGTAGCTGATGGTGGTGATCCGGGCCATGATCGTGGTCCGCAGCTCGACCGGGGCCTCCTCGCAGGCGCACGACCGCTTGACCAGCGCCTTAAGCGCCTGGTCGAGGTCGTACTCCTTCAGGCAGGGACCGCACTCCTCGAGGTGGTGCTGGATCTTGACGGTGTCGGCAGGCGTCATCTCACCGTCGAGGTACTCGTAGACCCGGTGCAGGACCTCTGAGCAGTCCGACCCCGCAGCCTCTCCCTGTCCCTGTTCTGCACAGCTCATGAGTCCGCTCCCTGGGTCACGAAGCCGCGCTCGGCGGCATACTCCGTCAGCAGCTCCCTCAGCTGGCGCCGGCCGCGGTGCAACCGCGACATGACGGTGCCGATGGGGGTGTCCATGATCTCGGCGATCTCCTTGTAGGCGAAGCCCTCGACGTCGGCGAGGTAGACCGCCATCCGGAAGTCCTCCGGAAGCTCCTGGAGTGCCCGCTTCACCTCGGTGTCGGGCAGGTGGTCCAACGCCTCCGTCTCGGCCGACCGCAGACCGCTCGAGCTGTGCGACTCCGCACGGGCGAGCTGGTAGTCCTCGATCTCCGAGGCGTCGGACTGCAGCGGCTCGCGCTGCTTCTTGCGGTAGGTGTTGATGTAGGTGTTGGTGAGGATGCGGTACATCCACGCCTTGAAGTTCGTGCCGGGACGGTACTGGTGGAACGCCGCGAAGGCCTTGGTGTAGGTCTCCTGCAGCAGGTCCTCGGCGTCCGCGGGGTTGCGCGTGGTGCGCAGGGCCGCGGAGTACAGCTGGTCGAGCAGCGGCATCGCCTCGCGCTCGAAGCGCGCCTGGCGCTCCGCGGGCGTCTCGCTGGCCACGTCGACGGTGGCGTCAGGGGTGGCCTCGTCGATGATGGTGTCGGTGGCAGGTGTCTCAGTCATTGCCCTCCAGCCTAGCCCCGCGCGGGCGGTGGCCGGCTGATCGGTCGTGGCGGACAGGCCCAGGGAGACGGAGGCGGCGAGCGCGGCGCCGCGCTGGGGCGGTGCGGTCATGAGGGGCACGAACTGGCTCCTGGTGGGCGTCGGTGGGATTCGACCGCGTCGAAGGTGGTCCCTCGGTCCAACGGAGCGCCTGGCATCGTCATTCCCAGGCGCTACGGTTCCGGTATGTCGCGCGCTCCGGAACCCTCCTTCGTCCAGCTGCTCACGGAGCAGGTCCGCCACGAGTTCACCGCGAGCCAGCAGTACATCGCCATCGCCGTCTGGTTCGACGGGCACGACCTCCCCCGCCTGGCGACGCACTTCTACCTCCAGAGCGTCGAGGAGCGCAACCACGCCATGATGATGGTCCAGTACATGCTGGACCGGGACTGGGCGCTGACCGTCCCCGGTGTCGACGAGGTGCGCAACGAGTTCGGCAAGCCCCACGAGCCGATCGCCCTCGCCCTGGAGCAGGAGAAGTCGGTGACCGCCCAGATCGAGGCGCTGTTCCGCGCCGCCCGCAGCGAGGGCGACGTCCTCGGTGAGCAGTTCATGCTGTGGTTCCTCAAGGAGCAGGTCGAGGAGGTGGCCGCGATGAACACCCTCCTGACCATCGCGCAGCGGGCCGGCGAGGACTGGTTCCAGATCGAGGACCACCTCGCCCGCGAGGCGGTGGGCGACGGCGGCAACGACGCCTCCGCGCCGGCCACCGCAGGCGGCGCGCTCTAGCCCGAGACGCCGGGATCGCAGGGCCAGAACGAGTCCCGCCGGGCTTGGAAGGGCTCAGGGGTTCAGGGGCTCAGGGGCTCAGGCGAGCGCGCACACGAACGCGAGCGCCGCAGCCACCAGGTCGTCCGGCCTACGGGTGAACCCGTGGCCACCCTTGACCCCGGTGACCCACGACGGGTCCGGCAGCTCGGCGCGCACCTCCGCAGGGGTGCCGAACGCGTCGGTCTCCCCCTGCACCACGTGCAGCGGTATGCCGTGGGGCACCGGAGCGCGCAGCTCCTCGGCTCGCGAGAGCGCAGGTTTCCCGGGCGGGTGCAGCGGGAAGGCCAGCGCGAGGGCCGCGTCCGCGCCCACCGCGTGGGCGGTGCGGAACGCGACCCGGGCCCCGTTGCTCTTGCCGCCCACGACCAGCGGCCGCGGGAGGGCGCCGCGCCCGGTCGCCAGGTGCGCGACCACGGGCAGCCACGCGGGGTCCTGCGTCGCCGCGGGTGGCGGCAGCTTCCGCCCGGCGACGACCCAGGCCTGCTCGACCAGGGCCACCGCCCACCCGGCCTCGACCAGCCCGGCGGCGACCGCGGTCACGTCTGCCGCGCCGATGCTGCCCCCGGCACCGTGGGTGAGGACCACGGAGCCGTGGGCGCGCGGTGGTCGCGCCAGGTGCACGCGCGCCGCCCCCAGGGGCGTCCCGACCTCGAGGACTCGGGTGGCGCTCATGCGGGGTTGGGTCCTCCGGCCGACCCGGCGCCATCGGCCGGCTCGCGGCCGCCGATGATCTCGCCGGTCATGGGGTCGACGACACCGTCCAGCTCGTCGAGGCCGGCCGGCTCGATGAGCTGGGGCCCGTTGCTGCGGTTCGACGAGACCGCCGTGCCGACCGGGTACGCCTCGAAGCGCCCCGGTGCGGAGAAGGCGAGCAGCCGGCCCACCTCGGCCGGGTCGCTGACCGCGGGGTCGAGCCAGGTGGCCCAGTCGTCGCGCTCGAGGACCAGGGGCTGTCGGTCGTGGATCCGGTCCAGCCCCGGATCGGCATCGGTGGTCACGATCGTGAACGTCGTCAGCCAGGCCTCGGGGTCGTCCTGGTCCGCGATCTCGCGGTCGCGCCAGAACTCGTAGAGGCCGGCGAACGCCACGACGTCGCCGTCGGCCCGGTGGATGAAGAACGGCTGCTTGCGCGGGTTGCCCTTGGCATCCTTGCTGACCGGGGACTTCTGCCACTCGTACCACCCCCGGGCGGGGACCAGGCAGCGGCGCGACGCCGCCGCCTTGGCGAACGACCCCTTCTCCAGGACGGACTCGGCCCGGGCGTTGATCATCCGCATCCCGATCTTGACGTCCTTGGCCCAGCTGGGGACCAGGCCCCACGTCAGCATCCGGAGCTGGCGCACCGGCGCCGGCTCACCGGCCCGACCCTGCGCACCGTCGCGGGGCGAGCCGTCACCGGGCGAGCCGTCACGGGGCGGGTCGCGGGGCACCCTGGCCAGGACGACGGGCGCCTGCTTGCTCGGGGCGAGGTTGTAGTCGGGGGTGCCGGCCGGTGGCGACTGCGGGCTCTTGAGGATGCTGCGGGCCGGCTCGGACGTGCGGTCCTGCTCCACCTCGAACTCCTCGACCAGCTCGTCGGGGTTGGCTGTCGCTGCGTATCGGCCGCACATGGTGGACAGGGTACGCAGCGACGCTGACCCGCCAATACGGTAGACAGGGAGGCGACGTGCGAACCCGACCGACCGCACCCCCCAAGGCATCTCCAGGAGTGAACATGACCCTCGTCCGCCGCGTGGCCCGGCCGCTGCTCGCAGCGATCTTCGTCGTCCAGGGCTTCGAGCAGCTGCGTCACCCCTCGGCCCTCAAGCCGAAGGTGGCTCCGTTCGCGGAGCAGCTCGCTCCCCTGGGCCTGCCCGACGACCCCGAGCTGCTCGTCCGCGCCAACGGCGCCACGATGGTCGCGGCGGGCACCCTGCTCGCCACCGGCCGCGTGCCGCGCCTCGCGTCCCTGGCGCTGGCAGGCGCCCTGGTGCCCACCACCTACGTGGGGCACCCGTTCTGGGCCGAGACCGACCCGGCCGTGAAGCGCACCCAGCGGATCGGCTTCCTCAAGAACCTCGGCCTCCTCGGCGGCCTCCTGCTGGCCAGTGTCGACACCGAGGGCAGGCCCGGGATCGCCTACCGCGCCGGGCTCGCCAGCGACTCCGCGAAGCGCAGCGCCAAGCGGGCCAAGCGGGAGGCCAAGCACGCGGCCCACGCGGCCCGCCGCGAGGCCAGGCTGGCGGCATCCCAGGCGCACGATGCCCTCACCTGACCCATCGCACGCCGGGGCGGTCGACTGGTCCACGCCCCCCGCGACCCGACCCGTCGACGCCGAGGTCGCCCTGCCGGGAAGCAAGTCCCTGACCAACCGCTTCCTCGTCCTGGCTGCGCTCGCCAACAGCCCCTCGCGGCTGCGGCGTCCACTGCGGTCCCGCGACACGCTCCTCATGGCGCAGGCCCTGCGCGACCTCGGGGCGGGCGTGGACGACGCCACCGGGCACGGGGCCCTCGCCCCCGACTGGGTGGTCACGCCGGCGACGCTCAACCGCGGGGTCGACGTCGACTGCGGGCTGGCCGGCACGGTGATGCGCTTCCTGCCGCCCGTCGCCGCGCTGGCCGACGGACTCGTCACCTTCGACGGTGACGTCCAGGCGCGGGTGCGGCCGATGGGCCCGGTGCTCGCCGCCCTCAGGGTGCTCGGGGCGACCGTCGAGGACGAGGGGCGCGGCACCCTCCCCTTCACCGTCCACGGCACCGGGAGCGTGCCGGGAGGCGACGTCACGCTCGACGCGTCCTCGTCCTCGCAGTTCATCTCCGCCCTGCTGCTCGCCGCGCCGCGCTATGACAGGGGTGTGACGATCCACCACGTGGGCAAGCCCGTCCCGTCGGAGCCCCACATCGAGATGACGGTGGAGACGCTTCGCGACGCGGGCGCCATCGTCGACGACGGCGATGCCAACACCTGGCGGGTCGAGCCGTCGGAGATCAACGGCCTCGACGTGCAGGTCGAGCCGGACCTGTCCAACGCCGCGCCGTTCCTGGCGGCAGCGCTCCTGACCGGTGGACGTGTCACGGTGCCCGGATGGCCCCAGCACACCACGCAGGCGGGCGACGCGATCCGCGACATCCTCGACGCCATGGGAGCCGACGTCTCCCTGTCCCGCGAGGGGCTGACCGTGTCCGGGAACGGCGAGGTCGGTGGCATCGACGTCGACCTGCACGACGCCAGCGAGCTCACGCCCGTGGTGGCGGCGCTGGCCGCGCTCGCCGACTCCCCCAGCGTGATCAGGGGGGTCGCCCACATCCGGGGGCACGAGACCGACCGGCTCGCGGCTCTCTCGCGCGAGCTCGGCGACCGCGGGGTGACCGTCACCGAGACCGACGACGGTCTGCGCATCGTGCCCGGAGCCCTCACAGGAGGCCTGTTCCACACGTATGCCGACCACCGGATGGTGATGGCCGGCGCGGTCCTGGGGCTGCGCACCCCCGGACTGGTCGTGGAGGACCCCGGCACGGTGGCCAAGACCCTCCCCGAGTTCGTCGACCTGTGGCACGGCCTCGTCGACCCCGGTGGAGACCGCTCGTGAGCCGACGCGCGTCGGACTACGACGAGAGCGACGTCCGTATCCGGCCCAGCCGCCGGGGGTCCCGACCGAGGTCCAAGGACCGCCCAGCCCATGAGGACGCGGTTCCCGGGTTCGTCATCGGGGTCGACCGTGGTCGCTACACCGTGCTGGTCGCCCAGGGGGCGGGCGGCAAGCGCCCCGACGGGCGGGCGTGGCCCGAGCGCATCGTCACCGCGATGAAGGCCCGCGAGCTGGGCCGCAAGGGCATCGTCGTCGGCGACGACGTCGAGCTGGTCGGCGACACCTCGGGCAACCCCGACGGCCTGGCCAGGGTCGTCCGCCTCACGCCACGGCGCTCGGTGCTGCGCCGCACGGCCGATGACACCGACCCGGTCGAGCGCGTCATCGTCGCGAACGCCGACCAGCTCGTGATCGTCACGGCACTGGCCAACCCCGAGCCGCGTCCCCGCATGATCGACCGCTGCCTCGTGGCCGCCTACGACGCGGGGCTCGACCCCCTGCTGGTGCTCACCAAGGCCGACCTGGCCGACGCCGACACGTTCCTGGCCAACTACGCGCCCCTCAACGTCCGCCACGTCGTGACCGCCACCGGCGAGTCCGGGTTCGAGGGTCTGGAGGCCCTGCACGAGCAGCTGGTCGACCGGGTCAGCGTGTTCATCGGCCACTCCGGCGTGGGCAAGTCCACCCTCGTCAACGGGCTGGTCCCCGACGCCCGCAGGGCCACCGGTGTGGTCAACGACTTCACGGGTCGCGGTCGACACACGTCGAGCTCGGCGGTCGCCCTGCGGCTCCCCGACGGCACCGGCTGGGTGATCGACACCCCAGGGGTCCGCTCCTTCGGGCTGGCGCACGTGGACCTCGCCCGGGTCATCCAGCACTTCCCCGACCTCGAGCCCGGCACCGCCGAGTGTCCGCGCGGATGCACCCACGACGAGGAGGAGTGCGCCCTCGACGCCTGGGTGGCATCCGGTCAGGCGGGACCGGCCGGCACCTCACGCCTGGAGTCGCTGCGCCGCCTGCTGCGCGCTCGATCGGGCGACGCGGACTGAGCCCGCTCCGCCAGCGGACCCATCACGAGATGGCCGGCGAACGCCAGTGCCGTTGCGAGCAAAGGCATTCCGAACAGCAGCCCAAGCTGCACGCGGGTTGGCGCCGACAGCATCGTGGTCTCGTCGAGGCGATCGACCCGCCACAGCAGGAAGGCCGGACCGGCGACCGCCAGGACGGTCACCGCACGGGACAGGAGGCCACGCCGACGCACCAGCGGACCGGCGACGAGCAGTCCAGGAGCCAACGGCAGGCCCTGCCCGGCGAAGAGGATCAGGCCCGGCAGGAACAGCAGGCGGAACCACCGCCGGCGCCCGGTGGCTCGGCGGGCCACCCAGGACAGACCGATCAGCAGGCCGAGCACACCGCTGAGCCCCAGGATCATCGACGTGCCGACCCAGCTGAACTCCGGCTCGGTCGAGACCAGGCGCATCCAGGCCCTCGCGGCCGCACCCCACGCCACCCCCAGGCCGAGGCCGATGAGGGCGGCGCGGAGCACCGCGTGCCGGGAGCTCGTCATCACCACTCCACGGGCAGGCACGCGAGCCTCGCCCCTGCGGTCCCGTCGGCCGCGGTCGGGTTCGCATGGATCACCACCGAGCGGGGGCCGGCCGCAGGCGCCCAGTCGACCCTGGCCATGCTCTGCCCGTTCCCGCCGTCGTTGATGGTCACGTCGAGCCAGATCTCGGTCTGGTCGTTCACCGTGGGCGGTGCCGTCGTCGAGTGGTTGTAGTGACCCAGGGCCGCCGCGCCGTTGCCCGCCACGCAGGGCCCGGCGTGCAGGTGGGCCCCGAACGTCCGGCCCGCCACCGCGGGGTCCACGCCGTGGACCACGAAGACGGCCTGCGTCGCGTCCGTGCCGACCAGGGTCAGCTTGGCCGACGCCCCGTCGAACGGCCCGGCTGCCGTGGGCGTGAAGTCCCTCAACCCGCTCTTGAAGCTCAGTGCCGCCCCGGCGACCGCCGGGGCGACTGCGGCGCCCACGCCGAGGACTGCGGCGCAGGCCGCCGCTGTGGCGGTCCTCCGCCAAAGAGGTGATGACTGGGTGTGTTCCATGGTGCTCTCCTTGCCCTGTGGTGCTGTGGTGCTGACACCTCACTGACGCGACACCACGCCGCCACGGGTGACACGAGAAATCCATGAAATTCCTTGTCACCCAACGGCTCTGCTCATTCGTCTGTCGAGGTGATGGAGTCTGTGGACGTACTGGACGGGGAGACACGGGAGGCGTCGGCGGTCCCGGCCGCCGACGCGCTCGTCGCCGCGCTCTTCGCCGCCGAGGCCGATCGGCTCGTCTCGCTCGCGCGGTTCTTCGTGGAGGACCGCACCGCAGCGGAGGACCTCGTGCAGGAGGCGTTCATCCGGCTGTCGCGCACGGCCCACCGGATCCGCGACTCCGAGCGGGCCGCCGCCTACCTGCGCTCGATCGTCATCAACCTGGCCCGCGACCACAACCGCCGGGGCCTGGTCTCGTTGCGCCACCGACCGCCGGCCGTCCTCGACGAGCCCTCCGCAGAGGAGACCGCGGCGGCCCGCGAGTCACGCTCGGAGGTCGTCGCGGCCCTGCGCACCTTGCCGCACCGACAGCGTGACTGCCTCGTCCTGCGCTACTACCTCGACCTGCCGGTCGAGGCGATCGCCACGACCCTCGGCATCTCCGCCAACTCGGTGAAGACCCACCTGCAGCGGGGCATGCGCACCCTCGCGACCACCTTGGAGGAGAGGCAATGAGCACCCTCGAGGAACGCCTGCACGAAGCCCTCGCGCGCGAAGGGAGCCGCACCGAGCCGTCACCGGACCTCTTCGCCCGCGTGGTCGCCTCGATCGACGACGACCGCGCCCGACGCCGCCGGCTGGCGCGGGTCGGGGCCCTGTGGCTGACCGGGACCGCCGCCATCACCATGGCGGTGCTGGCGCTCACACCGAGAGATGGGAAAGGACTGCACATGCCCTGGTGGATCCTGGAGGTGGGCACCAACCTCGCCCTGCTGGCCATCGCCCTGTGGCTCGGCCCGTTCATCAAGCGCTTCGGCCGGGCGTATGCCGCCGATGTCTTCCACGACAACCCGCTGACCGGCAAGAGCTACATCGTGCTCACCGACATCGTGTACTACCTGATCTTCGCCGCCTTCATCCTGTTCAGCGTGCACGTCGCGCCCCAGGCGGAGTGGAACAACACGATCTCGGAGGACGTCACCGCCGAGCAGGTGACCTTCGAGCTCAGCCGGCTCGGCGGCATACTCCTGATCATCGGGATCCTGCACGGCCTCAACATCGTCCTCATGCCGCTGCTGGGGCGGGTCTTCTCCCTGAACCGGCGCCTGCCGGGTCGGCAGTAGGACCCGGGAACGGCACGGTGCCGCCCTCCCCGAGGGGAGGACGGCACCGTGGTGGTCGTGCGGTCAGGCGCCGGTGGTCTGCGCCTTCGGGTCGACGACGGTGAGGTCGATCGTCTCGATGATCTCGCGCGGAGCCGCGAAGTGGCACGCCGACAGGTGCTCGGCGACGCCGTCAGGACGCAGCTCGAGCAGCGGGATGTCGGTCTTGCACTTGTCCTGCACCTTCCAGCACCGCGTGTGGAAGCGGCAACCCGAGGGCGGGTTGGCCGGCGAGGGCACGTCGCCCTTGAGGACGATCTGCTCCCGCTTGTCCCGCAGCGTCGGGTCCGGCACCGGGACAGCGGACAGCAGGGCCTGGGTGTAGGGGTGGGTGGGACGAGCGTAGATCTCGTCCTCCTCCCCCAGCTCTGCCATCTTGCCGAGGTACATGACCCCCACGCGGTCCGAGATGTGCCGGACGACGGACAGGTCGTGTGCGATGAAGATGTAGGACAGGCCGAGCTCGTCCTGCAGCTTCTCCATCAGGTTGACGACCTGCGCCTGCACCGACACGTCGAGCGCGGACACCGGCTCGTCGCAGATCAGCACCTTGGGGTTGAGCGCGATGCCACGGGCGATGCCGATGCGCTGCCGCTGGCCACCGGAGAACTGGTGGGGGTAGCGGTTGATGTGCTCGGGGTTCAGGCCCACGAGGTCGAGCAGGTCCTGGACGGCCTTGCGACGACCCTTCTTTGGCACCACGTCGGGGTGGATGTCGAAGGGCTCCCCCACGATGTCGCCGACCGTCTTGCGAGGGTTGAGCGAGGTGTAGGGGTCCTGGAACACGATCTGGATGTCACGACGCAGCCGACGCATCGCGCGGCCCTTCTGGGCGTACATGTCGACGCCGTCGAAGACGACGCTGCCCGAGGTGGGCTCCTCCAGACGCATCAGGAGGCGGCCGAGGGTGGACTTGCCACACCCGGACTCACCGACGATGCCCAGCGTCTCACCCTTGCGGAGCTCGAAGCTGACCCCGTCGACGGCCTTGACGTTGCCCACCGTCCGGCGCAGCACACCGCCCTTGATGGGGTAGTACTTGACCAGGTCGGTCGCGGTCAGAATGGCCTCAGCCATGGAGGACCTCCTCGGCGAAGTGGCAGGCGCTCTCTCGGCCGGGAGCGACCTCGAGCAGGGCAGGGCGTTCCTCACGGCACACGTCCTGGGCGTACTTGCACCGCGGGTTGAACGCGCAGCCCGGAGGGATCCGCATCAGGTTAGGCGGCAGGCCACCGATGGCGGCGAGCTGCTGGCCCTTCTGGTCCAGGCGCGGGATCGACTCGAGCAGACCCTTGGTGTACGGGTGCCCGGGCTGCCGGTACAGGTCGAAGACGTCGGCCCGCTCGACGATCCGGCCGGCGTACATGACCGCGATCTTGTCGGCGACGTCGGCGACGACACCCAGGTCGTGCGTGATGAGGATGAGCCCCATCTGGCGCTCCTCCTGCAGCTCCTGCAGCAGCGCCATGATCTGCGCCTGGACGGTCACGTCCAGCGCGGTGGTCGGCTCGTCGGCGATGAGGACCGCCGGGTCGAGCGCGATCGCCATCGCGATCATGATGCGCTGGCGCATACCGCCGGAGAACTGGTGCGGATAGGCCCGCACCCGCTCCTTGGCGGCCGGGATCTGCACGCGCTGCATGAGCTTGATCGCACGCTCGAGGGCGTCCGACTTGTTCATGCCGCGGTGGACGCGGAACATCTCGGCGATCTGCCAGCCGACCGGGAACACCGGGTTGAGCGAGGACAGGGCGTCCTGGAAGACCATCGAGATCTCCGGGCCGCGCGTCCGGCGCCGCTGCTCTGCGGGCATCGTCAGCAGGTCCTGGCCGCAGTAGCGGATCTGGCCCTGCGGGATGACCGCCGGCGGCATGTCGAGGATGCCCATGATCGCCTGCGCGGTCACGGACTTGCCCGACCCCGACTCACCGAGGATGGCCAGGGTCTGGCCCTCGAAGAGGTCGAAGTTCACGCCGTTGATCGCCTTGGCGACGCCGTCCGCGGTGTGGAACTCGACGTGGAGGTTCTCCACCTCGAGGAGGAGGCCGTCCTTGGGCGTGTAGGTCTGGCCGGATGACTTCGCCGACTGGCGAGCCATGGTTTCAGAGGTAGTCATCTGTTGTCTTTTCTCCCGCCTCAGCGCGACTTCGGATCGAAGGCATCGCGCACCGCGTCGCCGAGCATGATGAAGGCCAGCACCGCCAGGCTCAGGAAGAGACTGGGGAACAGCAAGATGTGCGGCGTCGTCCGCAGCGCCACGATGGCGTCGGAGATGGCCACACCCCACGACACGGCGGGCGGCGTCAGCCCGATGCCCAGGAAGCTCAGGGTGGCCTCCACGGAGATGAACACACCGAGGTTGATGGTGGCCACGACGATCATCGGCGCGAGGGCGTTCGGGAGCACGTGGGCCCGGATGATGCGCCAGGGCGTCGCGCCGAGGGCACGAGCCGCCTGGACGTAGTCGTTCGGTTTCACCTGCAGGACGCTCGAGCGCATGAGCCGGGCGAGGCCGGGCCAGCCGAAGATCGAGAGCACCAGCACCACCTTGCCCACCACCAGCAGGTAGGGCGAGTTGACCGTGTTGGGGAACGTCGCCATGAAGAGGATGCCGCCGAGGAGCAGCGGGATGGCGAAGAAGATGTCCGTGACGCGCGAGATCAGCGAGTCGAGCCAGCCGCCGTAGTAGCCCGCGGCGACGCCCATGGCCCCACCGATGAGCACGGTCGCGATGGAGGCGAACACACCCACCAGGATCGACGCACGGGCACCGTAGATGGTGCGCGAGTAGATGTCGTAGCCCTGGATGTCGCGCCCGAACCAGGCGCTCGCGCTGGGCTTCTGGCGGGCTTCCTTCAGGATCGCGGCGTTGGGGTCGACGTTGGTGAACAACGACGGCCACGCGGCCATCAGCACGAAGAGCACGATGAGCACGATGGAGACCCAGAAGATCGGGTTCTTCTTGAGTGAGCGCCAGGCGTCCGACGTGAGCGAGCGGGCTTCGTCATGACCCGGGACGGGGGCGCCTGTCTCGGCGCCAACGGCAATGGTCGACGACTCAGTCATGGCTGATCCTCGGGTCGAGCACGCCGTACGCGAGGTCGACGAGCAGGTTGACGAGCAGGAACACCAGCACCAGCACGGTCACGGTGCCGACGACCGACACCCCGTCACGGTTGCGGATACCGGTGAAGAGGTAGCCACCCACACCCTGGATGTTGAAGATCCGTTCGGTGACGATCGCGCCGCCGAGGAGCCCACCGAAGTCGGCACCGATGAAGGTGACGACGGGGATCAGCGAGTTGCGCAGGGCGTGCAGGCCGATGGCGCGCTGCCGGGTCAGGCCCTTGGCGATGGCCGTGCGCAGGTAGTCCGCCCGCAGGTTCTCCACGAGGTTGGTGCGGGTCAGTCGTGCGACGTAGGCGATCGAGGCGCTGCCCAGCACGAAGGCCGGGAGCAGGAGCTCGTAGAACGTCGCTTCGGGGGACACCGTGACCGGGAAGAGCTTGGCCCTCACCCCGAGGTAGTACTGGAGCGTCGCACCGATCACGAAGATGGGTATGGCGATGACCATCAGGGTGCTCACCAGGACGAGGTTGTCCATGAACTTGCCCTTGCGGATACCCGCCAGGACACCGGCGATGACACCGATGATCGTCTCGAAGAGCACGGCCATGCCGGCGAGCTTCGCGGTAGTCGGGTAGCGCTGTTCGAGCTCCTGCGACACCTTGACGTCACGGAAGGTGGTGCCGAGGTCGCCCTGGGCCAGGTTGCCCATGTACTTGGCGTACCGCGTCGGCAGCGGGTCGTTCAGGTTGTGCTCGGCGCGGAACTTGGCGACGAACGCCGGCGCACAGGGCCGCTCGCCGCACATGCCTGCCGTGGGGTCTCCGGGCAGTGCGAAAACCATGGCAAAGATAATGAACGTGGACCCAAGCAGCACCGGGATCATCTGGAGCAGTCTCCGAAGGATGTACTTGTACACGTCACCTCCCTTGATCTGACGCCGCCGGGTGGGGGTGTCCCGTGGCGTGGCTGGACGAGCCGTGAGCGGGGGCGAGACCTGCACGCCCGTGTGCATTCACAACATAGTCGTATGGATGGTGTGGGTGTCAGGAGGCGGGGGTAACCCCTCGACTGACCCCGGACAGGCCATCGGGCTGCCGGCACTGGGCCGGCAGGCCGACGACGCTGCCTCGGCTCCCCCACCCTCAGGTGGGGGGACCGGGGACTGGCTTACTTGAGCTGCAGGCTGGCGAAGTCGATCGTGCCGAACGCAGTGACCTTCACGTTCGTGACCTTGTTCGACCACCCGAACTGAGCGGTGGAGTACCACATCGGGATGGAAGCCATGTCGCTCGCGAGAACGCCCTCAGCCTCCTGGTACTTCGCGTTGGCGTCGGGGCCACTCTTGGCCGCCGCAGCCTCCTTGAGGAGCTGGTCGAACTGGGCGCTGCTGTAGTCGCTGTCGTTCGAGCCGGCACCGGTGCCGTAGAGCGGGGCGAGGAAGTTCTCGATGGACGGGTAGTCCATCTGCCATCCGGCGCGGAACATGCCCTTCATCTTGCGGTCCGTGATCTGGCTACGGAACGTGGCGAAGTCGACGACCGGGGTGGCGACACAGTCGACACCGAGAGCGGTCTTGATCGAGTTGCAGGTCGCCTCGACCCACGCCTTGTGAGAAGCGTCGGCGTTGTAGGAGATCGTCATCTTGCCGCCCTTGAAGCCACCGGCCTCGTCGAGCTTGGCCTTGGCCTTGGCAGCGTCGAAGACACAGGACTCGCCACAGGCGTTCGCCTTGTAGCCGTCGACGACCGGGGAGACCCAACCGGTGGCAGGCTCACGCGTGCCGTTGAAGATCTGCTTGGTGATCGTCGGCCGGTCGATGGCCATGGAGATGGCCTGGCGCAGCTTGACGTTCGAGTAGTTCGGGTCCGTCTTCGCCGGCGGGAAGTTGATCGCCTGGATGACGCCGACAGCCTTGGACAGGTTGCGGTCCGGCAGGTCGGTCTTGTACTTGTCGTCGATCAGGGCCGAGGACGGGATGGTGTCGATCACGTCGAGCTGGTTGGCGATGACGTCGTTGTAGGCCGCGTCGTCGTCCTGGTAGATCTTGAACGTGATGTTGTCCAGCTTGCCGCCGAACTTGCCCGAGTAGTCAGCGAACTTGCTGAGCTTGATCTCGGTGTTCTTGGTCCAGCTGTCGAACTTGTACGGGCCCGCACCGATCGGCTTCTCGCCGAAGGCCTTCGGGTCGTTGAAGAACGAGTCCGGAACCGGCGCGAAGGCGGTGTAGCCGAGGCGCACAGGGAGGTTGGAGACCTTCTCCTTGGTCTTGATGGTGAAGGTGTAGTCATCCTTCACCGCGAGACCGGTGAGCTTGTTGGTCTTGGCCTTGCCAGCACCCGCACAGGGGTCGTCACCGGAGCCGGTGCACTGCGTTTCCGCGTAGCCCTCGATCGGGTCGAAGAAGTAGCTACCCAGCGCGGCGTTCTCGCCAGCTGCCACCCAGTTCCAGGCATCGACGAAGTTCTTCGCCTTGACCTCGGTGCCGTCCTGGAACTTGTAGCCCTTCTTCAGGGTCACGGTGAAGTTCTGGTTGTCAGAGGTCTCGATCTTGTCCGCGATGTCGTTCTCGGGGGCGGCGGTCTCGGGGTTGTAGTGCACGAGCTTGGCCGAGATGGCGTCGAGCACGTTGCCGCCACAGGTCTCGTTCGTGTTGCCCGGGACGAGGGGGTTCTGGGGGTTGCACCCGCGGACCGTGACAGCCCCGCCGGTCTTGCCAGCGGCGCTGGAGCTGGTGTCATCGCTGCTGTTGCCGCCGCCGCAGGCTGCAGCAAGCAGCGCAACGGAAGAGATTCCAGCAAGCATGGCCACCGTGCGAGTAGTTCCTCGCATTGACGTCCTCCTACTTAGGGTCTGCCGCCCAGATTGATGGGCGGTCGGTCCGGGCTGTGCCCCGAGTGGAGCGCAGCCCTGTAACGCACAGGTCGTTCGTGTGTTGTGGCACCCATGAAAGGGCACGCAGGGAGCAAAGGCGACGCTCTGAGCCAACCCGAGACAAAAACGTGATCGTCCCGCTGCCGAGTTGAGAGCAGATCTTCGGCACGGATCCCTTTTGTACCCATTTGATGGTGTTTGATTTGGAATGCTCCACGCCTACCCAGGCCGTCGCCAACGAGGCCGAGGGGCCCAGCGTCCACCGCCCCGGCGGGCTGACGGGCTAGCGTGGCCGGGTGCCCTACGACGACGACCTGCGCCTCGCCCATGTCCTGGCCGACGCGGTCGAGCGGATCACGATGTCCCGGTTCCGGGCGCACGACCTGGTCGTGGAGTCCAAGCCCGACCTGTCGCTGGTCAGTGACGCCGACAAGGACGCCGAGGAGCTGGTCCGGTCGCAGCTCAAGCGGACGCGGCCGCGCGACGCCGTCGAGGGCGAGGAGTTCGAGACCACCGGTCACGGTCCGCGGCGGTGGGTCATCGACCCCATCGACGGCACCCACAACTTCGTGCGCGGCGTCCCGGTCTGGGCGACCCTGATCTCGCTGGTCGACAACGACATGCCCGTGCTCGGCCTGGTGGCGGCGCCGGCCCTGGGCCGTCGGTGGTGGGCCGCGAACGGCTCGGGCGCCTGGTCCGGGCGCAGCCTCGCGGCGGCCAAGCGGATCCACGTGTCCGCCGTCTCGGACATCGCCGACGCGTCCGTCTCCTACTCCAGCCTCAAGGGCTGGCGCGAGGTCGACCGGCACGAGGAGCTCCTGCAGCTCACCGACGACTGCTGGCGCAGCCGCGCGTTCGGCGACTTCTGGTCGTACATGCTGGTCGCCGAGGGCGCCGTGGACATCGCCGCCGAGCCCGACCTCGCCGTCTACGACATGGCCGCCCTCGTCCCCATCGTCACCGAGGCCGGCGGTCGGTTCACCTCGTTGGCGGGCAAGGACGGGCCGTGGGGCGGCAACGCACTCGCCACCAACGGCCTGCTGCACGACCAGGTGCTCGAGCGGCTGGGGACGAGCGCCCGCGCCTGACCCGCTCAGGCGGGGACGCCGCTCACGTCGCCGACGCCCAGGCCACGCACGCCCTCGGCATACGTGCTCGCGTCGCCGACCACCACGATGGTCCACTCCCCCTGCACCCACTCGCGGTATGCCGCGGTGAGCTGGTCGGCGTCCAGCCGGCGCATCGCCTCGAGGGTCTGCGTGGTGAAGTCCGTCGTGAGGCCGTCGAGGGCCATGTGGACGGCCTCGTCGGCGACCGCGTCGGCGGTGGCGAAGCGCCCCGGAGCCGTCTTGCTGATGAAGTCGACGCCGGCGCGCACCTCCTCGGCGCTGAACCCCTCCCGACCCGACTCGAGCAGCTCGAGCAGGAGGCGCACCGACTCCACGGTCGCGTCGGCGCGGACCGAGCCGGAGGTCAGGAAGAGACCCCCGACGCGGCGCGGGCGGAAGCCCGAGCGGATCCCGTAGGTGTAGCCCTTCTCCTCGCGCAGGACCGCGTCGATGCGCGCGTTCGGGGAGCCCCCGACCATGAAGCCCAGGACCGGGTATGCCGCCCAGCCGGTCTTCGTGTGCCGGTCCGGGCCGGCCCACCCGACCAGGAGCTCGCTCTGCACCGAGCCGGGTCGGTCGACGAGCACGACGCGGGCCGCGTCCGTGGCGCGCTGCGGCGCCGTCGCGGTCGGGGCGGGCAGGTGGCCGGGGTTCAGCCAGGTGCCCAGGGTCTCCTCGGCGAGGCGCACCACGTCGAGGCCCGCCAGGTCGCCGGCCACCACTGCGGTCATGCCGGTCGGGCCGACCCGTTCGGCGTGGAAGTCGACGATGTGCTGGCGGGTCAGGGCCGAGATGCTGGCGGTCGTGCCGGCCGTCGGCCGGGACGCCCGGTCGGCGGCGTCGAAGAAGGTGGCGATGAACTCCTGCGCCGCCCGCTGCGGCGCGAGGGCCCGCTCCTGCTCGATCTGGGCGAGCCGCGTCTTGCGGTGGCGCTCGACCTCCGTCTCGGGGAAGACCGGTTCGGCCAGGGCCTGGCGGAGCAGGTCGAGGGCCTCGCCGAGCCGGCGCTTGGGCACGTCGAGGTCGACCCCGAGCCCACCGTCAGTGACCGAGGCGCCGAGGGCGATTCCCTTGCGTTCCAACAGTTCTGCGAACTCCTCGGGTGAGTGCTCGGCCGTGCCCTCATCGAGGAGCCTGGACATGATGCTCGCCACGCCCTCCACCTCGCGCGGCTCGACGGACAAGGGGAACGGCAGCACGGTGCGTACCGAGATGACGTACTGCCCGGGGATGTCGTAGCAGAGCAGCTCGATGCCGTTGGACAGCCGGTGCCGGGCGGGGGTCGCGAACTGCCATGCTCCGGGCGCCTGCACCGGGGGCTCGGGCGGGGTGCCGTCGTCGACACCGCGGTCGACCACCTCGGTCACGTCGCTCATGCCACCTCCTCCTCTTCGCGCACGGACAGGTGCCGGACGACGGCCCTGCTCTCGGGTCGCAGCCACCGCGCCGCGGCGGCGCGGACGTCGTCGGGCCCGACCTCGCCGATCCGGTCGAGGAACGTGTTGACGAACTGGCCGTCTCCGTGGAGCAGCACGTGCTGGCTGATCAGGTCGGCCCGCTCCTCCTGCCCCGCGAGCGCCGACAGCCACGAGCGCTCGGACTGGGCCATCGCGGACTCCATCTCGACCCCAGTGGGTCCCTCCACCACGAACCGTTCCAGCTCCTGGACCACGGCCGCCTCGACGGCGTCGGGGTCCTGGCCGTCCGCGACGTCGACGACGAGGAATCCCAGCGAGACGCCGTCGACGAAGCCCATGGCGTGGGCCTGGACGGAGTTGGCGACCTGCTCGCGCCGGACCAGCCGCTGCACCAGGCGCGAGGTCGAGAGGCCGCCGAGGGCGTCGATGGCCAGGCCAGCGGCGAAGAACTCAGGCGTGTTGTCGACCGGGAGCCGGAAGGCGATGTGCAGGCGGTCGTTGGGGACGTTGCCCGGCCGGTCCACCCGCACCGGTTCCGCGAGCGGCTCCAGCGGGGGCACGGGCGGCCGGGCCGGTTCGGCCGACGCGGGCAGGTGGCCGAAGTAGCGTTCCGCCGCGGCGAAGCCCTCCTCGGGTGTGACGTCGCCGACGAGCGTGAGCACGCTGTTGTTGGGGCCGTAGTAGCGGCGGAAGAAGTCGTGCACGTCCGCGAGGCTGGCTGCGTCGAGGTCCTCCATCGACCCGATCGTGGGGTGGTGGTACGGGTGCCCCGCGGGGAACACCGCGGCATACACCTCGATGAGGGCCGTGCCGTAGGGGACGTTGTCGTAGCGCTGGCGCTTCTCTTCCTTGACCACGTCGCGCTGGTTGTCGAGGTTCTCCTGCGTGACCGCGTCGAGCAGGTGCCCGTGCCGGTCGGCCTCCATCCAGAGTGCGAGCTCGTAGGCGCCCTTGGGGATGGTCTCGAAGTAGTTGGTGCGGTCGAACCACGTCGTCGCGTTGAGGCGCCCGCCCTCGGCCATCAACCGGGTGAAGTGCTCGCCACTGGCGATGTGCCGGGAACCCTGGAACATCAGGTGCTCGAACAGGTGGGCGAAACCGGTGCGACCGACGACCTCGTGACGGGACCCGACGTTCACCCAGATGTTGACGGTGACGGTGGGCACGGAGGCGTCGGGCGAGACGACGACGCGCAGGCCGTTGGCCAGCGTCGTCTCGTGGATCGGGTAGTCCAGCGGCATGGCGCCACCCTAGGCGAGTCGCCCGCCGCGCACGTGGCATCTCACGCAGCGGGCACCACGCCGGTCCTCAGAGGATGCGGCTGCCTTCTTCGCGGGCCTGCGCCACCGACTGTGCCGGAGACTTCTTGTCGGCCGGCACCCTCGGGAGCGACGGAGCGTAGCCCGAGCCCAGCTGCTCGATCGCCGTCCGGGCGAAGACCTGCTGCTCGGTCACGGTGCGCTCCGAGCGACCGCGGCCGAGGAAGCTGACGGTCCAGTGCAGCAGCGTGGTCAGCCGGTGCTTGAAGCCGATGATGTAGACGAGGTGGACAGCCAGCCAGAGCAGCCAGGCGACGAACCCCGTGAACCTCAGGTTGCCGATCGAGGCGACCGCGCTGAACCTCGAGATCGTCGCCATCGAGCCCTTGTCGTGGTATTCGAACGGCCCCTTCGGCTCCTTGCCGGCCAGTCGGCGCTTGATCTGGTCGGCGGCGTAGCGCGACCCCTGGATCGCGACCTGCGCGACGCCCGGATAGCCCTTGAGGGAGGCCATGTCACCGACCACGAAGACCTCGGGGTGGCCGGGCAGGGTCAGGTCGTCGTTGACGGCGATGCGGCCGGCGCGGTCGAGCTGGGCACCGGACTGCTCGGCCAGCTGGGCGCCGAGCTCGGACGCCTGCACACCGGCTGCCCAGACCTTGCAGACCGACTCGATGCGGCGCTGGGTGCCGTCGGCGTCCTCGACCTCGATGCCGGTGGCGTCGACCCCGATGACCTTGGCCCCGAGCTGCACCTCGACCCCGATCTCGGCGAGCCGCTTCGCGGCCTTGGCACCGAGCTGGTCACCGAAGGCGGCCAGCACGGTGGGGGCGGCGTCCAGCAGCACGATGCGCGCCCGGCTGGTGTCGATGTTGCGGAAGTCCCTGCGCAGCGTGCGACGAGAGAGCTCGGCGATCTGGCCGGCCATCTCCACCCCGGTAGGGCCGGCGCCGACGACCACGAACGTCATCAGCCGGTCGATCTCCTTCGGCGTGCTGGCGAGCTCGGCCCACTCGAACGACCCGAAGATCCGGCCACGAAGCTCGAGGGCGTCGTCGATGGACTTCATGCCGGGGGCGAACTGCGCGAAGTGGTCGTTGCCGAAGTAGGACTGCCCGGCACCCGCCGCCACCAGCAGGGTGTCGTAGGGGGTCACCGTGTCGCGGTCGAGGACGCGGGACGTCACCGTCTTGGCGGCCAGGTCGATGTGCGTGACGTTGCCGAGCAGCACGCGCGCATTGCGTTGCCGGGCAAGGACTTCGCGGGTGGCCGGGGCGATCTCCCCCTCGGAGAGGATGCCGGTCGCGACCTGGTAGAGCAGTGGCTGGAAGAGGTGGTGCGTGGTCTTGGCGATCAGCGTGACGTCGACGTCGGCACGCTTGAGGGCCTGCGTGCCGAAGAGGCCACCGAAGCCGGAACCGATCACGACGACCCGATGACGCGACGTTGTTGTGGGCACCTGCTGCGAGGTCATTCCACCACTCTCCTGTGAAAGGCGAAGGACGGCCACCCCAGCTGGGGCGCCGTCCTCTCTGACGTCTGCTGTGCGGACCAGCAGTCACTTTGCACAACGACGCTAGACCCCCGGGTATGCCGTGCCGTCGCCTCCCTGCGCGAAGTGCGACGCGCGTCACGTCACCGTCCCACCCGCTGGTCAGCCGGCGGGTGTCGGGTCAGGCTCCGGCGGCGCGGTCGTGGACGACGTGGGCGGCGGCGTGGTCGTGGTCGGCGCCGGAGCGGTCGGCTCCGGAGTGGGGTCGGTCGGTGGCGTCGTGGGTGACGTCGTGGGTGCGGTCGTGGGGGGCTGGGTGGATTGCGTCGGCACCGGGCTGGACGTGGCAGGTGCGGTGGGTGCGGACGACGGGCCGGTCTCGGTGGACCGAGGCTTCGCGACCGGGTCCTTCGGGGTGCTGGCGGGCTCCGACGGCTGGTCGGCGGCGGCGTCGGGCCCGACCAGCGCGCTGGCTCGGCCGCCCGACCCGACCCGGAAGGCCACGCTCGTCATCGCGGCCAGGCCGTGCCGGCGGAAGTAGGACACCCACTCCACCACCGCTGAGTGGTAGTCGCCGGACTGGTTGTAGGACAGCACCGCCGACCTCAGGTCGCCGGCCCGGGACAGGTCGCGTCCGCCGAGGCACAGGTAGCCGGCCGTCGCGAGCGCCGCGTCGAAGACGTTCTGGGGGTCGCGCCGACCGTCGCCGTCGCCGTCGCGTCCGGCCCAGCGCCAGGTGCCGGGGAGGAACTGGAGCGGACCCATGGCCCGGTCGTACTGCCCGTCGCCGTCGTAGCGCCCGCCGTCACTGTCGTGGACGACCGCGAACGGGCCGCCGTCGAGCAGTGGGCCGTAGATCGCGGGGGTGACCCGGTGTCCCGAGGTGACCGAGCGGCCACCGATCGAGCCGGACTCCACCTGACCGATGGCGGCGAGGTGCTCCGGGCGCAGGTGGCAGCCCTGCGGAGACCTCGACACGGCCTTGCGGTAGGCGGCAGCCAACACGGCTTGGGGCGTGCCCGGGGCTGGCGAGCTGCCGTTGGCCCCACCGCTCGGCGGTCGGGGTGGCTTGCGCGGTCCCGCCACCGACGGCGCGGGCGACGCGGTGCGCTCCAGAGCCGCAGCCTCGGTCGGGGCGAGGTCGTCGAACGAGTACTGCGCAGGCACGGCGACCAGCGCAACGGCGGTCCGGTCGGCCGCAGGTCGGAGGCGAGCCTCGCTCGATCCGACGGCAGGGGGTGAGGTGGAGGCACTGAGGAGCGAGGCGCTGAGGAGTGCGGCCGCAGCCGAGAGCATGGCTTCGCCCCTCTGGCGCCTCCGGATCCACATGGCGCCCCCTTTCCACGGGGATCCTCTCCGTCGGGACGACGCCGTTGGCCGCACTTCGGCGCAATGCCGGACGAACGGACGATCACCAAACGGACAGTGGTCACACCCGTCACAGGCGGAGCTGTCAGGTCACAGGCGGAGCGGTCAGAACAGGCGGTGCGCCTCGTCGGCCGACGGCTCCTCGAGGGAGAGCAGGAAGCGCTTGCGGTCGAGGCCGCCCGCGTAGCCGACCAACGAGCCGTCGGCGCCGATGACCCGGTGGCACGGCACGATGATGCTGATGGGGTTGCGACCGTTGGCCCACCCGACCGCCTGGCTGAGGTTGACGTCACCCAGGACCCGCGCGAGCTGTCCGTAGCTGCGGGTCTGCCCGTAGGGGATCTCGCGCAGCAGGGCCCAGACCTTGCGCTGGAACGCGTCGCCCCGAGGCGCCACCGGGAGGTCGAACTCCGTGCGCTCCCCGGCGAAGTACTCGCCGAGCTGGGTGGCGGTGGCGCCCAGCACGGGATCGGCCGACCCCGGCTCGGCGGCCTCGCCCAGACCCCCGTCGGCCGGGTCACGGTCGGGCAGGGCCATGAGGCACCCGACGAGGGCGCCGTCCTCGGCGACCAGGGTCAGCTCGCCGAGGGGCGAGGGCGTGACGAGGTGGCTGCGCACGGAGCCGATCCTGCCAGCCTCCGGCGACACCCCGGCCGCTTTGTTCGGAGGATGCACCCGGCCAGGACGCGGGACACCTTCCGAACAAGTGGGTCAGGCGGGTGGGGGCGGGAGAGCGGCAGCCAGCCGCGCGGCATACTCCTGCGCCTCGTCGTCCGAGGCGTACTTGGTGCGGGGCCAGAAGAAGCCACGCAGGCCGTCACCTTTGGTGCGCGGCACGACGTGCACGTGGAGGTGGGGCACGGACTGTGACACGACGTTGTTGACCGCGACGAAGGACCCCTGCGCGCCGAGGCCCGCGACCACGGCCCCGGCCATCCGCTGGGCGGCGCCCATCAGCACCGGGAGCAGCTCGGCGGGCAGGTCGACGAGCGTGTCGACGTGAATCCTGGGCACCAGGAGGACGTGGCCCTTGAACAGCGGCCGGGTGTCGAGGAAGCCCAGCGTGAACGGCTCGTCGAGCACCACGGTCGCCGGCAGCGCGCCGTCGACGATCCGGCAGAACAGGCATTCCACGAGGCGGACTCTAGCCCGGGCGCACCCGACCATGGCTGGCCGGCGACTGACCGGGTGGCTGCCCCGCACGGCTCGGGACAGCCACCCGGTCAGGGTGGTCAGGGGTGGGGGTCAGTGGCCGTGCGACCCGCCGCCACGGTGTTTGGCGGGCGCGTCGGTGTGGGCGCCGCCGCCCGGCTTGGCCGTCGGGGAGTGCTCGGCGCGGTGGTCCACGGTGCCACCGCCGTGGACGTCGGCGTGCTCGTCGTCGCTGCCCTTGCCGTCGTGGTGGTTGGCCGCGGCGGTGGGGTTCGCCGTGTGCGTCGCTGCCTGCGTCTCGCCGGTGTCGCCGTCCTGGGCGTCCTCACCCTGGTCGTCGCCGTCCTGGTCGGCACTCTCGGAGTCGTCGGGCGCCGTCGTGGCCGTCTCGGTCTCGGTCTCGGTGGGCTCCGTCGTCGTGGTGGTCGTGTCGCTCGAGTCGTCCTGCTGCACCTGGGCGGGCGCACGGTCGGGCGAGCCACCGGTCGCGGCCACGGCCACGCCACCGATGGCGGCCAGGGCCAGGGCTGCGCCGACGGCGACGGCCACACGGCCGGCACGGCGGATGGGAAGTCGGACAACGGTCACGAGGTCTCTCCTTGAGCTGGGGGTGGCGCCCGAACCCGCGACGGCAGGGTCGTCGAGGAACGCCGCCAGCTCGGGGCTGGCCTCCACTGGCCCGTGCGATGCCATGGCACGCAGCGCCTCGACGGCTGGCGCCGCCGGGTCATCGGCCGGCAGGCGCAGTCCGCTGGGGGTGGAGTCCTCGGGTTCAGGCATGTCGGGGGTTCAATCGCGCGAGGGCGTCCCCGGGATACGGCTCTGGCGAGAGTTTTCTGCGCAGGCGTGACAGGGCCCGGTGCTGCAGGGACTTGACGGCGCCGAGATCCTTGCCGAGCACGGCTGCGGTCTCCTCGAGGCTGAGGTCGGCCACCACCCGCAGGGCGAGCACCCACCGCTGGTCGGGCGTGAGGGTAGCCAGCACCGCGAGGACGTGCTCGTCCGCGAGCAGTCCCAGGGCCGCGCTCTCGGCCGAGGGCCCCACCGGGTCGACGCCCGCCTCGTCGAGGCCCAGCCACGTGCCCCTGCGCGTGCGCTGCCGGTGCCAGTCGACCTGCCTGCGGTGGGCGACCGTGAACACCAGTGCCCGGAAGGCGGCGCCTGCGCCGGAGAACCGCTCCATCTGCCGGAACACCGCGAGGAACACGTCGCTCGTGACGTCCTCGGCATCGGCGACGCCGTGCGAGCGGAGGTAGGCGGCCACCCTCGGGGAGAGCTCTCGCCACAACAGCCCGAAGGCGGCAGGATCACCCGCACTCGCCGCGGCGACGGCGTCGTCCATGGCGACACCGTCCACGTCGACACCTCCGCCCGACCCAGCTCCGTGGCGCCCTGGCCCGCATCGAGCACAGTCTCGCCAATCGAGGACAGTAGCGGGTCAGGGGGGGTTTGCGGCCGTTTGACCGCGAACTCCCGCGTCAGCGTCGGGGTTGCCGCGGGAGGAAGTAGCTGGTGCGCTGCTGGTACTCCGCGTACCCGGGGCGCTCCGCCATGTGCTTCTCGAGCAGCCTGGCCCCCGTGGCGAACACGAGGAAGTAGGTCATGGCCACGGGCGACAGCACGGTCAGCACGCCCGGCCAGGCACTCGCAGCCACCAGCCAGATCCCCCACCAGACGCAGGAGTCCCCGAAGTAGTTGGGGTGCCGGGTCCAGGACCACAGGCCGCGGTCCATCACCTTGCCCTTGTTCGCCGGGTCGGCCTTGAAGTCCTTGAGCTGCTTGTCGCCCAGCGACTCGAACGAGACCCCGAGCAGCCAGAGCGCCAGGCCGACCACCGCGACGGCCACCACTCCCCCGCCGGCCGCGGCGCTGACCTGGATCGGCAGCGACACGAACCACACCGACAGCCCCTGGATGCCGTACACCTTCCGGATGGCGACCAGGGTCGGGTTGCCCTTCTCCTTCTCGAGCATCGCGGCGTAGCGCGGGTCCTCCCCCTTGCCGCTGTTGCGCTGGTGCATGTGCCACGCGAGGCGCAGCCCCCAGACGGCGACCACGACGAGGAGCGCCACGCGACGCCACCCGGCACCGTCACCCACCACGGCGGCGACCGCCGCGACGACGACGAAGCCCAGCCCCCACGTGGTGTCGACGACGCTGACCCGGCCCTGGCGGTGTCCCTCGAACGCCGTCGCGATCATCAGGAGCAGGATCGCGAGGAGCGAGAACCCAGTAACTGCAAGGAAGTTCGAGCCGTCGAACACTATGACCAGCCCTCCGGTCGCACCGTCTCGATCTCGGACCGACCGTGGTCGGGGCGCACTGCGAGGATCTGGTCGACCCCCATCCGACCGTCGCGGAAGGCCATCGCCCCGCCGACGAGGTAGAGCCGCCAGACGCGCGCGACCTCCTCCCCGACGAGGGCCACGACCCGGTCGAAGTTGTCCTCGAAGGTGCGGTGCCAGGCCGCGACGGTGCGGACGTAGTGCTCACGCAGGGCGTGCACGTCGCGGACCTCGAGCCCCGACCCCTCGATCAGGTCGACGGTCTCGCCGACCGGCCGCATGTGCATGTCGGGGGCGATGAAGGACTCGATGAAGGGACCACCGCCGGGGTGGCGCCCGCGGCGGGACATCTGCTGCACCAGTACCCGGCCGCCCGGGCGCACCCGGTCGTGCAGCACCTTCGCATAGGTGGAGTAGTTGCGCTGGCCCACATGCTCGCCCATCTCGAGCGACACGACCGCGTCGAAGCCGTCCTCCGGCACGGCGCGGTAGTCCTGGAGCCGGATCTCCACCCGGTCCTGCAGGCCACGCTCGGCGATGCGGGCGTCGATGAACCGCTTCTGCTCTGCGGCGATCGTGACGCCGACGACCTGCGCGCCGAAGTGCTCTGCGGCATACAGGCTCATCGACCCCCAGCCACAGCCCACGTCGAGCAGGCGCGACCCGGCGCCCAGCCCGAGCTTTCGGCCGACGAGCTCGAACTTGTCGCGCTGCGCGTCCTCGACCGTGTAGTCGTCGGCGTCGGACCGCCAGTAGCCACACGAGTAGGCCATGTGCGGGTCGAGGATGAGGCTGTAGAAGTCGTTGGAGAGGTCGTAGTGGTGGTGGATCGCCTGGCGGTCGCGGCCCAGGCTGTGCAGCCGTCCGCTGAGCGCCGCCTGGCTGGCAGGGGCGGGCAGTGGCAGGCCGATGGCGCCCGCACCGCGGGCGACCTTGAGCAGGGCCGCGATGGCGGCCGGAGTGGGGCGTATGCCGGTGAGCTGGCGTTCGTGGGCCACCGACCAGACGTGGGTCAGCGCCACGTCGAGGTCGCCCTCGACGTCGAGCTCGCCGGTCACGTAGGCCTGCGAGGCCCCGAGCTCACCCGGGTGGCGCAGCAGTCGGCGCAGGGCGCGGGGCGACCGGAGGACGACGTGGGGGGCGTCGGCCGGTCCGGCCTCGCTGCCGTCCCACGCGGTGAGGCGCACCGGCAGCTCGCCGCCGACGAACGGGGCCAGGGCTTTCGCGACCTCGCCGGCGATGCCGCTGGATCCCCCTGTCACAGTGCGTGACTCGACTCTCTCGATGGTGGTCATCGGGCTGCCTCCCTCTCGAGCACGAGCTGCTGGACATCGAGGTAGCCCGAGCAAAAACCGGCTCGCGAGTACTCGAGGTAGAAGTGCCACATCCGGTCGAACACCTCGTCGAACCCGAGCGCGTGCACCTTGTCGAGGGAGGCGAGGAAGCGCTCGTCCCACAGCCGCAGGGTCTCCGCGTAGTGCTGCCCGAACGAGAGCCGTTCACTGACGCGGAGCGTGGTCTGCTTCCGGTTGACGTCGACGATCGCCTCCGTCGAGGGCAGGAACCCGCCGGGGAAGATGTACTTGTTGATCCACGTGTAGGTGTACTTCGTGGCCTGCATGCGGTCGTGCGGCATGGTGATCGCCTGGATGGCCACCTTGCCGCCCGGCGCGAGGACGCTGTCGATCTTGCGGAAGTACTCACCCCAGTACTCGTGACCGACGGCCTCGATCATCTCGACCGAGACGATCGCGTCGAACTCCCCTTCGACCAGCCGGTAGTCGAGCAGCTCGACATCGACCGAGTCGGAGTAACCGGCCGCCGCGATCCGTTCCCGGGCGAGCGCCTGCTGCTCGCTCGACAGCGTCACGGACAGCACCCGTGCACCCCTGGACGCGGCACGGAGCGCGAGCTCTCCCCAGCCCGTGCCGATCTCGAGCACGCGACTGCCCTCGCGGACACTGGCGGAGTCGAGCATCCGGTCGATCTTGCGTCGTTGGGCGTCCGGCAGCTGGTCCCAGCCGGCAGACGCGGCCGGGATGCTGGTGGTGACGACCTCACCGGCGATGGCCGGCCCCGCTCCCTCGGAACCCTCGAAGAGGGCGGACGAGTAGCTGAGGGTGCTGTCGAGGAAGGTCGCGAACATGTCGTTGGACAGGTCGTAGTGGCGAGCGATGTTGGTGCGGGTGTTGGTCGTCGTGTTCTTGTCGGTGTGCGGGGCACGGGCCACGTAGAAGGCACGGAGCTTCTGCAGGGGCTCGGGGATCAGCGTCCCCATCTGGGCGGCGAAGACCTCGAGCAGGCCGCCGAGGTCGTCGGCGTTCCAGTCGCCGGTCATGTAGGACTCGCCGAACCCGATCAGCCCGCCGGCGCCGAGCGCGGCGAAGAAGCTCTCGGGCCGCTCGATGACCATCAGGGGTGCGCTCGGGTCGGTGGCCGCGCCACCCACGATCGCCTCACGCCCCAGCTGGATGCGCACGGGCAGCCGTCGCGCGACGGAGAGGAAGATCTTGCGGGCGACGGCACCCTCGACGGCGCGACGCGCCTTCGCGCGACGTGCGGTGAGGTCGGGCCAGCGGCTGGCGTCGATGGCTGGCCGCGTGGAGAGGCCTGCGGTGGCGGTGGTCACTGGACTGCCTCCTGGTGGTGGGAAGGGCGTGGCTGGACCGGCAGGCGGCGCAACCACAGACGGATGCCGTGCCAGCGGATACGCGCGGCAACGGCCAGGGGTTCGAGGGGCTGGGTGACGGCGAGGCGCACCACCGTGGCCGATCGGACGGGGAGGGCGTGGCCGCGCAGGCCGGCGACGAACGGGGCCTGGTCCGGGCGTTCGAGGACCACCTGCACCTGCACGGTCTCGCCCGGCGTCGGGATGGTCAGGCGGTAGCGCCCCGAGACGTCGTTGAACGGGCTCACATACAGGGCCTTGTCGACCTCGGCACGGCCCTTGTGGTCCGCGTGGACGAGGTAGGCGTGCCGGTCGCCGTAGGTGTTGTGCACCTCGACCACGTTGCAGGCCAGCCGCCCGTCGGGCGTGTGGCACCAGTAGACGCTGATGGGGTTGAAGACGGTGCCGAGGACGCGCGGCATGGCCAGCATCAGGATCCGGCCGCCCTCGAGGTCGACCCCCTCGGTGGCGAGGAAGGCATCGAGGTTCTCGCGCAGCGAGCGGTCCGGCGAACCGAGGTGGTCGCGCGCCTCGAAGCGCGCGAGCCGGCCCAGCAGGCCCAGTCGGGGCAGCTCGTCGAGGTCGACCAGCCAGGTGTGGCTGCGGTGCCTGAAGCGGTGGCGCAGCGGGGTCGTGCGCGCATGGACGATGGAGGTCGCGTAGATGCGCGTCGCGGCGGGGGCCTTCATCGGGCCCCCACGCCCTCGAGGTCGTTCTCGGCGTCGTCGGCGGGGCCGGTGCCCAGCTCAGCACCGGCTGCGTCCCCGTGGGTGCTCAGGGCCACTGCGGACCGGTCTTCCTGGTCCGGGTCGACCTCGGAGTCGGTCCAGGTCACCCCGAGAGCCTGCGCGGCGACCACACCGGACCGCGCACCGTCCTCGTGGAACCCCCAGCCGTGGTAGGCCCCCGCGAATGCGATCCGAGCAGTGTTGATCTCGGGCAGTCGTCGTTGCGCCGCAACGGACTCCGGGGTGTAGAGGGGGTGCTCGTAGTGCATCGTGTCGATGACGAGGCTCTGGTCCACGCAGTCCACGCCGTTCAGTGTGACGAGGAAGCGACGGTCGCTGACGTCGAGCCGCTGGAGCCGGGTCAGGTCGTAGGTGACCAGCACTCCGTCACCACCGCCCTCCGCCCTGCGCCAGTAGTTCCACGAGGCGCGCGCTCCTGACGAGGTGGGCAGGACCGACTCGTCGGTGTGCAGCTGGGCGACGTTCGTGGAGTACGGAATCGAGCCGAGCACCCGACGCTGGAGCCGGGTGGGCGCCGACAGCATCGCCAGGGCCTGGTGCGGGTGCGCGGCGATCACGACGGAGTCGAACACGTCCTCGACGCCGTGGGCATCGGTCACCACGACGCCGTCGGGCGTCTCGACCACAGAGCGCACCGGGGTCGACAGCCTGATGTCTGCGACACCTGCGGCGAGCGCCTCGACGTAGCGCTTGGAGCCGCCGGTCACCGTCCGCCAGGTGGGCGAGCCGAAGACCGTGAGCATGCCGTGGTGGTCGAGGAACTCGAAGAGGTAGCGGGCCGGGTAGTGCAGGGACACCGAAGGGTCACAGGACCAGACTGCGGCGACGACCGGTTCGAGGAAGTGACGGGTGAAGTAGGGGCTGAAGCCACAGCGTGCGGCGAACGACCCGAGGGTCTCGTCACGGTCGGCGTCAGTGGCCTCCCGCGCGAGGACCGCCTTGGCCTCACGGTGGAACTTCTTCACCTCGGTGAGCATCCGCAGGTAGGCGCCGTTGGTCAGGTTGGCGGCCCGGGGGAAGAGGCCACGAGCGGCCCGCGCACCGGCATACTCCAGGCCTGTCTCGTCGTCACGGACGGACATGCTCATGTCCGACTCCTGCGTGTCCACGCCGAGCTCGCGGAACAGGCGGAGCAGGGTGGGGTACGTGCGGTCGTTGTGCACGATGAAGCCGGTGTCGACGCCGATCGTCCGGCCGCCGTCCACCGTCACCTCGTGGGTGTCGGCGTGGCCGCCGAGGCGGCTGTCGGCCTCGTAGAGGGTCACGGCACCACGCGTGCTGAGCACGTGGGCGGCGGTGAGCCCGGCGACTCCGCTGCCGATGACGGCGCGGCGTGGTGCAGACATGGGGGTCCATCCGTTCGGGGTGACGGGTCGGCAGTGATTCGGCACGCCGGACCTGCTGGATTGGGTCATCGGGGCTGCCCCGTGGCGGGCACGGTCGTGAGGCTGGGGCGGGGGTCCGTCCACGGCGCGGCAGCGGCTCTGGACAGCGCCGAAACGACCGTCTCGAGGGGCCCCCTGAGCGGCACCAGGGCGAAGACGGCGCCGAGGCCCAGCACGATGAGCACCTGGTCGGGGTAGTCACCCGGCGCCTCGAGGTGGGGCCACCAGCCCACCCCCATGATCAGGACGTGCAGCGTGTAGAGGCTCAGCGTCATGGCGCCGGCGCCGAAGACGGCCGCCCAGACCCGGGGGCCGACCCGCGTGAGGAGGAGGCACAGCCCCACCACCGCCACGGCGCTGCCGATCGTCTGGGCCAGGTCGAGCGGCGAGCCGGAGTGCGGGGCGACCGTGGCGAGCCACCACCATGAGCCGGTCGGCGTCGTGCCGTGGAGTCCGTGGGTCAGGGTGGCCGCCAGGAGCGCAGGGTCGCCACCCACCCTTTCGTCGGGGTAGGTGGCAGCCAGCGCGGCCCAGGCGTCGTCGCGGGAGAGGAGCAACCGCGAGACCGCCGTAGCGACGACGGCGAGGCAGACCCCGCCGGCGAGGAGCACCAGGTCGGCGCCCTTGCGGAGCAGGTCGGTGCGCCCGATCGCCATCCCGGCCAGCAGGTAGGCGAGCCAGACCGCGGCCGGGTAGTAGCCGACGAACAGGAGCTCGTTGAGGAGCCGGAGCGGTGACGTGAGCGAGCCCGGTGTGGGGCTGCCGGCCTCGTGTGCGGGCAGGTGCGGTCGCAGCACCAGCGACAGGGCGGGCCCCGCCACCGCCCAGAGGCCCGCAAGCACCGCCAGGGAGCGCGCCCGGAGCCCGAGGAAGGGCAGGCCCAGGAGGAAGAGGACGGCGTAGTACGCCAGGATCACCGCGATCCCGGTGGGCACCAGCCCCAAGGTCAGGCCCAGGGCCGCGATGAGCACGCTGCGGACCGCCAACCTGACCGACACGGCATACCGTGCGCGTCCGCGCGCCGGACGCTCGCGACCACTCACGAGCGCCACGCTGACCCCCGCCAGCACCGCGAAGAGCGCAGAGGCCCGGCCACCTGCCACCTGCTGGGCCCACGGCACGTGGGTGCCGACCAGCCCGGGAAGCAGGTGGGTCGCCATCATGCCCAGCAGTGCGAGGGCCCGGGCCACGTCGACCCCCACGACCCGCCCGGGCACCACCTCGGGCAGGAGGGGTCGGCTCATGGCGTCATCCTGTCAGCCACCCCCCCGTGGTTGGGCCCTTCGCCAGCGAACTTGTCCATGCTTTGCGCAACGATGTGGGACGCTGCAGGGGTGTACACGATTGGGCACGCCGCTCGCCTGACCGGCGTCCCCTCCGCCACCATCCGCGCCTGGGAGCGCCGGTACGGGCTGGTGCGACCCGTGCGGACCGAGGGCGGGTACCGGCTCTACGACGAACAGGGCCTGCAGCTGCTGAGGGCGATGGGCGCCCTCGTGGCCGCTGGCTGGTCTCCGAGCCAGGCCGCGGAGCACCTCCGCGCCGACCTCTTCCCCGAGGCCGGCTCGCAGCCGCCGACGGGGGACGGCTCCCGCGTCACCGAGGGCGGTGACGACGGCGAAGGCAGGTCCGCGGCTGCCTCCACCGTCGACCCCGCGACCGATGGGGACGGGTCGGGCGCCTGGGACGTCACCGCGCTGGCCCGGGGCGCCGCCGAGCTGGACCCGGCAGCGATCGACCAGGCCATCACGGCGGCCTTCGCGGGCGGCCCCCTGGAGGAGGTCGTCGAGGCCTGGCTGATGCCTGCGCTCGAGATGCTCGGCGCTCAGTGGCGGGCCGGGCGGGTGGACGTCGCCGGCGAGCACGTGGTGAGCGCGACCCTGCACCGCCGGCTCGGGATCGAGCTCGAGGCGGCCACGCCCAACGGCGGACCGCGGGTGGCCGTCGGACTGCCGCGAGGGGCCCAGCACGAGCTGGGGATCCTCGCGTTCAGCGTGCTGTTGCGGCGAGCGGGTGTCGACGTCCTCTACCTGGGAGCCGACCTGCCCGCCCAGCACTGGGTCCGCGTCGTGCAGCAACAGCGCCCGGCTGCGGTCGTGATCGGGACGCCCACCCCCACCGACGTCCTGGCCACCCGGGAGACGGTCGCTGCCCTGCGGGCCGCGGACCCGGCGCTGCGGGTCCTCGTCGGCGGGGGCGCGCAGTTCGAGGTCGGACAGGGTGCCGTGACCCTCGGCCACTCCGTGGCGGCCGCCGCCCAGAACCTCGCGCTGACCGTCGGCCGCGCCGCCAGCTGAGACCACCCGGCCTCCTGACCAGGGAGCAGGGTGGGTCGCGGGGCGGAGACGGTCGCGGGGCGGAGTCGGTCGCGGGTGGGGCCTGGAGGGCGAGGTCGCAGATGGAGGCCCGGAGGGCGAGGTCGCCGTTGGAGGCCCGGAGGACGGGCTACTGCGTGGCGGACATCTCCGTGGTCGAGAACAGGTCCAGCACCGGGGCCGGGGCGGCCGGCGCCGCTGACCGCGCCGGCTGGTCGGCCGTGCCTGCGCGGGCGACGGTGTCGAGCTGGTCGGCGGCAGCCCCGAGCTCCTCGGTGAGGGCATCGGTGAGCAACGCGACGAGCGCCTCGAGCTGGACGTCGGCGGAGGACCCGACTTCCTCGTCGGACCCGTCGAGCGCCCGTGCCGCCAGGCCGGCCTTGGTGTCGATGAGCTGGGCGATCTTGGCGTCGATGGTCTGCGCGGCGATGATCCGCCAGGCGGTGACCGGCTCCGCCTGACCGATCCGGTGGACGCGGTCGATGGCCTGGGTCTGCTCGGCGGCGGTCCAGGACAGCTCGGCCAGCACGACGTTGGAGGCGACCTGGAGGTTGAGACCCACTCCTGCCGCCGTCAACGAGCAGACGACGATGGCCACCTCGGGGTCGTTGATGAAGGCGTCGATGTTGGCCTTGCGGACCTTCGGGGTCTGGTCGCCACGGATCGAGGCGTACTTGACCCCCCGCTTGGCGAAGGTCTCCTCGGCGACGTCCATGACGTCGATGTGCTTGGCGAAGAAGACCACCTTCCCGACGCTGCGCGCGAGCTGGCCGGCGTAGTCGGCGGCGAGGCCGGCCTTGGCCTGGCCGATGCGTCGCATCACGGTGAAGACGTTGTCGCCCGACTTCGCCTTGCTGCCCTCCTCGCGTTCCCAGGTGGCGACGCGGCGCACGAGGTCGTGGTCGATCCCCTCGACCTCCGGTGCGGAGGTGCGTGCCGCGACCGCTGCGTGGTAGCGCTTGACGAGCCGGCGCGCGAGCTCCTGCTCGGCCGCCCGGATGGACCGACCCGCGTCGTCGTCGAGCTCGACCGGCAGGTCGGCCACCCGACGGGCGGGGATGTCGGCTGCCACGTCGACCTTGCGACGCCGGACGATGCCCTGCTCGATCACGCTGGTGCGGGCCGCGGCGTAGAAGCCCGAGTCGGCCGGGGTCAGGCCGGTCTCCTCGAGGGCTGCCATGAGGGTGTGCCGCGGCTTCTTCTCGTCGATCCACCCGAGGAACTGCCAGATGGCCCGGAAGTCCTCGATGTCGTTGATGAGCGGCGTGCCGGTCAGCGCCATGAGGAGCGGGTTCGGGGTGCGCTGGCGGATGCGGTCGGCCAGCTGCAGGACGTGCTGCGAGCGCTGCGACGTCTTGTTCTTGATGAAGTGCGCCTCGTCGACGACCATGCCGCGGAAGCCGAGGTCGCCCAGCCACCCCACGTGCCGGTCGAGCACCTCGTAGTTGACCACCACGATGTCGGCGAAGCCGTCGATGGTGTCGCCGTTGCCGTGGATGACGGTGGCCGGGTGGCCGGGCGTCCACAGCTCGGCCTCGTGGGCCCAGTTGGCCTTGACGACGTTGGGGACCACGACGAGCAGCGGGTAGGCGTCAGCAGCGCGGGCGGCCAGCAGGGCCTGGGCGGTCTTGCCCAGTCCCGGCTCGTCGGCCAGCAGGAAGCTGCGGTGGCCGGCTGCGGCCGCCGCGACGACCTGTCCCTGGTGGCGCATGAGCTGCAGCTCGCCGGCCCCGCGCAGCACGCTGGTGGGCTCGGGCAGGGGCATGCAGGACGAGTCCCCGCCGTACTCGAAGGCCCGGAAGAGCGGGCCGAGCAGCTCCCAGCTGGCCAGCCGTCCGGTGGTCGGCTTGCGCGGGGCGACGGCGCTGAAGTCGGGGGCGAGGAAGGGGTTCGCCAGCTGGCGGGCGACGACCGACTGGGGCACGGCCCGGCGTTCGGGGGTCGGGCCAACGCCCTCGGGAGCCTGCTCCTCGACCTCTTCGGGTTCGGCTTCGAGACCGGCCGCGCGCAGCATGTCGCGGCGCAGGGTCGCCGCGGCATCGCTCACGACTGCGTCCTCGGCCAACAGGGCCAGCAGGGAGGTGTCGCGGGCGGCGGTCTTGGCGAGGATGGTCGCCACGCCGTCGAGCCGCTTGAGCTGCCCGTCGCGCTCGGCCACGGTCACGGTGGTGTCGCTCTTGAGCCGCGCCCGCTCCTCGCGCACGAGGAGGGCGACGACCTGGAACTTGGCCCGTCCGGAGGGCTTGACCCGACCGCGCTGCGCATCGGTCTCCACCTCGCGCACGGCGCGGGCCAGCACAGGGATGATGCCCTCGTTGTCGAGCGGCCGCCCACGGCGCTGGGCGCGCTGGGCAGGGCGTTGACCGCCGGACTGGCGCTGGCCTCGCTGAGCCAAGTACTCCTCCTGAAGGATGCCCGCGACGTGCGGGCCGAGCGAACGACGGGCCGCACCGTCGGACGGTGTGGACACCGGGCGGGACGACCAGGTCGTCCCCTGCTCGTCCCATGGTGCTGGGACGGTCGACGTGCCGTCCCCGACGGCGCGCCCACGACGCGTGACCGACGACCTGCGGTCGCGGAGCCCGCCAGGCGCTGAACCGAGTCGGCGCCAGAGGTGCGGTACGGCCGGGAGCCGGTACGCGTCGATCGTACCGCGCCGCACGCCTGGGCCGCGAACGCCGCGCGCGGCTTCCCGTGCGGCCCGACGGGTCGCGGGACGACCCGCCCCGAGCCCGGGGGTATGCCGGGTGGTGGCCACCCGGCATACCCTCACCCCCGCGCGGCCCGGGTCGGTCGGACCCGGTCGGCACCGCCCGGGTCAGGTCATCTCGCTGGCCATCGTGCGCGGCCGACTGGCCCTCCGGAGGGCTGGCATAGGATCGACGCATGCGCTGCGGACGTGGACCCGACGCAGCCGACCCCCGGTCCCCGGCCGCGTCCTCGTGAGCGGCCACTCGCACGGGCACCCTGGCGCCACCCATCGGTGGCGGCTGCGGACGGCGTTCGTGCTCGTCGCCGGCTTCTTCGTCGTGGAGCTGGTCACCGCTCTGGTGTCCGGGTCGCTCGCCCTGCTGAGCGACGCCGGACACATGGCGGCCGACGTGGTCGCACTGGGCGCAGCCCTGGTCGCCACCCGGATCGCCGCGCGCCCCGACAGCAGCGGGCGCCGCACGTTCGGCTCCTACCGCGCCGAGGTGTTCGCCTCCGGGCTGGCGGTCCTGCTGATGCTGGGCGTGGCGGTCTACATCGTCGTGGAAGCACTCGGCCGGGTCGGCGACTCCCCCGATGTCGCCACCGGGCCGATGCTGGTCGTGGGTGCGCTCGGCCTGGTGGTCAACGTCGTCTGCCTCACCCTGCTTCGTGGTGGCGCAGCCGAGTCGCTCAACGTCAAGGGCGCCTACCTCGAGGTCGTCGCCGACACGCTGGGGTCGGTCGGCGTCATCGCCGCCGGGCTGCTGGTGGCGACCACGGACAACGCCTGGTGGGACACCGGCATCGCCTTGGCCATCGCGGCCTTCGTCGCCGTGCGGGCGGTGCTGCTGGGTCGGGAGGTCCTCGGCGTCCTCGGCCAGCACGCTCCGGCCGGTATGGAGGCCGACACGGTCGCGCACGCCCTCGCCGCGGTCGACGGGGTCATCGAGGTGCACGACCTCCACGTGTGGACGTTGACGTCGGGCATGAACGTCGCCACGGCCCACCTCGTCACGTCGGAGAGCGTCGACGCCCATGGGGTGCTCGACCGCGCCATGCAGGTGATGCGGTCGCAGTTCGGGGTCGAGCACGCGACCCTGCAGGTCGAGCCCGACACCCACACCGGCTGCAAGGAAGTCACCTGGTAGCAGGACCACGACGCCGCGTTCGAGGCCTTTCGGGAGGATTCGTCCGGCGGTCGTCGCGCGATTTTACGCTGCCCGGCCGAGTCGCGCAGGCGAACTGACGGAGTCCTGACCGGTCTCCACCGAACGTATACCGCCGACTCGGCACATCTGCCCCCTTCGCGCCTTCCCGCTCGGTTCGGGGCCGTGCGGGGTGCCACAGTGGCCATCTCGAACCCAAGCAAGGGGTGAGTGGCATGGTGCCCGAGGTCGTCCGGCTGAAGGAGGCAGGGGTGTGCGGTTGCGGACAGGTCGTCGCGGCCGGCGAACGCGCGGGCTGGGCGCGCCGGGCCCGGCGCGTCGTGTGCCTGAGCTGCCTGGCCGGGTTCTCGACGCCTCCTGAGGAGGACGGCTCGACCATGTACTACGAGGCGCCGGTCGACGGCGACGACGAGGCCCAGCTCCTCGGGCTGCCCGAGCCCGTTGCCGTCGTGATCCCCGCGGACTGGGGTCCGTCGGCGCCGAGCTCGCTCCCTTCCTGGCAACGGTCTGCCGGTATCACCGTCGACCTGCCCGCCGCCGCCCCCGTGTCGCCGGCTGCTGCCGACCCGGCCGGGCCGTCCGTCGTCGTGCAGTTCACCCCGCCGGCCCCGGTGGACGAGGACGCCGGACCGACGTCCTGCCCGACTCCTGCCGTGGACGTGACCACCGCGCGACCCCCCGCACCTGCCGAGGACGTGACCACCGAGCCTCCCACCGCACCTGCCGTGGAGGTCGTCGCCGACGCGTCCGTGGTCGCCGTGTCGCACGAGGCCGTCGCCATCGTCGGTCCGTCGCACCGCCGCCGCACGTTCCTGCCCGCCGGACTGCTCGCCCTGCGCGCCTCGCGCGGGCGCGAGCCCGGGGTGACCGGCCTCCCCGACGGTGCCACGCGCACCATCTTGGACGCCGCGGCCGACGCCGGCGTCCTGTCACTGCACGACCGTCGTATGCCGGGCCGTCGCGCCCGGATCGCGCACCTCGCGGTGGGCGCCAGTGGCGTCTACGTCATCGACGTCGTGCGCGCCAAGAACGCCTCCGTGGAGGTGCGTCCCGTCGACGACCCAGCTCCGTTGGCCCGTGAGCTGGTCGTCGGCGGTCGTCCCATGACGCCCACCGTGACCGCGACGAAGGGGCGGGTCGACATCGTGCGAGGGCTGCTCGACGAGGTCGGGCTGTCGGCGGTGCCGGTGGTCGGGGTGCTGTGCTTCGTCGACGCGGCAGTGCCGTCCGAGGGAGGGCTCGAGGTCGAAGGGGTCCGGGTGACCGGCAAGGACGGCCTCTCGGCGCTGGTCCGCAGCGAGGGCGCCCTGGACGCCGACCACCTGGAGACGCTGGTGGAGTACCTGTCCGAGCGCCTGCCCGTCGACTGACCCCCCCACCCCCCCACCTCTGCGACCCCCTGGCGGCTGGCCTTCACCAGAGCGGGTGCTCGAGTCGCGCGTGCGGTGGCGGTGGCCCGACGTCGGCCGCCCGGCGGCGTCGGCGCGTCGAGCCCTTCGAGGCCCGCCCACGCCCTTAGGTTGGATGACCACCAGGGCAGGCGGCGCGCGTCGGGGGCGCGCCACGGGATGCCCCCACCGGCAGGGCCGCTCGGACGGCGACCCCTGGATGACCGGCGGCACACGAAGGGAAGCTGATGGTCAACGTCCTGCTCGCCGGCGGGATCTCCATGGCGGTCGCCCTGCTCGGCACGCCGTTCTTCACGCGGTTCCTCGTCCGGCGTGAGTACGGCCAGTTCATCCGTGACGACCTCACCCAGCACCACTACAAGCGGGGCAAGCCGACGATGGGTGGCGCGGTCATCATCGGCGCGACCGTGGTCGGCTACTTCGTCTCCCACCTGCTGCTGGTCGCGGCGAGCTCGGGTGGCGCCCTCGCTGTCGCTCCGGGCCGCCTCTCGCTCAGCGCCCTGCTCGTGCTCTTCCTCCTGATCGGGATGGGGCTGGTCGGCTTCCTCGACGACTACACGAAGATCTCCAAGGCGCGCAGCCTGGGGCTCACCTCGAGACAGAAGCTCTTCGGCCAGACGCTCGTGACGGTGGTCTTCGCGGTGCTCGCGCTGCTGGTCACCGACGGCACCGGGCACTCGTCAGCATCCACTGCGATCTCGTTCATCCGCGACACCCCTGTCGACCTGGCGGCAGCCGGCCCGGCCGTGGGCCTGGTCCTGTTCGTCCTGTGGGCCAACGTGCTGATCACCGGCGCCTCGAACGGCGTCAACATCACCGACGGGCTCGACGGGCTGGCCACCGGCGCGTCGGTCATGGTCTTCGGCGCCTACAGCGGCATCGCGTTGTGGCAGTACAACCAGAACTGCGCGACCACCCCCGGCCCCAGCTGCTACGAGGTGCGGGACGGCCTGGACCTCGCCGTGGTCGCCTGCGCGATCGCCGGCGCCTGCTTCGGGTTCCTGTGGTGGAACGCCTCCCCCGCCAGCATCATCATGGGCGACACCGGATCGCTGTCCCTCGGCGCCGCGCTCGCCGGCCTGGCGATCCTGACCCGCACCGAGCTGCTGCTGGTGGTGTTGGGCGGGTTGTTCGTGATGATCACCATGTCGGTCGTCATCCAGGTCGCCAGCTTCAAGCTGACCGGCCGACGGGTCTTCCGGATGGCACCACTGCACCACCACTTCGAGCTCCTCGGGTGGGCTGAGATCACGATCGTCCTGCGCTTCTGGATCATCGCCGGCATCTGCGTGGTGTCCGGCCTCGGTCTCTTCTACGCCGAGTGGGTCACTGCCCAGTAGGCGCGGCCCGGCGGGGGCAGCCGGCGACGTGGCCTTCGACGACGGCGCCTGGACGCCAGGGACTCCTCACTCTTTTGCCGGTGGTTTCGGCGGGTGGCCGGGACGACGCTGGGATCGACGTCAGCTGTGGCAGGGGCTGCGACGCCGGCACGGGGCGTCGACCCGGCGCCATCGGATCCCGCCCGAAGTGGAGGTTGCGGATCACGGGTGATGCACGTCGTCCGCGCGCCCAGCCTCCTCTCACCACCACCCAGCACGACGACCTGGAGGTCAGGATGACCGACAAGCAGAACATCGACACCCCCCACGAGCGGCGGCCCTTCAAGGACCACGGCCACGTGGACGTGGTCACCCTCGGCGGTTTCACCCTGGGCCGCGGCGTGTTCGAACCGGGCTGGCGCTGGTCAGACGACGTCAAGCCGATCGCCGGCACCGACTCGTGCCAGACGCACCACACCGGCCTGTGCCTCTCGGGCCGGATGACGGTGCGGTTCGACGACGGCAGCGAGCTCGAGGTCGGCCCGGGTGACGTCGTTGACATCGAGCCCGGGCACGATGCCTGGACGGTCGGCGACGAAGCCTGCGTCCTGGTCGACACCGGTGTCGCGGCCTACGCCAAGCCGAGCTAGCAGGACCGACCCTGGGCACGAGTGCCCACCGGGGCCGCCGGCGCACCCCCCAGCGCCGGCGCACCCTCCAGTACCGTCAGGTCATGGAGCCGCTCGCGGAGGCGCTGGTGCGACGGGCCGAGGAGCTGGGCTTCTCGGGTGTCGTCCGGGCCGACCGCGCCGGTCAGACCGTGATCGCCGAGGCGTTCGGTTTCGCCGAGCGGGCCTTCCGATCGCCCAACACGCTGGCCACCCGCTTCGGCACCGCGAGTGGGTGCAAGGCCTTCACGGCGCTGATGGTGGTCGCCCTCGTCGAGGAAGGCAGGCTGTCGCTGGACACGACGGCGCGGTCGGTCCTCGGGACCAGCCTGCCGGAGATCGACGACCGGGTGACCGTCGAACACCTGCTCGCGCACCGATCCGGCATCGGGGACTACATCGACGAGGACGCCGGCTACGACCCCAACGACTACGTCATGAGGGTGCCCGTCCACCAGCTTGCGACCACCGAGTCGTACCTCGCGGCACTCGAGGGGACGCCGCAGAAGGACGTTCCGGGAGAGCGGTTCTCCTACAACAACAGTGGCTACGTCGTCCTGGCGCTCATGGCGGAGCGAGTCACCGGCACGCCCTTCCACGCCCTGGTGGCGCGCACGGTGTGTGAACCCGCGGCCATGCACAGCACGGCATACCTGCGCGGTGACGAGCTCCCCGCGGACGTCGCCCGCGGTTACCTTGGCCCGGACGGGCTGCGCACCAACGTGCTGCACCTGCCGGTGCTCGGCAGCGGCGACGGAGGCATCTACTCCACCGTCGAGGACCTCCACCGGTTCTGGACCGCGCTCTTCGACGGCCGGGTCGTCCCGCTGCGCTGGGTCCGGGAGATGGTCCGGCCACGGAGCGACGTGCCGACAGAGGGGCGTCGTTACGGCCTCGGCTTCTGGGTCCACCGCGAACGGGACGTGGTCTTCCTCGACGGCTGCGACGCGGGGGTCGGCTTCCGCAGCGTCCACGACCCGTCCACGGCAGCCACCTGCACCGTCATGTCGAACACGACCAACGGGGCGTGGGCCCTCGCCGCGCTGTTCGACGACCAGCGGTGGGTCGGGGGCTACGACGGGGCCTGATGGCCCTGCGTGAACCGGGAGCCGTCGCCCGCCGGCAGCTCGGAGTCGGGGACGAAGGTCGGGAGGTGCGGATCGTCGGGAAGGTGCAGCGTGGCACTTAGCCGGATGTCCCTCGACGACGCACCCACCTCGACGTGGAACTCGCCGCCCTCGCGCCGCCACGCACCCGACTTCCCGTCGCGGCGGGTCACGACGCTGTCCCAGTAGGCGAAATCACGACTGGTCAGCTCGAAGATGACCTCCGTGCTCGAACCCGGGGCGACCTCCACCTTCTCGAAGCCGCGCAGCTCACGTGGGGGTCTGCGTACCGCAGCGTCCGGATCGCCGACGTAGAGCTGCACCACCTCACTGCCGCTGCGGTCGCCGGAGTTCGTCACGGTGCAGCGGACCTGCACGCGACCGGACTCGCGGTCGAGCACCTCGACCCGCAGGTCCGAGAAGTCGAACGCCGTGTAGGAGAGCCCGTGCCCGAACGGGTAACGGACCTCGCGGCTCAGTGCGTCGTACCAGCGGTAGCCCACGAACACACCCTCGCCGTAGAGCACGGTGCCGCGCTCCCCCGTCCAGGTCAGGTGACTCGGTGTGTCCTCCAGGCGGAGAGGGAACGTCTCGGCGACCTTGCCGGCCGGGTTGACCCGGCCGACAAGGACGTCGACGACGGCCGCCCCGCCACCCTGTCCGGGCAGCCACGCCTCCACGATCGCGTCCACCCGGTCGTGCCAAGGGTCCATCGTCACCGCGGCGCCGTTGCCGAGCACGACCACCAGGGCGGCGCCGGTGCGTTCGCGCGTGTCGGCGAGTCGCCCGAGCAGGGCCACCTGGTCGGAGGGGAGGGCCAGGCTCGTGCGGTCGTCGGCCTCCTGTTCGAAAGCCAGCGGGAGGCCGACAAAGGCGACGATGACGTCGGCGCCCTCGGCCACGGACACGGCTTCGTCGGCCAGCCGGACAGCCCGCGGCGAGACGGGCCCGGACGCCACCCGCTCGGCCGCCGCGGCGAGCCTGAGCGCCTCGGCGAGGGCCGCGGACCGACGGGCCGGTCCCTTGCCGTCGTCCACGAACTGCGCACCGTGCGCGTCGAGGTAGGCCCGGACGTCGTCCCGGTAGGCGTTCAGGGGGGTGTGGACGTATCCCTCGGCGTACACCAGCCGGTCTCCGAAGGCCTCTCGCAGGTGGTCGAGCGGGAGGTCGACCCGGGTGGGGTCCACGCCCGAGGACCCGCCTCCCTGAATGCGGGGACTGGCGGCATGAACCCCGATGACCGCGACGCGGCCGGCCCCGGAGAGATCCAGCGGCAGGACCGCTGCAGACGTCTGGGGTTGGCCGGCCCCACCGGCCCGAGCCTCGTTGCGCAGCAACGTGATACAGGCAGCAGCAGCCTCGCGCGCCAGTGCGTGGTGGTCGTCGGCGCCAAGCAGGGCGAGCTGCTCCGCGGACAGGCGCGCCCCGGGTTCGACGCCCAGCGCCATCACCGGTCCCTCCACGACGTCCGGTCCGGGGTAGGCGCGCGCGACGAGCTCGAGCACCCTCCGCGCCGCGCTGTCGACGAGCGCCTCCTCGAGCTCGCCGGAGCGGACCGCCGCGACGACCTCGGCGTCGGTGCTCCCCCCGGTGCCCGGCATCTCGAGGTCCAGCCCGGCACGCAGGGCGGCCACCCGGTGGTGGACGGCATTCCAGTCCGACACGACGAGCCCCTGGTAACCCCAGTCGCCACGAAGCACGTCCGTGAGCAGCCAGCGGTTCTCGGAGGCGTGCACACCACCGATGCGGTTGTAGGAACACATCACCGTCCACGGGTCTGCCTTCTCGACGACCCGCTCGAACGCCGCGAGGTAGGTCTCGCGCAGGGTGCGCTCCTCAGCCACCACCGAGATGCGGGTGCGCTCGATCTCCTGGTTGTTGGCGGCGAAGTGCTTCAGCGACGTGCCGACGCCGACCGACTGGACGCCCGTCACGTAGGCGGCACCCAGCTCGCCGGACAGCACGGGGTCCTCGGAGAAGTACTCGAAGTTCCGACCGCACAGCGGTGACCGCTTCATGTTGACGCCGGGGCCCAGGAGGACCTGCACGCCCTCAGCTCGCGCCTCCTCACCCAGGGCGCGACCGACGCGTCGCACGAGCTCGCGGTCCCACGAAGCGCCCATCGCCGACGCCGTGGGAAAGCACGTGGCCGGCACCCACACCATGTCGACCCCGGTCTCCTTGCGCAGGCCGTGGGGGCCGTCGCCGACCTCGATGGCCGGCACGTGCACCCCTTCGGTCGGCCGGTCGATCGACTCGGTGAACCAGTCGTCGTGCCCGGAGAGCAACGACGCCTTCTCCTCCAGGGTCAGCGCACGCAGCACGGTGTCGACGTCGAACGGGGCGGGGCTCATCGGTGTCCTTCAGGTCGGGGGCGGAGTGCTGCGGTGGGCCGAGCGCCGTCAACGTCGGTCGGCCGCAGTTCCTCGCTCGGTTCGGGCCAGCAGGAAGCTCGGTCAGGTGAGCAGGAAGTCCTCGGGATGGTCGTCACGCACGTGCGTGAGCACGTCCGGCCCCACCTCGATGCCGCCCTCGGCGAGGGCATCGAGGACGACGCCGCTCAGCGGTGAGGCCTGCGAGACGACGACCCGCGCCGCGGGTGCGACCTGGTGCAGGCGGGCCGCCAGCGCCGTGCGCATCGCTGGGTGCTCCGAGGTGGCCACCGAACCGTTGAGCAGGACCGGAAGCGCACCGGACGCCAGGTCGACACCGACGCGCCGAGCGCACCACTCGGCATACCGGACGAACGCCACGGCCTGGGCGGCCACGATGTCCTGGGCGACCGCGTCACCCGCGTGGGCAGCGGCGAGGACGACCCGAGCGGCCCGCCAGAGGTCCGAGAAGGGTCGGGCTCCGAACCTGCGGGTGAAGGCGTGTCTCAGCTCCCAGCCGTCACCGACCTCGTAGAACGCGGAGTAGGCGTCCGTGAGCGAGGTCTGCGGTCCGATGCCCATCCAGGCCCGGCACACGGCATGCATCCCGGCCTCGCCCAGCCCCGACCCACCGAGGTGGTCGAACACGAACATGCCGGAGCACTCCTCGCGACCATCGGCGGACCGGGCGGCGACTGCAGGTCCGGTGCCGACGGCGATCGAGACGCCCACCCCCGACCCGTCGATGAGCCGCAGCGAGGCGAAGGCGTCGTTCTTGATGCTTCGCCGCCGCAGGCCGGGGAGGCGGTCACGCAGGCGGGCGTCCCAGAACGCCGCGTCCTCCGGGTAGTCCACACCGGCCAGCCGGAAGGCCGCTGCCGCAACGTCCTCGGAGTCGGCACCGGCTCCGCGCAAGGCAGCGACGGCGGTGTCGATGACGGCGTCCACGGCCGCGTCCACGGACTCGGCGCCGTAGATGTCTCCGCAGCTCCCGCGGCCGCGGCCGAGGACCACCCCGTCACGGTCGACGGCCAGCGCGACCGTCTTGGAGTTGCCGGCATCCACCGCGAGGAAGACCTCCGGGGGACGCGCGGCGTCCGTGTGCCTGATGGAGCCGGTCACCGCAGCAGGCGCTCGGGGAGGTAGTCCCGGTGCGCGTGGGCCATCTCGTCGTAGAGCTCCTCCGCCACGGCGAGCGTCGGCACCATCGGGTTGGCGGCGAGCGCCCGGATGCCGTCCGCGCGGGTCCCGCGCCAGGCCGCTTCGGCTGCGAGGTACTGGAACTCCGCGAGCTGCTGCACCAGGCCTCGGACCGCGTGGGGCAGCGGCTTCTGCGGAAGCGGGTGGACGCCGCGGCGGTCCACCGTGCACCACATCTCCACGACGACGTCCTCGTCGAATCCCGGCAGCGCGCCACCGACGTTGGGGAGGTTCACTGGCAGGTGGGCACCGGCGTCGTTGTAGTAGGAGCTCATGACGTCGATGGCCAGCTCCAGCTCGTGGATCCCGCCGCGGGAGCGAGCCGGGTCGAGCTCGGGAACCTCCACCCGCGACTGCTCCTCGTAGTGCTGCCAGTAGCCGGGGACCGCCGCGAGGATGTCCTCTGCACGGGTGGTGCGGGCTCCCTGGAGCTCTCGGAGGACCTCCTCACGGAAGTAGTAGTACTGGAAGTAGTCGCTGGGGACCGAGCGCATGGTGGTCGCGAGCCGCAGCATGCGCTTGGAGTGCACGTCGAGGGTCGGGTCGTCGCGACGCGCCTCCCAGGCGGCGTCGAGCAGGGGCATGAGGTCCTTGCCGTCATAGGTGTGCTCGACCGACCAGCAGTTGTGGTTGACACCGGCCATGACGATGTGGGCCTTGTCGAAGTCGAGCCCGGCAGCTCGGAGAACGGTGTGAGGAAAGGTGATCGGGCCTTCGCACATCGACCACATGGTGCGGTCGGTGAACCGGGTGACGGCCTGCGACACGATGTTGACCGGGTTCGTGTAGTTGAAGATGACGGCGTTCGGGGCCACCGCGTCGAGGTCACGGATGATGTCCTCGTAGACGTGCACGGAGCGCAGCGCCATGAAGAAGCCGCCGGGCCCCTGGGTCTCCTGACCGATCACGCCGTGCTTGAGCGGGATCCGCTCGTCGAGGGCACGAGCCGCGAAGTCGCCCGGACGAAAGCTCGAGAGCACGGCGTCCGCGTCGGTGAGGGCCGCGCGGCGGTCCGTGGTCGAGCTGATGGTGATGTCGAGGCCCTGGGCGCTGGCGATCTTCGAGGCGATCGTCTCGACCGCCTCGAGCCGGTCAGGGTTGACGTCCTGGATGACGACCTCGGATCCGTCGAACTCCTTGCCGTGTGCGAGGAACGAGGCCATGGTCCCGGCGCCGCGGGAGGACCCGCCGCCGATGTAGACGAGCTTGATGGCTGCCATGCGTGTGGATTCCTTCGGTGGTGCGTCGGGGTTGGGGGTTGTCGATGCGTCTCGGGTATGCCGCGCGGCTGACTCAGTGTCCTGCCGCGGCCCGGTCTGCGACCAGGAGGGGGCTCTTGCACTCCACGGCGATCGTGGCCGGCCAGTCGGGCTCGTACGCCTGCGCTGCCGTGATGCGGCGGAAGGCCTCGCGCTTGTGCTCGCCGCTCAGGATCATCACGACCTCCCGCGAGGACGCAGCGATCGTGTCGATGCCGACGGTCACCCCGTGGGTGGGGACCATCTCGAGCCGGGTGAGCTCGGGGAAGGTGCTCATGTTGTCGCGTCGGGTGGCCTCCCCGAGCTCGGTCACGTGCGAGCGCGACTCCCGGGGCGTGCCGGGCTGGTTGAAGGCGATGTGCCCGTCCGAGTCCCCGGAGGCGAGGAGGAACAGGTCGATCCCACCCGCAGCCGCGATGGCGGCGTCGTAGCGTTCTGGCGCTGAGGGGTCCGGGACCCAGACCTCGGTCGGGGCCCGGGTGCCGGCCCGACCGCAGGCGTCGGCGATCGGCTGAAGGATCTCGCGACGGGCGAACCCCCTGCAGGAGTAGGACAGCCCGGGGTCGACCGTCCGCGGGATCCCGGCGTCGTCGTGCACGACGTACTCGTCCATCATGACGACCACCAGGCGCGAGAGGTCGGCCCCCTCGTCGGCGCGGCGGGCCAGGGCCCGGTAGGTGGGCGCGACCGTCCGCCCACCCGGGCACCCGAGGAGGAATGCCCCGTCGGACGTGGCGAGCCGGTCGAGCACGAGGTCGGTCACCGTCTCGGCGACGGCATCGCGATCCGGCAGGACGATCGGGCGCAGTGACACTTCTCCCCCAGGGGGTGGCTGGTTCTGGGCGGTCGAGCGGGACACGGGCGGCACGGTCACTCCTTGATCGCGCCGGCGAGCATGCCCGAGATGAACTTGCGCTGGAACACGACGTAGAGCGCGAGCACCGGTGCAGCGACGACGATCCCGCCGGCAGCCATCAGGTTGATCTGGGTGACGTACTTCCCTTGGAACACCCCCAGGGCGACCGTGGCGGTCTGGTTCTGTCCGTGGAGGAAGACCAGGGAGAGGAAGTAGTCGTTCCACGTCCACATGAAGCTCAGCAGGATCAGCGTGTGGATGGCGGGGCGGACCATGGGCGTCGCGAGGAAGCGCAGCATCTGCACCGCGTTGGCACCGTCGAGCTCAGCCGACTCGAAGGTCGACTTCGGCAGCGCCCGGAAGGCAGCCCGCATCCAGAAGATCCCGAAGGGCACGCCCATTCCCAGGTTGATCAGGATGATGCCCGGGAGCGAGTTCGTCAGGCCCATCGTGCGGAACTGGTAGTAGAGCGGGACGATGATCGCCTCGGTGGAGATCATCATGCCGAGCAGCACGATGGGGAAGAGCACGCGTTCGCCAGCCACCCCCAGCACTCCGAAGGCGAACCCGCCGAGCAGGGCCAGGACCACCTGTCCCACGACCACGCACACCGCGATGACGACCGAGACGGTCATGGCCCTGGCGAAGCCGGCGTCGCGCCACGCCGTGGCGAAGTTGCCCCAGGCGAACTGCGAGAACGGCACCGGGCTGCCCGAGCGCTCGGGGCTGAGTGCCGCGAGCAGGAACGACCCGATGGGCACGAGCACGAGCACGGCCATGACGGTGAGGACGACGTAGTTGAGGGCGCGTTCAGCTCTGCTGGTCATGTCAGTCCCTCTCCGAGATGCGGGTGATGCCGATGGCGATGAGCAGGCAGAGCACCCCCATCACGACACCGATGGCAGCGGCCAGACCGACCTGGGGGTTCTGGAAGGCGGCCTTGTACAACGCGACCGCGGGGGTGAGGGTCGAGGTCCCAGGTCCGCCATGGGTGGTGATCCAGACCAGGTCGAAGGCGCGCAGGGACGCCGTGATCGTCAGGGTGAGCGCCACCGCCAGCTGGCCGCGCAACCCCGGCAGGGTCACGGCGAAGAACTCGCGGACCGGGCCTGCCCCGTCGACCCTTGCCGCCTCATACAGCTCTGGCGGTATGGCCGAGGTGCCGGCGATGAAGAGCACCATGCAGAAGCCGAAGGTCACCCAGGTGCCGATCATCCCGAGGGAGGGCAGCGCCCACGTGAAGTCGCCGAGCCAGGTGCGCGTCAGGGAGTCGAGCCCGATCGCGCGCAGGGCCTCGTTGAGGGGTCCGTCGGGGGCGTAGATCCGCTTGAACACCAAGGCGATCACGACGGTCGTCATGACCTGGGGCAGGAAGAAGATCCACCGGAACACCGCCATGCCCGGCTGCTTGGAGCGGGTCAGCAACGCCGCCGACAGCAAGCCCAGCGCGATCGGCAGGAGGGAAAAGAAGCCGATCAGGACCAGGACGTGGCTGAACGTAGAGCGCAGCACCGGGTCGGTGAGGAAGGTGACGTAGTTGTCGAACCCGACCCAGGTCGAGGGGCCGATCCCGTCCCACTTGTAGAACGAGTACTGGATCGACTGCGCCAACGGCACGATGACGACGAGGCCGTAGACCGCCAGCGGCAACGCGGCGAAGCCGAGGCCGACCCACCGGGTGCGCCGCCGTGGTGAACGGTTCCGCAGCCCGGCGCGGACCGGGGCCGACGTGGACGCGGCTTCCCCGTCGTCGGCCCCGAGAGCCGGTGTCGCAGGTAAGGCGGGCGCGGCCACGGGTCAGCCCTTGCTCGCGAGGAAGGCGTCGCGGTCGGCGTCGACGGCCTTGGTGAAGTCGGCCGGTGTCATCTTGCCGGCGTAGACGCGCTGGAGGTTGCCACTGATGGTGTCGAGCATCGTCGGGCTGGACCAGTCGAAGTAGGGGACGTAGCCGTCATCGCCGTCGAGGGCCGCGGCACCCGCGGACTCACCCGCGAGGCTCAGCGAGCCGGCCGGGACCTTGACGTCCTTGGCCAGGGCCGGGACGAGCCCGAGGTCGGCAGCGGACTGCGCAGTCTCCTGCGACATGAGGTAGTCGAGGAACGCGGCGGCGACATCCGGGTGCTTGCACTTGGCCGAGATGACGAGCGCGCCGGGGGCGGCGCCGACGCCAACCTTGGCACCACTCGGCTGGGCCAGCTGCACGTAGCCGAAGTGGGCCTGCTGCGCCTTGCTCAGCCCGAGCGACCCGGTGTACTCCCACCGGAAGACGCCCTCACCCTTCACGAACTTGGCGACTGCCGTCTGGTAGTCGATGCCCGCGAAGTTCTTGGGGAAGTAACCGGAGTCGGCCCACTTCTTCACCGTCTGCACGGCCTCGGTCATCGCGACGTCCTGCGCCTTCACCGAGGGGTTGTCGTAGATGTAGTCGTTGAGCTTGGTCTTGTCGGCCAGCAGGGCCTGGACGCCGAGCAGCGCCGACGTCGAGCCGTCGAGGCTGCCGTACTCGAAGGGCACCTCGCCGGCTGACTTCGCCTTCGCTGCCGCCGCCTCGAGGTCGGCCAGGTTCTTCGGGGGCGTGAGCCCCAGGGCCTTCAGCTTGTCCGCGTTGTAGTAGACGCCGATGAGTGAGGAACGCGCCATCGGCGTCGCGAACCAGGACCCGTCGCCCATCGTGCTGAAGTCGGTGGTGAACTTGTTCTGCCGCGCGATGGTCGTGGGCACCTTGGTGTTCCAGCCGTACGCCTTGGCGTACGGGTCGAGGTTGCGGACCAACCGACCCTTCGAGAGGGTCCCGAGCGACTGCCAGCCGTTGTTGGCACTGGCGATGTCGGGGCCGCTCCCGTCCTGGAGCTGGAGGTTGAGGGTCGAGTTCAGCTGGCCCCAGTCCTCCGAGGTGCGCTTGATGGTGACGTTGGGGTACTTCTTCTGGAACCCCGCGACGGCCGCTTCGATCCACTTGCCCTCGGCCGAGCCCCAGAAGTCCGTCATCTTCAGGGTGACCGGGCCGGCGGCGGCGACGTCGGTCGACACTGCGCCCTGCGGGGTGGCAGCCGTGTCGGCGCCACCGCCGGGGGCACAGGAGGCCATGGCGAACGCCATGGCCGCAGCGATGCCGGCGATCCCGGCCAGTCGTGCTCGATGAACCATCATTGTCACTCCGGTTGGTGTCGAAAGCCGGCCTGCGCTCGTGGGCGGACGAAGGTGCGCCCACCGCGCGGCCCGATTTCAGCGACCATAGACCCACCTGATCCAGTTAGTCCAGTAGTGGTCCATAGGTCTATCTGGTCGACCAGTAAGCCTAACTGGTACAGTTCCCGCGTGACGACCACCAGCGCGCCCCAGCAGGCCTACGAGCGGCTCGCCCACGACCTCGAGGTCGGGCAGTACGCCCCGGGGGGCCGACTTCCCGGCGAACGTCAGCTGGCCGCCTCGCTCGGGGTGAGCCGGGCGACGTTGCGCCTGGCCCTGTCGCGACTCGAGCAGGAGGGTGTGCTCAGCCGCTCGGCACAGCGGGGCTGGTTCGTGCCTCGACAGGTGCTCGGCGAGCCACCCAGCACGCTGCAGTCGTTCACGGAGATGGCCCGGGCGCGAGGGTTGCGACCGACGACCCAGGTCCTTCGGCAGGAGCTGCGACCGGCAACGATGGACGAAGCCGCCAAGCTGCGGATCGCACCCGCCGCGCCGGTCATCGAGATCGACCGGCTCCGTGGCATGGACGGGACCCCGGTCTGCTTCGACGTCGTCGTCCTGGCTCAGCACCGGGCGGGCGCGCTCGCCGACGCGGACCTCAATGACGCGTCGCTCTACGAGCAGCTGCGCGAACGATGCGGACTCGAGGTGCACCGCAGCGCCTACACCCTGATGGCCGACCTGGCCGACGCGGAGGTCGCGGCGCTGCTCGGCACCCGCGTCGGTGCCGCTGTCCTCATCGGTGACGAGGTCGGCTATGCCGCGGACGGGACGCCCGTGCTCGTCGGCCGGAACACCTATCGCGGAGATGCCTATCGATTCGAAGCCGACCTGTACCGCAGGGCCTGACCCCCGCACGATCGGCTTGCCGTGAGACCGCAGAAGGCCCGGACCAGTGGTCCGGCCCTTCTGTCGCTGACGCGTTGGTAGCGGGGGCAGGATTTGAACCTGCGACCTCCGGGTTATGAGCCAGCCCAGCGCACGTCTCACACGTCCCGCACCCTCTCCCCCCCGCACAGAATCTCGGCGTCGTGTCCCCGACGTCGCGCCGCGTCTCAAGCCGTCCCGCTACCTCCCGGTTACACATTTGGCTACACCTCCGTGGCTCGAGGACAAGTCTGGTCCTCCGGCCCCTGGGGTTCTAGGGTCGCGTCGGAGACCCACGTCTGGCCGTTTGTCGACCTATCCGCCTGCTGCAGCGACGTTCTGGTTCCCGTGAAGGCGACCGTTCGTTGACCCCGAACCGATGCATCCCCCAACATTCCGCCGCCGCGCCCGCCCCGACTCCCGCAGTCAGGCCCGTTTGGCTCCCATGCGTACGTCCGGGGCGCCCACTCGTGCCGCATCGGCGGTCTGGTCGTCAGGCTGCGCCTGAGATTCCCGCTCGGCCGCCACGCGCGCGGTGTAGTGCTCAACCTCTCGGTCGATGTCCTGATCGGTCCAGCCGAGGACGGGAGCCACGATGCGGGCGACTTCGGGCGCGGCGGCCAGGCCCCGGTCGAAGGTCTCGATGCTGACCCGGGTCCGGCGGGCGAGCAGGTCGTCCAAGTGCAGGGCACCCTCATGGCTCGCGCCGTACCGCATCTCGACGCGCAGGTACTCCGGAGCACCGGCCAGCGGCTCTCCCAGCCCGGGCTCCTCCGCCACGAGCTGAAGCAGCTCGTGGACGAGCGTGCCGTAGCGGTGCAGCAGGTGTTCGATCCGAGCGATATGGAGGCCGGACTCGTCGGCGAGTCGTTGTCGGGCGTTCCACAGGGCGGGGAACCCTTCGGCGCCAACGACGGGGATGCGGTCTGTGACGGAGGAGGGGGCTGCCACGCCGAGCGAGTGCAGCGCCGCGTCGACAGCGTCCTTGGCCATGACGCGGTAGGTCGTGTACTTCCCGCCTCCGATCATCGTGAGGCCGGCGACGGGAGTCACGACAGCGTGCTCCCGGGACAGCTGGCTGGTGGCATCGGACTCCCCTTGGAGCAGCGGCCGCAGACCCGCGTACACGCCCTGGATGTCCTCATGGGTCAGCGGAGTGCTGAGGAGTCGGTTGGCCTGTTCCAGCAGGTAGTCGATGTCGGAGCGGCTTGCTGCGGGATGTGCCAGGTCGAGGTTCCAGTCCGAGTCGGTGGTGCCGACGATCCAGTGGTCCTCCCACGGGATGACGAACAGCACGCTGGTCGCGGTGCGGCTGATGAGCCCGACCGTGGCGTTGATCCGGTCCCGCGGCACCACGAGGTGGATGCCCTTCGACGCGCGGACGCTCAGCTGTCCGCGCCCACCGACCAGCTGCTGGATGTCGTCAGTCCAGACACCCGTCGCGTTGATGGTCTGCTTGGCCTTCACCTCGACCTGGCCACCGCCCTCGAGGTCGGAGACGACGACCCCGGTGACGCGGTCTCCCTCGCGACGAAACCCGGTGACGCGGGCGCTCGGCACGCACACCGCGCCATACTGCTGTGCCGTGCGGGCGAGCATCATCGTGTGGCGCGCGTCGTCGAGCTGGCCGTCGTAGTAGCGGACGGCTCCGACGAGGGCGTCCTTGCGCAGGGCAGGGAAGAGCCGACGAGCCGCCCCGCGGCTGAGGTGCTTGTGCGTCGGGACGCCGTGCCTGCCGCCCAGGACGTCGTAGAGGGCCACACCGGCGCCCACGTAGAGTCGCTCCCACCCACGGTGCCGCAGGGGGTAGAGGAACGGGACGGGTCGCGCCAGGTGCGGCGCGAGCGTGTTGAGGATGAGGGACCGCTCTCGCAGCGCCTCCCTCACGAGCCCGAACTCCAGCTGCTCGAGGTAGCGCAACCCGCCGTGGACGAGCTTGCTGGATCGACTCGACGTCCCGGATGCGTAGTCGCGCTGTTCGACCAGGGCAACGGAGAGTCCGCGGGTCGCGGCGTCGAGCGCGGCGCCTGCTCCCACCACCCCGGCGCCCAGCACGACGACGTCGAACTCGCGGGACGCCAGCTGGGCCAGGGCCTCCGCTCGTTGTCGCGGACCAAGCTCACCGTGCGTGCTGTGCATCGGTTCCTCCTGGGCGGCGCGAGCCGCGGGTTGGGATGGGCTCGGTTCGAACGCGGCGCCGGGGTGGACGCGGCCGCGGTCGGTTGCCGAGGTGGGGCTCATGACACGTCGACCCAGTCGAGTGTCCGCTCGACGGCCTTGAGCCATTGGCGGTGACCGTGCTCGCGTTGCTGGGCATCCCACGTGGGCGCCCACTGCTTCGACTCCTGCCAGTTCGCCGACAGCTCGTCGACGCCGGACCAGAAGCCGGTTGCCAGGCCGGCCGCGTAGGCGGCACCCAAGGCTGTGGTCTCGGCGACCACAGGGCGGCTGACCGGAATACCGAGGATGTCTGCCTGGACCTGCATCGCGAAGTCGTTGGCGGTCACCCCGCCATCGACTCGCAGGACGTCAAGGCGGACGCCGCTGTCCTGCTCCATCGCGGCCATGACGTCCTTGGACTGGTAGCAGATCGACTCCAGCGCCGCCCGCGCGAGATGCGCCCTCGTGTGGAACCTGGACAGGCCGACGATGGCTCCGCGCGCGTCGGGCCGCCAGTACGGGGCGAACAACCCGGAGAATGCGGGGACGAAGTACAGGCCACCGGTGTCGGCGACGCTGCGCGCGAGCGCCTCGCTCTCGGCCGCGTCGCCGATGATGCCGAGTTGGTCCCGCAACCACTGGATGGCCGAACCGGTCACGGCGATCGACCCCTCCAGGGCGTAGGCGGGCGGCGCTTCGCCGAACTGGTAGGCGACCGTCGTGATCAGCCCGTGCGTGGAGTGGACGATGTCCGGACCGGTGTTGAGCAGCAGGAAGTTGCCTGTGCCGTAGGTGTTCTTGGCGTGGCCGGCCTCGAAGCAGAGCTGTCCCACACTGGCCGCCTGCTGGTCGCCCAGGTCACCGGACAGGGGGACTTCCCCCCGGAACGGCCCGGCACCCAGCGTGACGCCGTAGTGGTCCGGGTCCGCGGACGGCCGGATCCGGGGAAGCATGCGCCGTGGCACACCGAAGAAGCCCAGCAGCTCGTCATCCCAGTCCAGGGTGGCCAAGTCCATCAGCATCGTCCGGCTGGCATTCGTGGGATCCGTGACGTGCACGCCACCGGAACGCCCTCCGGTGAGGTTCCACAACAGCCACGTGTCGGTGGTCCCGAACAGCGCACGGCCGGACTCGGCCGCCTCTCGCAGACCTTCGACGTTCTCGAGCAGCCACTGCAGCTTGCCGCCGGAGAAGTATGCCGCCGGCGGAAGACCGGCACGTGCCCGGATGACCTCCCCGCGCCCGTCGCGCTCGAGAGCTGCGGCGATCCGGTCGGTGCGGGTGTCCTGCCACACGATGGCGTTGTGGAAGGGCCGGCCGGTCACGGGATCCCAGACGACGGTGGTCTCCCGTTGGTTGGTGATGCCCACTGCGGCGAGGTCGGGTGCGGTCAGCTTCGCCTTGTCGAGCGCCACCTCGATGACGTTCTCCGTCCGCCGCCAGATCTCCAGGGGATCGTGCTCGATCCACCCGGTCCGCGGCAGGATCTGCTCGTGCTCGAGCTGGTGGGCGCCGACCACGGCCCCGGCGTGGTCGAAGATCATGAATCGCGTGCTGGTCGTTCCCTGGTCGATGGCGCCGACGAAGTCAGAGGCGGTCATTGCCGGGTCCGCAGTGGGGGGGCGAGATCTGCGGCCGTCGGTCGGTAGCCCAGTGCCTGCGACACCTCGCGTGCGGCGGCCACCACGAGGGGAGCGACCTCCCGAACGCGCTTCTGGTCGATCTCGAACGCCATCGCGGACATGCTGATGCCCCCAGTGGGAACTCCGCGGTGGTCACGCACCACCGCGGCGACGCATCGGGTGTGCAGCTCGTTCTCCTCGTCGTCGATCGCGTACCCACGACGTGCGACGGCCCTCAGGTGCTCGATCATGGTGTCGGCGTCCGTGATGGTTCGCGGCGTCGCCGCCGGCATTCCCGCACGGCTGAGGATCGCCCGAGCTTCATCCTCCGTCAGCGCTGCCAGGAGAGCCTTGCCGATGCCGGTGCAGTGCACGGGGATTGCCAGCCCGACCCTGGAGCGCATCTCGTAGGCGCGCCGGCCCTCGACCTTGGCCACGTACACGGCCTGGTCGCCTTGGCGCATCGCGAAGTGGACCGTGTGCGTCGTCTCGTCCCGCAGCCTTTCCAAGATGGGGACGACGATGCCCATGCCGGCGTCTGAGGCCGCTTGGGCCGACAGGGTGAGGAGACCGGCTCCCGGGAGATACCCGTGGTCGCCATCTCCGCGCACCCAGCCCAGGCTCACCAGCTCCTGGATGATCCGATGCACGGTGGACGTGGGCAGTCCCGTCTTACGGCTGATCTCGCTCACCCCCGAGTGCTCGGTCAGGGCCTCCACGACCCGGACCACCTTGGCCACCGCGGTGGCCCGGTCCCCCGGTGGATCGTCGCTCGACATCCTCGGGCTCGCGGTCATCGGGCCATCCACCCGCCGTCGACCACGAGGGTGTGGCCCGTGATGTATCGAGCGGATGGACCCGCGAGGAAGACGACCGCGCCAACGAGGTCCTCCGGCGTCCCCCAGCGTCCGGCGGGGATTCTCGCGCGGATGGCCTCCTCCCGGTCAGGATCCGCACGCAGAGCGCTGGTGTTGTCGGTCGCGATGTAGCCCGGGGCGATGGCGTTCACCGTCACGCCGTACTGCGCCCATTCGTTGGCCAGCGCCTTCGTCAGGCCGGCAAGGGCGTGCTTGCTCGCCGTGTAGGAGGCGACGTTGATCCCGCCCTGGAACGAGAGCAGTGACGCGGTGTTGATGATCGAGCCCCTGCGCCGCTCCACCATCCCAGCGCCCACGGCCTGCGAGAGCACGAACGCGGAGTCGAGGTTCGTGGCGACGACACGCTGCCAGTCGGAGTAGGCGACCTCGAGCGCCGGCGCGCGGGAGATCATGCCCGCGTTGTTGACCAGGATGTCGACGGGGCGCTGGTCCCCGAGCTCCCGGGCCGTGCGAGCGGCCTCTTCCGGGTCGGACAGGTCACCGATGACGGTGGACACCTCCCGACCGAGACTCGAACAGGTCTCCTGGGTCTCGCGCAGGCTCGACTCGCTGCGTCCCCACAGGACGATGTCGGCCCCGGCCGCGGCCAGCGCCTCGGCCATGGCTGCTCCGATCCCCCTGCCGGCTCCTGTCACCAGCGCCGTCTGCCCGGTCAGCCCGAAGCTCGCCTCCATCATGAGAGGTCTGCCGTGTCGACTGGATCCATGTCGTTGTAGGCCAGGTTCTCCCCACCCGTTGCCCACACGAACTTGTAGGAAGCCGTGCCGGCGCCGAAGTGGACGGACCACGGTGGGCTGATGACGGCCTGGCGGTCGGCCACGATGATGCTCCTCGTGCTGGACGGCTCCCCGCACAGGTGGACGACCCGCTCGTTCTCCGGTAGGTCGAAGTACAGGTAGGTCTCGGTCCGACGGTCGTGCGTGTGGCACGGCATGGTGTTCCAGACGCTCCCACTGGCAAGCGTCGTGATCCCGATGGCGAGCTCACACGAGGCGACGCTTGCGCCGTGGACGTACTTGCGGATGGTCCGCTTACTGGCGGCAGAGTCCTCGCCGACTTCGACGACGTCCGCGTCGTCGCGAGCGACGAGCGTCGTGGGCAGCCCGCGGTGCGCCGGCACGGACACGAGGTAGAAGGTGGCTTCGCCGGACACCTTGATGGACTTCGTCCCAGCGCCGACGTACAGGATGTCCTCCCCCTCCATCGCGTACTCGGCGCCGTCCGCACTGACGAGCCCCGGGCCGGCGAGACAGACGATTCCCAGCTCGCGTCGATCGCAGAGCGCCTCCGCGCGCACCTCGTCCGGCGCCACGATGTCGAGCGACTGCCCGGCCGGCATTGCTCCGCCGATCAGCACGCGGTCGCCCTGGCTCAGACAGAAGCGCACCTCGCCGGGAGCGAAGAGCCCTTCCACGAGGAAGCGCTCGCGCAGTGCTGACGAGGGCAGTGCATCGAACTCGGACGGGTGTGTGGCCAGCCTGACGTCAGTCATGGGACTCCCTTATCGGTGGTGCAGTGCGGTGTCACGCTTCCCGTCTGATGGGAAAGTCTTCCCTTCTGGCGGAATAGGCTCCAGTATGCACGTGAACAACGGATTACGCCAGAGCAGCCATCCCGGCCGATACGGCATCCGATGACATCCACAGAGAGGTGGAATCCCCATGCGACTTCGTGTGAAGATCGGTACTGCTGGCCTGGCGCTCGCGGCGATGGCCCTGACGGCGTGCGCGCCCGGCTCGTCGAGCTCGTCCTCCGACTCGGCCAGCGGCCCCAAGACCGTGGACTTCAAGAGCTTCAAGGGCAAGACCCTGACGTACGTCTACTTCACCGACGGCCCGGACGAGCAGGCCACCAGGGACGCGATCGCCAAGTTCGAGACCGAGACCGGCGCGAAGGTCAACCTGCAGATCCTTCCCTTCGCCGACCTCAACACCTCCCTGCAGGCCCGGCTCTCCGCAGGCAACGCTCCCGAGGCGGCGCGCGTCGCCGACTGGCAGGTGTACAAGGACGAGGCCGTCGATTTCAAGCAGTACTTCGGGAACGACTACCCGAAGGAGTTTTCGCCCGGCGTCGCCAGCACGGTCCAGGACGCCGCGGGCCACATGTATGCCGTCCCGAGCGACCTCACCATCAACGGACCGATGATCAACGTCGACGCGTTCAAGAAGGCTGGCGTTGCGGTTCCGACCAAGTGGACCTGGGAGCAGCTGGTCGCGGACGCGAAGAAGGTCGCGGCAGCGAACAAGATGCCGTACGCCGTCGCCATCGACAAGTCCGGCAACCGCCTGAGCACGGTGCTGAGCCAGTACGGCACCGTGATGATCGGCAAGGACGGCAAGAACGCCTTGGACAAGGACAAGGCCGCCAAGGCCCTGACGTTCTTCACGGACCTCGTCAAGAACAACACCGTGCCGAAGGACTTCTGGCTCGGGTCGGGGAGCAAGTACTCGGGCGCGAACGAGATCTTCCTCGCCAAGCAGGTGCCGGTGTACCTGTCCGGTCCCTGGCAGGTCGGCGCCTTCGCCAAGAGCGCCAGCTTCGAGTGGGCCGCCGTGCCGAACCCGTGTGCGGAACGCTGTGGTGGATTCCCCGGCGGCAAGTTCATGGTTGCGTTCAAGAACAGCAAGGAGCCCACGCTGGGCGCCGCGTTCGTGCAGTGGATGAACCGCACCGAGAACCAGAGCGAAGTGGACAAGACCGCCTTCTGGCTGCCCACGCGTCAGGACCTGACCACCTCGGGGGTCAAGTACCCCAGCCGTGACAGCGACATGGCCACCTTCATCTCCCAGATCGGCGAGACCCCGGAAGAGACCTGGGCCACCAACAGCAGCCCCGCGTTCACGAAGTCCGCCACGGCGCTGATCGCCGAGACTGACAAGGTGGTGGCCGGCCAGCAGGACGTGGCGACGGCTGTGACCAACCTGTCGGCCGCCATTGACAAGGCGATCAAGGAGTCGTCGTGACCGCCGCCGCCTCCGTCAAGGCGCGCTCGCGCAGACGGGGGGTGAACAGCCGGCACATCGCGCCCTACCTGTTCGTCTTGCCGAACATGCTGATATTCGGGCTGTTCACCATCTGGCCAGCGCTGAATGGTCTCAACCTGAGCTTCTACGACAGCAGCAACGGGCGGACCTTCAAGCCCGTGGGCACCGAGAACTACCGGGCCATCCTCAGTGATGCCGAGTTCTGGAGCGTCGTTCGGCACACGGCAGTGTTCACGGTCGGCTTCGTGCTCATCTCCACGGCCTTGGCCACGGTGCTGGCGCTCCTGCTGCACGCCCAGCGTCGCGGCCGCGGAGCCCTCAGCGCCGCGTACTTCCTCCCCGTGCTCATCTCACCGGTCGTCGTCGGGATCATCTGGAGAGCAGCCTTCGAACGCAAAACTGGGCTGGTGAACCAGTCGATCTCGGCGGTCGGCCTGGGCCAACCCGGATGGCTGGTCGAACCCCACCTCGCGCTGATTGCCATCATCTTGGTGGGAACCTGGATCCACCTCGGCTTCTACGCGATGATCCTGCTCTCCGGCCTGCAGTCGATCGACACCACCTTGTACGAGGCAGCGAAGATCGACGGATCCACGGCGTTGCAGTCGGCACGGCTGATCACCCTGCCGCTGCTCCGGCCCACGATGATGGTCGTGATCATCCTGGCGACGATCGCTGGCTTCCAGTCCTTCGACTTCATCTTCACCCTCACTGGAGGCGGGCCCGTGCGCGCCACCACGCTGATGGTGCAGTACATCTACGAGAACGGGTTCAGCTTCCCGATCGAGTACGGCCTGGCCAGTGCGGCCGCGGTCATCCTCTTCGTCGTCGTCTTCACGGTGACGTTCGTCAACTACGTCATCGGACGCAGGAGCGACGCGATATGAGCACCCAGTCCGCCCTCGAGCAGACCCAGTCCCGCCCCGAGACACCAGGCCCACGGCGTACGTGGACGTCGAGCACCGGTCGTCCCCCGAGCGTCAGCACCGTGGTGCGCACCACCTTGCTCACTGCCGGCGCCCTCGCAACGATCGCGCCGGTGGTCTGGGCGGCGTTGTCCTCCTTCAAGACCCAGGAGGAGCTCGCGCAGACACCACCCACGCTCGTGCCGCACCACCCCACCGTCGACAACTACACGACGGGCCTTCAGGCGTTCGACTTCGGCCACTACCTGACGAACAGCCTGATCGTCACGGTATCGGCCACCCTCCTCACCCTGGTGATCAACTCGATGGCGGCGTACGCCTTGGCCAAGTACAACTTCCGCGGCCGGACGTTGCTGTTCATGATCACTCTGGCGACGATCATGATCCCCCTTCAGGTGATCCTCCTGCCCGTCTACCAGATGGTGGCGTCCCTGGGGATGACCAACTCCCTGCTGGGGCTGATCATCCCGCCAGCGGCGACCCCGACCGGAGTCTTCCTGCTGCGGCAATACATGCTCACGCTGCCCGACGAGATGATCGAAGCGGCCCGCATCGACGGGGCTGGTGAGTGGCAGATCTTCTGGCGGATCATCCTGCCTCTGAGCCGTCCAGCGCTTGCCGTGGTCGCCATCTTCTCGGTGATCTGGCGATGGAACGACTTCCTCTGGCCGCTCATCGTCGCCCAGGACGAGTCCAAGCAGACCCTGCCGGTGGCCATCGCCCGGTTCGCCAGCCAGCAGGCCATCCCGTTCAACCAGATCCTGGCGGTGTCCGTCGTGACCATCGTCCCGATCGTGATCATCTTCCTCATCCTCCAGCGGCAGATCATCGCCGGACTCGCCCAAGGGGCCATCAAGTGATCCCAGCAGAACCTCGTCCCACCACCAACGGCAGGACCGTGCACACCCTCGACGCGCAGGGGTACATCAGGGACTGGCTCGTCAGCCCCGCGTGGAGCTCCCCGTGTGACGACCTCGACCAGGTGCTCGCCGCAGACGGAAGCCCCTGGGGAGCCGAGGGCCGGTGGGTCCTGACCAACGGCCCGGACGTCGCGCCGCTGAAACGCCTGTTGTACCAGCGGCATCCGCTCCTCACCCGGCAGGCCGCTCCGGAGGTCGTCGAGGGAGGGGAGATCGGCTGGACCCGCTCCGAGGGTGATGAGCCCTCCACAGGCACCTGGCAACGCACCCACGTCGGTGGTGACGGGCTCGTCGACTGGAGCCGGTTCTGTTACACGCCCGAGTACCGCCATGCCATCGCCGCCACCACTCTCGAGGTGGACCAGGCCGAGTACCGCGACCTCGAGGTGTCGAGCACCGGCCCAGTGGCCGTGTTCGTCGACGGCGAGCTGCTCCTCGCGACGGAGGACTTCGGCTACATGGAACCGATCCGCCACACCATCAGGGTCCGGCTGGAGTCCGGGACCACCTCCCTCGTCGTGGCCACGTGGCAGGTTGCCTTCCGTGAGTGTCGTCACGTGGCGGCGGTTCGGGTCCAGGGTCTCCCGGTCAGGGTGGTGGTCCCCTCCCCCGGAGCGGACGAGCACCAGTCCAGGGTGGCCGAGCAGCTGCTCGACTCGATCGGCGTCGGCCCTTGGGTCAGCACGAATGGCACGACGAAGGTCACCGGTCCACGCGGCAGCCGGATCCTGGTCTCCGTGGCCGGCGGGCCCAGTCAGTGCCTGGTGCTCGAGAGCGGCTCCGCCACCCTCGACCTTGCCCAGGCACAGCCGGGCGACGACCCGGACTCCGAGGGCGCTGCCTCGATGCTGAGCACTGGCGAGAGCGAGCTGACCCTCCGGGTGGACCAGCCCGAGGTGCCGGTCTTCCGGGTGGCCAGGGTTGCGACCTTGCCCGAGAAGCGACGGGACCGCCCCACCGGCACCGAGCCCCGAGTATGGCGGCAGGAGTTCCTCGAGCACAGCGCCGCCGCCGGCCCGGGCACGGCCCGAGCGCTGGCCCGCCAGGCACTCGAGCCGGGCCAGCCGCTGGACCCCGCGGACCTCGAAACGGCGCTGAGGATGATCGGCTCGCGCTACGACTGCGCGGACTTCGAAGCCGTCGGGCTCGTCCACCTCTGGCGCCGCATCCCAGTGGACTGCTGGGCGGATGAAGACCGGGCCCGCATCCGGGACGCCCTCACGACCTTCAAGTACTGGATCGACCAGCCAGGCCTTGACGCCATGTGCTACTTCACCGAGAACCACCAGTTCGTCTGGCACACCGCCGAGCTGCTGGTGGGCGAGATGTTCGCCGACGAGAAGTTCAGCGGTACCGGCTGGACCGGACGTCAGCACGCCGAACACGCCTACCCCCTTGCGGAGGAATGGATCCATCGCAAGCTCGCAGGCGGCTTCAGCGAGTTCGACTCCAATGCCTACCTCGCCATCGACTGCTTCGCCCTGGTCTCACTGGTCGAGTTCGCCGAGTCGCCAGAGCTCCGACACCTGGCCGAGGCCCTCCTCGACAAGTGTCTGCTCACGCTCGCCACGAACTCGTGGAAGGGAGTGCACGGAGCCGCCCACGGCAGGTCCTACACGCACACCCTTCGGTCGGCCCGGTTCGAGGAGACCGCTCCGATCATGTGGCTCCTGTGGGGGGTCGGCGCGCTGAACGACGCCACCCTGCCCGCAACCTCGCTGGCCACGACCGAGCACTACACACTGCCACCGGTGATCCGCGCGCTGGCTCAGCACAGCCCCGAGGAGTGGGACGGCAGGCAGGTCTACCGCGGCGAGTACCGCCTGCACCATGACCTGCTCGCCCGTCCCTACGGCTCGGACCTGCGCGTCTGGCGCACCCCTGACGCGATGCTGTCCAGCGTCCAGGACTACCGTTCGGGGCTGCCAGGACTCCAGGAGCACATCTGGGGCGCGACGCTGGGTTCCGAGATCCAGGTGTTCGCCACCCATCCTGCGGCCGACACGATCAGCTCGGCGGCTCGCCCGAACAGCTGGGCCGGTCAGCTGGTCCTGCCGCGGGCACACCAGGACCGCGACACCGTGCTGGTACTGCACCGCCTACCCGAGCAGGACTGGATCGGCACGACGCATGTGTGGTTCCCGGTTGCACTGTTCGACGAGTGGCAGCAGGTCGGGTCATGGCTCGCCGGGCGGGTGGACGACGGCTACGTGGCCCTCGCGACCGACGGCGGTCTGCGACCACAGCTGACGGGCGACGAGTCGTGGCAGTGCTGGTGGCCCAACGGTGACGGCCGGAGCTACGTGACCACCGTCGGTCGCCGCGCCGTGGACGGTTCGTTCGACGACTTCGTCGGCGCGCTCACGGAACCCGCGTTCGGTGGCAGCAAGGCCGATCCCTCAGTCGGCTGGACGGCGCGCGACGGGCGGGCCCTGCACGTCGCCTGGTCGCAGGCATTCACGGTGGACGGTCGGCCGGCAGGACTCGGCCTCGACGGTCGCCCGGAGAACCCCCCACACCTCGCCAACCCGGCCTGTCGTCAGGAGTTCGGCGCAGCTGGCCTCGAGGTCGAATGGGAGGGCGAGAAGCTCGTCATCGACTACGCGGCGGGACGTCGAGTCGAGCCCCGGAGCGGCGTCCCCGCGTCCCTGTCCTCGGACGGGGGTCAGCGCCATGGCCGGTAGCGACCTCACCTCGAGCCGCTTTGCCGCACCCCCGCTGCCGCCACTCAGCGGTGAGTCGTTGACGCGTGATGCCCTGGTGTCGCTCGGGAGGCAGATCGAAGACAAGACCTGGCACGACGGCCTGCCCGACTTCTTCTGGGGGGAGGGCGTCTGCCTGCTCGGGATGATCCGCTTCGCCGAGGCGGTCGGCGAGTCCTTCCCATCCCGGGTCAGCGAGTGGCTGGATGAGCACGGTCGCGGCGACCTGGTCCTCGATCACGTGAACCACCTGGCTCCCGGCACCGCTGCCGTTCTGGACGGCAGACCGGAGTCCGAGGCCCTCGCCGCCCGGTTGCTCGGCTGGCTTCAGAGCTCTCCCGACGTGACCCACGCATCGAATGGCGCCATCGAGCACTGGCCCGGTGGCGTCTGGGCCGACACCGTCTTCATGGGAGGACTGTTCCTCGGTCACCTCGGGGAGACACGGGGTGATGCGGCACTGGTCTCGGAGCTGGGCCGCCAGTGGCTCACGCACGCCGAGATCCTCCAGGACGAGGCGACCGGTCTGTTCGTGCACGGTTCCCATGCCGGGATCGCCATCCGGTGCTTCTGGGGCCGTGCCAACGCCTGGATGGCGCTGGGCGCGGTGGAGTACCTCGAGCTCGCGCAACGGCGTCCGGACCTCGTCGACCCAGAGGCAGTCGAGGCGGTACGCACCCGAGTGGCTCGCCAGCTCACAGCGCTTGCAGCCTGTCAGCCGGCCCACGGCGTGTGGAGCGTGCTGGTCGACGACCAAGCGGAGAACGCAGGGGTCCTGGAAACCTCAGCCGCGGCGGGCCTCGGTGCGGCCATGCTCCGAGCCAGCCAGGTCGTGCCGGGTCTCGACGACTCCGTGGTCGAAGCCGGGTGGCGAGCTGTTGCGGGAGCGCTCGCCTACGTCGAGAACGGAGCCCTGACCCGGGTCAGCGCTGGGACCGTCCTGCAGCTTGTTCCCTTCGGCTACAGCGTGATCCGCGACGACCGACCGCAGCTCTGGGGTCAGGGCCTTGCCCTGCACGCCGTGGCCGCCGCGCTCGCGGCCCAGGGGGGCGGGGCGGCCGTGTCGGCGACCGACGCGGGCGCCGGGGCCCGACGGTGAGCACCATCCTGTGCGTCGGTGAGGCCCTCATCTCGCTGACACCCCCCGCCGGGACTCCGCTGGTGGACGCGACGGACCTGCACCTGAGTACCGGTGGCGCCGAGGTCAACGTGGCCGCTCATCTCGCTCGCCTCGGCGTGCCCACACGCTTCGCGGGACGGGTCGGCCAGGACGCCTTCGGGGCGCGACTGCGGCAGACGCTCGATGATCTGGGAGTCGACAGCAGGTTTCTCGAGGTCGATCCCGAACGCCCGACGGGGCTCTACGTCAAGGACGCCACCGGTTCTGCTACGACCATGCGGTACTACCGCAGCACCTCCGCGGCCACGAGCTATCGCCACGTCCCGGCTCCAGCCCTCGCCGACGTGGCACACATCCACCTCACGGGGATCACGCCCGCACTGTCAGACGACTGCCGCCAGCTCGTCGAGGAGCTTCTCGCGCTCGACGACGTGAAGACGTCGTTCGACGTCAACTACCGCAGCGCCCTGTGGGGCAAGGGTGAGGCTGCCGGCATACTGCGGTCTCTGGCCGAACGGGCGGACATCGTCTTCGTCGGCCTCGATGAGGCGGGCGACGTCTGGGGCTGCCGCACCGTTGACGAGGTCCGTCGACTACTCCCCCAGCCGTTCGAACTCATCGTGAAAGACGGCTCACGTGAAGCAGTCGCATTCGTGGGCTCACGGGTGGTGAGAGTGCCAGCACCAGTCATCGATGTCGTGGAGCCGGTCGGCGCCGGCGATGCATTCGCGGCGGCATACCTGGCTGCACGCCACTACGGACACGACCCCGAAGACGCTCTGCATTGGGGACATACCCTTGCTGGGGCGGTTCTGCAGGTGCTCGGGGACCACGGGGTGACCATGGACCGAACCACCCTGGAGGAACAGATACGGGCCGAGGCGGTGAACCATGGCGCCTGACACCACCGCCGAGGGCGTGACCGCGTTCGTCGACCAGGTATCCCGGGCGCGGATCATCCCGGTGCTGCGAACCCAGAGCGCGGATGAAGCCGTGAAGGCGGCTGGCCGTTGCTTCGACGCCGGACTGACCATGGTCGAACTCACAGCTACCACGACCGACTGGCCACTGGCCCTCCAGCAGGTGCGCAAGGACCACCCTGATCGTCTGGTTGGCGTCGGTACCGTGCTGGACGAGGCGGCTGCCCGCAGGGCCAACGACGCAGGAGCTGACTTCGTGGTCTCCCCGTGCCCGGTCCCCAGCGTGAGGGGCGCTCTCAAGGGACAGATCCCCCTGATAGAGGGAGGGCTGACAGTCGGCGAGATCCTGGCCGCCGCACAGCACGGCGTGGCGAAGCTGTTCCCGGCTCACGTCGGCGGGGTCAGGTATCTGCGCTCCATCCTCGCGATCGCGCCCAACAGCCGGATAGTCCCCACCGGGGGAATCCCGCTCGCGGACGTGTCCCAGTGGTTGGCTGCCGGTGCGAGCGCCGTCGGTGTAGGTCGCGACCTCCTGGAGGTTGGCGACATGGTCGCAGCGATCCGCCAAGCACTCGAGACGCCCCCGTAGTCACATCGCGACTCCTCCCTGTCAAGCAAGGGAGACGGGCTGGCAAGCAGATCCCGCTCCGACTCTGCGCTGTGCGCTGACCTGCGATCGTCCGGACAGCGACCCGGCGACACCCCGAAAGGGCATCCAAGCCCGGTCATCGCGACGTCTCATGTGTTTCTGCCTTGTCCCAGGCGGCCCGTCCCGTCCGTCCCGTTCAAGACCGTCTCAGCGCCGGTTGGTTACACATTTGGCTACACGTGCCAACGCCAGAGGCCCTCTCCTCGAAAGGAAAGGGCCTCTGACCTGCTACTTCGTGGTAGCGGGGGCAGGATTTGAACCTGCGACCTCCGGGTTATGAGCCCGGCGAGCTACCGAGCTGCTCCACCCCGCGTCGGTAGACACCACCTTACGGGAGGCTCTGCGCCGGAACCAAATCGGTGCCGGGCAGGGCCTCCCGCAGCAGGTCAGACGGTGTGCGTCACGGCGTGGCCGTGGTGGTGGGCGTGGCCGTGGGGGTGGGCGTCGCCGTGGGGGTGGCGGTCGTCGTCGGCGTCGGCTTGACCGTCACCGAGCCACCCTTGGGCGCTGCTGCCACCGCGCGCTGGATGGCCTCGCTCAGCTGCTTCTGTGCGGTGCCGTATGCCGCGAAGTCGCCTGCCTTGAGCGCCTTCTGGCCGGCGTCGTAGGCGGCCTGGATGTCGGCCAGCGCCTTCGCGAGCGCAGCCGAGTCCGCAGGTGGTGGTGTGGTCGGGGTGCCACCCGGGGTCGTGGGCGTTGTCGGGGTCGAGCCGGAGTCCCCGGCGGTGGCGCCGGAGTTGCCCCCGAAGAGCCCGTCCAGCGCGCCGTCGAGCGTGTAGGCCCAGGCGAGCTTGTCACCGAACGCGACCACCGTGGCTCGCTGCAGCGGGAACGCCGAGTCGCCCTGGGCGCGCACGTAGATCGGCTGCACGTAGAGCAGGCCACCTCCTACCGGGAGAGTGAGCAGGTTGCCCAGCGTGACGCTCGACCCGCTCTGGCGGGCGTTGTTGAGGAACTGGCTCAGGTTGAGGGCCGAGTCCGGCGAGGTGGCGTTGGACGAGCCGATCTCGTTCTGCACCTGGCCCGGGCCACTGACCTGGCTGTCCTTGGGCAGGGTCAGCAGCCGCATCGTGCCGTAGTCGCTGCTGCGCTGCCCCTTCGTCGACCCGGCGTCCGCGTCCACCGCCAGGAAGCCGGTCAGGATCTGCCGGTCACCCACTGGCTTGAACGTCGTCGTGATCGAGAAGCGGGCGTCGTTCTGGTCGGGCATCTTGAGGGTCAGGTAGTAGGGCGGCTGCACGACGCTGGCCTCCTGGGCCGGGTCCTCCGGGATCTGCCAGTAGTCCTGGCCGCCGTAGAACGACGCCGCGTCGGTCACGTGGTACTTCGCCAGCATCTGGCGCTGCACCTTGAAGAGGTCCTCGGGGTAACGGATGTGCGACATCAGGTCGGCGCTCATGTCGCTCATGGGGAGCACCGTGTTGTCGAACGCCTTGCTCCACGCCTTGAGCAGCGGGTCCTTGTCATCCCAGGCGTACAGCTTCACCGAACCGTCGTAGGCGTCCACGGTGGCCTTCACCGAGTTGCGCATGTAGTTGACCTGGCCGCTGCCGATGGTGGTCACGGCACTGGACCGCGCGGTCACGGAGTCGGACGTCGCGGTGTCGATGTCGGTGAGCCGCGAGTAGGGGTAGCTGGCCGAGGTCGTGTAGCCGTCGATGATCCACTGGACCCGGCCGTCGACGACCGCCGGGTAGGGGTTGCCGTCAGGGGTCAGCCACGGCGCGACCCGCTCCACCCGCTCGAGCGGCTGGCGGTGGTCGAGGATCCGGCTCTTGTCGTTGACGGCGTCGGAGAGCAGGAGGTTGAGCTCGCGGTACTTCAGCGCGTAGGCGAGCTTGCGCGGCAGCGAGCCCAGCGCGACACCACCCTTGCCGGTGTAGGTGCTGTTCTTCTGCCCGGCCGTGCTGTTGTCCGGGTAGTCGAACTCCCGCGGGCTGCTGCCCGAGGCCGCACCGACGATGGAGTACGACGGCGACTGCTCGCCGAAGTAGATGCGCGGCTCGAAGTCGGGCAGCTCGCCGGCCTGCGGGATGTTGCGCTCGTAGAAGACCGGCTGGCCGTCGGCGGTGCGCTGGTTGCCGAACGCGGCGACCAGACCGAAGCCGTGGGTGTAGACCGTGTGGTCGTTGAGCCAGTTGCGCTGGTTGGCCGGGATGCCGTTCAGGTCGAGCTCGCGCACAGCGAGCACGGTGTCGCGGACCTTGCCGTCGACGGCGTAGCGGTCCACGTCGAGCGCGTCCGGGAACGCGTAGTAGGACTTCACCGACTGCAGCTGCTTGAACGTCGGCGAGACGACGATCGGGTCGACCAGCCGGATGCCCGGGATGGTCTCGGCGTCGTCGCGCAGCTGTCCCTGGGTCGCCTCGGTGGTCGCGGTGTAGCTCTGGGTCTTCACGTCGGCGATCCCGTAGGCGGCCCGGGTGGCCTTGATGTTGCGGTCGATGTAGAGCTGCTCGAGCGACTTCTCCGACGGCTTGACCTTGAACCGCTGGTAGAGCGCGGGGTAGATGCTGCCGGCCACGATCGAGGTGATGAGCAACAGGGCGACGCCGATGATCGGCAGTCGCCACGACCGGGTCCAGATCGAGGCGACGAAGAGCGCGACGGTCATCAGGGCAGCGATGGCCAGGATCGCCTTGGTCGGCAGCACCGCGTGGGCGTCGGTGTAGCCGATGCCCGTCAGCAGCCGGGAGTCCTTGGTGGACAAGGCGTAGCGGTCGAACCAGTAGGTCGCAGCGCGCACCAGGACGAGCGCGGCCACGAGGATCGCCAGGTGGGTCCGGGCGGCCCGCGAGGTGCGCTCGGCGCGGGACTGGATCTGCAGGCCGCCGTAGACGTAGTGCGTGAACGCCGCCGCCAGGGTCGCCATCACCAACGCCATCGTCAGGAAGCCCAGCACGAACTGGATCCAGGGCAACGTGAACATGAAGAACGACAGGTCCATCCCGAACTGCGGGTCCTTGGTGCCGAACGACACCTGGTTGCGCCAGAGCAGGTAGGTCTTCCACTGCCCTGCCGCGCCCGTGCCCGCGAGCAGGCCCAGGATCGCGGGGATCGCGAAGATGGCGACCCTGCGCAGCGGCTCGATGGCCTCGCGGTACTGGTCGAGGTTCTGCTGCTGGGGCGTCACCGGGGCGTAGATGGGGCGGGTGCGGTAGGCGACGATGAGGCTCGACGCCACCACGGCCGCGGTGAGCACGAACCCGACGACGAAGAGCAGGATCTTGGTGGTCAGCTCGGTGACGAAGACCTGCCGGAACCCGACCGAGTCGAACCACAGCACCTCCGTCCAGAGGGAGGCCATGAGCGAGACGGCGAAGCCCAGCACGACGAGGACGATGAGGGTCGGCGCCAGTGGGCCGCGACGCCTCCCGAAGCTCAACGTCGGGGGACGACGGCCACCGGGTCCGGAGCCGGCCCCTCGCGGCGTGCCCTCCGGTCGGGCGCCTTCGCCACCCGGCTCACCCTGGCCGAACCATTCAGAGGAAGAACTCACACCACGCCCGATCATCCGTGCGACCGCCCGCGGTGGTCGCCTGCTGTAGTGGGTCCAACTTACCGAGCGCTCCTCGGGTTCCCACGACACCCTTGGACACGGTTCGGCGCCACCTGTGCACCGACTGGGTATGCCGCATGCGGCACCATGGGCGGGTGAGCCAGACCTCCCGCCCCGTCGCCGACCCGCTGTCCATCGCCGCCCTGGACACCGAACGCCACGTCGCCGCCTCCGGGTGGGACCAGAACCCGCGGCTGTTCGCCCTGGTGCCGACCGCCGAGCTGCTCGAGCGCGAGCCGCACCTGCGCGCCCAGATGCGCGGCTCCGACCTGGCCGAGGGCGCGCTGAGTGCCATCGAGCAGGAGGACCTCCCCCCCACCTCGAACCTCGAGAGCCTGCTGGGCGGCATCGCCTGGCCCGACAGCGTGGTCGGCGCAGCCCTCGCGGTCGAGCGGATCGTCGTCCCGCCCGAGGCCGAGCGCGACCTGCCGGCCCACACCGAGTCGGCGGTCGACGCCCTGGCCGCCCACCCCGGCCGTCAGGACGTGCGGCTGCTCGTCGCCGTGACGCGCGACGGGCAGAGCCGCTGCCTCCTGCGGCAGCGAGCCAACGACAGCGACGACAAGGTCGCCCTCGGCGACGAGATCGCCCCGGGCCTGGTCCACGCGCTCAAGGCGACCCTGCAGGGCTGAGCCGGCCGCGCGGCATACCCACTGCGCCCCATACCCAACTGTGGGCCACGCCCTCAGCGCGTGCAGGTGGGGAGCGAGTCGGTCCGCTGGTCTGCGATCGCCTCGACCGCGGTCCTCGCCTCGTCGAAGGTGGCGATCCTGACCACCCGCAGGCCGTCGGGCACGTGGCCGACGACCTCGTCGCAGTTGTCGGCGGGGGCGAGGAACCACTTGGCGCCGCCGTCGTGCGCGCCGACGAGCTTCTGGCGGATGCCGCCGATCGGTCCGACCTGGCCCTTGGCGTTGATCGTCCCGGTGCCGGCGATCTGCTGGCCGCCGGTCAGCGGACCGGGGGTCAGCGTGTCGTAGACGGCCAGCGAGAACATCGTGCCGGCCGAGGGTCCACCGACGTCACCGGCGTTGATCTTCACGTCGATCGGGAACTCGAAGCGGACGCCGAGGAAGACGCCGACCGTCGCCCGGCCGTCGGCCGCGCGGGTCTTGGCCTCGACCGTGACCGGCTTGCCGTCGCGGACCAGGCCGAGGGCCACGGTCTCCCCCGCCCGGTGGGCCCCGACGCCGTCGCGGACGCCGCTCGAGTCCGACACCGCCTTGCCGTCGACCGAGACGATCTCGTCGCCGGCCCTGAGCAGGCTGGCCGACGGCGCGTCCTTCGCGACCTGGGCGATGACGACGTGCTCGGTCACCTTCTGCCCGACCGCCTTGAGCGCCACCGCGACCGCCTCCTGCTGGGAGTCGATCATCTCGGCGGCGCTCTCCTCCTCGACCTGCTTGCCGGTCACGCCCTTCGGGAAGTACAGCTCCTCGTCGACGATGTCCTCGCTCGGACGGATCGCCGCAGCCAGCAGGTCCCAGACGGTGACCTTGTAGCCGGGCCCCCCGGCGATCCGCACGGTCGTGAAGTCGAGGGCGCCCTGCGTGGGGTAGGTCGGGGCGCCGGAGACCGTGATCAGCTGCTGGCCCGAGAGCTTGCCGAGGGTGTTCGTGATCGGGCCGGGCTTCATGATGACGTAAGGCAGGCCGACCATCACCGACAGCGCTCCGAGCGCGATCGCCAGGAAGAACCCGACCAGGCTGGCGATGGACCTGCGGCTGAGCCGGTGCGGGTCGGCGACGGCCGGACCCGCTCCTGTGGCCGAGTCAGCAGGGTCAGCGGGCTCAGGAGGGTCCGGCCGGACGGTCGGCTCGTGCGGAGGCGTGGTCACGGCAGCCCCACCCACTCGTCGCTGCCATCGGTGAAGAGCTGGTGCTTCCAGATCGGGACCGTCCCCTTGAGGGTGTCGATGAGGTCGCGACAGGCGTCGAAGGCCTCACCGCGGTGGGGCGCCGAGACAGCCGCCACGACGGCGAGGTCGCCGATCTCCAGGTGCCCCACCCGGTGCACGGCGGCGAGCCGGGCCACCTCGTGCCGACCCGCGACCTCGGCGCAGACCCGGCCCAGTGACTCCACGACGCTGGGGTGGGCGGAGTAGTCCAGGGCGGAGACGTCGGCGCCGTGGTCGTGCTCGCGCACCACGCCGACGAACAGCGCGATGCCCCCGCACCGGGGGTGCTGCACCGCCTTGAGCACCTCGTCGACGCTGAGCGGCTCGTCGCGGACGTCGCTGAGCACCACCATGGGCTCGCTGTCGAGCTCCCTGACCGGATCGGTCATGCCGTTGAACCTTTCCTGCGGCGTCGCCGCATGATTGCCGCCGTGCCCACGAGCGCCACGGCGGCGCTGGCCGCTCCCAGAGCGGCATCCTTGCGGTCCAGTCTGCGTGCTGCCACCGCGTGCGAGCCCCGGATCGTCTCCAGGAGCACGCCGAGACACGTCTCGTTGTCATGGACCGGCACCCAACCGCGCCCCACCATCGTGCGGGCGGAGACCGCCCAGGGAAAGGCCACGAACGCGAGGTCGCTGGCAGGTGCCGGCAACACCCCAACGCGGTGCAGGCGGTCGGCGGTTCCCATCGCGGCCCCGAGGCTGAGCTCGACCTGGCGCATGCCGGTCAGCCGTTCGAGGTCACGCTGGGTCAGGTGGCCCTCGGCCCCGACCGTCACGGCGCCCTCCACGCCCTGGGCGAGGACCAGCGCCACCGCGGACCCCAGGTCGTCGACGTGGCAGAACTGCCACGCGGGCTCCGCGCCGCGCAGGGTCAGCAGACGAGGCGCCTCGAAGTGCCGGGTCACGACCGTGTCGACGCCGTCACCCACCAGCGCGGCAGGGCGCACGGCGGTGATGGTCAGCCCGGGGTGGACGTCGCGGGCCACCGCGATGAGCTGCTCGACGTCCATCAGGTCGCCGACCTGGCCTTCGTCGGAGGCGGCCCGCAGGGGGGCGTCGTCGTCCAGCGGGACAGGGTTGTCGGGATGGGCGCCGTAGGTCTGCGCAGAGGTCACGACCACGAGGTGCCGGAGCCCGGCAGCCGCCGCCGAGGTGATGACGGTCTGCGCGACCCGCAGGTTGCGCTCGCGGCGGGCTCGGGCGCCGAGGGCCAGGTCGCGGGTGAGGTTGGTGCTCACGGCCACGTATGCCGCGGCGTGCAGCCCGGCGAGCGCCGCGGCCAGGCTCGGGTTGCCGGGGTCGGCCCGGCGGAACTCGACCCCGCCGACCGCCGGGGCGTCGGTGCCCACTGCCACGACGGTGCCGACCCGCGCCTCTCCCTCGGCGCCCCCGGGTCGTGCCGTGGTCGTGCCCCGGGCCGCGCCAGAGACCAGGGCGCGCAGCACCGCGCGACTCGCCGGGTCGGCCGTGCCGATCACCGCGACGTCGATCGCGCTACGCCGCGAGCGAACGGCGCCCCGTCCAGCCCGCCCGGGGGAACTCACTGTGGCCTCCGCGTGGTTGTCTAGTGAGAGACCATCCTCTCAGGACCGCTGAGGAGCAGTTGTGCCCGACCTTCCCCGTGACCGTGACGACCAGCCTGACGACCAGCCTGACGACCAGCCTGACGGCCAGCACGACGACCAGCACGACGAGTTCGACGACTCCTCCCCCGACCCGTCCGACGCCCCCTCCGGCGACCCGTTCGGCGACGCGCTGTCGCCGGAGATCCAGGAGGTGCTCGCCCGACTGACCGGCGGCCAGGTCGACCCCGACATGGCCAAGGCCCTCAAGGACATGGGCATCGAGCAGGTCGACCCGGCGATGCTGCAGATGATGGTCGGCCAGATGCAGTCGATGTTCGCCGGCAACGACACCGACGCCTTCAACCTCACGCTGGCCACCGACACCGCGCGCAAGACGGTGTCCGAGGCCGGCGACTCGGTGGTCGGCGACGCTGCCCAGCGCCAGCTGGACCAAGCCGTCCAGGTGGCCGAGCTGTGGCTCGACGAGGTGACCGCCTTCGAGGCCCCGGGCATCTCCACGCACGCGTGGAGCCGCGCCGAGTGGGTCGAGGCGACGATGGCCACGTGGGGCACGCTCGTCGAACCGGTCGCCGAGGGCGTGGGTCGGGCCGTCGGCGACGCCATGCGCACCCAGCTCCGACAGCTCGGTGAGACTGGCCTGCCCGAGGGCCTCCTGCCGGCCGGGATGGACCCCGCGGCGATGCTCGGCCAGATGGAGCCGATGCTGGCCAAGATGAGCGGTGCGATGTTCGGGCTGCAGGTCGGCCAGGCCGTCGGCACCCTCGCCACCGAGACCGTCAGCGGCACCGAGGTCGGGCTTCCCCTGGTGGCCGACCGGTCGGTCGCACTGCTGCCGGCCAACGTCGAGGCCTTCGCCGAGGGCCTCGGGGTGGACCTCGACCAGGTGCGCATCTACCTCGCGGTCCGGGAGGCCGCGCGGGTGCGCCTGTTCTCGGAGGTCCCGTGGATCGGGCCGCAGCTGGTCGCCGCCGTCCGCGACTACGCCCGCGACATCAGCATCGACACCGACCGCATCGAGACGGCACTGCAGTCCGTCGACGCCAGTGACGCCTCCGCCCTCCAGTCCGCCCTCCAGGACCAGCTGTTCCGCCCCGACCCCAGCCCGGCACAGCGCGCCGCGCTGGCCAGGCTCGAGACCTACCTCGCACTGGTCGAGGGCTGGGTCGACGTCGTGGCCGACCGTGCCACTCGCGACCACCTCCCGCAGTCCGCGGCGCTCGGGGAGGCCGTCCGCCGCCGTCGGGCCACCGGGGGCCCGGCCGAGAAGGCCTTCGCCGGGCTCGTGGGCCTGGAGCTGCGGCCCCGCCGGCTGCGCGACGCCGCGAACCTCTGGGCAGCCCTCGAGGCCAGGCACGGAGCCAACGGTCGCGACGCCGGCTGGGGTCACCCCGATGTCGCCCCCACCGGCGCCGACCTCGACGACCCGCTCGGCTACGTCGAGCGCTTCGGCACCTCTGAGAGCGCCGACCTCGACGCGGCGCTCGACGAGCTGCTCCGCGAGGGCGAGGGCGACGAGGGCGGGCGGTGACGGCGCCGTCGACCGGCGTGCCCACGGCATACCTCGCGTTGCGGGCGGACGCCCAGCGCGTCCTCGAGGGCTGGACCGCCCCGGACGCCGGCCAGGAACGGCTGCGGGTCGAGCTGCTCGCGCACTGCGCGGAGCACCCGGACGCGATGGCGAAGCAGGGGCCACCCGCGCACCTCACCGCGAGCGCGCTGGTGCTGAACCGCTCCCTCGACAGGGTGCTGCTCACCCTGCACGCCAAGGCCGGGCTGTGGCTGCAGTTCGGAGGTCACTTCGAGCCGGGCGACGCGTCGGTGCTGGCCGCGGCGACGCGTGAGGCCCGCGAGGAGTCCGGCATCGCCGACCTCGAGCTGCACCCGCAGCTGGCCCACCTCGACCGGCACGCGTTGCTCGCCTCGGGGTTCGGACGGTGCCGGGAGCACCTCGACCTGCGTTACGTCGGCGTCACCGACGACGAGGACGGGTATGCCGTGAGCGACGAGTCGCTCGACGTCGCCTGGTGGCCGGTGGACGCGCTTCCCGAGGCCAGCGGCGAGGAGATCCGCCCCCTGGCTGAGGCGGCCCGGCGGGTGCTCGCCACCTAGCCCGCGCCGCACCCGTCGCCGGACGTCAGTCGCTGGGCCCGAAGTCGAGGGCGGCCTGACCGAGCTCGTCGAGCTCGGTCTCACCGTCGGACAGGTCGAGCCCGGCGGTCGCGGCGACGCCCTCGAGGTAGCCACGCGCCCGCTCGAGGCGCGGGTAGCCCTCCAGCAACCGCCAGAAGTCGGGCCCGTGACCGGGCGAGAGCAGGTGGGCCAGCTCGTGGAGGATCACGTAGTCGAGCACGAACCCCGGCATGCCCCTGACCCGCGTGGAGATCCGGATCGTGCCGTCGGCGGGGGTGCACGAGCCCCAGCGGGAGTTCTGGTTGGTCACCCAGCGGATGCTGGCCGGCTTCGCCTGGCCACCGAGGTAGCGCTGCGACAGCTCGGCCGACCGGGTGCGCAGCTGGGCGTCGCTGGGCCGCCGCTTCTTGTCACCCGTGGCCAGCCGCTCGAGCATCGTGTCGACCCACTGCTGCTCCTCGGCCTTGGTGAACCGGGCCGGGATCAGCACGATGGTGCGACCGCCCTCGCGGTAGGCGCTGACGGTGCGGCGGCGCTTGCGGCTTCGCCGGACCTCGATGTCTGGAATCCCCATGCCACCACGATAGGCGAGCACACCGACATGGACCGTGACCCGCGCCACGACGGCCGCGCCGCACGGACCGCGGCGAGGCCCACGAATGGCGCACGCAGGACCCATGCGGGGTTGCGGGTGACCCTGGTCAGGCCAGCAGGTGGGCCAGCCTGCGGTCGAGCACCCGCACGGCCGGTCCGAAGCCGGCGTACGCCTCGTTGGTGGTCTGACCGTTGGCGTAGCGGTAGAAGATCTGTTGGGCGATGACCGCGAGCCGGAAGACGCCGTAGGCCTCGTAGAAGACGGCGTCCTCCGCGCTGACCTCGCGGCCCGCTCGCGCGCAGTAGCCCGCGACGAGCTCGGCGCGGGTGAGCATGCCCGGCAGGTGGGTGGGCACGCGCCGGAAGCTCTGGAAGTCGGCGTCGTCGTCGGCCTGCACCCAGTAGGCCAACGCGGCGCCGAGGTCCATCAGCGGATCGCCGACGGTGGCCATCTCCCAGTCGAAGATGCCCACGATGCGAGTGGGGTCGTCGTCCGCGAGGACGAGGTTGTCGAGCTTGTAGTCGTTGTGGATCACGCAGCTGGCGACATCGGTGGGCTGGTGCCGGTCGAGCCACGCCATCGCCCGCTCGAGGTCGGGCTGGCCGGGCGTGTGGGCCCGGCGGTAGCGGGCCGACCAGCCCTCGACCTGGCGGCGCACGTAGCCGTCGCCCTTGCCGAGGGTGTCGAGCCCGGCGCCGGCGGGGTCGACCGAGTGCAGCTCCACCAGGACGTCCAGCATCGACTCGCACAGGGCCCGCGCCTGGGCCGGCGTGAGCTCGACCGGCATCTCCCTGCGCGGCACGGTGCCGACGAGGCGCTCCATCACGTAGAAGTCGCTGCCGAGCACCGAGGGCTCGTCACACATCGCGACCATCGTTGCGACGTAAGGGAAGACAGGGCCGAGCGTTGCCTGGATGCGGTGCTCGCGACCCATGTCGTGGGCGCCCTTCGCCTTGGTGCCACTCGGCCCACGACGAAGCACGAGGTCGAGTCCCGGGAAGCGCAGGAGGTACGTCAGGTTGGAGGCGCCGCCCGAGAACTGGAGCACCTCCGGCTCCCCCGCCAGCCCCGCGGCATACTCCTCGGCGGCGTGGGCGCGCAGCCACGTCACCGCCGCGTCGACGTCGAAGGCGTCCTCGGAGCGCACCGGCCTGGCGCCGGTGACGTCGCTCACTGCTCCTCCGCGAGCCGCGACGCCTGGTGTCGCATCAAGGTGTCGTAGGCCGCCCGGTCGCCCCACTTGAGCGCGAAGGCCTGACGGGCCGGTTCGTCCGGGACGATGACATCGTCGCCGTTCGCGATCCCCTCCAGCACCGCCGCGGCCACCTCGTCGGCCGTCACGGTCGAACGCTCGATCATCCCCGCCACGACGCGCCCGACCCGTTGGTCGGAGCCGCGCATCGAGCTGAGCAGGTTGGTCTTGAAGTAGGAGGGGCAGACCGCAGATGCCTTGACACCGAAGGGATGCAGCTCGTGCCCGGTCGTCTCCGTGAAGGCCACGACGGCAGCCTTGACCGCGTTGTAGGAGCCCATGCCGGCGGCGTGGACCAGTCCCGCGAGCGAGGCGACGTTGACCACGTGGCCGGACCCCTGCTGCTTGAACATCGGCGTGAAGGTGCGCGTGCCCCGGACCACACCGAGCAGGTTGACGTCGATGATCCGGTGCCACTCCTCGATGGTCGACAGCTCGATGCGCCCGCCTCCGGCGATGCCGGCGTTGTTGACGAGGACGTCGAGGCCGCCCCAGGCCTGCTGGACGTGGACCAGGGCCGCCGCCCAGTCGTCGTCGGACGTGGTGTCGAGGACGAGGCCCACCCCTTCTGCGTCATTGACGTCGGTCACCAGGACCGCGTCACCGACGGCGCGGAAGGCGCTGGCGAGGGCGGCCCCCAGACCGGAGGCTCCCCCGGTCACGAGCACCCGCCGGCTCACTGGTGCTTCCCGAGCTCGATGCGGCCCACGACGCTGCGGTGGACCTCGTCGGGTCCGTCAGCCAGCCGCAGGGAGCGCGCGCCCACCCAGGCGGCGGCGAGGGGGAAGTCGGCCGTCATGCCACCGCCGCCGTGCAGCTGGACCGCGAGGTCGATGACGTCGAGCGCCATCGCGGGCACCTCGACCTTGATCTCGCTGACGGCGGACAGCGCCTCGCGGGAGGCGCCCTGGTCGAGCAGCCAGGCCGCGTGCATGACGAGCAGGCGCGAACGGTTGATGGCTATCCGGGCGTCGGCGATGCGCTCGAGGTTGCCGCCCAGCTTCGCGATCGGCTTGCCGAAGGCGGTGCGCTCGAGGGCCCGTTGACAGGCCAGCTCGAGCGCGCGCTCCGCCAGGCCGATCGCCCGCATGCAGTGGTGGACGCGACCTGGCCCCAGACGGCCCTGGGCGATCTCGTAGGCACGGCCGGGACCGAGCAGGATGTTCGCGGCCGGCACCCGGACGTCGGTGAAGGACACCTCGCCGTGGCCCAGGGGCTCGTCGTAGTAGCCCATCGTCGAGAGCATCCGCTCGACCTTCACGCCGGGGGCGTCGCGCGGGACCAGCACCATCGTGTGGCGGGAGTGCCGGTCGGCGCCGGGGTCGGACAACCCCATGAACACGAGGATCCTGCACTCGGGGTTGCCGATGCCGGTCGAGAACCACTTGCGGCCGTTGACGACCACCTCGGCACCGTCGACGACCGCGGTGGCCGCCATGTTGGTGGCGTCGGAGGAGGCCACCTCGGGCTCGGTCATGCAGAAGGCGCTGCGGATCCGGGCGTCGAGCAGTGGCTCGAGCCACGTCTGCTGCTGCTCCGGCGAGCCGTACTTGAGGAGCACCTCCATGTTGCCGGTGTCGGGCGCGTTGCTGTTGAACACCAGCGGTGCGATCGCCGAGCGGCCCATCACCTCGGCCACCGGCGCGTAGTCGACGTTCGAGAGGCCCTGTCCGCCGTCGGTACCGAACTGCGCCGCATACCCTCCGGCGTGCTCCTTGGGCAGGAAGAGGTTCCACAGGCCCTGCGTCCGCGCCTTGGCCTGCAGCTCCTTGATGACCGGCGAGGGCGTCCACGGGTCACCACCACTCTCGCGCCTGCTCTGGATCTCGGCGTGCAGCCCGGCCTCGACCGGCTCGATCTCGGTGTCGAGGAAGGCACGGACGCGGTCGCGCAGGTCGGTGGCGCGCGGTGACAGGGAGAAATCCATGCTCCCGACCCTAGTGAAGACCCTCGTGAAGGCCCTCGTGAAGGCCCCAGCGTCGGGTCAAGGCCCCAGCGTCGGGTCAGCGGCCGTGGAAGGTCGGCCGGCGTTTGGCCGCGGCAGCCGCGATGCCCTCGTGCAGGTCCTCGGTCGCGAGGGTGACGGCCTGCGCGAGCGCCTCCCACTGGAGCGCGTCCTCGAACGTCGCGGGGCCACCGCCGCGCAGGGCCTGCAGCGTCAGCCGGGTGGCGACGGGCGCGGCAGCCGCGATGCGCTCGGCGGCGGCGATCGCCTCGGGCAGCACCTCGGCCACCGGCAGGGCGCGCGACACCAGTCCGAGCCCGGCCGCCTCCGCCCCGCTGACGACGCGACCGGTGAGCAGGAGGTCCCGGGCCACCGCGTGACCCGCGACGTCGGGCAGGGACCAGGTCGTCGCCATCCCCGGGTGCAACCCGAGGGAGGTGAACGGCACGCCGACCTGCGCGTCAGTGGCGGCATACCGCAGGTCGCAGGCCAGGGCCACGGCGAACCCGGCGCCGATCGCCGCGCCGTTGACGGCCGCGATCGTGGGCACCTCGAGGTCGCGGATCGAGAGCCACGAGCGGTAGAAGGTGAGCATCCGGTCGCGGAGCACGCTGACCGGGGCGTCGGGGTCCTGGACGATCCACGAGAGGTCGCCACCGGCGCTGAACGCCGGCGCCGCGCCGGTCACCACGACCGCCGCGAGCGACGCGTCCGTGCGCAGCAGCCCCATCAGCCTCGTCCAGGAGGCCGTCATGGCCGTGCTCATCGAGTTGCGTCGATCTGGGAGGTCGAGGGTCACCACCGCGATCCGGCGCCCCGAGGCCTCCCGGGAATCCACCCGCAGGTCCTCGAACTGGCTCTCCCACCACGGCTGCGTGCTCATGGGGCGAAGACTAGGGGTGGGCGCTGAGCACGACGCACAGGCCCCCCTTGCGCGATTTTGTGCTCAGCATGGTCTAAGTTGGCCGAAGTCCGACGGCGCACCGTGTGCCGTGAACAAGAGGAGACATGGCGATGGCTGAAGAGACCTACAAGGGCGAGTTCTACTGCGTGAAGTGCAAGGAGAAGCGCGAGGCCGAGGGCCGTGTCGTGGAGACCAACGGTCGCCGCATGGCCAAGGGTGTGTGCCCCGTGTGTGGCACCAACCTCAACCGCATTCTCGGCAAGGCCTGACACCAGGCTTTCCCAACGCGAGGGGCGGCACCGACCAGCTGGTCGGTGCCGCCCCTCGCGGCGTCCCGGACCGCGCCCGTGCCTGTGGATGGCGGGCCGGGCCACCAGCGCCCTGTGCGAGATTGGGCCGCGTGACCGGACCCGCACTCCTGAAGACGCTGTGGCCGGTGCTGCGCCGCAGCGCGGACAGCGTCCAGTTCGGCACCGATCCCGCCCACGCGAAGGTGCTGGAGGGTCTCCACCCCGATGAGGTCGACGCGCTGCAGGCCCTCGACGGCACGCGCGAGCTGCCGGCGGTGCTGCGGACCCCGACCGGCCGTGACCTGCTCGACCTGCTGCTGGCCCACCGCCTGGTCGGGCCGGCCACGGCGCCGCTACCGCACCCTCCGACGGTCCGCACCCTGCTCGCCCACGACACGCAGGCGGCGCTGCGCACCGCCACCAGACCGAGCCATGGGTATGCCGCGCTGGCGCACCGACACGCCGCGCACCTCCTCGTCGTCGGCCGCGGCGACCTGCCCCGCGTCGTGGCCACCCGGCTGCGGCACGCGGGCATGGGCTCCGTGGCGCAGGGTGCCGAGGTCGCCGACGACTGGGAGCAGGCCGGCGCCCTTCCTCGGCGGGGCCGGGCCCAGGGACCCACGGCTCCAGCCCTGGTCGTCCTGGTCGGCAGCGGCGCGGTCGACTCGGCGACCGGCGCGCCGTGGCGAGCCCGCGGCACCCCCGTGCTGCCGGTGGTGCTGCACGGGCTGGAGGCGGTCGTCGGTCCGGTCGTCGAGCCGGGCGGGCCGTGCCTGCGCTGCCTCGACCTGGCCCGGGCAGACCTCGACCCGGCCTGGCCGGCCGTGCTCGGACAGCTCCTGCCGGTCGCGGTGGGGGCCGGGCCCGAGGTCAGCGGCGAGACCACCCTGGTCGCGATGGCGGGCGCGGTGGCCGCCATGGTGGCCCTGGCGGTCATCGACGGCCAGCCGGTCCCGCCGGGCCGTTCGCTGGAGTTCTCGCTGCCCTGGCCGGTGGTCCGTCAGCGCCGCTGGGAGCCGCACCCGAGGTGTGGATGTGGTGCTCGATCCGACCCGTCTTGGCGACCCGCTGACAGGGCGGGCCCCGCACAGGCGATGATGGCGGGGTGAACGAACTTCCTCGGCGCGCCGTCAGCCGCACGGCCCGTCTGGCCAGCCTGCCCCTCGGGTTCGCCGGACGCACCGCTGTGGGTTTCGGCAAGCGGGTCGGCGGCAAGCCCGCGGAGGCCGTGGCGGCCGAGCTCCAGGCGCGCACCGCCGAGCAGCTCTTCAAGGTCCTGGGCGAGCTCAAGGGCGGCGCGCTGAAGTTCGGGCAGGCCATGTCGGTCATGGAGGCCGCGCTCCCCGAGGAGATGGCCGGCCCCTACCGCGCGACCCTGACCAAGCTCCAGGAGGCGGCCCCACCCCTGCCCGCGACGACGGTGCACAAGGTGCTGGCCGAGGAGCTCGGGCCGCGGTGGCGGACCTCGAAGTTCCAGTCCTTCGACGACACGCCCGCGGCAGCCGCCTCGATCGGGCAGGTGCACAAGGCGGTCTGGCGCGACGGCCGTGAGGTCGCCGTCAAGATCCAGTACCCGGGAGCCGGCAAGGCCCTGCTCTCCGACCTCAACCAGCTCGCCAGGGTGGCTCGGCTGGCGGGCGGGTGGATCCCCGGCATGGACATCAAGCCGATCACCGACGAGCTCAAGTCACGGATGAGCGAGGAGCTCGACTACAACCTCGAGGCCGCCAACCAGCGCACCTTCGCCAAGGCGTTCCGCGACGACCCGCACTACGCGGTCCCCGATGTCCTGGTCCACAGCGAGCACGTCATCGTCTCGGAGTGGATGGACGGCATCCCGCTGTCCCAGATCGTCGCGTCAGGCACCCCCGAGCAGCGCAACGCCGCCTCAGCCCTCTACATGGCGTTCCTGCTGGTCGGCCCGGCCCGGGCGGGCCTGCTGCACGCCGACCCCCACCCCGGCAACTTCCGGCTGCTGCCCGACGGGCGCCTCGGGGTCATCGACTTCGGCGCGGTCAACCGCCTGCCGTCGGGCCTCCCCCCGGCGATGGGGTCGCTGGTCAGCGCGGCGCTGCGGTCCGAGGCGGGTCAGCTCGAGCAGGGCCTGCGGTCCGAGGGGTTCATCAAGCCCTCGATGTCACTCGACGCCGAGGCGTTGCTGGACTACCTGCAGCCGTTCATCGAGCCCCTGACCCACTCGGAGTTCACCTTCAGCCGACCGTGGCTGCGGGGCGTGGCGGCCCACGTCAACGACATCCGCCGGCCCGAGTTCCTGGTCGGCATGAAGCTCAACCTGCCACCCTCGTACCTGCTGATCCACCGGGTCTGGCTGGGCGGGATCGGCGTGCTGTGCCAGCTGGGCGGGACCGTCGCGGCTCGGCAGATCGTGGTCGACCACATGCCCGGCATGCAGCTGCAGCACCTCCCACCGCCCATCGAGTGAGGGGCCGCCGACTCCGCCTGGTGGTCACCACCAGGCGGAGTCGAGCTTGCCCTCGATGCTGCGCAGGTGCTCCCGGCTGCACCGGTCACAGGTCCAGACCTCCCGACCGTGCTCGGTGCCGCGGGTCCACGTGATCGCCGCGAGGGCCGGGTCACCCGCCACGGACCCACAGGTCGAGCACACCGGCGGCGGCCCGGCGGCCTCGGTGGCCCCGTCAGCCGTGGTGGCCCCGTCAGCCTCGGTCTCCCTGTCGGCACCGGAGACGTCGTCAGCACGGTTGGCGTCGTCGGCACGGTTGGCGTCGTCGGCACCGTCGGCGATGTCCGCACCGGCGGCTCCACCGGGTCCGGCCACGACTACTTCTTCGTCAGGGCAGCGTCCTTGGCCTTCGCCGCGGCCTTGGCTGCCTGCTTGAACTCGCGCACCTTCGCCAGCGACGCGGCGTCGACCACGTCGGCCACCGACCGGTACGACCCGTCCTCGGCGTACGGCCCGATGGCCTCCTGCCAGCCGGGCGGTCGCATCTCGAGCTGCTTGCCGACCAGCGCCGCGAAGATGCGGGCCTTCTGGTCACCGAAGCCGGGCAGCGCCTTGAGCCGCTCGACCAGGTCGCGGGCGTCCTTCGCCTCGGTCCAGATCGTCTCGGCACGACCGTCGTACTGGTCGCGGACGACGGCGGCGAGCTGCTGCACGCGCCCGGCCATCGACCGGCCATAGCGGTGGATCGCCGGCGGGGTGGCGCACAGGTCGGCAAAGGCCTCCGCCTCGGCCGAGGCGATCGCATCGGGTGACAGGGTGCCGAACCGGCTGAGGATCTTCCAGGGTCCCCGGAAGGCGTGCTCCATCGGGTACTGCTGGTCGAGCAGCATCCCGACGAGCAGCGCGAACGGGTCGTTGCTCAGCACCTCGTCGGCGGCCTCGTCCTGGGCGATGCGGATCTGGGTAGCCATGCGGCCAGCCTAACGAGGGGGTCCGGGGGCGGGTAGGTGCCAGGTCCCACGACGACGCGTGCCGGGAGCCGCCCTGACCGATGGCGGCCCTGACCGGTGGCGGGCCTGACCGGTGGCGGGCCTGACCGGTGGCGGGCCCGGACGGTCGGCGGGCCCGCCCGTCGACGGGTTCAGAGGACGTAGACGAACCCCGGGCCCTCGTCGCGGTAGGCGATCCCGAGCGCGTCCAGTGCCGGCGTCCACGAACCGGTCACACTCGGGTCGGCTCCCTCGAACCCGTGGTCGGCCGTGAGCAGGAAGGTCACCTCGTCCAGAACCCCCAGCGCCTCGAGGTGGTCGAGGAAGACCACGAGCCGGGCGTCGCTCTGCCGCAGCGAGTCCCGCGCGATCACCGACCTGGGGCCGCCGCCGTGGTGCCCGGCGTCGGTCACGACGTGCGCCCACCAGGTCAGCGTCGGAGCGTCCTCGGCGGTCTCCCACAGCTGGAGCACCTGCTGCAGGCCCAAGTCGTCCACCTGCACGCTCCAGCGGAAGTACGCGTCCTCGAGGTGCTCGGGCGACACGACGAACGGGGAGCTGGCCGGGTCGGGGAGCAGGTCACCCAGGTCGGTGGCGGCCGACTCGAACCCGCCCGCCGCCCTCAGCAGCGCCATCGTCCCGTAGTCCGCGCCCCGGTCGATGGCCTCGTCGACGCTGGCGGTCCGGGTCGAACCACGGTGCGGCACATGGTCGTTCACCATCTCGAACACGGTGCGCACGCCGGGTCGGAGCCACTCCGCGCTGCGGTGCCAGCTCTCGGCGTCGTTGGGGACGACCCGCTCCTGCAGGGCACGGTCGAAGTACACGTTGCCCAGCACCCCGTGCCGCCCGGGGCCGACGCCGGTCAGGATCGAGGTGTGGTTGGTCAGCGTCACGCTCGGGAACTCCGCCACCGCGCCCCCGCGCAGCGCCAGCCCGCGCTCGATGAGGCGGGCCACCCCGGGGAGCTCGCCGGTCTGGGCGAGGTGGAGCAGGTCACCGCAGTGCGCCCCGTCCCAGAGGATGCCCACCACCCGCCGCGGCTGCCCGTCGGGCTGCGGCTCCAGGTATGCCGTGAGGGCCCGGCCGTCGAGCTCGGCACCCTCCGCGTCGCGCAGGTCGTGGGCCGGGACGCCCGACAGGACCGCGAGGGTCGGGGCGACGTCGACGAGGCGCGCGTGGTCGTCGACGAACCCGAGCTTCGCCACCCCCGACCCGGACATCACCAGGGGCGCGCGCGACTGGATGACGTCGAGCGAACCGTGCTCGCCCGGGTGACCGCCCTCGTCGACGAACCAGTGCCGCGGGGTGTGGATGACGGCGACGTCGGGGCTCCGGTCGACGTCGCCGAACAACGAGAGGATGCGCTGCGCGGCATACGGGTAGGCGTTGTCGGTGGACAGCCGCGGACCGGCAGCCGTGAGTTCCGCCTCGTAGGGCAGGAAGGCCATCGGGTCCTCGCTCGCCACGGGGTCGACCCCTGCCGTGACCTCGTGGCTCCCGTCCGAGTGCAGTCGGACCGTCCCCAGGTGGTTGGCAGCGTGTGCCACGCCGCCCTCGACCCACACCACCAGGTCGACGACAGCCGAGAGGTCGGGGGCGGTCAGGGCCTTGACCACGGCATCGCGGGACATGTGCGGACCATAACCAGTCGGGGGTCCCGGAGATCACCGAAGGCATGAAAGAACCCGCCGGGACGACTTCCAGAGCGGAAGGTCCCGGCGGGTTCGGGCACGGGGGTCACCGGGCCAGCATGCGAGACATGGCGAGCAGCAGCTCCTGCTGCGCCTGCGCCTCGAGCCGGCGCTGGTACTCCCGGTGACGGCGCCGTCGATGGGCGCGCGCCAGGTCGGCGTACAAGGCCTGGAACATGGTGAAGCTCCTGGTGTGTGGAAGGTGTTGTTCGGTGGTGTGAGCGGGGTCACGGGTCGGTCCCGCGGGGCCAGCTCCTGCGGCTGACCCCGCGATCACCTCTGCGGTGCCCCCGCCGATGGTCACGGTCGGCATGGTCACGGTCGGCATGGTCACGGTCGGCGTCATCAGGCGGCGACCGGGTTCTTGCGCGGCCGGCCCCTGGGCCGCTTGCGTGCGACGACGACCCCCTGGACGAAGAGCTCGCCGCCCCACACGCCCCACGGCTCGGACCGCTCGAGCGCGCCTGCGAGGCAGGCGGCCAGGGCCGGGCACGTGTGGCACAGCGACTTCGCGAACTCGACGTCGGCCGGGCTCTCGGCGAACCACATCTCGGCGTCGTTCTCTCGACACGGGATGCCGGCGCCCGCCGTCGCGGCCTGCTCGTTCAGGTCGTGGAGTGCGCTCAGATGCATCGGGTGTCACCTCCCTCTCGTCGTCCCGCCACGGTGGTGGCGGTCTTCACTGGTTCCGTCTGGCCGGTGGCTCCCCGGTCGGGGGCCGGCCCGTTCTCTTCGGTGTGGGACTTCATCTCTGTGGTGCTTCTTCCTGCTCGGTGGTGCGGAAGAAATCTGTTCGGACGACGCCTGCTCTGCACAGCCGCCGGCCCTGGACAAACAGAAAGGCCGCGGATCCCGGATATCGGGTTCCGCGGCCTCGGAGAGGGCCTGCTGGCTGTGGCCTAGACAGGTGGTTCTCCGAAGGGACGGAACGCGAGATCCTTGGTGGCACCGAAGCCGCCGACGTAGGACGTCGGAACCGGGGCATCGGTGATCACACGGATGGCGGTGGGCGCGGGCACAGTGGTCCCCTGGACCCATCCACGGCTGCCTGCGAGGAGGACACGGCCGACCTCGGGGCACACGGAACGGACGCGGGACATGTGAGTCGCGTCGATCGTCATCGTGATGTTCTCCATGGGGCCTACCCTCCTTCGTCTGCTCGTGGCTGCCAGCGCATTGCGCGAGACACCCTGGGCTGGTGTGTTGGTCCAGAGTAAGGGACGCCCCAGCGGGGCAGCAACGCATTTATCGAGATTTCCTGCAAAGAATTGGTGAACGAACGCCTATTCGTCGGAATCTGTTGCGGCAGAACGACTTTCGAGGACGGATTCGACATCCTCGCCGCTGATGAGGGCCAGCACCTGCGCGCCGTAGAGCCCGAGCTTGCGCGCCCCGACCCCGGAGATCTGGGCCAGCTCGCCCTCCGAGCCGGGCTCCCGCTCGGCGATCACGGTGAGGGTGGCGTCGGTGAACACGACGTAGGCCGGCACGCTCGCCTCTCGCGCGACGGCCAGCCGCCAGGCCCGCAACCGCTCGAAGGTGGCCTCGGAGTAGGTCGGCGGGCAGGTGTCGCAGCGGCCGGTCTTGCGCTGGGCCGCGGTGGTCAGCTCGGTGCCGCACGAGCGGCAGTGCGCGGGGAGCGCCGGCTTGAGGGCCTTGCCCCGCCCGCCCTTGCCCGCGCCCACCTTGCCGGCGCTGTCTGTTGGTCGACGCCGCGGTTGGGACCGCGCTCCGTCGCCGAGGATGCTCGCTGCGCCGTCGAGGAAGCGCGACGGCCGACGGCTGGCCCGTGCCCCGGGGGTGCGGGCGCCCGCCCACGACAGCCGCAGCTCACGCCGGGCACGGGTGACCCCGACGTACATCAGCCGTCGTTCCTCCTCGATGGCCTCGGGGGTCTCGGCCATCATGATCGGCAGGTAGCCGTCGGAGACCCCCGCCAGGAACACGACGTCCCACTCCAGTCCCTTGGCGGCGTGCAGCGACGCGAGGGTGACGCCCTGCACGGCAGGGGCGTGCTGGGCCGAGGCGCGCTCGTCCAGCTCGCGGATGAAGTCGGGGAGGCGGGCCTCGGGGCTGGTCACGACGAGCTCGTCGGACAGCGCGGCCAGGGCGCTGAGCGACTCCCAGCGCTCCCGCCCCGCGCCACCCGAGCCCGGCGCCTCCCGGGTCCAGCCGGCGCCGAGCAGGACGTCGCGCACCAGCTCGGGCAGGGGCTTCGACGCGTCGTCGGACCGGGCCGCCCCGCGCAGCAGGAGGATCGCGTCGCGCACCTCGCGGCGGGAGAAGAACCGCTCGCCGCCCCGCACGAGGTAGGGCACCCCCTGGTCGGCGAGGGCCGACTCAAAGGCCTCGGACTGGCCGTTGGTGCGGAACAGGATGGCCATCTCGGCCGGCGACACCCCTTCGGCCACCCGCTTGGCGACCTCGGCGGCGATGGCCGCGGCCTCGCTCGGGTCGTCGGGGTGGGCGGTCAGGACCGGCGTCGGTCCGTCCTCGCCCTGGGCCTGGAGCACCACCGCGTTGCTGCGCATCGCCCCCGACGGCCCCCGCACGACGAGGTTCGCGAGGCCCACCACCTGCGGCGTCGAGCGGTAGTTGCGCACCAGCCTGACCACCTCGGCCTTGGGGTGGCGGGACTGGAACTCCAGGAGGTGACGAGGGCTGGCGCCGGTGAACGAGTAGATCGTCTGGGCCGGGTCACCCACCACGCAGAGGTCGTCGCGCTCCCCCACCCACAGGTCGAGCAGCCGCTGCTGGAGCGCGTTGACGTCCTGGTACTCGTCGACGACGAAGTGGCGGTACTGCGAGCGGACCGCCCGCGCGATGTCGTCACGCTCGGCGAGGATCCCGACCGTCAGGAGGAGCACGTCCTCGAAGTCGATCACCCCTCGCTGGGTCTTGACCTGCTCGTAGGCCTCGAGGACCCGTGCCATCGCCGTGGCGTCCAGGCCGGGCGGCTCGCGGCGCGCGGCCCTGGCCCCCGCGGCATACGTCTCGGGGGTGAGCATCGACACCTTGGCCCACTCCACCTCGGCGGCGAGGTCACGGATGGCGGTGCGGTCGCGCGCCAGGTCGAGCCGCAGCGAGGCCGCGGCCTGGGCGACCGCGGCCGCCTTCTGGCTCATCACCTCGGGAGCCGCGCCACCGATGGCCTGCGGCCAGAAGTAGTGCAGCTGTCGCAGCGCCGCGGCGTGGAAGGTGCGCGCCTGCACGCCGGCGACCCCGAGGGTGCGCAACCGGGTGCGCATCTCGCCGGCCGCGCGTGCGGTGAACGTGACCGCGAGGACGCGCTGGCCCTGGTAGGCGCCGGAGTGGACGCCGTAGGCGATCCGGTGTGTGATCGCCCGGGTCTTGCCGGTGCCGGCGCCGGCGAGCACGACCATGGGCCCCAGGGGGCGCGCCGCGACCTCGCGCTGCTCGGGGTCGAGGGCGTCGAGGATCGCGTCGGCGGAGGAGTGCACGGGTATGCCGTGGGGCTGGGAAGGCATCGCCGCGATCCTGTCATGGGCGACCGACGACGATGGCCACGGGACCGGACACCGGCGTCACTGCACCAAGCCGTAGACCCGGGTCACCCGCAGCCGCAGGATCCGGCGACCGTCCCGCACCATGGCCCGCCGGTAGTCGTCCCAGTCGGGGTGGTCCTCGCCGCGGATGGTCCGGTACAGCTCGACCAGCTCCTCGACCACCGCGTCGTCCTCGGCCCGGGCCACCGGTGAGAAGTCCGCATCGCCCTCCAGCACGGCGTACGACCAGCCGTCCCGCGAGGTGACCATCAGCGAGCCCCTCGGGTCGCGCAGGAGGTTGGCCACCTTGGCCCGTCCGTCCACGACCGACACCCGCACGGTCGGGGCCGCGGGGGCGCTGCGGTCGAGGGCGAAGTTGACCATCGACAGCTGGGGTCGTCCGTCCCGCTTGATCGCGGCGAGCGCTCCGAGGTTGCGGCCGCCGGCCAGGGAGAGCAGGGCAGTGTCGAACGTCGGGGTCTGGGCCATGGGACATCATGGTCACAGAGGTCACACCACGGCGAGGAAGAACGCGCTGCGGCTCGTGGTTGTATGGCGTGACAGTCTCCGACCCCTGAAAGAGATCATGAGCGCCAGCGCCCTGAAGCACCCCTCGCCCGGTTCCGTCACCATGTTCAGCACCTCCTGGTGCGGCTACTGCAACCGCCTCAAGGCCCAGATGGGACGTGAGGGCATCGCCTTCACCGAGGTGAACATCGAGGATGTGCCGGAAGCCGTGCAGTTCGTCATGGACGCCAACGACGGCAACCAGACCGTCCCCACGCTGCTCTTCCCGGATGGCTCGTCGGCCACCAACCCCTCGATCCATGAGGTCAAGAAGCGCCTCGCCTCCTGATCGGGCGGACCACACAGGCACCAGACCCCGGCCGGGTGGCCGGGGTCTCGCCATGTCCGCCTGGTCCCCGACGAGGTAGGTACGGCGCGGTGACCGGGTGCGTCTTTCGGGTGCGTCCGTCGGGCGCGTCCGTCGGGTGCGTCGCCGCGCCGCGTCAGTCGGGGGCGACCTGGGCCAGGTCGTGCCCGAGCCAGCGCTCGATCAGCCGGCGCGCGATCGACAGGCGGGTGGAGGGGCTGACCTCGCCGGCAGCGAGGATCTCGCGGTACTCCTCGCGCGTGAACCACCGCGCCTCGGCGATCTCCGACTCCTGGAGCCGGAGCTCCCCGCCGGTGGCCCTGGCGGTGAAGCCGACCATGAGGGAGTTCGGGAACGGCCACGGCTGGTCGCCGAGGTACTCGACGCCGTGGACCTGCAGGCCCACCTCCTCGTGCACCTCTCGGGCGACCGCCGCCGCAAGGCTCTCCCCCGGTTCGAGGAAGCCGGCGAGCACCGAGAAGCGACCGGCTCCCCAGCCTGCGCCCCTCGCGAGGAGCAACCGGTCGCGGTCGTCGACGACCGACATGATCACCGCGACGTCGGTGCGCGGGTAGTGCTCGCTGCCGTCGCGGCCGCACCGGCGCAGCCAACCCGCCTGGATCGGCTCGGTGGGATGCCCGCAGCGTGGGCAGTGGCCGTGGGTCGCGTGCCAGTTGGCGAGCGCGAGGGCCGTCGCGAAGATCGTGGCATCACGGTCGGACAGGTCGGCCCCGACCTGGCGCAGCCCACGCAGCCGCTCCCAGACACCTCCGTCGGGCTCCTCCACCTCGGGTGCCGGCCGGGCCACGGCGAGGTATGCCGTGCCGTCGCCGTCCTGACCGAGGAACAGGACCAGCGCGTCGGCATCCGCGGCAACCGGGGCGCGCAGGTCCAGGACCGGTGCTGCCGCCGAGCCGTCGCCGTCGCTCCGGACCGGACGGTCTCCCCCAGCCATGAGCACCGGGACCCGGTCGCCGTGGACCTCCAGGACCCGGGTCGAGGGGTCGGCGAGGAGCCGGACGAGCAGGTCGGGCTCGGCACGCAGCTCCGCATGACGGTCGAGACCGGGTCGGGCGAGCGCGAGATTCGGGAGAGTTTCGGTCAGGAGGCCCACGCCTCCACCCTAGGCGCGCCCGCACGGCATACGGTGACCGTGTGGACCGCAGCCCCCTCTTCCTCGCAGCGCTCGCGAGCGCTGCCGTGCCGGGGCTCGACCCGGCCAGCGTCGAGGCGCTCCCCGGCACGCCCGACCACGCCGACCAGGCCAACGGCTACGACGTCGCGTTCGTCCAGGACACCCAGCACCGACGGTGGGTGGTGCGGGTGCCCCGCAGCCAGGCCGCTGCCGCCCAGATGGAGTCGACGTTCGGCCTGCTCGCGCTGCTGGCCCGGCGGTTGCCGTTCAGTGTGCCGACCCCGAAGGGGTTTGCCGCCCTGAAGGAGGGCGGCCGAGCCGCGATCTACCCCTACCTGCCCGGACAGAACGTCGACTTCGCGCAGCTGCCCGCCGGGCCGGGCCTCGCCGCCGAGCTCGGCCGGTCGATCGCCGCCCTGCACAACGCCGACCACGGCCTGTTCGACGAGGCCGGGCTGCCCGCCTACGACGCGGACACCTACCGCACCCGCCGGTTGAGCGAGCTCGACCGTGCCGCCGCCACCGGGCACGTGCCGACCGGACTCCTCGCGCGCTGGGAGAAGCTGCTGGAGGACGTCACCCTGTGGCGGTTCGCGCCGACACCGACGCACGGTGACCTGACCGGCGACCAGGTGCTGGTGGTCTTCGACGACGACAGTGACGCCGCCAGTGGCCGGGTGAAGGCGTTCACCGGCTGGGAGGACGCCAAGGTCGCCGACCCCGCGGACGACTTCTTCGCCCTGGTCACGCAGACCTCGGGACCCGCCCTGGAGACCCTGATGGAGGCCTACGCGCACGCCCGCGCCGAACGCCCCGACGCCCACCTGCTCACCCGGGCCCGGCTCTCGGCGGAGATGCGGACGCTCTCGCAGCTGAGGTCCGCCGTGTCGGGCGGCGACCGGCTGCAGGTCGAGCGACTGGCCTCGGCCCTGCGCCGCCTCGACGAACGGGTGCACGCCGAGGAGGAGGCCGCGAACGACTACCGGCGTGCCGGCGCTGGTCCCGCCCAGAGCAGCCCGGTGCTGGTGCCCCCGGTCATCGACGACGCGGAGGACGACGAGGAGGACGACGTCGAGGTGATGTTCGGCCGGACGGCCGACCCCGAGGACGACGACAGCGCGGCCGACCCCGACGAGGGGGACGACGACGCGGCCGACGCCGGTGAGGGGGACGACGACGCGGCCGACGCCGACGACAGGGACGACGACGAGGGGGACGACGACGAGGAGACCCTCCCGGCCGAGGTCGACACGGGGTCCGAGGACCCGGTCGGGTCCGGATCAGCCGACGACGTCACGGCCGAGATCGACGTGAGCTCGCTGCGCCGCCCCCAGGCGATCGAGGGCGACGACCCGGGCCCGGAGTACGAGCCCGGCTACGACCCTCGTCCCTGACGGGCAGTCCCAGCGCAGCCCCGCACCGCGCCGAGAACCAGCGCGGTCGACCTAGGCGTCGGGGACGGACTCCAGCAGAGCGGTGAGGGCCGAGTCGTCGGGCAGCTCGGGCCAGACCGTCTCGCCGGTGCCCGCGTAGTAGAACGCCGCGTCGACCTCGTCGAGACCGAGCCCGCGCAGGCGGGCGAAACCCACCCGGTAGGCGGCCAGCTGGAGCGCCCGCGAACGGGCGGACTCGCCGCTGGGCTTGGCGCCCGTCTTCCAGTCGACGATGGTGAAACCGCCCCCCGGCCGCGGGAACACCGCGTCGATCCGGCCGCGGACCGCGATCCCGTCGATGACGGTCTCGACCGCGATCTCGATCTCCGCGGGGGTGCGCAGCACCCACTCGCTGGCGAGGAAGCGCTCCTTCATGAGGGGCAGGTCCGCGTCGTCGCCGGGGTCGTCGTCGGCGCTGCCGGGCAGGTCGAGGATGTCGACCATCGCGGCCTGCGCGTAGTGCTGCTCGACCCACGCGTGGAAGGCCGTGCCGCGGCGTGCGGCGAGCGCCGGTGGCTCGGGCATCGGCCGACGCAGGGCGGACGCGAACCTCGCCGGGTCCTGCGCCAGGCTGACGACGGCCGAGGCCGACAGGTGGCGCGGCATCAGGACCGTGACGTCACCGCGGTGCGCCAGCCTGCGCCGCTCCTCCAGCAGCAGGTCGAGCTCTTCCAGCACGGTCATGGCGTCGCCCGGCAGGGGGAACATCGCCTGCTCCGCGAGCGTCGGCACGGCACCCTCGCCGGCGCGCTGGCCCGCGACCGCCGCGCGCACCGCCTCGGCTCCTGCGGCCAGCGCAGCCCGTCGGTGGGCCAGCGGGTCTGCGGGCCACTGGACGCTGACGGCAGCGGCGGCCGTCGGGTTGACCGCCTCGGCGGGCAGCGCCGGGTCGGGCAGGTCGACCCACGCGAGGCGGGTGACCGGCAGCGCCGGCTCGGCCTCGACCACCTCGAGCAGGAAGCGGGACGTCACCTTGGGCGTCTTGCCGTCGGTCCAGACCGGGGCGGTGAGCAGCATGTCGGTCCGGGCCCGGGTGAACGCGACGTAGGCGAGGCGTCGTTCCTCGTCGACCCCGTGGTCGCCGCCGGCCCGCAGGAACCGCTCCACCCGAGTCTCCATGTCCTTCCAGTCGCCGGCGCCCTCCCAGTCGAGCAGCGGCAGCCCGTCACGGTCTCCCCGCAGGGCGTAGGGGATGCCCCCGTCGGACAGGCCTCCGATCCAGCCGCGCTGCTTCGGGTCGGACATCGTCCACGCCGTGCCGTTCGAGCGGCTCGCGGCCGAGGCCAGCGCCGGGAACGAGCCCTCGACCAGCCCGGGGACCGCCACGGCATCCCACTCCAGACCCTTCGCGGCGTGGATCGTCAGGATCTGCACGGCGTCGGACGACGCCTCGATGTAGCCCTTGTCGAGCCCACGCTCCTCCTTCAGCGCAGCCGCCAGCCAGGCCAGGAAGCCACCGAGGTTGGGTCGGTCGGCACTGACCGTGAACGTCGCGGCCACGTCGGCGAACGCGTCGAGGTGGGCTCGGGCCGCGGCCGGGGTGTACCCCTCGCGGGCCAGCACCTCGATGTCGAGCCCGAGGGCGCGCTCGGCCTCCCCCACGAGGTCGGCCAGTGGCAGCGCCGACAACGAGCGCAGCCTGCGGATGGCCTGCTGCAGTGCCCGCAGCCGGGCGAGCCCCACGTCACTGACCCGCTTGCCGTCCCAGCTGGTCCACCCCGGCCGCGGTGGGTCGTCCACGGCCTCGACGATGCTCACCCGGTCGGAGCTGTCCGGGGACTGGTCACGCACCGATCGCGAGACCGGGCCCGCGTCGGTGCTGCCGCGGGCGGCCCCGGCCGTCCCGATGACCGCTCCCTCGGCGTCATCGTCGTCGTCGGGGGCCGACCGGTCGTCGATGCCGAGGCGCAGGTCCTGCTGGTGACGGGCCCACGCCATCAGCCCGTCGAGGTCGGCCGCCCCCAGGCGGCAGAGCGGACCGGTGAGCAGGCGCATCAGCTGGTCGCCGCGGCTGGGGTCGTGGACGACGTGGAGCAGGGCGGTGACGTCCTCGACCTCGGGCGTGAGCAGCAGCCCGCCGAGACCGACCACCTCGTAGGGCACGCCCCTGGTCTCGAGCGCGTCGATGAGGGGCGCGAACTGCGATCGCTTGCGGCACAGCACGGCTGCCGACTTCGCGCCTGCCGCCCGCCGCTGCGCCAGCCACTCGGCGACCAGCGCCGCCTCTTCACCGGCTGTCTCCACCCGCGCTGCCACGACCCGGCCCGGGCCCGCGCCCTCGCGGGCGACGAGCTGGTCGACCGGCACGGTCGAGCGCTCGCGCAGGGGTTCGGCCACGGCGTTGGCCACGTCGAGCACCGCCCGGTCGTTGCGCCAGCTGGTGGCCAGCGGGAGCACCGGAGCCAGCCCTCCGGGGCCACCGAAGGCCCGCCGGAACTCGCTGAGGGTCGTGGCACTGGCGCCGCGCCAGCCGTAGATCGACTGGTGCGGGTCGCCGACCGCGGTGACCGGAGACGGCTCGCCCGGCGCGACGAACAGCGACTGGAGGAGCTGGAGCTGGGCCGCGGAGGTGTCCTGGAACTCGTCGAGCAGGACGGCCCCGAACCGTTCGCGCTCGATCTTCCCGATGTCCTCGAACCCGATCGCCAGCTTTGCGGCCAGCGCCATCTGGTCGGCGAAGTCCATGGCGTCCCGGGTGCGCTTCAGCGTGAGGTAGCGCTCGACCATCGGCAGCACCCCGGCGCGGGCCAGGAGCTGCTCGCGCATCTTCTTGACCTCACCGGGCAGGTCCTTCCCGCGCGCTCCGGTGTGCGGGGGCAGGGACGCGAGCGCGGCGAGCACCCGCTCGAGGTAGGCCGCCACGTCACCCACGTCGACGAGGTGCTCGGCCATCTCACCGGCGAGGTCGACGACGGCAGCGGTGACCGTCGACTCCGCGAAGCGGACCTCGTCCATCGGGCCGTCGTAGGCGGCCACGACCTCCGACGCGTACTGCCAGGCGGCCGCCTCGGAGAGCAGCCGCGACTCGGACTCGTAGCCCAGCCGCAAGGCGTGCTCGCGGACCAGCCGACCGGCATACGAGTGGTAGGTGGACACGGTGGGGGTGCCGCCCAGCACCTCCGCACCGGTCTCCGCGTCGTCGGTGCGGGGGTGCCAGACGTCGCGCTGCTGGAGCAGCCGCAGCCTCGCGCCGATGCGTTCGGACAGCTCGGTGGCGGCCTTGCGGGTGAAGGTCAGGCCGAGCACCTGGTCGGGCTCGACGAAGCCGTTGGCGACCAGCCAGACCACCCGGCCGGTCATCGTCTCGGTCTTGCCCGAGCCGGCACCGGCGACGACGAGCAGCGGGGACATCGGCGCCTCGATCACCCGCACCTGCTGGTCGGTCGGCTCGGGCTGACCGAGCGCGGCGGCGATCTCCTTGGCGGACAGCTGCGGACGCGGCATCAGAGCACCCGTCCCTCGGGCTGGGCAGGGCAGGAGGACCGCACCTGGCAGAGCTTGCACCAGTCGCCCACGGTGGCCTGGAAGGTGGCGCCCGCCATCCCCTCGGCCGTGCTCGTGACGAGCTCGGCGGCCCACTGCGGCTCCGGGTCGGCGCTCAGCGGACCCTGGGTCTGCAAGGTGGTCTTGACCAGGGCGGCCTTGCCGACCTGGAGCAGCGCCGCCCCGGCCGACCGGTCGCCCAGCTCACCGAAGGCGCCGCGCTCGACGCCCAGCTGGTAGGCCCCCAGCTGCGGGTGGCGGTCCAGCTCCTCGGTGCGGGGCTTGCTGCTGCCGGTCTTGTAGTCGACCACCCGCAGGGCCGTGCCGTCGGGCGTGCCCTCGATCCGGTCGACCTTGCCGCTGAGCACCGCCCGTCCGAGGACGACCTTCATGTCGACCTCGGCCCCGAGCCGGACCCAGCCCCCGGCGCGGGCCTCGTCGAAGTAGGTGGCCAGCCGCCGGACCATGCCGTGGGCCTCGTGACGCTTGCGGTCGGACACCCAGCCGGCCGGCATGCCGAGGCGTCCCCACCGGGCGTCCACCTCGGCCACGAGGGTGTCGGCGTCGACGTCGCCGAGCTCGGCCGCGATGTCGTGCACCAGCGTGCCGATGTCGGCAGCGCCGACCGACGGGCCGTCGCCCCCGACGGAGCCCAGCATCCAGCGCAGGCCGCAGTTGCCGAAGGACTCCACCTTGCTCGGCGAGACCCGCACCTCCTGGTCGGGCTCGCGCAGCGGTCGGTCGTCGGACAGCTCGCGCAGCACCCACCACTGCGCCGGGTCGGCCCCGGGCACGCCTTCGTGGGTCAGCCGGGCCAGCGCCGCCACCGCGGTGCGACGCACTGTGGCGTCGTCCGAGACCAGCTGCCGGCGCAGCTCACCCACCAAGCTCGGCAGGGTCATCGTGCGAGCGACCTCAGCGAAGGGCCGATCTCCCTGTGTCGCAATGGTTTCCGGGTCGACGACGTCGAGGTAGACCGAGGGCTGCTCGTCGTCGGAGCGCACTGCGGTCACCACCACGCGGTCGCTGGCCCGGGTGAGCGCGACGAGGAACGACCTGGTCTCGTCGTAGCGCACGGCGGCCTGCGCGGCCCGGAAGGTGCCCGCCCGCCCCGTCACGACGTCGACCAGGTGCTCCGAGCCCAGCAGTGAGCCGCGCAGGCGCAGGTCGGGCCAGACGCCCTCCTGCACACCCGCCACGACGACGAGCTGCCACTGCCGACCTGCGGCCGCCTGCGGAGTCGTGACCGTCACGGACTCCCCGACCGGCGAGCGCGCCACCAGGGTGTCGCCGGGGATGTCCTGGCTGCCGATGTGGGTGAGGAACTCCTCGGGCCCGGCCTGCGGGAGTCGGTCGACGAACTTGGCCGCGGCGTCGAACAGCCCGACCACGGCGTCGAGGTCGCGGTCGGCACGGGCAGCTCCGGCGCCCCCGGCGAGGGCGGTGGCCTGCCACTCGGCACCCAGCCCGGTCGCGGCCCACATCGCCCACAGCACCGACTCGGCGCTGACCCCGGCCTCCCACCGCCAGACCGGTCCGGTGGGGGTGTCGTCGACCTGCCCGCGGGCCGCCTTGACGCCGGCCGCGATCGTCGCAGCGACCCGTCTGGCCGGCTGGCCCTCGGGCCCCACCTCGACGAGGGCGCCCGGCGCGAGGAGCGCCTCGGCGAGCAGCTCGTCACTGGTGCGGCCACCCCCGCTCTCGAGCTCGAGCCGCCGCAGCGCGCGCCGCAGCCGGCGCAGCCCCACCGCGTCGGCGCCGCCGATCGGCGACAGCAGGGTGTCGACGGCGACCTGGGGAGACAACGGCTCCTCGACCCCGCGGGCCCGGTCGAGCACGACCTCGAGCAGGCCCAGCAGCGGCCGCACCGCCACCTCGTCGCGGACCGGCAGGTCGGTGGACGTGCCGGCCACCGGGACCCCCGCGGCCATCAGCACCCGCCGCAGCGTGGAGGTGCGTCCCTGGCCGCGCACGATGACGGCCATCTCCGACCACGGGATGCCGAAGCGCAGGTGTGACTCGCGCAGCTCGGCCGCCACGTGGCTCGCCTCCTGGCTCACCGCCCGCAGCAGCCGCACGTCGACGCGACCCCCCGCACGCCCTGCCGCCGCCCCCCGCTGGATACCACCGGCGAGCGCACCGATCTTGGGGGCCACCCTGGCGGCCGCGTCGACGACCGCCTGCGGCAACCGGTATGCCGTGGGCAGCACGAGGGTGCGCGGCGCACCGCCCGCCGGGTCGTCGCCCCGCCGACCGTCCGAGGCGGTGGCGCCCAGGTGCACCCACCCGTCGCTCAGGTGGCGGGGGTCGGCGCCGCGGAACGTCTGCACCGCACTGTCGGGGTCGCCCAGCAGGACGAGGTCGAGCCCGGGGGAGACGACGGTGCGCAGCAGCCGCGCCGCCGCCGAGGTGAGCTCCTGCGCGTCGTCCACGACGACCAGCCGCAGCCCGTCGACCAGCCGGGCGCGGGCGGCCGGGTCCTCGTCCAGGAGGTCGGCCGCGGCGCCCAGGATCCAGGCCGGGTCGTAGGCGCCGGGTGCGGACAGCGCCGTGACCTCGTCGTACTCGGCGAGCACCTCGGCCGCCGCCACCCACTCGGGTCGGTCGTGCTCGCGGCCGAGCCGCGCCAGGTCGTGCGGCTCCAGGTCGTGCTCCACCGCGCGCATCAGCAGGTCGCGCAGCTCGCCGCGGAAGCCTCGCGTGCCCATGGCGAGGTGGACGCGCTCGGGCCACGCAGGCCCGGTGCCCTCGGCGGCGTGACCGGCCAGCAGCTCACGCAGGATGACGTCCTGCTCCGGCCCGCTCAGCAGCCGCGGGGTCGGGTCGCCGCGCAGTGCCGCGGCCTGGCGCAGGATGCCGAACCCGAGCGCTTGGTGGGTGCGGGCGAGGGGCTCGGTCGAGGTGCCGCCCAGCCGGGCGGTGACCCGCTCGCGCAGGCTGCCGGCCGCGACGCGCGAGGAGGTGAGGATCAGGCACTGGTCGGGCGTGGCCTCGCCCGCCTCGACCCGGGAGACCACGGCCTCGATGGCCGTGGTGGTCTTCCCGGTGCCGGGGCCGCCGAGGACGCGCAGCACCCCACCGCGGTGGGCGAGGGCGGCCAGCTGGACGTCGTCGAGCGGCGGGGCCTCGACCACCACGCTCGGGGCGCGGCGGAGGGTCAGCACGGCTTCATCCCACCATCCGTGACCGACAGCGCCGCGGACGCCGTGCCGGGTCGCGACGACCTTCTCGCCCGTCGTTCACCCGGTCGGCGGCACAGGTGCCTGCGCCTCCAGCCAGCGGGCCCGGGTGAGGTCCACCCGGCGCCCGTCGACCTGACCGCGCACCAGTGGCGTGCCCTCCTCGCGGTAGTGCGCGAGTGCCTCGTCCTCGAGCCCCTGCGGGAAGTAGCCGCCGGAGCGGATGACCCGCCACCAGGGCACGTCCGAGCCGTAGCGAGCCATGACGGTGCCGACGCCGCGGGCCCCGCCGCGCCCGAGCAGCTCGGCGATGTCGCCGTACGTCATCACCATGCCCTCGGGGATGGTGTCGACGACCTCGAGCACGTCGTCCGCGAACTCGCTCGGGGCGCCGCTCACCCGCCCCGCCTGCGTCACCATCGCCGTACCACCTCGCCGGCCGCACCCACCCGAGGCATCAGTAGACCGGGAGGCTCGGGTCGACGTCGTGCACCCAGGCCAGCACGCCGCCCGCGAGGTTCGCGACGTCGGTGCGGCCGGCCGCGGCCAGGAGCCCCGCGGCCTCCGCAGACCGGACCCCGGACTTGCACAGCAGCACCACCGGGGTGTCCGCGGGCAGCTCGCCGACGGCGGTCCCGTCACGGAACCGGTCGAGGTGCAGCGCCCGCGACCCGGGGATGGACACGACGGCGCGCTCCCCCGGCTCACGCACGTCGACCAGCTCGAACGTCCGGTCACCGCGCTGCCGCTCGGCCAGCATCTGCGCGAGCTCGGTCGCCGAGACGTCGGCGAAGCCTGGCCCCGCGCCCTCCTGCTCCGCGCGCACGTCGGAGGCGCCCGGCATACCGCAGAACTGCTCGTAGTCCACGAGCGAGGTGACGGTCGGGGACTCCCCGCACACGGGGCAGTCGGGGTCGGCGCGCACGGTGAGCGTGTCCCAGGTCTGGCGCAGGGCATCGTGCACGAGGAGGCGGCCGACCAGCGGATCGCCTTTCCCCACCACGAGCTTCAGGGCTTCGGCCACCTGGACGGAGCCGATCGCGGCGCACAGGACACCGAGCACCCCGCCGGTCGCGCAGGACGGCACGGCGTCGGGCGGCGGCGGGTCGGGGAAGACGCAGCGGTAGCAGGGACCGTGGCCGGCGAACCACACCGACACCTGGCCGTCGAACCGGTAGATCGAACCCCAGACGTGCGGCAGCCCCAGGAAGACGCAGGCGTCGTTGACGAGGTAGCGGGTCGGGAAGTTGTCGGCGCCGTCGAGGACGACGTCGTAGTCCGCGAGGATCCCCAGGGCGTTGTCGGCGGTGAGCCGCAGGTCGTGCCGCACGACGGTGACCAGCGGGTTGATCGCCGCGACGGTCTCGGCGGCCGACTCCGTCTTGGGACGCCCGACGTCCGCCACGCCGTGGACGACCTGGCGCTGGAGGTTCGAGGCGTCGACCACGTCGTCGTCGACCACCCCGATCGTGCCGACGCCGGCCGCCGCGAGGTACATCAGCGCCGGGGACCCGAGGCCCCCTGCACCGACCACGAGGACCCGCGCGTTGGCCAGGCGGCGCTGGCCCTCGACGCCGATCTCGGGCAGCAGGATGTGGCGGGCGTACCGGGCCTTCTGCTCGGTGCTGAGCTCCGGTCCGGGCGCGACCAGCGGTGGGATCGCCATGTGATGCAGGTTACCCACCCGTACGATGTCCTCGACAGCGCCGTCAGGCTGCACCACGCCGAACGCCGCACCATCGAACAGAAGGCCACCATGTCGATCCGAGCAGTTCCAGGCACCGACAACGCCCGCGGCCAGCGCCTCCCGCGTTCGGCCCGCCGCGCGCAGCTCCTCGAGGCCGCCCAGGCCGCCTTCGTGGAGTCCGGCTACCACGCCGCCGCGATGGACGACATCGCCGACCGGGCCGGCGTCTCCAAGCCGGTGCTCTACCAGCACTTCCCCGGCAAGCTCGAGCTCTACCTGGCGCTGCTCGACAAGCACAGCGAGGCGCTCGAGCAGCTGGTCCGCGAGGCGCTCGCGTCCACCCACGACAACAAGGAGCGCGTCTACGCGACCATCGCCGCGTACTTCGACTTCGTGTCGCGCGACGGTGCGGCGTTCCGACTCATCTTCGAGTCCGACCTCACCAACGAGTCCGCCGTGCGCAACCGCCTCGACGCGGTCGGCCTGGTGTGCGCCGAAGCCGTGGCCGAGGTCATCGCCGAGGACACCGGGCTGACCGACGAGGACGCCTCCCTGCTGGGCATGGCACTCACCGGGCTGGCCCAGGTCAGCGCGCGGCACTGGCTCGCCCAGGGGTCCGACGTCCCCAAGGACGAGGCCGCCCTCCTGATGGGCGCGCTGGCCTGGCGGGGGCTGGGCTCGTTCCCCAAGGTGGGCGGGGAAGGTTCCTGACGCAGCGCTGGTTAGCCTTGTCGACAGATCCGCACGCGCAGGTATGCCGCGTGACCGCCGTGGACCGTGACCGCCCCGCCCAGGGTCGCCGCGCGTCCACACCAAGAGCACCCGGGTCATCCCACCCGGGCTACTGCAGAAGAGAGGAACCACCGTGGAGGTCCGCATCGGTGTCCAGAACGTCGCCCGCGAGGTCGTCTTCGAGTCGAACCAGGGCGCGGCAGAGGTCGCCGCAGCCGTGAGCGCATCGCTCGAGAACGGCACCGTCCTCACGCTGACCGACGACAAGGGTCGCCAGCTGCTGGTTCCCGCGGCGGTCCTGGGCTACGTCCAGATCGGCGAGTCGGAGAAGCGCGGCGTCGGTTTCGGCGTCTGACTGCCGGGCCACCGGCCACGATCTCTAGACAACGCGCTGACCTGCGCAAACGCGGCGAGGATCGTATCCGCACTGTGACGCGACACGCCGGGGCCATAGGTGCGGTTTGACGTGGTCCGTGGTGGGGTAGGGACGCAACGCGAACGGTCAGCCGCTCGCTCACACGAAAGTGAGGCAGCACATGGAGATCATTGGCGTCATCATCGCGGGAGCCATCATCGGCGCCCTCGCCAAGCTCGTCATGCCCGGTAAGCAGGCCGGCGGGATCATCATCACGATCCTCCTCGGCATCGTCGGCGTCATCATCGGTTACTACCTCGCGGCGGCGCTCGGCGTCGAAGCGACCAAGGGCATCGACTGGATCCGATGGATCATCAGCATCATCGTCGCGGTCGTGCTCATTGCGATCTATGGCGCGGTCACCGGCCGAAGGAACACCACGGTCTGACCACCACCGCCTCACACGGAAGGGCCCCGTCCACGAGGACGGGGCCCTTCCGCGGTGCTCAGGCGGCGAGGCCGAGACGACCCATCCGCCGGGTGTGCTCGTCGGTCAGCCGTGCGAACATCCGCCCGAGCTCGGCCAGGTCGGCGCTCGGCCGGTCCGGTCCGCCGACACCACCCACGAGCAGGGAGGCCAGGGCGTCGCGTTCGACGGCCACCTGCTGCGCCTGCGAGAGCGCCTCGCCCACGAGCCGGCGGCCCCAGAGGGCCAGCCGCCCCGCGATCTTCGGGTCGGCCTTGATGGCCTCCCGCACGACCTTGACGACGAACTCGGCCTGGCCGACGTCCTCCATCGCGGAGTGCACCAGCGCCTGGGTCGAGGGGTCGACGTAGGCCGCGATCTCGCGGTAGAAGTCGGTCGCGATCCCGTCGCCGACGTAGGCCTTGACCAGCCCCTCGAGCCAGCTGCTCGGCTTGGTCCGCTCGTGGAAGGCGTCGATCGGCGCGATGAACGGGGCCATCGCCTGCTCGGGGTCGATGCCCATCTCGTTGAGCCGCGCCACGAGGATCTCGTAGTGCCGGAACTCCGCGACGGCCAGGGCCGCCACGGCAGCCTTGAGCGGCTGGGTGGGTGAGAGCTCGCTGTCCCCCGCCAACCGGGTGAACGCGGTGAGCTCGCCGTAGGCCAGCACCCCGAGCAGGTCTGCGACCGCGTCGCGGTACTGCGGGTCGGCCAGCCAGTCGTCCGTGGTCATGCCCGTCACCCTAACGGCGCCCGGCGCCCCGGTCGTCGATGCGGGGATGGCGGGCCGCTCGGGCTAGACTGCGCAGGTCAAAGGTGCCCGGTCGGCACGAATCAGCCGCGGACCCGCTCCGCGACCCCGCTCACGAGCTTGACGAAGACCTCCGATCGGCCCGCTGTGCGAGCGCGCCCCCTCTGGGTGTGCCCCCGATCGAGAGAACTTCATGACAGAGACCACCACGGACGCGGCTGTGCCCGCGGACGTCACGTTCGCGGACTTCGACGTCCACCCCGACATCGTCGCGTCCCTGGCTGACGCGGGGATCCTCAACCCCTTCCCCATCCAGGCGATGACCCTGCCGGTCGCCCTCGGCGGCCACGACATCATCGGCCAGGCCAAGACGGGCACCGGCAAGACGCTCGGCTTCGGCGTCCCCATGCTCAACCGCACGATCGCGCGTGGTGACGAGGGCTGGGACACCTTCCCCCACGCCGGCAAGCCCCAGGCGCTCGCAGTCGCCCCGACGCGTGAGCTCGCGGTGCAGGTCGCCAGCGACCTCGAGCGGGCCGGCAAGCGCCGCGGCATCCGCGTGCTCACCGTCTACGGTGGCCGCGCCTACGAGCCGCAGATCGAGGCGCTGCGCAACGGCGTCGAGATCGTCGTCGGTACGCCCGGGCGGCTCATCGACCTGGCCAAGCAGGGTCACCTCGACCTCTCGCACTGCAAGTCCGTCGTGCTCGACGAGGCCGACGAGATGCTCGACCTCGGCTTCCTCCCCGACGTCGAGAAGCTGCTCGCGCTGACCTCTCCGGCGCGTCAGACGATGCTCTTCTCGGCCACCATGCCGGGCGCCGTCGTGGCCCTGGCCCGCCGCTACATGAGCCAGCCGACGCACATCCGCGCGATGGGTGACGACCAGGAGAACGCCCACACCGTCAAGGCCGTCGAGCAGTTCGTCTACCGCGCCCACGCGATGGACAAGGTCGAGATGCTGGCCCGCATGCTCCAGGCCGAGGGCCGTGGCCTGACCATCATCTTCAGCCGCACCAAGCGCACTGCCGCCAAGGTCGCCGACGACCTGATCGACCGTGGCTTCGCCGCGGCCCCGATCCACGGAGACCTCGGGCAGGGCGCCCGCGAGCAGGCCCTCCGCGCCTTCCGCAACGGCAAGGTCGACATCCTCGTCGCCACCGACGTCGCAGCCCGCGGCATCGACGTGGACAACGTCACCCACGTCATCAACTACCAGTGTCCCGAGGACGAGAAGACCTACCTGCACCGCATCGGCCGCACCGCTCGCGCGGGGAACACCGGCATCGCGGTCACGTTCGTCGACTGGGACGACCTGCCGCGCTGGGGCATGATCAACAAGACCCTCGACCTCGGCATCCCCGAGCCCGAGGAGACCTACTCCTCCTCCGAGCACTTCTACGAGCAGCTCGACATCCCGCGCACCGCCAAGGGCCGCCTGCCGAAGGCCGCGCAGAAGCTCGCCGGCCTTGGCGCCGAGGTGCTCGAGGACCTCGGCGAGACCGGCAAGTCCAGCGGTCGTCGCCCGGCTGCCGGTGGTCGCGGTGGACGCGACGGCGCCGGACGCGACAGCGCCCCCCGTGGTGGTCGCGACGGTGGTCGTGAGGGTCGCGGTGGCGAACGTCGCGGCGACGCCGCCCCCGCAGGCCCGAGCGAGACAGACGCCGCCAAGCCGCGTCGCAACCGCAACCGTCGCCGCACCCGTGGCGGCGCGACCGGCGCGACCGGGGAGACCAGCACCCAGGCCTGACCCGGCCCACCCACCACGAACAGGTATGCCGCGTGGCTGGGCCACGCGGCATACCTGCGTCTGGGGTGGGGTGCGGCCGGTGGTCGGCCGGGTGCCTCAGGCCCCGATGGTGGCGGTGTCGATGACGAAGCGGTAGCGCACGTCGGAGGCCACGACCCGGTCGTAGGCCTCGTTGACCTGGTCGGCGCTGATCGTCTCGATCTCGGCCGCGATGCCGTGCTCCGCCGCGAAGTCGAGCATCTCCTGCGTCTGCGGGATGCCACCGATGTTCGAGCCGGCGAGCACCTTGCTCCCGCCGATCAGCGAGAAGGCCTGGAACGAGCTGGGCTCGCTCGGCGCACCCACGTTGACCATCGCGCCGTTGGGCTTGAGCAGCGCGAGGTAGTCGTCGAACGGCAGGTTCGCGCTGACCGTGTTGAGGATCAGGTCGAACTGGCCGCGCAGGTCCTCGAACGTCGCCTCGTCCTTGGTGGCGCGGTGGTCGACGGCGCCGAACCGCGTGCTGTCGGCCTGCTTGGCGGTCGACTGGCTGAGCACCGTGACCTCGGCCCCGAGGGCGGCGGCGAACTTCACCCCGAGGTGCCCGAGGCCACCCAGGCCCACGACGGCGACCTTGGTGCCGGGACCGGCGCCCCAGCGCTTGAGCGGGTTGAAGGTGGTGATGCCGGCGCAGAGCAGCGGAGCCGCGACGTCGAGCTCGAGGGCGTCGGGGATGCGGACGGCGAACCGCTCGCTGACGACGACCTGCTGGCTGTAGCCACCCATGGTCTCCTCGCCGTCGTAGCCCTTGCCGTTGTAGGTCATCACGGCACCCCTGACGCAGAACTGCTCCTGGCCGTCCTTGCAGAACTCGCACTCACCGCAGGAGTCGACCATGCAGCCGACGCCGACGCGGTCGCCGACCTGGTAGCGGGTCACGCCGTCGCCGACGGACGAGACGATCCCGGCGATCTCGTGGCCGGGGACCATGGGGAAGATCGCACTCCCCCACTCCTCACGGACCTGGTGGATGTCGCTGTGGCAGATGCCGGCGTAGGCGATGTCGATGGTGATGTCGTCGTCACGCAGGTCGCGGCGCTCGATGGTGGTCGCTGTGAGCGGGGCGCCTGCGGAGGCGGTGGACAGTGCAGCTGTGCGGGACATGAGTCTCCTCAGGGGTTGGGTTCAGTCACCGTCTGGGGACAAGTCCCTGCCCGGTCCTGCTATTCCGCACCGCTGCCGATCGTCAGCCCGGGTGGCCGGCTCTCGTCCGCATGCTCACAGCTTCTTCGCGAGCCCCGCCGCCACGTCCCGGTAGGCCTTCGCGCCCTTGGACGTGCGCGACGTCGCCAGGATCGAGCGCCCGACCGCGGGCGCCTCCGCGAAGCGGACCGTCTTGGGGATCGGCGGGTCCAGCACGGGGAGGTCGTAGCGCTCGCCCACGTCGGCGAGGACCTCCCGAGCGTGGTTGCTGCGGCCGTCGAAGAGGGTGGGCAGGATCCCCCACACCACGAGGTCCTTGTTGAGGATCCGCTGGACATCCACCACCGTGTCGAGCAGCTGGCCGACACCGCGGTGGCTGAGCATCTCGCACGGCATGGGGATGATGAGTGCCTGGCTCGCGGTGAGGGCGTTGAGGGTCAGCACGCCCAGGCTCGGTGAGCAGTCGAGCAGGATCACGTCGTACTCGTCCCGCACCTCCTCCAGCGCCGTGCGCAGGACGTACTCCCGGCCGGGGCGCGGCAGCAGCTGCGCCTCGGCGCCGGCGAGGTCGATCACGCTCGGGACCAGGTCGACCCCGTCGTCGCACGCGACCCGCACCTCGGTGATGGATGCGCGGCCGAGCAGCACCTCGTTGATCGAGCTGCCCACCGCGTCGGGGTCCACGCCGAGGCTGAAGGTCAGGCAGGCCTGGGCGTCGAGGTCCACCAGGAGCACGCGCTTGCCTTGCTCGGCGAACGCCGCGCCCAGCGAGGCGACGGACGTCGTCTTGGCGACGCCACCCTTCTGGTTGGCCACCGAGACGATCGTGGCCGGCTTCGTGCGTGTCCTGGCCACCAGTGGCCGCCCTTCTTCTGTGCTTGCCCGAGAGATGCGTATGCCGGTGGGCCAAGTCTGTCAGGTGGGTTCGCCGTCCCCGGTCGACCCCACCCGGAGCGAAACCTACCGTTCTCCGGGAATCCCGCTCCTGCGTCTGTATCGTTGAGGCTTCAAGAGCTTCGGTGCCCGGGTGGTCGCACGGGCCGACACATCGGCAGGCAGCGCCCGGCGCAGGGGGTGGCAGCATGACAGCAGGGGACGCCGCCAGCGGCGCCACCCGCGACAGGTCGCGCCCCGGCAACCCGGATGGCTTCTCCGACACCCTGCGCACGGCCATCGCCGCCAGTGGTCGGAGCCTGGAGTCCCTGCGCCGCAGGCTGGCCGAGCGCGGGACCCCCGTCAGCATCGCCACCCTCAGCTACTGGCAGTCCGGTCGCAGCCAGCCGCAACGTGGGTCGTCACTGCGCGCCGTGCTGCACCTCGAGGAGCTCCTCCAGCTGCCCCACGGGCACCTGCTGGACCGGATCGGACCCCGTCGTCGGCCGTTCGTGCCGCAGCCGGCGGTCGTCGCGGTGGGCCTGCCCATCGACCACCCCGACGCCGAGCTGGCCCTGGCCGACCTGGCCTTCGGCGCCACGCCGGACCTGGTCGACGTGACCATCCACGACACCCTCGACGTGGACGAGCAGGGCGTCGAACGCGTCCGGACGATCCGCAACGTGGTGCGGGCGGTGCGACCGGGCGCCCGGCGCCTGCCCGCCCTGCTCACCATCGACGTGCCGAGCGGGGAGCGCGCCGAGTTCGCCCCGGTGAGCGGGTGCACCATCGGTCGGCAGGTGTCGCGCCCCGAGGTGGGGGTCTTCGCAGCCGAGCTCGTGCTCGACCGCGCGCTCCGGCTCGGCGAGACCGCCGCGGCCGAGCACCGGGTCCTCCTCCCCCGTGACCTCGGCTCCAGGCACAGCATCGAGTACCTCCTGGTGCGCGAGGTCGTCGAGCTGATGATCTGGGTGCGCTTCTCCCCCGCTCGGCTGCCCTCCCGGGTCGTCACCTACAGCACGCTCGGCGGCCGGACCCTGTCCACCCCCGTCAACCTCCACGGGTCGACGAGCGTGCAGCACGTGCTGCACCACGTCGGGCCGGGAGTGGTCGGGGTCCGCTGGGAATGGTGAGCGCGGACGCTCAGCCAGTGCTCGTCAGGCCCGCGGCCCCCGCGGGAGCCGGTTGCTCGAGGGCGGCCCAGTCGGACTTCTCCGGCCCGAACGACTGTCCCGCCGGGCAGTGGGCGCGGAAGTCGCACCACTGGCAGATCGGGCCGACCTTGGCCGGGAAGCGGCTCGAGTCGACGCCGACCTCCGCGTAGTCCTCCTCCGCCCTGCGGGCCTCGCGAGCGATCGACTCGGCCTCGTCGATCTTGCGCTTGAGCGACTCACCGGTGTGCTCGTGGCCGGCGACCGACCCGCTCGGGAGGTGGTGGAGCTCGACCCGGACGCACTTGCGCCGGAACATCTTCCACACGGCCGCGGCGTAGAGGGCCAGGGGGAGCGACGTCCGCGCATCGTCGTCGGTCGGCCGCCACCGGCTCATCTTGTAGTCGACCACGGCCAGCTCGCCGGCTCGGTCGTCGAGCCGGTCGATCCGGCCCTGCAGCGTGAAGACCTCCGTCTTCAGCGAGACGGTGCGCTCGATGCCCAGCGGCTGGTGCGCGGGGTCGACGTCGTCGAGGTAGGCGACGACCTGGCCCTGGGCGCGCTCGCGCCACTGGTGCGACTGGTCCGCGTCGCGGAAGCCCACGTCGATCCACGACGTGCGCACCAGCTCGGCACCGGCTGCCGGTGAACGCTGCTCCACCGGCAGGTCCCACCAGTCGCGCAGGGCGTTGTGCACGGCCACCCCGACCGAGGTGTGGGCCCGCTGCGGGCGGGACGCCGGCGCCGGCCGGTCGAGGTACTGCATGCGGTAGCGGCGCGGGCAGTCGACCCACGCCAGCAGCTTGCTCGGGCTGGCGCGGAACAGGCGACGCGGCATACCCGAGAACTCCTGCTGGACGCCGGGGCCGGCCGCACCCTCGCCCGTCGCACCGGTGGCCATGGCGCCCACGCTAGGCGGTGCCGGTGACAAAGGCCCGGATGCTGTCGGCGACCATCTGCACGGCGATCGCCGAGAGCAGGAGACCGGCGATCCGCGTGACGAGCACCGTGCCGCTGTCCTTGAGGACGCGGTGCACCTGGCTGGCGAAGCGGAAGAACAGCCAGACGACGAACATCGTGGCGACCAGACCGGCGGCGACGGCGAGGTAGTCGCCGACCGCGTCGGCGCGCTTGACCTGGAGCATGGTCGCGACGATGGCACCCGGACCGGCCAGCAGCGGGGTGCCCAGCGGCACGAGAGCGACGTTGACCCCGGCGTCGGCGTGCTGCTCCTGTTCCGACCCCGTCAGCAGCTGGAGCGCCACGAGGAGCAGCAGCAGCCCACCCGCACCCTGGAGGGCCGGCAGGGAGATGTGCAGGTAGGTGAGGATCTGCTGCCCGAAGACGGCGAAGAGCACGATGACGCCCAGCGCCACGAGGGACGCCCGACGGGCCGCCGCGACCTTCTGCTTCTGGGTCAGCGACGACGTCAGCGCGAGGAAGATCGGCAGGGCGCCGGGCGGGTCCATGATCACCAGGAGGGTCACGAAGACCGAGCCGAACGTCTGCAGGTTGATGATGTCGTTCACGCGCGTGCCGCCCTGACCACGTCGATTCCGCTGGTTGCCTGTTCCTCGATCTGCGCGAGCACCCGCGGGGTGGTGGTGTTCTCGCCGAGCCGGTTCTCCTTGCCCGCGCCGTGGTAGTCGCTCGACCCGGTCACGAACAGCCCCAGCCGCGCCGCGAGCTCGACCGCGTGGGTGCGCTCCTGAGGAGTGTGGTCGCGGTGGTGGGCCTCGAGCCCGGCCAGGCCGGCGTCGGCCATCCGCTCGATGACCGAGTCGTCGACGGTCCAGCCGCGACCGTTCGCGAACGGGTGCGCCATGACCGGCACCCCGCCCGCCGCGCGCACCAGCTCGACGGCGCGCACCGGGTCGGGGGCGTAGTGGGAGACGTAGTAGCGGCTGCCGTTGCGCAGGACGTCGGTGAAGGCCTCGTCGCGGGTCCGCACGAAGCCGCTCGCGACGAGGGCGTCGGCGATGTGGGGGCGGCCCATGGTGGTGCCCGGACCCGCCTGCGCCCGCACCTCCTCGACCGTCACGGGTATGCCGTCGGCGGCCATCAGCTCCACCATCCGGTCGATCCGGGTCACCCTCGAGTCGCGGGCCCGGTCCAGCTCGTGCAGCAGCCCGCTGGCCTCGGGGTCGACCAGGTAGGCGAGCAGGTGGACGCTGATCCCCCGCTCCGAGCACGACACCTCCACCCCCCGCACCAGGTCCACCCCGAGCTCCGTCGCGGCGGCTGTGGCGGCCGGCCACCCGGCATACGTGTCGTGGTCGGTGAGGGCCACGACGTCCAGACCGGCCCGTGCCGCCTGGGCCACGACGACGTCGGAGGGCTCGGTGCCGTCGCTCGCGGTGGAGTGGGTGTGGAGGTCGATCGGCACGAGCCAAGGGTAGGGCCCGCGCGGGCCACGACCGGACGACCCCCGGGCTCGGTGCACGGGGGTCCGGTCAGGCCGTCAGGAGGCGACCGGACGCAGCTCGACGGTCTCGCCCGGGCCGGAGAACTTCTCCGCCACCTCCTCGGCCCGCTCCTGGCTCGCGACGTCGATGAGGAAGAACCCGGCGAAGTGCTCGGTCGTCTCGGCGTACGGCCCGTCGGTGATCTTCCGTCGTCCAGCCGACCAGCGGAACAGCCGCGCCTCCTGTGGGCTGCCGAGGGCCTGACCACCCAGGAGCTCGCCCCGGTCGGAGAGGTCCGCCAGGACCGAGTCGAAGTCGGACGCGAGCTTCGCGCGCTCCTCGACGGACAAGGCCTGGTGCTCGGGGAGGAAGTCGCTCGTCGGGTGCCCCCACGGCTGGGGGTTGGAGTGCATGAGGATGACGTACTTCATGGGATGTCCCTTTCGGGGAGGGTTGGCCGTGCGGCCCTGTCACTACCCTGACGGCTCGCTGACCGCGCTCTCGATCTTTCGGCCGAGAAACTTCGGGGAGTCTCGTGGTCGCATCGCCCGGGAGCAGGCCACGGTCTGTCGGGTCCGCTGTGAGGGAACGCACGCGGCATACCGGTGTCCACCGGGTGCCACGCTCGGCAGGATGGGGACCATGCAATTCGGACGCAGCTACGAGGAGTTCGAGGTCGGCGCGGTCTACAAGCACTGGCCCGGCAAGACGGTGACCGAGTACGACGACCACCTGTTCTGCCTGCTCACGATGAACCACCACCCGCTCCACCTCGACGCGAACTACGCGGAGAACACCACGCAGTTCGGGAAGAACGTCGTGGTCGGCAACTACATCTACTCCCTGCTGCTCGGGATGAGCGTGCCCGACGTCTCCGGCAAGGCGATCGCCAACCTGGAGGTCGAGTCGCTGCGCCACGTCGCACCGACCTTCCACGGCGACACGATCTACGGCCAGACCGAGGTGCTCGCCAAGTGGGAGTCGACCTCGAAGGACGACCGCGGCGTGGTCCAGGTCGAGACCAAGGGCTACAACCAGGACGGCACCCTGGTGTGCATCTTCCGCCGCAAGGTGATGGTGCCCAAGGAGAGCTACCTCGCGGCCCGCGGCGGGGAGCAGCCCGGTCGCCCCGAGCTGGTCGAGCCTGCCCCCAGGGACTGACCCCGAGGACTGACCTCGAGGACTGACCCCGCGACCGCGATCCTGGACCATGGGCTTCCGGGCTCCTGGCTGAGTAGGGTCGCGACATGGCCGATTTCGTTGGTGCCGTTGACCAGGGAACGACGAGCACCCGCTTCATGGTGTTCGACCACGACGGCGCCGAGGTGGGGCGGCACCAGCTCGAGCACGAGCAGCTCATGCCCCGGGCCGGCTGGGTCGAGCACAACCCGCTCGAGATCTGGGAACGCACCCAGACCGTGATCGGCTCGGCCCTGTCGAAGCTCGACCTGCAGCCCTCGGACCTGTCCGCGCTCGGGATCACCAACCAGCGCGAGACCACGGTCGTCTGGAACAAGCGCACCGGCCGGCCGCTGCACAACGCGATCGTCTGGCAGGACACCCGCACCGACCGCATCGCCCGCGCGCTCGACCAGTCCGGCCAGGGCGACGTCGTCCGCGAGCGCGCCGGCATCCCACCCGCGGCGTACTTCTCGGCGGGCAAGGTCCAGTGGATCCTCGAGCACGTCGACGGCGCCCGGACCGCCGCCGAGCGGGGCGACGCGCTCTTCGGCACGATCGACACCTGGCTGCTCTGGAACCTCACCGGCGGCATCGACGGCGGGGTGCACGTCACCGACGTCACGAACGCCAGCCGCACCATGCTCATGGACCTGCGCACCCTCGACTGGGACGAGGAGCTGCTCGGGTTCTTCGACATCCCGCGCCAGATGCTGCCGACGATCCGGCCGAGCTCCGACCCCGAGCTCTACGGCCTGACCCGTGCCGGTGGCCCCCTCGGCGGCGAGGTCCCGCTCGCCGGCGACCTCGGCGACCAGCAGGCCGCGACGGTCGGCCAGGTGTGCTTCGCGCCGGGCGAGGGCAAGAACACCTACGGCACGGGCAACTTCATGATCCTCAACACCGGCACGGAGATCGTGCGCAGCAAGTCAGGGCTGTTGACCACCCTCTGCTACCAGTTCGGCGACGCCGAGCCCGTCTACGCCCTGGAGGGCTCGATCGCCGTCACCGGGTCGGCGGTGCAGTGGCTGCGTGACCAGCTCGGGATCATCTCGGGGGCCGCGGACATCGAGCGCCTTGCCAAGCAGGTCGACGACACCGGTGGCCTGTACTTCGTCCCGGCCTTCTCCGGGCTGTTCGCCCCCTACTGGCGACCCGACGCGCGGGGCGCCATCGTCGGCATGAGCCGGTTCAACACCAACGCCCACCTGGCGCGGGCCACCCTCGAGGCGATCTGCTACCAGACCCGCGACGTCTCGGACGCGATGACCAAGGACAGCGGGGTCGAGCTCGAGGTGCTGAAGGTCGACGGTGGCGTCACCGCGAACGACCTCTGCATGCAGCTGCAGTCCGACATCCTCGGGGTGCCGGTGTCCCGTCCCGTGGTCGCCGAGACGACTGCGCTCGGCGCGGCCTACGCTGCTGGTCTGGCCACCGGTTTCTGGTCAGGCACCGACGAGCTCCGCGCCAACTGGCAGGAGTCGAAGCGGTGGACACCGACCTGGTCGGACCGGCAGCGGGCCGACGGGTATGCCGGGTGGCGCAAGGCCGTGCAACGCACCCTTGACTGGGTGGACGTCGACGAGGGGTAGGACATGGGTCTGGCAGGCACCGACACGGCACTCTCACCGCAGGGCCGCGCGCGCGCGATCGAGACGCTCGGCAGCGGCGAGGAGCTCGACCTGCTGGTGATCGGCGGCGGAGTCGTGGGCAGCGGCACCGCCCTCGACGCCGTCACGCGGGGTCTGTCGACCGGGCTGATCGAGCAGCGCGACTTCGCCAGCGGCACCTCCTCCCGCAGCAGCAAGCTGATCCACGGCGGACTGCGCTACCTCGAGATGCTCGACTTCGCCCTGGTCCGGGAGGCCCTGCACGAGCGCGGGCTGCTCCTCACCCGCCTCGCCCCCCACCTGGTCCGGCCGGTGCCGTTCCTCTACCCGCTGACCCACCACGGCTGGGAGCGCGCCTACGTCGGGTCGGGCATCGCCCTCTACGACGCGATGGCCATCAGCTCGGGCCTCGGCGCCGGCCTCCCCCGGCACCGACACCTCACCCGCCGCCAGGCCCTGCGGCTCATGCCGAGCCTGAAGAGCAGTGCGCTCACCGGTGCCGTCCAGTACTACGACGCGCAGGTCGACGACGCCCGCCACACCATGGAGCTCGCCCGCACGGCCGCCAGCTACGGCGCGCACGTCGCGAACCGCGTTGCCGCCGTTGGCTTCCTGCGCCAGGGCGAGCGCGTCACCGGCGTGCGCGCCGTCGACAAGCTGACCGACCGCGAGTTCGTCATCAACGCCCGGCAGATCGTCAACGCCACCGGCGTGTGGACCGACGACACCCAGGCGATGGTCGGCGAGCGCGGCCAGTTCCACGTGCGGGCGTCCAAGGGCATCCACCTGGTCGTCCCGCGCGACCGGATCCACTCCTCGACCGGGCTCATCCTGCGCACCGAGAAGTCCGTCCTGTTCGTCATCCCGTGGGGACGCCACTGGATCCTCGGCACCACCGACACCGACTGGTCGCTCGACAAGGCGCACCCTGCCGCGACGCGGGCCGACATCGACTACCTCCTCGACCACGTCAACCGGGTGCTCGCCACCCCCCTGACCCACGAGGACGTGGAAGGCGTGTACGCCGGGCTGCGCCCGCTGCTCGCGGGCGAGTCCGAGTCGACCAGCAAGCTGTCGCGCGAGCACGTGGTCGCCCACAGCGCCCCGGGGCTGGTGGTCGTGGCGGGCGGCAAGTACACGACCTACCGGGTGATGGCCAGGGACGCCGTGGACGAGGCGGCCCAGGCCATCCCCGGCCGGATCGCCGACTCGACCACCGACACCATCCCGCTGCTCGGCGGCGTCGGCTACCAGGCCGCGTGGAACCAGCGCCAGACGCTCGCCCGTGCCTCCGGGCTGCACGTCGCCCGCATCGAGCACCTGCTGCGCCGCTACGGCTCACTCACCCAGGAGGTGCTCGACCTCGTCGCCGCACGACCCGAGCTCGGGCAGCCGCTCGACGGCGCCGAGGACCACCTGCGGGCCGAGGTCGTGTACGCGGCGTCGCACGAGGGGGCCCTGCACCTCACCGACGTGCTCACCCGTCGCACCCGCATCTCGATCGAGGCCTGGGACCGGGGGGTCTCGGCCGCCCCCGCCGCGGCGGCGCTCGTCGCCCCGGTGCTCGGCTGGGACGACGCCCGCACTGCGCAGGAGATCGCGATCTACCTCGGCCGCGTCGAGGCCGAGCGGATCAGCCAGACGATGCCCGACGACGCGAGCGCCGACGAGGCCCGCCGCAGCGGTCCCGACGGCACCCTGTGAGCCCTGACGGATACCGCGGACACATTGGACATACTTTGAACATTGCAGGTCAGACGGTTAGCGTGACAGTCCCCGACAGCTGAGCCCATCCCGGCCCCCGTCCTGGCCGCCCCACCCGAGAGGAGTGACGCATGCCCCCGCCGAGCATCCTCTGGCTGCGTCGCGACCTGCGTCGGGGTGACCTACCTGCCCTCGGCGCCGCCCACCGGGCCGCCCAGGACCCCACCCAGGACCCCACCCGGGGCGGCGGACCCGGTCAGGAGCCCGGGGAGGTGGCCGTCCTCTTCGTGCTGGACCCCACGTTGTGGAAGGGCGCGGGCGACGCTCGGCGAGCCTGGTTGGCCGAGAGCCTCAAGGCCGCTGACGCGGCCTACGAGGGGCGGCTCTGCGTGCGGGAGGGCGACCCGGTGGACGTCGTCCCGGCGCTGGCCGCCGAGCTCGGGGCCCGCTCCGTGCACGTCTCCCGCGAGACCACGCCCGCAGGACGGCGCCGCGACCGGGCCGTGGCCGCCGCGCTCGGCGAGGCCGGCGTCGACTGGGTCGAGACGGGCACCCCGTATGCCGTGGGGCCGGGTTCGGTGCTCAACGGGTCGGGCACCGAGTACAAGGTCTTCACGCCCTTCTCCAAGGCCTGGCGCGAGCACGGCTGGCCGGCCCCGGCCGAGGAGCCGAGTGGGTTGCGGCTCGCGCAGGTGCGCTCCGACCAGTCGGCGCTCAGCGCCTTGAAGCAGGCCCGTGAGGTCACCGGCCTGCCCGCTCTTCCGGACGCGGGCGAGGAGGCCGCCCTGCAGCGCTGGGCCGACTTCCGCGACGGAGCGCTGGCCGACTACGGCAAGGACCGCGACCGGGCCGACCTCGACGGGGTGTCGCGGCTGTCGCCGTACCTGAAGATCGGGTCGGTGCACCCCCGCACGCTCCTCGCTGACCTGGCCGACGGCCGGCGGAACCTCGGGCCGGGCGCCGACCGGTTCGAGACCGAGCTGGCCTGGCGCGAGTTCTACGCCGACGTCCTCTGGCACCACCCGCGGTCGGCCTGGCACGACCTGCGACCCGCGCTGTCGGGCATGGACTACGACGACGCCGGGGAGGCCGTCCAGGCCTGGCGCCAGGGGCGCACCGGATACCCCGTCGTGGACGCGGCGATGCGGCAGCTGCTGCGCGAGGGCTGGATGCACAACCGGATGCGCATGGTCACCGCCAGCTTCCTCACCAAGGACCTGCACGTGTGGTGGCCGATCGGCGCCAGGCACTTCCTCGACCACCTCATCGACGGCGACATCGCCTCCAACAACCACGGCTGGCAGTGGGTGGCCGGCACCGGCACCGACGCCTCGCCGTACTTCCGTGTCTTCAACCCGATCACGCAGGGGCTGCGCTTCGACCCGCACGGCGACTACGTGCGTCGCTACGTTCCCGAGCTCGCCCACCTCGACGGCCCGGCGGTCCACGAGCCGTGGAAGCACGACGACGGCTACGCCCACGACTACCCCGAGCGGATCGTCGACCACGCCGACGAGCGCCGCGAGGCGTTGCGGCGCTACGAGTCGGTCCGCGGATGAGCGAACGCACGCCTGGCGCCCACCGGACCCCGGCCGCCAGACCCGGCCTGCACCCGGTGCACGAGGTGCGCGACTTCATCCGCGCCGCCCTCGTCACGCCAGTGGCCCGTGACCACACCGAGAGCGACGCGGCCTTCCGCCGTCGCCGTGTCGTCGCGCTCGTCACCCTCGTCATCGGGGCCGTGGTGCTGGCCTTCGCGCTGCGCATCCAGCCCGGCGACCCGATGTTCTACGTCGCGACGCTCGGCCTCGCCGCCGTCTGGACGATCGGGGCGTTCGCGTCGGGTCCGCTGCACCTCGGCCGAGCCCACACCCGCGCCGGCGGCGAGGACGTCCGGCCGATCGTCCAGTCCCTGGCGCTCGGCGGCCTCCTCCTCGCCCTGTTCCTCGCGGGCGCCGTGGTGGTGGCTCACGTCCCGGTCCTGCGCGACCCGGTGCAGCACCTCCTGGACCACGCCCGCCTCGGGTCGCTCGCCCTCGTGGCGGTGCTCACCGCCGTCAACGGCATCGCCGAGGAGCTCTACTTCCGGGGCGCCCTGTACGCCGCGGTGGGACGCCGGCACGCGGTGGCGACCACCGCGGTCGTCTACGCGCTGACCACCGTCGGGGCCGGCATACCGCTGCTGGTCCTGGCCGCCGGACTGCTCGGGGTGCTGACCGCCCTGCAGCGCCGCGTCACCGGCGGCATCCTCGGCCCGGTCGTCACGCACCTGACGTGGTCGCTCGGGATGCTCTTCCTCCTGCCCGCCGTCCTTTCCACTGGGAGCTGACGCATGACCGTCACCGGACCTCGCACGACCCCTCGCACGGCGCTCGTGACCGGCGCCACGGGCTACATCGGCGGCGAGCTCGTGCCCGCCCTGCTCGACGCCGGGTGGCGGGTGCGGGTGCTCACCCGCCGCAGCTCCCGCCTCGACGGCCAGCCCTGGCACGAGGACGTCGAGGTGGTCGAGGGCGACGCCACCTCGCCCGACGACCTCGGCCGGGCGCTCGACGGCGCGGAGGTCGCCTACTACCTCCTGCACTCGATGGACGGCCAGGGGAGCTTCGTCGAGCGCGACCGCACGATGGCCCAGGGCTTTGCTGCCGCCGCTGCGGATGCGGGCACCTCGCGCGTGGTCTACCTCAGTGGCCTGCACCCGTCGGGCGAGCTCTCCGAGCACCTCGCGTCACGCGTCGAGGTGGGCGAGATCTTCCTCGCCGGCCCGGTGCCGGCGACCGTCCTGCAGGCCGGGGTCGTGCTCGGGGACGGCTCGGCGTCGTTCGACATGCTGCGCCACCTCACCGAGCGGCTGCCCGCCATGGTCGCGCCCAAGTGGGTCGACAACCGCATCCAGCCGATCGCCGTCGACGACGTCGTGCACTACCTCGTCGGGGCCGCCGACCTCCCGGCGGACAGCAACCGCACCTTCGACATCGGCGGTCCCGAGGTGCTCACCTACGCCGACATGATGCAGCGCTACGCAGACGTGGCCGGCCTGGGCCGTCGCCTGATCGTCTCCGTACCGGTGCTCTCCCCCCGGCTGGCCGGGCTGTGGGTCGGCCTCGTCACGCCGATCTCCGCCGGCATCGCGCGCCCACTGGTGGGCAGCCTGGTCCACGAGGCGATCTGCCACGAGGACGACGTGCAGACCGCGATCGGGTTGCCGCCGGGTGGCCTGACCGGGTTCGACAGCGCCGTCCGCGCTGCCCTGCGCACCGTCGACCCCCTGCTCTGGCGGCGGACCGTCCAGCGCGCGGCCGGCACGGTCGCCGCGGCGGCCGTCGTGGGCTCGCTGCTCACCGACCCGAAGTCGCGCTGGTACGCCTCCCTCGACAAGCCGTCCTGGCAGCCCCCACCCGCCGCCTTCCCGGTCGTCTGGACCGGGCTCTACGCCGAGGTCGCCCTCCTGACCGCCGCCGCCTCCGCGGTGCTCAAGGAGCGCGACGACCCCGACCACCCCTCCACCCGGGCCCGCGACCTCGAGCGAGCGCTCGCGGTCAACATGGTCCTCAACGCCGGGTGGACCGGCCTGTTCTTCCGCGCCCACCGCCCATGGGTCGCCGCCGCCGAGTGCGCCGCACTCACCGCGAGCAGCGTCGACCTCGCCCGACGTGTGGCTCCGGCCGGACGGGGTAAGGCCACCGGACTGCTCGCGTATGCCGGGTGGTGCGCCTTCGCGACTGCCCTCACCACAGCCATCGCCCGACGCAACCCGCGTCACTGACCACAGGAGCACCTCAATGCCCACCGTCCAGCGCACCGTCACCACCACCGCAGCACCGACCCGGGTCCTGCCCTACCTGCTCGACTTCGAGAACGCCGTGGAGTGGGACGCCGGCACCGTCCGCTGCGAGCTGCTGTCTGGTGACGGCTCTCCCGGCACCGTCTGGCACAACGTCTCGAAGTTCGCGGGCCGCACCGTCGACCTCGACTACACCCTCGAGAGCGTCTCCGACCACGGGTTCGTCATCGTGGGCCGCAACGAGACCACCACGAGCCGCGACACCATCACCGTCTCCCCCGACGGCACCGGGTCGTCGGTCGACTACCAGGCGGAGTTCTCCTTCACCGGGCTCGGCCGCTGGCTCTGGCCGCTGGCGATGCCGTTGCTCAGCAAGCTCGGCAACGACACCGCCCGCACCCTCAAGTCAGCCCTCGACCGGCTCTAACCGTGCCGAGGCTGCGCAAGGTCTCGCCCCAGTCGAAGGGCTGGCGGCGTCGTCGGGCCGGGAAGGGCTTCGTCTACCTCGACGAGAACGGCGCCCGGCTCGGCCCCGCGGAGGTCGAGCGGATCAGGTCACTGGCGATCCCGCCGGCGTGGGAGGACGTCTGGATCTGCCCGCTGCCCCAGGGACACATCCAGGCCGTGGGCACCGACGTCGCGGGCCGGCGGCAGTACCTCTACCACCCCGTCTGGAGGCTCAAGCAGGACCAGACGAAGTTCGACCGGGTGCTGTCCGCTGCGGCCAAGCTGCCCGCGGCCCGGCGCCGGATCCTGACCGACCTCGCCCTCGACGGCATGCCCCGCGGACGCGCGGCAGCGACGGCCGTCCGCCTGCTGGACCTCGGGTACTTCCGCATCGGCAACGACGCCTACACCCAGGACAACGGCTCGTTCGGCCTCACCACCCTGGAGCGCCAGCACGTCCGGCGCCGCGGCGAGGTCATCGTCTTCACCTTCGTCGGCAAGTCGGGGATCGAGCACACCATCGAGATCGACGACGCGGCGGCCATCGCCGCGCTGGACCGGATGCGCCGCCGCAAGTCGGCGAGCAAGCGCCTGCTGGCCTACCAGGAGGCCCGGCGCTGGGCCGACCTCGACTCCACCGCCGTCAACGCCTACCTGGGCGAGGTGCTGGGCGGCGAGCTGACCGCCAAGGACTTCCGCACCTGGCACGCCACCGTGCTGGCCGCCGTGGCCCTCGCTGCCAGCGACGAGCCGGGCGACACCAAGGCGTCCCGCAAGCGCGCGATCAAGGCGGCGGTCGACGAGGTCGCCGGCTACCTCGGCAACACCCCCACCATCGCCAAGAACTCCTACATCGACCCCCGCGTCCTCGACCGCTACGAGAGCGGCGCGACCATCGACGTCGACCCGTCCCGCTTCCGCACGCCCGAGCGCCGCCAGGCCGCGATCGAGAAGGCCGTGCTCGCGCTCCTGACCGACGGCTGAGGTGCCGCGCCCGCCCGGGCGGGCACCCGGCATACGATGGCGCGGTGAGCGAAGAGCAGAAGAAGCCGGAGAACCGCGCCCGCCCGACCACGGACGAGTTCCGTGCGTTCGTCGCCGAGGACTGGGCGCCACGTCCACCCGGTCCCAGCGAGCTGAGCGAGGCTGCGCGGTATGCCGCGGCGCGGCGCGAGGCGGTCAGTGCCGCGTTCCAGGGTGACCGGCTGGTGATCCCCGCCGGTGGCCTCAAGGTGCGCAGCAACGACACCGACTACGTGTTCCGGCCGCACACCGCGTTCGCGCACCTCACCGGGCTCGGCGGCGACCGCGAGCCCGACGCGGTGCTCGTCCTCGAGCCCCGCGACGACGGCACGCACGAGCCGATCCTGTACTTCCGCCCGCTGGCCGGGCGCGACACCGACGAGTTCTTCGCCGACGCCCGCTACGGCGAGTTCTGGGTGGGGGCCCGCCCGACGATCGAGGACGTCGAGGTCGAGCTCGGCGTGACCGGCCGGCACATCGACGAGTTCTCCGACGCCGTCGTCAAGGACGCCGGCGAGGTGACCGTGCGACTGGTCCGCGACGCCGACCGTGACCTCACCCGCGAGCTCGACACGGCCCGCACGTCGGAGACCACCTCCGCCACGACGGCGCAGGACGACCTCACCGAGGCCGACGACGAGCTCGCGCACTTCCTGTCGCACCTGCGCCTCACCAAGGACGAGTGGGAGGTCGGGGAGATGCGCAAGGCGGTCGCGGCCACCCACCACGGGTTCGACGCCGTCATTGCCGACCTCCCCGAGGCGGTCGCCAAGGGCCGCGGCGAGCGCTGGGTCGAAGGCGTCTTCGGCCTGACGGCCCGCCACGAGGGCAACGGCGTCGGCTACGACTCGATCGCCGCTGCCGGCGACCACGCCACGACGCTGCACTGGATCAAGAACACCGGCGAGCTGCGCGACGGCGACCTCATCCTGCTCGACGCCGGGGTCGAGGTGGACTCGCTCTTCACCGCTGACATCACCCGCACGCTGCCGGCCAACGGCACGTTCACCGACGCCCAGCGTGAGGTCTACGACGCCGTCTACGCGGCCCAGGAGGCCGGGCTCGCCGCGGTCAAGCCGGGCAACAAGTTCTCCGACATCCACGACGCCGCGATCCGCGTGATCGCCGAGCACCTCCTCGCCTGGGGGCTGCTCCCCGAGGGAGTGTCCGTCGAGGACACGCTCGACAAGGAGCACGGCCAGTACCACCGCCGCTGGATGGTGCACGGCACCAGCCACCACCTCGGCCTCGACGTGCACGACTGCGCCCTGGCGACCCGCGAGGAGTACATGGACGCCGAGCTCCTGCCGGGCATGGTCCTGACCGTCGAGCCCGGCCTCTACTTCAAGGCCGACGACCTCAAGGCACCCGAGCGCTTCCGCGGCATCGGGGTGCGGATCGAGGACGACGTGCTGGTGACCGAGGACGGGCACGAGAACCTCTCGGCGGCCATGCCCCGCACGTCGGCCGACGTGGAGGCCTGGATCCGCGAGGTCCAGAGCCGCTGACCTTCGCCGTGCGCGAACGGGCCCGCCCCAATCGGCGGGCCCGTTCGCACGCCCGCTGGCTATCGGTACAGCTACTAGCGGCGCTCGACGACGTCGAGGGTGAGGGCCTTGTCGATCCCCGCGGCCTGACCACCCCAGCCGAGGATCATGCCGATCAGCTCGGCCGGCTTGGGGAACGTGTCGGGCAGGGCGGAGTTGTAGGCCTGGTGCGCCTCGAGCGACGCCACCGCCCGGTCGACGTGGTCAGCGACGTCGACGAAGTGCGTGGGGGTCGGTGAGCCGGCGAAGCAGAGCCGCTTGACGTTCCACGGCTCGAACCCCTCGTCGACCAGCTCGGGGAAGATCCAGCGGTTCCCGGCATCGGCCACGGCGTCGGCGCAGGCGAGGCCGACCGCCCGGTGGTCGGCCTGGTTGAGCATCCCCTGGACGAACCGGTCGCCGTAGTGCCCGGTGACCACGACATCGGGCCTGCGGCGTCGGATCTCGCGGGCGATGTCCCGGCGCAGGCCCAGGCCGTATTCGACGTTGCCGTCGCGATGGGTGCCGAAGTCCACCTCGCTCACGCCGACGATCGCGGCCCCGTCGCGCTCCTCCTGCTCGCGGACGCCGGCCGCCTCGTCGGGGTGCATGGTGTCGATCCCGGCCTCACCACGGGTCAGCAGGAAGTAGGTCACGGTCTTGCCGGCCGCGGTCCACTTCGCGACTCCCGCGGCGGTGCCGTACTCGATGTCGTCCGGGTGCGCGACGACGCACAGGACGGATGAGAAGTCGTCGCCGAAGTCGGCGAGAGCGGGCTTGTCCCCTCCGGTCTCAGTCATGCGCACGAGGGTATGCCGCGCCGCGGGGTTCGCGCCCGCCCTTTGGCGCGCGTGCGGCGGTAGTTCGGAAGATCCCCCGCACCAGGGCCGGGCTCATCTTCCGAACAACGGGGTCTCAGGCCGACGGTGGGGGTGTCTGCTGGGTCTGCTCGTGGGCGGCCCGCTGGCGCTCGGCCTCGCGGGCGGCGTCGACCTGGGCCTGCGCCGCCGCCATCGGGTCCATCGCGGTCAGCAGCTCTCGAGCCTGGGCCGCGAACTTGTGCTCGACGAGCACCTCGTACTGGGTGGCCACGACCTGCATGACGGAGGTGAAGTCACGGGTCCCCCCGGTCAGGGCGTAGCCGATGAGCGCCCAGACGAGCCCGAACACGGCGCCGAACGCGACCGTGAGCAACACCCCGATGAAGCCCGCGCCGTTGCTGCTCGTGTCGAGCAGGGAGAAGATCAGGCCGACGAAGAGACCGAGCCAGGCACCCGAGACCAGGCCCCCGACCGCGACCCGCCGCCGGGTGAGCCGGCCGGTGACCCGCTCGAGCTGCTTGAGGTCGGTGCCGACGATGAGGACGTTCTGCACCGGGAAGTCGTGGTCGGAGAGGTAGTCGACGGCCTTCTGGGCCTTGTCGTAGGTGTCGTACCGCCCGAGGGACATCGGGTACTCCAGCGTCAGGACCGCGCGGGACCTCGCCATGGCATTCGGCTGCGTGCTCATGGCACCAGTGTGTCAAAGCCCGCTGGGAGGTGGCTGGACGGGACCCGGCTGCCACCTGGGGTATGCCGCGTGGCCGGCCACGCGGCATACCGTCAGCCTTTGAGCTTGAAGTCCTCGAGGAGGCGACGGCCGATGATCAGCTTCTGGATCTCGGCGGTGCCCTCACCGATGAGCAGCATCGGAGCCTCGCGGTAGAGGCGCTCGATCTCGTACTCCTTGGAGTATCCGTAGCCGCCGTGGATCCGGAAGGACTGCTCGACCACGTCGGCACAGTTCTCGGCGGCGAGGTACTTGGCCATGCCGGCCTCGAGGTCGTTGCGCGCGCCGGCGTCCTTGAGCCGCGCGGCCTTGACCATCATCTGGTGGCTGGCCTCGACCTTGGTCGCCATGTCGGCGAGCCGGAAGAGGATGCCCTGGTGCTCGGCGATCTTCTTGCCGAAGGTCTCGCGCTGCTGGGAGTAGGCGATCCCGAGCTCGAAGGCCCGCATCGAGACCCCACACGCGCGGGCCGCGACGTTGACGCGGCCCACCTCCACGCCGTCCATCATCTGGTAGAAGCCCTGGCCAGGCTCGCCGCCGAGGATCTGCGCGCTGGTCGTCCGGTGTCCCTCGAGCACCATCTCGGTGGTGTCGACGCCCTTGTAGCCCATCTTCTCGATCTTGCCCGGGATGGTGACGCCCTGGGCGGTCTCGCCGAACCCGGAGGTCTTGTCGATGAGGAAGGTCGTCATGTTCTTGTAGACGGAGTCGGCGCCGAGGTCCGTCTTCACAAGCACCGCAACGAGATTCGCGCTGCCGCCGTTGGTGAGCCACATCTTCTGGCCGGTGATCGACCACTGGTCGACCCCGTCGACCGGCTCGCCCTTGACGGCCTTGGTGCGGATCGCCGAGACGTCCGAGCCGAGGCCCGGCTCGCTCATCGAGAAGGCCCCGCGGATCTCGCCGGTCGCCATCTTCGGCAGGTAGCGCTGCTTCTGCTCCTCGGTGCCGTGCTGCAGCAACAGGTAGGCGACGATGAAGTGCGTGTTGATGATGCCGCTCACCGACATCCAGCCACGGGCGATCTCCTCGACCACCAGCGCGTAGGTGAGCAGCGACTCCCCCAGGCCGCCGTACTCCTCGGGGATCATCAGCCCGAAGATCCCCATCTCCTTCATGCCCTCGACGATGTCGGTGGGGTACTCGTCCTGGTGCTCGAGCTCCTGCGCCACCGGGATGATCTGCTCGTTGACGAACTCGCGCACGAGCTTGACCAGCTCCGTCTGCTCCTCGGTCAGGCCATCGGTCTGCTGGAGTCGGGACATGCGGTTCGCCACCTTGCGGTTCGGAGGGATGCGGTTCGGAGGGATGCGGTTCGGGGGGATGCGGTTCGGAGGGATGCGGTTCGGGGATCAGGGCCTCCCGCGAGTATGCCGAGTGGCCCAGTCCCAGCACAGGTTCCCGCCGTGTGAGCCTCCCCACCCGGACCTCAAGAGTCGGAGAGCTGGGGCGCGGAAAAGCAGTGGCGGGGGGCGGAGCGGTTCTGTCACGCTCTCCGGGTATGCCGCGCGGCACCGGGCCGCGCGCGCACGACTCCCTCTCGCAGGGACGACCACCACGACCGAAGGAGGCGCGAGATGTCCACGACTGTCCTGGGCGCGTTCGCTGCCCTTTCCCTTCGTTCGATGGAGTCCACCCATGCAGTTCCAGGAGCACCTCTCCTTCTCGTTTGACAGCCTTCCCGACGCACCCCCCGAGGGTGAGCGTTGGTCCAGCTGGGACGGTGCCACGCACGGTCCGAAACCCCGACCCGACTGGGTCATCACCGCGCTCGGCGCCGTCGAGTCCGACCTCGGCGTCCTCAAGACCGGCAAGGAGGCCGACGTCCACATCGTCCGGCGCTGGCTGCCGGACGGCACGACCAGGCCCGCCGTCGACTCGTTCCTCGCGGCCAAGCGCTACCGCACCGGCGAGCACCGGATGTTCCACCGCGACGCCGGCTACCACGAGGGCCGACGGGTCCGGCGCAGCCGCGAGATGCGAGCGATGGCACGGCGCACCGAGTTCGGCAAGGAGCTGCTCTCCGGGCAGTGGGCCGTGGCCGAGTTCGAGGCGCTGTCCACGCTCTGGGAGATGGGGCTGCCGGTCCCCTACCCCGTCCAGCTCAGCGACCGCGAGATGCTGATGGAGCTCATCGGCGAGCCGGGCGAGGCGGCACCCCGACTCGCCCAGACGCGCCCGACGGCCGACCTGCTGCCCGAGCTGTTCGAGCAGCTGCGCACGTCGATGGTCACGTTGGCCAGGCGGGGCTGGACGCACGGCGACCTGTCTCCCTACAACGTGCTGCTCCACGGTGAGCGGCTGGTCATCATCGACTGGCCGCAGATCGTCGACATCATCGGCAACCCGCGTGGCTTCGAGTTCCTCGAGCGCGACGTCACCAACATGTGCCGCTGGTTCGTCAGCAAGGGTCTCGACGTCGACGAGGGCGAGCTGCTCGGCGACCTCGTCGCCGAGGCGACCTCGCGCTGGTAGCGAGCCACCCGGCATACCTAGGCTGGTGGTCACACCGACGAAGGGGGTCCCTCGTGCCCGTGTCGACGCGCCGCCGGCCCATCGCCCCGCTGGACTCCCTCTGGCTGGCCATGGACCGGCCGCAGAACCTCATGGTCATCGTGTCGGTCCTCTTCCTCGGCGAGGTGCCCGACTGGGCGGAGGTGACCCGGACCCTCGAGGTCCGCGTCCTGGACCGGTACCCGGTGTTCCGGCAGCGGGTCGAGCCGGCCGGTCGACTCCTCGGCCGACCGCACTGGGTCGACGACGAGGACTTCGACCTCGGTCGGCACCTCCGCCGGACCACGCTCACGGGTCGGGGTGACGACGCCGCGCTCCAGCGCTACATGGAGCAGCACCTCTCCGTCCCGTTCGACCCCGACCATCCCCTCTGGGAGATGCACCTCATCGACGGGTACGGCTCGGGTGCGGCGATCTTCTGCCGCACCCACCACGCCCTCGCCGACGGGCTGGCCCTCGCGCGGGTGCTGCTGTCACTCACCGACGAGGACCCGGACGCGGCACCGGCGCCCGCGGACCCGCCTCGGGTCGACCCGGGCAGCGCCGCTACCAGCCCCGCCCGGCCACGGCTGCCCGGGCCTGCGTCGGTCGGCCTCGACCTGGCCGGCGCGGTCGTCACCGAGGCAAGGGGCTGGGTGACGGCCACCGGGCTGCGACACACGACCCGGCTCGCGCTGCGCACGACCCAGGTGGTCTCCGAGCTGCTCCTGGGCCAGAACCCGCCGAACCCGCTGTCGGGCGAGCCGGACCGGGCCAAGCGGATCGCGTGGACCGGGCTGCTCCCCCTCGACGGACCCAAGTCCCTGGGCCGGCTGGCCGGGGCCACCCTCAACGACGTGCTCCTCAGTGCCATGGCCGCAGCCCTGCGCACCTACCAGCAAGACAGTGGCGTCGAGCCGGTCGACCTGATGACGATGGTGCCGGTCAACCTCCGCGACCTCGACGCCCCGCTGCCCCCCGAGCTCGGGAACCGCTTCACCCTCGTCTACTTCCGGTTCCCGAGCGCGACCGCGTCCCCGCTCGCCCGACTCGCCGAGACCAAGCGCCGGATGGACTGGCTGAAGGACTCCCCCGAGGTCGCCCTCACGCACCTGCTCATGGACGTCATCGGACGGGTGGGGCGAGGCCTCGACCGCCCGGTCATCGACTTCTTCGCCAACAAGGCCCTCGGGGTGACGACCAACGTCATCGGGCCGCGCCACCGCCGATGGCTGGCCGGCGCGCCCGTGACGGGGGTGCTCGGCTGGGTGCCGGGCTCGGGGCGGCACACCGTGGGTGTCTGCATCTTCACGTACGACGGGACGGTGCGGGTGGGCGTCATCACCGACGCGGCGCTGGTGCCCGACCCGCAGCGCCTGGTCGCCGCCTTCGAGGCCGAGCTCGAGCTGTTCGTCGCCCTGGCCGCCGGCTCGTCCGACGCGGGAGGTGCGCGGCCGGAGGTGCGGCCGAAGGTGCGGCCGGGTCGTCGCAGGGACGGCCGACCCGGCCGACGACAGCCCTAGGGTGAGGGCATGGCCACGTTGACCCGTCGCGCTCTGCTCGCGGGAGCTGCCGGGGCCGGCGCGCTCGCGGCAGCCGGGTGCCGCGGGCCGGACGCCGCCGCGGTCGCCGTCCGCTCCGGCTCGATGCGCAGCCGGCACTGGCCGGGGCGCGAGATCCACTGGCAGCTCGCGCAGCAGACCCACGACACCACCACGGCTGCCCCCGTCGTCGTGGTCCTGCACGGCAAGGGCGGCGACGCCTCGCACGCCTTCCGGATCATGCGGCTCCAGGACCACGTGCGCTCGGCCGGCCTCACCCTCGCGTCGGTCGACGGCGGCGACTACTACTGGCACGCCCGCCGGGCCGGCGTCGACACCGGTGCGATGGTGATCGACGACTTCCTGCCCCTCGTGCGACGCGAGACCGGGTATGCCGGGAAGGTCGCCTTCCTCGGGTGGTCGATGGGTGGCTACGGGTCGCTGCTCCTGGCCAGCGAGCTCGGCCCCGACCAGGTCTTCGCGGTGGTGGCGGAGAGCGCGGCCCTGTGGACCGACGCCGGGCTGAGCGCACCCGGCGCCTTCGACGACCGCGAGGACTTCGAGGCCCACGACGTCTTCGCGCGCACTGCCGTGCTCTCGAAGATCCCGGTGCGGATGGACTGCGGCCGCTCCGACCCGTTCGTGCCCGGCAACCGCGCCTTCGGCAAGGCCCTGCCGTCGGCGGAGCTCACCTTCGACAAGGGCGGGCACACCGCGGGGTACTGGACCAGCCACGGCGGCCCGCAGCTGAAGTGGGTGCGCGAGCAGTACGACCGTCAGTAGACGGTGACGCGCCCGCCGATCGGCATGATGTCGTTGGCCCAGATCATGTCCATCGCCGGGTTGCTGACGCGTGCGCAGCCGTGCGAGGCCGGGTAGCCGGGGACGTTGCCGGCGCCGTGCACCGCGATCCCCCCGTTGAAGTAGCGCGGGCGCCACAGGTCACCCAGCGGACCCTTGTCGAGGTGGTTGACCGCCCGGAAGGTCGAGAAGGTGCCCGACGGGGTCAGGGCGGTGCGGGTGAACCCCTGGCTGGTGTACCGCTCACCGCTGCCGGTGCTGGTGTTGAGGATCATCGTGACCCGGCCGCCGCGCACGACGAGCAGGAGCTGGCGAGCCTTGTCGATCTCGATCCCGCTGCCACCGATCCGCGACTGCGGACGCACGCCGTTCTGCAGCGCGCGCCGGGTGGCCGGGCCGAAGACGCCGTCCCGGCCGAGCCCGGCGGCCTTCTGGAGCGCCATCACGGCCTGGGAGGTGAGGCCGCCGTAGACCCCGTCGGCCGAGCCGTTCCAGTACCCGAGCGCGGACAGCCGCTGCTGCACCTGCCGGACGTAGGGGCCCGTGTCGCCCGCGTGGAGCGTGTCGCCCTCGGTGGGCACCGGCTTGGGAGTCGGCTTCGGCGTGGGCTTGCTGGTCGGCTTCGGCGCGGCCGTCGTGGTGGGCGTGGTCGGCGTCACGGTCGTCGTGGTGGGCTCCGCCGTGGTCGTCGGCTCCGGGCTCGTGGGGGTGGTCGCGGAGTCGGTGGGTGACGTCGTGCCCTGGGCCGCCGAGGGGGTCGCCGCGGTGTGTCTGCCGAACGTGATGCCGCCGCATCCGCTCAGCGCGAGCGCGCCGACCAGCACCGACGCAGCCAGCGCCGTGCGTGATCCAGTCCGCCTGCGGTCCATCCGGTCCCCTTCCCTGGCCGGCGGACCCCGTCCGCAGGCAATGCCTTGTCAGTCATGGTGACGCACGCGACCGCGTTTCGGTTGTCCCCCGCGCCGAATCGTGACCACCGCGGGCTGTCGGCACCGGCGCGGCCGCCGGGCTGCCCGGCCCGGGGCGGCGCTCCCACGCGCTCACCCCCGGGCCGGCCGCCACGTCCCCCGACATGGCGCGGACGCCCTCCCCCGAGGGCGACCGCACTCACCAAGACGCGGCCCGGTGCGGAAAGGTTGCCCTCCCGGGCCTGTTGATTTCTCAACGAGAATGCCGCCCGGCCACCGTACGGCACGGCGGTCAGGCCTCGGTGTGCGCCGAGATCAGTCCTCGGTGAGCGCCGAGATCGCCTCGTGGATCGCCAGCACCCGCTGCGCCGTCTCGACGTGCAGGCTCTCGACCAGTCGGCCGTTCAACGTCACGACGCCGGCTCCGGCTCCGGCCTCCCAGGCCGCGAGCACGGCCCGGGCGTCCTCCACAGCAGCGGCGCTCGGCGCGAAGGCCGCGTTGCACGCGTCGACCTGCCCGGGGTGGATGAGCGTCTTGCCGTCGAAGCCCAGCCGGCGCCCCTGCACGCACTCGGCCGCGAAGCCCTCGCCGTCCTGCACGTCGTTGTAGACCCCGTCGAGGATCACGGTGCCCGTCGCGCGAGCCGCCAGGAGGCACAACGACAGCCCGGTGAGCAGGGGCGCCCGACCGGGCACGTGCTCGGCGTGCAGCTCCTTGGCGAGGTCGTTGGTGCCCATCACGAGCACGGTGAGCCGGTCGGAGGCGCCCGCGATCTCCTCGCAGTGGAGCATCGCCCGAGGGGTCTCGACCATGGCCCACAGCGCGGTGCGGGCAGGGGCGCCGGCCGCCTCCATCGCGGCGACCAGGGCGCGGACCTCGTCCCCGGACCCGATCTTCGGCACCACGACCGCGTCAGGCCCGGCCGCACAGGCCGCGGGCAGGTCGGCCTCGTGCCACTGCGTCCCGATCCCGTTGACCCGGATCGCGATCTCCCGCCGACCGTACTCACCGGACCGCGCCGCAGCGCAGGCGTTGTCGCGCGCCGTGTCCTTCGCGTCGGGGGCCACCGCGTCCTCGAGGTCGAGGATCAGGGCGTCGACGGCCAGGCTCTTGGCCTTCTCCAGTGCGCGCTCGTTGGAGGCGGGCATGTACAGCACCGACCGTCTCGGTCGGTATGCCGTGGGGTCCACCACGTCAGGCCCGGTCACGACCGCGCACCGTCGCCGTCGCCATCGCCATCGGTGGGAGCTGGCTTCGCGGCATACAGCCGGGCGAGCTCGGGGTCGGTCGCGGCGAGCCGCTCGGCGAGCTCGAGCATCACCTGGCACTGCTTGAGCGAGGCGTCGTCCTCCATCTTGCCGTCGAGCATCACGGCGCCGGTGCCGTCACCCATCGCCTCGACCACACGGCGTGCGTGGGCGACGTCCTCGGCGGACGGGCTGAACACCCGCTTGGCGATCTCGATCTGCACCGGGTGCAGCGACCAGGTGCCGACGCAGCCGAGCAGGAAGGCGTTGCGGAACTGGTCCTCGCAGGCGACGACGTCCTTGATGTCACCGAACGGACCGTAGTAGGGGAAGATCCCGTGCATCGCGCAGGCGTCGACCATCCGCGCGATCGTGTAGTGCCAGAGATCCTGTTGGTACGTCTGACGACTCGCGTTGACGGCGTCCTCGACGCCAGCCGGGGGGTCCTGCCGGACGAGGTACCCGGGATGCCCGCCGCCGACGCGAGTGGTCTTCATCCGCCGGTCCGCCGCGAGGTCGGCCGGGCCGAGGGACAGACCCTGCATGCGCGGGCTGGCGCCGGCGATGGCCTCGACGTTGGCCACACCGCGGGCAGTCTCCAGGATCGCGTGCACGAGGATCGGGCGCTGCAGCCCGGCGCGCGCCTCGAGCTGCGCGAGCAGCCGGTCGACGTAGTGGATGTCCTCGGGCCCCTGCACCTTCGGGACCATGATCACGTCGAGCTTGGCGCCGATCTCGGTGACGAGGGTGGTGAGGTCGTCGAGCACCCACGGGCTGTCGAGGGCGTTGACCCGCGTCCACAGCTGGGTGGAGTCGCCGAAGTCGGTGGCGCGGGCGATCTCGACGAGCCCGGCCCGCGCGGCCTCCTTGCGATCGGCCCTGACGGCGTCCTCGAGGTTGCCGAGCAGCACGTCGACCGTGCCGACCATGGCCGGGACCTTGGCGGCCATCTTCGCGTTGCTCGGGTCGAAGAAGTGGATCACGCGCGAGGGACGCGAGGGCACCTGCGTGAGCGGGGTGGGAGCACCCACCGCCAGTGGGGCGAAGAAGTCCTTGGGGCTGCGCACGCGGCGACGCTAGCAGCGACAGCCACACCGCGGTTATGACACAGTTCACGTGTGACCGAGCCCGCGCGCGAGCCTGCTGGCGGCGCCGTCGCGCCGACGCAGCCCGAGGCGCCCGAGCCCGCGACGACGACCACGACCTCGGCCACGACCACGACCGTCACGCCGGTCAACGTCACCGCGCTGTTCGCCGAGGCCGCGACCAAGTCCGGCCTCATGTGGGTCCAGCCGCCCGGCGACCGCGCGTGGCCGTTCTGGCACGCATGGGCCGACGAGACCGTGTATGCCGTGTCCGGCCCGGGCGAGCAGTCGTTGCCGTGGTTGCCCGGGGAGGTGCTGCTCATCCTGCGCAGCAAGGACACCGGTGGGCGGCTGCTCACGGTGCAGGCCACCGTGCAGGAGATCGACCCGGCCGACGAGGGCTGGGACGCGGCGACCGAGGCCCTGCGGGCGGGCCGCCTGAACGCCTCCGACGACGCCGTCGAGCGGTGGGCCCGCGAGTGCACCGTCCGGGCGCTCCGGCCGTTCGGCGCCCCCGTGGAGGGCCCGGGGTCCTACCCCACGACGTCCGGCGCCGCACCCGTCCCGCCCAGCGAGGCCACCACCGCGACCTGGCGCCCATGGCACTGGCGCGGACGACCGCGACGACGGCGCGGGAACCGCCTCCCCGACGACGGCTGACCAGCCGGATAACCTTGCGGCGTGAGCACCCCGTCGCGCGTCTTCGTCGGCCGCCTGACCAGCCTGAGCGTGTTCGACCCGCTCGGTGACCAGGTCGGCCGCGTGCGTGACGTCGTCGTCACGTTCGGCGCCTCCCGCCGTCGGCCGCGCATCATCGGCCTCGTCGTCGAGGTGCCCGGCCGGCGCCGGGTCTTCGTGCCCATGACGCGGGTGACGTCCGTGGACGGCGGCCAGGTCATCACCACCGGGCTGGTGAACATGCGCCGGTTCGAGCAGCGCACCAACGAGGTGCTCGTGATGGCCGAGATCCTCGAGCGACCCGTCACGGTGCACGACCCCGAGGGCGACTACGAGGCGACCGTCGAGGACGTCGCGATCGAGCGCGAGCGCAGCCGCGACTGGGCGATGTCGAAGGTGTTCGTGCGACAGGGCACGGGGCGTGGCTCGCTCGGGCCGTTCCGCCGTCGCCGGGGCGCGACCATGCTGGTGCCCGTCGAGGACGTGACCGGCATCCACCAGTCCACCGCCGGGCAGTCCGCGGCGATGCTCCTCGAGACCTACGACGACCTGAAGTCGGCCGACCTCGCCGGCGTGATCCACGACCTGTCCCCCAAGCGCCGGGCCGAGGTGGCCGAGGCGATGGACGACGACAAGCTCGCCGACGTGCTCGAGGAGCTGCCCGAGGACGACCAGGTCGAGATCCTCGAGACGCTGCCGGTGGAGCGGGCCGCCGACGTGCTCGAGGCGATGGAGCCCGACGACGCGACCGACCTGCTGCACAACCTCACGGCCGAGAAGCAGGAGGAGCTCCTCCAGCTCATGGAGCCGGACGAGGCGGCCGACCTGCGTCGGCTGCTCACCTACGACGAGGAGTCGGCCGGCGGCATGATGACCACCGAGCCGGTCATCCTCGGCCCGGAGGCCTCGATCGCCGAGGCGCTCGCGGTGGTGCGCCGCGCCGAGATCTCGCCGGCCCTCGCCTCGACCGTCTACGTCTGCCGGGCTCCCCACGAGACCCCCACCGGCACGTTCCTCGGCATCGTGCACATCCAGCGGCTGCTGCGCGAGCCTCCCCACGGGGCCATCGGCGGCATCCTCGACAAGGAGATCGAGCCGCTGACCGCGGATGCTCCTCTGGGCCAGGTGACGCGGATCCTCGCGACCTACAACCTCGTGGGCGTCCCGGTGGTCGACGGCGACGGCCGGCTCATCGGGGCGGTCACCGTCGACGACGTCCTCGACCACATCCTCCCCGACGACTGGCGCGAGGACCGGCACGAGGTGACCCATGGCTGAGCGCGACCGCCGGATGGCCACCAGCCGGCTCGACCAGCCACGCGAGGCCCGCAGGGCGCTGCTCCCGCGTCCCACCATGAGCCAGGAGACGTTCGGGCGGTGGAGCGAGCGGTTCGCCCGCTTCATGGGCACGGCCGCGTTCCTGATCGCGATGACGGTGTTCGTCGTCTTCTGGGTGCTCTGGAACCTCGCGTCGCCCAGGGACTGGCGTTTCGACAACTACCCGTTCATCTTCCTCACGCTCATGCTCAGCCTGCAGGCCTCGTATGCCGCGCCGCTGATCCTGCTCGCCCAGAACCGCCAGGCCGACCGCGACCGGGTCGCCCTCGAGCAGGACCGCGCTCGCGACGAGCGCAACCTCGCGGACACCGAGTACCTCACCCGCGAGGTCGCCTCACTGCGGCACGCGATGGGTGACGCTGCGACCCGCGACTTCCTCCGCTCCGAGCTGCGTGGCCTGCTCGAGGAGCTCGAGGAGCGCGGCCTCGAGGTGCGCCGACGTGAGGCAGATGACAGGCCGGCGGGAGCGACCGGTTCTTCGAGGGACCAGGGCTCGACCTAACATGGGGGCATGTCCCCCAGCCCCAGCGACACCTCGAGCGACGCCCAGAGCGACGCCGTCAGCGACAGCGGGTCTGCGGCCGCCTCCGTGACCGACGACGCCCTCCACCAGGCGCTGTCGACGGTCATCGACCCCGAGATCCGCAAGCCCGTGACCGAGCTCGGCATGGTCGAGAGCGTCACGGTGGATGCCGGCGGCCGGGTCGCCGTGACCATCCTGCTGACCGTCTCGGGTTGCCCCATGAAGGACACGCTCACCAAGGACACCACCGCGGCCCTGGCCAAGGTGCCCGGGGTCACCGCCGTCGACGTCACGCTGGGTGTGATGAGTGACGAGCAGCGCGTGGCGCTGCGCGAGCAGCTGCGCGGTGGCACCGCCGAGCGCGAGATCCCGTTCGCAAAGCCCGGTTCCCTCACCCGCGTGTATGCCGTGGCCTCCGGGAAGGGCGGCGTCGGCAAGTCGTCGGTCACGGTCAACCTCGCCGCCTCCCTGGCCCAGAGCGGGCTGCGGGTGGGTGTGGTGGACGCCGACGTCTACGGGTTCTCGGTGCCCCGCATGCTCGGCGTCGAGCACCGGCCGACGCAGGTCGACGACATGATCCTGCCCCCGATCTCCCACGAGGTGAAGGTCATCTCGATCGGGATGTTCGTGCCCGGGAACCAGCCCGTGGTGTGGCGTGGCCCCATGCTGCACCGCGCCCTCCAGCAGTTCCTCGGCGACGTCTTCTGGGGTGACCTCGACGTCCTCCTGCTCGACCTCCCGCCGGGCACCGGCGACATCGCCATCTCGGTCGCCCAGCTGATCCCGACCGCCGAGATCCTCGTCGTGACCACCCCGCAGCAGGCTGCGGCCGAGGTCGCCGAGCGCGCGGGATCCATTGCGCTGCAGACCCACCAGCGCATCGTCGGCGTCATCGAGAACATGTCGTGGCTGGAGCTCCCCGACGGCTCACGCCAGGAGATCTTCGGGTCGGGTGGCGGCCAGGCCGTGGCCGACTCACTCACCCGCGCGATCGGCGCCGACGTGCCGTTGCTGGGCCAGATCCCGCTCGACGTCAACCTTCGCGAGGGCGCCGACCAGGGCACGCCGGTCGTGCTGCGCAACCCCGAGTCGCCGGCCGCGGTGTCGCTGCGCGCCATCGCCCGTGGCCTCGCGACGCGCTCGCGCGGGCTCGCCGGTCGCTCGCTGGGCCTGTCCCCCGTCGGCCGCTAGGAACCCGTCCGGTCGGGGCTGACCCACCAGGCGCGTCCATGCCGAACCGGGCGGCCCCGGTCAGGTGGCGTCGTCGTCAGGTGGCGTCGTCGTCGTAGGGCGTCGGCTTCGTCGCGTCGAAGCCGCCGTTGCTGGGGGCGTAGCTAGGAGGGGTCCCGTCGGCGTCAGCGGGGTTCGGGTCGAGCAGCGCCTCGCGGACGATGCGACGCGGGTCGTACTGGCGCGGGTCGTACTGCCGCCAGTCGATGTCGTCGAACTCCGGGCCCATCTGCTCCCGCAGCTGGCCCTTGGCGCCCTCGGCCATCGCCCTCGCCTGGCGCACCAGGCGACCCAGCTTCGCGGCATACTCGGGCAGGCGCTCGGGACCGAGGATCACCACCGCCAGCACGATCAGCGCGATGAACTCCCAGCCGTTGATGCCTGCCATGACGTGCCCTCTCCTACTTGCCCGAGCCGGACAGCGTGAGGGTCACGCTGAGCGTCTCGCTGCCACGTCGCACCTTCATCGACACGGTGTCGCCCACGCTCTTGGCGCGGATCGCCACCACCAGGTCGTCGGGGTCGGTCACGCGGCGACCGTCGAACTCGATGATCACGTCGCCGGGCTTGATCCCGGCCTTGCCGGCCGGGCCCTTCGGGTCCACCGGCGGGCCGCTGCTGTCGCTCTCCTTGGCCAGGATCCGCACCCCGTCGCCGGTGAACGCGCGGTCGAGCACCACCCCGATGACCGGGTGCTGGGCCGAACCGGTCTTGATGAGCTGTTCGGCGGTCTTGACCACCTGATCGCTGGGGATCGAGAAGCCGACGCCGATGTTGCCAGACTGGGTGTCGGTGGCCCCCGGGATGCGAGCGATCGCGGAGTTCACGCCGATCACCTGCCCGGCCATGTTGAGCAGCGGACCGCCGCTGTTGCCGGGGTTGATCGCGGCGTCCGTCTGGATCGCGTTGATGTACGACTGCTGGTTGCCGTCGCCGCCGGGGCTGACCGGTCGGTTGAGCGCACTGACGATCCCGCTGGTCACGGTGGACTCGAGGCCGAGCGGTGCGCCGACGGCGATCACCTGGTCGCCGACGACGACGTCCTTGGACGAACCCATCACGAGCGGCACGAGGTCGGTGCGGTCGGTCTTGAGGACGGCCAGGTCGTAGGAGCCGTCACGCCCGGCGATGGTCGCGTCGATCTCGGTGCCGTTGGACAGCTCCACCTTGATCGTCCCCCTGTTCGCGGCACTCGCGACGACGTGGTTGTTGGTGATGATGTGGCCGTCGCGGTCGAGCACGAAGCCCGACCCGGTGCCGCCCCCGTCGGCGCCGTCGACCTTGATGGTCACGACGCTCGGCAGCGCGTTGGCCGCGATGTTGGCGATCGACCCAGGCGGCCGGGCGGTCGAGCCCGCTCCGGCCGAGGGGATCGACGAGGGGGTGCGGTCGAGCCGGCCGAAGTCGACGCGTCCGGTCGCGCCCAGCCAGCCACCGAACACGCCACCCAGACCCGCCGCGACCAGGGCGGCGATGGCCGCCACGGCCACCAGCGCGCCCCAGCCGGGGCCCTTCTGCTGGGGAGCCGTGGCCTCGGGCGGGTGGTGACCGACCCACGGGGCCGACTGGCCGGCATAGCCGGCATCAGCGCTGGCACCGGTGATCGGGTCCCAGCCCTCGCTCGGGGTGCCGTGCGCGCCGGCGTGGGCCGGCCGGCCGGCTGCCTCGGCCTGGAGGCCGGGTGCGGCTGCGGCCGTGGTAGCCCCGACCGGGACCTGGCCGCCCGGCGCGTGGTCGTCGAACGGCCAACCCGTCGGCTCCGCGGCCCAGACCGGTCCGGTGGCGGGAGTCCCCGTCGTCGTCGGCGCACCGCCGACGGCCCCGGGGTCGGGTTGGCCCCGGAGCTCCTGGGTGTGGCTCAGGTCGACGGGCTGGGTGTGGTCACCCGTGCCACGGCCCGGCGGGGCCCAGGGGTCCCAGACGGGCTCGGTGACCGCAGCGGTAGTCGCGGCAGGCTCCGCGATCGGCGCGGTCGGAGCGGCGGCGGGCTCGGGCGCGGGCTCGCGCGCGGGCTCGGTGGTGGGCTCGGGACGGACGGCGGACGAGTCGAACCCGGGGTCGGCTGGCGTCGGCCGGTCCTGGCCCTCCGGGTGTCGCTCGTCGCTCATGGGGTCGATTGTGCCGAACGACCACGCACCGTGCCCACGGTGGGTGTGGCCGACGGACGTGACGATGCGCCGCCGAGGCCGGGCACCGTGAAAGCAGCCGTGGCGAAACCGGGGCTGACGGGCTTGGCCCGCTGCACCACCGGCGGCGCCGTGGGGTTGGTCGAGGTCAGGCCGCCACTCACCACGAGGCTCAGGGCCGCGGCGGCCGTGGCCCCGGCGGCGAGGCCCGCGTAGACGGTCGCGCGCCCGGCCGACCGGTGCAGCGCTGGTGCGCCGCGGTCGACGACCCGGACCGGGGCCGCCGGGATGGGCGGGAGCATCGGGGCCCGAGGCGTGCTCGAGCCCCCGGGGCTCGGGGACGGCGCCTGGGTGGCCAGGGCCAGCAGCATGCCGCGCAGGTCACCCGGGACCGGCGAGCCGGCCGAGGACCGCAGGGCCGACAGCACCCGTCGCTCCTCGTCCACGGCGGCGCGGCAGCACTGGCAGCCCACGACGTGGCGGTCCCACCGCAGCAGGGTCGCGTCGTCCATCGCCCGGTCGGCGTAGGAGGTCAGCTGGTCACCGAGGCACCGGCCGCGGGTGCTGAAGGAAGCACTCGCGACGCCGGTCCACCCGGGGCGGCTCACCGGGACCCCGGCACCGCCCGGCCGAGCACCGGGATCCGGCGCCTGGTGACGGGCGCGCGGTCGGCGTCCACAGCGGGACGGGCGAGCTTGGGGTCACGGTGCGCGAGGGCCTCTCGCAGCTGGGCGCGGCCGCGGTGGATCCGCGACCGCACGGTGCCGAGCTTGACCCCCAGGGTCGCGGCGATCTCCTCGTAGGACAGGCCCTCGATGTCGCACAGCACGACGGCCGCGCGGAAGTCGGGCGAGAGTTCGTCGAGTGCGCGCTGGACGTCGTCGTCGAAGTGGGTCGCCTCGAAGGCGGCCTCGGGGCCGGCCTCACGGGTGGGCAGCCGGGCGGCGGACTCGTCGGACAGCGCGTCGAACCGGATGCGCTGCTTGCGCCGCATCTTGTCGAGGAACACGTTGGTGGTGATGCGGTGCAGCCAGCCCTCGAAGGTGCCCGGCTGGTAGCTGTGCAGCGAGCGGAACACGCGGATGAACACGTCGTGGGTGAGGTCCTCGGCGTCGTGTGGGTTGCCGGTCAGGCGGTAGGCGAGGCGGTAGACGCGGGCCGAGTGCTGCTCGACGATCTCCTCCCAGGTCGGCGGGACCCACGCGGGTCCCTCCTGGGCGCCCCCCTGGACGTCCTGCCGGGCCGTACCGATCGTGTCGGTCGCGGACACGTCCCTCACCTCCGTCGAGCGCCTGGCGGCGCACACCTGTCATTCGGTCCAGACGACCGAGTGGCTTGCATCGTTCCCCAACAACCTGAGCGTTCCCTGTATGCCGCGGTGCCCGGTTCGAGGTGTTCGCGGCAGTAGGGTTTGGCGCATGAGCGCACAGAAGCCGGCCAGCTGGGCCTACGCCGAGGAGTTCGTCACCGAGAACGAGGTGATCGAGTCGGCGCGGCGCCGGGGCGAGGAGCTGGGGGCCACCCCGGTCGGCAACGGCGCCGGTGTCCTGCTGCGACTCCTCGCGGCCGCGGTCAAGGCCAAGTCGGTCGTCGAGGTCGGCACCGGCGCGGGCACGTCCGGGCTCTGGATGTTGCAGGGCATGCCGGAGGACGGCATCCTCACCACGATCGACGTCGAGGCCGAGCACCAGGGTGTGGCCAAGAAGGCGTATGCCGAGGCCGGCATCGCCCATCAGCGCACCCGGGTCATCACCGGCCGGGCGCTCGACGTGCTCCCCCGCATGACCGACGGCGCCTACGACATGGTGGTCATCGACGGCGACAAGGTCGAGTACCCGGAGTACGTCAGCCACGGCATCCGCCTGCTGCGGTCCGGTGGCGTGCTCGTGCTCGACAACATGCTCTGGCACGACAAGGTGGCCGACCCGGCCGCGCGTGACGAGCAGACCTCGGTGCTGCGTGACCTGGGCAAGGCGCTGCGCGACGACGAGCGCCTGATCCCCGCGTTGCTGCCGGTGGGCGACGGCGTGCTCGCAGCCGTCAAGCGCTGACGCGACCCGCTCGTCCGCGCCGGCTCCGGGCTTTCGGGCTCCGGACTCCGGACTTCCGGGACCGGTCAGGCGGTGCCGGGCCCGGGACCGCGACGGAAGCGACCGGGGCCTTCGGCGATGGCGACGACCTCGAACGGCTCGATGAGGGTCGGCGACGAGCCGATGATGCTGCTGCCCGCGGACTCCGCCGCCGTGGCCGAGAACTCGCGCTGGAAGTCGTCGCGGTAGACCTTCTCGTCGAAGACGTAAGTGCCCTCGAACCACTGCCCCTCGACCATCCGCCACGTCTTGAAGGCGAGCCCGTCGAGGAACATGAACTTGGCCATCGATGTCCCGACGACGTAGTCGCGCAGCTCCTGGGCCACCCCATCGGGTGCGGCCTCCAGCGACCAACGCACACTCAGTCCGTATCCGGCGTTCATGACATCTCCTCCAGCCAGGTGAGCAGCAGGCGGGCACCGAAGCCCGTCCCGCCCTTGGTGAGGAGTCCGCGGTCGACGTCCGAACGACCCACCCCGGCGATGTCGAGGTGTGCCCAGCGTCGCGCGCCCACGAACTCGCGCAGGAACAATGCTGCCGAGATCGACCCGCCACCGCCTCCGATGCCCGCGATGTGGTTGATGTCGGCGACGTCGCTGTCGAGGCTGGCCCGGTAGTCCTCCACCAGCGGCATCGGCCAGAGCAGCTCGCCGGTCGCCTCCCCGGCCGCCACGAGGGCGCGCCCGAGGGAGTCGTCGGTCGCGTAGACCGGGGCCATCGACCGGCCGAGGGCCACCCTGGCGGCGCCGGTGAGCGTGGCGATGTCGAGGAGCACGGTGGGGTCGAGGTGCAGGTCGGCGTAGGCGAGGGCGTCGGCCATGACGATGCGGCCCTCCGCGTCGGTGTTGCCGATCTCCACGGTCCGGCCGCCGTACTGGGTGACGACGTCCCCGGGCCGGTAGGCCGCGCCGCCGACGCCGTTCTCGGCCAGGGCGAGCAGCCCGGTCACCCGCACCGGCACGGCGAGCTCACGGCAGGCGGTCAGCACCGCGAGCACGATGCCCGCACCACTCATGTCGGTCTTCATCGCGAGCATGCCGTCGGCCGGCTTGATGTCGAGGCCACCGGTGTCGAAGGTGATGCCCTTGCCGACGAGCACGACCCGCGGAGTGCGGACGGTGGCCCCGTCAGGGGCGTAGTCGAGCTGCACGAGACGCGGTGGGGTCGCGGAGGCGGCGCCGACGGCGAGCAGCCCGCCGAAGCCCTCTGCCTTCAGCTCACGCTCGGTCCACACCCGCACGTCGAGCCCGGTGCGACCCGCCAGGGTCCTGGCCTGGGCCGCGACCCAGGCGGGGTTCTTGGTGTTGGAGGGCACCACGGCGAGGTTGCGGGCGAGCATGGTCGCGCGGGCCCGCACCACGGAGTGCCGCACGGACGGCTCGTCGTAGGACCCGACCAGGGCGAGCTGCGCGGCGGGGACGGACGCCGGCGCGGCGTCGTCCCGGACCCACCGGGGGCTGGAGTAGCCACCCAGCGCCAGTCCCTCGGCGAAGGCCGACTGGACGGCCCTGGACGCGCCACCGCCGACCGTCGTCACCAGCGCAGCACGGTCCTTGCCCGCGCGGCCGAGCGCGGCGCCGGCCGCACGCAGGTCGGCAGCGGTGGCTCCAGCCACGCCCACGAGCAGCACCTTGCGCGCCGCACGCTCACCGGGCGGGAGCGGGACCGTGGTGACCGAGCCGGCCTCGGACTTCGGCTCGTGGGTGGCCGACACCTCTGCGGCGTCGAGCCCGACGAGCGCCAGGGCCTTGGCGGTCGCGCCCGCCGGGGGCAGCCCCCCGGTCGGCACGGGGAGCGCCAGCAGGAGGTCGGCAGGGTCGAGGTCGGCCAGGACGTCGGCCAGGGGCTCCGCCGTGATGGTCCAGTCGCTGGCTGCGGGGTCGAGCAGTTCGGGTGCACGCACGGGCTCGACCCTACCCACCCGTGGTGGAGCCACGGCATACCCCGACCACCCCTGCACGCGCGAGGACCCCCGTCGGCGGGTGCCGATGGGGGTCCTCGAAACGTGCGGTGGGGACTACTTGAGGCCCTCGCAGTTGGTGATCGCGTCCCCCAGGGCGCGGACCTCGTCAGGAGTCATCTCGACCACGAGTCGACCGCCACCCTCGAGCGGCATGCGCAGGACGATGCCGCGACCCTCCTTGGTCACCTCGAGCGGGCCGTCGCCGGTCCTCGGCTTCATTGCCGCCATGAGTGTCCTTCCGTTTGGCGTGGTCTGCTGTTGGCCACGCGGATCCACGCCAGTGCCTGTGATCAGTCCCGCGCGCGCCAGATTTGCTCCATTATCTCGTGAACCACCTCACAGGCGAAATCCGGGTCCGGCGACGGTCCGGCAGGATGGCGGCATGACCGACACGACCGGCCAGCCGGCCTCCCCCGTCCTCGTCGAGCGCGACGGCGCGGTGGCCACGGTCCGCCTCAACCGACCCGACGCGATGAACTCCTTGGACACCCCCACCAAGGATGCGCTGGTCAGAGCCCTGACGGACGTCGCGGAGGACCCTTCGGTGCGCTGTGTCGTCCTGACCGGCAGCGGTCGCGCCTTCTGCGTCGGGCAGGACCTGCGCGAGCACATCACCCTCCTCCAGGACGACGACCCCTCGCTCTGGGAGACCGTGGCCCGGCACTACAACCCCGTGGTCGAGCTGCTCGCGACGATGAACAAGCCGGTCGTCGCCGCGGTCAACGGGGTGGCCGCCGGTGCCGGTGCGGGGTTCGCCCTGGCGGCCGACTTCCGCGTGATGGTCGACGGCGCCGGCTTCAACCTTGCGTTCGCCGGGATCGCCCTGTCGTGCGACTCCGGCACGTCCTGGTCGCTGCAGCGGATCGTTGGCCCCGCCAAGGCCAAGGAGCTCCTCCTCCTCCCGCGCACGGTCCCCGCCGCGGAGTGCCTGTCGCTGGGACTGGTCACGACCGTCGTCGCCCCGGACGAGCTCGAGACCGCGGTGGGCGAGCTGGCCGCCACCCTGGCCGCCGGCCCCACCCTCGCCTACGGCTCGATCCGGCGTGCCGTCGCCTTCAGCGCCGGCCACTCCCTGACCGAGTCACTGGCCAACGAGGGCGACTCCATGACACTGACCGGCGCGACCTCCGACCACCGGGCCGCGGTGGCCGCGTTCCTCGCCAAGGAGAAGCCGGTCTTCACCGGCGAGTGAGCCGCCCTCACGGCGGGGCGGAGGCCCAGGGGGTGTAGGTGAGCAGCGTGCAGGTGAACCAGAAGAGGCCCACGAGGAGCGCCAGCGCGACGACACCGACCCGGCGGCGCCAGTGCGCCACGACCTTGGCGCCCGTGGAGGTCCGCATCGCCACCGAGGCCACCACGGCTGCGAGCGGGAAGTCGAGCAGCAGGAAGCGCCACATGCTCGTGATCGGGCGCACCACCGCGAGCAGGTACAGCGGGTAGGCCAGCGCCCAGACCCGCAGCTCGACCGCCAGCCAGCGTCCGTGCCGACCGAGGATGAGCGCGATGTAGGTCGCGACGAGCCCCACCAGGATGGCCACCCCGACGAGGCCGTGCGCGTCCCACGCCCACGCCAGCCAGAGCACGAACGGGCCCGACTCGGGCTTCTGGCCCCACGCGGCCTGCACGTCGAAGAACGCCCTGGGCAGGCCGCTGGTGATGCCGACCACGACCGGCCACGCGATGGACGAGATGCCCGTCGCGACCAGCATGAGCGCCGCGGTCACCCGCTGGCCGCCCAGCGGAGTCACGCCGACCGCCCGGTCGTCGCGCCACCGGAGCACGAGGTGGGCGATGGCCGCGCAGGCGATGCCCGGCGCCGCCGCCCGGGTGAAGCCCAGGGCGAGCACCAGCACCACGACCCAGGCGTACCGCCGCTGCATCAGCAGGAGCAGGGACCCTGCGATGAGCACGCCGGCCAGCGCCTCGGTGTAGGGCATCACGAGGATGCCCGTCGCCGGGTAGAGGCACCAGAGCGCCCCAGTCACCAAGGCGAGGCGTTCCCGGGCCGGCTGGGGTGAGGCGTGCAGCGCGAAGTTGAAGCAGCGCCAGACCAGGAGCGTGCAGACGGCACCCAGCACGAGGTTGAGTCCGACGCCGGCCACCTCGAACGAGAGGCCGGTGAGCATCAGCACGCGCACCAGCATGGGGAAGGCGGGGTAGAACGCCCACGCGCTGTAGGTCAGCAGCCCGGTGTCGGGGTCCGCCGGCAAGGGGACGGGGTAGCCCTGCGTCGCGACCCGCCGGTACCAGATGCTGTCCCAGTTGCCGAGGATGTCGGCCACCGTCGGGTCGAGGTGGCCGACCCCCGCAGGCGTCTGGAACCACGTCGCGGCCACCCACATGGCGACCAGCGCGATGACCCGGGTCACGGCATACACGAGGAGCAGGAAGACGACGGGGCGTCGCAGCGCCCACCGGCCCACTGCGCTGCGCCCCTGGGAGGTCACCACGGCGCGCAGCCCGGTGACGGTCACGGCGGGTAGTCCGAGGGCGGGACGTAGACGAGCAGCTTCCAGATCCACAGGGCCTGTCCGACGACGCCGAGCGCGACGAGGACGCTGACCTTCACCCACAGCCACCGGGCCCGCCGCTCGACCCACGCCCCACCGAGGATCACGGCGATCAGCGGGAAGAGCGGGATGGCGTAGCGGAAGATGCTCGTGAAGGGGTCGAGGACGACGGCGAGGTAGGCCGGGTAGGCCAGGCACCAGGCGCGCAGCTCGGTGCCCAGCCGGGTCGCCCACGGTCCGCAGGTCAGCACGACGATGGTCGTGCCGAGGGCGGCCAGCGCGACGGGGCCGTAGACGTCGCCGCCCTCGAAGTCGCGGAAGGTCCACTGGGACATGCCCAGCCAGGGCTTGAACGGGGTGATGACGTTGCCGACCCGCCAGGCCGCCATCGTCTCGGTGTAGGCACTGCGCACCCCGGTCACCTGCCAGGCGATCAGCGGCCACGCCACGGCACCGAGGGCCGAGGCGGCGAGGGCGAACGCGCCTGCGGCGTACTCGCCGGGTGCCATCGGGTCGACCGCGCGACGGCGCCACCGCAGGACGAGCACGAGCGCGACGACGACCGCGACGGGGACGGCGATCGGTCGGGTCACGCCCAGCACGAGGGCCAGGACCCCCGTCATGACCCAGTTGCGGCGCACCAGCGCCCAGAGCAGGGCACAGAGCACGAGCATGGCGATCGCCTCGGTGTAGGCGATCTGCAGCGAGACCGCCGCCGGGAAGGCCCCCCACACCGCGACCGTCGCGAGCGCGACCCGGGGACCGACCCGCTCGGCCAGGAGCCGACCCATGATCAGGGCGGCGCCCAACCCGCACAGGAGCGAGGTGGTCGACGCGACGACCGGGAAGCCCAGCCCCGTCAGCGACATCAGCAGCCGGGCCAGCAGGGGGTACAGCGGGTAGAACGCCCAGGCGTTCTGCGAGACCCGGCCGTTGCCGGGGTCCACGGGCAGCACGTGCGGGTAGCCGTGCTGGGCGATGGAGCGGTACCAGCTGCCGTCCCAGAGCACGGTCATGTCGAGGGGCTCGACCGTCGGGCCGGTCCAGTCGGGCATGACGACCTGGTCGCGGCTGGCCAGCACGAGCAGCACGGCGGACACGGCCCGCAGTGCGAGGTAGACCAGCGCCACCCTCACAGCGAGGGTGCGCATCATCGGGCTCCGCCCGCCCGGTGGCAGCCCGCCAGGTGGTCGTCCACGAGCCCACAGGCCTGCATCGCCGCATACATCGTCGTGGGGCCGACGAAGACGAAGCCGGCCTTCTTCAGGGCCTTGGCCAGCGCGGCCGACTCCGCCGAGGTGGCCCGGAAGTCGGCCGTCGTCTGCGGCGGGACGTGGTGCGCGGGCGCGTGCGACCAGACGAGCTCGTCGAGCCCGCCCGCCTCGCGCAGGGCGAGCACCGCCGCGGCGTTCCTGATCGCGGCGTCGATCTTGAGCCGGTTGCGGACGATGCCGGTGTCGGCCATCAGCCGGGCCCGGTCCTCGTCGTCGAAGCGCGCCACCACCTCGGGGTCGAACCCCGCGAAGGCCGCCCGGAAGCCCTCGCGCTTGCGCAGGATGGTGATCCACGCCAGGCCCGACTGGAAGGCCTCGAGGGTCAGCCGCTCGTAGAGCGCCCGCTCACCGTGGACGGGCACGCCCCACTCGGTGTCGTGGTAGGCGAGGTAGTCGGGCGTGGAGCCCGCCCAGGCGCACCGCGGGACTCCGTCCTCGCCGACGACGAGCCCATTCACCGCCCGCCCTCCGGACCCGCGGACCGCGCCCGCTGCTCGGCGCGCGCGATCATCGCGTCGACCGCGCGCCCGTAGAGCCACTCGCTGGCACGGGTCAGCAGTGGCCCGAACAGCCGCTTGAACGGCAGCGGCCGCACCACGACGCCCTCCTGCCAGTCCAGCCGGGTGCCGGTGCCCTCGGGCTCGACCCGCACCTCGGCCCAGCCGCCCAGCAGCCGCCCCGTCTTCACGATGCGGAAGGTGCCGCGCCCGTCGTCACCCGGAGGCGCCCACGCGGACACGAGCATCGAGTCGGAGAACCCGACCGGCCCCAGCCCGCTGAACCCCGCGAAACCCCAGCCCAGCCGGGGCTCCCCGGTGTCGAGCCGCATGCGGGTCAACGGCATCCAGTCACCGTAGGCCGCGAAGTCGGTCACGACGTCCCACACCGTCGCGGGGGGCGCGGCGCTCAGGCGGGTGAGGTGGAAGTCGGCCATGGGGTCAGCGGTGCTGGTCCCCGGCCCCGAGGTGCTGGTCCCCGGCCCCGAGGTGCTGGTCCTCGGCCTCGACGTGCTGGTCCCCGGCCTCGAGCTCGGCGATCCTGGCCTGGAGCCGGTCGAGCACGGCGTCGACCTGGTCCATTCGGTAGCCACGCAGGGCGGTGTCGAAGCGGACCGCCGCGACCTCGCCGGCACCGAGCTCCTCGGACAGCACGGGGTCGGCCTGGGTCGTGGTGGCCTCGGACAGGGGGTCGTAGCCGACCCGCCCCACCACGAGGGCGGCGAAGCCCCCGATGAGGAGCACGCCGATGGCGATGAAGAAGACCCAGATCACGGGCCGATCGTCGCACGAGTTGCCGACGACGACCTAGTCAGCCCGCCGTACCGAGGTCGCGGACGTCGTCGTCACCGCGGCTGATCGCGCTGCGGGTCAGCATCTCGACGAACTGGGGGACGTCCTCGGGGGCGAGCCGCAGGGTGGCCCGGCACACGGTGTCCTGCCAGATCGACAGGACCACCCGTCCGGACTCGGGGTGACCCGAGATGCGCAGGGTGCGACCAGTGACGTCCCGACCGACGATGACGTCACCATGACGCGGCAGCGGCGAGATGGTCACGGACCCATCATCCGCTGAGCCGGGCAGTTCCGTCCATCCCCCGATCGCCCGTGGGCCTGCGGCAGGGCGACGTCACCGGCTCGGGCACACGACCCCGGGGTGGGCCTACTCGGGGCGCTTCGGCGCGACCCGGTCGTCGGCCTCGGTCACCAGCCGGACCGCCTCGTCCACGTCGTCGGTGAGGTGCAGCAGCTCGATGTCCTTCGCGTTGATCGTGCCGGCCTCGAGCACGGTGCCCCGCAGCCAGTCGAAGAGCCCACCCCAGTACTCGGTGCCCATCAGCACGATCGGGAACGAGGTGACCTTCTGCGTCTGCACGAGCGTGACCGCCTCGAACAGCTCGTCGAGGGTGCCGAACCCACCGGGCAGGACGATGAACCCCTGGGCGTACTTCACGAACATCGTCTTGCGGGCGAAGAAGTAGCGGAAGTTCACACCGAGGTTCACGTGGTCGTTGAGCCCCTGCTCGAACGGCAGCTCGATGCCGAGCCCGACCGACGCACCCCCGGCGCCGAGGGCTCCCTTGTTGGCCGCCTCCATGGCGCCGGGCCCCCCACCGGTGATGACGGCATACCCGTGCTCCACGAGGCGACGCCCCACCTGGGTGGCCATCTCGTAGAACGGGGTGCCGGGCTTGGTGCGCGCCGACCCGAAGACGCTCACTGCGGGGCCGAGCTCCGCGAGGGCGCCGAAGCCCTCCACGAACTCGCTCTGGATCCGCATGACGCGCCACGGGTCGGTGTGCAGCCAGTCACTGGGCCCCCGGCTGTCGAGCAGCCGTTGGTCGGTCGTCGACGCCGGGACGCGCGATCCCCGCAGCGTCACGGGTCCGGTGTGGTAGTCGTACTCGCGCTCTGTCGCGCCTGCGGTCTGCGTGTCCTGGGTCTGCGTCTCGTCGGTCACGGGGCCAACCTACGCGAGCCGCACGGCCCGCCGGCGCGGACCACGGTCGCTAGGGTCGAGGACGTGGACACCACCTTGCAGGACACCACCGTCCGACGACTGCGTGACATCGCCATCGACCGGCAGCGCACCGGCCGCGTGCCGGGTCTGGCCGCGGCGGTCGTGCGCCACGGGGCCCCGGTGTGGTCCGACGGGGTCGGGACCGTCGACGTGACCGCACCCCGCGTGCCCGGTCCCGACGACCAGTTCCTCGTCGCGTCCAACACCAAGACCTTCACGGCCGTGCTGGTGATGGCGCTGCGTGACGAGGGCCGGCTCGACCTCGACGACACCCTCGACCAGCACCTGCCCGAGGTGCGGCACCGGGTGACGGTGCGACAGGCCCTCTCCCACGCGACCGGCCTCGCCCGCGAACCGCTGGGCGACGTCTGGGAGACCCTGGTCCAGCCCGACGCGGCCACCCTGGTGAGCGACTTCAGCTCGATCGAGCGCGTCGGCCGGCCACACGAGCACTGGCACTACTCCAACGTCGTGTATGCCGTGCTGGGACAGCTCGTGGAGCGCCTCGACGGGCGCCCGTGGGAGGAGTCGCTGCGCGCCCGGATCCTCGAGCCACTCGGCATGACGCGGACCACCGTCGGCTTCGACGACGGCCCGCGCGCGACCGGCTACCACGTGCAGCCGTTCCACGACGTGCCCCGCGTCGAGCCGGTGGTCGACCTGCGGGCGATGGGACCGTGCGGCGCCCTGGCCAGCACCGTCACCGACCTGGCGAAGTGGTCGGGCTTCGTGGCCGACCCCGACGCGGCCATCCTTTCGCCCGACACCCTCGAGGAGATGTGCCAACCGCAGCTCATGGTCGACCCCGAGGGCTGGGGCGGTGCGATGGGACTGGGCTTCTTCCTGATGCGCTCGCCCGGCCAGCGGACGTGGGTCGGGCACACCGGCGGCATGCCCGGCCAGGTGACCGGGGTGTTCACCCACCGCGAGAGTGGCACTGGCGGGATCGTGCTGATGAACAGCTCCTCCGCCCCCGACCCGGCGGCGTTCGCGATCGCCCTGGGCGAGCACGTCCTCGAGCACGACCCGGCCGAGGCCGAGCCGTGGCGACCCGGCACGTCGGTGCCCGACGACCTGGTGCCCCTGCTGGGCCGGTGGTTCTCCGAGGGGTCCGGCTACACCTTCTCGGTGCGCGAGGGGCGGCTCGAGGCACGCGCTGACGCGGCGCCGGCCGACCGGGCACCGTCCGTGTTCGAGCGGCTCGACGACACGACGTTCCGCACGGTGTCGGGCCGCGAGCGCGGCGAGAAGCTGCGGGTCACCTACGCCCCCGACGGCACCGTGGTGAAGCTCAACTGGGCGACCTACCTCGTCAGCCGGGCGCCCCTTGGCTTCGGCGAGCCACTGGAGGGCTGAGCCTGCTCGACCGGACCGCCGACGCGGCGAGCGGTCAGGCCAGCCACCGCAGCAGCGCGGCCTCGGCCGACTGGAGCTGTCCCACCGGCACGCGCTCGTCGTCGTGGTGGGCCAGGTTGGGGTCGCCGGGTCCGAAGTTGACCGCCGCGATGCCCATCTCGGAGAACCGCGCCACGTCGGTCCACCCCTCCTTGGCGATGACGGGCACGGCGAGCGCGTCGACGAAGGCCTTCGCGGCCGGGAGGTCGAGTCCGGGTCGGGCACCGGGTGCGTTGTCCAGGCAGACCACGTCGTAGCCCTCGAACAGGTCCTGCACGTGGACCAGGGCCTCGTCGGCGGACTTGTCGGGGGCGTAGCGGTAGTTGACCGTGATGACGCACTCGTCGGGGATGACGTTGCCGGCGATGCCGCCGCGGATGCCGGTGGCGTTCATGGCCTCGTGGTAGTCGAGCCCGTCGACGGTCACGGTCGACGTCTCGTAGGCGGTCAACCGGGTCAGCACCGCGGTGGCGTCGTGGATGGCGTTGCGGCCGTTCCACGGGCGCGCCGAGTGGGCGGCGATGCCCTTGACCGTCACGTCGACCCGCAGGGTGCCCTTGCAGCCACCCTCGACCTGGCTGGCCGTCGGCTCAAGGAGCACCGCGAAGTCGGCGTCCTCGATCAGCTCGGGGCGCTGCTGCTGCACGTGCAGCAGACCGTTGTGCTGGCTGTCGATCTCCTCGCCCTCGTAGAACACGAAGGTGAGGTCGCGGCTCGGCTCGGCCACCAGCGCCGCCTTCAGCTGGACCGCCACACCACCCTTCATGTCGACGGTGCCGCGGCCCACGAGGTCGTCGCCGTCGCGCCGGGTGGGGAGGTTGGCAGGCTCCTTGGTGAGCGGGACCGTGTCGATGTGACCGGCGAGGACGACGCGCTCGTCGCGGCCGAGCTCGGTGCGGGCGACCAGGGTGTTGCCGATCCGCGTCACGGCCAGGTGGTCGAGAGGGGCCAGGGCCGCCTCGATGGCGTCGCACACAGCGGCCTCGTCGAGGCTCACCGACTCGATGTCGCACAGGGCAGCGGTGAGCGTGACGATGTCGGCGGACAGGTCGAGGGCGGGAGTCGCCCGAGCCTCGGAGGTCGCGGAGGTCGCGGACGTCGCGGAGGTCGCGGAGGTCGCGGAGCTCGTGGGACTGGTGGGGCTGGTGGAGGTCGCCATGCTCGCCACCATATCCGCCGGGCCGAGTGCCGCCGACCCGGCCCGGGACCGGCTCGAGGCCGGCTCGAGGCCGGCTGGAGACCGGCTCCCGGACTGGTCCCGGGCACCCGACCGAGTCTCGTAGGCTTGCCCCCATGAGCAGCGCACGCACCGCCTGGGGCCACGGACTCGCGACCATCCACGACAGCGGCGCGGTTCTCGACACCTGGTACCCGCAGCCCGCGCTCGGCGACCGGCCGGCGGATGCCGTGGCGCCGGCCGAGCTGGACGCGCTGGTCACCAAGGACGACGTCCGCAAGGTCCGCCGCGAGGTGGTCACCACCGAGATCGACCTCGACGCCGCGCCCGCCGACCCCGCTGACGCCTACCTGCGGCTCCACCTGCTCTCCCACACGCTCGTCGCCCCCAACACGATCAACCTCGAGGGCCTCTTCGGCGTGCTGGTCAACGTGGTCTGGACCACCCAGGGGCCGTGCGCCGTCGACGGGTTCGAGCTGACCCGGGCCGGGCTGCAGGCGCGCGGTCCGGTGCAGGTGCTCGGCGTCGACAAGTTCCCGCGGATGACCGACTACGTCGTGCCGGCCGGGGTCCGGATCGGTGACGCCGACCGCGTCCGCCTCGGGGCGCACCTCGCCCCCGGCACGACCGTCATGCACGAGGGCTTCGTCAACTTCAACGCCGGCACGCTCGGGCACTCCATGGTCGAGGGCCGGATCAGCCAGGGCGTCGTGGTCGGCGACGGTTCCGACATCGGCGGTGGCGCGTCCACCATGGGCACCCTCTCCGGTGGCGGCACCGACCGGGTGAGCATCGGCGAGCGTTGCCTGCTCGGCGCGGAGTCGGGTCTGGGGATCGCGCTCGGTGACGACTGCGTGGTCGAGGCCGGCCTCTACCTCACCGCCGGCACCAAGGTGACGCTCACCGACGGCCGGGTCGTCAAGGCCCGCGAGCTCTCGGGCCAGTCCAACCTGCTGTTCCTGCGCAACTCGGTCACCGGCACCGTCGAGGCGCGCGCGCGCGACGGCCACGGGATCGTCCTGAACTCGGCCCTGCATGCCAACGACTAGGCGCGGTGGCGTCGTCCTCGCGGAGCAGCGCCACCCTTCGCGCACCCGCAAGCTCGTCACCCGGCTCGTGCTCCTGCTGTTCGTCGCGGGTCTCGCGGTCGCCGGGGTGGTCGGCGCGCGTGGTCTCATCACCAACTTCGGCGGCCCGCGCTGTCAGGCGACCGCCGCGGGCGCGAGCGTCGACTTCGACCCCAGCCAGACGGCATACGCGGCCACCATCGAGGCGGTCGCCGAGAAGCGGGGGCTGCCCGCCCGGGCGGCCACGATCGCGATCGCGACCGCCATCCAGGAGTCCAAGCTCCGCAACCTGAAGTACGGCGACCGCGACTCCGTCGGGCTGTTCCAGCAGCGACCCAGCCAGGGGTGGGGCACCGTCGCGCAGATCCTCGACCCGGTCTACGCCAGCAACAAGTTCTACGACGCGCTGGTCAAGATCGACGGCTACGAGGACATGCGGATCACCGAGATCGCGCAGAAGGTGCAGAAGAGCGCCTACCCCGAGGCCTACGCCGACCACGAGACGGAGGGTCGGCTGCTCGCCTCGACCCTGAGCGGCCACTCCCCCGAGGGCATGGGCTGCCGGCTCGACGACGCCACCTCCGGCGACCCCGCGGCCCTGAAGTCCGCGCTCGCGAAGGAGCTGGGCGTCAAGGCCACGGTCACCGGTCGCAGCCTGACCGTCAAGGCCGGCTCCGAGCGGGCCGCCTGGAGCGCCGGTGCGTATGCCGTGGCGAAGGCCTCGGTGCACGGCGCCACGGCGGTGCAGGTCGGCTCGCGCGAGTGGACCCGGACCCGCGACTCCTCCGGCTGGGAGTGGCACGACGCGAAGAAGCGTCGCGGGGCCACCACCGTGACCGTCACCTTCGCCCCCTGAGCCCGCCGCCGATGCGACCAACCCTGGCCATGTGAGTGAGCGCCAACCCACTCTCAGGACGAGCCGGAGAGTGGGTTGGCGCTCACTCACGTGACACCTGTGGAGAAAGTCGGCCCCCTCTCCACACACAACGCGATCCTCGGACGGTGCCACTACCTCGTCGTCCACTGCCGCCATCGCTCGGGCGCGGATCGTTCACGGTCGCGCAGGCGGTCGAGGCCGCCGTCCCGGAGCACCGGCTCCGTGCGGGCGACCTGGCCCGGCCGACGTGGGGCGTGCGGTCGCACCGCGAGGCCACGACGCTCGACCAGCTCGCCGCCGACGTGGCCCTGGCCCTCCCCCCGCCCTGGGCGTGGTCGCACCTCACGGCGGCACGTCTCTTCCGGCTCCCACTTCCCTCTGAGTGGACCCGTGCCGAGCCCCTGCACGTGCTGCGCCCCACCGAGTGCGCCCAGGTCAGGCGCCCCGGCCTGGTCGGGCACCGGGGCCTCGAGCGGCGCGAGACCCTGACGCTGCGCGGACACCCGACGACGACCGCGGCGTGGACGTGGGCTGATCTGGCGAGCCTGCCCCCGCTCTCGGTGGTCGACCTCGTCATCGCGGGGGACGCGTTCGCGACTCGAGACCCGGCCCTTTTGGAGCGCCTGGTCGCCATCGGTCGTCGAGGCGGGTCTCGTCGTGGGGCCCGAAAGCTGCGGGCCGCAGCGGAGCTGCTGCGGTCGGGGAGCGGGTCGCCGATGGAGACGCGAGCGCGACTGGCGTTCCTCGAGGCAGGACTGCCCGAGCCCGAGCTGAACGCGACCGTCCACGGAACGGACGGCCACTTCCTCGCGCGGGTCGACTTCCTCTGGCGCGAGGCCCGCGTCGTGGTCGAGTACGAGGGAGACCAACACCGGACGGACCGACGCCAGTGGCAGAACGACATCGCCCGGGTGCGCCTGCTCGAGGAGGACGGCCTGCGCGTCGTCCGCGTCACCAGCCTCGACCTGTTCGACGCGAGCCGACTGAGAACCCTGGTCGCGATGCTGCGGGGACTCGTCACGTGAGTGAGCGCCAACCCACTCTCAGGCGAGCCGGAGAGTGGGTTGGCGCTCACTGGACGCTGCGCGGAACGGCGGACCGTCAGCCGACCGTCAGCGGCCGGTCATCTCGACGTAGGCGCGCTCGGTGGCGCCGGTGTAGATCTGGCGCGGACGGCCGATCTTGGTCTGCGGGTCCTCGATCATCTCGCGCCACTGTGCGATCCAGCCGGGCAGCCGGCCGAGCGCGAAGAGCACCGTGAACATCCGCTCGGGGAAGCCCATCGACTTGTAGATCAGGCCGGTGTAGAAGTCGACGTTCGGGTAGAGCTTGCGCTCCACGAAGTAGTCGTCCTCGAGGGCGCGCTGCTCGAGCTGGAGCGCGATGTCGAGCAGCGGGTCGGAGACACCGTCCTTGGTGAGGATCTTGTCGGCCGTCTTCTTGATGATGGCGGCGCGCGGGTCGTAGTTCTTGTAGACCCGGTGGCCGAAGCCCATCAGCTTGACCCCGTCCTCCTTGTTCTTGACCTTCTTCACGAAGGTGTCGACGTCGCCGCCGTCCTGGTGGATGGTGTTGAGCATCTCCAGGACCGCCTGGTTGGCGCCACCGTGCAGCGGCCCGAACAGCGCGTTGATGCCGGCCGAGACCGACGCGAACAGGTTGGCATTGGACGAGCCCACCAGCCGCACCGTCGAGGTCGAGCAGTTCTGCTCGTGGTCCGCGTGCAGGATGAGGAGCAGGTCGAGGGCCTTGACCATGTCCTCGTCCATGTCGTAGGGCTCGGCCGGGAAGCCGAACGTCATGCGCAGGAAGTTCTCCGGCACCGACAGGGAGTTGTCGGGGTAGAGGAACGGCTGGCCGACCGACTTCTTGTAGGCGTAGGCCGCGATGGTCGGGAGCTTGGCCAGCAGGCGGACCGTGGAGATCTCCACCTGCTCCTTGTCGAACGGGTCGAGGCTGTCCTGGTAGAAGGTCGACAGCGCGGACACCGCGGACGACAGCACCGGCATCGGGTGGGCGTCCCGGGGGAAGCCGCCGAAGAAGGCCTTGAGGTCCTCGTGCAGCAGGGTGTGGCGCCGGATCTTCTGGTCGAAGTCCTCGAGCTGGGCCTGGGTCGGCAGCTCGCCGTAGATGAGGAGGTAGGAGACCTCGCTGAAGCTCGACTTCTCGGCGAGCTGCTCGATCGGGTAGCCGCGGTAGCGCAGGATCCCCTCGTCGCCGTCGATGTAGGTGATGGCGCTGCTGCACGACGCGGTGTTCACGAACCCGCTGTCGAGCGTGACGTTGCCCGTCTCCTTCAGGAGCTTCGAGACGTCGTAGCCGTCGTTGCCCTCGGCCGCCTTGACCAGGGGGAGCTCGAGGGTCTTGCCCCCGGCCGTCAGGGTGGCGCCAGCAGTTGCGTCAGTCATGCGAAATCCATCCTCCACGTGATGCGGGCGCCCAGATCCGTGTGCCACCGGGCGCTTCCCGCGCACTGCGACGCTACCCCACCACGGGGGGCCTCAGGGAATCGACCCGACTAGCCTGCGAGACGCTCGGCCGCCGCGCCGATGCGCTCGTCGGTGGCCGTGAGGGCGATGCGCACGTGCTCGCGACCGGCTTCGCCATAGAAGCTGCCTGGCGCCACGAGTATGCCGCGGGCGGCCATCGCGTCGACCGTCGCCCAGCAGTCCTCACCCCGGGTCGCCCAGAGGTAGAGGCCCGCGTCGGAGTGGTCGACGCGCAGTCCGAAGCGCTCCACGGCAGCACGCAGTGTGGCGCGGCGGGCGGCATACCTGGCCTTCTGCTCGGCCACGTGGACATCGTCGCCGAGCGCGACCGTGAGGGCCTGCTGCACCGGCCACGGCACGATCATCCCGGCGTGCTTGCGGACCTCGAGCAGCCGTCGCACGAGCGACACGTCGCCGGCGACGAAGGCCGCTCGGTAGCCGGCGAGGTTGGACTGCTTGCTGAGCGAGTAGACGGCGAGCAGGCCGTCGCGGCTGCCGCCACAGACCCGCGGGTCGAGGATGCTCGGGGTCGTGGGCGCGGCGTTGTCGCCGGCGCCCTCCCGCCAGTCGAGCTCGGCGTAGCACTCGTCGCTGGCCACCACGACTCCGTGGTGGCGAGCCCAGTCGACCACCTTGGCGAGGTGGTCGACGCCCAGCACACGACCGGTCGGGTTGCTCGGGCTGTTGAGCCACAACAGCTTCGGTGTCGTGGCGGCGGTCAGGGGGCCCAGCGCGGCGAGGCCGTCGACCACCTGCGGCCGGGCGCCGGCGAGGCGGGCGCCCACGTCGTAGGTCGGGTAGGCCACGCCCGGGAACCCGACGATGTCGCCCTCCCCCAGACCCAGCAGGGTCGGCAGCCACGCGACCAGCTCCTTCGAGCCGATGGTTGGCAGCACCCCGTCGGGGTCGAGGTCAGGGACCCCCCGTCGGCGGGCGAACCATGCCGCCACCGCCTCGCGGAGCTGGGGTGTGCCGTAGGTCTGCGGGTAGCCCGGCGCGTCGGCGGCAGCGCGCAGTGCCTCCTGCACGACCTCGGGGGTCGGGTCGACCGGGGTGCCGACCGACAGGTCAACGATCCCCCCGGCAGCGCCCGTCCCACCAGCGCCCGTCCCACCAGCAAACAGACTCGCCCGCTCCTTGTACGGAGCGAGCGAGTCCCAGGGAAAGTCAGGCAGTGCCCGCGGGCTCGTCACTCGTCGTGGACCTGCGGCGGCAGGTCGGCGATCAGCGGGTGGTCCTTGGGGATCAGGCCGAGCTTGGCCGCACCGCCCGGGCTCCCGAGGTCGTCGAAGAACTCGACGTTCGCCTTGTAGTAGTCGGCCCACTGCTCGGGGGTGTCGTCCTCGTAGTAGATCGCCTCGACCGGGCACACCGGCTCGCAGGCGCCGCAGTCGACGCACTCGTCCGGGTGGATGTAGAGGGACCGCTCGCCTTCGTAGATGCAGTCGACCGGACATTCCTCGATGCAGGCCTTGTCCTTGAGGTCCACACAAGGCTGGGCGATCACGTACGTCATGTCGCACATACTATGCGGCTCATGTCGGCCGACGTCAGCAACCTCCCCCTCGGGTCCCGAGTCGTGGTCAGGTGGCGGCTGGAGGCGCCTGACCCGGCCACCGGCGCGACCCTCACCGACGCCGTCGGCACGCTGGTCGGGCGCGACGCCGAGACCGTGCAGGTCGAGACGTCCCGCGGTGTCGTGACGATCGAGCAGGCGCGGGTGACGGCGGCCAAGGAGGTGCCGCCGAAGCCGTCCCGACGCGGCGCAGCCCACCTCGCCCTCACCATCGAGGACCTCCAGAGGGTGATGACGCCGGCCTGGGGCGCGGTCGAGCGCGGGACCCTCGGCGACTGGGCGCTGCGCGCCTCGTCCGGCTACACCCAGCGGGGCAACTCCGTGGTGCCCGTCGGCAGCCCCGGCAAGCCGCTCGCCGACGCCGTCGCCGACGTCGAGGACTGGTATGCCGCGCGCGGCCTGCCGGCCAAGTTCGCGCTCGCGGGGCCCGAGGGTTTCGACCCCGCCGACGACCCGCTGGGTGCGCTCCTGCTGGGCCGCGGCTACACGGTCGGCAGCCGCACCCTGAACCTCACGGCCGCGCGGGAGACCATCGCCGCAGCCGATCCCGGCGGCCCGGCCGTGACCCTCGCCGGCGAGCTGACACCCCAGTGGCTGGGGGCCTACCGCCACACCCGTGCGACGGTCCCGGGCGCCACGGAGGCAGTCCTGCGCGACAGCCCCCGCGTGGTGTTCGCGAGCATCACCCCGGGAGGTGGTCTGTCGCAGCAGCTCGGCCTGCGCGCTGCGGATGCCGCAGGCACCACGCCGATCGCGTTGGCACGACTGGGGATCGGCGCGGGCTGGGCCGGGCTCGGCGCGGTCTGGACCGACCCGGCATACCGGGGGCGGGGGCTGGCCGCGCACCTCACCGCCAGTCTCGCGGCGCACCTGCGCCAGGAGGGCATCGGGCTGATCCACCTCCAGGTGGAGCACGACAACCACACCGCGATCCGCCTGTACCGGCGGCTCGGCTTCGACGTGCACTCGTCGTACGCGTACCTCACCCAGGACTGAGGGGACCACGACTCGCCGGGCTCCTCACCACCCGGGTGCGGGTGGGCGAAATCGGCTGGCGCGCGGGTGGCCGCGACGGCCAGAGTGACGCCCATGACGTCACGCATCTCGCACACCAGCATCGACTCACGCAACGCCCACGACCAGTCGGTCTGGTGGGGTCAGGTCCTGGGCTTCTCCGAGGACCCCCGCGACCCCAACCTCCCGGGTCACCAGGAGTGCATGATCTTCTCGCCCGACGGCCGACAGCGGGTGCTCTTCATCGAGGTCCCGGAGGGCAAGACGGTCAAGAACCGCGTGCACTTCGACCTGTGGCCGACCGACGGCACCATGAACGAGGAGGTCGAGCGGCTGTTGGCCGCTGGTGCCGCGCTCGTCCAGGACCTGCGCGACCAGCACGGGCCCGGCACGGGCTGGGCGACGCTGGCCGACCCCGAGGGCAACGAGTTCTGCGTGCTGCGCAGTGAGTCCGAACGCCCGGACCCCTACGCCCACCTCGTGAGGTAGGTCGCAGGGGTCGGGACGTCCAGGCTGGCTGCTGGCTGCTAGCTGGTGCGGAGCGACTGGTCCGCGACGAGGGTCCCGCCGGCGGCCCGGGCGAGCGGCTTGGCCGCCCAACCGGCACCACAGCCGATGACGGTGCCGACGTAGGCCGTGCCGCCACGGACGTCGACGACCGGGATCGACTCGGAGACCTGGGTCGACGTGCCCGGCAGGTTCGCCTTGTTGACCCAGACGTTGTTGATGAGCGCCGTGCCGCCGAGCACCATGATGTAGCCGGTGTCCTTCTGGTCGGTGAAGTCCGTCGGCCGGGCCATGGCGAAGTTGAGCTTGATGTTGGTGAAGGACGCCTGGCCCTTCGTCACGATCAGCGCGCCCATGGCCTGGTCGTTGGCGTTCTGGCCCTCGATGACGCAGTCGGTGAAGTCGAGGCCGCCCTGGGTGGTCGCCTCGACGAGGACGGCCCGGGAGCCGCCGCGGGCGGTGAGGTAGAGGTGCTTCACGGCGGTCTTCGACAGGTTGCTGAAGCGCATCAGGTAACGACCCTGGTTGGCGCCCTGCCACCCGTAGTTGAGGTCGCCGGCGACCCAGAGGAAGTTGTCGGACCCACGCAGCGAGAACTGCGTGTCCTGCACGCCGACACAGGTCCAGGAACCCTTGGTGGTGACCAGCGTCATCGAGAAGGGGTCGGCCGGGGTGCCCAGGACGTGCTTGAAACCGAAGAACGACAGCGTGTCCAGCGTGGTGGCGTAGGACGTCCCGGCGCTGTAGGGGTGGTGGTAGAACTGCGAGACGCCGTTCGAGGACTTGAAGGTGATGCCCGCGACCATGACGTTGTAGGTGGTCGAGGTGCCGACCAGCCACGACTTGGCGCCGTTGCCGCAGTTGAGCGTCACGTTGCACTGCGGGAGCGCGCCGGCCGTGTTGGCGATCTCGGGGTTCTGCCACCCGACGTTGGGGCCGAGGATGCGCAGCCCCGAGAAGGTCGTGCGGGTCTGGCTGAAGGTGTGGCTGCGGGGGGAGAGGCGGATCGGTCGACGCGGGCTCGAGGTCCGCGCGAGGTCGAGCGCTGCGGTCAGCTTCTGGTCGTCGGTGCCGGTGAACGAGTCGAGGAGGATGTCGTCCTCACCCGAGGCGGTGGCCGCCGATGCGGATGTCGTGCCGTTCACGACGGCGGCCCCCGTCGTGACGACTGCTGCTGCGCCGAGGCGCTTGAGGATGGTTCTGCGGGGGGTGGGCATTGGTCTCCTTCGGCCCCGGGGGGAGGGCACTGGCTTGCGGGGATGGCCCACCGGGGGGACTGGCCGGCGGGCATCGACCAGCACCAGTCATGCCAGGGGGCAGGACTGGTCACCCAAGACGGTGGCGTCCTTCCAGGACGCTCTTCCGACGGCCACCTCCCTGCAGGAAGGCTCCGGACACCGGCCCAGCGGTGCGGATGTCCACACGCGGATCGACGAGGCAGGAGACTAGCCAAAGACCCGGAGCCGACGAAATCCACGAGGCGCCGATTGCACGTTAAATAAGGACATCCCGGACACTTGGCGGCCCCGTGGAGTGGCGGATCGCCGCCGATCGCGGCCGAGGGGCAACCGCGTGACCAGCGTCGTCGCCGCAGGACCCCACCGACGGACCCCTGCCGTCGGAAGGCCGCCACCCCGAGGACGAGATCTGGCTCCCCCCACCACCCGCGGACCCCTCGTCAGCGAGCGCTGGCCCCGGGTGGGGTCAGTTGGCGTTCGGATGGGTGCAGGTGACCTTGTCCTCGGGGATGTAGTGCGTGGTGAAGCTGGACGTCCGGATGGTCTTGCCGGCCTTCTTGAAGACCCGGGTGACGGTGACGTCGAAGCCGGTGCTCGGACTCTGTGTCACGCACCCGGGCCGGTCGTCCACGATGGTCCTCGGCTGGACGACGTTGCGGCGCGGGCTCTTGACGCTGTCGATGTCCCACACCTTGGTGCCGTGGAACGTCACGGTGACCGAGCCGTTGGAGACGAAGGCCTGGATGAGGATCCCGTAGCCCGTGTCGTTGGTCCACTTCTGGTCGACGTCAGGCCAGGAGATGGTCGCCTCGCGCCCCTCGGGGTACCTCGAGATGTAGAAGCTGTGCGCGAGGTACTCGTCGATCCGCACCCCCGAGAAGAACGCGGCGTTGAAGGTCGTGGTCGACAGCTGCGAGATGCCGCCGCCGTAGTCGGTCGTGAGGCGACCGTTGTTGATCACCGGTGCGGGGTTGTAGCCCTTGGCGGCGGTGCGCTGGCCGAGCACCTTGTTGAGGCTGAACTGCTCGCCCGGACCGACGTAGGTGCCGTTGAGGGTGCGGGCCGCGATGGTGATGTTCTCTGTGCGCGGCGGGTTGTAGGGGAAGTACGTGGTGAAGGTGGAGACGACCTCGCGCGGCTTGATCTTCTCGGCCTCGGCGGTGGTCAGCTTCGGCTGCACCACGGCGGTCGTGACGGTCGCGGTCCGCGTGGAGGAGGTCAGGGCGGGGACGAACGCCGACACGATCGACTTCTCGTCGAGCGTGGCTCCGGCGGCGGACGGCACCACCACCGGCGTGGTCCCCTTGAAGGTGATCTTGGCGTCACGAGGCTTGGCCTCGAGCCCGGCAGCCGCGGCCGACTTCCGCACTGCCGCAACGAGTTTGGCGTTGTCGATCGATGGAGCGAGGTTGCCGGCCGAGTCGGGCTTCATCGCCAGGGCCGGCGCGAACGCCGCAGGCGCCACGGCGAAGGACTTCGCGCCGACCTTGACGGTGACCGGCGCCGACACCGCGGGAGCGGCGAACTCGGCCACCGCCCGGTCCACCTCCTGCGCGCTGACCGCGGGGGCGACCCGGTCGACCTGCGGCGTGACCGGCGTCGTGCTCGGCCACCGGGCGGCCACCTCGTCGGCGGTCTTCTCCACCGACAGGGTGGAACCCTCCACGGGCTGCACGACCTTGACCTTGCCGGCCGGGAACGTCACCGATCCCTGGACGACCTCGGTGTCGAGGGTGGCCTCGACGGCACGGAGCGCGGCACGCAGCTTGTCGCGGTCGACGCTCGTCTCGAGCCTCTCCGCGGACCCGCCGGACAGGTTGTTCCAGACGTCGGCGGGGTGGAGGCTGAACCCCGAGAGACCGTCGACGGTGCCCGCGTAGTCGATGGCGAGACCGGCCGTCCGGGGGTCGAGCTGGAACGTCTTGTCGCCCGCCTGGAGCGTGATCTTGGCACCCTCGCGCGAGGCCAGCGCGCGGCGCAGGGTGTCTTCTGCCGACTTCGGTGCCATGCCGCCCACCGGCACCCCCGCCACGGTGGAGTTGGCGGGGATGTGTCGACCGAGGAACCAGGCCATCCCGAGATAGCCGGCCAGCAGCACGGCCACGGCGACCCCGAAGCGCAGCGCAGCCGATCCGCTGTCCTTCACGGGCAGACTCCCATCACTTGAGGGCCTGGTATCGGCTCCGGTAGTACACCAGCGCATCTGCGGGGTGCTCTGTGCTCGCGTGCGAGACTACTTCGCCCACGACGATGCTGTGGTCACCAGCCGGGTGTACCGCCGTGGTGCGCACCTCCAGCGTGGCCAGGGCGTCGTCGAGGAGGGCGACGCCGGTGGCGCTGCCGCGGTGGTGCGCGATGCGGTCCAGCTGCCCGTGCAGCGGCCGTCCGGGCGTGGAGAGCCACTGGGCGACCGGTCGCTGGTCGGCGCCGAGCACGCTGACGCCCCAGACGCCGGACTCGACGATCGCATCGTGGAACCGCGCGTCGACCTCCACGCAGGCCAGCACCAGCAAGGGGTCGATCGAGACCGAGGTCAGCGCGTTCGCCGTCATGGCGTGGTCGTGGCCACCGCTGAAGGTGGTCAGCACGGTCACGCCCGTGGCGAACCGGCCCATCGCCAGCCGGAAGTGGTCGCTGTCGACGGGGGCAGTCGGCGCCACCGCACCGGGGACGTCGTCGGAGCCCAGAGGGGGCGCGGCATCGGCGGGACTCATCGGTCCCCGCCAAGCAGGTCCGTATGCCGCCCGGTCGCCCGCGCCTCGGACGGCGCGAGCCGTCCGGTGCCGGGATCGAGGGGGGCGAAACCCTCTCGGCCGGGGATGCGGGCGGCGAGGTCGTTCGAGAGCGCGTAGACGACACCGGACGCGGCCACGGTGACCTGGGTGACGTGCTCGCGCAGGGCGGCGGCCTGCACGGGCACGAGCTCGGTACTGACCACCTCGTGGGTGACCAGGTCGTCGGCGACCACGGAGGGCGGGTACTCGCCATCCGGGTCGGGGAGCTGCCATCCGTGCTCGGTCGGAGGGTGCGCGGCCAGCCACTCGCGGTCCTGACGGGCCCACGACTGCGGCACCAGGACGGCATACAGAGGGGGTCGCTCGGCAGCGGGGAGCGAGGCGACGGCCGCGCAGGTGACGCGGTGGGTCTGGACGTGGTCGGGGTGGCCGTAACCGCCCTGCTCGTCGTAGGTCACGACGACGGCCGGTCGCACCCGCCGCACGACGTCGGCGACGAGCGCCGCCGCCTCGTCGACGTCGGCGTTCACGAAGGCGGCGGGGTTGGCCGCGCTGGGCGTTCCGGCCATGCCGGAGTCGCGGTAGCGCGACAAGGCACCCGTGGCCGGCTCGGCACCGAGCACCTCGTGGGTCACGCCGAGGACCGCCATCGCCGCGCGTAGCTCGTCGAGCCGGTACGCCCCGAGGACGTCGTCGTGGGCCGCGTCGAGGTGTTGCAGTGCGGGAGGGATGACCTCGCCCTCCTCCCCCAGGGTGCAGGTCAGCAGGTGCACGTGGTGCCCGTCGCGCACGTAGCGTGCCATGGTGAGGCCCGTCGTCAGTGTCTCGTCGTCCGGATGGGCATGGACGAACAACAGGCTCTCGGGCTGGGCGGTCACGTCGCTATTCCACACCCACGGCTGCGAGGTCGACGAACCCGCCCAGCGCCGCGTTGGCCGACAGGCCCGTCACCGAGCTGCCCGCCACGAAGAGCGCCTTGCGCTGCGCCAGCGCCACGAAGACCCCGCGCTCGGCCAGCGAGGCGTCGAGCCGGCTCCAGGAGTCGGCGCGGGCGGTGGCGTCGGAGAGCCCGCTGATGCGCGTGATCTCGGTGTTGACAGCGGGATCGGCGAAACCGCCGAAGTCGCGGCCGTTGCCGCTGTCGGAGAGGTTGAGGCGACTGTCGAACAACGGCGGGATGACGGTCGAGGCGGACGGCCACGCGGGCGCCCAGTTCGCCCAGAAGACGTCGGTCTGCGCGGAGCGAGCCGGCTTGGAGACCTCCGCGAAGTAGTCCTTGGTGACCGGTTGCAGGCTGACCGTGAACCCGGCCGACTCCCAGCCGTTGACCAGGGCGGCCATCGCCTTGTCGGCAGTCGGCGTCGAGCGGTAGGCCACGCGGATCTTCACCGGCAGGGTCAGACCCGACTCCTGCAGGGCAGCCCTGGCCGCGGCCGCGTCGCCCGCCGGTCCCGCGCCGACCGGATCGGAGTCGGTGTGTCCGGGCAGGGCCGGGCCGATGAGCGAGTACGCCTCGGTGGCCGCGCTCGCCCCACCGAGGGCGTTGACGTAACCCTCGCGGTTCGTCGCCAGCGCCAGGGCCCGGCGGACCTCGAGGTTGCGCATGACGCCCTTGCTGACGTTGGGCGCGAGGTAGTCGACGAACTGGGCGGACGGGTTCACCGACCGGGCCTTGAGGGCGGCGTCCGTCAGGACGTGCTGCTGCATGGCCGGCGGCGCCGAGTCGAGCGTGATCGCCCGACGGTGGACACCGGTGTCGTTGATGACCTGCTGCACCGCGGTCTGCGACTCGGTGCCCTCGACGTAGTCGATCGAGGTGGGCTTGGCCTGCCTGATCGGGTCGGAAGCCTTGTCCCAGTGGGGATTTCGCTCGAAGGTCCCTCCCGCACTGGGGTTCCAGGCATTCTGGAGCTGGTACGGACCGTTGGAGAACACGGCATACGTGCCGTCCGCGGCCTTGTCCTGGGACTGCTTCACCGGTGCGAAGACCGGCAGTGCGACGACCTGGTTGAAGTCGGCCATCGGCGTGCTGAGCCTGAACGTGACCGTCGTCCCGTCGCACGAGACCGCCTTGTCGAACGCCGCCTGGCCCTTGGCGTCCTTGGCGAACGGTCCTGGGTACAGGGACGACCCGTCGGCCTTGCGCGGGATGTCGAGGTAGGCCAGCGGGTAGTTGAGCCCTTCCGACGCGAACGGGGCGGCGAAGGACCTCGAGACGCCGTACCGCACGTCGTCGCAGGTGACCGGTGAACCGTCCTGCCAGCTCACGCCGTCACGCAGCGTGAACGACCAGCGCTTGAGCGAGCTGTCCACGCTGCCTGCGGTGGTCGCGAGGTCACCCTCGACCGTGCGCTGCTGGGCGGCATCCGCACCCGCGGGGAACGCCGTGAGCGTGCGGGTGAACACCCGGCCTGCGAACGCGATGTCCTGCGGGTTCGAGATCCGCTGCGGGTCCCAGGTGGCGACCGGTCCCAACGACAGCACGGTCAACCGACCCGCGGGCCCGGCCCCACTCGACCCGTCGGTGGTCGGGCCGGTGCAGGCCGACACCGTGAGCGCAGCTGTCGCTGCGCCCACGGCGAGGACCGAGGTCCATCGTGGTCGGCGGTCCTGCATCGAGGGCCGCACGCCTCAGGCGTTGCGCGCCCGGGCGGCGCTGCGGGCGCGGATGGTCTGGTCGAGCTCGACCTTGCGGATGCGGACGGCCTCGGGGGTGACCTCGACGCACTCGTCCTCGCGGCAGAACTCGAGCGACTGCTCGAGGCTCAGCTTGCGCGGCGGCACGATCTTCTCGAAGTTGTCCGAGGAGGAGGCGCGCACGTTGGTGAGCTTCTTCTCCTTGGTGATGTTGACGTCCATGTCGTCGGCGCGGGAGTTCTCACCGATGATCATGCCCTCGTAGACCTCGGTGGTCGGGTCGACGAACAGCGTCCCGCGCTCCTGGAGGTTCACCATGGCGTATGCGGTCACGACACCCGTGCGGTCGGACACGAGGGAGCCGCTGGTGCGGGTCGTGATCGGTCCGAACCACGGCTCGTAGTCCTCGAACACGTGGTGGGCGATGCCCGTGCCGCGGGTCTCGGTGAGGAAGAGCGTGCGGAAGCCGATGAGACCGCGCGACGGCACGAGGAACTCCATCCGGACCCAGCCGGTGCCGTGGTTGGTCATCTGCTCCATCCGGCCCTTGCGGGTGGCCAGGATCTGGGTGATCGCGCCGAGGAACTCCTCGGGGGTGTCGATCGTGAGGCGCTCGACCGGCTCGTGCGTCTTGCCGTCGACCTCACGGGTGACCACCTGCGGCTTGCCGACGGTCAGCTCGTAACCCTCGCGGCGCATCTGCTCGACGAGGATCGCGAGCGCGAGCTCACCACGACCCTGCACCTCCCAGGCGTCAGGGCGCTCGGTGTTGAGGACGCGCAGCGAGACGTTGCCGATGAGCTCCTTGTCGAGGCGGTCCTTCACCATGCGGGCGGTGACCTTCGAGCCACGGACCCGGCCCACCATGGGGCTGGTGTTGGTGCCGATCGTCATGGAGATGGCCGGCTCGTCGACGGTGATGACGGGCAGCGGGATGGGGTTCTCGGCGTCCGCGAGGGTCTCGCCGATCATGATCTCCGGGATGCCGGCGATGGCGATGATGTCGCCGGGGCCGGCCGACTCGGCGGGCTTGCGCTCGAGCGCCTCGGTCATCAGGAGCTCGGTGATCTTGACCCGCTCGACAGTGCCGTCGACCTTGCACCAGGCGACGTGCTGACCCTTGCGGATGGTGCCGTTGTGCACGCGCAGCAGGGCCAGCCGGCCGAGGAAGTTGGAGGCGTCGAGGTTCGTGACGTGCGCCTGCAACGGCGCCTCGTCGTCGTAGACCGGCGCGGGGATCGTCGACAGGATGGTCTCGAAGAGTGCCTCGAGGTCTTCCGCGTCCGGGAGGCCGCCGTTCTCCGGGCGGTTCATCGACGCGCGACCGTTCTTGGCCGAGGCGTAGACGATCGGGAACTCGATCTGGTGCTCGTCGGCGTCGAGGTCCATGAAGAGCTCGTAGACCTCGTCGACGACCTCGGCGATGCGGCTGTCGGGGCGGTCGACCTTGTTGATGCACAGGACGACCGGCATCTTCGCGGCGAGCGCCTTGCGGAGCACGAAGCGGGTCTGCGGCAGCGGGCCCTCGGAGGCGTCCACCAGGAGCACGACGCCGTCCACCATGGACAGGCCGCGCTCGACCTCGCCACCGAAGTCGGCGTGGCCGGGGGTGTCGATGATGTTGATCGTCGCGCCGTCGGGCAGGCCGGCCTCGGCGGCCGCCTTGCCGGCGTAGTGGATGGCGGTGTTCTTCGCGAGGATGGTGATCCCCTTCTCGCGCTCCAGGTCGCCGGAGTCCATCGCCCGCTCGTCGACGTGCTGGTGCTCGCCGAACGCACCGGCCTGCCAGAGCATCTTGTCGACGAGGGTGGTCTTTCCGTGGTCGACGTGGGCAACGATGGCGACATTGCGGATGTCACCGCGGGTCTTCATAGGCATGAGCACCATTGTCTCAGGCTTTCGAGCACGCCTCGACCACGGGCGAACGCACGCACCGGCACGTTCTCGCACGCAAACCACCCGAGCCGGGGTATGGCGTGCCTCACCCCCCGCCTAGACCCGATGGAGGTTTGGCGCGATCGCGTCGACGATGGGGAGGTCGGCCGGGAGCCAGGGCACGGCATACAGCTCGTCGGCGGCCAGCCAGCGCAGCTCGTCGTGGTCCTCGATCGGTGCCGGCACACCCGAGGTGACCGACGCGAACCACACGGTCATCGCCCAGGACTCACCGAGCGGCCAGCGGCCGCCTTCCAGGGGCCCAGGCACCCGCTCCCCCAGCGCGACCCCCACGCCGAGCTCCTCGAGCAGCTCGCGGTGCAGCGCCTCCTCGGGCTGCTCGCCCGGGTCGATCTTGCCGCCGGGGAACTCCCAGCCACCCGCGAGGGCAGGCGGCTCCGTGCGCCGGGCCGCCAGCAGCCGGGTGGGGCGGAGCAGGTCGTCGACGACCGCGGCACCCACGACCTCGCGAACCGTTCCTGCTGCCATTTCGGACATGTGTCTCACTTTTGTTAATTTCCGCGGCGCACGGGTCCAGCGACCGCAGTTCTCGCTAGGGTCTGCCGACAACCGCAGAAGGATTGCGCACGCACTCTTCCTGTGGAGGAGCACCACCCAGCACCACCCTTGGCGCCCGACCGGGTCGACCAAAGATCGCACATCAAGCGAGGTATACATGAAGCTCACGCGGAAGGCGGCCCCGGTCGTCGCCTTGGCGACGACGCTGGCCCTCACGCTGGCAGCCTGTGCCCAGTCCGACCGAACCTCCGACGGCAACGCGTCGAGTGGCGGTGGAGACGTCAAGGACACCATCACCTTCGGCGCCGCCGGCGCTCCGGAGCTCTTCGACCCCTTCTACGCCACCGACGGTGAGACCTTCCGGGTCACCCGCCAGATGATGGAAGGCCTGGTCGGCATCAAGCCGGGCACCGCCGACATCGAGCCCGAGCTGGCCACCAAGTGGGAGGCCTCTGCCGACGGCAAGGAGTGGACCTTCACCCTGCGTGAGGGCGTCAAGTTCTGGGACGGCGAGGCGTTCAACGCCGCAGCGGTCTGCTACAACATGGAGCGCATGTCCGACCAGAACGAGGTCGCGGCCGGTGGCCCGGCCGGTTACTGGGCCGACGTCATGGGCGGCTTCAAGAAGGACGGCGCCGACGCCCTCTACCAGGGCTGCACGGCCAAGGACGACATGACGGCGGTCATCAAGATCAGCCGCGCGACGTCCAAGTTCCCGACGGCGCTGTCGCTCGACTCGTTCTCCATGCAGTCGCCCAAGGCGCTCAAGGCCGGTGACGCCAACAACGTCACCAAGCAGGGCGATGGCTTCGGCTACCCGGCGTACTCGAAGAACCCGGTCGGCACCGGCCCCTACAAGCTCGACAAGTACGACCAGGCCAACAAGACGGTCACGCTCGTGCGCAACGACGCCTACTGGGGCGAGAAGGCCAAGACGGCCAAGCTCGTGTTCAAGATCATCCCCGACGAGAGCACCCGTCGTCAGGAGCTCGAGGCCGGCAGCATCGACGGCTACGACCTCCCGAACCCGGCCGACTGGAAGGGTCTGAAGGACTCGGGCAACAACGTCCTCGTGCGCCCCGCCTTCAACATCCTCTACATGGGCCTCAACCCGGCCAAGAACCCGAAGCTGAAGGACCTCAAGGTCCGTCAGGCTCTCTACTACGCCCTGAACCGCGAGCAGCTGGTCAAGACCCAGCTGCCCGAGGGCGCAACGGTGGCGACGCAGTTCATGCCCGACACCGTGGCCGGCTACAACAAGGACCTGAAGCCCTACGCCTACGACAAGGCCAAGGCCCAGTCCCTGCTCAAGGAGGCCGGCGCCGAGGGCATGACCCTCACGTTCGCCTACCCGTCCGAGGTGTCGCGTCCGTACATGCCGGACCCGCAGAAGATCTACGAGGCGCTGCGTGGCGACCTCGAGGCCGTCGGCATCAAGGTCAACGTCGTGACCAAGCCGTGGAACGGTGGTTACCTCGACACCGTCGACAACGGTGGCTACGACGCGTGGCTGCTCGGCTGGACCGGTGACTACAACTCCCCCGACAACTTCATCGGGACGTTCTTCGGTGGCCTCAAGACGAACGACTTCCACACCAGTGCGACGTCGTACGGCGCGAAGCTCTCGGCGGACCTCGCTGCTGCGGACGCCATCGTGGACGAGGGCCAACGGGCCGCTGCCTACGAGAAGCTGAACCAGGAGATCATGGAGCAGGACCTCCCGGGTCTGCCGATCAGCCACTCCCCGCCGGCCCTGGTCGTCAGCAGCAAGCTGAAGGGCCTCGTGGCCAGCCCGCTGACCGCCGAGACGTTCTCCTCGGTGACGGTGAGCAAGTGACCTGAGGTTCGCCTCGGACAGCACTACCAACACTGTGGCCGTCCCAGCAGAATCGCTGGGACGGCCACAGTCGTGTACCGCCCGGGTTCGGTTGTGCCGAACCGTCGAACGTGATCCACTCCGGTCGTCCGAACTCTCGCCCGTGAAGGAGAATGACCCACCGTGCTGAGATTCATCCTGCGAAGGCTGCTGCAGATGACGGGCGTCGTCATCGTCCTGTCGCTGCTGGTCTTCCTGTGGTTGCGCAGCCTTCCGGGGGGCACGGTCTCCGCCATCCTCGGCGAGAAGGCCACCCCCGCCCGGCGGGCCGCCCTGGAGAAGGCCCTCGGCCTCGACCAACCGCTGTACGTCCAGTACTGGGAGTTCGTGAAGCGGGCCGTGAGGGGGCAGTTCGGGTCGAGCACCGGCGTGCTTCCCGGGGTCGACGCGTTCCAGATCTTCCTGCAGCGGTTCCCGGCCACCGTCGAGCTGAGCATCTTCGCGCTCGTCCTGGCGGTCGCCCTCGGCATCCCCTTGGGCTACATGGCCGCCCGACGCCGGGCCGGGTGGTTCGACAACCTCTCCGTGGTCGGCTCGCTGATCGGTGTCGCCGTGCCGGTCTTCTTCCTCGCCTTCCTGCTCAAGTACGTCTTCGCCGTGAACCTGCACTGGCTGCCGGTGTCGGGGCGCCAGGACCCGGGTCTCGACGCCACCCGCGTCACCGGCTTCTTCGTCCTCGACGGGCTGCTGACGCGCGAGTTCGACGCGGCCTGGGACGCCGTCAAGCACCTCATCCTCCCCGGTCTGGCCCTCGCGACCATCCCGTTCGCGGTCATCTTCCGCATCACGCGGGCCGCGGTGCTCGAGGTGATGGACGAGGACTACGTCCGCACCGCCGAGTCCAAGGGCCTGACCGCCCGGGTCATCCGCGGACGCCACATCCTGCGCAACGCCCTCCTGCCCGTGGTGACGACGATCGGCCTCCAGACCGGCGGCCTGCTGGTCGGCGCGGTCCTCACCGAGCGGGTCTTCTCCTTCGGCGGCCTCGGCGAGGCCACCGCGCTGTCGTTCGAGCGCAAGGACTACGCGGTGCTCCAGGTCCTCCTGCTGATGTTCGCCGTGACGTTCGTCATCATCAACCTCCTGGTCGACATCGCGTATGCCGTGATCGACCCCCGGATCCGGACGAGGTGACCCCCGTGCCCAACCCCTTCAGCCCCCGCGGCCGCAAGCAGCGGATCGACGACCTGGCCGCGAGCTCCTTCGGCTCCCCCTCCGGCGGGGTCTCCCTCGACGAGCACTCCGTCGACACCGCCGGCCACGTCGAGGAGGGCGCCGGAGTCTCGCTCATCGCGAGCGCCTGGCGCCGCCTGCGCCGCAACCCGGTCTTCCTCCTCGGCCTGTCGATCAGCGCGCTGTTCATCCTGCTGGCGATCTTCGCCCCGCTCATCGCCCCGCACGACCCTGCGGCCCGCCTGCTCATCGACGAGGTCCGGCCCCAGAGCAACCCGATCCCGGGCCCCCAGCCGGGCTTCCCCCTCGGGGCCGACAACTCGGGCCGCGACATCCTGTCCCGGCTCATCGTGGGCTCGCAGCAGACCCTGCTCGTCGGTGTGATGGCCACCTCGTTCGGCTTCCTCGGTGGGCTCACCCTGGGGACGACGGCCGGCGCCTTCGGCGGATGGGTCGACTCGGTCGTCATGCGGCTCGTCGACGTCATGCTGTCGATCCCGTCATTGCTGCTCGCGGTCTCCATCGCGGCGCTGGCCGCCCAGCCGAGCCAGTGGACCGTCATCATCGCCATCGCGACGGTGCAGGTGCCGATCTTCGCGCGACTGCTGCGGGGGTCGATGCTCGCCCAGCGGGCCAGCGACCACGTCCTCGCCGCGAGGGCCCTCGGCGTGAAGCGGTCGGCCATCGTGTTCCGGCACATGCTGCCCAACGCCCTCGGGCCCGTCATCGTCCAGGCGACCCTCGTCCTGGCCGGAGCCATCATCGACGCGGCCGCGCTGTCCTTCCTCGGTGTCGGCAACCCGGACGACCGCAAGCCCGAGTGGGGACAGATGCTGGGCAAGGCCCAGCCGTTCATCTACGACCACCTCACGCTGGCGGCATACCCGGCCCTGTGCATCATCGTCGTGGCGCTCGGCTTCACCCTGATGGGCGAGTCGCTGCGCGAGGCGCTCGACCCCAAGAGCAGGAGGTAGCGCGACCATGACCGCCCTCACCCGGCCCGGCCCGTCGCCCCTGTGCGCCCTGCCCCTCCGTCGCTCGTGTCCTCAGGGAGTCGTCGCATGACCGAGACCATCGAGAACGTCCAGACCCGAGGCAACCGCGAGGAACCCCTCCTGTCGGTGCGCGACCTGCGCGTCACCTTCACCCGGCAGGACGAGGAGCCCTTCGTCGCCGTCGACGGGGTCAGCTTCGACGTGCGCCCCGGACAGACCGTCGGCCTGGTCGGCGAGTCCGGCTGCGGCAAGTCGGTCACCTCGCTGGCCATCATGGGCCTGCTGCCCCAGCGCGGCGTCACGGTCGAGGGCGAGGTCCTCTACGGCGGGGCCAACCTGCTGACCCAGACCCGGGAGCAGATGCGCGACCGGCGCGGGCGCGACCTCGGCATGATCTTCCAGGACCCGCTGTCGTCCCTGAACCCCGTGGTGCCGATCGGCGTGCAGGTCACCGAGGTGCTCGAGCGCCACAAGGGCCTGTCCCGCAAGGCGGCCATGCCGCTGGCGCGCGAGATGCTCGAGAAGGTCGGCATCCCCGACCCGCTCCGACGACTCAAGGACTACCCCCACCAGCTCTCCGGGGGGATGCGGCAGCGAGCGCTCATCGCGATGGCGCTGGCCTGCGAGCCCCGCCTGCTCATCGCCGACGAGCCCACCACCGCCCTCGACGTCACGATCCAGGCGCAGATCCTGGCGCTGCTCAAGGACCTCGTGGAGGACACCGGCACGGCGCTCGTGATGATCACCCACGACCTCGGCGTCGTCGCCGGCCTCGTGGACCGGGTCAACGTCCTGTATGCCGGCCGGATCGTCGAGCGGGGTGACCGTCACCCGCTGTTCGCGTCGCCCCGGCACCCCTACACCCACGGGCTGCTCGCCTCGATCCCCCGCCTGGACGGGTCGCGTGGCGAGAAGCTCACCCCGATCCCGGGTTCGGTGTCCGACAACCTGCCCTGGGCGCACGCCTGCGCGTTCGCCCCGCGCTGCTCGCAGCCGATCGACGTGTGCGTCGAGCGCACGCCCGAGCTCGTCGAGGAGGGCACGCGAGCGTTGCGCTGCCACAACCCCGTGGAGGTGTCCCGATGACCATCAGCGACGAGATCCTGGTCGACGTCAAGGGAGTGAAGGTCCACTTCCCGATCCGCAAGGGCGTCATCTTCGACAAGACCGTGGGCCACGTCTACGCCGTCGACGGCGTCGACCTGCAGATCCGCAAGGGCGAGACCTACGGCCTGGTCGGCGAGTCCGGGTGTGGCAAGTCCACCCTCGGCCGCGCGATCCTCAACCTCGAACCCCCCACCGCCGGGTCGGTCGACTTCGAGGGCGTCGACATCGCGTCGCTGAAGGGTGAGGAGCTGCGCCACAAGCGGCAGGACATCCAGATGGTGTTCCAGGACCCGATGGGCAGCCTCGACCCCCGGCAGACCGTCGAGTCCCTGCTCCTCGAGGGCATGAAGGCACACGGCCTGGCCAAGGACGCCAAGCAGGCCAACCAGCGACTGCGTGACCTGCTCAAGGCCGTGGGCCTGCCCGCGGCCGCTCTCAAGAAGTACCCGCACGAGTTCTCCGGCGGCCAGCGCCAGCGCATCGGGATCGCCCGAGCCCTGTCGGTGAACCCGAAGCTGATCGTGGCCGACGAGCCCGTCTCGGCGCTCGACGTGTCGGTGCAGGCCCAGGTCATCAACCTGCTCGAGGAGCTGCAGGACGAGTTCGGCCTGACCTACCTCGTGGTGGCGCACGACCTCGCGGTCGTGCGGCACATCAGCGACCGGATCGGCGTGATGTACCTCGGCGCCCTGGTCGAGGAGTCCGATGCCGAGGACCTCTACACCAAGCCCCTGCACCCCTACTCGCGGGCGCTGATGTCCGCCGTGCCCGTGCCGGACCCCGTCATCGAGGACCGACGCGAGCGCATCCTGCTCACTGGTGACCTGCCCTCGCCGGCCAACCCGCCCAAGGGGTGCCGCTTCCACACTCGCTGCCCGTGGCGGCAGGAGACCCGGTGCGACACCGAGCGCCCCGAGCTGCGTTCGGTCGAGATGGAGGGGGTGCCGGCGAGCCACCGCGTGGCCTGCCACTTCGCCGAGCAGATCGCCACCGGTGAGCTGAAGATCCACGAGGTCAAGGCCCAGCTCACGACCCAGGAGGAGCGGGACGGCGACACCGACTTCATGGGTCCGGCGTCCGTCACCGAGGCGCTCTGACCGCCGACCACCACGGCAGGTATGCCGCGTGCGCACGGTGCGCACGCGGCATACCCCTCTCGGGGGCGGGTGAGGTGAGGCTGGGCTTCCGTGACAGCCGTGGACTTCCTTGCCAGAGTTGGTGTCATGAGCCGACTGCTGACCGATGAGGAGATCACGCGCCAGCTGGGAGACCTGCCAGGGTGGACCCGCGAGGGAGCCGAGATCAGGGCGAGCTACGAGGCCCCCGACTTCCCGGCCGCGATCCGGCTGGTCGACGAGGTGGCTGTCGAGGCGGAGGACATGGACCACCACCCCGACATCGACATCCGTTGGCGCACAGTGAAGTTCGCGCTCTCCACCCACTCCGAAGGTGGCCTGACGCAGCTCGACGTCGAGCTCGCCCACCGGGTCGCCCAGTCGGCCGCCCGCTTGGGGGCGTCCGCTCGTGGCTGAGGCAGTGACACAGGTCGATCCCCACGACGGCGAGCAGCACGACCAGGGCATCGGTGCCCGGCTCAACTGGCTGCGGGCCGGCGTGCTCGGGGCCAACGACGGCATCGTCTCCACGGCAGGCATCGTCATCGGCGTCGCAGCCGCGACCGTCGAGCGTTCGACGATCGCGACCGCCGGCATCGCCGGGCTCGCGGCCGGGGCGATGAGCATGGCGGCCGGCGAGTACGTGTCGGTGAGCACCCAGCGCGACACCGAGAGGGCGTTGCTGGCCAAGGAGAAGCGCGAGCTCCGCGAGATGCCGGACGAGGAGCTGGAGGAGCTGGCGCAGATCTACCAGGAGAAGGGGTTGACTCCCGACCTGGCCGCCGAGGTGGCCCGCCAGCTGACCGAGCACGACGCGCTGGGCGCCCACGCCGAGGCTGAGCTGGGTATCGACCCCAACGACCTCACCAACCCCTGGCACGCGGCCTGGGCCTCGATGTCCGCCTTCACCCTCGGCGCCCTCCTGCCGCTGGTGGCCATCCTGCTGCCGCCCGCCGGCGCCAGGGTCTGGGTCACCGCCGTGTCGGTCGTGGTGGCGCTGGCGTTCACCGGCTGGGGCAGCGCCCGCCTGGGCCAGGCACCGGTGCGGCCTGCCGTGCTCCGCAACATCGCGGGGGGGCTGGTGGCGATGCTCGTGACCTACGTGATCGGCGCCCTGGTCGGCACCCAGATCTGAGACGGGGCGGGCTCGTCGGCCCGTGCTCCGGGAACTCGTCCCGGCGACGAGACGTTCACCGGACTCTTCCCCCCACTGCTGAGGACCGGTGATCCACCCAGCCATGTCTGGCTATTGGCTCGACATTGCCCTCGTCGGAGCACTCGTGCTCCTCAACGCCGTCTTCGCGGGGAGTGAGATGGCCTTGGTCTCTCTCCGCGAGGGGCAGCTGCGCCAGCTGGAACGCACCGGCGGTGTGCGTGGGGAGCGACTCGTGCGGCTGGCCCGCGACCCCAACCGGTTCCTCGCGACGATCCAGATCGGCATCACGCTGGCCGGCTTCCTCGCCTCGGCGACGGCGGCCGTCTCGCTGGCCGAACCCCTCGTCCCCCACGTGGGCTTCCTCGGCTCGGCGGCCGAGCCGGTGGTCGTGGCCGGCGTGACGCTCGTGCTGGCGTTCGTCACCCTGGTGCTGGGCGAGCTCGCCCCGAAGCGGCTCGCCATGCAGCTGGCCCTGCCCTGGGCGCTCGCGGTGGCTCGGCCGCTCGACGTGCTCTCGACGCTCTCGCGACCGGCCGTCGCCGTGCTGGGTGCCTCCACCGACCTGGTGGTCCGCCTCCTCGGGGGCAAGTCGGAGACGACGGCGGAGGAGATCTCGGCCGAGGAGCTGCGCGACCTGGTGACCAGCAACCCCGCGCTCGACGCCGAGCAACGCGACATCATCAGCGGTGCGCTCGACCTGCACGGTCGACTGGTGCGGCACGTCCTGGTGCCCCGCGGCTCCGTGCTCTCGCTGCCCAGCGACCTGACCGTCGCGCAGGCCCGCGAGGCGATGGCCGCGGCCGGCCACTCGCGGGTCCCGGTGACCCTCGGGCACCACCTCGACCGGGTCCTCGGCATCGTCCACTGGGGCTCGGTCGTCGACGGCGACGACGACCTCGTCGGCTCGCGCGTGCAGCCGGCCCTGATGCTGCCCGACACGGTGCGCCTGTCGGATGCCCTCCGCCGCTTCCGTGAGGAGCGCCAGCAGATGGCGATCGTCGTCGACGAGCACGGCTCGGTCGACGGCATCGTGACTCTCGAGGACCTGCTCGAGGAGGTGGTCGGCGAGATCTGGGACGAGAACGACCCCGACCTCGCCGCGGCCGACCCGGGTCCCGACGGCGTGCTGACGCTGCCCGGCACCTTCCCGGTCCACGACCTGCCCGACCTCGGCGTCGAGCTCGGGCTGCCCCCGTCCGCGGACTACTCGACCGTTGCCGGGCTGGTGCTGAAGCTGCTGGGTCGGGTGCCCGAGCGGGAAGGTGACGTCGTCGACGTCGCCGACTGGACCATCGAGGTCACCGGCGTCGCGGGCCACGCGGTCACCGAGGTGCGGCTGCGCCCGCACGACGCGGAGCGGTCCACGCCGTCGTCGTGAGCACGCGGCATACGCCCGGAAGATCACCCCGATGACGCTGGACAGTCGACACGCGGCGGGTTTGAATGCACAGGTCGCCCACTGGGGCGACCAGACTGTAGGGAGTCCGCATGAAGCTTCGTCGCGCGCTGGCCGTTCTCGGCATCAGCACCGCCATGGTCGGGGGCACCACCCTCGCCGCATCAGCCATCACCGGGGGTGACCTCGACGGCAACGGCCACCCCAACGTGGGCATGATCGCCTTCTACGACGGCACCGGTCGCTTCCGCTGCAGCGCCACCCTGGTGTCGCCGACCGTCCTGGTCACCGCAGCGCACTGCACCGAAGGCACCGTCGGCAAGACCGCCGTGACCTTCAAGTCGGTCGTCGCCGAGGCGCCGCCATCGCCGCTGCCGGTGGCCGCCGACCCGGCCGCGGGCTACACCGCCGCAGAGCTCGCCGCGGCCGGCTTCCTGAGCGGCACGGCGCACACCCACCCGCAGTACTCGGACTTCACCGACCTGAAGAACTGGAACGACGTCGGGGTCATCGTCCTCGACGCGCCGGTGACCAACATCGCCCCGGCGACCATCGCCCCGACGAACTACCTCGACAAGTACACGCCCAACGTGCTGAACAAGACGCTCTTCACGGCGGTCGGCTACGGCACCGAGGTCCGCCAGGCCGAGTCCGGCCCGCAGAAGCCGACGCCGATGTCCTACCCGATCGTGCGTCGGGTCACCGATGAGGTGGGCCAGAAGCTCACGCCGCAGATCCTCCAGGTCAACGGCAACGAGAACGACCCGCGTGGCGGCGGTGGCACCTGCTTCGGCGACTCCGGCGGCCCGTCGTTCAACGGTGGCTACCAGGTGACCGTGACCAGCTACGGCTACACCTCGAACTGCCGTTACCTCGGCGGTCTGCAGCGGATCGACATCCCGATCGTGCAGAGCTGGCTCGCCGGGTTCGGCGTCGGCCACGCCTGACCCGACCTGAACGCGAACGTGGCGGCGCCCCCTGTGGGCGTCGCCACGTTCGTCGTTGCCGGGCTTGCGGGGCAGCGCGGTCACACGTCGTGCTTGCCGGTGGCGACGACGCCGACCACGGCGTCGGCCACCGCGGCCATCCTGAGGTGGGCCGGGGCATGGGTGGCGGCGAGCGCGCTGCCAGTCCCGGTCACGGGGATGGACAGGGCGACCAGGACGAGCGCTGCTCCAGCGACCCGGGGGCCACGGCGCGGGCGTCGCGCGTGGCGCGCGGCGAGCGGAGCAGGACGGGGGGCGACGGCGGCGGTGGTCATGGCACCACCGTGCTGGCCGGCCCTCCGCCCAGGGTGTGCGGCGGCTGTGGGGTCCCTGTGCCTGCCTCCCCAACCTCCGCCAGCAGAGCTTGGCTCGGTCAGCATGAGGGTGCACCGTCTACCGACCGAGGGCTCTTCCGCTAGCAGAACCTCGCGAGCGGGACGTGGCTGAGACGGGGGCCGTTCGCCGGCGTCAGCTGTGCCCTTCGGCGGCACGGTCGGGTCCGGACACCGCCCCGCGCAGCTCCTCGAACGTCGGTCCGGACCGGGAGATGGCGTCGAGCAGCCCGGCCAGTGGCCGCGGCAGGGCGGTCAGGTCGAGGGCCGCGGCGAGCGCCCCGGCCATCAGCTCCTTGCGCCCGGAAGCCGCCCCGGCGAACCGGTGGACCCGCTCGTGGAAGGACCCCTTCACCCAGGCCGGCTGCTGGGCAAGCTTCGCGAACCGCTGGGTCAGGCCGAGCTCCTCCAGCACGGTCCTGGTGGCTTCCTCACCCAGGTGGCGGACAAGCTCGTCCTCGAGGTCACGGTCGCAGACCTGGAAGCCCCACCAGGGCAGGTCGTCCGGGCTCCCGACAGCGCAGCCCACCCGGCGAAGGGCGCGAACGAAGAAGGGCGCCTCCGGGGCGTCGCACATCCCCAGGACGCGTGGACTCCCGGGGGCCGCGGCCGCGGCGAGCAGGTGGCGGCGGATGTTCGTCGCGCCGTGCATGTCGACCAGCTCGACCCCGCGCTCCTGCAACGGGAGTCCTGTGCGTTCGGCGACCACGCGCACGGCAGCGACGTCCGAGGCTCCCTCGAGCAGCACCCACACGGGCGCCCCCGGCGGGATCGGCACCGGCGCGGACACGGTCATACCGGTCAATCTGCCAGATCGCCCCGGTCGGGCGCCGCGTCATTTCCCCCTGTGCGGCCGGGGCGACCTCAGCGGGTCAGGGCCTGCCCGGGACAGGTCATGAGCACCCGGACCATGGCATCGCGCTCGGCGGGGGTGACGGCCAGCGCGTAGCGGTGCTTGACCGAGATCTGGCGCGCGACGTACGCGCAGCGGCCGACCTTGCGCGGCGGCAGCCAGGTGGCGGCGTCGCCGTCACCCTTGCGCTGGTTGGTGGGTCCGTCGACGGCGAGGAGGTTGAGCGGGTCGTTCGCGAACGCCGTGCGGGTCGCGGTGGACCACTGCTGCGCGCCCTTCTGCCACGCGTCCGACAGGGCGACGACGTGGTCGATCTGGACGGCGTTCGAGGTGCCCCTGCCACGGACGAAGGCGATCCGGTTGCCGGTGTAGGGATCGTCCAGGGTGCCCGTCAGCACCAGGCAGCCGTGGGTGCCCGCCTTGATGGTGGTGCCGGTGAGGTCGCGGCGCAGGATGTCGTTGCGGGTGTCGCAGCCGTTGCGGTCGACGTCGGCCCAGGCCTGTCCGAACAGGTCGCGGTCGTAACCGGTCCGCGGCGCCCGCCCCTTCACGGTGAGGGTGGCCAAGGTGGTGACGGCGGCCCCCGGCCGGCCAGTCGCTGCCGGGCTCGTCCCGGGTCGCGCCGAGGTATGCCGCGGGGCCGGTGCGGTCACGGAGCTCGGGCGTGCGGACGTGGCCGGGAGAGGGACATCCCCCGGCGTGGCCGGCGCCGCGGCGTCCGGCGCCGCGGGGGCCGGCGCGGGGCGCGCGGGTGTGGCCGCCCGGGCACTCGACCCGGCCGCGACGGTTGCCGGCGCGACGGACCCGGCGCTGGCAGAGGCGCAGGCCGCCAGCGTGGCGATCGCGAGCAGCGGCCCGGCCAAGGCCGGCCAGTGGCGATCGGGTCGACGGATCATGGTGAGGGACAGACACTTTCGCTCGGTGGCGGCCACGCTAGGTCGGCGCCGCCCACCCCGGGGTCGAAACCCGGCAACCCTGCCCGAACGGACGAGCCGGCACTCCCCCGCAGCTGCCCCCGCGCCGGCGCCGGCACCACGTGCCCCCGGCGCAGGACCCTGCGCGGGCCCTGCGCCGGAGCGACCAGTCTTCGGCCGGTGTCGGCCGCAGTGGGTCAGAGAGTCGTGGTGGCCACCGTGAGGGTGAGCAGCCGACTCTGGCCGCTCCACAGCGCGTACAGGCCGCCCGTGCCCGTGCCGGTCTGCGTCACCGAGGTGATCGCACCCAGCCCGCTGTTGCCGGGGCAGCCGTCGCCGACGGACGGGACGGCCTGGCCGGTCGAGGTGACCGCACCGAAACCGGTGAGGTACCACCCGGTCATCGGCCCCTGCTTGCCGCTGCTGTTGTTGCGCGCGTCGCTGCCCAGCGTCGCCTTGACCGACGAGCGCTTCGTGTTGGTGATGACGTGGTGGCCGCCCGGGTTGTCGAACTCACAGACCACCTCGTAGGTGGCCGTGCTGTCGTAGACGAACGTCACTCCCGCGACGTTGTCCTGCATGGCCTTGTTGTTCCACCCGTAGGCGCTCTGGACCTCTCCCTTGCCGACCCAGCCCACGCCACCTGCGTCCATCGTGTACGCGGACGCCGACCCGGCTGCCGCGAGCAGCAGCCCGACCCCCATCGCGGCTGCAGCCATCGTCTTCCTGAACATGAGCAGTCCCCTCGTTCGCGGGCGACCCCTGCGGTCCCCCTGCGCGCAGGATGGCCCACCCGGGCGGCTCAGGTATGGATTTGGTCAAGCGCCGGTCAGGCGATGGCCAATATGCAACTGTTCAGGCGAGGACATCCGCGACCATCGGGACAATTGGCCACGAGTGCTTCAGCTGGGGCCCACCTCGCACGGCACGGACCTCGTCCGAACGGGCGACAGCCCGCGCGAAGCGCCACCGTGCTCGCGCCCGCCTCCAGATACTGACCTCGTGGCGCGCGAGGACTTCGCGGACCTCCTCTCCAGGGCACAGGCCGGTGACGAGGAGGCCTTCTCGCGCCTCTGGCTGGACCTCAATCCCCGACTCGTGCGCTACCTGTCCTTGGAGCCCGGCCGCAACGCCGAGGACCTGGCGGCCGAGACCTGGGTCTCGGTGGTGAAGGGGTTGCGCCGGTTCCGCGGCGACGAGATCGCTTGGCGTGCTTGGGTGTTCGCCACCGCCCGGCGGCGCGCGCTGGACGACGCACGCCGTCGTTCCCGGCGACCTCGAGAGGCGCCGGGTGAGGTCCATGAGCACGCGTGGGCCGTGCCGGACCCCAGCGACGCCGTGGTGGAGGGGCTCAGCCCGGGATCGGCCCTCGCGCTGCTGTCGACCCTGCCGAGCCTGCAGGCGGAGGTGGTGGCCCTCCGGGTCATCGCGGGGCTGCCCGTCGAGACGGTCGCCGCCATGCTCGGCAAGAGCCCGGGCGCCGTCCGCGTGTCTGCCCACCGCGGTCTGCGGACCCTTGCCGCGGCGCTGCGCAGCCAGGGTGTAACGCACTAGCCGAGATCGGCGCTTCACCCGGTGTGACGACATTCCTCACTGGTGACCCCGGCAGCAGCGACGAGTACGAGCTCTCGGACACAGAGGTCGACGCCATGCTCAAGGGGCACCGCCCGCTGGGAGGGCCGCCCGAGGTGCAGCGGGTCGCGGACGCGATGAACGCCCTGACCTCGCCACCCGAGCGCGCTGAGCTCGGGGGCTACTCCGGGGCCATGGCCACGTACGGCAGCGCCTTCACCCGGCGTCGGTCCCGGCGGGTCGCGATGATCTCCGCTGTGGGTGGGCTCAGGGCGCTGGCGTCGGCCGCCGGCGCCGCCGTGGCACTCGGCGGCGTCGCGACGATCGTCCTGGCCTCCGGTGCGATGGGACCCGCCCACCAGAGCGTGGCCCCGCCGGTCGCGGCGACCAGCTCGACTCAGACCACGCCGCCGCAGGCCGACGCGACGGGCACCCCGGTCGGTCCCGACGCCTCGGGGCCGGCCGCGTTCGGGCTGTGCAACGCGTGGACCAACCACCAGGCAAAGGACGACGACAAGCCCGGCACGTCCGTCGCGTTCCGCAACCTGGCCGAGGCAGCGGGGGGCGAGGCCAAGATCGCCGCCTACTGCGCCAAGGTCCCCCACCCCGGCTCGTCGAGCACCACGCGCACCCCCAAGGGCACGGCGAAGCCCAAGGGCAAGGCGACCTCCACGGCGCCGAAGCCCGGCAAGGCTCCGGCGACCCCACCCGGGAAGGCGAGGAAGGGCAGCGGCGGGAACCCGCGCACCCCAGGCGCCGGTCCGACCACGACCACCCCGCCGACTGCGACCCTGACCCCACCCGGGCCGCCGGCCACCCTCCCCACGAGGGCCTCATGATCCGCCGCCCCGGCCAGGGAACGAGCGCCACCCTTCGGCGCCGACTCGGGGCCGAGCGGTCGGATCGAGGCGCGGTCGCGGTCACCGTGGCGGTGATGATGGTGGTCCTGGTGGGCATCGGGGCCTTCACCCTCGACTTCGGCCTGTCGTACGCCAGCACCCGCCAGCTCCAGACGGCCTCCGATGCCGCGGCGCTGGCGGCCGCGAACGTCTTCGCGGACAAGACCGGCAGCTGCGCGACCATCCTCGCCACGCCTGCGTGGACAGCTGAGGCAGCCAATGCCGCGTCCGCCATCCGCGAGGACAACCGGCCGGGGAGCACCGAGGCCGGCTACACCGCCTCGTGCACCGCCAAGGGGTCCATCCAGGTCAGGTACGTGTCGGCCGGGTCGACGCCCAACCTGCTCGGCGGGATCTTCGGTCACAGCGGCCCCTATGCCACCTCACGACCTGCCACGGCCATCGTCTCCGCCCCCTCCGAGGCCGTCGGGGTCCGGCCCTACGCGGTCTGCGGGAGCCAGCTGCCCACGGTGCTGCCGTCCACGGTGTTCCAGATGACCCTTCCCTCGACCGGGAACAGCCTGTGCCCCGGCGCCAGCAGCAGCGGCAACTGGTGGTCCATCGACTGCCCCGAAGTCGGCAGCAACAGCAACACCTACCTGGGCACGGCCACCGAGTTCGGTTGCACCGACCCGGTGTCGATCGTCCCCGACCAGTCCCCCCGCACCGGTTCCGCACTGCGCACCTTCCTCGAGGGGAGCTGCCCGGCCAAGTCCAGCTCCTGCCTGGGAGCCAACAGCGGGAACCTGGGAGGCACGCCCATCCTGCAGGCCTGGAACTCCCTGGTGAGCTCCCACAAGCACATCCTGCTGCCGGTGTTCTGCGGGGTGCCGCCCTGTGACCAGGCGGCCGTCGTCAACGCCGGCGGCAACAACGCCATCTACCCCGTCCAGGCCCTGCTCGGAGTCGTCGTGTGCGGCTACCACTTCGGGGGCCAGGACAGCACGGCGCTGGGCATGACCGGGGAGTGCGCCGGCCCGACCAACAACCCCTCGTCCCTGACCCCCTCGACGGGTGGGAACCAGGACAACTACCTCCTGCTCAAGGCCGTGAAGATGAGGGTGGCCGGCTCGAGCGACGAGAGCGACTGCGCGCTGGGCAGCACGTGCGACCTGCAACAGCGGCAGGTCTACCTCATCGAGTAGCTCAGCCGTCGGCGCCGGGATCGCTCCGGGCCCGACGTCAGATGAACAGCAGCTGGGCGCCTTCGGTCTTCTCGATGAAGTCGCTCGCACTGATGATGGCCTCGACCTCGTCGTAGAGGTCGTCCTCGGTCAGGTGGTTCATGTCGGCGGACATCCGGCAGGCCCACAGGTGACCCCCGGAGGCGACGATCTGCTCGAGGAACTCGGGGACCTCCGGGACGTCGAGGTCGGCGATCGACTTCTTCAGCTTCGACGTGGCCATGTGGGTGATTCCGGGGATCCCGCCCAGGCCCTGTGGCATGTGGGTCGCAGTGTTCCCCAGCGGGGTGAACTTGAGGTCGCTCATGGTCTTCTTGTTGATGATGTCGAAGCCCCAGAAGGTGAAGAACATGTGGGTCTCCACGCCTTCACCCAGGGCCGCGTTGGCCAGGATCAGACCCGGGTAGGCCATGTCGAGGCTGCCCTTGGAGCAGATGATGGCGAGCTTGCGGCCCTGGGCCGACGGGGCGTCGAAGTCAGGGATGATGGCGGGTGCCGTGTCGGCGGTGGTCATGGCGGACCTTCTCTTTCGTCGGGGGTGTGGCAGGGACTCAGACGCAGCCGTGCGGCTTGGGCAGGCCGGCGATGTAGGCCATCTTCTTGGCGGGCTTCTGGGGGAAGAGCTGGAAGAGCGTCTTGGTGGGTATGCCGCCCGCGACGGTGACGCGGCGCAGCGTGGGGGTCTCGCCCTGGGCCGCGAAGTCCTGGCGCAGGAAGCGGATCGCCTTCCAGTGCTCGTCACCCAGGTCGATCCCGATCTGGCTGGCCAACGCCGTGCCGAGGGCCTCGTCCCACTCGTCGGGGTCGGTGAGGAAGCCCTCATCGTTGACGTGGACCTGACGGCTGTCGATGGTGGTCACGGGCATGGTGCTCACTCCTTGTCTGTTGCGGTGGCTGGAGGCTGGTCGGCCGGGGAGACCTTGCCCGCCATGGACATCAGGGCCGGGAGGGGCAGTGGGCGGCCCGGGAGCAGGACGTTCCAGTAGATCCAGCGGAACCCCAGCTTCCCCAGGTGGTTGGCCCTGGTCTCCTTGAGCAGGCTCATCGGGCCGACGACCGGCAACGGGTACCGTCCGGGCAACGGCTGGGTGTCGTAGTTGAAGTCGATGAGCAGCCCCTTGCCGTTGCCGGACTCGACGAAGCAGTTGGCATGACCGTCGAAGGAGCGGGTCATCGGACGACCACGGATGAGGTCGAGGACGTTGTCGACGAAGATCTCGACCGAGAAGTGCGCGACCGATCCGGCCTTCGATGCAGGGATGTTGGACGCGTCACCGACGGCGAAGATCTCGCGGTGCTTGGTCGACTGGAGGGTGTGCTTGTCGACCTGGACGTAGTTGAGCTCGTCGCCCAGCCCTGAGCGGGCCACGAAGTCGGCACCCATGTTGAGCGGGATCGTCACGAGCAGGTCGAAGGGGATCTCCCGCTCGTCGTAGGAGACGATCGCCTTCTTCTCGTTGTCGACGCGCTCGATCATGAAGTCGGGTTCGACGAGGAACTTGCGCTGGTCGAGCATCGCCCCGAGGTGCTGCGCGGCGATCGGCTGCGTGAACGCCTCGGACAGGGGGGTGACGTAGACCAGCTCGACGCGGTCGCGGACTCCTCGTTCGCGCAGCCACGAGTCGGCGAGGAACGCGAACTCCAGTGGCGCGACAGGGCACTTGATGGGCATCTCGGTGATGTGGACGACCAGCCGTCCGTGGTCGAACGACCTCATCGCGGCGGCGAGGGCCTTGGAGCCCTCGAAGGAGTAGAAGTCGAACACGCTCTTGCGCCACTGCTCACCGAGCATTCCCGGGGTCTGGTCCGGCCGCGGCGTGGTGCCGGTGGCGATCACCAGGTAGTCGTAGTCGAGGCTGCGCCCGTCCTCCAGGCGCACGGTCCTGGTGTCCGCGTCGACCCGGTCGACCTCACCGAAGACGAGGTCGACCCCGTCCGGGATGAACGCGTGCCGCTTCCTGACGATCTGCTCAGGGGTGTAGGTGCCGAACGGCAGGAACAGGTAGCCGGGCTGGTACCGGTGCTCGTCGTCGCGGTCGACGACCGTGATGTCCCACTCGGACGAGGGCAGCTTGCGCCGGAGCTTGTTCACGATCATGGTCCCTGCCGTACCGCCACCGAGCACCAACAGCCGTCGCATTTCGTCCCACTCCTAGGTCGGGTCCTGTGGTTCCGACGTTAGGGAGAGCTGCTACAGGACCACAGGGCACAACGTCCCCCGAAGACCGCCGGGCGCGGCTCGGCCCGGGAGTGGCCGGCTCAGAACAGGGAGGGGATGCTGCTTGCCGCGGTGTACGCCGCGACGCCGACGAGCAGGGCGGCGAAGGCTCGCGTGAGTTGGCGGTGTGGGACGCGGGAGGCGATCCGGCCGCCGAGCAGGCTGCCGACGATGGCGGCGGCGGTGAAGGCGGCGATCAGCCGCCATTCGAGATGCGTCCCGGCGACCGAGACCCGCGCGGCCAGCGCGGTGGCACTGTTGACGGCGATGACCAGCAAGGAGGTGCCGACCGCGACGGGCATCGGGAACCCCAGGGCCAGGACGAGGGCGGGGACCAGGACGAATCCGCCACCTACCCCGAAGAAGCCGGTGAGCAGGCCCACCACGGTCGCGATGACCACGAGCTTGGCCAGTCGTGGGCAGGCGCAGGTCAGCGGATGCAGGGTGAGGAAGGGTTCCGCCGTCGGGTCCTGGTGTCCGCTGGGGTCGCCCGGGCGCAGGGACCGTCTCAGCATCAGGGCGGCCACGACGAGCATCAGGCCGGCGAACGCAGTCAGCAGCACCTGCGCGGGGACGTGGGAGGACAGCGCGGACCCGGCGAAGGAGCCGGCGGTGCCGAGCGCCCCGAACATGAGCCCTTGGACCGAGCGGACTCGCCCCGCGCGAGCGTGCGGGACCAGCGCGATGAGCGAGGTGGAGCCGACGATCAACAGGGAGCTGGTCGTGGCTGTGCGGGGATCCTGGTCGAGCAGGTAGACCAGGGCCGGGACGGTCAGGATGGACCCGCCACCGCCCAGGGCGCCGAGCGCGAGGCCGATGACCAGCCCCAGGGGCAGCACCAGTGGTGACACGGACGTGGCGGTGTGGTGCCGGGTCAGCTACGCCCGAACAGCCGTCCGAGGAAGGATCCTCCCCCGGCCGCGGCCTTCTCGGCGTCGCTGTGGCCGGCGCAGCGGTCGGCGCGCGGCACGCCGGCCATGACCTGGTCGACGTGCTGGCCGCAGCCGGCCCAGGTGGTCTTGCCGCAGACTCGGCAGGTGGCAGGACGGCACATGAGGTTCTCCTTCGAGGGGGGTTGGACGTGCTGGCGGGATGGAGCCGAGCGGGCGCTCAGGCGGCTTGGACGACGGGCAGCCCGGATGCGGCGGCGTGCTCGGTGAAGCTGTCGTCGACAGCGACCACGGAGGTGCCGCGGGCGGCCAGGACCGACGCTGCCACCGATGCGCGGTAGCCGACGCCGCAGTGCACCCAGACCTCGCCGTCGGGGATCTCGTCGACCCGGGCGAGCAGCTCGTGCAGTGGGATGTTGACCGCGCCCTCGATGTGCCCGTCGGCGTATTCGGAGGTGCGGCGGACGTCCAGCACGGCGACCTGGCGGTGGTGCCGCACCTGCGCGAGGTCGGCGAAGACGGCCCGCCCGAACGTCCCGAGCGGGCGGTCGGTCCACTCCTCGGGGCCGCCGGTGGCGGCACCATGAAGCTGGTCGATGCCGATGCGCACCAGCTCGCGCTGGGCCTCGGCCACCTGCTCCGGGCTGTCGCCGAGCAGCGTCAGTGGCGTGCCCCACGGGATCAGCCACCCGAGGTAGGTGGCGAACTGGCCGTCGAGCCCGAAGTTGAAGGTGCCGGTGACGTGGCCCGCCGCGAACGCCGTGCGGGTGCGCAGGTCGACCACCCACTCGCCGGCCGTGATGCGTGCCGCCAAGGCATCCTTGTCGGCCTGCTCGGGTGCCGACAGGTCGGGAGCGCTGGGCCCGGAGCTGTTCAGGGGGGCCATGTGCGCGTAGTAGGCGGGGTAGGCATCCAGACCGGCGAGGGTGTCGGCGACCCACTGCTCCTCGTCCTGGGTCAGTGCGGGGTTCTGACGCTTCTCGGTCCCGATCGTGGACGCGATGGCATCCCCGGTGGACCCGGCTGAGCAGAACGACCCGAACCCGTGCGTCGGCAGGACGTGGGTGCGCTCCGGCAGCTCCTCGGCGAGGCGGTGCGCCGAGGCGAACTGGTGGTGCACCAGGTCGTGGGTGTGCGTGTGGCCGAGCAGGTCCGGCCGGCCGGTGGCGCCGAAGAGCAACGACCCGCCGGTGAACACCCCGATCGGCTCGAGCTCACCGCCGGCACCCGGGGCCGCCTCCAGGGCGTAGGACAGGTGCGTGAAGGTGTGGCCGGGAGTGGCGATGGCCCGCACCCGCATCGTGGGCGACACGTCGACGACGTCACCGTCGCTGATCGGCGAGCGGGCGTACGACACCTCATCCGCTGCGTTGACGTGGTACCGCGCGCCGGTCGCCTCGGCGAGCGCGAGGCCGCCGGTGACGTAGTCGTTGTGGATGTGCGTCTCGAAGACCTCCGCGATCCGCACGCCGGCCTCCGAGGCGACGGCCAGGACGCGGTCGATGTCGCGCTGCGGGTCGATGACGACGGCCAGCTGACCGTCGTGGGCCAGGTAGGAGCGGTCCCCGAGGGTGGGGGTGTCGATGGGGATGATGACCGGGAGGCCAACACTCGTGGCGGTGCTGATCATGGGGGTCCTTCCTCGACCTGGTGCAGTCGGCGCGGGCAGAGTGGATACCTGGCGGGGTATCTGACAGAGCCAACGGTAGTACCCCTGGGGGCATTCCCTCAAATCGAGGAACCTTACTTCTCAGGTACCCTATGGGGTATGCAGCCGCCTCGGGAATGCGCACGAGTGCTGGAGCGCTGCATACCCCAGCAGGTATATCCTCAGCCTCAGCAGACCAAGGAGAAAGCATGAGCACCACAACCCTCACCGGCCAGAACTTCGAGTCCACCATCACCGCGGGCGGCATCGTCCTCGTCGACTTCTGGGCCTCCTGGTGCGGTCCGTGTCGCCAGTTCGCGCCGGTGTTCGAGGCCTCGTCGGCCAAGCACGACGACATCGTCTTCGGCAAGGTCGACACCGAGGTCGAGCAGGCCCTCGCCGGCGCGGCAAGGATCACGTCCATCCCGACACTGATGGCGTTCCGTGACGGGATCCTCGTGTTCTCCCAGCCCGGAGCCCTCCCGGCGGCAGCGCTCGAGCAGGTCATCGAGGGCGTCCGCGCCCTCGACATGGGCGAGGTCCGCGCCCAGCTCGCCGCCCAGCAGCAAACCGCCTGACAACCGCCGAGCACCCTCAGAAGGAGCACGCCATGGGCTACGCCCTGAGCACCACCGTCGACCGGCCGTTCGAGCAGGTCCTGGCGGCCACCCGCTCGGCCCTCGCCGACCAGGGGTTCGGGGTCCTCACCGAGATCGACCTCGCGGGCACGCTCAAGGCCAGGATCGGCGCCGAGATCCCCTCTCAGGTCATCCTCGGCGCCTGTCGCCCCCCGCTCGCCCACGCTGCGGTCTCGGTGGAGCCGTCCATCGGGCTGCTCCTGCCGTGCAACGTGGTCGTTCGCGCCCTGAAGGACGGTGAGACCCTCGTCGAGGCCCTGGACCCAACCGTCATGGTCACGATGACCGGCAACCAGGCCCTCTCCGACGTCGCCAGCGAGGCCCGCGAGCTGCTCACCAATGCCCTGGTGTCCCTCGACGGCACCCTCACCACCTGACCTCGTCAACGCGCCCGGTCCGCGTGGTCCCGCCCCACCCATCCCCTGCCCCAGCCCAACCCGAAGGACGACCCATGGTCACGCTCAACCCCGACGACATGACTCCCGTCATCAACCGGCTCCGCCGCGCCCAAGGCCAGCTCGGCGGTGTCATCCGCCTCATCGAGGAAGGCCGGGACTGCAAGGACGTCGTCACCCAGCTGGCGGCCGTCAACCGCGCCCTCGACCGCGCGGGGTTCGCCATCGTCTCCACCGGCATGCGCCAGTGCCTCACCTCGCCCGACGGCGTCAACGCGGAGGACCAGGCCGCCATGGAGAAGCTGTTCCTCACCCTGGCCTGACCTGGGACAGGCCGACCGGCCGACCGGCCGTGCGCGTCTCAGACGTTGAAGCGGAACTCCACGCCTCAGCCGTCCTGACATAGCCGATGAGCGCGCATGCGTGTCATGACGTGAAGTGAGTCCATCGGTCGCCGTCCCAGAAGCGCCACTGCGCCTCCCTCCAAGGGTCCGGATGCCACATCGGCGCGGCCTTTCGTCGTGGAGGGTGCCTTCGCCTCCACAACCCGAACCCGATCAGAGCCACTCCGGCCACGAGCGCAGGAACCGCCATGAAGTAGAGGGATAGAGCAAACATCCCGGCGGCGTCGGTCCCATCTTCAGGCTGCGCCCAGACCCAGCTACCGACCACCGCGAACAGGATGCCCGCCGTCAGCGAGGTAGCACCCCAGCCGAGCGCGGGCCGATTCCAAGGGATCGGGCCGCGGGGCGCCTCCTGTGGGGTCACATCCGCAGGATAGGCGCAGCCCCTCGCCAACGTCCGCTCATGCCGCGTTGAGCGAGCTCGAATCCTTGCCAAAAGTGGAGGACCTTAGAGGGGCGTCCGGGGATACTCTCCCCACGTGGATACGAAGCAGGAGTCGTCGCCGGTGACCGTGGCACACGCTCGCCACCAGCTGCTCGTCATCGCTGCCGTATCGGCACTCGGGCTTGGATTCATCGTTTTCGGACTCCTTCAGCAGATGATTCCCATGCTGGCGTGCGTCGTGGCTTTCGGGCTGTTGCTCACCTTCAGCCTCGATGAAAGTCCCCCCGGCGGGATTGAACGCCACCTCACTCGACGGCCTGTGTCGAGTCCTCTGGACTGGCGCGTGCGTGAGCTGGGACAGCGAGCGAACTGGCCCGTCGAGTTCGCTATCTGGGTCCGTCGAGTGCTGGTTGCGTTGGCCATTGTGTGGATCGCGCTCACCGAACTCCGGGGGTAGGCAACGTCCGCTCATGCCGCGATGCGGGCGGTACTGCTACTTCTTGCCGCCCGTCCCTGACGCCTGTTGGAAGCGGAACTCGACCACGTCGCCGTCGGACATCACGTAGTCCTTGCCCTCCATGCGGACCTTGCCGGCGGCCTTCGCCGCGGCCATCGAGCCCATCGCGTCGAGGTCCTCGTAGGACACGATCTCGGCCTTGATGAAGCCGCGCTGGAAGTCGGTGTGGATGACCCCGGCCGCCTGCGGCGCGGTCCAGCCCCGGCCGATCGTCCACGCACGGGACTCCTTGGGGCCGGCCGTGAGGTAGGTCTGCAGCCCCAGCGTGTGGAAGCCGGTGCGGGCGAGCTGGTCGAGCCCGGACTCCTCGGCGCCGAACGACTCGAGCAGCTCCATGGCCTCGTCCGGATCCATGTCCATGAGGTCCATCTCGAGCTTGGCGTTGAGGAACACCGAGTCGGCGGGCGCCACCAGCGCCCGCAGCGACTCCTGCAGCTCGGCGTTGGACAGCTGGTCCTCGTCGAGGTTGAACACGTAGATGAACGGCTTGGTCGTCAGCAGGCCCAGGCCCCGCGCCTCGGCGAGGTCGACCCCGGCAGCGGCGCCCGCGGCATACAGGGTGTGGCCCTCCTCGAGCACCTTCTGCGCCGCCACGGCGTTGTCGAGGGTGGCCTTCTTCTCCTTCTGGATCCGCGACTCCTTCTCGAGCCGCGGCACGGCCTTCTCGAGGGTCTGCAGGTCGGCGAGGATCAGCTCGGTGTGGATCGTCTCGATGTCGGACTCGGGCGAGACCTTGCCGTCGACGTGGACGACGTCGCCGTCCTCGAACGCCCGCACCACCTGGCAGATCGCGTCGGCCTCCCGGATGTTGGCGAGGAACTTGTTGCCCAGGCCCTCGCCCTCCGACGCCCCGCGCACGATGCCGGCGATGTCGACGAACGACACGGTCGCGGGCAGGATGCGCTCGGAGCCGAAGATCTCGGCCAGCCGCTTCAGGCGCGCGTCCGGCAGCGGGACCACCCCGACGTTCGGCTCGATCGTCGCGAACGGGTAGTTCGCCGCGAGCACGTTGTTCTTGGTCAGGGCGTTGAACATCGTGGACTTGCCCACGTTGGGCAGGCCGACGATTCCGATAGTGAGAGCCACAAGGCCGAGAGTCTACCGGCGGTCCGGAGCCGACCCCGACACGCAACCTTTGCTAGCACAGGTTAGTGCTTGATGGACAGGTTGCATGCTGTCCACGACTGGGCAAGCTTTGCTAGCAAAGGTTGCGTGCACACCCAGGTCAGTGCAGGTCGAACCGTGCCTCGAGGACGTGGTCGAGGACATGGGTCGGTATGTCGCGGACGTGCCTCACGCGGCACGCGGCCAGGGCCGCCTCGGCCGCGGCCACTGCGGCCTCGGCGCCGGCCAGGATCTCGCGCACCTCGTCGATCTCGAGCTTGATGCCCGGCTTCTCGAGGGCGCTCGCCTGCGCCCACTGCGTCTGGAGCGCCCGCAGCTGGGCCAGCACCTGGTCGCGCTGGACCTTGGCCTGGTTGACCGCCAGCGCCTGTGCGGCGCAGAGGTCGATGCGGTGGTCGACGACCAGGGCCCCGCTGAGCCGCCAGTCCTGGGTGAGCACGGTCTGGCTTCCGATGGTGATGCTCTGCTGGAACGTCAGCCCGAGGTCCTTCGTGGTGGTCGTGCTCGCGAACTCCGCACCGATCTCGTCGTCGAGGTTCAGCGAGCCGACGCCCACCTTGACCTTCTCCCACCACGTCATCTCGTCCGAGCCGGCGCTGTGCACGGCCGAGCTCGCCTCGTCGCGCACGGCCGCGGTGGCCGCCGCGACCACCTCGTCGTCGTCGCTCGCGAGCTCGAGCAGGTGGGCCGCGACGGCGTCCGGCAGGGCCTCGACGTACCGGTTGTAGGCCGCGACCACCACGTGGTCCGGGGTGTCGTCGTTCTCCAGCAGCGAGACCACCGCGATGGCCTTGCGGAGCGTGTCCCCGGCGTCGAGCTGGGTCCGCACCGTCCCCGCGGCGGCCGGCACCGCGAGCCCCGTCCCGGCGGTGACGTTCTGTGCCAGGACGGTCCGCGGAGTGTGGGGGTGGTTGGCACGCACCGGTGTCGGCGTGCCGATGGTCTGGTCGGTGACCCACATCAGCACCGGCCACAGGTAGGGCTCGGAGCCCCCCGAGGCGTCCCCCTGCACCCGGCACTGCAGGTGGTCCAGCCTGAGCTCGATCTTCGTCATGACAACTCCCCCCAGTTGGTGTGTCGGAAAGGAGACGCGACGAGCCGCCCAGATACCTCCCGGGGTCAGGCTCCCGGGGTCAGGCTCCTGCGAGCGGCGACGCGGACGGCGGGACCGGCGGCGGCGCTGACGCCCTGGCCAGCTGCCGCGACAGGGCCACCAGCCGACCTTCGCTGTCCCAGACCTCCGCGTCCTCCTCGAGGAAGCCCCCGGCCAGCGTGCGGTTGGTGAGGCTGACCCGCAGCCAGCCGGGCGCCGGACGCGCCCGCACGTGCGCGGTGAGCTCGAGGGTGGGCGTCCACCCGGGCAGCCCCAGCTCGAACGCGACCGGCGGCAGGGCGTCGACCGCCAGGAGCAGCAGGAGCGGGTCAGGCTCGCGACCGTCGGCCATCCGCAGCCACCCCCGGATGACACCGTTGCCCGACGGCTTGCCGACCGCCCAGCCGGTGGTGGCCGGGTCGAGGCGCATGTCGAGCCGCTGGAGCAGTGAGGCGTGCTTGAGGAAGTCCGGCGGCGCCTGGGCCGCCGAGACGCAGCGGTCCGGCGGGGGCAGGTCCGGCGGCTGCGCCGACGTGGTGAGGTCCCCGTCGACCGACGCGAGGTCGCCGTAGGTCGCGAGGAAGCGCACCCGCTCGACCTCGCCACCCCCGCCGTCGTCCTGCAGCAGCGAGGCCTGGCCGGTCGACACGGCCCGGCCCCGGCGGACCACGGAGGTGCGCACGGTCGCGGGCCCGGGCGCACCAGGCGTCAGGTAGTAGGCGCTGATCGCCAACGGGTCGGGATGGGCCGGACGGTCGCCGTCCGCGGTGCCGAACTCCGCGGCGAGCGCCCGACCGGCGATGGCCAGCAACACCCCGCCGTTGACTCCCCCGCCGATCCGCCAACCCTCGCCGAGGGCCGCGTCATAGACCCCGTCCTCGCCGTCTCGTGCCGAGACCGCTGACCCCGCGTCGAACTCGCTGGCCCCGTTGACCACTCGCTGCTCCCATCCGTGCGCTGCGCGGCATACCTGACGTCACTGGAGGGTATGCCGCGCGGCGGCCGGTCAGGGCGTGGCCGTGGCGTCCGCCACGTCCCCCGCTGCGGCGGTCGTGGTCGGGGCTGGCTGGGGCTGCGTCGGCTCGGTCGTGGACGCGGTCGGGTCGGTGGTGCCAGTCGGCCCCGACGAGCTGCTCGAGGACGACGACGACCCGGAGGCGGTCGAGGAGGAGCTGGACGCCGGCGGGCCACCGGTCGAGGAGCCGCTCGCGCCCGTGGTGGGCGACGTCGTGCCGGCCGGGCCGGTCGACGTCGACGCGGTGGGCGTGCTGCCCGTCGTCGGCTCCACCCAGGCCGGGTCCTTCTGGACGATGGCCAGGATCTGGCGCTCGAACTCGGTCAGCCGCTCCTGCAGCTCGCTGAGCGGGACGTCCTGGATCGAGTCGCCGAAGGCGGAGATCTCCTTCCACAGCGCCGCGAGCTCGGCGCTGCTCTGGGCGCTGAGGGGGCCCGACAAGGTCACGACGAGCTGGGTCGCGAGCGCCTGGGTGACGCACTGGACGCAGCCGTAGTTGACGGCCGCGGCGACGTTCTCGGGGACGACGACGTCGGCGTTCCCCACGATCAGGACGACCTGGAAGGCGACGGCCACGGTCTGGCACCCGGTGCAGGACGCCAGGGCATACGCCTCGTTGGTGTTCGCCACCGTGTCCCCGTCGGCCCAGACCAGGGCGAACGCGACGTCGTAGAGCGCGGAGCCGTCCTTGGTGTTGACGGCCATCGCCTGGTTGCCGCCCTCACCCGGCGGCAAGGGGCGGTTGAACGGGAAGACCCATGTGGGCAGCTGCTGGCCGCCGGCCGCCGCCTGGCCGCCGCGCGGCACCATGACGACCGCCAGCTGCGGCGACTCCGCCGTGGGCAGCGCCGCGCCCTGCGGCCACACCGCACGGCCCGCGCCCTGACGGCCCTCCTGCAGCGTGGTCGGGGTGCCCGAGCGCAGCGTGCTGGAGACCCCGTCGGCCAGGGTGCCCCGCTCGTAGGCCTGGATCGGTCGGTAGGTGCCCGGCTGCGGCCACCAGGACCAGGCCAGCCCGGCCACCACGGCCAGCGCGACCAGGCCGGCCACCGCGCGCCGCACCGGACGGTCCTCGGTGGCCCGCCAGGTGCCGGCCACGACCTGCTTGGCGACGCGGGAGACGATGAACACGACGCCCAGCACCGGCAGGGCGATGGCGACGATCGACAGCACCCGCACCACCACGGCGAGCACGTCGCCGTCGGCGAGCTGGGTCTCGAGCCGCGCCCACTGCCGCCCGACGGAGGCCCACGCCGTGCCGGCTACGCGCGGGAAGCTCAGGACCATCATCACGAGGGAGAACAGCAGGACGGGCACCACGAGGACGACCCACGTGGTGACCACGGCCCTGGCCCAGGGCTTGAGCACCCTGGCCCCCGGGTCGTTCCAGTGTCGGGGGAGCAGGCCCACGAGCGTCGGCTTGATCCGGTGGTAGAGGTCGGGCACCCCGGTGACGTCGGCGAGGACGTGGTAGCCGTCGAACCGCACGAGGGGGGCCAGCTGGCGCACCATCTGGAGCACCTGGGTCGCGATGATCAGCAGGATCGCGTCCCAGCCCGTGCCCCACCAGACGCCGAACATCGCCACCGCGACGATGGCGTTGAAGTAGAGGCCACCGAGGTCGGTGCGCACCCGTCCCGCCCGACCGAGCCGGTAGCTGTCGGTGACGTCGGTGTAGAACGCCGGCCACACGAGGTAGAGGCCGGTGCCCATCGCCCCCGGTGTCGAGCCGCCGTAGCGAGCGGCCGCCGCGTGCCCGAACTCGTGGAAGCCGGCCGAGACGACGGTCAGCGCGAACACGGCCAGCAGCAGGGCCGGCTGGGCGAACGCCTGGTGGGTGGCCGACGCGAGTCCCTTGTGCAGGAGCACCCAGCCGCACACGGCGAGGAACGCGGCGACCAGGACCACCACGACGACTGGCGCGAAGAGCCAGGCGAAGGGGGCGGTGATCCGCCTGGTGGCCTCCGGGTCGGACACGACGTACTTGAACCGCAAGGCCAGCAACGGGTTCGAGCGCCGGACCTCCGGCTCCGAACCGTCCGCCTTCGTGAGGACGCCGAGGGTGCGCAGCCTGTCGCACAACGTCTCGGCGTCCGCCTCGGACACCTGGCGTCCCACGGCGGCGCCCACGGCGTCGGCCACCTGCGCGTGGGTCCGCCGACCGTCCACCTGCGCCAGCACGGCATACAGCAGCGGGGTCAGCTGGATCGCCTGGCCGTCGCCCCGGCGCACGAGCGCAGGCGCGACGCGGTAACCCGAACCGGGCACCTCCCCGAGGAGCTGCACCCCGTCGGCGCGCACGGGCACCGCACCCCCACCGTGCGGTGGGGGCGCGGCCGCCTCGTCGTGGACGTCGGCGGGTGCGTCGGGGGCACCCGGCCCCTCGAAGGGAGTCACGTCAGCGAGAGCTCGCGCCGACTACTGGGAGATGTCTGACGACTGGTCGGTCGTCGCATCCGCGTCGGCGTCGATGTCCTGGACGATGATCGCGTCCTGCTGGGCCAGCGCCACGGCGTCGGAGTCGATCGACCCGATGTTCGCGGCCACCGCGGCGTCGATCGGCGCCGCGACGTTGGCGTTCGCCGCCACCGCGCCGGCGATCGGCGCGGCGAGGTCGAGGTCGGCGGCGAGGTCGACGTCGACGTTGAGCAGGTTGCCGTCCAGCGCACCGGCGCTGGTGGCCGCCCTGGTCGCATCGGTCGGGGTCGTCGCGCCGTCGGTCGGGGCCGTCGTGGCATCGGTGGGCACGTCCGTCGCCGGCGCCTCGGCGGCCTGGTCGATCGTGGAGTCCTGCCCGGCATCGGCCACGGCCTCGCCGGTGATGCCCTGGTCGATCAGGACGCCCTGGTCCGCCATGGCCTGGGCCTCGGAGCCGGCGGACAGGATGTTCGCACCCACGGCAGCGTCGATCGGCGCCGCCACGTTGGCGTTGGCCGCCACCGCGAGGTCGATCGGCGCAGCGGCGTCGAGGCCGATGTCGAGGTCGGCGTTCAGGTCGAGGAGGCTGATGACCTCCTTGTCGGGCAGGGCGGTGCCGCCCTCGGCGGCCAGCTCGTCCGCGGTCAGCGGCGGCATGCTCGAGTCAGTCATGGTGCACTCCGTGTCGACGGTTTCCCCCGGCCCAATGACCCCGCGAGACTACCCCGTCCCTGGCCGGTGGCGCACCTCGGTCGGCGCCCTGACCTGCGGCGATGGTGCTGACAGGCTGGCCCAGCAGGGCGCACCACGGCAGCCGGCCTTGCCGACCGGCCGCCCGCGGCACGCCCGGTCGACCTCACCTCACAGCGCCGGGAGCCCGTCCTCGAGGTATGCCGTGGGGCCGCCATGGGCGGCGAGGAAGGCGAGCAGCCGCTGGTTGTACGGCGCCACCCGCTGCTCCCACTCCTCCTCGTCGGCGAAGTGCAGCGCGCGGATCTCCCTGCGCTCCAGGGTGGTCCGTGCGATCAGGCCGGTGTCGGCGACACCGAGGTCGAAGACGAAGACGGTGGCGTCGTTCCAGCCGCGCCACGGTGGCAGCCAGTTGACCGCGAGCAGGGCCCGCACCTCGACGTCGATCGCGAGCTCCTCCCTGACCTCGCGGACCACGCACTCGGCCGGCGACTCCGAGGGGTCGACGACGCCGCCGGGCAGGTCCCACTCGGCCTTGTAGGTGAGCTCGCAGAGCAGCACGCGGCCGTCGGGGTCGCGCAGCACGCCCTGGGCGATGGCGCGCTTGGTGGGCAGCGAGGAGTTGAGCAGCGCGATGAAGCCCTCGCGGCTGTCGGGCTCGGCGTCGTCGCGCAGGCGCGCGAGCACCATCGTGTCGACCCGGCGGCCCGGACCGGCCAGCGCGCCGCGGGCGACGCCTTCCTTGCGCAACCCGGCACGCACCGCCGCACGGACTCCCGGCCGGTCGACGACCGGCACCCGTGCCTCGACGCGGTGCACCTCGAGCGTGTCGAACGTCCAGGCGATGGCCAGCCGCAGGGCCCGCTCGATGATGCCGACCTCGCGGTACTCGGCCACGACGGCCCAGATCAGGTCGGCGTCGCCGGACCCGTCCTCGATGACCTCGACGCGCCCCACCTGCTCGCCTTCCCAGACGACCTCGAACGCGGCGCTGCCGTCGTCCTCGACCGGCAGGCCTCGCAGGACGAGGTCGTCACCGTCGGTCAGCTCTGCGATGGGCACCCGGCCAGCCTAGACACGGCTGTCGGCGCCAGGTGGGATGGTCCTGTCCATGGAACTCGTGGGCATCCTCATCCTCGGTCTGGTCGTCGGTGGCGCCGCCGGGTGGTGGAGCGCGCGCGGGTCTGCTGCCGCGGCCCTCGCGTCGGCGCGCACCGAGGTCGACCTCCTGCGCGAGCGCGTGGTCGACCTCGAGGCTGCGGTCTCGGACGACGCCCAGACCGCCGCAGCCCTCGCTCCCCTGCGCGACGCCCTGGTGCGGGTCGAGCAGCAGGTCGGCACGCTCGAGCGCGACCGCACCAGCCAGTTCGCGGCGCTCGAGACGACCATGGCCGCGGTGCACGAGTCCACCACCGCCCTGGGTCGCCAGACCCAGTCGCTGGCCGGCTCCCTCAACTCCTCGACGGTCCGCGGGGCCTGGGGCGAGGTCCAGCTGCGCCGGGTGCTCGAACACGCCGGCATGCTCGCGCGGTGTGACTTCGACGAGCAGGTGAGCCGGGTGAGCCGGCACCAGCGCCAGGTGCGCCCCGACGTCGTCGTGCGCCTGCCCGGCGACAAGTACCTCGTCATCGACTCCAAGGCACCGATGGGAGCCTTCCTCGGCGCCCAGGCCGACGACCTGCCCGCGGCCGAACGAAGGGAGCTCTTGCGGTCGCACGCCGCGTCGCTCAAGTCGCATGTCACGGCGCTCGCGGCCAAGGACTACTGGACCGCGTTCGAGAACTCGCCCGAGATGGTGGTCTGCTTCGTCCCGAGTGACGCCATGCTTGCGGCCGCCCTGTCGGCCGACCCGGCCCTGCACGAGGACGCCATGTCACGTCGCGTCGTGCTCGTTGGTCCTGGCGCGCTGCTCGCGCTGCTGCGGACGGTCGCGTTCACCTGGCAGCAGGACGCCCTGACCGCGCACGCCCGCGAGGTCATGACCCTGGGACGCGACCTCTACGACCGGTTGGGCACCCTCGGCAGCCACACCATGCGCATGGGCACCGCGCTGCAGCGCTCGGTCGAGGCCTACAACCAGATGGTCGGCGCCCTCGAGTCCCGGGTGCTGGTCTCGGCCCGGCGGATGCACGAGGCCGGGGTCGTCGAGCGGCCACTGCCCACCCCCCTACCGCTCGAGACCGGCCCCAGGGTGCTCACCGCGATGGAGCTGATCGAGGCCGCCACGGCCGACGCCGAGCGTCCTCAGCTGGACTTCGACGACCCCGAGCTGCCGCCGAGGTGGACCGGCAGGGAGTCGACCGCGTAGACGATCGACTGGTCGCGGAACTGCAGCGACTCGGGTGCGGCCGCGAGCGCCAGCTCCGGGAAGCGGCGGACCAGCCGGGGAAAGGCGATCCGCAGCTCGAGCCGGGCCAGCTCGGCGCCGACACAGCGGTGGAACCCGTAACCGAACGCCACGTGCGAGGACGGCGGCCGGTGGGGGTCGAAGGAGCCGAGGTCGGGGCCGATCCGGTGGTCACGGTCGGCCCGGCTGAGGGCCGCGATGACCACGTCGCCCTTGTGGATCGTCTTACCGAAGAGCTCGAGGTCCTCCTTGGCGAACCGCGGGAAGGCGATCTGCACGACGCTGAGGTAGCGCAGCATCTCCTCCACGACGCGGTCGATGGAGGTGTCGTCGTCACGGACCAGCTCGAAGTGCTTGCGGTCGCGCAGCAGGACCAGCGATCCCAGGGCGAGCATGCTGGCCGTGGTCTCGTACCCGCCGGTGAAGACGCCGTCGGCGAGCCCGGCGACCTCCTCGTCACTGACGTCGTCGCCCACCGCCGCGAGGATCCTGCCCAGGAGGCCGTCACCCGGGTCGACCCGCTGCTTGCGCGTGGCGTCGAGCAGGAAGAGCTGGCTCTGTGAGATCGCCCCGAAGGCGCCGGCACCGCCCGCGGTGACGTCGAACCGCGCGTGGCTCAGGCTCCGGAACCGCTCTCGGTCCCCCACCGGGAGCCCGAGCAGCTCGCAGATGACGAGGAACGGGATCGGGAAGGCGAAGTGCTCGACGAGGTCGACGACCGGTCCGTGGGCCTCCATCCGGTCGAGCTGGTCATCGACGATGGCCTCGATCCGCGGGGCCAGCCGGTTGATCCGGCGCATGGTGAACTCGGGCGTGAGCAGGGCCCGCAGCCGGGTGTGCTCGGGCGCGTCGGTGAAACCCAGACCCCCGACGCTGGCTCCGGCCGCGCCCACGTAAGGCCGGATGTCGTTGCTGAACCGGCGCTGGTCGGCCAGGACGGCCTTGACCTCCGCGTGGCCCGAGACGAGCCAGATGTTCATCCCGAACATGTGCGCCAGCCGGTGGACCGGCTCCGGCGCGCTGGTGCCGATCCGGTGCACGGGATCGAGGCCGGAGCGCCGTAGTGGGCGCAACAGCCGCCGGGGTACGGCTTCCAGGCTCGTCAGGTCGACGGGGCCGCCGCCCGTGGCCCGGGCGATGAGCCGCTGCGTGAGGCGCGCCCGCGCAGTGGTCAAGCCGATCATGGGTCAGACGGTACCCGCGTGGCGGCGTCCCCACGGTCAGGCTGGCAGTTCCGGGACCGCGTCGTGACCGAAGCCTGCGGTCCGCCCCTCGACGGCTTGCCACCCCTTGCCTCCCGATGCCCGAAATGTTCCGGCGAGTGCGGCGCAGGGGGCAACGAGTCGGCGTCCGCGACGACCCCCGAGTGGCCGGCAGCCGGTCGTCACCCGAATGGCCGGCAGCCGGTCGTCACCCGAGGACGAGGTGCCAGACGCTGCCGTCGTCGAAGTGCGTGACCCACACACCGTCGGCGCTGGGGGCGACCACCGCGGGACCGGGCCCCACCTGGAGGCGTTCGACCGCCTGGCTCGACGTGGTGTCGATCCGGGTGACGAGGTCGCCCACGTCGTCGGGCACCCACACCCAGGCGCCGTCGGCCGAGGCCTTGAGGTTCACCGGGCTGGCACCTGCGGGGGCGGGCGGGCCCACCGGAGCGAGGGTGGTCGCGTCGAGGCCGGTCACGGTGCCGGACCTCACGTTGGAGACCCAGACCCTGCCCTTGGTCGCCGCGACGTAGCCGGCCGTCCGTCACCTTGCCTCAGTGGAGTAAGCCGGCCTCTTCGAACGCGCCGTCGTGCCGCATCTTGTCGCTCAGCCCACGGGCCTTGAGGTCGCGCCGGATCTCGTTGGGCAGCGAGAAGAGCAGGCTCTCCTCGGCAGCCACCACGGGCAACACGTCGGCATAACCACGCTCGCCGAGGTAGGCGAGGACGTCGCGCACCAGCAGCTCGGGCACGGACGCCCCCGAGGTGACCCCCACCGTCGAGACCCCCTCGAGCCACGCCTCGTCGATCTCGTCGGCGTAGTCCACCAGGTGGCCGGCCCGCGAGCCGTGCTCGATCGCGACCTCGACGAGCCGCACCGAGTTGGACGAGTTGCGCGAGCCCACGACGATCATCAGGTCGCACTCCGGCGCCATCTGCTTCACGGCCAGCTGGCGGTTCTGGGTGGCGTAGCAGATGTCGTCGCTGGGCGGGTCCTGCAGCGACGGGAAGCGCTCCCGCAGCCTGCGCACCGTCTCCATCGTCTCGTCGACCGACAGCGTGGTCTGGGAGAGCCAGACCACCTTCTCCGGGTCGCGGACCGTCACGTTGGCGACGTCGTCGGGACCGTCGACCAGGGTGATGTGCTCGGGGGCCTCACCCGAGGTGCCGACGACCTCCTCGTGCCCCTCGTGGCCGATCAGCAGGATGTCGAAGTCGTCGCTGGCGAAGCGGACCGCCTCGCGGTGCACCTTGGTGACCAGCGGGCAGGTCGCGTCGATCGTCTTGAGGTTGAGGGCCTTGGCCTCCTCGTGGACCACCGGGGCCACCCCGTGGGCGGAGAAGATGACGGTCGCACCCTCGGGCACCTCGTCGGTCTCCTCGACGAAGATCGCGCCGCGCTTCTCCAGCGTCGTGACCACGTGCTTGTTGTGGACGATCTCCTTGCGGACGTAGACCGGCGGCCCGTAGAGCTCGAGGGCCTTCTCGACGGTCACCACGGCCCGGTCGACGCCTGCGCAGTACCCGCGCGGGGCAGCCAGCAGCACGCGCTTGGTGGCCTGGTCAGTCGTCTGGGTCATGGCTCCATCGTAGGTGGCCGTCGTCGGCCACCCCAATCCGCCGGCGGGGTATGCCGCGTGGTCACCACGCGGCATACCGCCCACTGCCGGCCGTGGCGCGCGGGTGTGGGCGCGTCCCGGTGACGGCCCCACCTCCTAGAGTGGGCGCGTGAGCGGCCCAGACCAGCGACCGGCGCTGCCCGAGAAGGCCGCCGACACCTCGGCGGAGTCGCCGTGGCCGGTGCGGCTGCTGAGCATGCGCATCGCGGAGTACGTCGAAAAGATGTCGGTGCTCTGGGTCGAGGGCCAGGTCGTCCAGCTGACCCGTCGCCCGGGCCAGCGCACCGCCTACCTCACGCTGCGCGATCCCGATGTCGACATGTCGCTCTCGGTCGCGATCCAGGTCAATGCCCTCGACGCCATGGCGACTCCCCTCACCCAAGGGGCCCGGGTCGTCCTGCAGGCCAAGCCGGTCTTCTGGACCCAGCGTGGCTCGCTCATGCTCGACGCCCGCCAGATCCGGCCCGTCGGGGTCGGCGAGCTCCTCGCCCGGGTCGAGCACCTCAAGCGCACCCTCGCCTCGGAGGGCCTGTTCGACGCCGACCGCAAGAAGCCGTTGCCGTTCCTGCCGCGCAGGGTCGGGCTCGTCTGCGGGCGGGCCGGTGCCGCCGAGAAGGACGTCGTCGAGAACGCCCGCCGCCGCTGGCCCACGGTCCGCTTCGAGATCCGCGAGGTCGCAGTGCAGGGCGGCAACGCGGTGCAGGAAGTGATGGCCGCGCTCCAGGAGCTCGACGGCCGTCCCGATGTCGACGTCATCGTCATCGCCCGCGGGGGCGGCTCGGTCGAGGACCTCCTGCCGTTCAGCAACGAGGCCCTGGTCCGCGCGGTCGCGGCCGCCCGGACCCCGGTGGTCTCGGCGATCGGCCACGACGTCGACACCCCCCTGCTCGACCACGTGGCCGACTGGCGCGCCTCCACCCCCACCGATGCGGGAAAGCGGGTGGTGCCCGACGCCCAGGCCGAGCGACACGGTGTGCGCCACTCGCGCGACCGCGGCCGGCGCGCGCTGCAGGCACGGATCGCCAGCGAGCGACGCCACCTGATCGCCCTGCGCTCGCGCCCGGTCATGGCCCGGCCGGCGGCGATGATCGACGCCCGGCGCCAGGAGCTCGACGCCCTGACCGACCGCGCCCACCGCCGGGTCCTCGCGTCGGTCCACCGCGCCGCGGACCAGATCGCCCACCTCCGGGCCCAGGTCAGCACCCTCTCGCCGCTGTCGACCCTCGAGCGTGGTTATGCCGTGGTGCAGCACCGCGACGGGCGCGTGGTCATGGACCAGGCCGACGTGACGGTCGACGAGGTGCTCCGGGTGCGGGTCGCGCGGGGCGACTTCGCCGCGCGCGTCGTCGGCCTCCCGGGCTCCTCCGGTTAGGCTCCTCCACCATGGCCAAGGGAGCAGACAAGGCGACGCCCGCCGTCGGGACCGACAGCACCGTCGAGACGGGCGGCGCCTTCGACGACGTCGCCGACCTGTCCTACGAGCAGGCCCGCGACGAGCTGATCGGCGTGGTCGCCCAGCTCGAGGGCGGCCAGCTCGGCCTCGAGGAGAGCATGCGCCTGTGGCAGCGCGGTGAGGCCCTGGCGGCGCACTGCAGCACGTGGCTCGACGGGGCCGAGGCCGCCCTCACCCAGGACGACGACGCGGACCCGACCCGCTGACGACTTCCCGCCGGGTGACCCACCCAGAGTTCGTCAGCGAGGGTTCGTCAGCGAGGGTTCGTCAGCTGGTCGGGACGGGGCGGAGCGTCTCGGCGAAGGCGGTCAGCTCGTCGAAGGTGCCCGTGCCGGTCACGATCGTCGTGAGCTCGGCCGGGGTCTGCGCGCGGTGGACGAGGCTGTTCTGCACCTTGCCGCTGCGGACGTAGGTGCCCCAGGTCTGGCCGGCCGCCTGCACGTCACCGGTCTTGGTGGCGCGGTTGGTCTGCGCGGACACCCACTCGTCGGTGGCGTCCTTGGTCTGCTCGATGGCGATGTAGTTGCCGGTGGGTGACTGGTAGCCGGCGTGCCAGGTCATCAGGCCGCCGGTGGAGCGGACGTAGCGCACGCTGGTGGCCTTCCACCCGTCGGGCAGGGCCTCGGGGCGCTCGATCGGCCACCCGCTCGTCCTGGCCACCTCGACCGAGGCCCCGGCCACGTCGACGGGAGGCTGCGAGACGCTGTTGACCCGGGGCACGATGGCGATGAGGGCAGCCACGATCACGCCGATCACGACCAGCGACCGGACCATGTTGGCCACGGAGCCGTTGGCGTAGGAACTGCGGGGCGCTGGCGTGCTCACGCCCCCATCGTCCACGACCGGGGCACCCCGGCGCCAACTGCCCCCTCCACCGATAGGCTGCGGGCGCTCACCCGCCGTCGCGTGAAGGATCGATGCATGTCCGAGCAGCACCTCCCCTCCTCCTTGCGCGTCGGTGTCGAGGCGCCCGACCGCAACCTCGCCCTCGAGCTCGTGCGGGTGACCGAGGCGGCCGCGATGGCCGGCGGTCGCTGGGTGGGGCGAGGCGACAAGAACGGCGCCGACGGGGCCGCGGTCGAGGCCATGCGGGCGCTGATCAGCACGGTCTCGATGAAAGGTGTCGTGGTCATCGGTGAGGGCGAGAAGGACGACGCCCCGATGCTCTACAACGGCGAGGAGGTCGGCGACGGCGTCGGCCCCGAGTGCGACGTGGCGGTCGACCCGATCGACGGCACGACGCTGACCGCCAAGGGGCAGTCCAACGCCGTGTCGGTGCTGGCAGTCTCCGACCGCGGCAGCATGTACGACCCGTCCGCGGTGTTCTACATGGACAAGCTCGTGACCGGCCCGGAGGCGGCCGACGTCGTCGACATCCGTCTGCCCGTGGCCGAGAACATCAAGCGGATCGCCAAGGCCAAGAAGGAGACCGTCGAGGACGTCACGGTGGTCATGCTCGACCGCCCGCGCCACCAGAAGCTGGCCGCAGAGGTGCGCGACGCCGGGGCGCGGCTGCGGTTCATCTCCGACGGTGACGTCGCCGGCGCGATCATGGCGGCCCGCGACGACACCGGCATCGACCTGCTGCTGGGGATCGGCGGGACCCCCGAGGGGATCATCACCGCCTGTGCCATCAAGTGCCTCGGCGGGGTCATCCAGGGTCGGCTGTGGCCGCAGGACGACGACGAGCGTCAGCGCGCCGTCGACGCCGGTCACGACCTCGACCGGGTGCTGTCGACCGACGACCTCGTCACCGGCGAGAACTGCTTCTTCGTGGCGACCGGCATCACCGACGGCGAGCTGCTCAAGGGCGTCCGCTACCGGGCGGGAGGCGCCACGACCCACTCCTTGGTGATGCGCTCCAAGTCAGGCACGATCCGGCTGATCGAGAGCCACCACCAGCTGGCCAAGCTGCGCGCCTACTCGTCCGTGGACTTCGACCACGCCGGTCCCGGGAGTGCGTCGTGAGCCCCCGGCTGCTCGTGGTCGGCGAGGCGCTGGTCGACATCGTCGCCGACTCCTCCGGGAAGCGCACCGAGCACGTCGGCGGCAGTCCCGCGAACGTGGCCATGGGCCTGGCCCGGCTGGGTCACGACGTCGACTTCGCGGGCTGGCTCGGCCACGACCCGCGAGGCGAGCGGATTGCCGCCCACCTGGCCGGCCACGGCGTCCACGTCCTCCCGGAGAGCTTCGGCGCCGACCCCACGTCCACGGCGGTGGCCACGCTCGACGAGAGCGGGGCCGCCTCCTACGAGTTCGACCTGCACTGGGACCTGCCCGAGATCGACCTCGTGGAGGGCACCGGACACGTCCACACCGGCTCGATCGCCACGGTCCTGCTGCCCGGCGCCGCCAGCGTCACCGCCGCGCTCCGGGCCGTCCGGTCCCAGGGCACGGTCTCCTACGACCCCAACATCCGGCCGAGCATCATGGGCGACCTCGACCCCGTGCGCGACCGGGTCGAGGAGCTGGTGGCCCTGAGCGACGTGGTCAAGGCGAGCGAGGACGACCTCGCGCTGCTGTATGCCGGCCAGTCGCCCGAGCGGGTGATGGCCGCGTGGGTGGGGCTCGGGGCCTCGGTCGCGGTGGTCACCCTCGGTGCCGACGGCGTCGTCTACCGGGTGGCCGGCGACCCCGGACTCGGCCGCGCGGGCACCCGGGCGGAGCACGTCGTCGACACCGTGGGCGCCGGAGACTCGTTCATGGCCGGACTGGTCTCCGGGCTCGTGGTCGCCGGACTGCTCGGCGACCCGGGTGCGCGCGACCGGCTGCGCAGCGCGACACTGGAGGAGGTCCGGCCCGCGGTCGAGCGTGGTCTGGCCACCAGTGCCGTGACCGTCGGCCGAGCCGGTGCGTACGCCCCGGCACTGGACGAGCTGTAGCACCACCCGACGACCACTGGGCTGACCGGCGGCAGCGCCGCCGCGAGACCCGAGGACAGGAGCACGACGACCCGATGGCCGAGTTCGAGTACGAAGACCTGCTGCCGATCGGTCCCGACCAGACCGAGTACCGGCTGCTGACCACCGAAGGCGTCTCCACGGTCGAGGGCCCCGGCGGTCGCACCTTCCTCCAGGTCGAGCCCGAGGCGCTGCGCAGGCTGACGGAGACGGCCATGCACGACATCGCGCACTACCTGCGCCCCGCGCACCTGGCCCAGCTCCGCCGGATCATCGACGACCCGGAGGCCAGCAACAACGACAAGTTCGTGGCGCTCGACCTGCTCAAGAACGCCAACATCGCCGCGGGTGGCGTGCTGCCCATGTGCCAGGACACCGGCACGGCGATCGTCATGGGCAAGCGGGGCCAGCAGGTCCTCACGCCGGGCTCCGACGAGCGAGCCATCGCCCAGGGTGTCTACGACGCCTACACCCGGCTCAACCTGCGCTACTCGCAGATGACCCCCATCACGACGTGGGAGGAGCAGAACACCGGCTCCAACCTGCCGGCCCAGATCGAGCTCTACGCCGACACGGCCGAGGGGCACGAGACGGCATACAAGTTCCTGTTCATGGCCAAGGGTGGCGGCAGCGCGAACAAGTCGTTCCTCTACCAGGAGACCAAGGCGGTCCTGAACCCCGAGCGCATGCTGGCCTTCCTCGACGAGAAGCTCCGCAGCCTCGGCACGTCGGCCTGCCCGCCCTACCACCTGGCCATCGTCATCGGCGGGACCAGCGCCGAGTTCGCCCTGAAGACAGCGAAGTACGCGTCGGCCAAGTACCTCGACGAGCTGCCGCGCGAGGGCTCGGTCACCGCCCACGGCTTCCGCGACACCGAGCTGGAGGAGCAGGTCCTCGAGCTGACCCGCAACTTCGGGATCGGGGCGCAGTTCGGTGGCAAGTACTTCTGCCACGACGTGCGCGTGGTGCGACTGCCCCGACACGGCGCCTCCCTGCCCATCGCCATCGCCGTCTCCTGCTCGGCCGACCGACAGGCCCTCGGCAAGATCACCCCCGAGGGAGTCTTCATCGAGGTGCTCGAGAAGGACCCGGCGCGGTTCCTGCCCGAGACCACTGACGAGCACCTCGAGGACGAGGGCGACGACGTGGTGCGCATCGACCTCAACCGGCCGATGGACGAGATCCGGGCCGAGCTCACCAAGTACCCCGTCAAGACCAGGCTGTCCCTCTCCGGACCGCTGGTGGTCGCCCGCGACATCGCGCACGCCAAGATCAAGGAACGGCTCGACGCCGGCGACGGCATGCCGCAGTACCTCAAGGACCACGCCGTCTACTACGCCGGTCCGGCCAAGACCCCTGAGGGCTACGCGAGCGGGTCGTTCGGCCCGACCACCGCCGGCCGGATGGACTCCTACGTCGACCAGTTCCAGGCGGCCGGTGGCTCGATGGTGATGCTGGCCAAGGGCAACCGCTCCAAGCAGGTCACCGACGCGTGTGCCGCCCACGGCGGGTTCTACCTCGGGTCGATCGGCGGTCCCGCGGCCCGGCTCGCCCAGGACTGCATCAAGTCGGTCGAGGTGCTCGAGTACCCCGAGCTCGGCATGGAGGCGGTGTGGAAGATCGAGGTCGAGGACTTCCCCGCGTTCATCGTCGTCGACGACAAGGGCAACGACTTCTTCGCATCCACGATCAAACCGATGGCCATGTCCATCCCGAAACGACCGGGGCTACTGTGACCGAACAACACGCTGCCAACAAGGGATTCGACGACCTCCTCGAGGCCAACCGCGCCTACGCCACGACCGACTTCGCGACCGGCGGCTTCGACGGCATCGCCCATGCCGGCGTCGCCATCGTCACGTGCATGGACTCCCGGATCGACCCGCTGCGGTTGGTCGGGCTCGAGCCCGGCGACGCCAAGATCTTCCGCAACCCCGGCGGACGCGTCACCGCCAACGCGCTCGAGGCCCTCGTGCTCGGCGTGCACCTGCTCGGGGTCGACCGCATCCTCATCGTCCCCCACACCCGCTGCGCCATGGCGAGCAGCACCGAGGCCGAGCTGCGCGAGCGGGTCGGCGCATCCGCCGGCCAGGACGCGTCGTGGCAGGGCTTCCACGTCGTCGAGGACCAGCGCGCGGCGCTGATGGCCGACGTGCGGGCGGTGCGGTCGCACCCGCTGATCGGCGACCAGGTCGCCGTGGGCGGTTTCATCTACGACGTCGACACCGGGCTGCTCGAACGGCTGGTCTGAGCGCCGCCCTCCACCCGACCTCAGGCGAGGGCGACTGTCACGTCGATGTTGCCGCGGGTGGCCTTGGAGTAGGGGCAGCGCTCGTGCGCCGCGTCGACCAGCTGCTGGGCGGTGCCACGGTCGAGGCCGGGCACCTCGGCCACCAGGGCCACTGCGAGGCCGACACCCGTGTCGGTCCGCCCGAGGGTCACCGTCGCGGTGACGGTGGAGTCGGAGGTGTCCAGGCCCATCGCCGTGGCCACCGAGTTCAGGGCGTTGCCGAAGCACGCGGCGTAGCCGGCGGCGAAGAGTGTCTCGGGGTTGGCCTTGGGGTTCGCCTTGCTGCCCGGCTTGCCCAGCTTGAGGTGCACGACACCGTCCGCGCTCGTGACGTGGCCGGCCCGGCCCCCTTGCGCGGTGGCGGCGATCGAGTAGAGCGGTTCGGTCAGGGACTCGTGGGGCATCAGCGGGGCTCGCCTTCGATGGGGTCGACGGGACGTGGACATCCTCGAGGCGGATGCCACCCAGGACAACGGGGACGGCGCAGCCACGATTCCGCCGCGGGCTCCCCACCCCGCCGTCCTAGGCTGTGACGATGCCGACACCGGTGCGTCACCTCGTCGTCGGCGGCGGGATCCTCGGGCTGGCCGTCGCCGATCGGCTGTGCCGGGAGCGACCGGGTGCAGACGTCACCGTGGTCGAGAAGGAGCCGTCCTGGGCCGTCCACCAGACGGGACGCAACAGCGGGGTCATCCACTCGGGCCTCTACTACCCGCCGGGCTCGCTCAAGGCCGCCTTCTGCCGGGCCGGAGCGGCCTCCCTCGTCGCGTTCGCCCGGGAGGAGGGCATCCCCCACGAGCTCTGCGGCAAGCTCGTCGTGGCGACCAGGACCGACGAGCTGCCCGGCCTCGAACGGCTGCACCAGCGCGGCCTGGCCCACGGGCTCGCCGTCACCCGGCTCACCCGCGAGGAGGCCCGAGCGCACGAGCCGCACGTCGACGCGGTGGCGGCGTTGCACGTCCCCGAGACCGGCATCATCGACTACCCGGCCGTGTGTGCGGCCCTCGTGCGCCGGCTGGAGCGAGCCGGCGCGACCCTGCTGCTCGACACCGAGGTCCTGGGGGCGGGTGGCGGGGGCCCGGCCGGTGCGAGCGTGGTGCGGACCAGCCGCGGCGACCTGCCCGCCGACCTCGTCGTGGCGTGTGCCGGCCTGCAGGCCGACCTGGTGGCCCGACGGCTCGGTCACCGTCCGTCGGCGCGGATCGTCCCCTTCCGGGGCGAGTACTTCCAGCTGCGTCCGGAGGCCAGCCACCTGGTCCGGCACCTCGTCTACCCCGTGCCCGGCCCCGACCTCCCGTTCCTGGGCGTGCACCTGACCCGCGGCACCGACGGACACGTCCATGCCGGGCCGAACGCCGTCCTCGCGCTGGCCCGCGAGGGCTACGACTGGCGCACGGTGCGCTGGAGCGACCTCCGGGAGACCTTGACGCACCCCGGCTTCTGGCGCCTGGCGGCGCGCCACCACCGGGCCGGCGCCGCCGAGGTCGCCCGCTCCCTCTCACGCCACCGGTTCGGCGACAGCCTGCGACGGCTGGTGCCGGAGCTGCGCGACGACGACCTCATGCCGGCTGTCGCGGGAGTGCGCGCACAGGCCCTGCGGGCCGACGGGACCCTGGTCGACGACTTCCTGGTCGAGCGGGACGGGAGGGTGGTCCACGTCCTCAACGCGCCCTCGCCAGCCGCAACGAGCGCCTTCGAGATCGCCCGACACATCGTCACGCTGCTCGACCAAACCCCCTGAGCCGCAACGCTCTTCGCGAACGCCCAGCGGCAGCTGGGCATGCCCTGATCCCACCTCGACGTGGTGGTGGTGGTCGGTGGTCGTGGTGGTGGTGCGGTCAGAGGGCCAGGCGAGCCTTGACGACGTCGACCAGGCGGTCGGCCACGGCCTGGGCCTGCTCCTGCTCCCCCGCCTCGACCATGACGCGCACGACCGGCTCCGTGCCGGACTTGCGCAGCAGCACCCGGCCGTTGCCGGCGAGGGCCTCCTCCTCGGCCCGGACGGCGGCCTGCAGCTCGTGGTCGGACTCGACCCGGGCCTTGTCGACACCCTTGACGTTGATGAGCACCTGCGGCAGCCGGCGCATCACGGTGGCCAGCTCCGACAGGGGCTTCCCGGTCTCGGCGACGCGGGCCGCGAGCATCAGGCCGGTGAGCACACCGTCGCCGGTCGTGCCGTGGTCGAGGAAGATCACGTGGCCGCTCTGCTCGCCACCCAGCGAGTAGGAGGAGGCGCGCATGTCCTCGAGCACGTAGCGGTCGCCCACGGCGGTCTGTCGCACGGCGACGCCCTCGCGCTCCATCGCCTGCAGCAGCCCGAGGTTGCTCATCACGGTGGCCACGAGGGTGTCCTGGGCCAGCGCGCCACGGGACTTCAGCGACACCGCGAGGATCGCCATGATCTGGTCGCCGTCGACCTCGGTGCCGGTGTGGTCGATCGCGAGGCAGCGGTCGGCGTCGCCGTCATGGGCGATGCCGAGGTCGGCGCCGCGGGCCACCACGGCGGCCTTCAGGTGGTCGAGGTGCGTGGAGCCGTAGCCGTCGTTGATGTTGAGGCCGTCGGGCTCCGTGCCGATCTCGAAGACCTCCGCGCCGGCCAGGCGGAACACCTCGGGCGAGACCTGGCTGGCCGCCCCGTGGGCGCCGTCGATCACGACCCTGATCCCGTTGAGGCGGTTGGGCAGGACGGTCAGCAGGTGCGAGATGTAGCGCGTGTGCCCGTCGGGCATGGTGACGACGCGGCCCACGTCGGGGCCGGTCGGGCGCTCCCAGTCCTGGTCGAGGCGCGCGGCGATCTCGTCCTCGATCTGGTCGTCGAGCTTGTGCCCACCGGCGGCGAAGAACTTGATCCCGTTGTCGGGCATGGCGTTGTGCGACGCGGACAGCATCACGCCGAAGTCGGCGTGGGTGTCGTCGGTGAGGAAGGCGATCGCCGGCGTCGGCAGGACGTTGGCGTGGTAGACGTCGACTCCCGCCGAGGCCAGGCCCGCGATCACGGCGGCGGAGAGGAACTCGCCAGACGCCCGGGGGTCGCGTCCGACGACCGCCTTGGGGCGCCGCCCGGCTCGGCGGGCGTCGTCCCCGAGGACGTGGGCGGCAGCCACGCTGAGGCGCAGCGCCAGCTCGGCCGTGATGTCGACGTTCGCGAGGCCGCGAACCCCGTCGGTACCGAAGAGTCGTGCCGTCGTGGGCATGAAGTGGAAGCCTTTCGATCAGGTGCGCGAACGGGCCGCCCCGTGGGTGGCGCCGGCCGCACGGGCATCTGGCGTGAACCTACCGCCAAAGACGCCGAAGGCGGCACCCACGTGGGGCGCCGCCTTCGAACGGGTACTGCGGGGGCAGATCAGCGCTTGCTGTACTGCGGAGCCTTGCGGGCCTTCTTGAGACCAGCCTTCTTGCGCTCCGGGACGCGGGCGTCACGGGTGAGGAAGCCGGCCTTCTTGAGCGCCGGACGGTTCAGCTCCTCGTCGATCCCGTTGAGCGAGCGGGCCACGCCGAGTCGGACCGCACCGGCCTGGCCGGAGGGGCCACCACCGTGGACGCGCACGAGCACGTCGTAGGCACCGTCGAGCTCGAGCAGCGTGAACGGCTCGTTGACGATCTGCTGGTGGACCTTGTTCGGGAAGTACTGCTCGAGCGTGCGCCCGTTGATCTTCCACTCGCCGTTGCCGGGGACGATGCGCACGCGGGCGATGGCCTGCTTGCGTCGACCGGTCGCGGCGCCGGGCACCGTGGCGCTCGCGCGCCGCGTGGGCTCGTCGGAGGAGACAGGGCCCTCGGACTCGGAGGTGTACTCGGTCAGCACGACCTCGTCACCCTCGACAGGGGTCTCAGTGTTGATGTCAGTCACAAGAAATCCTTACTGGGAGACCTGGGTGATCTCGAACGGGACGGGCTTCTGGGCGCTGTGCGGGTGCTCGGAGCCGGCGTAGACCTTGAGGTGGGTCAGCTGCTCACGACCGAGCGTGGTGTGCGGGAGCATGCCGCGAACGGCCTTCTCCACGGCCTTGGCGGGGCTCTTGGCGAGGAGCTCGGTGTAGGAGGTGCTCTTGAGGCCGCCCGGGAAGCCGGAGTGGCGGTAGGCCTTCTTCTGCTCCAGCTTGGCGCCGGTGAGGGCGACCTTCTCGGCGTTGATGATGATGACGAAGTCGCCACCGTCGACGTGCGGGGCGAACGTGGTCTTGTGCTTGCCGCGCAGGAGGATCGCGGTCTGGCTCGCCAGGCGACCCAGGACAACGTCCGTGGCGTCGATGACGTGCCAGGTGCGAGTGACCTCGGCCGGCTTCGGGGTGAAGGTGCGCAAAGTTCTGAACCTTTACATCGGCTATATCTGTGGAACTGCGATGGTCATGAGGAAATGCGGTGGTTCGGTATGCCGCGTGCGCCCGAGGCGCACGATCCGCCGGGCGGATCGGTGGTGTCGCCTTACGAGGGCGCACGGCATAACAGTGCTCAAGTTTACGGGTCGACCGCCGCGCACCCAAATCGCCCCTGCGACCGCCGTAAACCGGCCCTGACCTGCAGCGATACCCGTGCATAATTCCTGTGCACAATACTTGTGCAAACAAAGTGTGCAAAGGTATTGTGCACGCATGGCCACTTCCCGCACCCAGATCGGCGACCTGACCGGGCTGCGCCTCGACGCCGCCGCCCTCAAGGTCCTCGCCCACCCCCTCCGCTCGCGGCTGCTCAGCGCCCTGCGCGTCGACGGACCGGCGACCGCCACCGCCCTCGCCGCACGGCTCTCGACCAACTCGGGGGCGACCTCCTACCACCTGCGCAAGCTCGAGTCGGTGGGCCTGGTCTCCGACACCGGTGAGGGCGAGGGCAAGCGCCGGCTCTGGCAGGCAGCCACCGACTTCCACACCTGGGAGGCCAGTGACTTCGCCGGCGACGAGGACTCCGAGACGGCGCTCGGCTGGCTGGTCCGCGACTACGCCCGCCACTTCGCCGAGCAGTTCGAGCGGTGGCTCGACGTGCAGGACACCTGGCCCATCGAGTGGCGGGACGCCGCGGGCATGAGCGACAACTTCATCGTCGCGACCGCCGAGCAGGTCGAGTCCCTCAAGGCCGAGCTCGACGAGCTCCTCCTGAAGTACCGCCGCGTCGGCCAGGGCAACCCGAAGGCCCGACGGATGGCGGTCTACAGCGCCGTCTACCCCCTCGACCTCGACCGGGTCCCCAGCGCCAAGGAGCACTCATGACACCGGCCCCGGTGACCTCCCTCTCCCCCACTGCGGCCAGGCGGGTCTTCCTCGTCCTCAGCACGACCCGGTGGTTGCCGGTCGGCTTCATCGTCGGCCTCTTCACGCTGGTGGCCCGCGAGCGCGGCCTCACGATCCAGCAGATCACCCTCTACATGGTCGCGCAGGGGATCATGGTGTTCCTGCTCGAGCTTCCCACCAGCGGGTTCGCCGACGCGCTGGGCCGACGTCCGCTGCTGCTGGTCGCGGGCGTGGTCAACATCGGCGCCGGCGTGGCCTTCCTCTTCGCCCACTCGTTCTGGCAGTTCGCCCTGTCCGCCGGCCTGATGGGTGTCTACCGCGCCCTCGACTCCGGCCCGCTGGAGGCCTGGTACGTCGACACCGTCCACGAGCACGAGCCCGGCGCCGACGTCCACCGCGCCATGTCGGCGCAGGGGGTGCTGGTCGGGGTCGGCATGGGCGGTGGCGCCCTCGTGTCTGGCGGGCTGGTCGCCTGGCACCCGTTCCGCGACTCCAGCGCCCTGCTCCTGCCCGTCCAGGTGTTCGTCGCGTTGTCCGTGGTGCACCTGGTGGCCACCTTCGCGCTCCTGCGCGAGACCCCGCGCAGCGACAGCCGGATGCGGGCCCGGCTGGCCGACTCGGTCCGCGAGACCCCGGTCGTGGTCCGCGACGGCATCCGCCTGGTGACGCGCAACCGGGTGCTGGCCGGCCTGGTGGCGGTCGAGCTGTTCTGGGTGATCGGCATGATGGCCTACGAGACCCTGATGCCCCTGCGGCTGTCCGACCTCCTCGGGTCGGAGGCGAGGGCCGGCGCCTGGATGGGCCCGGCGGCGGCCGGGGGCTGGGCGCTGTTCTCGCTGGGGTCGTGGCTCGGCGGCCGCGCTGCGGATCGCTTCGGGCTGGTGCAGGCCGCCGTGCTCGGGCGGGTGCTCAACGGGCTGGGGGTCGTGGCGATGGGCCTGGTCCTCGGACCGGTCGCCCTCGTCGCGGCCTACCTGGTGACCTACTCGCTGCACGGAGCCGCGAGCCCGGCCTACATGGGTCTGATGCACCGCGAGGCGAGTGCGCGCAACCGCGCGACGATCCTGTCGCTGGGCTCCCTGGTCATGCAGGCGGGTGGCGCGGTGGCCGGCCCCCTCCTGGGCCTGCTGGCCGGACGCACGTCGATCGCGACCGCGATGGTCGTCGCCGGGGCCATCAGCACCGTGGGCTTCGTCTGCTTCCTCCCGGCCTGGCGCCGCGGGCGCACCCTGCCGGTCGAGGAGCTCGAGGCCGAGGACGCCACCCCCGCCTAGTGGGCCGGTGACGGCTCGGCGACGGCCACGGCCGGCGTCGCCGCCACCACGGTGGCGCCGGTCGACCGTCGCAGCTCGCGCGACCCACGGACCAGCATCGGTGCGAACGATGCGAGCGCCATCACGGCGGCGGCCACGAGGATGACCCGGCCGGTCCCGAAGGTGTGCGCGAGCGGGCCGGCGAGGGCGTTGCCGGCCGGGATCGCGACGAAGGACGTGAGGATGTCCCACGACGACACCCGTGCCAGCACCGAGTGGGGCACGCCGTCCTGCAGCGCGGTGTCCCAGCAGACCGAGAAGTACATCAGGCCGGCGAAGGCGACCACGGCGGCGCCGATGACCGCCGCCAGCTGACCCGGCCACGCGAACGCTGCCGCGAAGAGCGACATCAGCGCCACGCAGGGCCAGCCGACGAGCAGCGGGCGACGGGGCGGCATACGCAGCGCCAGCAGGCCCCCGACCAGACCGCCGGCGCCGGAGGCGGCCGAGATCCACCCCAGGGCCGTGGGGCCGCCGAGATCGCGCACCGCGATGACGTCGACCAGCACGGTCACCGCACCGAAGGCCGCGTGGTATGCCGTGGCAGCCAGCAGGCCGGCCAGCAGCCAGCTGCGGCCGGTCACCTCGCGCCACCCCTCGCGCAGCTCGGCGAGCAGCCCCGCCCGCGGCGCGCGCGGCGCGTCGACCCGGATGGCCGCCACGGTGCCGGCCGACACCACGAACGAGGCCGCGTTGACCACGAAGGCCCAGGGCGCGCCCGCCCAGGCGACGAACACACCCGCGGCCGCCGGGCCGAGGATGAAGGCGGAGTTCTGGAGGATGTTGAGCGTCGCGTTCGCCGCGTGCCGACGGTCCACCGCCACGAGCAGCGGTCGCAGCGACACGAAGGCCGGCCCGAAGAAGGCCGCGGCGCCGCCGGTCACCGCGGCCAACCCACAGAGCAGCGGCACGCTGTCCTGGCCGGTGGCGAAGTAGCCGGCGGTGGCAAGGGTGCTCAGGGCGCGCACGACGTCGCTGGCGACCATGATCCGTCCGGGTGACACCCGGTCGGCCCAGATCCCGCCGACCAGCGTGCCCGCCAGTCGGGCCGCCATGGTGGCCGCGAGGACGAGGCCGAGCTCGCTGGCGCTGCCACCGCCCGCGAGGACCGCGACGGCCAGGGCGATCGGGGCGAACGCGTCGCCGAACCACGACAGCCCCTGGCCGACGGCCAGGAGGCGGAAGCCCGAGGGGGTGGAGGGGGCGGTGGAGGTCATGCGAGGGAGATTAGTACACCGTTTAACTATCTGTCATCTAATTCTCAGACGGTATCCAGATCTGCCACACTGAGGGCATGGCCGAGGGACACGAGCAGGGACCCGAGCAAGGGCACGAGCAACAACACGAGCAGGGACCCGAGCAGGACTGGGTGGACCAGCACGTCGAGCGCTGGCGCCGCACGTTCCGGGGTTTCGACCCCGAGGTCGAGGGCGCCGTCGTGCGGATCGGGGCGATCAACCGCCATGTGAAGCGGGCCAACGCCGCCGCGTTCGGCGAGCTCGGCCTGGGGCCGGCCGAGTACGACACCCTGCACACGCTGCTCGTCCAGCCCGAGCCCAACGAGACCACCCCGGCCCAGCTGGCCGAGGCCTGTCACGTGACGCGCGCGGCGATGACCTCCCGACTCGACCGGCTGGTCGAGCTGGCCTACGTCACCCGGGAGAGCGACCCGCTCGACCGCCGTCGCATCATCGTCCGGCCCACCCAGTCGGGGCGCACCGTGTGGAAGCAGGCCCTCGAGCTCGCGGTCGTCCGGGAGAAGCAGACCCTGGCCGTCCTCAGCGAGGCCGAGCAGGTCGAGCTGAACAGCCTGCTGCGGCGCATCGTCCTCGGCCTCGAGACCTGACCCCCTCCAGCAACCTTTGCTAGCAAAGGAAATTCGTTGGTGGACAGGGTGCAACCTGTCCCTCGACGAGGAACCCTTGCTAGCAAAGGTTCCTCGTCGGGGGCGAGGGGTCAGCGCTGGACGAAGACCGCCACGGTCCTGGGCGGCACCGTCGCCGTGCCCGCCGACGCGTTCCAGGTGGCCGACTTCACGACGGCGTCCGACCCCAGCTGCTGCACCGGTGACAACGCCAGGGCGGCACCAGCCAGGCCGGGCACCTTCTGGGTCACCGCGGTCGGCGAGGCGTTGAACACCACGACCAGACCCTTGAGCTGCGGGTCGGCGTCGGCACCCTTGGTGTCGTCGATCCGCATGGCGATCACCCCGGGGTGCGCGTCTGCCGTGCCACTGGCCGGGAAGGAGACCTTGGCGTTGATCGCCGAAGCGCTGCCGAGCCGGAACAGCCGGGTCGAGAAGCGCAGCCGCAGCAGGTCCTGCGCCTGGGCGGTGGCCGTCTGCACGTCGGCGGCCGCCGGCTTCAGCGCCGGGTTCGCCAGCAACGGCTTCTGGATCGCCCACTTCGCCTCGTTGTCACCCTTGAGGGGCAGACCGTGGCCGAAGCCGTTGTCGGCACCGGTCCAGTCGAGGGTGTTGAACCAGTCAGAGCTGTCGTAGCTGTTGCGGTCCAACGACTTCGAGCGGAGCAGGTCCGCACCGGCGTGCCAGAACGACGGCGTCTGCGAGAGCGCCGTGGTCGAGAGCGAGAGCGTGTTCATCCGCACCCGGTCGCTCATCGAGGTCGCCACCGGCAGCTTGTAGGTCAGGCTGTCGAACAGCGTCTCGTTGTCGTGGGCGTCGACGTAGGTGACCACCTCGTCCGGCTGGTCGGCGTAGCCCGCGGGCTGGCCGTTGTAGTCGACGTCCTTGCCGGTCACGACCGAGCCGTTCTGGTTGAGCCGCAACGAGAACGACCTCAGGTTGCCGGCCAGCCCGAGCTCGACCAGGTCGGTGTCGTGCTTGAGCGACGTGGCCGGGTCGTACGCGTCGAACGGGACGCCGTTGCTGTCGGTGGACTCACCGCTGCCGAAGCCCTGCTTGCGCGGGTCGCTGTCGAACGGCCCGCCACCCCGCACGGCGTCGCGCAGCCGGTCGGAGAAGGTCCCGATCCCGGTGCCTCCGAGCTGACCCTGCGTGGCCTGCACGAAGCGCGCGTTGTCGGCCACCTCGCCGAAGTTCCAGCCCTCGCCGTAGACGTACACGGACTTGCCGTCCACGCCGTCCTTGGCGAGCGTGAGCCGGTCGAGGGCAGCCCGCACGGCCAGCATGTTGGCCTTGCTGTGGTGGCCCATCAGGTCGAACCGGAAGCCGTCGACCTTGTAGTCACGGGCCCACAGCACCACCGCGTCGACCATCGCCTTCTGGGCCATGGCGTGCTCGGTGGCCACGTTCTGACAGCAGGTCGAGGTCTCGACGCCGCCGCTGGCGTTGAGCCGCTGGTAGTAGCCGGGCACGACCTTGTCGAGGACGCTGGTCTGCGCCTGGCCTGACGTCGGGGTGTGGTTGAACACCTGGTCGAGCACGACCCGCAGGCCGTCCTGGTGCAGGCCACCGACCATCGTGCGGAACTCCGCGACCCGCGCTCCCCCGTCGGCCTTGGCCGGCGTCGAGGCGTACGACCCCTCGGGCGCCATCCAGTGCCACGGGTCGTAGCCCCAGTTGAACGCGTCCTTGGCCCGGATGGCGTTGACGCAGGCCTGCTGCTGGTCGCTGTCCGGGGCGTACGACCTGAGGTCGCAGGCCGGCGTCTGCTGGTCGGCCGGGTCCTCGGGGATCGAGGCGATGTCGAAGGTCGGCAGCAGGTGCACCGTGTTCAGCCCCGCGGCGGCGAGCGCCTTGAGGTGCTTGGTGCCGTTGCCGTTCTCCGCGAACGCCAGGTAGGACCCACGGTTCTGCGCACTCACGGTCGGGTCGTTGACCGAGAAGTCACGCACGTGCAGCTCGTAGACAGTCGAGTCGACGTCCTTGGCGAGCGCCGGCGCCTTGGCCGTGCGCCACGACGACGGCTGGTATGCCGGGTCCTTCAGGTCCACGGCCACCGACCGGGTCGAGTCGAGGGTCAGGGCGACGGAGTACGGGTCCGTCACCGGGGTCGTCTCGACCTTGCCGGTCGTCGGGACGTAGACGGTCACCTCGTAGAGGTAGCGCGAGTTGCGCAGCCCGGCCGAGCCGGACCACGAGCCGTCTGCGAACCGTGACAGGTGCGTCCGCGTCGCCGCGCTCACCGGCGCGTCGGCGGGGGCTCCCGGCGCCCAGGTGAGCAGGTCCACCCGCTGGGCGGTCGGCGCCCAGATCCGGTAGGACGGCGAGCGGCCGCCGAAGGTGACGCCATAGGTGCGCTTCGCGGCGTCCGCGGCATACAGGTCGTCGAGGACGTAGGCGATCTGCACGCCCGTGGCGTCGAGCACCCGGTTGAGGGTGTCGTACATGCCGACGGCCACCTGGCCCTGGAGGATCTCAGGCACCTGCTTGGCCGTCCTGGTGTCCAGCCGCAGGGCGAGGTAGCCCTTGAGCTCCGGGTGCGCGGCCACCACCGCGGCAGGGAGGCCGTCGGGGTCGTAGCGCAGCGGCGCCGTGGTGCCGCCGGTGATCGCCTCGGCGTCCACCGCGAGACCACCGTCCCGCGACCAGGTCAGGCCCCACTTGAGCAGGGCGGGGTCGACCCCGTCCGGGACCAGGTCCGCGGGCCACGCGACCAGGCCGCGCTGGACCCACACCGCCCGCTGCTTGGTCAGGTCGGGTGCGGCGCCGGGCTTGGTCACGGTCGTGCTGATCGCGTGTGTCGCCAGGACGTACGAGATCGTCACGAGCAGCCCGTCGGAGGGGACGGTGAGGCTGACGTTGGCCCCACCGGGCGCGCCACCGGCCCCGTAGTTCTCGTCCCACGACAGGCCGTGCGCCACCTTGAACTCGTAGCTGCCTGCCGGCATCTGGTTGGTGGCCCACGTGTAGGTGCCGTCACCGTCGGGGTCCTGCAGCCAGGGCTTCATGCAGTCCGGGCTCCAGTCGGCACAGCCGCCCACCTCCGACTGGAAGCTGCCCGGTGCGGTGATGATCGGGCCCTGGGCATCGGAGGTGATCCAGTGGGTCGAGTGGTCGTAGTAGAAGTTCACCTCACCGTCGGCGGGCACCTTGTAGGAGATGTTGGACCCACCGGGCACGCCACCGGCTCCGTAGTTCTCGTCCCACTTGCGGTTCAGCGCAGCCTTGTAGGCGAACTCCTGTCCGGCGGGCAGCTGGTACTTGCCCTTCCAGATCTGGTCGGCGGCGCCGAGCGACAGCTGGGCCTGGTCGCACCAGGGCGCCCAGTCCTCGGGCGCTCCGGCGGCGGTCACGCAGCCCATCTCGCTGTTGTGGTCGCCGGCGGCAGCGACGGCGTCGGGCTGGGTGACCGGGCCGACGTTACCGCCGCCCCCGGCCGCCTTCGGGTCGCCGACGATGCCGTAGCTCGAGGACGCCGAGACGTGCCCGACCGAGTCCTTGGCCACGGCGCGGTACTCCACCAAGGTGCCCTTGGGCCACGCCGTCGTGTCGCTCACGTCGTGGAACACCCGGTAGGGCGCGTTGTCATCGGTGCCGAGCGCAGTCCAGGCAGTGGTGCCCACAGGGCGGGCCAGGAAGGAGACCTGCGCGAAGGTGTTCGTGGTGATCGCAGCCCCGACCTGTGCACGCCCGCCCACGACGGCACCCGCGCTGGGCGAGGTCAGGTAGACCGGCGGCGCCGACTTCGGCCGGTCCATCGGCGTGGTCGCCTTCCACACCGCCACGGACTGCGGGGGGAGCGTGACGGTCAGCCGGCCGTCCTTGGCCGACCGCACCGACGACGTCGTGCCGTAGAGGGGCGCGAAGCCCTGGTTGTGGCCGTAGGTCGCGAAGGTCGCCGACTTGGCCGACGTCGCGTTGTTGAGGGCCACGACGTACTCCACGCGCTTGGCCTTGTCGATCCGCGAGAAGGCGAAGACCCCTGCCGTGCTGCTGGCATAGCGGTGCACCTGGGCCCCGTCGGCGAGCGCCGGGTTGGCCGCCCGCAGCGCCGACAGCTGCTTGATGTGCTGGTAGAGGGGCGCACTGGTGTCGAAGCGATCCTTGGAGCCCGACTCACCGCCCAGCACCTGCTCGCTGGCATAGCTGGGGACCTGCGTGGCGAACATGTCCTGCCTGGCTGCCTTGTCGCCGCCCGAGCCCATGAAGCCCTGCTCGTCGCCGTAGTAGGTAATCGGCTGTCCCCGGGTGAGGAACATCAGCGAGTCGGCCAGCTTGACGCGACGCATGAGGTCGGCCGCGTCCGTGCTGGGGCCCTTGAGCAGCATCCCCACCCGGCCCATGTCGTGGTTGCCGAGGAAGGTCGGCAGCTCGTAGGCGTTGGAGTCGGTGTCGGTGTAGTAGTCGTCGTCGGCGTAGAGGTCGCGCAGGTCGGTGCCCGACTTCCCCTGCACCCAGTTGACCGACTGCGCCTGGAACCCGAAGTCGAGGGTGGCCGGCAGCTTGCCCGTGGTCGTGAAGGTCGACATGTACGACGGACGCGAGTCGTAGACCTCGCCGAACATGAAGAAGTCGTCGTTGCCGTCCTTCTTGGCCTGCGCCAGCATCGCCGGGCTGAACTTCTGCCAGAACTCCATGTTGACGTGCTTGACCGTGTCGATCCGGAAGCCGTCGACGCCGAAGTCCACCCACGCCTTGTAGATGTCCTCCATGCCCTGCTCGACGTCGGCCTGCTCGGTGAACAGGTCGTCGAGCCCGACGAAGTCGCCGTACTCGGACGACTCGCCGGCGAAGGTCGAGTCGCCGCGGTTGTGGTAGTTGGTCCGGTCGTTCAGCCAGGCCGGCACCTTGACCGTGGCGTCAGCCGGCGTGTTGAAGACCGGGTGGTACGGGAACGAGGTGTTCGGGTCCATCGCCGGGAAGCCGGGCTTGCCGGCGTACGCCTTGTCGTCGAAGACGTTGCCGTTGGCGTCCTTGTAGGGAGAGGTCGCCTTGTCGATGTAGGTGTACTTGCCCTCGGAGTAGTTGATGACGTCGGCGGTGTGGTTCGTGATGATGTCGAAGAAGACCTTCATGCCCTTGGCGTGGGCCGCCGAGATCAGGGCGGTGAGGTCGGCGTTGGTGCCGAGGTGCGGGTCCACCTGGGTGAAGTCGGTGATCCAGTACCCGTGGTAGCCGGCGCTGTCGTTCGGCGGTGCTCCCTGGACCGGCCGGTTCTTGAACGACGGGGTAAGCCAGATGGCCGTGGTGCCGAGACCCTTGATGTAGTCGAGCTTCGACTGGATCCCCTTGAGGTCACCGCCGTGGTAGTACCCGCTGTTGGTCGGGTCGTAGCCGGTCTGGGACTTGTCCCCGGTCAGGCCGCCCTTGTCGTTGGCGGTGTCGCCGTTGGCGAACCGGTCCGCCATGACGAAGTAGTAGCGCTCCTTGGTGAGCGGCTCGCGCAGGGAGTCCGCGGCATACGCCTGGTCGGCCCTGGTGGCCGGCCCCGAGAGCTGCACCGGTCGCATCCCGACCTGGTGGGTCACGTCGTCGTAGGAGAACTCGACGCGCGCGGGGCCCTTGAGGACCAGCGGGATGTTGGCGCCGTTCTTCGCACCACCCGCGCCGTAGTTCTCGTCCCACGAGTGGTCGATGACCACCTTGAACTCGTACGAGCCCGCGGGCACGTCGAAGACCTTCGCGTAGGCCGTGGTGTTGCCCACCTGTGCCAGGTCCGTGGCCGTGCAGTCGGGAGCCCAGTCACCGGGACAGCCGAGCTCGCTCTGCAACGAGCCCGCGAGGGTGGCCGTCCGGGGCGCCGGGTCGGCCGCGGCTGCGGGACCCGCGGCCAGCGGCACCCCCACCCCCGCGAAGACGACGGCTGCGCTGCTGAGGACAGCAAGGAGTGTGGTTCTGGGTCGCGCCATGACAGCACCGTCCTGGTCAACGGGAGGTTCGGGGGAACCAAGGCAATGTATGCCCACCGGGCCCGCGGCGCTCGCCGAGACGGGGCGGGCTCAGCGGGCGCGGGCCACCCGCCCCTCGTCCCAGACCGGTTCGTCCGACTCGTAGACCCGGCCGTCCGAGCCGAACACCAGGAACCGGTCGAAGCCCCGGGCGAACCACCGGTCGTGCGTCACCGCGATGACGGTGCCCTCGAACGCCGCCAGACCTTCCTCGAGCGCCTCGGCCGAGTGGAGGTCGAGGTTGTCGGTGGGCTCGTCGAGCAGCAGGCAGGTCGCGCCCGACAGCTCGAGCAGCAGGATCTGGAACCGCGCCTGCTGGCCGCCGGAGAGCGAGTCGAAGGTCTGCTCGCTGGCGCGCGCCAGGCCGTAGCGGTCGAGCACCCGGGCAGCCTCCTCGCGGGGCCGGCCGGTCCGGTGCTCGTCGCCCCGGTGCAGGATCTCCAGCAGGGTCCGTCCGACCAGGGCGGGCTGGTCGTGGGTCTGGGCGAACCAGCCCGGCCGCACCCTCGAGCCCAGCCGCAGACGACCGGTGTGCGCCACCGACACCGGCTGGATGTCGCCGACCGGGCGGTGCTCCGCGTCGGGGTCGCTGCCCCCGGCCGCCACGAGCCGCAGGAAGTGCGACTTCCCCGAACCGTTGCTGCCGAGGACGGCGACCCGCTCGCCGAACCAGATCTCGAGGTCGAACGGCTTCATCAGGCCGGTGAGCTCGAGCCCTTCGGCGATGACGGCGCGCTTGGCCGTGCGACCCCCCTTGAGCCGCATGTTGACGTTCTGGCGCAAGGGGGTCTCCTGCGGCGGCCCGGCCTCCTCGAACTTGCGCAGGCGGGTCTGGGCGGCGTGGTAGCGCGGCGCCATCCCGTCGTTGTACTTGGCCTTGACCTTGAGCATCTGCACGAGGTCCTTGATCTTCTGGTGCTCCTCGTCCCAGCGCCGACGCAGCTCCTCGAGGCGGGAGTTCCGGTCCTCGCGGGCCTGGTGGTAGGTCGCGAACCGACCGGGGTGGACCCAGAGCGTCGAGCCGGCCGCGCCGGGCTCGAGCGTGGCGACCCGGGTCGCGACGCGGTTGAGGAGCTCCCGGTCGTGGCTGACGAAGAGCACCGTCTTCGGCGAGGCGATGAGCTGCTCCTCCAGCCACCGCTTCGCAGGGACGTCGAGGTAGTTGTCCGGCTCGTCGAGGAGCAGCACCTCCTCGGGTCCGCGCAGCAGCGCCTCGAGGACGACCCGCTTCTGCTCTCCACCCGAGAGGGTGGTGACCTTGCGCCACTGGGCCTTGTCGAACGGCATACCGAGGGCCGCGACGGTGCAGACGTCCCACAGCGTCTCGTAGTCGTAGCCACCCACGTCGCCCCAGGCCACCAGGGCGTGCGCGTAGGCCATCTGGTCGGCCTCGCTGTCGCGCTCCATCATCAGCATCTCGGTGCGGTCGATCTCGGCCGCCGCTTCGCGCACCGGCTCCGGCGCCACCGAGAGGAGCAGGTCGCGCACGGTGGAGTCGTCGCGCACCGAGCCGACGAACTGGCGCATCACCCCGAGGCCGCCCGAGCGGGTCACCGCGCCGTCGTGGGCGGCGAGGTCCCCGGCGATGATCCGGCCCAGTGTGGTCTTGCCCGTGCCGTTGGGGCCGATGAGGGCCACCTTCGCCCCCTCGCCGACCCGGAGGGAGACCTCGCTCAGCAGGGGCCGGCCGTCCGGCAGCACGAAGCTCACGGTGTTGATGTCGAGGTGTCCCACGGGGTCAAGGGTGCTGCACCGGACCCCTGCTCGTCATCTCAGTTGTCTGACGGGCAACCCCGGACGAACGGACGAGACGAAGGTAAAGGCTTGTCAAAGTTGGTCGGGGGCACTGCTCGCGACCCGCGACCATGGACAAGTCGCCCCGAAAGGACATCTCGTGCCCCGCTCCGCCTCTCCCCTCCGCCTCATGGCTATGGTCGCCCTCGTGGCGATCGTGGGTGCCGTGGGCGTGACGGTGGCCGGCCAGGCGATGGCCGCGCCGGAGGTGACGGTGGACCGCACCGGCCGCCCGGCCGCCGCCCGGGCCATGTGGGTCTGGGACACGTCCGACCCGCAGGCGGTCGTCAGCCTCGCGACGGCCCGGGGCATCGGTCAGCTGTATGCCGCCGTGCCCCCGCACGTGGACAGCTCACCGAAGCTGGCCGAGCTCCAGGAGCTGGTCGCCCTGGCCGACGCTGCAGGGTTGCGCGTGGACGCCCTCGGCGGCGACCCGGGCTGGGTCGACAACCCCACCTGGGTGGTCACCAACTGGCTCCAGCCGACGCTGGCCACCGGCCTGTTCACCGGGGTCCACGTCGACATCGAGCCCTACACGACCTCCGCGTGGACCAAGAACCGCAAGGCCGTCGTCAAGAAGTACCTCGCCACCCTCGACCTGCTCGGCACCGCGGCGGCGGCCACGCCCATCGAGGCGGACATCCCGTTCTGGTTCGACGAGATCGCCGCGAACGGCTCGACGCTCGACCGCGAGATCATCCGCCGCACCGATGCGGTCACGGTGATGGCCTACCGAAACCGCGCGGACGGTCCCGACGGCACGATCGCCCTCGCCGCCGCCGAGGTGACGGCCGGCGGGCAGCTCGGCCGCCCCGTGCGGATCGGCCAGGAGACCAACTTCCTCGGCACCGACCCGACCGAGGTCAAGCAGACCTTCTACGGCATGACGCTCGCACAGATGAACACCCAGCTCGCGCTGGTCGAGGACGCCTTCTCGGGCTCCTCCGCCTTCGCCGGCCTGGCCATCCACGACTCGCTCGGCTACGCCGCCATCACCGGCTGACCGGCGGCTCACCCTCCAGGAGGAGGCGACACCACAGGTCCTCGAGCAGCTCGGCGTACCGCTTCGCCGACCAGCCGCGCGAGCGCAGCAGCAGCCAGTAGTCGGGTGAGTTGGTCGACCAGACGATGTCGGCCACCTCGCGGTCGGTGAGGTCCGCCCGCAGGTCTCCCGAGGCGCGCAGGTCGGCGGCGAGCAGCAGCATGTTGGCTGCCCGGCGTTCCATCACCATCGACCAGGCCGACGCCGACGCGGGGTCGGCCTCCCCCGCCCTGCGCAGTGCCTCGAGCAGCGGGGCGGTGCGCGGCACCAGGGTCCGCATCGCCGCGGCATACACCGCGAGCTTCTCCCGGCCCGTGACCGCCGCCTGCACCGCGCGGACGTAGTCGCGCTCCTGCGCAGGCACCGGCTCGTCGGCCGATCCCAGCACCATGTCGACCACCGCGACCGCCAGCTCGGGCTTGCGCCCCACGCTGGTGTAGACCGTGTCGACGGAGACACCGGCCGCCGCCGCCACCATCGCGACGGTCGTCGCCTCGTAGCCGTGCTCGGTGAGCAGCTCGCGGGCGGCACGCAGCACCGCCAGCCGCGTGCGACGGGCCTGCTCGGCGCGCACCGTCGACCGGTAGGCGCGGGTCTTGACGGTCCTGGTCATCGGGCCTACCTTAGCAATATTCGCCCGAAGATGGTTCGGATGAATATTGGCCCAGTGCAGGCTGAGGAGCGCCAGATGAGCGAGCTCGGGACGACCACCCCCACCGCCACCACCGGCCCGGGCGCCGGGGTCGTCCACCGGCCGGCGGGCACGGGCCGCGGGACGTGGGCGATGGGCTCGTTGTTCGAGCACCTGCTCAGCGCCGACGAGTCGGGGGGCGGCCTCGGCGTCGCCCTCGTGACCCAGCCGCCCGGCACCGCCACCCCCCTGCACCGGCACACCCGCGAGGCGGAGGCCTTCTACCTCCTCGACGGCGCGATGACCTACCGCGCCGGGGACGAGGTCTTCCACCTCACCTCCGGTGACTTCATCTGGCTGCCGGCGATGCTGCCCCACGCCTTCCGGGTGACCGGCGACGAGCCGGTCCGCTTCCTGGGGCTCACCGACCCCGGGCACCTGTTCGACCTCTACGACGAGGTCGGCCTGCCGGCGCTCGAGCACCGGCTCCCCGGCGCCGATGGTCGCTCGATGCCCGAGGAGATCGCGCGGTGGAACGTCGTCGGGCCGCGGTACGGGCTCGAGGTGGTCGGGCCCCCGCTGCCCGAGGGCTCCTAGGCCGACGGCGGTTCTGACCGGTCCAGGGTCCGCCTGACCCGCGACTCCCTGGCGCGGACGGCCAGCCCGGCGTCGTCGGGATAGACGACCTCCTCGAGCGAGAGCCCGTGCGGGGGCATCACGACGACAGCGGCGTCACGGACGGCCGCCCGCATCACCTCCGCGGGCCAGTGGACCCCCTTGCGTCCCTCGCCCACCGGCACGACGGCGCCCACCAGCGAGCGCACCATCGAGTGGCAGAACGCGTCAGCGACGACCGTCGCCTCGAGGGTGCCGTCCTCGGCGCGTCGCCACGAGTAGTCGAGCAGCGTGCGCACCGTCGTCGCCCCCGCGCGCCGCTTGCAGAAGGCTCCGAAGTCGTTCAGCCCGAGCAGCTCCTGGGCGGCAGCGTGCATCGACTCGACGTCGAGGGCGCGCTTGGTGACCACGGTCTCGCGGCGGCGCAGCGGGTCCACCAGCTCCGGTCGGTCGGCCAGGCGGTAGAGGTACCGGCGCTGCAGCGCCGCGAAGCGCGCGTCGAAGCCGTCTGCGGCGACGGCAACGGCCCGCATGCCGATGTCGGCAGGGAGTATGCCGCGCAGCCGGCTCAGCGCCGCCTCGGCGGGAGTGCGCGTGGAACGACCGGGCAGCGCCGCCCAGGCGGTCGGGTCCGGGTCGAAGTGGGCCACCTGGCCCCGGGCGTGGACCCCGGCATCGGTTCGCCCGGCCACGGTCAGCCGCACCGGCTGCTCGGCCCGCAGGATGGTGGTGAGCGCCGCAGACAGCGTGCCCTCGACGGTGCGCAGCCCCGGCTGGGCCGCCCAGCCGGAGAAGTCGGTGCCGTCGTAGCCGAAGTCGAGCCGGATCCGCAGGGGCGCCGCCGGCCGCTCCCCCTGCTCCTGGTCCATGCGGCAAGCCTAGTCACGGGTGGGTTGGTGCCCCTCGCCCGGACCTCAGGTCTGCCAGAGTGGGCGGGTGAGGATCGCCACCACCCCGGCGCGCACCACCGTCGGCCTCGCCCGGCACCGCGCCGCCGTCGCCGCAGCCTTCGCCGTGCAGGGTCTGCTGTTCATCTCCCTGACCACCAGGCTGCCCAGGTTCCAGACCCGCTGGGACCTGTCGGAGCTGTTCGTCTCCGGGCTGCTGCTCATGGTCGTGCTCCTGGCCGGCGCCGGGTCGGCCCTCACCGAGATGGCTGCGACCCGCAGGGGCAGTGCCGCGACGTTGCGGGTCGGGTTCGTCCTGCAGGCCCTCGGGCTGGCCGCGGTGGCCGGCGCACCGCAGAGGGGCGTCTTCGTGGGCGGGCTGGCCGTCTACGGCCTGGGGCTGGGCGTCGTGGACGCGGCCTCCAACATGCAGGCGGTGGCGGTCGAGCACCGCTACGGCCGCACCATCCTGCCGTCGTTCCACGGGGCCTGGACGGCCGGCGGGATCGTCGCCACGGTGGTCACGATCGCGGTGACGCAGGTGGGCCTGCTCGCCGGGCTGCTGCCGTTGTGCGTCGTGGCCCTGCTCCTGCTGGCCGCCCCCCTCCTGCCGGCCAGCGCCGACCCGCCGGTGGCGACCACTGCCGCCGCCCTGGCCGTCCCGTGGCGCAAGATCCTGCTGCTCGGGGCCGCGATGGTGCTGTTCTACATGGTCGACACCGCGGCGACGACCTGGGGACCGGTGTTCCTCAAGTCGGTCCACGAGGCACCCGACTGGCTGCTCCCCCTCGCCACCCTCCCCTACCTGGTCGCCAGCCTGGCCACCCGGCTCGCCGGCGACGCGGCCGTCGCCCGGGTCGGCGCCGTGCCCCTGCTGCGCATCGGCGCACTGGTGGCCTGCGGAGCCCTGGCGGTCATCGTCTTCTCACCGTCGTGGTGGGTCGCGGTGCTCGGCTTCACCGTGCTGGGTGGCTCGGTCGCCGTGATCGCGCCGCTGTCCTTCTCCGCCGCAGCCGTGGTCGCGGGCGGCGGGCTCGACCCCGAGGCCCGACGGGCCCGGGTGGACGCCGTGATCGCCCGGTTCAACCAGTTCAACTACGTCGGCGGGCTGCTGGGGGCCGTCCTGACCGGCGTCGTCGGCGCGCAGTCCCTACGCCCCGGGTTCGCCGTACCCATGGTGCTGATCCTCGCGATCCTCCCCCTGGCCGGCGCCTTCCGCACGGAGCCTGCCACCCGGCATACCTGACCGTCGTCGGTCGGCGGGCGCTCTCGGCACTTGTTGCCACCAGGACCCCACCAGACCCCCGGAACAACCCACCCGTGACGACCAGGCAGCAACACGTCACAGGTGGTCCGGACAACGCAGCGGGCCGCCCACCCCGGAGGGTGGACGGCCCGTTGCTGCGATGTGGCGGCCTGGGTCAGGCGCCGGCCTTCGTGAAGCCAGCGGCCTCGGCGTCGGCGGCGGACTTGAACCAGAACTCGGCAATCGTCTGGTCGTACCACTGGCCGTCGGCCTCGTGGTACTTGCCCGAGTCGGCGTTGCCCTTGACGGTGTACTCCGCGTCGGGGGACGAGCCGTCCTCGTTCGCGGCGATGGCACCGGCCGGGACCTCCGTGGCAGCAGCCTCGGTGGTCTCGGTCGACTCGGTGGTCTCGGTCGACTCGGCGGCCTTGGCGTCGTCCTCCGCGGCCTTGGTCTCGACCGCAGCCTCCTTGGCCTCGGCCTGCTTGGCGGAACGCTTGGTAGCGGCCTCCGCCTCCTTGACGGTCGCCTTCTTGGCCAGCGGCTCGCGGACGAGCTCGATCACGGCCATGGGGGCGTTGTCACCCTTGCGGGCGCCGATCTTGGTGATGCGGGTGTAGCCGCCGGGACGCTCGGCCATGTCGGGCGCGATCTCGGTGAAGAGACGGTGCACGACGCCCTTGTCGGAGATGACCGACAGGACGCGACGACGGGCGTGGAGGTCACCGCGCTTCGCGAACGTCACGAGACGCTCGGCCAGCGGGCGCAGGCGCTTGGCCTTGGCCTCGGTGGTGGTGATCGAGTCGTGCTCGAACAGCGAGCTGGCCAGGTTGGCCAGGATCAGGCGCTCGTGAGCCGGACCGCCGCCGAGACGGGGACCCTTGGTGGGGGTAGGCATGGTTCAGGTTCTCCTTGGTGTGTGACCTGCCGGCACCGCGGACGGTGCCGGCTGGTCAGCGGCGGTTGGTCAGAGCTGCTCGTCTTCGGCCAGGGCGCGGCCGTCGTCAGCGAAGTCGTCGTCGTAGTCGCCGTAGTTGTCGGCGATCGCGGACGGGTCGAACCCGGGCGGGCTGTCCTTGAGGGCCAGGCCCATGCCGACGAGCTTGGCCTTGACCTCGTCGATCGACTTCGCACCGAAGTTGCGGATGTCGAGCAGGTCGGCCTCGCTGCGCCCGACGAGCTCACCCACGGTGTGGATGCCCTCGCGCTTGAGGCAGTTGTAGGACCGGACGGTGAGGTCGAGGTCCTCGATCGGCAGCGCCAGGTCGGCGGCCAGGGCGGCGTCGGTCGGCGACGGGCCCATGTCGATGCCCTCGGCCTCGACGTTGAGCTCGCGGGCCAGGCCGAACAGCTCGACCAGGGTCTTGCCGGCCGAGGCCATCGCGTCACGGGGGGCCATCGAGTTCTTGGTCTCGACGTCGACGATCAGCTTGTCGAAGTCGGTGCGCTGCTCGACACGGGTCGCCTCGACCTTGTAGGTCACGGCGAGCACCGGCGAGTAGATGGAGTCGACCGGGATGCGGCCGATCTCCTGGTCACCGGACTTGTTCTGGTTGGCCGAGACGTAGCCGCGACCGCGCTCGACGGTCAGCTCCATCTCGATCTTGCCCTTGCCGTTGAGCGTGGCGATGTGCAGGTCGGGGTTGTGCACCTCGACACCCGCCGGCGGAGCGATGTCCGCGGCGGTGACGGCGCCCGCACCCTGCTTGCGCAGGTACATGACAACCGGCTCGTCGTGCTCCGAGGAGACGACCAGGCCCTTGATGTTGAGGATGATCTCGGTGACGTCCTCCTTGACCCCGGGGATCGTGGAGAACTCGTGCAGCACACCGTCGATGCGGATGCTGGTCACGGCTGCGCCGGGGATGCTCGAGAGGAGCGTGCGGCGCATGGAGTTGCCGAGCGTGTAGCCGAAGCCGGGCTCGAGGGGCTCGATGACGAAGCGGCTGCGGTTGTCCGCAACGACCTCTTCGCTGAGGGAGGGGCGCTGTGCAATGAGCACGGGTGTTTCCTTTCTCTTCGGCGACCGCTATATGACGCCGATGAATGTCGGACCAGTTGGTCCAGGCCGTACGTCGCCTCTGTCTGCGACCACGGCCGAAAGCGGGGTATGCCGCGTGGTCACCCACGCGGCATACCCGCTGCCGTCAGTTCTTCGAGTAGAGCTCGACGATCAGCTGCTCCGTGAGGATCGTGTCGATCTGCGCACGCTCCGGGAGCTGGTGGATCATGATCTGCAGCGTGCCCGGGACGACCTGGAGCCAGGCCGGGGTGGGGCGCTCGCCGAAGGTCTGGCGAGCCAGCTCGATCGGGAACGTGTTCACGGACTGCTTGCGAACGGTGATGATGTCGTACTGCTCGACGCGGTAGGACGGGACGTCCACGCGCACGCCGTTGACCTCGAAGTGGCCGTGCGTGACGAGCTGGCGGGCCGCACGACGGGTGCGGGCCAGGCCGGCGCGGTAGACCACGTTGTCCAGGCGGGACTCGAGGATCTGCAGCAGGGTCTCACCGGTCTTGCCAGAGCGGCGCGAGGCCTCCTGGTAGTAGCCGCGGAACTGCTTCTCCATGACGCCGTAGGTGAAGCGGGCCTTCTGCTTCTCCTGCAGCTGGGTGAGGTACTCCTTCTCCTGCATCCGGCGACGGCCGTGCTGGCCGGGCGGGAAGGGACGGAGCTCGAAGTTCTTGTCGCCGCCGACGAGGTCGACCTTGAGGCGACGCGACTTCTTGGTGATGGGGCCGGTGTAACGAGCCATGAGTTTTCTCTATCTCCCTGTTCTTTACCGACGGCTCAGACGCGACGGCGCTTGGGCGGACGGACACCGTTGTGCGGCGAGGGGGTGACGTCGCTGATGGCGCCGACCTCCAGGCCGGTCGCGGTCAGGGAACGGATGGCGGTCTCACGACCGGAGCCGGGGCCCTTGACGAAGACATCGACCTTGCGCATGCCGTGCTCCATCGCGCGACGGGCGGCAGCCTCGGCGGCCATCTGCGCGGCGAACGGGGTGGACTTGCGCGAACCCTTGAAGCCCACCTGGCCGGCAGAGGCCCAGGCGATGACGGCACCAGCGGGGTCCGTGATCGAGATGATCGTGTTGTTGAAGGTGCTCTTGATGTGAGCGTGCCCGTGGGCGATGTTCTTCTTTTCCTTGCGGCGCACCTTCTTGGCGCCGGCAGTGCGAGCCTTGGGAGGCATTACTTACCAACCTTCTTCTTGCCGGCGACGGTGCGCTTGGGGCCCTTGCGGGTGCGCGCGTTGGTCTTGGTGCGCTGACCGCGCACGGGCAGGCCACGGCGGTGGCGCAGGCCCTCGTAGGAGCCGATCTCGACCTTGCGGCGGATGTCGGCGGCGATCTCGCGACGGAGGTCACCCTCGATCTTGACGTTCGTCTCGAGGTAGTCGCGCAGCGCGACGAGCTCGGTGTCGGACAGGTCGCGGACGCGCGTGTTCGGGTTGACACCCGTCGCGGCCAAGGCCTGCTGGGAGCGGGTACGACCCACTCCGAAGATGTAGGTGAGAGCGATCTCGACGCGCTTTTCGCGCGGGAGATCAACACCGACAAGACGTGCCATCTTGTGTGTTTCCTTTGTTTCACCGGAGGTCTGGAGCAGTACCGTTCCGGGCTGCTTCCCGAAGCTTTCCTCGGGGCACCGGTCCTCGGCCTCCGGGCCGGGGGTGACGTCCTGGGCTGCGTCGACGACGCTGCTCTCAGGGGCCGGGTACTGCGGTCGATTCACTTGTCTGCGCTTCTCGAAGAGATGCGAGTCGTGCTGGGCGAGTCCCGCGTGGGGGCTCAGGTGGAGCTGGTCAGCCCTGGCGCTGCTTGTGGCGCAGGTTCTCGCAGATCACCATGACCCGGCCGTGACGGCGGATCACCTTGCACTTGTCGCAGATCTTCTTGACGCTCGGCTGAACCTTCATAGCCTCTGCTTCAGTCGATCTGGCACTGTCGATCCGGGCGGACCGGCAGGTCTAACGGGGTGGTGCTGGGTGCTGGTCGTGCAGATCAGCGGTAGCGGAAGACGATCCGGCCACGGGTCAGGTCGTACGGGCTGAGCTCCACCACCACGCGGTCCTCGGGGAGGATCCGGATGTAGTGCTGACGCATCTTGCCCGAGATGTGAGCGAGAACCTTGTGACCGTTCGTGAGCTCGACCCTGAACATCGCGTTCGGGAGAGCCTCGACGATCGTGCCCTCGATCTCGATGACACCGTCCTTCTTGGCCATGTCCTCCACAATCTGTCGTCGTGGCACCCCCGGCTGGGGCGCACACACGAATACGGCACGCGAGGTCGCGCACCGACAGACCAGTCTACGCCAGGACTGCCTGAGCACGAAATCGTGCTCCATGGGGCTGGCCGGACAGGGATGCGACCGGTCGGGGACGTGCTCAGGCGAGGGGGGCGTATGCCGCGCCGGCGGCTGCCAGCCGCTCCCGGCCGCCGTCGAGGGCGGTCAGCACCCACAACCCGGCGTCGGTGACGGCCACGGTGTTCTCCCAGTGGGCCGCCCTGGACCGGTCGTTGGTCACGACCGTCCAGTCGTCCTCCAGCACGGTCGTGTCGGCGCTGCCGAGGGTCACCATCGGCTCGATCGCCACGGTCACCCCCGAGCGCACGGTCGGACCCCGGTCGCGGACGCGATAGTTGGGCACCTGCGGGTCCATGTGCATCTCGGTGCCGATGCCGTGGCCGACGTAGTCCTCGATGATCCCGTAGTCGTGGCCGTCGCGCTCGCCCGAGGCGACGATGCTGTCCTCGACACCGGCGCCCACGGCATACAGCGACTCCCCCACGCTGAGCGCGGCGATGCCGGCCCACATGGAGTCCTCGGTGGCGTCGATCAGCGCGAGGTCCTCGGGACGGCCCGCGTCGCGGCCGCCCACGATCACGGAGATGGCGGCGTCGCCGTGCCAGCCGTCGACGATGGCGCCGCAGTCGATCGAGATCAGGTCACCCTCGGCCAGCACCCGCGGGCCGGGGATGCCATGGACGACCTCGTCGTTGACCGACGTGCAGAGCGAGCCGGTGAAGCCGTGGTAGCCGAGGAACGACGGCGTCGCCCCGCAGCCGCGGATGTGCTCCTCCGCGAGCTCGTCGAGCTGCTTGGTGGTCATCCCCGGACGGACCGTCTGGGCCATCAGCTGGAGGGTCTGACCGACCACCAGGCCAGCCTTGCGCATGCGCAGGATCTGGTCGGGGGTCTTGGTCTCGATGCGGGACCTGCCGAACATCAGGATCGAGCAACCCCTTCGAGGGCCGCGGAGATGCGGGTGAAGACGTCGTCGACCGACCCCATGCCGTCGACCTGCACCAGCAGGCCGCGGGCGGAGTAGACCTCGGTCAGCGGAGCCGTCTCGCGACGGTAGATCGCCTGACGCTCGCGGATCACCGCTTCGGTGTCGTCCTCGCGTCCCTCGATCTCGGCCCGCTTGAGCAGCCGCTGCACCACCGCCTCGCTGTCGACGGTGAGCTCGAGGACCGCCTCGAGCGCGTGGCCGTGCTCGGCCAGGATCGCGTCGAGCGTCTCGACCTGGGCGGCCGTGCGCGGGAAGCCGTCGAGCAGGAACCCCTGCTCGGCGTCGTCCTCGAACAGCCGGTCGCGCACGATCGCGTTGGTGATCTCGTCGGTGACGTAGCCACCGGACGCGAGCACCTCCTTGACCTGCAGGCCGAGGGGGGTCTCGTTCTTGATGTTGGCGCGGAAGATGTCGCCCGTCGAGATCGCGGGGATGCCGAACTTCTCGGCGATCTTGGCCGCCTGGGTGCCCTTACCTGCACCGGGCGGCCCGAGGATGATCAGACGCATTACCGAAGGAACCCTTCGTAGTGCCGCTGCTGCAGCTGCGACTCGATCTGCTTCACCGTCTCGAGGCCGACGCCGACGATGATGAGGATGGAGGTGCCACCGAACGGGAAGTTCTGGTTGGCCCCGACGAGTACCAGTGCGATGAGCGGGATCAGCGAGACGAGACCGAGGTAGATGGCCCCTGGAACGGTGATGCGGGTGAGCACGTAGTCGAGGTACTCGGCCGTGGGTCGCCCGGCGCGGATACCTGGGATGAAGCCGCCGTAGCGCTTCATGTTGTCGGCCACCTCCACCGGGTTGAACGTGATCGACACGTAGAAGAACGTGAAGAACAGGATCAACGCGATGTAGATGACCATGTAGATCGGGTGGTCACCACGGACCAGGTGGGCATCCACCCAGTTCACCCAGCCCGCCGAGGTTCCGTCCGACTTACGGTTGAACTGTGCCAGCAAAGAGGGCAGTGCGAGCAGCGACGAGGCGAAGATCACGGGGATGACGCCGGCCATGTTGACCTTGAGCGGGATGTAGGTCGAGGTCCCGCCGTACATCTGGCGCCCGACCTGGCGCTTGGCGTACTGCACCGGGATGCGGCGCTGGCTCTGCTCGACGAAGACGACGAGCGCGATGATGAGGAAGCCGAGCAGGATCACGCCGATGAAGACGTCCCAGCGGCCGTCCTGCTGCTGGATCGCCCAGAGCGAGCTCGGGAACGAGCTGGCGATCGAGGTGAAGATCAGCAGGGACATGCCGTTGCCGATGCCCTTGTCGGTGACCAGCTCACCGAGCCACATGACGACACCGGTGCCGGCGGTCATGGTGAGCACCATGATGACCAGGGTCGGGATCGACTCGTCGGGCAGGATGCTCGTGCAGTTCGGGCCGAACAGCGCCGAGGGGTTCTGGGCGAAGGTGATCAGCGTGGAGGACTGCAGCACGGCCAGACCGATGGTCAGGTACCGGGTGTACTGGGTCATCTTCGTCTGACCCTGCTGGCCCTCCTTCTTGAGGGCCTCGAACCGCGGGATGACCACGGTGAGGAGCTGCACGATGATGCTCGCCGTGATGTAGGGCATGATCCCGAGCGCGAAGATCGACAGCTGGAGGAGCGCCCCGCCACTGAAGAGGTTGGCCAGGCCGAGCACACCCGTGGTCGAGTCGGCGCCCTTGATGCACGCCTGGACGGCCGTGTAGCTCACGCCCGGGACGGGCACGTGCGAGCCGAGCCGGAAGATGACGACGATCGCGAGGGTGAACAGCAGCTTCCTGCGCAGGTCCGGCGTCTTGAACGCACGGGTGAAGGCGGTGAGCACAGGTCCTCCTGGTGACGCGGGCCGGTGGGGGCCCGCGGTGATGACGGTCAGGCAATCCTACGAAGGCTACCCCGACAGAAGGTCGGGGACAGCAAACGGGGTATGCCGCGCGCTCACCTTGAGCGGTGAGCCCGCGGCATACCCTGTCGTTCTGGCTTGGTCAGGCGGAGGTGACCGAGCCGCCGGCGGCTTCGATCTTCTCCTTGGCGGTCGCCGAGAACTTGTCAGCGGTCACGTTGACCTTGACGGTGATCTCGCCGGTGCCGAGAACCTTGACCGGGGAGTTGTCGCGGACCGCACCCTTGGCCACGAGGTCGGCGATGGTCACATCGCCACCCTCGGGGAACAGGGCGGACAGCTTGTCCAGGTTGACGACCTGGAACTCCACGCGGAAGGGGTTCTTGAAGCCACGCAGCTTCGGCAGACGCATGTGGAGCGGCATGGCGCCACCCTCGAAGCGCTCCGGAACCTGGTAGCGGGCCTTGGTGCCCTTGGTGCCACGGCCTGCGGTCTTGCCCTTGGAGCCCTCACCGCGGCCCACGCGGGTCTTGGCGGTCTTGGCACCCGGGGCGGGACGCAGGTGGTGCACCTTGAGGGCAGTGCCCTCAGGCGCGGCAGCGGCCTTGGCGGCCTTCTTGTCTGCCATGGTCAGTCAACCTCCTCGACAGCGACCAGGTGGGTCACCGTCTTGACCATCCCGCGGATCTCGGGACGGTCCTCCTTGACGACGACGTCGCCAATGCGCTTCAGACCGAGGCTGCGCAGCGTGTCACGCTGGTTCTGCTTGCCACCGATCTCGGAACGGGTCTGGGTCACCTTGAGACGCATCAGGCACCTGCCTTCGCAGCTTCGCGACCGGCAGCCTGCGCGCGCAGCATGGCGGCCGGGGCGACCTGGTCGACCGGGAGGCCGCGGCGGGCAGCCACTTCCTCCGGACGCTCGAGACCCCGGAGGGCCGCGACGGTCGCGTGGACGACGTTGATGGCGTTGTCCGAGCCGAGCGACTTGCTCAGCACGTCGTGGATGCCGGCGCACTCCAGGACCGCGCGCACCGGACCACCGGCGATGACACCGGTACCGGGAGCGGCGGGACGGAGCATGACGACACCGGCAGCGGCCTCACCCTGCACGGGGTGCGGGATGGTGCCCTGGATGCGCGGGACCTTGAAGAACTCCTTCTTGGCCTCCTCGACACCCTTGGCGATCGCCGCGGGGACTTCCTTGGCCTTGCCGTAGCCGACGCCGACGGTGCCGTCGCCGTCGCCCACGACCACGAGGGCGGTGAAGCTGAAGCGACGACCACCCTTGACGACCTTGGACACGCGGTTGATGGTCACGACGCGCTCGACGTAGGCGCTCTTCTCGGCCTGGTCACGGCCACCGTCGCGACGGTTGTCGCGGCCACCACGGCGGTCGCCGCGCTCGCCACGAGCGTTGTCGCCGCCAGCAGCGGCACCAGTGCCTCGACGCTGGGGTCCGGGCATCAGATGTTCCTCATCTCAATAACAGTTTCGGTCACGGTGCTCACAGGGCCAGTCCACCCTCGCGGGCGCCCTCGGCGATGGCCGCGACGCGGCCGTGGTACTTGTTGCCACCACGGTCGAACACGACGGCCTCGACGCCGGCGCTCTTGGCGCGCTCGGCGAGCAGCTCGCCCACCTTGCGGGCCTTGGCGGTCTTGTCACCCTCGAACGAGCGCAGGTCCGCCTCCATGGTGGAGGCCGACGCCACGGTCTTGCCGATGGTGTCGTCGACGATCTGCACGAAGACGTGGCGCGTGGAGCGCGACACGACCAGGCGCGGACGCACGGTCGTACCGGTCACCTTCTTGCGCAGGCGCAGGTGGCGGCGTCCGCGTGCAGCGGACTTGCCCTTGGCGCGCTTGACGATCATTGCCATGGCTTACTTACCGGCCTTTCCGACCTTGCGACGGATGTGCTCGCCCGCGTAGCGAACGCCCTTGCCCTTGTACGGGTCGGGCTTGCGCAGCTTGCGGATGTTTGCAGCAACCTCGCCAACGAGCTGCTTGTCGATGCCCTGGACCGCGAAGCGGGTCGGGTTCTCGACGGCGAAGGAGATGCCCTCGGGGGCCTTGACGGTGATCGAGTGGCTGTAGCCGAGCGCGAACTCGAGGTCGCCGCCCTTGTTGGCCACGCGGTAACCCGTGCCGTGGATCTCCATCTTCTTCTCATAGCCCTCGGTCACACCGAGCACCATGTTGTTGATGAGCGAGCGGGTCAGGCCGTGCAGGGCACGGGACTGGCGCTCGTCGTTGGGGCGCTTGACCTCGAGGTCAGCGTCGCCCTTCTCGACCGTGATCGGCTCGGCCACGATGTGGCTGAGCTCGCCCTTGGGGCCCTTCACCTTGACGGTCTGGCCGTCGATGGTGACCTCGACACCGCTAGGGATGGAGACCGGGAGTCGTCCGATACGCGACATGTCGAATCCCCTTACCAGACGTAGGCGAGGACTTCCCCGCCCACACCCTTGGTCGCGGCCTGGCGGTCCGTGAGGAGACCAGACGAGGTGGAAATGATGGCCACACCGAGGCCGCCGAGCACCTTGGGCAGGTTCGTCGACTTGGCGTAGACGCGCAGACCGGGCTTGGAGACACGGCGCACGCCAGCGATGGAACGCTCACGGTTGGGGCCGTACTTCAGCTCGATGGTCAGCGTCTTGCCGACCTCGGCGTCCTCGACCTTCCAGGAGGCGATGTAGCCCTCGGCCTGGAGGATCTCGGCGATGTGGGACTTCAGCTTGGAAAACGGCATGGAGACTGCGTCGTGGTGCGCCGAGTTGGCGTTCCGGACGCGGGTCAACATGTCCGCAATCGGGTCAGTCATGGTCATGGGCTTCTCCGGCCCTCTCTCACCGTGGTTTCACTGCGTCTGCAGCGACCTGCGATGTAAGGATGAAAACGGTGGGGTATTACCAGGAGCTCTTGGTGACGCCGGGCAGCTCGCCGCGGTGTGCCATCTCGCGAAGGCAGATGCGGCAGAGCCCGAACTTGCGGTAGACCGAGTGCGGTCGGCCGCAGCGCTGGCAACGGGTGTAGCCACGCACCTTGAACTTCGGCTTCTTGTTGGCCTTGTTGACCAGGGCGGTCTTCGCCATGTCAGTTCTCCTTGAAGGGGAAGCCGAGCGCCTTGAGCAGTGCGCGGCCCTCGTCGTCGTTGGTGGCAGTCGTCACGACGGTGATGTCCATGCCACGCACGCGGTCGATCCGGTCCTGGTCGATCTCGTGGAACATCGACTGCTCCGTGAGGCCGAAGGTGTAGTTGCCCTTGCCGTCGAACTGCTTGGGCGACAGGCCGCGGAAGTCACGGATACGGGGCAGGCCCACCGACACGAGACGGTCGAGGAACTCCCACATGCGGTCGCCGCGCAGCGTGGTGTGCGCACCGATCGGCATACCCTCGCGCAGCTTGAACTGCGCGATCGACTTGCGGGCCTTGGTGACCAGAGGCTTCTGGCCGGTGATGGCCGAGAGGTCCCTGATCGCGCCCTCGATGAGCTTGGCGTCCTTGGCGGCGTCACCAACACCCATGTTGACGACGACCTTGACCACGCCAGGCACCTGCATGACGTTCTCGTAGCCGAACTGCTTGAACAGCTCGCCCTTGATCTCGTCCGCGTAGCGCTGCTTGAGCCGCGGGGTCACCGCTGCGGAAACTTCGGTACGGGTTTCTGTTTCGGTCATGTCTCTCACAGGTCCTTGCCCGAGCGCACCGCGACACGGGTGCGGACGGTCTTGGTGCGGCCATCGCGCTCGACGGTCTCGACGCGGGTCTTGATCCGGGTGCCGACCTTCTTGTCGTCCGGGTCGACGACCGCGACGTTGCTGACGTGGATCGCAGCTTCCTGGACGACCAGGCCACCGGTGCGGCTGCCGCGAGCGGTCTGGCCGGCCTTGGTGTGGCGGGTCACGCGGTTGACACCCTCGACGAGCACGCGCTCGGTCTCGGGGTAGACAGCGATGACCTTGCCGATGCTGTTGCGGTCCTTGCCGGTGAGCACCTTGACGGTGTCACCCTTCTTGATCTTCATCTTCTTCTTGTCAGCCATGGGTCAGAGCACCTCCGGCGCCAACGAGATGATCTTCATGAACTTCTTCTCACGCAGCTCGCGACCCACCGGGCCGAAGATGCGGGTGCCACGGGGGTCCCCGTCGGCCTTGAGGATGACGGCGGCGTTCTCGTCGAACTTGATGTACGACCCGTCACCGCGACGGCGCTCCTTGGTGGTGCGCACGATGACGGCCTTGACGACGTCGCCCTTCTTGACGTTGCCGCCAGGGATGGCGTCCTTGACTGCGGCGACGATGACGTCACCGATGCCGGCGTAACGACGACCCGAGCCACCGAGGACACGGATGCAGAGGATTTCCTTTGCACCAGTGTTGTCGGCGACGCGCAGTCGCGACTCCTGCTGGATCACTTCTAACTCCTACTCGTCGTGCTGGTTCTCACCCGTGCGGGCGAGCCTGGCCGAACTTGACTGTCTGATGACAGATGGGCTTGCCGAGGTGGCAGGTGGCTTACTTGGCCTTCTCGAGGATCTCCACCACGCGCCAGCGCTTGGTGGCCGAGAGGGGACGGGTCTCCATGATCGCGACGCGGTCGCCGATACCGGCAGCGTTGTCCTCGTCGTGGGCCTTGACCTTGCTCGAGCGCCGCAGGACCTTGCCGTAGAGCGCGTGCTTCACGCGGTCCTCGACCTCGACCACGACGGTCTTGTCCATCTTGTCGCTCACCACGTAACCCTGGCGGGTCTTGCGGTAGTTGCGGTCCTGAGCCGTCACGGCGTCATCCACGGTCTTGTCCTTGGTGTTCTTGGTCATGCCGACTCCTCCTTGGCCGGTGCACTCGGGCTCTGCCCGATACCCAGCTCACGCTCACGGAGCTCGGTGTAGATGCGGGCGATGTCCTTGCGGACGGCGCGCAGGCGGCCGTGGTTGTCCAGCTGGCCGGTGGCCGACTGGAAACGGAGGTTGAACAGCTCCTCCTTGGCCTTGCGGAGCTCGTCGACCAGACGGTCGTCGTCGAGACCACGCAGGTTCTCGGACACCAGGTCCTTGGATCCGACTGCCATCAGATGTCACCACCCTCACGCCGAACGAAGCGGCACTTCATGGGGAGCTTGTGCATCGCCAGACGCATGGCCTCACGGGCGACCTCTTCGGACACACCGGACACCTCGAACATCACGCGACCAGGCTTGATGTTGGCGATCCACCACTCGGGGGAGCCCTTACCGGAACCCATGCGGGTCTCGGCAGGCTTCTTGGTCAGCGGGCGGTCGGGGTAGATGTTGATCCACACCTTTCCACCACGCTTCATGTAACGCGTCATCGCAATACGAGCGGACTCGATCTGACGGTTGGTGACGTAGGCGGGCTCGAGGGCCTGGATGCCGTAGTCGCCGAACGCGATCTTGGTGCCACCCTTCGCAGCGCCCGAGCGACCCGGGTGGTGCTGCTTGCGGTGCTTGACTCGACGAGGAATCAACATGTCAGGACTGCTCTCCCTCAGTGCTGGCCGCGGTCGCCTCGGGGGCGGGAGCCTCAGCAGCGGTCTCGGTGGCGGCGGCCTCCGGACGCTCGCGACGAGCGCGGGCCGGACGGTCGGCGCCGTCACGACGGGGGCCACGGCTCGGGCGCGGCGCAGCAGCCTGCTGCTGGGCCAGCTCACGAGCGGTGACGTCACCCTTGTAGATCCACACCTTGACGCCGATGCGACCAAAGGTGGTGCGGGCCTCGTAGAAGCCGTAGTCGATCTGCGCACGCAGCGTGTGCAGCGGGACGCGACCCTCGCGGTAGAACTCGGTGCGAGACATCTCGGCGCCGCCGAGGCGACCGGAGACCTGGACACGGATGCCCTTGGCGCCGGCGCGGGTGGCGGACTGCATGCCCTTGCGCATCGCGCGACGGAACGACACGCGAGCAGAGAGCTGCTCGGCGATGCCCTGCGCGACGAGCTGGCTGTCGACCTCGGGGTTCTTGACCTCGAGGATGTTCAGCTGGACCTGCTTGCCGGTGAGCTTCTCGAGCTCGCCACGGATGCGGTCGGCCTCGGCGCCGCGGCGACCGATGACGATGCCGGGACGCGCGGTGTGGATGTCCACACGGACGCGGTCACGGGTGCGCTCGATCTCGACGCGGGAGATGCCGGCCCGCTCCATGCCCTCGGACATGAGCTTGCGGATGGCGACGTCTTCCTTGACGTAGTCGCGGTACCGCTGACCCTCCTTGGTGGAGTCAGCGAACCAGCGGCTCTTGTGCTCGGTGGTGATACCGAGGCGGAAGCCGTGCGGGTTGACCTTCTGACCCATTAGCGGGTGCCTCCCTTGGTGGTCTTCGGCGTGACGACCACGGTGATGTGGCTGGTCCGCTTGTTGATGCGTGCGGCGCGGCCCTGGGCCCGCGGGCGGAAACGCTTCATGGTCGGACCCTCGTCGACGAAGGCGGCGCTGATGACCAGGTCGCGCTCGTCGAAGGCCTCGGAGGCCTTGTCAGCCTTGACCCGTGCGTTGGCGATGGCGCTCTCGAGCACCTTCTGGACCGGGTCGGATGCGGACTGCGGGGCGAACCGCAGCACGGCAATCGCCTCGACGGCCTGCTTCCCGCGGATCAGGTCCACGATGCGGCGGGCCTTCTGGGGCGTGACGCGGACGTTGCGCCCGCTCGCCTTGGCTTCCATCACGTTGTCCTTGTTGTCGGTGGAGGCAGCCATCAGCGACGCCGCCCCTTCTTGTCGTCCTTCACGTGACCCTTGAACGTGCGGGTCGGCGCGAACTCACCGAGCTTGTGGCCGACCATCGACTCGGTGACGAACACCGGGACGTGCTTGCGGCCGTCGTGCACGGCGAGGGTGTGACCCAGCATGTCCGGGCTCACGACCGAACGACGTGACCAGGTCTTGATGACGTTCTTGGTGCCCGCTTCGTTCTGGACGTCGACCTTCTTCTGAAGGTGGCCGTCGATGAAGGGGCCCTTCTTCAAGCTACGAGGCATGGTTTCTCAGGCTCCTTCTCAGCGCTTCTTGCCAGTACGGCGGCGGCGAACGATCATCTTGTCGCTCGGCTTGCCGGGGCGACGGGTGCGGCCCTCGGCCTGACCCCAGGGGCTGACGGGGTGACGTCCACCGGACGTCTTGCCCTCGCCACCACCGTGCGGGTGGTCGACCGGGTTCATGGCGACACCACGGACGGTCGGGCGCTTGCCCTTCCAGCGCATGCGGCCGGCCTTGCCCCAGTTGATGTTGGACTGCTCGGCGTTGCCCACCTCGCCGACCGTGGCGCGGCAGCGCAGGTCGACGTTGCGGATCTCACCGGACGGCATACGCAGCTGGGCGTAGGGGCCGTCCTTGGCGACGAGCTGCACGCGCACACCGGCCGAACGGGCGATCTTCGCGCCACCGCCGGGCTTGAGCTCGACGGCGTGGATGACCGTACCGGTCGGGATGTTGCGCAGCGGCAGGCTGTTGCCGGGCTTGATGTCGGCCGAGGGGCCGTTCTCGATGTTGGCGCCCTGCTCCAGGCCCTTGGGGGCCAGGATGTAGCGCTTCTCACCATCGGCGTAGTGCAGCAGCGCGATGCGCGCCGTGCGGTTGGGGTCGTACTCGATGTGAGCGACCTTGGCCGGCACGCCGTCCTTGTCATGACGACGGAAGTCGATGACGCGGTAGGCGCGCTTGTGTCCACCACCGATGTGACGGGTGGTGATCCGGCCGTTGCTGTTGCGGCCACCGGACTTCGTGAGGGGGCGCACCAGCGACTTCTCAGGCGTGGAGCGCGTGACCTCGACGAAGTCGGCGACGCTGGAGCCTCGGCGGCCAGGCGTGGTCGGCTTGTACTTGCGGATACCCATTGTTCGTAATCCCTTACGTCTCTTCAGCGATTCCGTCAGGCGCCGGCACCGAAGATGTCGATCGAGCCCTCGCGGAGGGTGACGATCGCACGCTTGGTGTCCTTGCGCTTGCCGATGCCGAACCGGGTGCGGCGGGTCTTGCCGACACGGTTGAGGGTGTGGACGGAGTCAACCTTGACGTTGAAGACGCGCTCGACGGCGATCTTGATCTCCGTCTTGTTCGCCCGCGGGTCGACGATGAAGGTGTACTTGCCCTGGTCGAGCAGCGAGTACGACTTCTCGGAAACGACCGGTGCGATCAGGATGTCGCGCGGGTCCTTGCCTGCAGCGAGGGTGCTCACTTGGTCTCCTCCTCGTCCGCGCTGGCCTTGGCGGCCTTGGCCGTCTTGGCGGCCTTCGCGGGCTTGTCGGCCTTCTCAGCCTTCTCGGGCTTCTCAGCCTTGGCGGGCTTCTCGGCCTTGTCGGCGGTCTTGTCGGCCTTCGCCGGCTTGTCGGCCTTCGCAGCCTTGGCCGGCTTCTCGGCCGGGGCGGCCTCGACAGCCGTCTCGTCGACGAGCTTGACCTCGACGCCACCCACCGGCTGGGCCTTGGAGACGAAAGCCTCCAGGGCGGCCTTGGTGAAGACGACATCGTCCGAGCACAGCACGTCGTACGTGTTGAGCTGGTCGGCGGCGAGCACGTGCACGCCCTCGAGGTTGCGGACCGACTTCAGCGACACGAGGTCGCTGCGGTCGAGCACGACGAGCAGGTTGGGACGGTCGGTCAGACCGGCGAGCAGGGCGAGCGCGTCCTTGGTGGACGGGGCGGTGCCCGTCACCAGCGACTCGACGACGTGCACGCGGTCGTGGCGGGCCCGGTCGGAGAGGGCACCACGCAGGGCGGCGGCCTTCATCTTCTTGGGGGTCCGCTGGGCGTAGTCACGCGGCTGCGGGCCGTGGACGACGCCACCACCGGCGAACTGCGGGGCGCGGGTCGAGCCCTGACGGGCGCGGCCGGTGCCCTTCTGGCGGTAGGGCTTGCGGCCACCACCGCGGACTTCGCCGCGGGTCTTGGTGGAGTGCGTGCCCTGACGCGCAGCAGCCAGCTGGGCCACGACGACCTGGTGGATCAGCGGGACGTTGACCTGGACGTCGAAGATCTCGGCGGGCAGGTCGGCAACGACAGTCTTGGTAGCCATGTGGGTCAGGCTCCCTTCGCGGCCGTGCGGACGAGGACCGTGCCGTTGCGGGGGCCGGGAACGGCACCCTTCACGAGCAGCAGGCCCCGCTCCACGTCCACGGCGTGGATCGTGAGGTTCTGGGTGGTCTGACGCACGCCGCCCATCCGGCCGGCCATGCGCATGCCCTTGAAGACGCGACCCGGGGTGGCGCAGCCACCGATCGAGCCCGGCTTGCGGTGGTTCTTGTGGGAACCGTGGGAGGAGCTGACGCCGTGGAAGCCGTGACGCTTCATGACGCCGGCGAAGCCCTTGCCCTTGGTGGTCCCGGTGACGTCGATGTCCTGGCCGGCCTCGAAGGTCTCGACCGTGACTTCCTGGCCGAGCGTGTACTCGGCGGCGTCAGCGGTACGGAGCTCCACGAGGTGGCGACGCGGGGTCACGCCGGCCTTCTCGAAGTGTCCGGTCAGGGGCTTGGTCACCTTGCGGGGGTCGATGGCGCCGAACGCGATCTGGACGGCGTCGTAGCCGTCCGTCGCGGCGTCGCGCACCTGCGTGACGACGCAGGGGCCCGCCTCGATGACGGTGACGGGGATGAGCCGGTTCTCGGCATCCCACACCTGGGTCATGCCGAGCTTCTTGCCCAGCACACCCTTCACGGTCTTGGTAGCAGTGGTGGTCATTTCGCCAGCCTCAGAGCTTGATCTCGATGTTGACGTCAGCCGGCAGGTCGAGACGCATCAGCGAGTCGACGGCCTTCGGCGTCGGGTCGATGATGTCGATCAAGCGCTTGTGGGTGCGCATCTCGAAGTGCTCGCGGCTGTCCTTGTACTTGTGGGGCGAACGGATGACCACGAAGACGTTCTTCTCCGTGGGCAGCGGCACAGGGCCGACCACCGTCGCGCCAGCACGGGTCACCGTGTCGACAATCTTGCGCGCCGAGTTGTCGATGACCTCGTGGTCATACGACTTCAAGCGGATGCGGATCTTCTGTCCCGCCATCTCCGTTACGTCTCTCTCTCGCCGAACATCTAGCTTGGCCGGCTCTTGGCCATCTCCGACCCCCGCGGTCGGGTGTGTCGCACCCGCTTCGCGGCCGGACGACACGCGTTTTCACGCAGTCGTGCGGATCGGATTGACCGGCAGAGCCGGGGCTTGCGCTTCCCTGGAGTGTCGCCCCGTGCTGAAGCACGGTTCGAGGTGTGTCACCGGGGGTGGCGGCGTCGACATGGGTCAACGGCGCGCGTCAAGCAACCGGTCCAGTGTGCCAGAGCGGGCGGCGACCTACCAAATCGAGGCCGTGGCACCCGGCATACCCGCACTGGTGGCGCGTCGCCCCCGGCGTCCACGCGAGCCAAGACCGAGCCTCCACGCGAGCCTCCACCCGAGCCTCCACCCGAGCCGCCCCCGGGCGCCGGGGCGACCGTGGTGGTGCGCAGCGATGCACGCCGGCCATCCGCGCTGCCGGGAGTGGGCCCGGTGTTCACCGCCACGGCGGTCGGGCGAATGGCAGGATCGAGCCCATGCCGGCCACCTCCGAAGTCCCACCCGCCGAAGGCCCCGGCCGCACCCGTCAGGGGCTGGTCTACCGCGCCGGTGTGCTCGGCCACCGGCCGACCGTGCCCACCGACTCCGCCGAGCTCGAGCGGCGTGCCCAGGCCGCCATGTCGCCCCGCGCGTGGGCCTACGTCGCGGGCGCCGCCGGCGAGGGCGCCACCGCCCGCGCCAACCGGGCGGCGTTCGACCGGCACCGGATCGTCCCCCGGATGCTGCCCGGGCGAGCCAGCCGCGACCTGTCCACCGAGCTGCTCGGGCGCCGGCTGCCCGCGCCCGTGCTGCTGGCACCGGTGGGCGCGGTCGGGTTGGTCCGCCGCGACAGCGACCTCGAGATCGGCGCTGCGGCAGCCGAGCTGGGGCTGCCCTACATCCTGTCGAACCAGGGCTGCTCCCCCATGGAGGACGTCGCGGCGGCGATGGGCTCGGCTCCACGCTGGTTCCAGCTCTACTGGTCGACGGACGAGCTGCTGGTCGACAGCCTGCTGGCCCGGGCCGAGGCCAGCGGCGCCGAGGCGGTGGTGGTCACGCTGGACACCACGATGCTCGGCTGGCGACCGCAGGACCTCAACCTGGGGTCGCTGCCGTTCTCGCAGGGGATCGGGATCGCGCAGTACACCTCGGACCCCCGTTTCCAGCAGGTCGTCGCCGAGCGGGTGGCGGCCCGGGCCGAGCAGGGCTCCGACGACGTCAAGGTCACCCTCGGGGCGCTGCGCTCCCTGCTGTCGATCAGCCGTGAGCACCCCGGCGACCTGCGCGCCAACCTGCGCTCCCCCACTCCCCGCGCTGCCGTCGAGACCTTCCTCGACATCTACTCCAACCCGGGCCTCACGTGGGAGCAGCTCGCGACCCTGCGCGACCGCACCTCGCTGCCGTTCCTCGTCAAGGGCGTCCTCCACCCCGACGACGCCCGGCGGGCCGTGCAGGTCGGGGCGAGCGGCATCGTGGTCAGCAACCACGGCGGACGCCAGGTCGACGGCGCCATCGCCTCCCTCGACGCGCTGCCCGCCGTCCGGGCTGCGGTCGGGCCCGAGCTGCCCCTCGTGCTCGACAGCGGTGTCCGCACCGGGAGCGACGTCGTGAAGGCGATCGCCCTCGGCGCCGACGCCGTGGCCGTCGGTCGCCCCTACGTCTACGGGTTGGCCCTGGGGGGCCGCGACGGGGTGCGTGACGTGCTGTCCAACATCGTCGCCGAGCTCGACCTGACGATGGGCCTGTCCGGGGTGGGGTCGGTCGCGGAGATCGGGCCGGGGCTGCTGGCGGCTGCGCCCTGATGGCGCGGCCGCACCTGACGACGACCCGGCTCGGGCTCAGACCCCTCACTGCCGACGACAACGCCCTGCTCGTCGAGCTCGACGGCGACCCGGCCGTCATGGAGTACCTCACGGGTCGGGCCACGGCCCCGGATGAGGTGATCGAGATCTGGATGCCCCAGCGCACCGATCCGGCGCACGACGAGCTCGGGCTCGGCTACTGGTCGGGCTACGAGCGCGGCGAGTTCGTCGGGTGGTTCTGCCTGACCCCGACCGGTGACGGCGCTGCCGAGCTGGGCTACCGGCTGCGCCAGCGGGCCTGGGGGCGCGGGCTCGCCAGCGAGGGCGCGGCCTGCCTCGTGGAGCACGGCTTCGTCACCGTGGGTCTGCGGCGGATCTGGGCCGAGACGATGGCGGTGAACACGCGTTCCCGAGCCGTCCTCGAGCGGCTCGGCCTGCGCCACCTGCGCACCGAGGTGCGCACGTGGGACGACCCGCTCCCGGGAGCGGAGCTCGGCGAGGTGGTCTACGAGCTGACGGCGCAGGAGTACGAGCAGGCGAGGGGCGGCCCGGTCAGGGCGCCGGGACTGCCCTGAGGTCGTCGACCGAGACCGTGACCGGCGCGTTGGTCGCGCTGCCCGACAGGTAGAGGAAGAGGCCGACCCCACCCGTCGCCTGGAAGCCTGCGGTCGAGTCCGTCACCGTCTTCTGCCACGTCGTCGGCTCGGTGGTCCCGGCCTTCCACACCCGCGCGCGGATGGTCGTCGGCGAGGTGCCGGTGACCTGGACGCGCGCAAGCAGCTGCTGGCCGGCCGCCATCGTGATCCCCGAGACCTGCGACTCGGCCACCAGGGCGGTCTCGGTGTTCGCAGCGGTGGCCCGCTGCAGCGACAGCCACACCGCACCGTTGGAGGTGTAGTGCACCTTGGCGCGGTAGTCACCGACACCGGCCACCCGCCGGCCGTTCAGCGAGATGTAGGCGCCGCTGCCGGTGGGCACCTTGTCGAGGGCGATGGTGGCGACGAGGTCGGTCGCAGAGGAGGACACCCCGGCCAGCGCGAGCCACGGCCCCGAGCCCGCGGCGAGGCGCACCTGGCCGACACCCGAGCCGACGGACAGGGCCGTCGCCGAGCCGCTGAAGGTCCATGGCCCGCCGGTGTCGGCACTCCCCCAGCCCGAGGCGACGGTGCGGCCGAAGGCGTCCGACGCCAGGACCGTCACCTGGGGGGCGGTGACCGTGACCGAGGTCGTCGTGGTCCCGGTGGCGCCGTCGTCGTCGGTCACGGTGAGCCGGACCGTGTAGGTGCCGGCCGCGGCATACGTGTGGTTGGGCGTGGCGCCACTGCCGTTGGCCGTGCCGTCCCCCCAGTTCCACGCATAGGACGCGATGGTGCCGTCGGGGTCGCTGGAGCCCGCGCCGTTGAAGGTGCAGGCGAGGTCGGTGCAGCTGTTCGTGAAGCTCGCCGTCGGGGGCTGGTTGGGAGTCGGTGCCACGGTGACCGACTGCGTGGTGGTGTCGGTGGCGCCGCCGTCGTCGGTCACGGTGAGGGTGATCGTGTAGGTGCCCGCCGCGGCATACGTCCGGCTCGACGTGACGCCGGTGCCGGTGCTGCCGTCACCGAACTGCCAGGCGTAGGAGCTGATCGTGCCGTCGGGGTCGCTGCTGGCCGCGGCGTCCACGGTGCAGGCGAGCTGCGTGCAGGTCGGTGTGAAGGCGGCCACCGGCGGCTGGTTGGCCGGTGGGGCGCCGCGCGTGATGGTGAAGGCGTCGGTGAAGCTGCCGCCCGAGGCCCGGCGGAAGTTCGCCGTGAGCACGTCGGCCGTGGCGGAGATGTCGAGCACGCCGAAGGTGCTGTTGATGTTGGCCCCCGCGTAGGCGGCGAAGTAGCCGGCTTCGGGGTCGGTCGTGTTGACGTCGCGCTGGTTGATCCCGCCGGTGCCGACCGTGGCGAAGACGGTGCCCGCTCCGGCGGCGAGGTCGTTGTCGGAGTCCACGACGCACGAGGCGTTGAACGTGCCGGGGACGAGCTGGGTGCACCCGGTGCGGGTGGTGAGCTGCTTGGTGCGCTGGTAGAGGTGCTCGTGGCCGCCGAGGACGAGGTCGACCTTCTTGGTCAGCAGCAGGTTGGCCAGGTCGGAGCCCATCTCGCAGGCGTACTGCCCCAGGCTCAGGCACGGTGTGTGGTTGCCGACGACGACCCACGGGATGCCGGCCGTGCGGGCGGAGTCGATCGCCGCCGCGGTCCAGGTGTACTGCGGGGTGCCCACCGCATAGCTCAGGGTGCCCGTGGTGAACGGGATGCCTGCCGAGACCGCGATGTAGCGCACCAGGGGGGCCGACGCGGGCACGTCGACGTAGTACTGGCGCCCGTAGGTGCCCCGCAGGCCGGGCAGCTGGTTGGGCAGGCACGCCGAGAAGTCGTTGATGTTCCCGTTCTGGCCGTTGCTCTCATGGTTGCCCGAGACCAGCTCGAAGGGATAGCCCTCTCCCACTCCGGCCTTGACCGCGCTGCACCAGGCCTCCTCGGCGCCCGCGGTGCCGTAGGACATGTCACCGAGGGCGGCGTGGAAGTCGTTGTCGAGCGAGCCGATCAGGTTGAACACGCTGGTCGCGGCGGTCGACGCCGAGAAGTCCCCGGCGGCACTGAACCGCACCGTCGGGTCGCCCGGCGCGGAGGCCACCGGGCCCGCGAGCACGGTGAGCAGTACCGCAGTTGCCAGGGCCACGCGACGGAACCGACCGGTCATGGCCTCGAAACTAGCCGCGCCCGGCCACGCCCACCTCCCCCACGAGCCGTACCCGGGAACCGGGCAGATCCGGCATACCAGAGCAAAGCCCCCAGGCGGCTGGCGTTGTCGCCGGGGACAGCAGAGGACCCCGCAGCCGAAGCTGCGGGCCCCTCTGGAGGTGCTGGTGCGTCAGATCGCGCGAACTACTTCGTGATCTTGGTGACGCGGCCGGCGCCGACGGTACGGCCGCCCTCGCGGATGGCGAAGCGCAGGCCCTCCTCCATGGCGATCGGCTGGATGAGCTCGACGTTCATCTCCGTGTTGTCACCGGGCATGACCATCTCGGTGCCCTCGGGGAGGTGCACGACGCCGGTCACGTCGGTGGTACGGAAGTAGAACTGCGGGCGGTAGTTGTCGTAGAACGGCGTGTGACGGCCGCCCTCGTCCTTCGAGAGGATGTAGACGTTCGCCTCGAAGTCCGTGTGCGGGGTGATCGAGCCCGGCTTGCAGATGACCTGCCCGCGCTCGACGTCCTCGCGCTTGGTGCCACGCAGCAGCAGGCCGACGTTCTCGCCCGCACGACCCTCGTCGAGGAGCTTGCGGAACATCTCGATGCCGGTGACCGTGGTCTTGGTGGGCGGACCCTCGTGGATGCCGACGATCTCGATCTCCTCGTTGACGTTGAGGATGCCGCGCTCGATACGACCGGTGACGACGGTGCCACGACCGGTGATCGTGAAGACGTCCTCGACGGGCATGAGGAACGGCTTGTCGACCTCGCGCTCCGGCTCCGGGATGGCGCTGTCAACGGCGTCCATCAGCTCCAGGACCGACTTGCCCCACTCAGCGTCGCCCTCGAGCGCCTTCAGCGCCGAGACCTTGACGACCGGCAGGTCGTCGCCCGGGAACTCGTAGTCGGACAGCAGCTCACGGACCTCCATCTCGACGAGCTCGAGGATCTCCTCGTCGTCGACCATGTCGGCCTTGTTGAGCGCCACGACGATGTAGGGGACGCCGACCTGGCGGGCCAGGAGGACGTGCTCCTTCGTCTGGGGCATCGGACCGTCGGTGGCCGCGACAACCAGGATCGCACCGTCCATCTGCGCCGCACCCGTGATCATGTTCTTCACGTAGTCAGCGTGTCCGGGGCAGTCGACGTGGGCGTAGTGACGGCTCTCCGTCTGGTACTCGATGTGCGCGATCGAGATCGTGATACCGCGCTGCTTCTCTTCGGGTGCCTTGTCGATGTCGTCGAACGCGAACTGCGGGTTCAGGTCCGGGTACTTGTCGTGCAGGACCTTGGAAATCGCAGCCGTCAGCGTCGTCTTACCGTGGTCGATGTGACCAATGGTGCCGATGTTGACGTGCGGCTTAGTCCGCTCGAACTTTGCCTTCGCCACTTGATGTCCTCCTCAGGACTCTTCTTTGGTTGAACGCCGTGTTCCCAGGCGGGACGTGGCGCGGATTGGGGGTTGTGGAGCTCTGCAGTCCGTGGTGCGACCGGTAATGCTACCGGTCACTCACCACGGGTCTTCTTGATGATCTCCTCGGCAACAGCCTTGGGGACCTCGGCGTAGGAGTCAAACTCCATCGAGTAGTTCGCCCGACCCTGGGTCTTGGAACGCAGGTCTCCGACGTAGCCGAACATCTCCGACAGCGGGACCAGGCCGCGAACGACCTTGGCACCACTGATGTCCTCCATGGCCTGGATCTGGCCACGGCGGGAGTTGATGTCACCGATGACGTCGCCCATGTAGTCCTCGGGCGTGCGCACCTCGACGGCCATCATCGGCTCGAGGAGCACGGGGTCGGCCTTGCGGACGGCCTCCTTCAGCGCCATGGAGCCGGCGATCTTGAACGCCATCTCGGAGGAGTCGACGTCGTGGTAGGCGCCATCGAGCAGCGTCGCCTTGATGCCGACCAGCGGGTACCCCGCGAGCACGCCGTACTGCATGGCGTCCTGGATACCGGCGTCGACCGAGGGGATGTACTCGCGCGGGACGCGGCCACCGGTGACCTTGTTCTCGAACTCGTACAGCTCGCCGGACTCGGTGGTGTCGAGGGGCTCGATGCTGATCTGGATCTTGGCGAACTGGCCGGAGCCACCCGTCTGCTTCTTGTGGGTGTAGTCGAACTTCTCCACGGTGCGGCGGATGGTCTCGCGGTAGGCCACCTGCGGCTTGCCGACGTTGGCCTCGACCTTGAACTCGCGCTTCATCCGGTCCACGAGGATGTCGAGGTGGAGCTCGCCCATCCCGGCGATGATCGTCTGGCCGGTCTCCTCGTCGTGGTGGACCTGGAAGGTCGGGTCCTCGGCGGAGAGCTTCTGGATGGCGGTGGAGAGCTTCTCCTGGTCACCCTTGGTCTTGGGCTCGATGGCCACCTGGATGACCGGGTCCGGGAACGTCATCGACTCCAGCACGATCTGGTCGTTCGGGTCGCTGAGGGTGTCACCGGTCGTGGTGTCCTTCAGGCCGATCGCCGCGTAGATGTGACCCGCGAGGGCCTCGTCCACGGGGTTCTCCTTGTTGGCGTGCATCTGGAAGAGCTTGCCGATGCGCTCCTTGCGGCCCTTGGTCGTGTTGACGACCGCGGAGCCGGAGGAGATCTGGCCGGAGTAGACCCGGATGAAGGTCAGCGTGCCGAAGAACGGGTGCGTGGCGACCTTGAAGGCCAGCGCCGAGAACGGCTCGCTGGTGTCGGGCTTGCGCGTCATCTCGACCTCCTCGTGGTTCGGCTTGTGGCCGACCATCGGGGGGACGTCGAGCGGCGACGGCAGGTAGTCGACGACTGCGTCGAGCATCGGCTGCACACCGCGGTTCTTGAACGCGGAGCCACACAGGATCGGGTAGAGCTCGGAGTTGACCGTGAGCTTGCGGATCGCGCCCTTGATCTCCTCGGGCGTCAGCTCCTCGCCACCGAGGTACTTCTCCATGAGGACGTCGTCGGACTCGGCGACGCGCTCGACGAGGGCGTGGCGGTACTCCTCCACCTTCTCGAGCATGTCGGCCGGGATCTCCTGGATCTCGTACTTGGCACCCATGGTGACGTCACCCTTGGCGTCACCGGGCCACACGAGGGCGCGACGGTAGATGAGGTCGACGACTCCGACGAACTCGCTCTCGGAGCCGATCGGCAGCTGGAGCACGAGGGGCTCCGCACCGAGGCGGTCCTTGATGGTGTCGACGGTGAAGTAGAAGTCCGCGCCGAGCTTGTCCATCTTGTTGACGAACGCGATGCGGGGGACGTCGTACTTGTCGGCCTGACGCCACACGGTCTCCGACTGGGGCTCGACGCCCTCCTTGCCGTCGAACACGGCGACGGCACCGTCGAGGACGCGCAGCGAGCGCTCCACCTCGACCGTGAAGTCCACGTGACCGGGGGTGTCGATGATGTTGATCTGGGTGCCCTCCCAGAAGGAGGTCACGGCGGCAGACGTGATCGTGATGCCGCGCTCCTTCTCCTGCTCCATCCAGTCGGTGGTCGACGCACCGTCGTGGGTCTCACCGATCTTGTGGTTGACACCGGTGTAGAAGAGGATGCGCTCAGTCGTCGTCGTCTTGCCGGCGTCGATGTGCGCCATGATCCCGATGTTGCGGACCTTGGTCAGGTCCGTCAGGACGTCGAGTGCCAATGTGATCGTCTCATCTCGCTCGTTAGAAAAAGTTCGTGGTGGTGCGTGGTGGGCGGGGCCGCGACCACGCACCCCCGGTATGCCGCGTGCACGCGGTGGCCCGCGGCATACCGGTCGCTGTTACCAGCGGTAGTGCGCGAAGGCCTTGTTGGACTCGGCCATCTTGTGGGTGTCCTCGCGACGCTTCACTGCGGCGCCGAGGCCGTTGGACGCGTCGAGGATCTCGTTCATCAGCCGCTCGGTCATGGTCTTCTCACGACGCTGCCGCGAGTAGCCGACCATCCAGCGCAGGGCGAGGGTGGTCGCGCGGTTGGGCTTGACCTCGATCGGCACCTGGTAGGTGGCGCCACCGACACGACGCGACTTGACCTCGAGCGTCGGACGGATGTTGTCCAGCGCGCGCTTGAGGGTCACGACGGGGTCGGAGCCGGTCTTCTCCTTGACGCCCTCGAGGGCGCCGTAGACGATCGTCTCGGCGATGGACTTCTTGCCATCGAGGAGGATCTTGTTGACCAGCTGGGTCACCAACGGGGAGTTGTGGACCGGGTCGACGACGAGGGGGCGCTTGGGCGCGGGTCCCTTGCGAGGCATTACTTCTTCTCCATCTTCGCGCCGTAACGGGAGCGGGCCTGCTTGCGGTTCTTGACACCCTGGGTGTCGAGCGAGCCGCGCACGATCTTGTAACGGACACCCGGGAGGTCCTTCACACGACCGCCACGCACGAGCACGATCGAGTGCTCCTGCAGGTTGTGGCCGACGCCCGGGATGTAGGCCGTGACCTCGATGCCGCTGGTGAGGCGCACACGGGCGACCTTGCGCAGGGCAGAGTTCGGCTTCTTGGGGGTGGTGGTGTACACACGCGTGCACACGCCACGGCGCTGGGGCGAGCCCTTGAGGGCAGGAGTCTTGGTCTTGGTGACCTTGTCCTGACGCCCCTTGCGCACAAGCTGGTTGATCGTAGGCAACCTGTTCTCCGTACGTAGTTGATGTTCTGTGCCGCCGGGCCGCGGCTGCGGTCCTGCTGGCACTCCTTGGTGTGGTGCCTTGCCCGACCCCCGCACTCGGGTGTGTCGTGCTCGGCGCTCTCCCCTGCACCCTCCACGCACGAACCATGGCGGTTCGGTTGCGGAGTGCCCGGCGAGAGGGGTGCTGGCCCAGCGGCCGACAGTGGTCACGGTGTTGGTCGTGAGGTGGTCGGCACCGACTCCAGCGCATGACTGAGGCAGACCTCAGGCACAGTGTTCAAAGATACCGCCTGCGTGGTACCCGACCAAATCGGTTACCCGACCTCCGGCCCCGATGGCCGCCGCCACTTCACGCTGCGGCGACTTGATGCGCGCAGATCGTCACCGAACCCTCAAATCGGGGGCCTCGTGACCACCAGCCGGCAACAAGGCCGGGGACTCGCCGACTTGTTGCGCGCAGATCGTCACCGAACCCTCAAATCGGGGGCCTCGTGACCACCAGCCGGCAACAAGTCCCGGGCCGGCAAGGCAAAGCGCGGGTATGCCGCGTGGTGACCACGCGGCATACGGTCCAACGCGGGCGACCAGCCGTGGTGCCGCGGGCTGCCCCGGGGACCACCCCGGACCCCTCCCCCCACTGCTGGCCCCCTGTGGGGCACCAGACCCGCCAGACCGGGGTCACGTGCAGCACCCCACCCCTGGCCAGCAGCGCGGGGGCGGGACGCCGGGAGTCGCCCGACCCGTGCACGCAAGGACCGAGGGGGTCGGCCCGGAGAAACCGGGCCGACCCCCTCGGGTCGTGCAGTGAATCGAGCCCAGGGCTCAGTCGAGACCGAGCTCGGCGTCGTCGAGCCGGATGGCCTCGCCGGAGCCGGGGCCGAACACCGGGTAGTCGTACTCGTAGCTGGGCATCGAGTACATCGCAGCCTTGGCCTCTTCCGTGGCTTCGACCTTGACGTTCCGGTAGCGCGGGAGACCCGTGCCGGCCGGGATGAGCTTTCCGAGGATGACGTTCTCCTTCAGACCCAGCAGCGGGTCCGACTTGGCGTTCATCGCGGCCTCGGTGAGCACGCGGGTCGTCTCCTGGAAGGAGGCGGCCGAGAGCCAGGAGTCCGTGGCCAGCGACGCCTTGGTGATACCCATGAGCTCGGGGCGACCCGAGGCCGGGCGGCCACCTTCGGCGACGACGCGACGGTTCTCGGTCTCGAACCGACCACGCTCGGCCAGCTCACCGGGGAGCAGGTCGGCGTCGGCGGACTCGATGATCGTGATCCGGCGCAGCATCTGGCGGACGATGACCTCGATGTGCTTGTCGTGGATCGACACACCCTGCTGGCGGTAGACGTGCTGCACCTCGTCGACGAGGTGCATCTGCACCGCACGCGGGCCGAGGATGCGAAGGACCTGCTTGGGGTCGATCGAACCCTGCGTCATCCGGTGGCCGACCTCGACGTGGTCGCCGTCGGCGATCAGCAGACGCGCTCGCTTGCTCACCGGGTAGGCGTGCTCCTCGGAGCCGTCATCCGGGGTGAGCATGATGCGACGGGTCTTGTCGGTGTCCTCGATGGAGACCCGACCGGACGCCTCGGCGATCGGGGCGACACCCTTGGGGGTGCGCGCCTCGAACAGCTCGACGACACGGGGCAGACCCTGCGTGATGTCGTCACCAGCCACACCACCGGTGTGGAAGGTACGCATCGTCAGCTGGGTGCCGGGCTCACCGATCGACTGGGCCGCGATGATGCCGACGGCCTCGCCGATGTCGACCAGCTTGCCGGTCGCGAGCGACCGGCCGTAGCAGGCGGCACAGGTGCCGACGTGCGACTCGCAGGTGAGGACCGAGCGGACCTTGACCTCCTCGACGCCAGCGGCGACGAGGGCGTCGATGACCACGTCACCGAGGTCGATACCGGCCTCGGCGAGGACGGAACCGTCCTTCTCGACGTCGGCGGCGAGCGTCCGCGCGTAGACCGAGGTCTCCACGTCGTCGTGCTCGACCAGGGCGCCGGCCGCGTTCTTCTGCGCGATCGGCATGGTCAGGCCACGCTCGGTGCCACAGTCGTCCTCGCGGATGATGACGTCCTGCGACACGTCCACCAGACGACGGGTCAGGTAACCCGAGTCGGCGGTGCGCAGCGCGGTGTCGGCAAGACCCTTACGCGAACCGTGCGTGGAGATGAAGAACTCGAGCACGGACAGGCCCTCGCGGAAGTTCGCGCGGATCGGTCGCGGGATGATGTCGCCCTTCGGGTTGGACACCAGACCACGCATACCGGCGATCTGCCGCAGCTGCATCCAGTTACCACGCGCACCCGACGACACCATCTTGTAGATGGTGTTGGTCTTCGGGAGGTTGGCCTCCATCTCCTTGGCGACCTCGTTGGTGGCCTGGGTCCAGATCTCGATGAGCTCCTGGCGACGCTCGTCGTCGGTGATCAGACCGCGCTCGTACTGGACCTGGACCTTGGTGGCCTTGGTCTCGTAGCCCTCGAGGATCTCGAGCTTGCGCGGCGGGGTCACGACGTCGGAGATGGCCACCGTGGTGCCCGAGCGGGTCGCCCAGTGGAAGCCGTACTCCTTGAGCGCGTCGAGGGACGCAGCCACCTGGACCTTGCTGTAGCGCTCGGCCAGGTCGTTGACGATGGTCGAGAGGCGCTTCTTGTCGACGACCGCGTCCACGAACGGGTAGTCGACCGGCAGGGTCTGGTTGAACAGCGCCCGCCCGAGGCTGGTCTCGACGGTGAGCGAGGCCACCTGGCCCAGCTCGTTCGGCTCGACACCCTCGCCCAGCTCCGTGCCGGGGATCGGCACGACGTCGAGCAGGCGGATCTTGACCTTGCTGCCGAGCTCCAGCTCGCCGGCGTCGAACGCCATGCGGGCCTCGGAGACCGACGAGAACGCGCGGCCGGAGCCCTTGCCGTTCTCCACCTCGGAGGTGAGGTGGTAGAGCCCGATGATCATGTCCTGGGTGGGCATGGTCACCGGACGGCCGTCGGCCGGCTTGAGGATGTTGTTGCTCGAGAGCATGAGGATGCGGGCCTCGGCCTGCGCCTCGGTGCTCAGCGGCACGTGCACGGCCATCTGGTCACCGTCGAAGTCGGCGTTGAAGGCCGAGCAGACGAGCGGGTGGATCTGGATGGCCTTGCCCTCGACCAGCTGGGGCTCGAAGGCCTGGATGCCGAGGCGGTGCAGGGTGGGTGCGCGGTTGAGCAGCACGGGGTGCTCGGTGATGACCTCTTCGAGGACGTCCCACACCACCGGACGAGCCCGCTCCACCATGCGCTTGGCCGACTTGATGTTCTGGGCGTGGTCGAGGTCGACCAGACGCTTCATCACGAACGGCTTGAAGAGCTCGAGCGCCATCTGCTTGGGCAGACCACACTGGTGCAGCTTGAGCTGCGGGCCGACGACGATGACCGAACGGCCGGAGTAGTCGACGCGCTTGCCGAGCAGGTTCTGGCGGAACCGGCCCTGCTTGCCCTTGAGCATGTCGGACAGGGACTTGAGCGGACGGTTGCCGGGGCCCGTGACCGGGCGGCCACGACGGCCGTTGTCGAAGAGGCTGTCGACAGCCTCCTGGAGCATCCGCTTCTCGTTGTTGACGATGATCTCCGGCGCACCGAGGTCGAGCAGGCGCTTGAGCCGGTTGTTGCGGTTGATCACCCGGCGGTAGAGGTCGTTCAGGTCGGAGGTCGCGAAGCGGCCACCGTCGAGCTGCACCATCGGGCGCAGGTCCGGCGGGATGACCGGGACGGCGTCGAGGACCATGCCGGACGGCTTGTTGGTCGTCGCCTGGAAGGCGGTCACGACCTTGAGCCGCTTCAGCGCACGGGTCTTCTTCTGGCCCTTGCCGGTGGCGATGATCTCGCGCAGCAGCTCGGCCTCGGCGACCAGGTCGAAGTCCTCGAGGCGCTTCTGGATCGCCGCGGCGCCCATGCCACCCTCGAAGTACAGACCGAAGCGGTCACGCATCTCGCGGTAGAGGATCTCGTCGCCCTCGAGGTCCTGGACCTTGAGGTTCTTGAACCGGTCCCAGACCTGCTCGATGCGCTCGATCTGCATGTCGGCGCGCTTGCGGATCTGGTTCATCTCGCGCTCGGCGGACTCGCGGACCTTGCGGCGGGCGTCAGCCTTGGCGCCCTCGGCCTCGAGCTCGGCGATGTCGGACTCGAGCCGCTTGGCACGGGTGTCGACCTCGGAGTCGCGCTTGTTCTCGTACTCCTTCTTCTCCACCTCGATCTGTGCCTCGAGCGAGGGCAGGTCCTTGTGACGCTGCTCCTCGTCGACGGACGTGATCATGTAGGCCGCGAAGTAGATGACCTTCTCGAGGTCCTTCGGGGCGAGGTCGAGCAGGTAGCCCAGCCGCGACGGGACGCCCTTGAAGTACCAGATGTGGGTGACGGGTGCGGCGAGCTCGATGTGGCCCATCCGCTCGCGACGCACCTTGGCGCGGGTGACCTCGACGCCGCAGCGCTCACAGATGATGCCCTTGAAGCGGACCCGCTTGTACTTGCCGCAGTTGCACTCCCAGTCCCGGGTGGGGCCGAAGATGCGCTCGCAGAACAGGCCCTCCTTCTCGGGCTTGAGCGTGCGGTAGTTGATCGTCTCGGGCTTCTTCACCTCGCCGTGGCTCCACTGGCGGATGTCGTCCGCCGTGGCCAGGCCGATGCGCAGTTCGTCAAAGAAGTTGACGTCGAGCACGTGGTTCCTTCTTCCGTGTCTCTTGCTTGAAACTAGGGGGTTGGTCGTGAGGGGAGGTAGGCCGCGTGGTCACCGTGGCGGTGACCACGCGGCATACCGTCAGACCTCTTCGACCGAACTGGGCTCGCGCCGGGACAGGTCGATGCCGAGCTCCTCCGCCGCGCGGAAGACGTCCTCGTCGGACTCCTTCAGCTCGATGGAGGTGCCTTCGCTGTTGAGCACCTCGACGTTCAGGCACAGCGACTGCATCTCCTTGATGAGCACCTTGAAGGACTCGGGGATGCCGGGCTCCGGGATGTTGTCGCCCTTGACGATGGCCTCGTAGACCTTCACGCGGCCCTGGACGTCGTCGGACTTGATCGTGAGCAGCTCCTGCAGCGCGTAGGCGGCGCCGTAGGCCTCGAGTGCCCACACCTCCATCTCACCGAAGCGCTGGCCACCGAACTGAGCCTTACCACCCAGCGGCTGCTGCGTGATCATGCTGTAGGGGCCGGTGCTGCGGGCGTGGATCTTGTCGTCCACGAGGTGGTGCAGCTTGAGGATGTACATGTAGCCCACGGACACCGGCTCGGGGAACGGCTCGCCGGAGCGACCGTCGAAGAGCCGGGACTTGCCGGAGCCGTCGATGAGCCGGACGTCGTCGCGGGTCTTGGTCGTGGAGTCGAGCAGACCCACGATCTCGTCCTCGCGCACACCGTCGAACACCGGCGAGGCGACCCGCGTGCCGGCCGGGGCCGAACGGGCGTCCTCGGGGATGAGCTTGGCCCAGTCCGGGTTGCCCGCGATCTCCCAACCACGGGAGGCGGCCCAGCCGAGGTGCAGCTCGAGGATCTGTCCGACGTTCATTCGACCGGGGACGCCGAGCGGGTTGAGCACGACGTCGACGGGGGTGCCGTCCTCGAGGAACGGCATGTCCTCGACGGGCAGGATCTTGGAGATGACGCCCTTGTTGCCGTGGCGGCCGGCGAGCTTGTCACCGTCGGTGATCTTGCGCTTGTTGGCGACGTAGACGCGGACGAGCTGGTTGACGCCCGGGGGCAGGTCGTCGCCTTCGTCCTTGTCGAACACCTTGACGCCGATGACCGTGCCGGTCTCGCCGTGGGGCACCTTGAGCGACGTGTCGCGGACCTCGCGAGCCTTCTCACCGAAGATGGCGCGCAGCAGGCGCTCCTCCGGGGTCAGCTCGGTCTCACCCTTGGGCGTGACCTTGCCGACGAGCAGGTCGCCGTCGCGGACCTCGGCGCCGATGCGGATGATGCCGCGCTCGTCGAGGTCGGCCAGGACCTCCTCGGAGACGTTCGGGATGTCCCGGGTGATCTCCTCCGGCCCGAGCTTGGTGTCGCGGGCGTCGACCTCGTGCTCCTCGATGTGGATCGAGGAGAGGACGTCGTCCTGCACCAGACGCTGGCTGAGGATGATCGCGTCCTCGTAGTTGTGGCCCTCCCACGGCATGAACGCCACGAGCAGGTTGCGGCCCAGGGCCATCTCGCCACCGTCGGTCGCGGGACCGTCGGCGATGACGCCGCCGGCCTCGACCCGGTCACCCTCGTTGACGACGACGACCTGGTTGTAGGACGTGCCCTGGTTGGAGCGCGCGAACTTGGCGATCCGGTAGGTGCGCGTCGAGCCGTCGTCACCGGCGACGGTGACGAGGTCGGCGGACACCTCGGTGACCACACCGGCGGTCTCGGCCCGGACGACGTCGCCCGAGTCGAGGGCGGCGCGGTACTCCATGCCGGTGCCGACGAGCGGCGCCTCGGACTTGACCAGCGGCACCGCCTGGCGCTGCATGTTCGAGCCCATCAGGGCGCGGTTGGCGTCGTCGTGCTCGAGGAACGGGATCAGGGCGGTCGCGGCAGACACCATCTGGCGCGGCGAGACGTCCATGTAGTCGACGTCGGCGCCGGGGATGTAGTCGACCTCGCCGCCCTTGGTGCGGACGAGGACGCGGTCCTCGGTGAACAGTCCCTCGGCGTTGATGACGGCGTTGGCCTGCGCGATGACGTGACGGTCCTCCTCGTCGGCGGACAGGTAGTGGATCTCGTCCGTGACCGTGCCGTTGACGACCTTGCGGTACGGCGTCTCGATGAAGCCGAACGCGTTGATCCGCCCGTAGGACGCGAGCGAGCCGATCAGGCCGATGTTCGGGCCCTCAGGGGTCTCGATCGGGCACATGCGGCCGTAGTGCGACGGGTGGACGTCACGGACCTCCATGCCGGCGCGGTCACGGGACAGACCACCCGGGCCGAGGGCCGACAGGCGCCGCTTGTGCGTCAGGCCCGCGAGCGGGTTGTTCTGGTCCATGAACTGCGACAGCTGGGAGGTGCCGAAGAACTCCTTGATCGAGGCCACCACGGGGCGGATGTTGATCAGGGTCTGCGGCGTGATCGCCTCGACGTCCTGCGTGGTCATGCGCTCGCGGACGACGCGCTCCATGCGGGACAGGCCGGTGCGTACCTGGTTCTGGATCAGCTCACCCACGTTGCGCAGGCGACGGTTGCCGAAGTGGTCGATGTCGTCGACCTCGACGGGCACCTCGTCGCCGTTCTTGCCGGCCAGGGTGGACTCGCCGGCGTGCAGCGCGACGATGTACTTGATCGTGGCGACGATGTCGTCCACGGACAGCACGGACGCACTGAGGTCGGCGGCGACGCCCAGCTTGCGGTCGATCTTGTAGCGACCGACCTTGGCCAGGTCGTAGCGCTTGGGGTTGAAGTAGAGGTTGTCCAGGAGGGTCTGGGCAGCCTCACGGGTCGGCGGTTCGCCCGGGCGCAGCTTGCGGTAGATGTCGAGCAGCGCGTCGTCCTGGCCGGCCGTGTGGTCCTTCTCCAGGGTGAGCCGCATCGACTCGAAGTCGCCGAACTCCTCGAGGATGTCGGCCTCGGACATGCCGAGGGCCTTCAGGAGCACCGTGACCGACTGCTTGCGCTTGCGGTCGACGCGGACGCCGACCATGTCGCGCTTGTCGATCTCGAACTCCAGCCAGGCACCGCGGCTCGGGATGACCTTGGCGGTGTAGATGTCCTTGTCGGACGTCTTGTCGGGCGTGCGCTCGAAGTAGACGCCCGGGCTGCGGACCAGCTGCGACACGACGACACGCTCGGTGCCGTTGATCACGAAGGTGCCGCGCTCGGTCATGAGCGGGAAGTCGCCCATGAAGACCGTCTGGCTCTTGATCTCGCCAGTCGTGGTGTTCATGAACTCCGCGGTGACGAACAGGGGCGCCGAGTAGGTCTGGTCGCGCTCCTTGCAGTCCTCGATGGAGTACTTGACCTCCTCGAAGCGGTGGTCACGGAACGACAGCGACATCGAGCCGCTGAAGTCCTCGATGGGCGAGATTTCCTCGAAGATCTCCTCGAGGCCGGAGCGATCCGGCACATCCCCACGGCCTTCGGCCTTGGCCTCTGCGACACGGGCCTGCCAGCGCTCGTTACCGAGCAGCCAGTCGAAGCTTTCCGTTTGCAGCGCCAGGAGGTCTGGGACCTCGAGGGGTTCGCGGATCTTCGCGAACGACAGACGGCCGGAAGCCGTCCGTGCGGTGGACACAGTCTGAGTCGCGTTGCGCGAGGCAGCCAAGGAGGGGTCCTTCCACGGGCCTTGTCTTAAAACTGATGGTTCGAAACCGGTGCAGCGCCGGCCGCCATCCGGACCACGCAGGAGACTGGGCCACGAATCCGTGCCGCAGGGCACGACGAAGGGCTGAGGTCTGAGGTGAGGTCAGGAAGAGGGCAGCGCAAAGGGTTACCATACACGAAAGAGGGCAGCCTCGTCCAACCGTGTCCAGCGGGCTCGCGCCACGATCTGTCGACGGGGGTCAGGCCCGGGCCACAAGCCACGGGCTGATCCGACGCAGACGAGGATGACGCGCCAAACCGCCCACGTCAAGACAATCTCGGCGCGCGTCGCCGAACGGACGACGGCGATGCACCCCGGATGGGGTGCATCGCCGCAGGTCAGGAGGACCGTCCGGGGGCCCGTCCAGGCTCCGGCGGGTCGCCGTCAGAGGTGCCCTGGACGGCCTCGGGGATGCTCTAGAACGCCTCGACCTTGCTGATCAGCCACCGGTCGCCGACCTTCGACATCGTCGCGATGACGCGGTTCTGGTCGACCACGGGCTGCTTCTGGTCGGTGCCGACCCGCGCCTGGTTGACGAACGCCAGCACCTTGACGGTGGTGGCGGAGGAGCTCATGACGCCGATGTCGGAGACCTTGGCCTGCACGACGGTCTGGTTCTTGACCGCGAGCGGGATGATGTCCTTGGCCATGGCGGCGCTGAACTCGCCCTTGAACGGCCCGGTCAGCAGGGCCTCGATCTGGGCCGCCTGGGCGTCGATGGTCTTGTAGTTGTAGCTGAGCATCTGCTCGATCGAAGTGCGGGCCTGGCTGGCCGCCGCCCGGTCGGTGCGCGCCTGCGCGGCGGGGTTGCGCAGGCTGACGCCGGCGACCGTGCCCAGGAGGGCGAGCACCACCACCAGCGCGACGACCGGCACCAGCCAGCGTCGACGGCCGGCCGGGCCCGACCCGGTGGAGACGGTCGTGCGACCGGCGGGGCCGACCCGGTCAGGTGCGAACCGGACCGTGGGGGACGCGCTGGGCGCACCGGAGGCTGTGGGGGTGGCCGTCGCGCCGCCGGTGACCCGGCGAGGGCGCGGCGGGCTGGCCACCTGGCTGGCGGGAGCACTGGTGCTGCGGGACCGAGCCCGCTCCCCCGCGACCGGGCGACGGGTCTTGCTAGCCGACGAACTCAAGGTTCTCCACCTTCCACGCGTCGCCAACCATCCGCAGGTCAAGCCGCATCCGGTAGGTCTTGGTCTCGCCGTTCGGGACGGCGGTGTTCTTGGTCGGCGCGACCACCCCGACGAGGGCGACCGCCGAGTCCTGGTCACCCGAGACCAGGGCGGCCTCCGTGCGCGCGACGGTCGAGACCGTCTTGTTCGCGACCAGCACCTTGCTGAGGTCGGCGGCCGAGGTCGAGTAGCTCTTGAGGAACTCCCCCGTCGCACCCGCCTTCACCCGAGCCACGTCCGCGTCGACCTTGGTGTAGTCGACGGTGACGAAGTTGATGGCCAGCTGCTTGGCGGCGGCCACGGCGGCCGCGTTGGCCGCCTCGGTCTGCCGCGCGGCATACCAGTCGCGGCCACGGGTCGCGCCCAGCGCCAGGCTGGCCACGAGGGCCACCGCCACCACGGCCCACACCATGCGTGGGGTGAGGCGCAGGGCCTTGACGCGGTCGCCCCGCGTGAGGGGCGCCGACATCGGGTCGGCGGTGGTGGTGATGGTGCTCATCGAGCAGCCTCCTTCATGATCCACAACCACGAGGACTCGCTGCTCTCACCTCCGGACGGAGGCAGGGGCACCGACACCTGTGGCGTTGTCATGCCCAACGAGGCAGCCATGCCCGGGGATACGGGTTGGTCGCCGAAAGCGAACGGAACGGTCGAGTTCGTGCTGGACGACGGCCCGGGGGCGTTCTGCGCGCCACGCACGCTGGTGGCCGAGCCGCGGGGTGCGCTGCACCGGGCGGCGGTGTTCGCCTTGGTGTCGGTGGTGACGCTCGGGCTGCGCCGCTTGGTGCCCTGGTAGCCCTGGGTGCACACCGGCGGGTCCTGCGCGAGCGCCAGCCCGAAGTGCGCGGAGCCGTCGCCGGGCACGACCGTGTAGCCGCCCGCGACGACGTCGGGATAGGTGACCAGCAGCTGCTGGATCCCGTCGACCCGCGAGGTCGTCACCTGGCCGATGGTGATCAGGTTGGCGAGCAGGGCGGCGAGGTTGCCCCGGTTGTCCCTGACCAGGGTGTCGAGCTCCTTGGAGGCCACCGCACCCCGGTCGAGGATCAGCCGCAGGTCGCCGTCGGAGGCCTTGAGGGTCTCGGACAGGTCGGCGAAGTTGCTCGCGAACACCTTGACGTCGCCGGCCGTGTCGCGCTGGGTGTCCAGCACGATCCGGCCGTCGTCGATCAGCTTGATGGTCTCGGGCAGCGCCTCGGTGGCCGACTTGGTCAGGGCGTCGCCGCTGTCCAGCAGGCGCTGGAGGTCCTCGCCACCGTCGGCGAAGCCCTTGCCCAGCTCGTCGACGACGGTCGACAGGTCCTGCTTGTCCACCGAGTTCACGGTCTGGTCGAGGTCCAGGAGGAGCGTGTCCACCCGCAACGGGTATGCCGTGTCCTTGCGCGGGATCGCGTCGCCGTCGGCGAGGTCGGGTCCCCGGTCGCTGCGCGGCTGGAAGTCGAGGTACTGCTCCCCGACCGCCGAGCGGTTCTCCACCACCACCTTGGTGTCCTTGGGGATCTTCACCCCGCGCTCGATCTTCGCGTCGACGATGACGCCGTCCTTCGACAGCCGCAGGTCGTCGACGCGCCCCACCGTGACGCCGCGGTAGGAGACCTCGGACCCGACGAAGATGCCGCCGGACTGCTCGAAGTCAGCCGTCACGTGGAACTGGCCACCGGCGACCCGGTCGTACAGGCCGACGTAGCGCGCCGACAGGAGCGAGACGGTGAACAGGGTGATCAGCAGGAACGCGGCCAGCTGCACCTTCACGCCGCGGCGGATCATGCCGTCCCTCCGTAGAGCGTGCGCCAGGACTGGTCGGATCCCGCGGACCCCGACTGCTGGGCCGGAGCGCCCAGCGGGCAGCCGATGACCGGCGGACAGCTGGTGCTGCTGCTCGACGTGCTGGTGGGCACGGGCAGGCCGGGCAGGGACGGGACTGGCGGCAGGGTGGGCAGGGTCGGCAGCGACGGCAGGCTGGGGGTGGTGGTCGGCAGGCCGCCGCCACCGGGCGGCGTGGTCGGCACGCCGAGGTTGCCGGCGAGGTTCGTCAGGTTCAGGTCGAGGTCGGCCGACAGGTTGGTGAAGTCGCCCTTCATCGCCCCGGTCGTCGCGTCGGAGAACGGGTAGGTGAGCAGCAGCTGGAGCGACTTGGGCAGGTCGTCGCCCGCCTTGGTGAGCTGGGCCAGGATCGGGGCGAGGGCCTTGAGGTTCGCCGCCGTGTCGGCCTTGCTCTGCTGGATGACCTGGGTGCCGACGGCGCCGAGCCGGCTGAGCGCCTGGAGCATCTGGACCAGCTGGGTGCGCTGGTCGGCCAGCACCTTCAGCCCCTGCGGCAGCGCCTCGAGGGCGGCGGCGATGTCGTCCTTCTGGGCCGCGAGCTTGCCGGCGAGCTTGTCGATGTTGTCGATCGCGCGCACGATCTCGGCCTTCTGGTCGTCCAGCCCACCGACGAAGACGTCGAGCTGCTTGATGACGTCCTTGATCTGCGCCTGGTTGCCCCGCATGGCGTTGTTGAGCTCGGACTCGATCACCTTGAGCTGCGCGACCCCGCCCCCGTTGAGCAGCAGCGAGAGCGCGCTCAGGACCTCCTCGACCTCGGGGTTGCGGCCGGTGCGCGCGAGGGGGATGTTGTCGCCGTCGCCGAGGTGGCCCTCGGGCGCCGTCGAGGGAGGCGGCGAGAGCTGGACGTACTTCTCGCCGAGCAGCGAGGTCTGCTTGAGCTCGGCGACCGCGTTGTCCGGGAGGTCGACGTTCTTGGGCAGCCGCAGCGTCACCCGTGCCGTCCAGCCGTTCAGCTCGATCTTCTCGACCGACCCGACCGTCACCTGGTCGACCTTGACCGACGACTGGGGCACGAGGTCGAGCACGTCGGCGAACTCCGCCGTGACGCGGAAGATGTCGCCACGGTTCGCGGCCCCGCCGGGCAGCGGGAGGTCGAAGGCGCCCTGGCAGCCGGAGACCCCGAGGAGCGTCGCGAGCACGACCACGGCGGACAGCAGGCGGCGGGCCCGCGGCATACCGCGAGCTCCGAGAGCTCCGAGAGCTCCGGCGTCGCGGCTGGTCGGGCTCGTCATCAGGGTCCTCATCGGGTGCTTCCCTCCAGCAGACCGCCGAGCGTGGGGTCGGCGCCGCGCATCAGCACCGTGCCCGCCCCGGCGTCCGTGGTCATCGAGGTGGTCGAGGTGGTCGTCGAGCTGGTCGAGCTGGTCGACGCCGTGCCGGCCGGCGACTGCGGCAGCGCCGACAGCAGGTCGAGCGGCAGCTTCACGCCGAGCTTGTCGGCCTGGGCGAGCAGGTCCTCGATCGGCTTGAGCGCGCCGTTGACCGTCTTGCACAGGGTCGCCGGCTGGCCACCCGCGGTGATCAGGCCGCACAGCAGGTTCCGGAGCTTGAGGTTCTCGTTGACGTTGGCGCGGGTGTCGAGGGTGCCCGTGTCGGGGTTGTAGGCGTTCTGCAGGTTGCTGACGGCGACCGGGGCGTTGGTCAGGGTCTCGGCGAGCGCGTCACGCTGCTCGGCGATCGTGCCGGTCACCGCCGCGAGCTGCTTGAGGTTCGTGGTCAGGCCGGCGCGGTTGTCGTGGACGAACGAGCTGACCTCGCTCAGCGCGACCGCCAGGTTCTTCAGGGCTGCCGCGAGGTCGTCGCGCTCCCCGTCGAGCTGCTCGGAGACGTTCGCGAGGTGGCTGTTGAGGCGGCGCACCTGGTCGTCGTTGGTGGCGAGCATCGTCGTGAAGGCCTGGAGGTTCTTCACCGTGCCGAACAGGTCGTTGCGGCCTCCCGAGAGGGTCTCCAGGGCCTTGGACAGGTCACGGTTGGTGTCGTGCAGCTTCTGGCCCTGGCCGTCGAGGTTCTTGGCGCCGGTGTCGAGGACGTCGGCGAAGGCGCCGTCCTTGTTGGCGCCGGTCGGGCCGAGGGCGACCAGCAGGTCGTCGAGGCTCGAGGAGATGCGGTCCAGCTCCACCGGCACGGCGGTGTGGTCGAGGCCGATCGTGGCGTTGTCCTTCAGCACCGGACCCGACGTGTATGCCGGGAGGAGCTGGACGTAGCGGTCGCTCACCAGCGAGGGGGCCACGACGGCCGCCTTCGCGTCCGCCGGCACCTTGTACTTGCGGTCGAACTGGAACTTCACCTCGACCTTGTCGCCCTGCGGGGTCACCTCGGTGACCTTGCCGACGGCGACGCCGAGGATGCGGACGTCGGAGCCGGGGAACAGGCCGACCGCGCGGGTGAACTCCCCGGTGACGTGGACTGCGTCCTGTCGCGGCCAGAAGGCGTAGGCCCCGGCAGCGAGGGCGACCACGACCAGGGCGCTGACGACCTTGGGGATGAGCCCGAGACGGGGCATGGCGGGCAGTCGCTTCATCAGTTGCCTCCCGCGGAGACGGGGGTCGTGAGGTTGGCGATGTAGGTGTCGAACCAGCGGCCGTTGCCCAGCACGTTGGAGAACAGCCGGGTGAACGGCGCCATCGCGGCGATCGTGGCGCTGAGGTCCTTGTCGTGCTTCTGGAGCACGGCCAGCACCTTGGTCAGCTGGTCGAGCGCCGGCTTCAGCTCGGCGCGGTTGTCGCGCACCAGCCCGGTGATCTGCTGGGCCATCGCCGAGGTGTTGGTGAACAGCGTGTGGATCGCGTCGCGCCGCGCGTCGAGCTCGACCATCAGCAGGTCGGCGTTCTTGATGATCGACTCGACCGCCTTGTTGCGCTGCGCGATCGTGCCGCTGACGTTGTTGGCCGAGGCCAGCAGCTGCCGCAGCTCGTCGTCCCGCGACGCGATCGTGTTCGAGAGGCGGCTGAGTCCGTCCAGCGCGGCCTTCACGTCCGGCGGGCTGTCCTTGAACTCGGTCGCGAGGGTCGTCAGCGACTTCGCCAGCTGGTCGGTGTCGATCTCCTCCGACGTCGTGGCGAGGTCGGTGAAGGCGTTGACGATGTCGTAGGACGAGACGGTCCGGTCGAGCGGGATCTCGCTGTCCTCCTTCAGCTGGCCGCCACCGGCCGGCTCGAGGGCGAGGTACTTGGCACCGAGCAGGGTCTTCATCCGCACGCTGGCGCCGGTGCGGGTGCCGAACGCCACGGGCTCGGTGACCTTGAAGTCGACCAGGACGTGGTCGCCGGTGAGGTCGACCTTCTCGACCTTGCCCACCTTGACCCCGGCGATCCGGACGTCGTCGCCCTTGATCAGGCCACCTGCCTCGGTGAAGGCCGCACGGTAGTGGTCGCCGCCGCCCACGAACGGGATGCTCTGGATGTTGAACGCGAGGAAGAGCACCAGCCCGATGGCCAGCAGGCCGGCGGCGCCGATCGGCACCGGGTTGCGCTCGCGGAAGGGGATGCTCATGAGGAGCACCTCGCCCCGGACAGGCCGGCGGGCTTGTCCACCGGGATCTTCACGGCAGGCGCTCCCTTGACCGGCGACGGCACGACGATGGTGCCGCTGAAGTCGCAGAGGTAGAAGTTGAACCACGAGCCGTAGGTGGCCGTGCGGGTGATCGTGTTGATCTTGCCCGGCGACGTCGACAGGAACTTCTCGAAGGTCGCGGTGTTCGACGGCTTGTTGAGGTTCGCGCTGAGGTCGTGCAGGTGCGCGATGTCCGCCTTGATCGAGGGCCGGGTCACCTTGAGCAGGTCCGCGGTCTCGGCGGTCAGCGAGTTGATGTTCGTCAGGGAGGCGCCGATCGTCGTCCGGTCGGCGGCCAGGCCGGAGATGAACCGCTGGAGCTGGTCGATCAGCTCCTTGAGGGCGGCGTCGTGGGCGTCCACGGTGCCCAGCACGGTGTTGAGGTTGGTGATCGTGCGACCGATGACCTCGTCACGGTCGGCGAGGGTGGAGGTCAGCGACGCGGTCTTCGACAGCAGCGAGTTGATGTTGCCGCCCTCGCCCTGCAGGACGCTGATGATGTTGGTCGACAGCTCGTTCACGTCCTTGGGCGAGAGCGCCGCGAAGAGCGGCTTGAACCCGTTGAACAGCACCGTCAGGTCGAGGGCCGACTGCGTGTGGTCGAGGCCGAGGGTCGCGCCGTCCTTGAGGGGGGTCGCGCCACCGACGTCCTGGGTGAGGGCGATGTAGCGCTCCCCCACCAGGTTGCGGTACTTGATCGTGGCCCTGGTGCCCTGGGTGAGGACGCTGGTCTTCAGCACGTTGAACTCGACCGTCGCGTGCACCCGGTCGGAGGCCACCGCGATCGACCTGACCTCACCGACCCGGACGCCGGCGATGCGCACCTCCTGCCCGGCCGCGAGACCGGTGACGTCCTTGAAGACCGCGCGGTAGGTCGCCTTGTCGCCGAACTGGGTGTTGGCGATCGTCGCCGCCAGGGTGCCCGTGGCGAGCAGGGTCGCGACCACGAAGACGACGAACTTCACGAGGCTGGCACGGGTGCTCATCGTTGGTTCACCACCGTTCCGCGCAGCATCGGACCCGCGAGCAGGGTGGTGATGGCCGAGCGCTTCCCGTCCGGGGAGAGGAGGGCCGCCACGACGGCCTGCTCACCCTCGGTGCCGGCCAGTCCGGAGTCGACGCCGACGATGCGCTGCCCCGAGAGGCCGGAGAACATCGACGGGAGTGCGCTGCCGGCCGAGGAGCCCGGACGGTTGGTGCCGTCGTCGAAGTGGTTGCCGGTCCAGGGGTGCTCCTGGGTGCCGAAGCGACCCGGCAGGCCCTGGCAGCTCGGTCCGCGCTTCTCACCCCAGCGCGGTTCCTCGCCGGGCTGGTAGCCGGAGCGCTGCTGGGTGACCTCGAGGGTGATGTGGAAGGTCTTGTCACGCCAGGCCTCGTCGATCCGGGGGATCCAGTTGGTCATGGCGGTGGCGATGCACGGGTACTGGGGCGAGTACTTCGCGAACACCTCGACCGTCGGTCGCTGCACCGCCCCCACCCGGATGATCCGCTGACCGTTGGCGTCGAGGAAGTCCGCGGTGGTGTTGGCGAACCCGGCCGTTCCGGCCAGGAATCCGGACAGGGCGTCCTTCTTCTCCACGATCGTCGTCGAGGTGGTGATCAGCGCCTTGGCCGCGCGGACGAGGTCCGGCGCCGCCACGGCATACGTGCTGGCGAGGTCGGCGAGGCCACTGATGTCGGCCTTGATCACGGGGAGCTTGGGGTTGATCTGCTTGAAGTAGGAGTCGACGAGCACGAGGTTCTGGCCCAGCTGGGTGCCTCGGCCCTCGAGCGCGGTGGCCAGGGCGTTGAGCGTGGCGGAGAGCTTCTCGGGCTGGACGGTGCGCAGCAGCGGCAGCAGGTCGTCGAACACCCGCTCCAGCTCGATCGCCACCGACGTCCGGTCCTGTCCGATCGTGTCGCCCTTGGCGATGTGCCGCCCGCTCGCCTCGGCGGGGGCCACCAGGTCGACGAACCGCTCACCGAAGAGCGTCTTGGGGAGCAGCCGGGCCGACACGTTCGCCGGGATCAGGTCGACCATCTCCGGCTTCAGGGCGAGCCGCAGCCGGGCGCCCTTGCCGGTCGTCTCGATGGACCGGACCTCGCCCACGATCAGCCCGCGGATCTTGACGTCGGAGGAGGTCTGCAGCTGCGACCCGATCCGGTCGGTCAGCAGGTTGACCATGACGACCGAGGTGAACCGCTTCTGGAACGACGCCACCGACAGCCCGACGAGCAGGCCGACGACGAGGATGAAGCCCACGCCGTAGGCGCGGTTGCCCAGGCGTGACAGTGCTCCGGTGGATGTGTCAGCCATGGTTCAACCCGCGATCCGGACGGTCGTGGTGGCGCCCCACACCGCGAGCGAGAAGAAGAAGTCGACGATGTTGATGGCCACGATCGAGGTCCGGACGGCCTTGCCGACGGCCACGCCCACACCGGCCGGTCCCCCGGACGCGTTGTAGCCGTAGTAGCAGTGGATGAGGATGATCACGACCGCGAACACCATCACCTTGAGGAACGAGAAGAGCACGTCGATCGGTGGCAGGAACAGGTGGAAGTAGTGGTCGTAGGTGCCGGCCGACTGCCCGAAGTAGTGCACGACGATGAAGCGCGTCGCGCCGTAGGACGACAGCAGCCCGAGCACGTAGAGCGGCACGACGGCGACGAAGCCCGCGATCATGCGGGTGGTCACGAGGAACGGCAGGGACGGCACGCCCATCACCTCGAGGGCGTCGACCTCCTCGGAGATCCGCATCGCGCCGAGCTGAGCGGTGAAGCCGCAGCCGACCGTGGCCGCCAGGGCGAGGCCGGCGACCAGGGGCGCGATCTCGCGGGTGTTGAGGTAGGCCGAGACGAAGCCGGTGAAGGCCCCGGTGCCGAGCTGGTTGAGCGAGGAGTAGCCCTGCAGGCCGACCTGGCTGCCGGTGAAGAAGGCGAGGAAGGCGATGACGCCGACGGTGCCACCGATCACCGAGAGGGCGCCCGAGCCGAGGGAGACCTCGGCCAGGAGGCGCAGCACCTCCTTCTTGTAGCGGCGCAGCGTGCGCGGGCTCCAGGCGAGCGAGCGGATGTAGAACCGCATCTGCTCGCCGAGGCTGTCGAGCGCCTCGACCGGTCGACCGGCCAGGTCCAGGACCTTGCTCATGGTGTCTGCACCTCCTTCAGATCTTCTGGGGGACGACTTGGAAGTACACGGCGCTCGCCACGAAGTTCACGACGAACAGGAACATGAAGGTGATGACGACGCTCTGGTTGACCGCGTCGCCGACACCCTTGGGGCCGCCGCCGGCCGTGAGGCCCTTGTAGGACGCGACCACCGCGGCGATGAAGCCGAAGATGACCGCCTTGATCTCACTGGTCCACAGGTCGGCGAGCTGGGCGAGCGCGGTGAACGAGGCGATGTAGGCGCCCGGCGTGCCGCCCTGGATGATCACGTTGAAGAAGTAGCCGCCCGCGACGCCGACGACGGACACCAGCCCGTTGAGCAGGAGCGCTACGAGCATCGCCGCGAGCACCCGCGGCACGACGAGGCGCTGGATCGGGCTGATGCCGAGCACCTCCATCGCGTCGATCTCCTCGCGGATCTTGCGCGAGCCGAGGTCGGCGCAGATGGCCGAGCCACCGGCCCCGGCGATCAGCAACGCGGTGACGATCGGCGAGGCCTCCCGGATGACGGCGAGCACCGACGCCGCGCCCGTGAACGACTGGGCACCGAGCTGACGGGTCAGCGTGCCGAGCTGGAGCGCGATGACCGCGCCGAAGGGGATCGAGACCAGCGCGGTCGGCACGATCGTGACCGAGGCGATGAACCAGCACTGCTGGATGAACTCCTTGGTCTGGAACGGCCGCTTCGGCAGCGACCGGATGACGTCGAGCACCAGCGCGAAGAGCGACCCGCTCTGGCGCAGCGCACCGATGGCCGGGTTGCTCACGACGAGACCGCCTCGGTGACGACGGCCGGCTCGGTGGGCTCGATGTGACGCACCCCGGGCACCCCGGCGTTGTGTGACTGGAACGAGCCGGGCGGCGGGGTGATGCCGTTGTCGCGGCACCACTGGCCGGCGGGGCGCTCGCCGCGCCGGGGCGCACCGTCGCTGGTGCCCAGCTGCAGCGGGATGGGGGGCAGCGGCGGCAGCTCCTGGCCGGACCGCGCCTCGGCCGCGAGCTCGTCGGCGTCCTTCTCCTCCGACATGCCGATCGGCCCGATGGTCTGCGCGTTGAGGAACTGGCGCACCACCGGCTCCTCCGAGCTCAGCAGCATCTCGCGCGGTCCGAACATCGCGAGGTGCTTGTGGTAGAGCAGGCCGATGTTGTCCGGCACGGTGCGGGTGGAGTTGATGTCGTGCGTGACGATCAGGAAGGTCGCGTCGATCTGGGCGTTCAGGTCGATGAAGAGCTGGTTGATGTAGGACGTGCGCACGGGGTCGAGACCCGAGTCCGGCTCGTCGATGAGCAGGATCTCCGGGTCGAGCACCAGGGCGCGGGCGAGCCCCGCGCGCTTGCGCATCCCGCCGGAGATCTCGCCGGGCAGCTTGGTCTCGGCGCCGGTGAGGCCGACCAGGTCCATCTTCTCCATCACGATGCTGCGGACCTCGGACTCCGACTTGCGGGTGTGCTCGCGCAGCGGGAACGCGACGTTGTCGTAGAGGTTCATCGAGCCGAAGAGCGCCCCGTCCTGGAACAGCACCCCGAACAGCTTGCGGATCTCGTAGAGGTCGTGCTCACGCAGCCGGGTCAGGTCACGGCCCTCGATCATGATCGAGCCGGCGTCGGGCTTGAGCAGGCCCACCAGGGTCTTGAGGAAGACCGACTTGCCGGTGCCCGAGGGTCCGAGCATCACGGAGATCTCCCCTGCGGGGAGGGTGAGGGACACGTCGTTCCAGATGACCTGCGACCCAAATCGCTTGGTCAGGCCCTCGACCTTGATCTCAACGCCCACAGCTCACCTCGTCGTGAAGTCCACGCCCGTCACTGCTGACAGGCCCCGGTTCGCATGGCTCAACGAGGAAGGCGGGGCGAAGTTACGGCCCGGTATGCCGTGGCGGTGCGGGAGGGGACGCGGAAGCGGGCCCGACCTGGTGGTCGGACCCGCTTCGCAGCAGTGCTGGTGCTCCCCGAGGGGAGCTCAGATCACTTGAGGGTGACGGTGGCCCCGGCGCCCTCGAGGGCCTCCTTGGCCTTGTCGGCCGCAGCCTTGTCAACCTTCTCGAGGACGGGCTTGGGAGCGCCGTCGACGAGGTCCTTGGCCTCCTTGAGACCGAGGGAGGTCAGCGCGCGGACCTCCTTGATGACCTGGATCTTCTTGTCACCAGCGGACTCGAGGATGACGTCGAACTCGTCCTGCTCCTCGACCTCGGCGGCGCCGCCGCCAGCCGGGGCGCCGGCCGCGGCAACGGCCACGGGGGCAGCAGCGGTGACGTTGAAGGTGTCCTCGAACTGCTTCACGAACTCAGAGAGCTCGATGAGGGTCATTTCCTTGAAAGCCTCAAGGAGCTCGTCGGTGGAGAGCTTCGCCATGATGGGCGTCCTTTCTATTTCTTCGTATGCCGTGAGTGGCGGTTTGGTGGGCGAGCTGGGTCCCGGAGGACTCAGCTCTCGTCGCCACCCTCGGCGACGTCTGCGGTTGCCTCGGCCACGGGGGCCTCGGCGGACGCCTCGGCTGCGGGAGCCTCGGCGGTGTCTTCGTCAGCCTCAGCGGCCTCGGCAGCGGGAGCGGCGGCAGCAGCCACCGGGCCCTCGGCCTCGACCTTGGCGCGCAGCGCGTCGACGACCCGAGCGGTCTGCGACAACGGTGCGGCGAAGAGGTAGACAGCCTGGCTGAGCGACGCCTGAAGGGCACCGGCCAGCTTGGCCAGGAGAACCTCGCGGGACTCGAGGTCCGCGAGCTTCGTGATCTCCGCGGGAGTCAGGGTTTTGCCGTCGAGGACGCCGCCCTTGATCACGAGGAGGGGGTTCGCCTTGGCGAAGTCACGCAGGCCCTTTGCGGCCTCGACCGGGTCACCATCGACGAACGCGATGGCGGACGGTCCGACGAGCTGGCCGTCGAACGCCGTGACTCCGGCGTCCTTGGCAGCAAGCTCGGTGAGCGTGTTCTTCACGACGGCGAAGGTGGCGTTTCCGCGCAGCGAGTTGCGCAGGGTGGTGATCTGCTTCACCGAAAGCCCGCGGTACTCGGTCAGCACGGCCGCGCCGGAGTTGCGGAACTTGTCCGACAGCTCGGCGATGGCGGCAGCCTTGTCAGCCTTGGCCATGGGGCCTCCCTTCCGTGTGTGCGACCGGCCGGAGGTGAGGGCCCCACATGGAAGAAGCCCCGTGCACAGGGCACGGGGCTCGCACGCGGGCAGGCTCTGGGAGCCGGCACTGCGGGTGAATCGTGGCCTGCGCTGGACGTCCACCACGGTGGAACCTTCGGTCACGTGCTGCCTATTGCGGTGGCGCGTGACAACCGAGCGGTCTTTGGTCAGGTCCCAGAGTACGGGCCGGTGGCCTCCCCACCAAATCGGGTCGGCAGGCCACCGGACAGCGGTGTCAGCAGCTCAGTGGTGTCCGCGGCTCAGGGGCTGGGCATCTCGAAGGGGCCGACCTGGTCGGCCGGGGGCGCCGTGATGGCCACCGGCTTGCCCCAGTCCCCGAACGTGATCTTCAGCTGCTGGCCCTGCACGTCGACGGTCATCAGGGTGGGCCGGTGGTCGGCGTCGAGGGTGTAGCGCGCCTTGACCGGCTCGGTGGCCGGCGCCACCGAGGCCGCCGCACCCCCGAGGAGGGCCTTCGGGTCGATCGTCACGTCGTAGGTGCTGGCGTCGGCCGAGGAGCTCACCACCGTGGCCTTCGAGCCCTCGAGGGCCTTGGCGAGCTGGCGCGGGTCACCCATGTCACCGGCCAGCCCCGCGAACATCTGGCTCACCGGGTCGTCGGCCTTGGGGTCGATCCGCACCCACGGCTTCTTCGATCCGGGCAGGCCCTTCATGTAGATGATCCCGCCCGTGGAGACCAGCTCCATGGTCTGCCCCTCGATCGGCATGGTCATCTGCTGCTCCATGGCCCCGCCCTTCATCGAGAAGGAGCCGGTGGCCTTGCCCTCGGTGCCGAGGTCCATCGAGATGGTGCCCGACCCCGCCTTGACCATCGCGTCGGTCATCTTCGCGGCGAGGTCGCCGCCGTCGACGGTGGCGCCGGCCCGCAGGCCCGAGGCGGCGGAGCTCGACGACCCGGCGGACGTCCTGGCCCCGGAGCCGGCCCCGGTGTCGCGCTCGGCGTCGCCACAGGCGCTCAGCCCGAGCGCGGCGGCCAGCGCCAGTGCGGCGAGCGAGGTGGTCTTGGTCACGAGATCTCCCCCATCGGTGGTGGGCGACCGGCGTCGGTCGCGTCCCTCGATGGTAACCGCGGCCGCTGGGAGGGACGGCGAGAGCCCGCCACCCCCGGGGGGTGACGGGCTCTGCGCGGGTGCGTGCCCGGTGGTGCGGGGACTCAGGCGGTGGCCTCGTCCTCGACCAGCAGGTTGCGGGTGCGGGTGTAGTCCAGCGGGATGCCGGGGCCCATCGACGTCGACAGGGTGGCCTTCTCGATGTAGCGGCCCTTGGAGGAGGACGGCTTGAGTCGGAGGATCTCGTCGAGCGCGGTGGCGTAGTTCTCGACGAGCGACTTCTCGTCGAAGGACGCCTTGCCGATGATGAAGTGGAGGTTCGCGTGCTTGTCGACGCGGAACTCGATCTTGCCGCCCTTGATGTCGGTCACGGCCTTGGCCGTGTCCATCGTGACCGTGCCGGTCTTCGGGTTGGGCATGAGGCCACGCGGGCCCAGGACCTTGCCGAGACGACCGACCTTGCCCATCATGTCCGGCGTCGCGACGACGGCGTCGAAGTCGAGCCAGCCCCCGGCCACCTTCTCGAGCAGCTCGTCGGAGCCGACGTGGTCGGCGCCGGCCTCACGGGCGGCCTCGGCCTTGTCGCCGTTGGCGAAGACCAGGACGCGGGACACCTTGCCGGTGCCGTGCGGGAGGTTGACGGTGCCACGGACCATCTGGTCGGCCTTGCGCGGGTCGACGCCGAGTCGCATGGCGACCTCGACGGTCTCGTCGTACTTGGCCTTCGCCGACGCCTTCGCGAGGCGGACGGCCTCGAGGGGGGCGTAGCTCTTGGTCACGTCGATCTTGTCCGCTGCCTCGCGGTAAGCCTTGCTGCGCTTCATTTCTGCTCCTGTGTCGGGTGTTGCGGTGGAGTTGTGGTCGGTACGGACCAGCGCGGTCCTGCCACGTGCCCCGGTATGCCGCGTGGGCGGCATACCGGGCGGGTCACCATCCTCGTCAGAGGGTGGTGTCGATGCCCATCGAGCGGGCGGTGCCGGCGATGATCTTCATCGCCTGGTCGATGTCGTTGGCGTTCAGGTCTTCCATCTTCTGCTCGGCGATGGCGCGGACCTGGTCGGCCGACAGCTTGGCGACCTTGGTCTTGTGCGGCTCACCGGAGCCCTTGGGCACCCCGGCGGCCTTCTTGATCAGCTCGGCGGCCGGCGGCGTCTTGGTGATGAAGGTGAAGGACCGGTCTTCGTAGACCGTGATCTCCACGGGGATGACGTTGCCGCGCTGGGACTCCGTCGCAGCGTTGTACGCCTTGACGAACTCCATGATGTTGACGCCGTGCTGACCGAGGGCGGGGCCCACGGGCGGCGCGGGCGTGGCCGCACCGGCCTGGATCTGCAGCTTGATGAAGCCGGAGATCTTCTTGCTCTTGGGAGGCATTGCTGTGTTCCTTCGGTTGAGGTGGGCCTACGCCGTGGGCGATGACCCGGTTGCATGCTCCCGGGGTGCCGGGAACAGGTGCTGACGTGCGCTCAGATCTTGGCGACCTGGTTGAACGACAGCTCGACCGGGGTCTCCCGGCCGAAGATGGAGACGAGCACCTTGAGCTTCTGGGTGTCGGGGTTGATCTCGGAGATCGTGGCGGGAAGGGTCTCGAAGGGCCCTTCCATGACGGTGACGGACTCGCCCACCTCGAAGTCGACGACGGCGACCTCCTTGGGCTTGCCCGAGGCGCCGCCCGCGGCACCGGCCGTGGCCGGGCTCTCGAGGTCGGCGGGGGCCAGCATCGTGAAGACCTCGTCGAGGCTCAGCGGCACCGGCTGGTGGGCGTTGCCGACGAAGCCGGTGACGCCCGGCGTGTGGCGCACGGCGCCCCACGACTCGTCGGTGAGGTCCATGCGGACGAGCACGTATCCGGGCATCCGGACGCGGCGCACCAGCTTCTTCTGGCCGTTCTTGATCTCGGTGACCTCTTCCATGGGCACCTCGGCCTCGAAGATGTAGTCCTCCATGTTGAGCGAGGTCGTACGGTTCTCGAGGTTGGCCTTCACGCGGTTCTCGTAGCCTGCGTAGGAGTGGACGACGTACCAGTCGCCGTACTTGGCGGCCAGCGCGTCCTTGAACTCCTGGACCGGGTCGCCGGGCGTGGCCTCGATGTCGGAGTCCGCGTCGGAGTCCGCGTCGGTGTCCGCGTGGGCGTCCTCGTCGTCGGAGTCGAGCACGGCTGTCTCGTCGTCGGAGAAGGTCAGCGTCGACACCTGCGGATGGTGGACCTGCTCGTCGTCGACGTCGTGGCTGTCGTCCCGCTCGACCTCGTCGACGACGGCCTCGTCGGCGTCGCTGTCGGCCTCGTCGGTGACGGCGGCCTCGTCGGTGACGGCGTCGTCCTCGTCGGTGTCAGCGTCGACGGCCGCCTCGGTCTCGGAGTCCGTCTCGTCGTCGGCCTGGATGTCGCTGGTCTCGAGCTCGGCGGCAGCACCGTCGACCGTGACCTCTTCGGTCCCGGGCTCGGCGTTGTCGGTGGTCCTCTGGTCGGACACGCTGATGACCTACTTCCTTCTGGTATTCGCCGGGTGACCCCGGGATGACTGCGGCAGGGCGGCGGTCAGCCGCCGAAGACCCACAGGACGAGCTTGGTGAAACCGAAGTCCACGGACGAGACGAGCGCCATCACGAAGGTCACGAACACGATCACGACGATCGTGTAGTTGACCAGCTCGGAGCGGGTGGGCCGCACGACCTTGCGCAGCTCGTCGAGGATCTGGCTGACGAAGAGGGACATCGAGCGGAAGAACCGCGAGATGGGGTTGCCGCCCTTGTCACTCTTGCGGCCGGTGCGACCAGAGCCGCGGGTGTCCGCGCTCACGTCCGTCACGATGCCTCTGCTTTCACTCATCTGTGCCGCGACCGGGTCCGGTCACAGGTCCTGCTACGCAGGGCAGGAGGGACTCGAACCCCCAACCGCCGGTTTTGGAGACCGGAGCTCTACCAATTGAGCCACTGCCCTACGGAACTCACCGCGGGGGCGGAGGGTTCCGGGAGGCTGAGCCGACCTGCGCCCGGGCACGCCGAAAGCATGGTCAAGTCAACCGAGGAAGAAGCATACGTGAGGCGGTGGGCCGAACGCGAACTCGTCGCCGAGCGCGCCTACACGAGCCCGAGCTCGGAGGCCCGGCGCACCACCTCGCGCCGCGTCCCGAGGCCGAGCTTGGTGAGCACGGCGGACACGTGGTGGTCGGCGGTGCGCGGAGAGATGTAGAGCTTCTGGGCCAGCTCGGCGTTGGTCAGCCCGAGGGCCACCAGCCGGGCGACGTCGAGCTGGCGGGAGGTGAGTCCGGACGGGTTGGCGACGGTGGTCGCGCGGCGACGAGCCGGCACCCTGGACAGGCCGCGCTCGCGCAGGACTCCCCGGGCGCGGTCCGCGGCCGCCCAGGCCCCCATCGCCTCGAGGTCGCCGAGGGCGGCGACGGCCACCTGCTCGTCCGGCGAGCCGACCCGCGCGAGGGCGGCCTCGTAGGGCGCCCCCAGGGCGCGCCAGTGCTGAGCCGCCTCGTCGAACCGACCGGCCAGCTCGAGCGCACAGGGCTCGGCCACCTCGGGCGCCGACGCGTCGTGGCGGGCCTCGCCGTTGCGGGGCAGCACTTCGGGCGCCGCGTCCCCGAGCCGGCTCAACCAGACCGCGAGGCGGCCGGTGGACCATTGCACGCCGGGCAGCCCGCCCACCTCGTGCAGCAACGCGCGGGCGCCCGCCAGCCGGGGGTCGGGCAGGTCGAGCAACCAGGCGCGCTCCGCGCACGCCGCCATCACCGCCAGCCGGGCCAGCGGCTCCCCCATCTGCTCGGCCAGCTGCCACGCGTGCTGGAGGTGGTCGTCCGCACCCCTGTCCGCCTCGCCACGCCGCAGGGCCACCAGCCCCGCGACCAGGTGCGGCCAGAGGCTGGCGATCGGCGCCCCGCCGTCGAGGACGGTCCTGGCGTCCTCGAGACCGGCCTCCCACCTGCCCCGCTCGAACTGGAGCCGCGAGCGCACCCCGGTCTGCCACTGCTCGCAGATCGGGATGTCGCGGTCGACGGTGAAGGGCAGCGACTGCTCCAGCAGGCTCTCGGCGTCGCGGAACCGGCGCTGCTCCACGTCGATGGCGGCCAGCTGGGACCAGCCGGTCGAAGCCGTCTCGTCGAAGAGCCGGGCCGCTGCGTCGTGCACCAGGGTGAGCAGCCGGTCCCGCGCGGCCAGGTCGTCGCCCATCAGGACGTCACCGGCGGTACCGAGGATCTCCGAGCGGACGAGCAGCTCGTCGTCGGACCGCTCCCGGGCCAGCGACCGGGTCACCGTCCGGCCCTGCGCGGTGGCCTCGGCGTCATTGCGGCGGAATGCCAGCAGCATCTCCAGGGACCGTGCCGCGCCGTAGGCCGGGGCGTCCCGGTGGTCCAGGGCCAGCGCGATGTGCCGCTCGGCCGCGGACCTGCGGGCGGAGTAGTACTCGATGAGCGCCCGCCTGCTGTGCGCCGCGGCGAGGCCGTCGTCGTCGCGGGCCTCGGCCCACAGCCGGGTGGCCTCGGAGATCGACTCGACGGCCTCGGGCAGTCGGCTCACCATGTACTGCTGGAAGCTCAGCCGCTCGAGCAGCGCGGCCCGGTGGGCCTGGTCGCTCCCGGGGACGGCCAGCGCCAGCTCCAGGAAGGCGACCGCCTCGCGGTGCGACCCGGCCAGGGTGGCCTCCGCCGCCGCCCGGTCGGCATACTCCCGGGTGCGCTCGTGGTCGCCGGCGGCGTGGGCGTGGTGGGCGAGCACGGCGGGATCGGCGCCCACGCTCTCCAGGGCCTCGAGGATGCGGGCGTGCAGTCGGGGCGCCACCCCGGCCGGGATGGAGTCCTCGACGGCCCTGCGGGCCAGCTCGTGGCGGTAGCCGACCCCACGACGCGAGCGCGTCAGCAGGCCGGTGGCCTCGAGCCTGCGCAGCTGCGGCACGTCGATGGCCAGGGCGGGAAGCAGCCGGTCGTCGAGGCCGTCGGGCGCCGAGGCGATCACCTGCAGGACCTCGAGGTCGGCCGCACCGACCGCGCTCGTGCTGGCGAGGACCGCGTCGCGGACCGAGGCGGGCAAGGCCTCCGCGGGGTGCCGGGCGATCTCGGTGACGAAGAACGGGTTCCCGCCGGTCAGGGCGAGCACCGACGCCGCGTCGATGCCGGTGCCCTCCAGGACAGTGCGGATGGCGCCGATGGACAGGCCCTTGAGTGCGATGGTGCTCCCCGCGTCGAGCCGGGCGACGTCACCGAGCAGGGGACGCAGGACGTGGTCGGGTCCGATCTCGCCGTCACGGTAGGTGACCAGGACGACCAGGGGCACGGTCTCGACGCGACGGGCGACGAACCGCAGCACCTCCACGGACGCCTCGTCGACCCACTGGGCGTCCTCGACGACGAGGGTGGTCGGCTCGCCGCCGACCGCCTCCAGCAGGCGCTCGGCCAGGGGCACCGGCGCACCGGGGTCGGCCCCGACCCGGACCCCGAGGTCGGCCAACAGGTCGCGTACCGGCCCGAGGGGTCTCGGCGTCTCCAGCGGGTCGCACAGCCCACGGGCCACCCGGGTCCACTCCTGACCGGTCGTGGCCGCCCGCACCAGGGTGGACTTGCCCGCGCCCGCCTCGCCGGACACGGCGACCAGGCACCCCTGGGTGCGGCTGCGCTCCAAGGCGGCGCGGAGGTGTTCCAGCTGCGGCTCCCGCTCCACGAGCTCCACCCCGACAGGGTACGAGCCGCCCGCAGCCTCCCGGAAGAGTCGGGCGCCGGCGAGGTCACGCACGACGGGCCCTCCCGGTGCGGATGACGCCGACCGGGGACGGACGGGCTGGCAGCCCGCTCCGCCCCCGGTGACGGCGCCACGACGGTCGGGGCGACCGTCGTGGCGGAGGTGGGTCACCGCGACTCGGCCCGGCGGCGACGACGGACGTCGAGGACGATCCGGCGTGCGCTGCGCGGCCCGACCGGCCGCTCCGCTCCGCGACGGCCACCCGCGACCGTCTCGGTGAGGAAGACGTGCATCTGGGCGTCGATCATGCTGTCGCCGCCGCCCGTTCACTCTCGACCTCGGCCGCGGTGTGCGGACCGAACTCGGCGACCACCTCGGCCACGACCTCGCACGGGAACCCGCCGCGGCGGGCGTGCTCGCGGATGGTCTCGGCGTCGGCGGCCTCGTGGAGGCAGTAGATCTTGTCGCCCGCGACGTAGCTGGTCACCCAGGTGTAGGGCACTCCCAGCGAGTCGACGGCCGCGTTGGACGTGCGCGCGATCTCGGCGAGCTGCTCGCTCGTGAGCTCACTCGCACCCGGGATCTCCCGCTCGATCAGAAAACGCTTCATGGGGGTTGTTCCTTCTTCTCGTGGTCGCGACGGCCGACTGCCGCCGCCCTCCAAGAGTCCGGCCGCGGGTGGGTGCCGGACATCGGTGCCCACTGCCCATCTGCGCACCCGCACACCTGCCCAGCTGCCCACCCGTCCACCTGCCGATCCACGCTCCCCGACCGGCCTGTCCACCCGGCCACGGACCGCCCCGTGACCGGGCTGCGGACGGTGACTTCGCGGCATACCGGGGCTCTGGGAGCATGGAGCCCGTGACCGAGCCGACCGCCACCACCACCCCCCTCGCCGAGCGCTCCGCGCAGGAGCTCGACGCCTTCGCCCAGGAGCAGCAGGAGGCGTATGCCGCGCTGAAGGCGCGCGGCCTGTCGCTCGACCTCACGCGCGGCAAGCCCGCCGCGGCCCAGCTCGACCTCTCGGACGACCTGCTCCGGCTGCCCAAGGGCTTCAAGGACGCCACCGGAGTCGACACCCGCAACTACGGCGGGCTCGAGGGCATCAAGGAGCTGCGCGAGATGTTCGCCGAGCTCCTGTCGGTCGAGCCCGGCCAGGTCGTCGCGGGCGGCAACTCCAGCCTCGTGATGATGCGCGAGGTGCTCGTGGACCTCTGGCTGCACGGCGGGGTCGACAGCGAGCGCCCGTGGGGCCGGGAGGAGAAGGTCACGTTCATCTGCCCGGTGCCCGGGTACGACCGACACTTCACCCTGCTCGAGTGGTTCGGCATCGACATGGTGACCGTGCCCATGCACGACGACGGCCCCGACATGGACGCGGTCGAGCGGCTGGCCGCGAGCGACCCGAGCATCAAGGGGATGTGGCTGGTGCCGACCTACGCCAACCCCACCGGCTCGGTCGTGACGCAGGAGGTCGCCGCACGGCTGGCCTCGATGCCCACGGCGGCGCCCGACTTCAAGATCTTCTGGGACAACGCCTACGCGTTCCACCACCTCACCGAGCACGAGGCGAAGAGCGCCGACATCCTCACCCTGGCGGCCGCGTCGGGACACCCGCACCGGCCGATCATGTTCGCGTCGACGTCGAAGATCACCCTCGCGGGCGCGGGCGTCGCGTTCCTGGCCGGGTCGGTCGAGACGGTCAAGTGGTACACGCGCCACCTCGGCAAGGGCGCCATCGGGCCCGACAAGGTCAACCAGCTGCGCCACGCGCAGTTCTTCGGCTCCCCCCAGGGCGTGCGCGACCACATGGTCAAGCACCGCGCGATCATCGCCCCGAAGTTCGCCGAGGTCGAGCGCGTCCTCAGCGAGCGCCTCGGCGGCCTCGGGGTCGCCACGTGGACGAAGCCGACGGGCGGCTACTTCGTGAGCCTCGACGTCCTCGACGGCACCGCCTCGCGGGTCGTCGAGCTGGCCAAGGAGGCCGGCATCGCCCTCACGCCCGCGGGCGCCTCCTTCCCGCACGGCGACGACCCGCGCGACCGCAACATCCGCCTGGCCCCCACCTTCCCGCCACTCGAGCAGGTCAGCGAGGCGATGGAGGCCGTGGCGACGTGCGTCCTGCTCGCGGCCGCCGAGAAGCTCAGCGCCGCCTGACGCCTGCCCCTTCTCCCCCGACCGGCAAGGTATGCCGCGTGCTCCCCTTGCGGGGGCACCGCGCGTCACGCAGGGTGGAGCCATGAGCGACCAACCCGGCACGGAGAGCTTCGAGGACGACCTCGGCAGCATCAGCATCGACGACGCGACCGACTCGGGCAGCGGGCAGGACGACCTGCTCGACGCCAGCGAAGGTGACAACGAGCCCTGGTCGCCCCCCGACCTCCAGCCGCGCAACACCGAGTGGGGCACCACCGCCTGGGAGCAGAGCCAGGAGGAGACCATCGAGCAACGGATCCGGCAGGAGGAGCCCGACCCCGACTCCGCGTACGGCGCGCCCGACGACGAGGGCGGGCTGGACTCCGGCGACGCGGACGACGGCCCCGGGCAGCGGGCGTCCGACGACGACGAGCCCGACCCCTCGACCGAGGTCGTCGACGACGGCGAGGTCGGCGGTGCCGAGGCCGGGGTCGGCAGCCCCGAGTCGGCGGCGATGCACGTCGTGGAAGACTGAGGCGGGAGTCGGCGCCGACCCTGAGACGTAGCGGCGCAGACCCGGCGCCGACCCTGGGACCGACCGGCGCCGACCCTGAGACGTAGCGGCGCAGACCCGGCGCCGACCCTGGGACCGACCGGCGCCGATCTGCGCGAACACCCGCCCACCTCCGGACGCCGTTCGTAGACTGGCCGCACCGCGCACGGACCCGCGCGGGCACCAGGGGGCGCTCGTGTACCTCGCCGACCGGCACCGCCCGGCTCCACCGGGGGCGCCAGCCACCCGCGGTGCGCAGGGCCGGCCCGTGCGGGTCGCGCGGACGGTCGTCCTGCTGGGCCTGGTCAGCCTCGCCACCGACATCTCGTCCGAGTCCGCAGCGGCCGTGCTGCCGCTCTACCTCACGGCCGGTCTGGGTCTGTCACCGCTGGCCTACGGGCTGGTCGACGGGCTGTACTCGGCGGCCTCGGTGGTCGTGCGCTACCTCGGCGGGTGGCTCGCCGACCGGCTGGACCGACCGAAGCAGGTGGCGCTGGCCGGCTACACCCTCTCCGCCCTGGCCCGCACCGTCCTGCTGTGGACCCCGGGGGCCGCGGTGGTCGCCGGGGTGCTGGGCGTGGACCGCCTCGGCAAGGGCCTGCGCACCGCCCCCCGCGACGTCCTCATCGCCACCTCCAGCGACCCGGGGTCGCTGGGCCGCTCGTTCGGGGTGCACCGGGCGCTGGACACCACCGGTGCGATGCTCGGACCGCTGCTGGCCTTCCTCGCCCTGTGGGCGGTCCCGGAGGACTACCGGCTGGTCTTCGTGATCTCGCTGGCCGCGGCGGTGGTCGGGGTGGCGCTGCTCGCCCTGCTGGTGCCCGACCTGCGACCGGCCCGCGAGGCCAGGGCCGCGGAGCCGAGCCGGCCGCTCACCGTCGGGGCCAGCGCGGCGAGCCCCGACGCCCGGCGTCCCACCGTGCGGATGCTGGCCGAGCCGGGGTTCGCCCGGCTCGTGGGCGCCGCCGGCCTGCTCGGCCTGTTGACCCTCAGCGACGCGTTCATCTACCTGGTGCTCCAGGACCGCAACGACCTGGCGGCCCTGTGGTTCCCGCTGCTGTTCGTCGGGACCAACCTCGCCTACCTCGCGCTCGCCGTCCCCTTCGGCCGCATCGCCGACCGGCTCGGCCGGGCCCGCGTGATGGTCCTGGGCCACCTCTTCCTCGTGGGCGCCTACGTCTGCGCCTCGGGACCGGTCGGGTCGCTCGTCGTCGGGGTGGGTTGCCTGCTCCTGCTGGGCGCCTTCTACGCCTCCACCGACGGGGTGCTGGCTGCCGCGGCGGCCTCGGTGGTGCGGCCGGAGGTGCGCGGCAGCGCGATCGCCACGGCGCAGTCGGCCGTCGCCCTCACCCGGCTCGCCGCGGCGGTCGTCTTCGGCTGGACCTGGACCTTGTTGGGTCCGGGACACGCGGCCCTGCTGATGGCGGCGGTGCTCGCCGTGGTCATCCCGGTGGCGTGGCTCATCCTGCGCCCGGCGGCCGTGCACGGAGCCCGGCGATGAGCCCGGCGATGAGCCAGCGTGCGCGCGTCGTGGCGTTCGCGGTGGTCGTCGTGCTGTCGGTCGCAGCGGTCGTCGGCTATGCGCTGCTGAGCCGACCGGCGCCCACCGCCCGCACACCGACGAGCGCCCCCACCATCGGCAGGGCCGAGCTCGCGCAGGTCGAGGCCGTCCCGCACCTCGTCTACCGGTCGACCGCCCTGGGCCCCGACTTCGGCAAGGTGGCGATGTCCACGCTGGCCGACCCCGGCGGCCCCCGCGCCGTCACCGACGACGCCTGCGAACGCGTCGACCAGCGCGGGGGGACGACGCTGTGCCTGCGCTCGCGACCCGGCGTGGTGCTGGGCAGCTCCGTCACCGCCTGGGACCGCTCCGGCCACGTGACCTACCGGCGCAACCTGCCCGGCGTACCGAGTCGCGCACGCCTCTCCCCCGACGGCACGCTGGCCGCCACCACGGCCTTCGTGACCGGCGACTCCTACCTGAGCGCCGGCTTCGCGACCCGCACCTACGTGCACGACCTCGCGGCAGGCACCGCGGTCCACCTCGAGGACCTCACCCTCTCCCACGAGGGCCGTGTGATCAGGCCGGTCGACCGCAACTACTGGGGCGTGACCTTCGTGGACGACGACACCTTCTACGTCACCGTGGCCTTCGACGGCCGGCCGTGGCTCGCGAGGGGAAGCCTCTCGCGGCGATCGGTCACCACGGTGCGCAGCGGCGCCGAGTGCCCCGCGGTGTCGCCGGACGGGCGCCGGGTCGCCTACAAGAAGCTGCAGCCGTCGTCGCGCGGGTGGCGGATCGCGGTGCTCGACCTGGCCGCCGGCACCGAGCGGCTGCTGGCCGAGACCCGCAGCGTCGACGACCAGGTGCAGTGGCTCGATGACGCGACCGTCCTCTACGGCCTCCCGCTGACCGGCGCGCGTGGCGGCGAGACCGACCTCTGGGTAGTGGCCGCCGACGGGACCGGCGCACCGCGGCTCCTCGTGCCACAGGCGTGGTCGGCCTCGGTCGTGCGCTGACCGGGGGGCCCCGCACCCGCCCGACCCGGGTGGATGCCAGACTGCCTCGCATGCCGCGCCCGGTGACCGACCTGCCCAAGGCGCACCTGCACCTCCACTTCACCGGCTCGATGCGCGTCGAGACCGTGCGCGAGCTGGCGCAGAAGCACCGCCTCCACCTCCCCGAGGCCCTCACCACGGAGTGGCCGCCGCGGCTGAGCGCGCGCGACGAGCGCGGGTGGTTCCGGTTCCAGCGGTTGTACGACGCGGCCCGGGCCTGTGTGCGCGACGAGTCGGACCTGCGCCGCATCGTCCGGGAGGCAGCCCTGGACGACGCGAGCGAGGGGTCCCGCTGGCTCGAGATCCAGGTCGACCCGACCTCCTACGCCCCCTTCGTCGGTGGCATCACGCCGGCCCTCGAGATCGTGCTCGACGAGGCCGCCGCCGCGTCCCGCGAGGGGTCGACCCAGGTCGCCGTCGTCGTGGCGGCCAGCCGCATCCGCCACCCGCTCGACGCCCGCACCCTCGCCCGGCTGGCCGCCCAGCATGCCGGCGAGAGCGCCGGGACGGTGGTGGGTTTCGGGCTCAGCAACGACGAGCGCCGCGGCCAGACCGCCGACTTCGCCCCGGCCTTCGCCATCGCGCGGCGGGCCGGCCTGGCGCTCGTCCCGCACGCCGGGGAGCTGCTCGGCCCCACCGCCGTGGAGGAGACGCTCGAGGCGATCCGCCCCGACCGCATCGGCCACGGGGTTCGCAGCGTCGAGGACCCCCGGGTGCTCGACCTCGTCGCGGAGTTCGACGTGGCCCTCGAGGTGTGTCCCCGGAGCAACGTCGCCCTCGGGGTCTACGGCAGCAACGGCGAGGTGCCGCTGCGCGCGATCGTCGACCACGGCATACCGGTGGCGCTCGGGGCCGACGACCCACTGCTGTTCGGGTCGCGGCTGGCCGACCAGTACCAGCTGGCCCGCGACGCGCTCGGCTTCACGGACGAGGAGCTGGCCACCCTCGCCCGGGGCTCGGTCAAGGCGTCCCGGGCGCCGCACGAGCTGCAGAAGTCGGCGCTGGCCGACATCGACGCCTGGCTGGCGACCTGACCTACCGGACCTCGGGCCCGACCCCGGGGTTCACAGCTCGTGCCCCACGAACACCGGCTCGTTGACGAGGGTCACGCCGAAGGCGTCGCGGACTCCGGCCTGCAGGTGCCGCGCGAGCTCCGCGACCTCGGCCGCCGTCGCGTCACCGCGGTTGGTGATGGCCAGGGTGTGCTTGGTCGACAGGGCCGCACCACTGCCCGCGAGGGCGAAGCCCTTCTCGAAACCCGCCTTGTCGATCAGCCACGCGGCACTCGTCTTGACGTTCCCGTCGGGGTCGGAGAACCGCGGCGGGGTCGACCCGTCGGGTCCCGGGCGAGTGGCCGCTCGCGACTCCAGGGCCGCGAACCGCGGGGCCGACAGGATCGGGTTGGTGAAGAACGAGCCGCACGACCAGGTGTCGTGGTCGGCCTCGTCGAGCACCATGCCGCGGTTGCGGCGCTGCCGCAGGACGGCCTCGCGGGCGTCGGCCAACGGCACCCGCTCGCCCACCTCGACCCCGAGCTGTCGGGCCAGATCGGCGTAGCCCACCGGTCGGCTGAGGTCGCTGGGGACGAGCTGGAAGAGCACGTCGAGCACGACGTGGCGCGAGGACGCCTTGAAGACCGAGTGCCGGTAGGTGAAGGCGCAGTCCAGCGAGCTGATCGTGCGCACCTGCTGCTGGGCGCGGTCCCAGACCCGGACCGAGGCGATCGTCTGGGCCACCTCCTGGCCGTAGGCCCCGACGTTCTGCACCGGCGTGGCCCCCGTCGAGCCGGGGATGCCGGAGAGCGCCTCGATGCCGGACCAGCCCTCGGCGACGGCGCGGGCCACGAACTCGTCCCAGACGACACCGGCGGCGACCCGGACCAGGACCCCGTCGCTCCCGTCGACCGACTCGACGGCGACCCCGTCGGTGGCCACCCGCACCACGCTGCCGGGGAAGCCCGCGTCGGCGATGACCAGGTTGGAGCCGCCCCCGAGGACCAGCAGCGGCTCGTCGGCGTCGTCGACCTCACGCACGGCGTCGACGACGTCGTCGATGGTCTCGGCCGTGACCAGCCGGGCGGCGGGTCCGCCGACGCGCATCGTCGTCAGGGACGCCAGTGGGACGTCGTGCTCGTCATGCATGCGCGGCCCGGTCAGTCGAGCTGGACGACGGCGATGCAGCGCCCGAGCACCTTTGCGCCCTCGCTGGTGGCGGTCAGCTCGACGGTGGCGCGCCGGGTGTCCTCGTCGACGGCCTTGACCACCCCGGAGACCTCGACCTCGCCGCCCCCCTGCGGGACGACCACGGGCTTGGTGAAGCGGGTGCCGAACTCGACGACCCGGCCGCCGTCACCGGCCCACTCCTCGACGACGGAGCCGACGGCGCCCATCGTCCACATGCCGTGCGCGATGACGTCGGGCAGCCCCACGGACTTCGCGAAGTCCTCGTCCTGGTGGATCGGGTTGTGGTCGCCGGAGGCGTTCGCGTAGGCCACCAGGGCCTCGCGGGTCACGGCGAGCGTGACCGGTCCGATGGTGTCGCCGGCCGTGGTCTGGGCCAGGGTGCGTGCGGTCACGGTCAGTCCCCTCCCCGGATGACGATGGTCGAGGTGGAGGTGCACAGCGCCGCGCCGTCCTCGGTGGTGAGCTCGGTGCGGGTGGTGACCATCGCGTGACCGCCCGCCTCGCGCACCGTGTCGACGGTGAGGGTGCCCAGCACCGAGTCGCCGGCCGTGATGGGACGGTGGTGGACGAAGCGCTGCTCGCCGTGGACCACCCGGCTGTAGTCGATGCCGGCCTCGGGGTCCTGGACGAACACCGCGTCGCACTGCTGGGCGATCGTCACGGCGAAGGTCGGCGGCGCGATCACGTCGCGGTAGCCGGCTGCCTGCGCGGCCTCGCTCGAGGTGTGCACGGGGTCCTGCGAACCCACCGCGGCGGCGAACGCCGCAAGCATCGCCGCGTCGACGGCATACGGGCCACTGGGCGGGTAGCTGCGCCCTGCGAAGTCTGCGTTGACGGCCATGCTCCCCACCCTATTGCGCACCGGTCCGACCATGACAAAGCCGCCCTGGACCGGGGTCCGGGGCGGCTGTCGACAACGCGTCAGGTCAGCGGGTCTCGCGGTGCACCGTGTGCTTGCCGTCGCGAGGGCAGAACTTCTTCATCTCCAGGCGGTCGGGGTTGTTCCGACGGTTCTTCTTGGTGATGTAGTTGCGCTCCTTGCAATCCACGCACGCCAAGGTGATCTTGGGGCGGACGTCTGCGCTCTTGCTAGCCACGGGGCAACCTGCTCTCGGAACTGACTGGGTGTGAAAACGAGTGGGCCGCGCGCTGTGAGGCGCGACGACGCATCAGAATACGCGAATCCAGGGTCAATCCTGAAATCGCGGCTGTAGCGGGAGCGGGGCTCGATCCCGCGACCTCACGATTATGAGTCGTGCGCTCTAACCAGCTGAGCTACCCCGCCATGGGGCGTGCGCCTTGCGGCGCCCTTCCCAGAGCCCCCTGTCGGAATCGAACCGACGACCTTTTCCTTACCATGGAAACGCTCTACCGACTGAGCTAAGGGGGCGGGCACGAACCTCGCGGGCAGGACCCGCGCGGAAGTGCGACGGTGAGACTACACGGTCTTGAGCCTCCACCGAAAATCGAGGGTATGCCGCGTGGCCGGGTCCGCGCGACGGCTTTCCGGGCCGCCCTCGGGACACCCCACCGCGCGGCCCTAGCGGAAGGCCTGCTGACCCGTCATCGCCTGCCCGACCACGAGGGTGTGCATCTCGACGGTGCCCTCGTAGGTGAGCACCGACTCGAGGTTGTTCATGTGCCGGATGATCGGGTACTCGAGGCTGATCCCGTTGGCCCCCAAGATGGTTCGCGACGTCCGACAGATGTCGATCGCCTCGCGGATGTTGTTGAGCTTGCCCAGGCTGACCTGCTCGGGGCGCAGCGTGCCGGCGTCCTTGCGACGGCCCAGGTGCAGCGCGAGGAGCTGGCCCTTGACCAGCTCCAGCGCCATGTCGGCGAGCTTCTGCTGGGTCAGCTGGAAGCCGGCGAGCGGGCGGCCGAACTGCTCGCGCTCGATGGAGTAGCGACGGGCCGTGTCGAGGCTCGACCGGGCCGCCCCGAGCGAGCCCCACACGATCCCGTAGCGGGCCTCGGACAGGCACGACAGCGGACCCTTCAGACCGCGCACCTCGGGGAACACCGCGTCGGCCGGCAGCCGTACGCCGTCGAGCACCAGCTCGCTGGTCACCGAGGCCCGCAGCGAGAGCTTGTGCTTGATCTCGGGGGCCGAGAAGCCCGGGCTGTCGGTGGGCACCACGAAGCCGCGGATCCCGCCGTGCTCCTCCCCCGCGTTGGCCCAGACCACCGCGACGTCGGCCACCGAGCCGTTGGTGATCCACATCTTCGAGCCGTCGAGCACCCAGTCGGCACCGTCGCGCCTGGCCCTCGTGCGCATCGACGCAGGGTCGGAGCCGTGGTCGGGCTCGGTCAAGCCGAAGCAGCCGATCGCCTCGCCGGCCGCCATCGGGGGCAGCCACCGCTGCTTCTGCTCCTCGGTGCCCCAGCGGTGGATCGCGAACATCGCCAGCGAACCCTGCACCGACACCAGGCTCCGCACCCCGGAGTCGGTGGCCTCGAGCTCGAGGCAGGCCAGCCCGTAGTCGACGGCGCTCATCCCGGCGCAGCCGTAGCCCTCGAGGTGCATGCCCAGCAGGCCGAGGGCGCCGAGCTCCCGGGTCAGGCCGCGGAGGTCGTCGATCTCACCGCGCTCGAACCAGTCGGCGACGAACGGCTCCACCCGCTTGTCGAGGAAGGCGCGGACGGTGCCGCGGATCGCCTTCTCCTCGTCGGAGAGCAGGTCGTCGATCCCTGCGAGGTCCATCGGGTCGAGCGGCGGCAGCGGGGTCATCCCGGCAGTCTGGCAGGGGCGCGCGCTCGCCGGTGGTCAGTGCCGGTGGTCAGTGCCGGTGGTCGACGAGCTCGGAGATCCGGGCGATCGCGTAGGCGTAGCCGCTGGGGCCGCAGCCGGTGATGACCCCGTTGGACACCGCGGACAGGTAGGAGTGGTGCCGGAACTCCTCGCGCTGGTGCACGTTGCTGAGGTGCACCTCGAAGACGGGGAAGCTGACCGCGGCCAGCGCGTCACGCAGGGCGATCGAGGTGTGCGTGTAGGCGCCGGCGTTGATGACCAGGCCCACGGCCGACTTGCGGACCTCGTGGATGGCGTCGATGAGTGCGCCCTCGTGGTTGCTCTGGCGGAAGTCGATCTCCAGCCCGGCCAGGCCGGCCGCCTTGCGGCACAGCGCCTCGATCTCGGCGAGGGTGTCGGACCCGTAGATCTCCGGCTCGCGCTCGCCGAGCAGGTTCAGGTTCGGTCCGTTGAGGACGACGACGGTCTGCTGGCTCATCGTGGCGTGCTCCTGTGCTGGCAGGGTGCCGCGTGGCCCGCGGCGTGGGGGTGGCGCTGGGGATGGTGCTGGGGTGGCGCGGTGGGTGGAGCTGGTGGCTGGGCTCACCCTTCCACGCCCGCCGCCACTTTCAGGGTAGGTCACCGCAGGACGACATGACCGGATGATCCCGTCCTCATCCGTTTGGGCGGGTCGATGGCCACTGGCGGTGGGCTGCCGGGCACGGGTGTGCCGCGTGGGCTAGCCGCTCATCGCCCGCCAGATGACGATCACCGCGACGGCAACGGCTGCCCCCACGGCGATCTGCTTGCCGTAGGACCGCAGCAGGATCGGCAGCACGGTCGAGCCGAGGTCGAGCGCGTCCTGCTCCTTCGGGGCGGCTGCTGCTGGCGGAGCGGCCGGAGCGGTGGGAGCCGAGGTGGGCACCTCCGCCGTCGGGGCAGGGACCTCCGCCGCGGTCGTCGCCGCCACGGCAGGTGCGGCCACCTCGGTCGCCTCGGTGGCGGGGGGACCCTCGGCTGCAGCGACGGGGTTGGCGGCCCCGATCTTGCCCTCGATGCAGGCGATGAACTGCCCGAGCAGCTTGTCGGACACGTCCTGCATCACCCCCCGGCCGAACTGGGCGGGCTTGCCCGTCACGGCCAGGTCGGTCTGCACGTCGGCCCGCGTCGAGCCGTCGCCGACGTCGGCGAGCTGGATCGTCACCGTGGCCCCTGCGGTGCCGTTGCCCCGCTTGTCCTTGCCCTTGGCCTCGATCACCGCCCGGTGGGTCTCGTCGTCCCGCGCGACGAAGGCTCCCGTGCCGGCATACACCAGCGCGATGGGGCCGAGCTTGACCTTCACCGTGCCCGCGAACCCCTCGTCGGTCACCTCGGTGACGGTGGCGCCCGGGAAGCACGCCCCGACCAGGGGCAGGTCCATGAAGGTCGCCCACGCCTGGTCGACCGTCGCGGGCACGGTGAAGGAGTGGCTCAGCTCCACGGGCTCACGCTCCTGCCGCGGCCAGGACGGCCCGTCGGGCCAGGACGGTGGCGAGGTGCTTGCGGTAGTCGCTGTCGCCGTTGAGGTCGGACGGCGGGTTGGTGCCGTCCGCGGCCGCGGCACAGGCCTCCCGCACCGCCTCGTCGGTGGCGGCCCTGCCCACGAGCGCCTGCTCCACGGCGGTGGCCCGCAGTGGCGTCGACCCCATGTTCGTCAGCCCGACCCTCGCCTCGGCGATCGTGCCGCCGTCGACGCGGACGGTCGCCGCGACGGCGACGATCGACCACTGGTGGGAGACCCGCACGAACTTCTCGTAGCGGTGGCCCCAGCCGGTGTGCTTCGGGATGCGGATGGCGGTGAGCAGCTCGCCCTCCCCCACCGCCGTCTCGAACAGGTCCCGGAAGAAGTCGGCGGCCGCGACGGTCCGCTCCCCGCCGCTCCCGGCGATGACGAACTCGGTGTCGAGCGCGAGCGCCGGGGCACCCACGTCACCGGCCGGGTCGGCGTGCACGAGCGCGCCACCGACCGTGCCCCGGTGCCTGATCTGCGGGTCCGCCACCTCGGTGATCGCATCGGTGAGCAGCCCCGCGTGCTGGCGCACGAGGTCGCTCGCCAGCACGTCGGCATACGTGGTCATCGCACCGATCACCACGTGGTCGCCGTCCTCGGACACACCCTTGAGCTCGTCGATCCGGCCGAGGTCGACCACCTTCTCCGGCGCGTTGAGCCGCATCCGGAGGATGGGCAACAGGCTCTGGCCACCGGCGAGCACCTTGGCGTCGTCACCGGCCTCGGCCAGCGCCGCGAGGGCGTCGGCGACCGACGTGGGGGCGACGTAGTCGAACGATGCGGGGATCACTGGCCTGCTCCGTCTGTCGTGGTGGATGTCTGTCCAGGGAGGTCGCCCGGGTCGTCCTGGTTGGGGGCGCCGGCGTCGAAGTGTGGCTGGGCGTCGGCGGTGGTGGCGTCGGCCTGGTTGGCGCCGGCCGACTGGATGGCCTTCCAGACCCGCTCCGGCGTGCACGGCATCTGGATGTCGTTGATGCCCAGCGGGCGCAGGGCATCCACCACGGCGTTGACGACGGCCGGCGTCGAGGCGATCGCGCCCGCCTCGCCGACACCCTTGGTCCCGAGGGTGTTGGTCGTGGACGGCGACGTGGTGGTCTCGGTGACGAAGCTGATCGTGTCGGCGGTGGTCGGCAGCGTGTAGTCGACGAACGAGCCGGAGACGAGGGTGCCCTGGTCGTCGAAGACGGCCTCTTCCCACAAGGCCTGCGCGATGCCCTGCACGATGCCTCCGTGCACCTGCCCCTCGACGATCAGGGGGTTGATGATCTGGCCGACGTCGTCGACGCAGACGTACTTGCGCATCGTCACCTGGCCGGTCTCGGTGTCGACCTCCATGGCGCACAGGTGGGTCCCATGCGGGAAGGAGAAGTCGTCGGGGTCGAAGGTGGCGTCGGCGTCGATGCCCGGCTCGAACCCGTCGGGGAGGTTGTGCGAGGTGAACTGCGCCGTGGCGATCTCGGTGATGCCGATCCCGTTGTCGGTGCCCCGCACGGTGAACCGCCCGTGCGCGAACTCCACGTCGTCGATGCTGGCCTCGAGGAGGTGCGCGGCGACGACCTTGGCCTTCTCGACGACCTTGTCGGCGGCCCGCACGACGGCCTCGCCCCCGACCACGAGCGAGCGCGAGCCGTAGGTGTCCAGGCCACGCGGCGATATCTGCGTGTCGCCGTGGAGCACCTCGATGTCCTCGAAGGGGACGCCCAGCCGGTCGGCGGCGATCTGGCTCCAGGCTGTCTCGTGACCCTGGCCGTGGGGCGACGTGCCGGTGATCACCTCGACCTTGCCGGTGGGCAGCATCCGGATCGAGGCGTGCTCCCACCCGCCGGCCCCGTAGTTGAGGCTGCCCAGGACGCGCGAGGGCGCCAGGCCGCACATCTCCGTGAAGGTGGAGACCCCGATCCCCAGCTGGACCGGGTCCTTGCTGGCCCGGCGCTCCTGCTGCTCCCGGCGCAGACCGTCGTAGTCGAACAGCTCCTTGGCGCGGGCCGTGGCCACCTCGTAGTTGCCCGAGTCGTAGGTCATGCCCGCGACCGAGGCGAACGGGAACTCCTCGTGCGTGATCCAGTTCTTCTCCCGGATCTCGAGCGGGTCGACGCCGACCTCCTGCGCCAGCTCGTCCATGAGCCGTTCGATCGCGTAGGTCGCCTCCGGGCGGCCGGCGCCGCGGTAGGCGTCCACCCAGGTGGTGTTGGTCAGGACGGTCTGGACCGTGAACCGGTAGGCGCGGAACTTGTAGATGGCGTTGTACATCCAGGCCCCGAGGACCGGCACACCTCCCCCGACCAGTCCGACGTAGGCACCCAGGTTCGCGACGAGGTCGACCTTGAGGGCGGTCACCGTGCCGTCCTTGGTCGCGGCCAGGGTCAGCGTCTGGTACTGGTCGCGCCCGTGGTGGCCCGAGACCAGCGACTCCGAGCGCGTCTCGGTGTACTTCACCGGCTTGCCCACGTGACGCGCGGCGGCCAGGGTCGCGAACTCCTCGGCCGTGGTCTGCAGCTTGCCGCCGAAACCACCACCGACGTCAGGGGCGATGACCCTGACCTTCGACTCCGGTATGCCGGTCGTGGCGGCGATGAGGAAGCGCAGGATGTGGGGAACCTGGGTGGACGTCCACACCGTGATCTGCTCCCCCGTCGGGTCGACGACGGTCGAGCGGGGCTCCATGAAGGCCGGGATGAGCCGCTGCTGGCGGTACTCGCGCTCGATCACGATGCCGTCCGCACGGGCCTTGGCGATCTCCTCGTCGACGTCGCCCCCGCTGCCCTGCTCGCCGGAGTCGAGCCGCCACAGGGCTGACTTGTTGGTCCCCAGGTCGGGATGGGCCAGCACGGTGTCCTGCACCGCCTCCTTGGCGTCGAGGACGGCCGGGAGCTCGTCGTAGTCGACCTCCACGAGCTCGGCGGCGTCGCGAGCCTGCGCTGCGGTGCGAGCCACCACGAGGGCGACGATCTCCCCCGCGCAGGCGACGCGGTCGACGGCGACCGGCAGGTGGGCAGCCGCCTTCTGGTCGGTGGTGATCGGCCACGCGTTGGCGACGACCCCTTGGGTGTCCTTGATGTCGGCGCCGGTCAGGACGGCGACCACCCCGGGCGCCTGCTTGGCCGCCGCGGTGTCGATGGCGGTGATCCGGGCGTGCGCGAAGGGGCTCCGGACCATGGCCAGGTGCTGCATCCCCGTGAGCTGGAGGTTGTCGGTCCACTTGGTCCGGCCGGTGATGAGGCGCTGGTCCTCCTTGCGCTTGCGCGCCGCGCCGATCTCGGTCTTCGGGCGGTCCTCGACGGCGGTCATGACCCAGCTCCTTCCGACGCGCCGGCGCCGGCCCCGGCCGCCTGCTGCACGGCCTTGACGATGTTGTGGTAGCCGGTGCAGCGACAGAGGTTGCCCTCGAGCCCGTCGCGGATCTCCTGCTCGCTCGGGTGCGGGTTGTCGTTGAGGACGTCGATGGCCTGCATGATCATCCCCGGCGTGCAGTAGCCGCACTGCAGCGCGTGGCAGTCGTGGAAGGCCTGCTGCACGGGGTGCAGCGCGCCGTCCTTCGCCACACCCTCGATCGTGGTCACGTCGTGCCCGTCCGCCTGCACCGCCAGCACGTTGCAGGACTTCACGCTGCGACCGTCGAGGTGCACCGTGCACGCCCCACAGTTGCTCGTGTCGCACCCGACGACGGTCCCGGTCTTGCCCAGCTGCTCTCTCAGGTAGTGGACGAGGAGCGTGCGCGGCTCCACCTCGTCGGTGTAGTCGACGCCGTCGACCGTGACGCTGATGCGGGTCATTCGATCACCTCTCTGTGACACAGTGCTTGCTGGCTACGGTGCGTGCTGGACAAGCTGGCCGGCCGCCCCCACCCGGTCCGGCCCTTCGGATCCTGCTCTGTCCGCAGGGCGGGGACAACGGTCAATCCGGATGGTTTGCGGTGGCCTCCTCGGGGGCTGGGGTCGCGGTCACGAGCCCGGGTGCGTGGTGGTGGATCGGGCCGTCGCGGTGGCCCAGGCGCTCGCCCCGGCCACCCCACTGCAGGGCGATGATCTCCGCCGCGATGCTCACGGCGGTCTCCTCGGGGGTGCGGGCGCCGAGGTCCAGCCCCACCGGGCTCGACAGGCGGGCCAGCTCGGCCTCGGTGAGACCGGCCTCGCGCAGCCGCGCCATCCGGTCGTCGTGGGTGCGACGCGAGCCCATCGCGCCGACGTAGGCCACCTCGGGCAACCGCAGGGCCACCTCCAGGACCGGCACGTCGAACTTGGGGTCGTGGGTGAGCACGCAGATCACGGTGCGCGAGTCGATGCGCCCCGCGTCGCGCTCGGCCTCGAGGTAGCGGTGCGGCCAGGTCACGACGACCTCGTCGGCCGAGGGGAAGCGCGAGCTGGTGGCGAAGACGGGTCGCGCGTCGCAGACGGTCACGTGGAAGCCGAGGAAGTGCCCCTGGTGAGCCACCGCCGCGGCGAAGTCGATCGCGCCGAAGACCAGCATCCGGGGCTTGGGGGCGAACGAGGAGACGAAGACCCGCAGGCCCTCGCCACGGCGCTCCCCGTCCGGCCCGTAGGTCAGCGTCTCGGTGCGCCCCGACGCGAGCAGGCCGCGGGCGTCGTCGGTGACGGCGTCGTCAGCCCGGCGCGAGCCCAGCGAGCCCGCCGACGCACCGGCGCCGCTGTCCTGCTCGGGTCGCACGACCAGCCGGCGCCCCAGCCAGGACGGGTCGGGGTGCTCGATGACGGTGGCCACGGCGACCGGACGGCCCGCCTCGATGTCCTGCGCCACCTCCTCCAGCTCGGGAAACGTCTGCCGGCTCACCGGCTCGACGAAGACGTCGAGGATGCCCCCACAGGTCAGCCCCACGGCATACGCGTCGTCGTCACTGACGCCGTAGCGCTGCAGGACCGGGACGCCGTCCGACACGACCGACTGGGCGAGCTCGTAGACGGCACCCTCGACGCAACCGCCGCTCACGGAGCCGACCGCCTCTCCGCCGGGGCCGACCAGCATCGCCGCACCCGCAGGTCTGGGCGCCGAGCGCCAGGTGGCCACCACCGTGCCCACGCCCACCGTGGCGCCGGCGCGCCACCAGCGCAGCAGCTCGGGCAGCACCTCACGCACGGCCGACCACCTCCACCAGCTCCTCGAAGGCGGCCATCGAGTGACCCGCCACGAAGTCGTCGACGTGCGGCAGGGCCGCCACGATGCCCTGCTGCACGGGCAGGTAGCCGGGCTTGCCGCGGTGCGGGTTGACCCACACGACCCGGTGGGCCAGCGCCTTCAGGCGCCGCATCTGCTCCCCCAGCGCCTCCGGCGCGCCGCGTTCCCAGCCGTCGCTGAAGACCACCACGACGGCACCCCGCGCCATCCCGCGCCGGCCCCACCTGTCGAGGAACGCGCGGATCCCCTCGGCCAGCCGGGTGCCCCCCGACCAGTCGGGCACGCTCTCGCCACACGCGACCAGGGCCCGCTCGGGGTCGCGCTGCCGCAGGGGCCTGGTCACGTGGGTCAGCCGGGTGCCGAGGGTGAAGACCTCGACCGGCAGCCCGGTGGCGGCGTAGGTGTGGGCCAGCCGAAGCAGGGCGTCGGCGTAGGCACTCATCGACCCCGAGACGTCGACCAACAGGACCACCCGACGCGCCCGGGTCCCCTTGTGGCGCCAGGCGATCGGGCCGGGCTCACCCATCCGGCGCAGCTGCTCCCGGAGCGTCTTGCGCGCGTCCACGACACCACGGCGGGCAGGCGTCAGGCGATGCGCCGGCCGGCGTGGGGCCCGCGGGCGGAGCGCCGCGAACATCGCCGCGAGCCGAGCCCGCTCGGCGCTGCTGAGCGTGGCGACGTCGCGGTGCCGCAGCACCTCGACCGCGCTCGCCTGGGCGCGCACCTCGTCCTCCGGCGACTCCTGGCCGTCGGTGCTGCCGCTGCCCGTGTCGAGCGAGGCCTGCGCCACCGTGTGGGTCGAGTCGCGGCGCCGTCGGGTGCCCGCGCGTTCGAGGCCGAACCACGCGGCATACACCTGGTCGTAGCGCTCGAGGTCGGCCGGGGAGGCGCACAGCGTCGCGCGGCCGGCCCAGTAGGCCGCCGACTGGTCGTCGGCACCCACGGCCTCGACCGCCTCGAGGTAGGTCCGCTCGCGGTCGGCCGTGACGTTGACGCCGGCGGCCCGCAGGGCGCGTGCGAAACCCAGGAGGACCTCGTCCGCGGCGTGCGCCGGCGCGGCGGTCATCGCGCCAGGATCCGGTCGAGGGCGGCTCGCACGCGTTCCGCGTCCTCGCGGTACTTGACCGCCACGCCCAGGCTCGCGGCCGCCGTGTCGAGGTCGAGCTCGGAGGCTCCGAGCTCGGTGAGCGCGCGGGCCCAGTCGAGCGTCTCGGCGACACCCGGCGGCTTGATGAGGTCGTGCTCGTTGCGCAGGTGCTGCACCGCCGAGACGACCTGTGCCGCAAGGGACTCCGAGACCTGCGGCGCCCGCGAGCGGACGATCTGCAGCTCGCGCTCCAGGCTGGGGTGGTCGATCCAGTGGTAGAGGCAGCGGCGCTTGAGCGCGTCGTGGAGCTCGCGGGTGCGGTTGGAGGTGAGCACCACGATCGGGGGCGTGGCCGCCGTCACGGTGCCCAGCTCGGGGATGGTCACCTGCCAGGTCGAGAGCACCTCGAGCAGGAACGCCTCGAACTCGTCGTCGGCGCGGTCGATCTCGTCGACGAGCAGGACCACTGGCGACTCCCGCAGCGCCCGCAGCACCGGGCGGGCGAGCAGGAAGCGCTGGTCGAAGAGCTGGTCCTCGACCGCCGCGAGGTCCTGACCGTCGGGCGACACCGCCTCGACCGCGCGCAGGTGCAGGATCTGGCGCGGGAAGTCCCAGTCGTAGAGCGCCTGCGTGGCATCGATGCCTTCGTAGCACTGGAGCCGGATGAGCGGCAGGTCGAGGGCCGCGGCGATGGCCTCGGCGAGCGCGGTCTTGCCGGTGCCGGGCTCCCCCTCGAGCAACAGCGGCCGCTCGAGCCGGAGCGCGAGCCAGGCCACCGTGGCGAGGGCGTCGTCGGCCAGGTAACCCGTGTCGGCAAGCCCCTGCGTCAGTGCCCCCGCGGACGAGAACGCCTCGCGTGGCTCCATGTCCACAGCATCACTCATCGGAGCGTGTAATTGAAGGGGCAAGATTCTCGGTCCCCTGCGGAGCTGCCGCAGGCCCGCGGTCAGAGGCTCGCGGTCAGAGGGTCCGCGGTCAGAGGTCTGCGGGGGTGTCGACGTCGCGACCGGTGGCGAGGTCGCCGCACTCCACCAGCAGGTGCCGGTGGGTGGCGAGGTAGTCGCGGGCACCCGTGTCGCCGCTCGCGACCTCGAGGACTTCCGGCCAGTGGTCCCGCCCGATCACGACGGGGTGACCCGGCACACCTGCGTATGCCGCCCGCGCGAGCCCTCCGCGCCCCTCGCCGGCCGCGGCGGCCTCGGCGGCCAGGACGCGCTGGAGGACGGCCGCACCCACGTCGGGGAGGTCGACGAGCAGGATGCACGCGACGTCGGCCTCGACGTCCTGGAGGGTCGAGAGGCCGGCTCGGAGTGAGGCGCTCTGCCCCTGCTCCCAGTCCGGGGCCTCCACGACGAGGTCGGCGCCCGCCTCGATCGCCAGGGCCCTCGCCCGTGCCACCTCGGCGCCGACCACGACGATCACGGGCGAGCACCCCCCGTCACGCAGGACCCGCACCCCGCGCTCGACGAACGAACCGCCGGCGGGGTGGTCGACGAGGGCCTTGGGGGTGCCCATCCGACGACCTCCCCCGGCAGCGAGGAGCAGCCCGGCGGGTTTCACCCGGCCAGCCTGCCACGGCGGGTCGGGTCAGCGCGGCGGCTCGGCCCGGTGCGCGTCCTCCACGTAGCGGTGCCCGTGGCTGAGCCGCTCGGCGACGGTCTCGACCCAGCGCGGCGGCTGCTCACCGATCCCCCTCGCGGCGAGGCCCGCGGTCAGGTCGGCTCGCAGGTCGGCCGGGTCGCGGCCCTCCCCGTCGAGGGCAAGGGCGTCGATGACCTCCTGGATCACCGACTGGACGACCTGGTGCCGGTCGACGTCGGCGTCGTCCATCGAGGCGAGGTCACGGTCCTGCTCACTCATGGTTCCTCCGGTGGGTGGGAGAAGGGTGGTCGCCCCCACTCCTACCCACAGCGCCCCGGAGCATGCACCGGCCCGGTCAGGACCGCCGGGCCAGCCCTGCCTCGATGGCCGCGATGATCCTCGGCCGGAGCTCGTGCGGGTCGATCACGGCGTCGACTGACCCGACGCTGACGGCCCGGTGGATGCTGTGGACCCCGTCGAACTCCGAGGCGACCTCCCCGAGCTTCTCGCTGCGCACCGCCGTGCGCAGGTCGGCCAGCTCGGTCGCGATGCGCGCCCGCTCGGCGCCGGTCGCCGCACCCAGCCGGGACTCGGCGTCCTTGACCCTCGGGTCGGCAGCGGTGCGGGCGTCGACGTCGCGGGAGAAGACCACCGCGGCGGCCGGGGCGCCACCGATCACCGACGCGAACGACCCCTCGACGGCGAGCACCGTCATCTCGGGGTTGAGCGCCTTGGAGAACACCACGAACGCACCACCGTGGTAGCGGCTGACCACGCAGAAGACGATCGGGCCCTCGAAGTTGACGATGGCCCTGCCGATCTCCGCGCCGTACTCGAGCTGCAGGCTGCGCATCGACTCCGGCGACCCATCGAAGCCGGAGAGGTTGGCGAGCACCACGAGGGGACGGTTGCCGCTGGCGGCGTTGATCGCCCGGGCGGCCTTCTTCGACGACCGCGGGAAGAGGGTGCCGGCCGTGTAGGTGTCGGGTCCGTCGGTGGGCGGGAACCCGCGGCGCGCGACCGTCTTCGACTCGATGCCGAGGAGGCAGACCGGGATGCCGCCGAGGTGGGCGTCCTGGACCACCGCGGTCTCCGCGTCGGCCATGCCGGCCCAGCGCTCGAGGGTGGGGTGGTCCTGGTCGGCGAGTGCCGCCATCAGGATCCGGATGTCGAACGCCTTCTTGCGGTCGGGGTTCGTGGCCGTGGAGAAGATGTCGCCCACGGTGGTGAACGTCGAGTCGGGGATGACGTGGGGGTATGCCGTGACGTCGCGGTCCACGGCGTCCGTCGTCTTCGCGCGGCGCGGGCCCGGCTCGCCGGGGTGGACGTAGGTGTGCTCGTAGTGCGCCATCAGCACGTCACGCGCGCCAGCGAGGTCGGGCGCCCAGTACTGCGCCTGCCCGTTCGGGCCCATCACGCGGTCGTAGCCACCGATCCCGAAGTTGTCCTCGGCGGAGACCCCACCCGAGAAGTCCAGTGACTGCTTGCCGGTCAGCACCATCGCGCTGTCCGGGGTCATGACGAGGATTCCCTTGGTGTGCATGAGCATCGTCGCCTCGGCGTTCCAGTAGGGCTGGGCGCCGACGTTGATCCCCGCGACCACGATGTTGATCTCGCCGCCGGACTGGGTGAACTCGATGATCCGCTTGAGGGCCTTCGCGACCCAGTCCATGTTCTCGGTGCCCGAGTCCATCGAGATCCGCGCACCGGCGGACAACGCGAACCACTCGACCGGCACCTGCATCTGCTCGGCGAGGTCGAGGGCGGCGATGATCCGCGTGCACTCCGCCTCGGCCACGGCACCGAGGGCCTTGAGCGGGTCGCCACACAACAGCACCCGGGTCATGCCCTCGGGGTAGCGCTCGGTGGGCGTCGTGATGAGCCCGGCGATGATCCCCGCCTTGTTGAGGCCGTAGGGACGGTCGACCGGCGCGAGCGCGCCGGTGTCGTCGAGGTCGTACTCGGTGGCCGTGCCACCCGGCCCGGCGATCATGGCCTGCAGCTCGTACGGGTAGACGACACCGCGACGCCGCGCGCGGACGACCTTCTGCGCGTAGTCGTCGAGGGGCTTGAGCCGCGTGGTGGGCGGTTCCTGCACCGAGGTCACGACTCCCGAGCCGGGCTGGAAGTGGAACCGGGCGGCCAGGGGTGCGATGGCACCGTCCGCCGTGGCGATCCGGCCCTGCACCAGGACCTCCTCGATGCCCGCGCCGGCCGTGAGCGGCGCGATCTTGGCCTGCAGTGACGTCAGCTGGTCGAGGTCGGCCTCGATCGGGGGCCAGATGTGCACCCAGACGTGGTTCATGTCGAGCCCGGCGCCCGCGGCCCCGCGCGCCGCGCGGGCCCGGCGGATCGCCTCGAGGCAGTTGGCGATGGCCCGCTCCGCGTGGGGCAGGGCGGTGACCCGGCCGCGGTCGTCGCGGACCACGACGAGCTGGCGCACCTGCGCCAGGGCCACGAGGCGCTGGTCGGCTTCGTTGCCGGGCGCGGTGCAGAGGTACAGCAGCACGTCCTCGGGGGCGTCGAGGCGGGTGACGTCGAAGTCGCGCAGCCGCCAGAGGTTGAGCCGCCGCCCGACCATGGGGTGCACCCCGCGCACGAGCCGGTCCTCCACCATGGCGCCGGCCCCGTCGGGACGGAAGGTGAAGTAGGCCACCGGGCGCCCGCCGCCCGGGCAGACCGCGATCGCGACGCGGCGGAGCCGGTGCGCGAACGGCAGGGCGGCGAGGAGCTCGCCCAGCCGGGCGGAGGCGTCCTCGGGCGATGCGGGCTCGTCGGGCCAGGACAGGTAGAGGTCGACGACCCCTTCCAGGCCCTCGGCCGCCTCGTCGAGCTGGGCCGACACGGCCTTCTCGAGCTCGCCGCCGGGGGCGAGCTCGTCGACCCTGCCGACGCTCGTCACGAGGTGCGTCGGGCGCCCGTCGAGCGTGTAGTCGGCCACGGCGAACGGACGGTCGCCGACCGCGAGCTCGCGCAGGCCGGTGAGGTCGTGCTCGCGGTAGTGCCGCTTGATGAGGACCGCGAGCATCGGCTCACGCTGGGGCACACCGGCTTCGAGTCGCTCGGCCAGGAACTGCACGATCTGCTCGGGGATGGCGGCCAGGGCGTCGATACGGCGCGCCCGCTCCTCGCCACCCGGCATACCCTCCAGGGCGGTGAGCTCGTCGCTCACGCCACCCAGCACGCTCGCGCGGTCGGCGTCGACCAGCGGCTGGTCGAACCACCGGAACCGCACGCTCCGCGCGAGGTCGCCGACGACGGGGAAGCGCAGCTGGGTCGCGACCACGAGGCGGTCGAGCACCTCGCGGGCGGCCGCGTCGAGCGGCGGCTCGGGGCACGGCTCGACCATCCAGCGCTGCAGCAGCGAGGTGGCCAGCGCGACGTCGGGGGCGGAGCGCTGCTGGGACAGGAAGACCCGGAACACCGCCTGCTCGAGCTCGGCGGTGCGGTCGAGGCTGTCGAGGCCGTAGTGGCGCAGGACGTTGGCCAGCTTGCTGCGGAACTGCTCCGGCAGCGCCCCACGGTCGGGGTCGAGGCTCTGCAGGTAGGTGTGGAAGTGCTCGCGGGGGCTGTGCACCCGGTGCTCGACGTGCGCCTCCTCGCCGGCCGGACGGTTGCGGCTCAGCTCGGCGAGGTCGGCGAACACCTCGAGGACGTCCACCTCGGCGCGGATCTGCGAGTGGCCCTGGGCGGTCAGCTCGTCGCGGGCGGACAGGTAGCTCGTGAGGGTGCTGCCCTCATCCCGCTGGTCGAGGTCGTAGCCGAGCAGCATGGCCGCGAGCGCGTCGCGGGCGTGGTCGGCGGTGGCGGCGGCGCCGTCACCCGACCGTGCGTCCTCGGGCAGGTCGAGGTCGATCGGCTCGTCGGTGGCGCCGTCGCCTGCGGCCTCGTCGCCGTCACCCACGGGCTCGAGCCGCACCAGCGGCGTGCCGGTCTCGACCTGGCTGCCCGCGGAGACCAGCAGCTCCTTGACGCGCCCGGCGAAGGGCGCCGGCAGGACGGTCTCCATCTTCATCGACTCGAGCACGAGGACCGGCGCACCCGCAGCCACCTCCGCCCCGAGCGCGACCGGGGTCGCGACGACGAGAGCCGGTGCGGGAGAACGCAGCACGCCACCCTCGTCACGGCTCACGCGGTGGGTGACCCCGTCGACCTCGACCAGCTGGATCGGGCCGTGGGTCGCGGTGATGAGGCGGTGCGTGCGCCCGGCGATGGTGATCCGGCTCGCGTGCTCGTCGAGGCGGTCGAGGTCGGCGTCGACGGTCTGCTCGGTCGCCCCGGCGGCGATCGCCACCCGGAACCGGTGCGGTCCGATCCGCCACACCGTGACCTTGTATGCCGTGCCGCGGAGCTTGAGGTCGATGGCGCGGCCGGTGCGGTGCTGCACCTGGGGCCGGCCGCCTCGCGAGGTCTCCAGCAGCCGGGTGCGCTCGAGCGCCTCCTCGTCCTCGTAGCCCTCGATGCCGGCGGCGACGAGCGCGACCCCCGAGTGACGGTGCGACACCAGTCGACCCTCGGCGCGGACCCGGTCGATCCACCCGGTGTCGGCGCTGCCGTCGATCACCTCGGGCTGGTCGAGCAGGTCGAGGATGAAGCTCTTGTTGGTGGCACCGCCCTCGATGACGACGGTCGTCTCGCCCATCGCGCGCCGCAGCCGGGCCAGGGCCTCGTCGCGGTCGCGCCCGACGGCGATGATCTTGGCGATCATCGAGTCGAAGTCGGCGGGGATCGAGTCGCCCTCGCCCACGCCGGTGTCGACCCGGATCCCGGGGCCCGACGGCAGGTTGAGGAGGCTGATCCGGCCCGGAGACGGCGCGAAGTCGCGGTCGGGGTCCTCGGCGTTGAGCCGGGCCTCGACGGCGTGCCCCTCCTCCGTCGGGCGGTCGCCCTCGAGGCGGCCGCCGGAGGCCACGTGGATCTGCAGCTTGACCAGGTCGGTGTCGGTCGTGACCTCGGTGATGGGGTGCTCCACCTGCAGGCGGGTGTTGACCTCGAGGAAGGCGAAGAACTTCTCCCCGGGGTGGTAGAGGAACTCCACGGTGCCGGCACCCGCATACCCGACCGCGACGGCGAGCCGCTCGGCACTGGCCTTGACCTCGGCGACCTGATCCGGCGCGAGGACGGGCGAGGCGGACTCCTCGATGACCTTCTGGTTGCGGCGCTGGACGGAGCAGTCGCGCACGCCGATCGCCCAGGCGGTGCCCTGGCCGTCGGCGATGACCTGCACCTCGACGTGCCGGGCGCCGGTCACGAGCCGCTCGAGGAAGACCACGCCGGAGCCGAACGCCCGCTGTGCCTCGTCACGGGTGCGCTCGTAGGCGTCGGTGAGGTCGGCGTCGCTGGCGACCATCCGGATGCCGCGCCCGCCACCGCCGGCAGTTGCCTTCAGCATCAGCGGGTAGCCGATGCGGGCCGCCGCCGCCTTGGCGTCCTCGAGGCTGTCGACGCCCCCGCCGCTCCACGGGGCCACGGGGACCCCGACCTCCTCCGCGATGATCTTCGACCCGATCTTGTCGCCCAGCTTGCGCATGGCCTCAGGGCTCGGGCCGATGAAGGTGACCCCGATCCGGGCGCACACCTCGGCGAAGCCCGGGTCCTCGGCGACGAAGCCCCAGCCGACCCAGGCCGCGTCGGCCCCGGTCTCGCGCAGGGCCTTCTCCAGCACGGCGTAGTCGAGGTAGGGGCGGTTGGCCGCCGGTCCGAGGTTGTAGGCGTGGTCGGCCTCGCGCACGAACATGGCCCGCTTCTCGCCCTCGGTGTGCAGCGCGATGGTCTCGATGTGGTGCCCGTCGGCCCCCGCCTGCGCGTTGAGGTCGCGCACCGCGTGGATGAGCCGCATGGCGGCCTCGCCGCGGTTGACGATGGCGATGCGCGAGAACATCGGGTGGGCCTCCCAGCGACGGCGGACAGCGGAACGCTGCCGAGCCTGCCACCGATCACGGGTGACTCGCGAGTAATGCGGCGCCGCGTCTCCCACTTCCGGCCAGCCGTGCCGCACCCGCGCCGCACCCGCGCCGTGTTCGGCGGCGGTCGTGCGGCCCGGTGGCCCGGGGCGCCGGCTCGGGCTACGAGGCGGGTGGCGCCGATGCGGCATACCGTGGGTGCCACAGGCGTGCTTGCCAACACCTGACGGCACCTGCGAGACTATTACAGACCGTTCGGTCAGTTAATCCCACCGCGGAGGGTTGCATGACGGACACCACCACGGCCCCGTCCGGGACCGACGAGGGCGACCTGCTGGCCCGGTTCGAGGCCACCATCGCCCGCAACGACCGGATCGAACCCCGCGACTGGATGCCCGACGGCTACCGCAAGACCCTGGTCCGCCAGGTCGCCCAGCACGCGCACTCCGAGATCATCGGCATGCAGCCCGAGGGCAACTGGATCGGCCGCGCCCCGTCCCTGCGCCGCAAGGCGATCCTGCTGGCCAAGGTCCAGGACGAAGCCGGACACGGGCTCTACCTCTACTCCGCGTGCGAGACCCTCGGCGTGAGCCGGGGCCAGCTCACCGAGATGCTCATCGAGGGCCGCCAGAAGTACTCCTCGATCTTCAACTACCCGACCCTGTCGTACGCCGATGTCGGCACCATCGGCTGGCTCGTCGACGGCGCGGCGATCTGCAACCAGGTGCCGCTCTGCCGCACCTCGTTCGGGCCCTACGGCCGCGCGATGATCCGCATCTGCAAGGAGGAGTCCTTCCACCAGCGGCAGGGCTACGAGCTGCTCATGACGATGATGCGGGGCACCGACGAGCAGCGCGCCATGGTGCAGGAGTCGGTCAACCGGTTCTGGTGGCCGGCGCTGATGATGTTCGGGCCGCCCGACGACGAGTCGCCCAACTCGGCACAGTCGATGGCGTGGGGCATCAAGCGCAACACCAACGACGACCTGCGCCAGCGGTTCGTCGACATGTCCGTGCCGCAGGCCGAGGCGCTCGGCGTCACCTTCCCCGACCCCGACCTGCGGTGGAACGAGGAACGCCAGGCGTACGACTTCGGCCAGCCCGACTGGGACGAGTTCATGCAGGTCGTCAAGGGCAACGGCCCGTGCAACACCCAGCGCATCGCCCACCGGCGCGCGGCACACGAGGACGGCGCGTGGGTGCGCGAGGCCGCGACCGCGTATGCCGCGCAGCAGGAGTCGCTGAAGGGCGCCGCCCTCGAGTCCCAGGAAGGCACCGCATGACCGACGCACCGTCTCCCGACCAGCGGGTGCGCGCCGAGTGGCCGCTGTACGAGGTCTTCGTCCGTGGCAAGCGCGGGCTGAACCACGTGCACGTCGGCTCGCTGCACGCAGCCGACGACGAGATGGCCCTACGGCACGCGCGCGACGTCTACACCCGCCGCAACGAGGGCGTGAGCATCTGGGTGGTGCAGTCGAAGGACATCGCCGCGTCCAGTCCCGACGAGAAGGACCCGCTCTTCGCCCCCAGCGGCGACAAGGTCTACCGGCACCCCACGTTCTACGAGATCCCCGACAACGTCCCCCACATGTGAGCTGCCGACCCATGCCAGACCCCACAGAGCGACCCGACGAGCTGGACGCGATCCAGTCGGTGGCCGACGACGTCGCCCACCAGGCGTCGCACCCTGCCCCCGACCCCAACGACGCCCACGGTTCCGTCTACGACGGGCTGCTCGGCGGCGACCCGTCGCACTGGGCCTTCGGCACCGATTTCGAGGACCCGCTGGCCGGGATCGACACGACGATCCCCGACGGGGTCGACGCGAGCGACCTCGGCACCTACTGCCTGATGCTGGCCGACGACGCCCTCGTGGCCTCGCAACGGCTGTCCGAGTGGACCAGCCGCGCCCCCGACCTCGAGGACGACATCGCCCTCTCCAACATCGCGCTCGACCTGTTGGGACAGGCCCGGCTGCTGCTCGCCCGGGCTGCCGCGGCCGACCCCGGACTGGTGCCGGCTCTTCCGGAGGGGTCTCCGGTGCCGCCCGAGGACGCCCTCGCGTTCTTCCGGAGCGACCGGGACTTCCGCAACGTGCGGCTGGTCGAGCTCGACAACGGCGACTTCGCGGTGACCATCGTCAAGCTGCTGCTCTTCTCGAGCGCGCGCATCGCGGTCTTCGAGCAGCTCGTCGACAGCCGCGACCACGTGCTCGCCGCCGTGGCTGCCAAGGGCGTCAAGGAGCTGACCTACCACCGCGACTACGCGGGTCGCTGGTTCCTCACGCTGGCTCGTGGCACCCAGGAGTCCCGACGTCGCCTCGACGCGGCGCTGACGACGGTGTGGCCGCTGCACGCCGAGCAGCTCGCGACCCACGAGGTCGAGGCCCGCGTCGCCGCGGCCGGCGTCGGCGTCGACCCGGCGACGGTCGCCGACGCGGTCGCGGTCGTCCTCGCCCAGGTCTTCGCCCTCAGCGGCGTGGAGCAGCCCACGGTCGCGCCGATGGCCACCGTCCAGGGTCGCCAAGGTCGCGACGGGATGCACACCGAGGCACTGAGCCGGATCCTCGGCGAGCTGCAGGTCGTGGCCCGCGCCCACCCGATGGGTCGGTGGTGACGGTGGCCCCCACGACCACGACCACGACCACGACCCGACCGCGGACGCTCGGCCACGGTGACCTGGCTGCCCTGCGCGAGCGCGCCCTGACCGCGGCGCGGTCCGTCACCGACCCTGAGATGCCGATGCTGACCCTCGACGACCTCGGCGTGCTCCGCGCGGTCGAGGTGTCGGACACCGGGGCCGTGACCGTGGCGATCACGCCGACCTACACGGGGTGCCCTGCGATGGCGACCATGCGTGACGACCTCGTCCGCGTGCTCGGCGAGGCCGGCTTCGCCGACGCGACCATCCGGGTGGCCCTGTCCCCCGCCTGGTCGAGCGACTGGATCACCGAGCGCGGCCGCCGGGCGCTGGCCGACCACGGCCTGTCGGCGCCGGGTCGCGTGCCGGCCCGCTCGGGGCCGGTCGCCCTGTCGCTGCTGCCCACCCGTCGTGCGCTGCACTGCCCCCGGTGCGGCTCGGACGCCGTCGAGCTGACCTCCGAGTTCGGACCGACCGCCTGCAAGGCGCTCTATCGCTGCGCGAGCTGCCTCGAGCCGTTCGAGCACGTGAAGGAGATCTAGGTCGTGACCACCTCCACCTCCACGTCCTCCGCCACGTCCTCCGCCACGTCCTCCGCCGCGTCCTCCCCCGCGTCCTCTGCCGCGTCCTCCGCGGCGTCCCCCGCCACCGGCTCCTTGCTGCTGCCGAGGAAGACCCGCACCGCCCCCGTCTTCCACACCCTCACCGTCCACTCGGTCGAGAAGCTCACCGACGACGCCGTCGCGGTGAGCTTCGACGTCCCCGCCGAGCTCGCCGCGGCATATGACTTCGCCGCGGGGCAGTCACTGACGCTCCGCCGACGCATCGACGGCCAGGAGCACCGCCGCACCTACTCGATCTGCGCGGCCGTCGGCGAGCGACCCCGCATCGGCGTGCGCGAGATCCCGGGCGGCCTCTTCTCGCAGTGGCTCGTGCACGAGGTCACCCCCGGCACCGAGATCGAGGTGCAGACGCCGTCGGGCAGCTTCCGGGCCGATCCGACGACCGCTGGCCGGCACCTGTGCATCGCGGCCGGCTCGGGCATCACGCCCATGTTGTCCATCGCCGCCACGATGCTCGCCAACCCCGAGTCCGAGGTGACCCTCATCTACGGCAACCGCACCACCGGGTCGGTGATGTTCGCCGAGGAGCTGGCCGACCTGAAGAACCGCCACGGCGCGCGGCTGCAGCTGATCCACGTGCTGTCCCGAGAGCCCCGCGACGTCGAGCTGTTCTCCGGCCGGATCGACGCTGCGAGGCTCCGCCGGCTGCTCGACCTGCTGGTGCCGGTGCAGGATGTCGACGACGTCTGGCTGTGTGGGCCGTTCGCGATGATCGGTGCGGCCCGCGAGGTGCTGGCGGAGGTCGGGGTCGCCGAGGAGCGGATCCACTTCGAGCTCTTCTACGTCGACGAGCCGCCCCCCGAGCTGCACCGCGCCGACGCCGTGGTCGAGGGCGAGACCAGCGACGTGACCGTGGTGCTCGACGGCTCGAGCTCCACCGCCCCCATGCCGCGTGGCCAGTCGATCCTCGACGCGGCGCAGGCGACCCGCACCGACCTGCCGTTCGCCTGCAAGGGCGGGGTCTGCGGCACCTGCCGCGCACTCGTGCGCGAGGGCGAGGTCGACATGCGTCGCAACTACGCGCTCGAGAAGGGCGAGGTCGAGCAGGGCTTCGTCCTCACCTGCCAGTCCTACCCCGTCAGCGACGCCGTCACCGTCGACTTCGACGCCTGAACCCCCGACCAAGGAGCAGAGCGTGACCGAGGCCTTCATCGTCGACGGCGTCCGCACCCCCATCGGCCGGTATGCCGGTGGGCTGGCCTCCGTGCGCCCCGACGACCTCGCGGCCCTCGTGGTCCGCGAGGTCGTCGCGCGGTCGGGCATCGACCCGGAGCTGGTCAACGAGGTGGTGCTCGGAGCTGCCAACCAGGCGGGTGAGGACAACCGAAACGTCGCCCGGATGGCGCTGCTGCTCGCCGGCCTCCCCCGGTCGGTGCCGGGCTTCACGGTGAACCGGCTGTGCGCTTCCGGGCTCACGGCCATCGCCACCGCGCGACAGATGATCGCGGCCGGCGATGCCGACGTCGTGGTCGCAGGTGGCGTCGAGTCCATGACGCGCGCGCCATGGGTGACCGAGAAGCCGACCAAGGCGTTTGCCCGACCGGGAGCGACGTTCGACACCTCGATCGGCTGGCGCTTCGCCAACCCACGCTTCGACGCGGACACCACGCTGACCATGCCGCAGACCGCGGAACGCGTTGCGCAGCAATGGAAGCTGACGCGCGACGAGCTCGACGCGTTCGCGCTGCGCTCGCACGAGCGCGCCCTCGACGCGATCAAGAGCGGGCGCTTCGAGGCCGAGACGGTCGCCGTGCCCCTGCGCGACGGGGAGTTCGCCGTGGACGAGGGGCCGCGCGCGGACACCAGCCTCGAACGGCTGGCCGCCCTGCGCCCCCTGCACGGACCTGACGGCCTGGTCACGGCCGGCAACTCCAGCGCCCTCAACGACGGCGCGGCGGCCGTCGTGGTGGCCAGCGAGCGGTTCATCGACGAGCACGGACTCACGCCGCGGGCCCGGGTCGTGTCGGCGGCCAGCGCCGGGGTGGCCCCCGAGATCATGGGCATCGGTCCGGTGCCGGCGACGCTCAAGGCCCTGGCCCGGGCCGGGTGGACCGTCGACGACCTCGACGCCGTCGAGCTCAACGAGGCGTTCGCCTCCCAGTCGATCGCCTGCATCCGCGACCTCGGGCTGGACCCCGAGCTCGTCAACGCCGACGGCGGGGCGATCGCGCTGGGTCACCCGCTCGGGTGCTCCGGCACCCGGATCGTCGTCACGCTGCTGGGCCGGCTCGAGCGGGCCGGGGCCCAGCGCGGCCTGGCCACCATGTGCGTCGGCGTCGGACAGGGCAGTGCGCTGCTCCTCGAGCGCCCCTGACCTCGAGGGCCCTGTGCCCTGTGCCCTGATCCAGATGTCGTTGCCCCGCAACCTATTCCCGCAGTCCACGCCCATCCGGACCTCTCGAACGGAGCACCCATGACCGACTCCACTGCCCTGCCCCAGCGCGTCCTCGTCTACGGCGGGGGCCGGATGGGGGCGGGGATCGCGCACGCCTTCGTCGCAGCCGGATCCTCGGTCGAGGTCGTCGAGAGGGACAGCGCGTCGGCGTCGGCCGCGGTCGAGCGAGTGGGGGGCAGCCTGCGCAAGGCGGCCGACAAGGGCACCCTGACCGAGGACCCGGACACCGTGCTGCGTCGCCTCACGGTCAGCACCAGCGCCCACCCCGAACACGGCGACGTCGAGCTGGCCATCGAAGCCGTCCCGGAGGACCTGGAGCTCAAGCGCTCGGTCTTCCAGCGCCTCGAAGAGGCCCTGCCGCACGCGGTCCTGGCCACCAACACCAGCTCGCTGTCGATCGACTCGATCGCCTCGGGCCTCAAGGCCCCCGAACGCTTCATCGGCCTGCACTTCTTCAACCCGGTGCCCACGAGTGACCTCGTCGAGGTGGTCCTGGGCGCACGCACGTCCGCGGGCCTGGCGGAGGACGCCCGTGGCTGGGTGGCCGCCCTGGGCAAGACGGCCATCGTGGTCCGGGACTCACCGGGCTTCGCGAGCAGTCGGCTGGGCGTGGCCATCGCCCTGGAGGCGATGCGGATGGTGCAGGAGGGCGTGGCCTCCGCGGCCGACATCGACACCGCGATGACGCTCGGCTACCGCCATCCGGTCGGGCCGCTGCGCACGACCGACCTGGTGGGGCTCGACGTCCGGCTGGCCATCGCCGAGCACCTCGCCCGCGAGCTGGGTCCGCGGTTCGAGCCGCCCCAGCTGTTGCGCGACAAGGTGGCCGCCGGTGAGCTGGGTCGCAAGACCGGGCAGGGGTTCTACGCCTGGTGAGGTGGGCCGAGCGCGAGCCCGTCGAACACGATGGTCGTGATCGCCTCGGAGAGCTGCTCGCCATCGACACCGCCACCGGCGCGGTGCCACTCGACGAGTGAGTTGACCATGCCGAACAGCAACCGGCTCACCAGGGCCGGGGGCACGTCGGAGCGCAGGGACCCCTCGTCGATGGCCTCCTTCACGAGCGCGGCGAGCCGGGCGTCGATGTCGCGGCGTCGCCGCAACGCGGCCCGCTCCACCTCGCTGTTGCCGCGCACCCGCAGCAGCAGCGTGACCGCGGGCTGGTGCTCGACCAGCACCTCCACACTGCGGTGCACCGCCTGGCGCAGCCGCGCGTAGGCCGTGCGGCCGGCCACGTCGTGGCTCGCCTCCTCGATGACCCGGGTCAGCCCGTCGAGGGCCTCGTCGAGGGCGAGCGACAGCAGGTGGGTCTTGCTCGGGACGTGGTGGTAGATCGCCGACTTGCTGAACCCGAGCTCGCGGGCGAGGTCACCCATGCTGGTGCCGTCGAAGCCCTGCTCGTTGAAGAGCTCGATGGCCCTGCGCAGCACCGTCTCCTGGTCGTACCCCGGACGCCCGCGCCGTGGTGAGCCCGGAGGCACAGGTGCTGGTTCGCTCACGTCGGCCAGACTCTCACAACGGGCCGGCCCAGCGACCGCGGTTCCCCTCAGCCGAGCACTCCCTCGAGAAACGCGTTCCCGAACTTGCGCCCCGGGTCAAGCTGGTCGCGCAGTCGCCGGAAGTCGTCCCACCGCGGGTACAGGGGCGCGAGCTCGCTGGCCCTGGCGACGAAGCACTTGCCCCAGTGCGGCCGGGCGCCGAGCGGCAGGAGCGCCGCCTCGATGGCTGGCAGCACGGCATACACGCGCGGTTCGTCGAGGAGCCAGGTGAAGTGGAAGGCGACGACATCGGTGTCGTAGGAGCTGCTCAGCCACAGCGGGTCGCGGGCGACCGTGCGGATCTCGGCGACCTGGAGCACCGGTGCCATGACGCCGGCAAGCCGGCGGAGCTCGTCCATGGCCGAGCGCCCGGCTGAGCGGGGCACGAGGTACTCGCTCTGCAGCTCGGCGCCGCGGCTCGGGGTGGACGCCATCCGAAAGTGCGGGAGCCGGTCGAGCCACGGTCCGGGCACGCCGGACTGGTCGGTGACCGACTCGGTCGGCGCGTCCTCCAGCATGTGCAGCGGTCCGGTCGCCGGCGCAGCGCCGAAGGTCTGGCTGGGACCGTCGGCCGCGCGGCTCTTGAACCAGGCCTGCCGGATGCCGCCTTCGTCGAACCGGGTGAACATGCTGGTGCTGTGTGCGGTCGAGGTGATCGCGTCGAAGTGCTGCTCGACCGACTCCCACGACAGCCCGGTGAACACGTCCTGGCGGACCCGGTAGGTGGGCTCGACGTCGAGGGTCACCCGCGTGACGATGCCCAGGGCACCGAGGGCGACGACGCTCCCGTCGAAGTCGGGGTCGTCGCGGCGCAGCGCCCGCACCTCGCCCTGGGGGTCGAGGTACTCGATCGCCGCGACCGCCGAGGCCAGCGAGCCGGTCGAGTCCCCCGACCCGTGGGTGCCCGTGGCCACCGCCCCTGCCACGCTGATGTGCGGGAGCGAGGCCAGCGTGGCCAGGGCCCAGCCCTGTCGCTCCAGCTCCGCCGCCACCGCCCCGTATGCCGCGCCGGCACCCACGGTGGCCGTGCCCACGTGCGGGTCGACGACCACCGTGCCCACGTCGGGCAGCCCGGCCAGGAACACGAGCAAGCCCTCGGTGTCGGAGATCGCCGTGAAGGAGTGGCGCGAGCCCAGCGCCCTGACCCGCTCCGCCCCGGCCACGAGCTCCTGGAGCTCGTCCAGCGTGCGCGGCGTCACCAACGCCCGCGCAGCGTAGGTGAGGTTCCCGGCCCAGTTCCGCTCGTCCATGGCAGCAGTCTGTCGGGGAGCAGGGGGTTGCTGCGCGGGCCGGGCGCCGATGGACGACACTCGTGCCATGACGGTCTTCTCGGCATCCAAGCGCTCGACTGCTGTCGTGCCGCACCCCCGCGATGCGGTCTGGGGGGTGCTGAGCGACGCCGGACTGGTCGCCAAGCTGACCCCGATGGTGCGGTCGATCGTCGACCACGGCAGCACCTGGCTGTGGAAGCTCGCCCCGATCGAGGTGCTCGGAAAGAGCATCGGGCTCTCGTTCACCGAGCACATGGAGTTCACCCCGCAGGAACGAATCGTCTACTCCCACGCCCAGAAGGACGGCGAGCGGGCCGGCGTCGAGGGCACCTACCAGCTGGCCGACAGCGGCGCCGGGACCCGACTCACGATCGACCTCGGGGTCGACGTCGACCTGCCGTTCCCGAAGCTGGCCAAGCCCGCCGTCCAGGCCTCGATGCACGCCGTGATCGCAGCCATGGGGGTCGGTTTCGCACGCAACCTCGAACGCGAGCTGGCTCGCGGCGGGCACTGAGCAGGCCAGCAGGCACTGAGCAGGCCAAGCAGGCGCGGGGCAGGCAGGGGGCAGGCGCAGGGCGTCCGGCGAGCCGGGGTCAGGAGGACAGCGAGCCCGTCCAGGCCGCGTCCGAGCTCAGTGGTCCGATGACGTCGCGCTCGGCATCCGGGATCGAGGCGTCGGGGACCGCGAGCGCCCGGTCGAGCGCCTCGGCGACCGGGGTGAGGGCGTGACCCGGCGGCATCAGCTGGACCAGGAAGTCCTGGCGGCCACACACCATGTCGTGGTGCAGGCTCTCGACGAGCGACTGCACGGTGGAGGCCGGCGCGCGGGTGAGCGCGGGAGCGAGCCGTGACACCAGGGCGGTCGGCAGGCCCGGCACGCTCACCTGCACCCTGCGCAGGCCGGCACGGTCGGCGTAGAGCCGCAGCAACGCGGCATACGGCATCCGCTCACCGCTGCCGAGGTCGAACGGCCGGCTCACCGCCGGGGCGGCGAGGGCACCGACCAGCGCGGTGACGACGTCGGTGACGGCGACGGGCTCGACCAGGCTGTCCATCCAGCGGGGCAGCACCTGGATCGGCAGCCGCTCGCTCATCTGGCGCATGATCTCGAAGGAGGTGGACCCGCTCCCGACCACCATGGCCGCCCGCAGGGCCAGGGTCTGGATCCCCGAGTCGGTGAGCACCTCCTCGACCTCGAGCCGCGACCTCAGGTGGGGTGACAGGTCACCGTCCGGGACGTCGGGGAGCAGCCCGCCGAGGTAGACGATCCGACCGAGGCCGGCCCGGACCGCTGCGTGGGCGGCGTTGTAGGCGCCCTCGCGGTCGCTGGTCGCGAAGTCGTCGCCACCCAGTCCGTGGACGAGGTAGTAGAGCGCGTCGGCCCCGGTCAGGGCAGCCCGCACCGCGGGCCGGTCGAGGACGTCGACCTCGAGGACCGCGACCTGCTCGGCCCACCAGAACCGCCCGGCCGACGCCGCCTTGGTGAAGGTGGCCGTCACGTCGTGGCCGGCCGCGAGCAGGGCCGGCACCAGGCGGCTGCCGACATAGCCGCCCGCACCCATGACGACGACTCGCACCAACGACTCCCGGGGTTCGGCCGTGGCCACTGGCGGCGCCCACGAAGGACTCGAACCTATCTCGCGGGTGCGGTGAGCCCGCCGGGGACCTCGGCGGGCGAGGGCTGCGACGTGGTGACGGGTGACCACACGACGGAACGCAGGGCCAGCATGCGTGCCTGCGTGACCGTCGCGCGGATCGCGGCGGCCTCCTCGCGGGTGGCCGGGCCGACCGTCTCGGTGTGCTGCCAGCCCGGGCCGCGGACCGTCACGGTGAGCGCCACGGTGTGCGCGGCTGCGTCGGCCGATGCAGCCCGGGGCAGGGCACGTCGCCACCCCAGGCTCCGTGGCGACGCCGCCTCCTTCACCGTCCATCGGGCCTCGTTGACCGGCGCGCTGCCGGAGGGGGTCAGCACGGTGCGACTGGTCGCGGAGATCTCCCCGATCCGAAGGACGAGCCGTTCCGTTCCACGCGCCTGCACTGCTTCCATGGGGTCCTCACTCTGACGAGGCCGGGTCGCGAACCCGGCGCCTGCAACGGCGCCAGAGCGTGGCGCCTCGTCCGAAATGAGTCCGCACCCTGCTCGTCGTGACGCGCGCGGCGCCGGATTCCCGATCTCGTGCGCCCCGTGGCCGGCCCTAGTGCCGCCGGCCTCGTCGACCGAGCCCGGTGAGCAGCACGCCCGAGCCCAGGAGGACCGCTGCCGCCCCGGCCAGCTGAAGGGTGTCGATCCCGGTGAAGGCGAGGGTCGTGTCGTCCGTCATGGCCAGGGCACCGGCCGCGGTGCCGGTGCCCGTGGACCCGCCCGTGGTGTGGGTCGCGTGGATGGTGCTGGTGTCGGTCGTGTCAGGTGCCGTGACCGTCCCCGTGCCCGTGGCGGTCGTGCTCGGGGACGTGGTCGAGCTGGTCGACGACGACGTGCCGGTCGTCGGCGCGGTCGAGGTGCTGGTCGTCGGCGCGGTCGAGGTGCTGGTCGTCGGCGCGGTCGAGGTGCTGGTCGTCGGCGCGGTCGAGGTGGCGGACGTGGTCGTGGATGGCGACGGCGTGCCCTCGCCGTCACCGCCTGCCGCACTGTGCCGGACCGTGTCGTGGACCGGCATGGTGCGACCGTCCATGACCACTGAGCCGTCGTTGCCGTAGGCCGCGAGCGAGGGGTCGGTGACGTCGGCGTGCACCCACAGCTCCGCATACTCCCCTGCCGGGACGTCCGACCACGTGACCGCGAGCCCCTGGGTCGTGCACGAGACGTCGGGCACGTAGCGCGCGTCGTCGCGGGGGCTGGTGACGTCACCGTGGGCATCGAGGACCTTGCCGATGGTGGCCCTGAGCGTGGCGCAGTCGAGCGCGAGGCCCGGGCCGGGCGTGTCCGTGATGATCACGTCGGTGGTCTCCGAGGTCGTGGCCGGCGCCCGGACCACCGACTGGGTCGTGGTCTGGGCGGCGTCGTCCCACCACATGTACTTGCTGGGCTCCGTGCGGTCGACGGCGCAGTCCGCGGTGCAGGACCCCACCGTGGGCAGGTCGACCCGCACCACCTCGTCGCCGACCGTGAAGTCCAGGTGGACGGTCTCGTCCGTGGTCCGGGCGGTGTACTGGGTCGAGAAGTGACAGGTGCCGTGCAGGTCGACGGGATGGGTGAGCACGTAGCCCGTCAGGGTGAACACGACGGCGCCGCTCGCGTCGGCATGGGCGTGCGCCACCGGCTGGCCGTCCGGGGCCGCGAGGTCGAAGTCCGCCGAGCCGAACCACCGCAGCTGCGGTGGGAGCCCGAGGCTGAAGGTGTCTCCGGGCGACGAGCCGTCGGGGACGGCCCAGGTGCAGGCGAAGTCGACGCGGTTCCCCTGAGCCGTGCTCGTCGCGGTCGTCGTGATCGAGGTGATGGCGCCGTCGATGGCGGCGGCGCGTGCCGTCCCTGCACCCAGCAGTGTCGCGCCGAGCACCACCAGGCAGGCGGCCAGTGCGGCGAGCCACCTGCCGACCCCCGGCAGTCGGAGGAGCGTGGCCCCCGACCGCTCGTGTCCACCGTGTCCTTCGTGTCCACGGCGTCCTTCGTGTCCAACGTCAGCGTTCGTCATGTGCCCCACCCCAAGGAAAGTCGGTATCCGTCCAAGCAGCCGTGAGCGGCCCCCTTCTGACCGAGACGTGGCCGACCTTGATGTGTGACGTGGGGTGGCCGGACTCCCGGGGACGCCGCTGGCGTGGGACCGACGCGTCACGGAAGGGGCACCGGACCGTCTCAGCGGCGGGGACGCGATGAGGGGGCTGTGAGGGCCTTGGCGGCGGACCGCACCCGACGCCGAGGCCCTCACGTATCGGGGCTGCGTCACCAAAGGTGTCGGAGTTCGTCCTGCAGGTGAAGCCACGTCCTCCAGGTGGCGGATCGACGGGGGACGGCGTCGGCCGACCAGACCCGTGCGTCCCTCGTCCAGTCGACCCGCGTCCAGTCGACCCGCGTCCAGTCGACCCGCGTCCAGTCGACCACCGACCGAAAGGGGACCTCGGAATGAGCTCGACGAGCAACGACGCTCCGGAGCCGGGCGAGGGCCCGGAGCCGGAAGCCGACGGCGCGATCGGCCGGTGGCCGTTCGGACTCGAGGCCGAGGGGGTGGAGGGTCCACACGTCGTCGTGACCCTTGACACGCGCACCGGTGGCGCGACCTTCTCGGGCCCCTACCGCACGGCGCTCGGCGCCTTGTGCGCTGCGGACGTGGAGTACCAGGTGGACCGGGACCAGGGCGGCAGGGGCGAGCTCACCTTCCACGTGGCCGCGCTGCACGCCCCGATCGGCTCCGACGACCCGGACACCCCCTTCCAGTGGGCCGGAGCCAGCCGCGGTGGTCACGACTCACGCCCACTGGCGCAGGTCCGGACCCTGTTGGCCGCGGTCGCGGAACGCACCCTGCGGCGCCGGTCGCGGGTGGTGGCAGGCACCGTCGCCGTCAGCGCGGCAGCCTGTGCGTCCGGCGCGGGCGAGGGCTGGAGCCGGCGTGGACGCACGCCTCGCTACCGCCACCTGCTCGGGCGCGACCCGCGGTGAGTGGCGACCCGCTGGCCAACGACCTGGACCTGGTCGAACAAGCGCGCGACGGATCGCAGGAGGCCGTCGTCGAGCTGTGGGTGCGGCACTACCCCGCCGCCCTCGCAGCGGCCCGCCGGACGTCCCGCCAACAGCGCGATGCGGAGGAGCTCGCCTCCGACGCCTTCTCCAACATGCTGGGCGCCTTCGCCTCCGGCGGTGGCCCCACCGGTTCCGTGCGCGCCTACCTGCTCACCTCCGTGCGCAACCTCGCGGTCACCCGTTCGCGGCGCTCGTCGGCCTCGGAGGTCCTCAGCGACGACGTCGCGGTCTTCGAGGACGGCTCACGCGGTCCCGGCGACCCGATGTCCCGGCAGACCGAGGTCTCCATGATCCGCCAGGCCTTTGCGGCGTTGCCCCGCCGCTGGCAGGTCATCCTGTGGCGCACGGCGGTCGACCACGACCGCAACATCGAGATCGGCCACGACCTGGGCATCTCACCCAACGCCGTCGCTGCCCTCGCCAAGCGTGCCCGGCGCGGACTGCGGCAGGCCTACCTCCAGACCCACCTCAGCACCAACGGGCTGGATCCGGGTTGCGAACCCTTCGTGCGCCGGCTGCCGATGCTGGCCGTGGACGGGTCCGTTGCCACCGACGACCTGGCCCGCCACCTGGCCAGCTGCCCCACCTGTCCCGGTCGGCTGGCCGAGCTGCAGCGCGTGGAGCAGCAGCTGGGAGCCCTGTTGGGGCCGGCGGTGCTGCTCACGGCACCGGGGTTCCTCACTCCCGCGTGGGCGAGCGCCGCCGGCGCCACCGCGGCGGCAGGCACGTCGGCTGCCGCAGCAGGGGCGCCGGCGGTCGGCGGCGCAGCGGGGACCAGCGCACCAGCGGCCGCAGCAGGTGTCGGAGCACCCGCCGCCGCAGCGGGGACCAGCGCACCAGCGGCGGCAGCAGGTGTCGGAGCACCCGCCGCCGGCGGGTCGGGGGCGTCCGGCGCCACCTCGTCCCTGGTTGCCAAGCTCACCGTCGGCAAGGTCGTCGCCACCGCCGTGGGTGCCGCGGCGGCAGTGGCCACCGCCGTGCTCCTCCCGCCGGACGACCCGTCAGGCAGTCCGCGCTCGGCACTGGTCGTCCCGACCACCACGCCGCGGGTCCCGTCGCCCGCTTCGCCGAAACCTTCCCCGACCGTCACGTCGATCCCGCCCACCTCGGTGGTTGCCGCGCCGCGGACCTCCCCGGCACCATCTCCGACCCCCTCGGTGAGCGCGTCGAGCCCGTCGGCCCCTCGGGCGTCCACACCGTCGAGCGCCTCGTCGCCGACCACCGCGCCGACCACCGCGCCCACCACCACGCCCACCACCACCCCGGCCATCACGCCGACCGCGACCCCGTCGACCACCGTGGCGACGACCCCACTGCGCGTCGGGATGGGGATCTCCGGGCCTGTCGACGCGACCAGGATCGGGGTCGACGCGCAGGCGCAAGGCACGACGCAGGCAGCTCGGCTGACCCTGGGGGTGCCCGCCGGTGTCCAGCTGCGCAGCGCTTCCGGCGACTGGCGCTCGTGCACCCAGAGTGGTGCGGTGATCTCGTGCACGGCCACCTCAGGGGCAGGGCGCTGGGCGGGGACCATCGTCACGGCCTGGGCCGAGGACGCGTCGGGCCCCGTCACCGTCGAGGTGGGAGCGACCTACCGCAACGGCGGTCAGGTGAGCGCCTCGGCCTCCGCCATGTGGCCGCCGTAGGTCCGCCTCACGTTCGACGGCCCATCCCCCGGCCCAGCGGCTCAGATCACCCAGACGTTGGTCCCTGCCCGAGCGTCCGAGCATCGACGATCGTGGAACCAGGCCCCCACCGGCTGCGGCGGCCAGGTCCGGGGACTCGGGACGAGGTGACGGCCATGAGCACCATTGCACCGCTGACCACAGGCTCAGCCCACCGTGACGAGGAGCGCTCGGCGCTCGTTAGATGGTCGTGGGCGATGGTCGGGGCGTTCGTCGTCCTCTGGTTCGTCGTCGGGCTGGTCACCTTCGCGTCCCTCGGGTGGTTCGGGCTCGTCGAGGGAGACCTGGTCCTGATGGCCCACTCCTGGGCCGCCTGGCTCTGGTTCGTGGCGTCTTGGGCGGTCGTGGCAGCGGCCCCTGCGGCCGGGATCGTGCTCGCCACGATGGCGATGCGGCGTGGGGCTCGGTGGCGGGCCCGAGCCAGCCTCGTCACCAACGGGCTGGTCGCCCTGCTCGTGGCGTACCAGGTGTTCGACGAGATCCGGATGTCGTACTTCCCGGCCTGGTCCTGGCCCTTCTGAGACCCGGAGCCCTTCTGAGACGGTGCCCATCTGGGCGGCATACCGGTCACCCCCGTGAGCGCTGCCCGGAGATGGGGCCAGGCGTTGGTCGTCAGCCGGCCGGGCCACCCACGGCGGCCAACGCCAAGGACCTCCGTCCCTAGTGACCCGGGTCGCCGCCGCACACACTCCTCGGTATGTCGTACGCGCCAGCTGGGGGGCCAGCCGTGAACGAGGACACGGGCGGGGTGTCGTCAGGCACGGCCGGGTCGCGGGGCGGAGCGATGCTGGAGGCGGCCCACCTCACCCGGCGGTTCGGCGACCGGGTGGCCGTCGACGACGTGTCCTTCCGGGTCGCGGTCGGCGAGACCTACGGCCTGCTCGGACCCAACGGAGCCGGCAAGACCACGACCATCCGCCTGGTGTGCGGCCTGTTGTCGCCGGATGGCGGTGAGGTCACGGTGTCCGGGACACCGGTCAGCCCGTCGACCACGGCGGCGAAGGCGCAGATCGGGTACGTGCCGCAGGATGTGTCCCTCTATCCAGACCTGACGGCCAGGGAGAACCTGACCTTCTTCGGACGGCTCTACCGGCTCGGCGGTTCGGCCCTTCGCAAGCGGGTCGACGAGGTCCTCGACCTGATCGACCTGACGGACCGGGGTGACGACCGCGTCGAGTCGTTCAGCGGCGGCATGAGACGACGGCTGAACATCGGCGCCAGCCTCCTGCACCAGCCTCGCCTCCTGGTGCTGGACGAGCCGACGGTGGGGGTCGACCCGCAGAGCCGTCACGCCATCCTCGAGAGCATCCAGACCCTGGGCTCGGCAGGGCTGGCGGTGCTGTACACCACGCACTACATGGAGGAGGCCGAGCGGCTCTGCGACCGCGTCGGCATCATCGACCACGGCCGCCTCGTGGCCGAGGGGACCAGCCGTGAGCTCGTCTCCCAAGTGGGTGAGAAGGACCGGATCACCCTGGCTGCCAGCGGTTCCCTTGCTGCCTTCGCGGAAGCCTGTCGATCCCTGGAGGGGATCGACAGGGCCGACGTGGACAGCTCCTCGGTCCAGATCCTGGCGCGGGACGGCAGACGGCGGTTGCCCCAGGTCTTCGAGGCCGCGACCCGCACCGGCACCTCGGTCCGCTCCGTCGAGGTCCACGAGCCGGACCTCGAGGCCGTCTTCCTCCACCTCACCGGCACCGCGCTGCGGGAGTGAGGCCGACCCGACATGAGCCCTGTCGTCGCGATCGCCCTGAAGGACCTGCGCCAGCGACTGCGTGACCGGTCTGCCCTGGTCCTGGGCTTCATCGCGCCGGTGGCCGTGGCGGCACTGATCAGCGTGGCCTTCGGCTCAGCCGGCTCGTTCCACGCCGACGTGGCGGTGGTCGACCTCGACCGGGGCCCGGTGGCCGCCGGGTTCACCTCGTTCGTCAAGGACCCTGACCTGGCCGACCTCCTCACGGTCAAGCCGGTGACCGGGGAGGCAGACGCCCGGTCTGCGGTCGCCGAGGGCCGCCTCGACACGGCCTTCGTCATCCCGCCGGGCTTCTCCGCGGCGGTCACCTCCGGCCGGCTCCCGGCGATCACCGTCCTGTCCAGCACCGACGCGCCGATCGCGGAACAGGTGGCGCGCTCGTTGGCCGAGTCCTTCACCGCACGGCTCCAGGCCGTCCAGCTGTCGGTGCAGTCGGCGTTGCGGGCGGGCGCACCCCATGCCTCGGCACAAGCGCTCGCCGCCGAGGCCTCTGCCATGCAGCCTCCCGAGCAGACGGTGACGCAGCCGGCCGGGACCCGGGCCCTCACCGGCACGAGCTACTACGCGCCCGCGATGGGGATCTTCTTCATGTTCTTCGCGATCGGGTTCGGAGCCCGCGGCTACTTCCTCGAGCGCACCGGAGGGACGCTGGACCGGCTCGCGGTCGCGCCCATCGGACCGGGCGCCATCCTGGCCGGCAAGTCGCTGGCGACCTTCGTCTACGCGGCGGCGAGTCTCGGAACCGTCGCGGTCATCACGTCCTTGGCGTTCGACGCCCAGTGGGGACCCCCGGCGGTGGTGCTGGCCCTGGTCCTGGCGCTCGCCCTGACCATGGTGGGGCTGACTGCCCTGGTCATCACGGTGGCCAGGACCGAGCGGCAGGCCGATGGGTTCGCCTCCCTGCTGACCTTCGGCCTGGTCCTGCTCGGCGGCAACTTCGTGTTCATCGGCGGCGCGCCCCCACTGGTTCGGACCCTGGCCCTGCTGACCCCCAACGGCTGGGCCCTGCGCGCGCTCACCGACCTCGCCGGCGGTGCCGCCTGGACGGCGGCGCTGGTCCCCCTCATGGCCATCGTGGCCTTCGCGCTCTGCACCGCAGGGGTGGCCTTCGTGCTGCGTCGACGGGTCGTGGTCCGATGACCACCCCGCCCGCCGTGGCTCTGGCTGCTGCTGAGCTCAAGCGGGTCACTCGCGACCGGACGTTCCTGTTCTTCCTCGTCGTGCTCCCCATCCTCGTCATCCTGCTGGTCGGGGTGACGACTGCGGGGATCACGAGCATCCGGGTCGCCCTGGTGCAGGCCGGGTCAGCCCCGTTGGCGGACCAGCTCCTGCAGGACCTCGAGGCCACCCCGGCGTTGGAGACGCAACGGCTTCGCACCCGCACGGAGGGCGTCGACGCCCTGCGCCGCGGCGAGGTCGAGGCAGTGGTCCTCATCCCTCCCACCCTCGACGCGGACCTCGAGGCGGCGACCACCACACGGATCCCGGTCCTGGTCACCGGCGACGTCCAGTCGAGCCAGGCAGCGGTGACCGCGGTGAGCTCGGTCGTCGCGCGCCACGGCGCCACGGTCCAGGCCGCGCAGTTCGCCACAGCGCACTCGAACCGCAGCTTCGAGCAGAACCTGACCACCACCCGCGCGCTCCAGCGGGAGACACCGGCGACGCCGGTCCGCACGGACGTCGTGAACAGGAAGAGCAACTACCTACCCCTGGGCTACAACTACAGCGCGCCCACCATGTTGGTGCTGTTCGTCTTTGTCAACGCGCTGGCCGGCGGCGCGGCGATGATCCAGACCCGCAGGTACGGCATCTTCTCGCGTGCCCTCGCGGCCCCGGTCCGACCTCGCGACCTGGTGCTCGGTCAGACGCTCTGCTACCTGACGCTCGCGCTGGGTCAGGCGCTGCTCATCGTCCTGGTCGGCGCCGTGTTCTTCGGAGTGAGCTGGGGCGATCCCGTGGCCGCGGCCGCCCTCATCGGGCTCTGGGCCCTGCTGGGGACCGGAGCCGGCATGGTCAGCGGCACCCTGTTCCGCACCCCCGAGCAGGCGACCGCGATCGGCCCGGCAGTGGGCATCGCGTTCGGCATGCTCGGCGGGTGCATGTGGCCGTTGGAGATCGTGCCCGAGCCGGTGCGCCTGATCGGGCACCTCAGCCCGCACGCCTGGGCGGTGGATGCGTGGGTGACGTTGCTGTCGCGGGGAGGCGGCGTGGCCGAGATCGCCGGTTACCTCGCCATCCTCGCGGGGTATGCCGTGGTGCTGCTCTCGATCGCTTCCCTGCGGCTGCGCCGCTCGCTGGTGACGCCCTGAACCCAGCAGCCACGCGCCCGAGCCGGCACCGCGGCATACAGGACCCGGCGGCCCGGCGCACGGGTGGGTCGGGTCGGGACCTTTGGCCCCTGCCGGCTCCGCACGCGCGCACGACCCTGAGGGGAGGCGCATCGGCGGGAGCGCGCGGCACGAGCTGCACTGCACGAGACCCAGCTCGGGGGTGGACCATGGGACGTCTGCGCACAGGCGCATCACTCGCTGCCGCACTGTGCCTCATCTCCGGCTGCACGCAGACCGGCGCGGACCAGGGCAGCAAGTCGACGCCGTCGTCCAGGACCCTCGCCGGTAGGCCGCTGGTGGCGTGCACCATCAAGGGCGAGTCGCCGGTGAAGGCGCAGGCGCAGGCCCTCTGCGGTGCGCTGCCGGTGCGGGAGGACAGGTCGGGCACCGGCGGACGCACCGTCGAGCTGCGGGTCGCCGTCGTCCCCGCCGTCGCTGCCGGCCGTGACGCCGTTCCCCTGTTCCTCCTGGCCGGGGGACCCGGCGAGGCCGCGACGCAGTTCTTCGCGTGGTTGCCGTCGGTGTTCAAGGAAGTCCACGCCAGGCGCGACATCGTCCTGGTCGACCAACGCGGCACCGGCGACTCCAACCGGCTGACACTGCCCGAGATGCCGGACCCGACCGGGCTGTCGACACGAGCTGCCGACGCGCGCCTGTCCCGTTGGTCCCGCGACGCTCTCGGGTCGATCGACGCCGATCCCCGCTTCTACACGACGGCGGCGGCGGCCGACGACCTCGACGACGTGCGGGAGGCGCTCGGCTACCGCCAGGTCGACCTGTACGGAACGTCCTACGGCGGGACCGTGGCCCAGTACTACCTGCGTCAGCACGAGGGACGGGTCCGGGCGGTCGTCCTCGACGGGTCGAGCCCCGTCGACGTGCCCGTCCTGGAGCTGCTGGGGCACAGCAGCCAAGCAGCTCTCGACCTGCTGTTCCGCCGGTGCGCCGATGACGCGGCCTGCCATCGGGCGTTCCCCCACCTGGCCACTGAGTGGCAGTCGTTGCTCGCTCGGTTGGCGACCCCACTCACGATCACCGACCCCGCTTCCCACGAGACGGCCGTCATCGACCGGGTCAAGCTCGCCGACGCCGTGCACTCCGCCCTCCTGACCGAGGCCAGCGCAGCGCGGGTCCCGCTGGCCCTGCACCTCGCCGCCCGCGGCCAGTGGGTCCCGGCTGCCCAGCTCATCGGCACCCCGCCGTCCGGCGGTCCCACCTTGGTGATGGCCGACGAGATCCTGTGCTCGGAGGCGTGGGCCAGGTTCACCCCCGCAGGGGTGAACCGCCTCAGTGCCGGCAGCTACGCACTGCCGCGTGAGCTGGCGGCTGCCGGCCGGCGAGAAGCCATGTGCAGGCGCCTCCCGACGGGCCTCGTCCCGGCGGACGACGCGGCTGCGGTCCACACGACGCTTCCGGTCCTCTGGCTCGTCGCCGACGGCGACCCCCAGGACCCGCCGGCCAACCTGGTGGAGGTGCCGGCCCAGCAGCCGAACAGCCGCGTCGTCGTGGTGCCCACCCAGCAGCACGTCGTCGGCCAACTGGGGTGCCTGCCCTCCCTCGTCGCGGCGTTCCTCGACGCCGGCAGCGCCAAGGACCTGGACGTGTCGTGTGCGCGGACGGCACGGCCGCTGCCCTTCCGCCTGTCGTGATCAGGCCACTCGGCGCGCTGGATTGTCATGCGGCGGCGGGGGGCCGAAGACGGAGCCAGGTAGCCACGCAGCCACCCCACTGGGCAACGCGCAGCCAGCCCACTGGGCACGCGAGCCAGCCAACAGGGCACGCGAGCCGGCCCACTGGGCACGCAGGGACCTGCGAGGCGATTTCCCTTCGCCGGCATTGTCCGGATCAGGTTGTGGGGGTCGCCAGCTGGTCTTAACCGTGCTGGCCTCTCAGCCTTCGGCTCCCTCGCCCGTCTCGCAGGCCACTTCCCATGGTGCGCGTGGCCCGGGGCTGCGGGCAGGGACCTTGGTCCTGTCCCGGGTCCGGTCCCTCCCTGACCCCGGGTTCGGTCCCTCCCTGACCTCGACCTACGGGCGCGGTTCAGCCCGCTCGGTGACGATGCCGTACTGCCCGTCGTACCGCAGGTAGATGACCCGTCCTTCGCCGGTCGCCTCGTCCAGGTAGAACACGAAGGGCTCGTCATCCGCGTCGAGCCTGGCCCGCGCCTCGTCATCGGTCAGGATGGGCGGAGCAGGCTCCTGGACGATGGTGGCCCTCGGGGTCGACCCGGGCTGCGGTGCCGCACCCTGTATGCCGTAGCCGCCGCTGTCGAGCCGGTGGACCAGGGCGGGCTTCCCGGTGTCCACGTCCGTGTAGACGAAGAAGTCGTGGTCCAGCAGGTCCATCTCGTAGGCCGCCTCGTCGACGGTCATCGGCGCGCTGGTGAAGGACTTGCGCCGGACGACCTCCCGGCTCTCGGCCGGCCGCGGGAAGTGCGCCGCCCGACGGCGCGGCAGGTCGCCATGGCGCCACTCGTGCTCCGAGGCCAGCGCCGTCCAACGGTGCCGGGTGCGCGTGCGGCCCTCGAGCTGGACCAGCTGGCGGCGCAGGCGGCCCTCGAGGTCGTCGACCGCTTCGACCATGGTGGGAGCCACCGAGGTCGCCCGCACGATGGTGCCGTCGACGTCGACCGTCGCCTCGGCCAGGGCAGGTCGCTCGATGGCCGGGTCGCGACGCCATTCCAGCACGACGTGGGCGTGCGTCATCGGCTCACGACCCAGACCCAGCGCCCGCTGGATCTTCTTGCGGGCGTAGGGCACGGTGCCACTGCCGACGTTGCCCCTTCGGGTCACCTGCACCGGGACCGACCTCGTCGTGACGCTCATCAGTCCTCCTCCTTCGACGATGGACCTGGGCCACTGAGGGCCGAGTCCATGCAACCAAGGCACGACCCGCGACGGCAGTGGCCAAGGTCCCCACTCCGGTGAAGGCACGTCGTCCGCCGCTCACCGCCTACTCGGAGGGTCCAGCGTCGGAGGGTTCAGCTCGGTGGAGGGTTCAGCTCGGTGGAGGGTTCAGCTCGGTGGAGGCGGCCCGGTCGCTGTGGACCGGGACCACCTCCACCACGGATGGTTCGTGCTGTGTGTCAGGCAACCACCTCCTGGTCAGTCCATGGTCTTGGTTCGCTGGTCGCGAGCCTTCGTCCGCTGGTCGTGAGCCCGCGTGCGCGTCGGGGGCGAGCGTTGCCGACTCCACCCGTCGGTCCCGGGATGGTGGGGCCGACGCGGGGTCGTCGGGCCCGCGCGCGTCAGCCGAGGCCCACTCGGCCGCGAGCTGTCGCCTGAGGACTCGGCCGGGAGGTCGGTCGGAGGGGAACTGTCCGGCCACTCCTCGGCGATGATGGCGTCGAACTCAGCCTGCAAAAGCTCCTCGTCCGCGCACATCAGCTCGAGGAACTGCTCATCCAGGCCGAGCAGGGCGCCGTCGCGCGCAGCACAGCCGTCGGCTCCGCTCACAGGGATGGCGAGCATGGCCACACCACCTCGGATCAGGCGGTGATGGCGCGCTGGCCCTCGTTCCGGCTGCTGATCTCGATCTTGCGCGGCTTAGCGTGATCAGCGACCGGGATCTGCAGGGTGAGCACTCCCGCGTCGTAGCTGGCCTGGATCCGTTCGGTGTCGAGGTTGTCCCCGAGCACGAGCTGCCGGCTGAACACCCCGCGTGGGCGCTCCGCGGCGATCAGCTCCGCGTCGCTGGCCCGGTCCGGCCGCTCAGCCTTGACGGTGACCACGTTGCGTTCCACGTCGATGTCGATCGAGTCCTGGCTGACACCGGGCAGGTCGAACTCGACGTGGAACACGTCGCCGTCACGCCAGGCATCCATCAGCATCGTCGATGGCCTGGCGAGGGTGCCAAAGGCCTGTTGGGTGAGCCGGTCCAGCTCGCGGAAGGGGTCGGTGCGCATCAGCATCGTCTTCACCTCCATCGTGTCGTCCTGATGCTCCCGAGCATCGCCAGATCCGTTGCAGATCTATGGCGAGCGCTATAGGTTTTATGTAGCACTAAGTGCATAGCAACGCAAGGCCCGGCCCGAGATGGAGGTTCGACCATGAGCCACAGTCGTGACGACGACGCGAGCACGGAGATCCCGGGCACGGACCGGCTCGAACAGGAACGGGCGGCTGACCCGGGAGCCGACCAGGAACCGGAGTGGCCGGCCTCGGAAGCCCCGGACGCGGACGAGGGCGACCGCCTGGAGCAGGCCCAGGCGGTGCTCGACGATCCCGACGAGGAGTACGCACCCGACGCGCGATGACCGACGACCGCCGCGTCCGACACGGCTGCTCCGACGACGCTGTGAGCCTCCCCAGTGGATCGCCGGTCAGCCGAGCGTGGCGGAGTGGTCCGGCACGTAGGTCGTCTGCTCCCGCGGCGGCCGCTCATAGCCGGTCGGCGCGGGACGCTTGGGCAGCGTCAGGGTCGGCGGTGGCACGTCGACGTACGGGATGGTCGAGAGGAGGTGGGCGATCATGTTGAGCCGGGCGCGCTTCTTGGAGTCGGACTCCACGACGTACCAGGGCGCCTCGGGGATGTCGGTGTGCACCATCATCTCGTCCTTGGCGCGGGAGTATGCCTCCCAGCGGGTGATCGACTCGAGGTCCATCGGGGAGAGCTTCCACTGCCGCATCGGGTCGCTGAGCCGGGACTTGAAGCGTCGCTGCTGCTCGGAGTCGCTGACCGAGAACCAGTACTTGCGCAGCAGGATCCCGTCCTCGACGAGGAGCCGCTCGAAGATCGGGCACTGGTGCAGGAACCGCCGGTGCTCCTGCGGTGTGCAGTAGCCCATCACCCTCTCGACCCCCGCACGGTTGTACCAGGACCGGTCGAACAGGGTGATCTCACCCGCTGCCGGCAGGTACTCGATGTAGCGCTGAAAGTACCACTGGGACCTCTCGCGCTCCGTCGGCGTCGGCAATGCCGCGATCCGCACGTTGCGGGGGCTGAGGTACTCGGTGATCCGCTTGATCGTGCCGCCCTTGCCGGCAGCGTCTCGACCCTCGAAGACGACCACGACTCGCTGCTTCTCGGCCTTGACCCACTCCTGGACCTTGACCAGCTCCGCCTGGAGCCGGAACAGCTCCACCTCGAACACGTCGGTCCTGGTCGACCGTCCCCCGGGTCCCGCTGCCATGCACCGATCGTAAGGGCGCGCCGGAGCCGCCGGGACCCACCGACCCAGCGATCAGCCACCGTCGCCACCGCCCGAGACTGCCGAATGAGCCCACTCGAGCCCGTGCAGGTGGCCAGCCCCGAGCGCCCACCGAGTCGTCCCACCATGCGGCACGCATTTCTTGACCTACGAGCGATCTCCCCGCAAACTCCCCCATGACAACGTTGTCATCCCGGAGGTTCGTCCATGTCTGTCCGTACTCGTTCACCTTTGCGCCGGCCGCTCGCCGTCGTCCCGTTGGTCCTCGCGGTCCTCGCCGCCCTCGGTGCGGCGCCCGCGGTGGCGGACACACCGCAACACCGCCCCGCGTACCATTTCAGCCCGTCGAAGAACTGGATGAACGACCCGAACGGGCTCATCTTCTCCAAGGGCGTCTACCACCTCTTCTTCCAGCACAACCCGCTCGGCAATGTCTGGGGCAACATGTCCTGGGGCCATGCGACGAGCACGGACCTCGTCCACTGGGAGGAGCAACCGGTCGCCATCCCGTTCGACGCCAACGAGGGAGTGTTCTCCGGCTCGGTCGTCATCGACAAGACCAACAGTTCGGGCTTCGGCACGGTGACGAACCCCCCACTCGTGGCGATGTACACCAGCGCCTACACGGCCGCCAGCGGCCGCGATGGGATCCAGGCACAGTCATTGGCGTACTCGAACGACGACGGTCAGACGTGGACCAAGTACTCGGGCAACCCGGTCATCGACATCGGGTCGCGCGAGTTCCGCGACCCCAAGGTCTTCTGGTACGCGCCCGCCAAGGAGTGGCGGATGGTGTCGGTGATCGCCAACGAGCACAAGGTCCTGATCTGGCGCTCCGCCGACCTCAAGCAGTGGACCCGGCTCTCCGCATTCGGCCCCCGCGACGCCATCGGCGGCGCGTGGGAGTGCCCGGACCTCTTCCCGCTGGCCCTGGACGGCGACCCGGGCAACGTCAAGTGGGTCATGATCGTCAGCCTCAACCCAGGCGGGATCGCCGGCGGCTCGGGCACCCAGTACTTCGTTGGCGACTTCGACGGAACGACGTTCACGCCGGACGGGCCCGCCAGCTACCAGCCTCCCGCCGGCACGCTCCTCCAGGGATTCGAGAACGGGTATGCCGGGTGGACCCCGACCGGGACCGCGTTCGGGTCTCAGCCCGCATCCGGCACCCTGCCGGGCCAGCAGCCCGTCTCCGGCTACGTGGGCGAGCACCTCGCGAACAGCTTCATCGACTTCGACGGCGCCCAGGGCGAGCTGACCTCCCCGAAGTTCACGATCGACCAGAGGTACCTCAACTTCCTCATCGGCGGTGGCCACCACGAGGCAGTCGCCGGCGCGACCCAGGGCGACCCTGGCGGCGAGGTCTTCACCGACTTCGAGGACCTCGACCCGGCGACGCACCTGCCCGCCGGGTGGAGCGCCACGGGGGACTTCGTCGGCTTCGGCGCGACCACCTCGGGCCTGCCCTACCACCAGGGTGACAAGGTGCTCGACACGTGCGTGGTGCCGGACAAGTGCGACCTCGCCGTGGGCACCTTCGTGTCGCCCGAGTTCACCGTGACCAAGGGTTACGTCAACCTCCTCGTCGCAGGAGGCACACACCCGGCCGGGACGAGTGGCCCAACCGTCGTCGAGCTCGTCTCGGGCGGACAGGTCGTCGGGTCGGTGACCGGCAACAACTCCGGTGAGATGGACTGGCGCCACCTCGACGCCAGGGCACTGGTGGGCAAGCAGGCCCGGATCGTGGTCCGGGACGACCACAGCGGCGGCGACTGGGGACACCTCATGGTGGACGACATCCGGTTCTCCGACACGGCAGCCGGCCCGCGCGACACCCAGACGACGGTCAACCTCGTCGTCGGCGGCGAGGTCGTGCGATCCAGCACGGGGTCCGACAGCGAGGCCCTCGACTGGGCCGCGTGGGACCTCAGTGACCTGCAGGGCAGGACTGCACAGATCACGGTCGTCGACCACAGCTCCGGCGGGTGGGGCCACATCCTCGCCGACCAGTTCATGCTCGCGGCGGCACCGGCCAAGAGCGGGACCGACCGTGCCAGCTGGGTCGACTTCGGACGCGACAACTACGCCGGCGTGACCTTCAACGGGCTGCCCGACAACCAGCGCACCACCATCAGCTGGATGAACAACTGGCAGTACGCCGGTGACGTGCCCACCGACACGTGGCGCGGCCAGATGACGATGCCCCGCAGGCTGTCCCTCGTCACGACCGAGGCGGGACCGCGCCTCCGCCAGACACCGGTCCCGGGGGTCGATGCGGTCACCGTCAACCGAGACAAGCAACAGGCCAAGCAGCGTTCGGTCGCGGCCGGGGTGACGCCGACCGGGCTCGCCGCGACGGTGGCCCGGGTCGAGGTCCGCGTCGCCCTGGGCTCGGCGTCCGAGGCAGGCGTCGTGCTGCGGCGCAGCGCTGACGGCGCCGTGGGCACCAGGATCGGGGTCCGTCGCGACGGCACGCTGGTCGTCGACCGGACCCGCAGCGGCAACGTCTCGTTCAACCCGCTCTTCCCCAGCGTGGAGGAGGCGCCGGTGACGGTGCGCGACGGTGAGGTGACCTTCACGGCATACCTCGATCGCAGCTCGGTCGAGGTCCTGGCCGAGGACGGTCAGATCTCTGTCACCGACCTCATCTACCCGCCTAGCGCGGCGACGGGTGTCGCTGCCTACGCGGTGGGCGGGACTGCCAAGGCAGTCGACATCAAGGTGACACCCATCCGCCCCTGACCGGTTCGAGGCGGCCAGTGCATTTCCAGCCGCTGCACTGGCCGCCCCTCCCGTCCATGACGCATCGGGAGGCAGTGACCGACGAGAGTCGGGGCCATCGGTACGGCGAGGCGGGGGTGGGCAGCTGGAACCTCGAGCTCGGCGACGTCGATCCAGTCCTTTCGCTCCTGGACACCGCGACCGAGTCCGTCGTCGTCCGTATGCCGCGTTTCGACACCCCTGACGGCGCGGCCGCCGACCTCCCTCGGGGCGTACCGGTGCGCCGCGTCGAAGGTCACCTGGTCACCACCGTCTACGACCTGCTCCTCGCGCAGTACGGGGTCGGCCGGTCGCACCAGGGCCAGGCCCTTCCGGGGGTCTGGCCAACCGGTGACAACAGGGGTTACGACGACGCACAGTCGCCGTACACGCCCGCCTGGCAAGAGGCCATCACGGGAGTGCCGGCCGCCACTGCCGCTCGGATCGGGCGCGAGTTCGCCCAGAACGCCGAGGAGTCCAAGGGCCGGTCCATGATCGTCATGGGCGCCGGCACGAACCACTGGTTCCACTCCGACACGATCTACCGCGCCTTCCTCACCCTCACCAACCTCACCGGCTGCCAAGGTGTCAACGGCGGCGGCTGGGCCCACTACGTCGGTCAGGAGAAGGTTCGCCCGATCACCGGCTACTCGCCGCGGCCAGCTCACCGCGGTCGATGGCGCGCACAGCGTCGCCAGCGAGGTTGATCGCCCGCTCGTGCTCAGCGATGTAGTCCCGGATCAAAGGCATCTCTCGACACCCGCAGTAGTGGCACATGGCTCAATCCCTCCACGGGTCGGACCCGTTTCCCCGACCCTAGGGGACGTCGACCCGCAGACGACGGGCCCGGGACGCCCCACCCCCACCGGTCCGTGCAGGTCACCGGCGCAGGTGTCCGCGCGCTCAACCGCGCGTGCCGTGTTTCCGCAGGTCAGAGGCCTGGCGAAATGGCCGCAGATCTTCCTGCGCCAGATATCCCTGCCGGGAAACAACAGAGGGCGGCGGATCCCCCAACCGGTACAGGCAGAGGGCCCCCGACCTGCGTTTCCGCGGGTCAGACGCCCTCTGGTGCACTGGGTGGCAGGTGAAGGATTCGAACCTTCGAAGCTTTCTCGATGGATTTACAGACCGACGTATGCCGTCCGCTCACCTGCCGCTTCACGGCTCGTCGGCGGACTTCGCCGCGATTTCCCCACAGACACTCGACGCCAGACGTCGTCTTTCGAGCACACCCGGACCATCACCGCCTGATCGCCGCGCTCACTGGCTGTCGCCATCACGGTCGCTCATGTTCGTGTTAGTTGATGCGAGATGGCGGTGCGGTTGACTCTCTGACTATCAGGGAAGTGTGCAGCTTCTGGTGGGGGTGGCGGGCATTGCCGCGGATGGCGCTGACGAGGAAGTCGGCGGCGACGCGGCCCTTGGCCTCGATGGGCTGCCGCACGGTCGTCAGTCGAGGCCGGAGCCAGACCGCCTCCGGCTGGTCGTCGTACCCGGCGACCGATACCTGGGACGGCACATCGAGGCCGAGTTCGTACGCGGCGTCGAGCACTCCCGCGGCGAGGATGTCCGACAGGGCGAAGACGACCGTCGGGCGGTTCTGCTCGTCCAGGATGCGCAGACCTGCCTTGTAACCTTCGCGCCGAGTGCAAGGTGCTTCGACGATCTGGAGCCCGACGTCGTCGCTGCTGAGGCCGGCAGCCGCCAGTGCATCGTCGATGCCAGCCATCCGACGCCCCAGCGGACCTCGGAAGCCCCCGGGGCCCCGGTCGTGGCCGGCATCGGGCCCTGCGTCGAAGGCGAGCACGGTGATGCGGCGGTGCCCCAGCTCGATGAGGTGCACCATCATGGCGGCGGCGCCCGTCCGGTCGTCCACCTCCACGCTCGGGAGGTTCTCGGTGCTCTCGCTGTCGACCAGCACGAACGGCACCCCGCGACGCTCCAGCTCCGCGACCTCGCCGCGGTCGCGCTCGAGCCCCGCCACGATGAAACCGTCGACCGCGGCATACGGGATGGCCTCGAGCATCGAGTTGCGAAGCGGCGGGGCGAGCAGAAGGGTGTAGCCCTCCTCGTTGCACACCTGCCCCACTCCAATGAGGAACTGGGCGTAGTAGGGATTCTCCATGGCTTGCGAGATGTCTTGCGGCAGAAGGATTCCCAACGAGTGGGTGCGCCCGTTGACGAGCATCCGCGCCAGCGGGTCCGGACGATACCCGACCTCGGCAGCAATGCGCAGGATCTTGTCCCTAGTCGCCTCGGACAGCCGCGACGGGTCGTTGAACGCGAAGGACACCGAGGTGCGGGAGACTCCAGCCGCCTCGGCGACCTCCTTCGACGTGGCCCGCTTGGGTCCCTCAGTCGAGCCGGACAACCGACACCCCCATTCCAGGCACCCGGATGGCGTCGCACGACACCCGTTGGCCCGTCAGTAGATCTACTCCCCCGCGACCGGCGTGGCCTTGGATCGCAATGCAGTCTTCAGTCCTCGCGCGGTTCGCCACGACAAGCACGTCACCATTCTCGTGGTGCCGAAGCCTCACGATGGTGTTCTCCGTCGCCTGGAGCGTCGACTCAATGCCACGCCGCAGCGCGACGTTCTCGCGACGCAGGCGGGCAAGGGTGGTCAGCCACTGGAGCAGCCCGAAGTCCCAGTCCAGTTCGTCCCACAGCATCGCACCGCGGCAGTCGGGGTCGTTGAAGCCGGTCATCCCCACCTCGTCGCCGTAGTAGACCATCGGGGCGCCCTCGGCAGTGAACAACAGGGCGTAGGCGAGCTTGGCCGCGGCCACGTCGCCACCGACGTGGGTCAGGACCCGCTCTGTGTCGTGGCTGCCCAGGAGGTTGAGCATGAGCCCCTTGCGCTCGGCCGGGATCTCGGTGTCGATGGCCGCGAGCTCGGCGGCGAAGGCCTCACCACCGCCGCGCCACTCCGACACGAACGACAGGATGGCGTCGCGCAGCCGGTAGTTCATCGCGGCGTCGGACGTGGCACCGGTCGTCCACTCGCTGGCCTTCTCCCACACCTCGGCGACGATGTACTGGGACGGGTCGTGGGCCTTGACGACGGCCCGGAACTGCTCCCAGAACGGCTCGTTCTCGAGCATGTAGGGGACGTCGAGGCGCCAGCCGTCAATCCCCGAGTTCATCCACTTCTGAACAGCGCCGAAGAGGTGCTCTCGGACCTGCGGGTTCTGCACGTTGAGCTTGGGCAGGTACCAACAGCCCGAACAGGTCTGGTAGTTCGGGACCGGGTGGGGGCTGACCGGGAAGTCCTGGACGAGGAACCAGTTGATGTAATCCGACTGGCCCTCCTTGGCGACGACATCCTGGAAGAACGGGTGGTCGTAGCCACAGTGGTGGAATACCGCGTCGAGCAGGACGCGGATGTCCTTCTCGTGAGCGGCGTCGAGGAAGGTGCCAAAGGCCTCCTGCCCACCGAGTCGCGGGTCGATCGAGTAGTAGTCGGTGGCGTCGTAGCGGTGATTGGTCGACGAGCTGAACACCGGCGTCAGGTAGAGCGCAGTAACCCCCATCGCCTCGAGGTGGCCGAGCCTGCGTGTGATGCCCGGGAGGTCACCGCCCATCACGTTGTCGCGAGTGGGTGCACTTCCCCACGGGACGACCCCCTCGGGATCCGTTGCGGGGTCTGCGTTGTCGAAGCGCTCCGGGAAGATCTGGTAGAACACGGCATCGCGGACCCAGTCGGGACCAGGGGTAGAAGGCAGGGGCATCGGGCTGTTCACTCCTTGACTCCGGTCGCGGCAAGTCCGCGGACCAGGCTTCGCTGCAGGTAGAGGAAGATGACGATGGCCGGGGCGGCCGCGATGACCGTCCCCGCCATCAAGTAGTGGGGATACGGGCCGTACTTGCTCGTGAACGCGGCGAGGCCGAGCTGGATGGTGCGGTACTGGTCGTCACTCGTCACCAGCAGCGGCCAGAGGAAGTCGTTCCAGGCGAAGAGGAAGCTGAAGACCGCAACGCTGGCGAGGGCAGGCTTGCACAACGGCAGGAGCACTTTCGTGAGCACCTGGATCCGGTTGGCGCCATCGATCCGCGCCGCCTCGTCCAGCTCGCGCGGAAGAGACATGAGGTAACTGCGCAGCACGACGATCCCGAACACGTCGGCCAGCCTCGGCACGATCAGCGCGGCGTAGGTGTTGAACCAACCGAAACGGATGACCAGGTCGAACGCCGGCAGAATCGTGAGAAACGTCGGCACGAGCATGGTGGCCACGAGGCCGAGGAAGACAGCGTTGCGACCGGGGAACCGCAACCGAGACAAGGCGTAGGCGGCGAGCGTGTCGAGCACCAGATGGCCGACGACGATGCCGCCCGCCATCACGACGGAGTTGAGGTAGTAGCGGGCGAACGGGGCGGCGGCGAGAGCTTGGGGGAAGTTTCCCCACTCGAACTGCGCGGGAATGAAGTACGGCGCCACGTTGACCTTGTCGACGGTCTTGAGGCTGGTCGTCAGCATCCATGCGAAGGGGGCCACCACCGCCAGGCTGATGACCAACAGCACCAGGTGTCGGCCGGCCAGCCTCAATGGCGCCCTCATGACTCACCCCGTCCACCGAGTCGCCACTGGATCCAGGTGAGGGCGAAGACGAGGGCGAACCCGGCATACGCGATGGTCGCGCCGTAGCCGAACTGGCCGGTGACGAACGCCGTCCGGTAGACGAGGAAGCCCACCACCTCGGTGCCGCCCAACGGCCCACCGGCGGTGAGCTGGTAGACGAGGTCGAAGCTCTGGAACGTCGTCACCAGCGCCTGGACGACGACGAAGAACGTCATCGGCGCGAGAAGGGGGACGGTGATGTGCCGCATCCGTTGCCACGCGCTGGCGCCATCCAGGGAGGCCGCCTCGTAGACCTGGGCAGGAATGGTCTGCAGCGCAGTCAGGTAGAGGACGGTGTTGAGCCCCAGCTGCTTCCAGACCGTGAGGAGGGTCAAGCTCACCAAGGCCAGGTGCGGGTCACCCAGCCAGCTCGGCGACCCCAGGCCCAGCGCCGAGAGCCCGGCGTTCACCGGACCGGAGACGTCGAAGAGGTAGCGCCACACCGCGGCCGCCGCGATCGACGAGGTGACCACGGGGAGGAAGAACGCGGTCCGGTAGACGGCCCGGCCGCGGAACGCCCCGTTCAGCAGGGTTGCGCCGCCGATGCCAGTGAGGACACTCAGCGCGCACACCCCCAGGCCGTAGAGGACCGTGACGAGCATCGAGTTTCGGAACGACGCGTCCCCGGCCAGCTTGATGTAGTTGTCGAGGCCCACGAAGGGCTTGTCGGGGGTGAGTCCGTCCCAATCCGTCAGGGACAGCAGGCCGGTCGAGATGAGCGGGTAGACGACGAACAGCCCGATGACCACCAGTGCGGGCGCCAGGCACAGCGCCGCGGTGAGCACCTCACCGCGGTTGTAGCGCGTGCGGGTGCGGAGGCGCTTCGGCGTCTCGGCGTGGCTGGCCTCGTCTGACTGGCTCGCGGAGGACGGAGGCGTGGTGGGCAGGCCGACGGCGTCTCCAGGGGGCGGAGACTTCACCATCGACGTGCCCACCACGCGGCCCGTCACTTGCCGGCGAGGATCGTGTTGACCTCGGACTCGGCGTCCGCGAGGGCGGACTCGACCGACTTGCCGTGCAGGGCCTGCTCGATCTGCTTGGCGAAGGCGAGGGACACCTGCGGGTAAAGCGGCGTGGCCGGACGAGCCTTCGCCGTGGGCAGGGCGTCCACGAACGGCTGCAGCTCGGGAAGGGTGGTCTTGACGAACTCCTTGTATGCCGCCGAGTCCGCGACGGACTTGCGCACGGGCAGGAAGCCGGTCTTCTCGCTCCACGAGAGGTTCTGCGCCGGGTCGACGAACCAGGTCAGGAAGTCAGCAGCGGCCTTCTGCTCGGCCTTGTCCGGAGCGAACACGACAGCCTGCTCGCCACCCATGTTCGTGGCCGGCTGGCCGTCCGACGGGCTGGGGATCTGGGCCACTCCGAAGTCGAACGGGGGCTTGGGCTTCCAGATGCCTGCCATCCACGAACCCTCCTGGGCCGAGGACGCCTTGCCCTTCTCGAACTCACCCCACGGAGCAAGGGGGCTGTCCTTGCTCTTCACCAGGTCGACCCAGTACTGCAGCGCCTTCTTGCCCGACGCCGAGTTGAAAGCAGCCTTGGTGTTGTCGGCGTTGAGGAACTCCCCGCCCGCCTGCCACAGCGACACCTGGAAGTTCCAGGTCACGCCCTCACCGTCGGTGCCGGGAGTGGTGAAGAGCTCGAAGCCTGGCTTGCCGGTCTTGGCGCGGATCTTCGCCGACGCGGCCTGCACCTCCTCCCACGTCTTGGGCGGGTTGGCGGGGTCGAGTCCGGCCTTGGTGAAGTCGGTCTTGTTGTACATCCAGGCCAACGTGTTCGATGACACCGGGATGGAGACCTGCTTTCCGTCCTTGCTGCCGAACTTGAGCATCTCGGGGTAGACATCCGACCAGGTGGACGCGGGCACCAGGCCCTTGAGGTCGACGGCCTTGCCGGTCTGGGCCATCCGCGGCACCGTGACGAGGTCGCCGATGACCACATCCGGCAGAGTGCGCGACTGAGCCGCGGCCTGCAGCTTGGTCAACAGGTCCGCACCGGGGACGTTGACGAGCTTGATCGTGGTGGTCGGGTGCGCTGCTTCGTAGGTCTTGGCCATCGACGCGAAGGTGTCCGCGTTGTTGCCGTCCCAATAGTGCCAGACAGTGAGCTCCGCCTTGCCGCCGGACTTGGAAGCGGCATCGCTGGCGGGCGTGCCGCCGCACGCTGCAGTGGCCAGGACGCCCACCATGGCCGCGAGCGCGATGCCAACTCGGACAGACTTCGTTGTCATGTGATCCTCCGGTTAGTAACACGTGTTAGTTGCCGAAACCATGGACCTGTCCGGACCGTTTGTCAAGGGTTGTCCGGCTCTTCGCGAGAACAGCTTGGTCGTCGTGGCCGAGACCGCCCGGCCTTCTGGCTGACGCGGCCCGAAGCCGCCGCTCCTCCTCGTTCGGGGGCGGTGTGACGCCCTGGGAGCGGAGCACCTATTGCGCCTGCTTCGTTTATTGCGAATAATGGTAGTACTCACATTAGGAGCATCGACCCATGAGCGCCTTGGCCCTTTCGCCTGTCCAACCCGACGACTCTGACATGACCAATGCCGTCGAGGCCCTGCCTCATGTGAGGGCCTACCTCGCGGCTCACACGGACAGGGCGATTCGGCTCGAGGTTGCCGGGGAGTCGGAGACGCTCGTCGTCCCGCGCGGCGCGGTCGAGCTCCTGGCTCGGATCCTTGCCCACATGGCGGCAGGCGAAGGCGTGTCGGTCGTGCCGTCGCATGCAGAACTGACGACCCAGCAGGCTGCGGAGCTGCTCAATGTGAGCCGGCCGTTCCTGATCGGACTGCTCGAAGACGGCAAGATCGAGCACCGCAAGGTGGGTAAGCACCGACGGGTCAAGGCGGCTTCCCTGATGGCCTACATCGCTCGCGATGACCAGCAGGGTCGCGATGCCGCAGACGAGCTGACGCGGATCAGCCAAGAGATGGGCCTGCTCTGACGTGGGGTTCGTCGTCGTCTACGACGCCAACGTGCTATACCCGAGCACCCTTCGCGACCTCCTCATACGGATCGCCCAAACCGGTCTGGTGCAGGCCAAGTGGACCGACCAGATCCTCGACGAGGTGTTCACCAACCTGCGCGCGAATAGGCCTGACCTCGACCCGGCCAGACTGGACCGCACCCGCGACCTGATGAACCGCGCTGTCCGAGACTGCCGCGTCACCGGCTACGAGTCACTGATCGAGGGCCTGCCATTGCCTGACCCGGATGACCGCCACGTTCTTGCCGCAGCCATCCGGGCCCGTGCCCAGGTGATTGTCACCAACAACCTGGCCGACTTCCCCGCGGACGCCTTGCAGACCTGGGACATCGAAGCCAAGTCACCCGACGATTTCGTCCTCGACCAGCTCGACCTCAACCGCGACGCGGTCTACGGCGCTGTGCAACGCATCGCCGATTCATGGACGAACCCACCGGGAACCGTGGCCGACATCATCGCTGCCCTCGAGCGGGACGGGCTCGTCCAGTCCGCGGCCGCCTTGCGGCGATAGCTTCCCCCGCGGCAGCAAGAACCGCCATGGTGCGAAACTCCATCGCGATTGCATACCCCCACCCCGCGGGTTCATGCAGGTCACCGGCGCGGGAGTCCGACTGTCACGGCCGTTGACACCCAGATTTCCCCGCGCATTCCCCGCGGGGCCAAACCGGCGCCGCGTTTCCGCAGGTCAGAGGCCTGCAGTCTCGGCTGTAAATGCTCCTGCCTCACATACCCCTACTGGGTAATAGCAGAGGGCATCTGATCCGCGTTTCCGCAGGTCAGATGCCCTCTCGTGCACGTGGTGGCAGGTGAAGGATTCGAACCTTCGAAGCTTTCGCGATGGATTTACAGTCCACTCCCATTGGCCGCTCGGGCAACCTGCCTTGGTGCGCGTGGAAGGATAGCAAGGACAACCACGAATGCCGAAACCGGTGGCCACCCGACCGGGTGACTGCCGCGTGACGCCCAGGAAGGACACGCCACCATGGCCGACAGCTCGTTCGACATCGTCAGCAAGATCGACCACCAGGAGGTCGCCAACGCCCTCAACAGCGCAGCGCGCGAGGTGGCCACCCGCTACGACTTCAAGAACGTCGGCGCGTCCATCGAGGCCAGCGGCGAGGACAAGGTCGTCATCAAGGCGAACACCGAGGAGCGCGCCAACGCCGTCCTCGACGTGTTCCAGACCTGGCTGGTCAAGCGCAAGGTCTCGCTCAAGCACCTCGACGTGCCCGAGCGCGGTCCACAGCTGTCCGGCAAGGAGTACCGGCTCGAGGTCGGCCTGCAGGAAGGCATCTCGCAGGAGAACGCCAAGAAGGTCGGCAAGATCATCCGTGACGAGGGCCCGAAGTCGGTGAAGTCGCAGATCCAGGGCGACGAGCTGCGCGTCACGAGCAAGTCGCGCGACGACCTGCAGGCCGTCCAGGCGCTGCTCAAGAGCAAGGACGACCTCGACTTCGCGATCCAGTTCACCAACTACCGCTGACCGCGGCGCCGAGGGCGCTCACGGCGCTCCACCCGGGAAAGGGCGGCTTCCCCCCGAGAACGTTCCGGGGTGCAGCCGCCCTTTGCCCCAAGACCCGATGAGGGTGAGGTATCCCGCCGCGGTCAGGCGGTGCCGGGCGCTGCGCCGTCCGTCCCGGTCTCCATGGCCATCGTCGGGCCCCCGAGGTCGGGGAAGCGGATGACCGAGCCGTCGGTGTCGGGTGAGTCGTCCTCGAGCCAGCTGTCGAGCGTCCGAGCCAGGCCGAGGGCGAGCCCGGCCAGCTCGTGGTCACCGAGGCCGACGCGGGAGGCGACCTCGCGGGCGTTCGCGGGCCGGTCCGCAGGATCCTTCGAGAGACAGTCCGTGACGAGGGATGCCAGGTCCTCCGGGACGCCGTCCGGGAGCGGCGGCGGGGGTTCGTTGACGTGGCTCAGCGCCGTCGCGATCGGGGTGCCCCGGTCGAAGGGCTTGCGGCCGGAGAGCATCTCGTGCGCCACGACACCCAGTGAGTAGAGGTCGCTCGCGCCGGTTGCGCCCTCGCCGAGGGCCTGTTCGGGACTGATGTAGTCGGGGGTGCCCAGCATCTCGCCGGCCCGCGTGTGACCGGCCGCGTCGAGGGCACGGGCGATGCCGAAGTCGGTCAGCTTCACCAGCCCGTCGGGGCGGACGAGGATGTTGGCGGGTTTGATGTCGCGGTGGATCACGCGGGCCTCGTGGGCCACGCCCAGCGCCAGGGCGGCCTGCCCGATGAGCGAGCGCACCTCCGCCGGGTCGAGGGGCCCGCGGCGCTTGAGCAGGAGGGACAGCGGCTCGCCCTTGACCAGCTCCATCACGAGGTAGGCCAGGCCGTCGTCCTCGCCGTAGTCGAACACGGTGGCGATGTTCGTGTGCAGGAGCGCGGCCGAGTGCACGGCCTCGTCACGGAACCGGAGGGCGAAGAGCTCCTCGTGCCCGGTGTCGGGACGCATCACCTTGACGGCCACGGAGCGCTGCAGGACCTCGTCGGTGCCGGCCCAGACGTCGGCCATACCTCCGGAGGCGATCCGGGCTCCGAGCAGGTACCGCTCGCCGAGCACGAAGCCTTCAGTCAGTCGATTCATCGAGTGCTACCCATCCAGACCTCCGTTAGACGGAGCTGAACGTCAACTGACATCCCTGGGGCCACGCCAGGGGCAACGATACCCCCAAATGGGCGGCAAACCACCCCAACGACCTCCCTTGCGGCCCGCTGACCTGCACGGACGTGGCCGAGGTGACGCCGACGGGGGTTCGAGGTGGCACAGGCCTCAGCCGAAGATGGCTCGCGAGCGCAGCGCCTCGCGCAGCTGCGACTCGGCGTCGACCATCGACCGGCGCACCCCGGCGCTGAGCCCGCCCCCGCCGAGCGCGGCCTCGCTGCGCTCGACCGTGGCTTCCTCGACCACCCGGCCGGGGTAGGCCAGGGTCGCGACGCGGGCCATGGCGTCCTCCCCCACCCACTCGGTCATGGCCGGCACGTCGGTGAAGTAGCGCTCGGCATACGGGCGCACGACGGCGAGGTCGTCGGCCAGCCAGAACCCCTGGGCCAGCGCATTCAGCTCGTAGTTCGACCGTGATCGGTTGTCGGTGAGCTCGGTCCACGCCCACGCCTTGGCGTCCGCACTGGGCATCGCGGCGCGGGCCATGAGCGCGTTGAGGCGGCCCTGGAGAGTGTCGTCGTCGGAGCGGCGACCCTCGACGAAGTCCTCGTCGACCAGTCCCCTGGCGGCCAGGTTGCGCACCGCGATCCACCCGAAGTCGGAGTCCTCCTCCAGCCCGGCAGGACGGTCCTTGGCCGCCGCCCACGCCCGCAGGAGCGTCTCGTCGCTGGAGGCGCGCGCCACCGTCCTCGCCGCCACCAGGGCGCGGGTCGAGCCGGGCGGTGCCGCGGCGAGGACCTGCTCGGCGCAGGCCGCCACGACCCCTTCGGCCCAGCCCTGCTCGGCCGGCGGGAGGAAGGTCGGGATGATCCGGCCCAGCAGGGCCAGCGACGTGCGGCTGAGCACCGAGTCGTTGTCCTCGACCGGCCACGCGTGGCCGAAGGTCCGGACGAGCACCCGCGGGTCCACCGTGCCGAGGCAGACCCCGTCGACCAGCGCGATCCACACCACGGCCCGGGCCTGCACGTCGGGCACCGTGGCCAAGGCAGTCGGGACGGCCGCCACCGACTCGGGGTCGAGGGTCACGGTGGCCCAGGTGAGGTCGGCCGCGTTGGGGACGACGAGGTCGGCGGCCGGAGCGTCGCGCAGGGCCTCGACCACCGTGCGGTCCGCGGTGATCGTCACGGGCACCCGGAACACCTCGGCGCCGCCGGTGAACCCGGCGACATCCATCGTGTGCGGTCGGTCGGCCGGGAACCGGGCGGGCACGGTGCGCTCCACCGCACCGTCGGCGCGGTCGACGGAGATCACGTCCACCCCGGCGGTCAGCAGCCACGCGGCGCTCCAGTCGGTCAGCGACTGCCCGCTCGCCCGCTCCATGAAGCCCATGAAGTCGGCCAGCGTCCCGTTGCCGTAGGAGTGCCGGCGCAGGTAGTCGCCGACCCCGGCGATGAAGGCGTCGTCACCGATGTGCGCGATGAGCTGGCGCAGCGTCGCGGCCCCCTTCGCGTAGGAGATGCCGTCGAAGTCCTGCAGCGCCGCCTGCGCGTCGGGCGCCGCTGAGCCGGCCACCGGGTGCGTCGACGGGGTGCGCTCCGCGGCATACCCCCACGCCTTGCGGGCCACGGTCGAGTCGACCCACGCGTCGGTGAACTCGGTCGCCGCGACGCAGGTGCGGTGGGCCATGTACTCGGCGAAGGACTCGTTGAGCCACAGGTCGTCCCACCACTGCATCGTGACCAGGTCGCCGAACCACATGTGGGCCATCTCGTGGGCGATGGTGTTGGTGCGGGCGAGCACCTCGTCGCGGGCGGCCGCGCCCCGGAACACCATGGTGTCGCGGAACGTGACGCAGCCGGGGTTCTCCATCGCGCCGGCGTTGAACTCGGGCACGAACACCTGGTGGTACTCCCCGAACGGGTACCGGATCCCGAACAGCGAGTGGTAGTAGTCGAAGCTCGCGCGGGTCACCTCGAGCATCTGGCCGGCCTCGCGCTCGAGGTGGGTCCGCAACGAGGCGCGCGCGTGGATGCCGAGGGGTATGCCGTCGTGCTCGTCGAGCACGGACGCGTAGGGGCCGGCGCAGACGGTGACGAAGTACGTGGCCAGCGGCCGGGTCTGCGCGAGCTCCCAGCGACCGGGCGAGACCTTGGTGGCCGCGCCGTTGCCGAGGACCAGCCATCCCTCGGGTGCCGCCACGGTCACCGCGTAGGGGGCCTTGAGGTCGGGCTGGTCGAAGCACGCGAAGACGCGTGGAGCGGCGTCGAGGAACAGGTGTCCGTAGACGTAGTGCTCACCGTCGGCCGGGTCGACCGCGCGGTGCAGCCCCTGCCCGTCGCGGCTGTAGGCCATCGTCGCCTCGACCTCGAGGACGTTGGTCGCCTCGAGGTCGGCCAGCTCCACGCGGCCGTCCACCAGCGCGGCGGCGTCGAGGGCCCGGCCGTTGAGCACCACGGCGGTGAGCTCGACCGGCAGGACGTCGACGAAGGTGGTGGCGCCGGGCTCCGCGCAGTCGAAGGAGATCCTCGACCGGGAGCCGAAGGTCTGCTCGCCCTGGTCGAGGTCGAGGTCCACCGCCATGCTCGTCACGGTCAGGAGCTCGGAACGTCGATGTGCTTCGGTCCGGGTCAGCGAGGGCATGCGACCGATTCAACCAGCCGTGGCTGGGGAAGACGCCGAAGCCCCCGGCCGATGACGGCCGGGGGCTTCGAACTGTGGTTCAGAGGGTGGGGCAGGTCAGATGACCGTGACCTTCTCCGCCTGGGGACCCTTCGGGCCCTGCGTGATGTCGAACTCGACACGCTGCGCCTCGTCGAGCGAGCGGTAGCCGCCGGACTCGATCGCGGAGTAGTGCACGAAGACGTCGGCGCCGCCGCCGTCCTGCTCGATGAAGCCGAAGCCCTTCTCAGCGTTGAACCACTTAACTGTTCCCTGTGCCATGGGATAACTCTTTTCCTAATTGGCCGATGTGGCCGCGGATGCGGACCACCAGCTGCGAAATCACCACGACACGGAATACACCGCTTACGGAAAAGGCCCGCACACTGGCGGGCCCACTCACACGAGGAACTGCAACTGCTCCAACCATAACGTGAATCCGCCGGACTTTCATTCCCGGGCCCTGGCGAGTCGTCTGCGGGGGTCTCGCCAGGGCCCGCGAATGGGGCAGAACGGGACGGAGCGGCCGCGGGTCAGCGCTGGCGGAAGCCGTAGGCCTGCTGCTCGAGACGGGCGATGCGCTCGGTCATCGGCGGGTGCGTCGAGAAGAACCGCGACACGTCCTGCGGCCGGAAGGGGTTGGCGATCATCATGTGGGCGGAGTTCTGGATCGCGGGGGTCGGCTGCAGGGGCGCCCGGGCGACTCCCACCTCGAGCTTGCGCAGCGCCGACGCGAGCGCCAGCGGGTCGCCGGTGAGCTTCGCGCCGTCCTCGTCCGCGTCGTACTCGCGGGTGCGGCTGATCGCCATCTGGATCATCATCGCGGCGAACGGCGCCAGCAGCGCCATGGCCAGCAGGGCGATCGGGTTGGGGCGGTCCTCGTCGTTGCCCCCGCCGCCGAACATGCCTGCGAACATGAGCATCTGGGCCACGGACGTGATCACGCCGGCCACGGCCGCGGCCACCGAGCCGGTCAGGATGTCGCGGTTGTAGACGTGCATCAGCTCGTGGCCGAGGACCCCGCGCAGCTCACGCTCGTCGAGCAGGCCGAGGATCCCCTCGGTGCAGCAGACGGCGGCGTTCTCCGGGTTGCGACCGGTCGCGAACGCGTTGGGTGCCGCGGTCGGGCTGACGAAGAGCTTGGGCATCGGCTTGCCGGCGGCGGTCGAGAGCTCGCGGACGATGCGGTACATCGCCGGGGCCTGCGCCTCGCTGACGGGGTAGGCGTGCATCGCCTTGATGGCGAGCTTGTCGGAGTTCCAGTAGCCGTAGGCGGTCATGCCGACGCCGAAGAGGGCGAAGAGCCAGATGAACGCCGAGCTGCCCGTCGAGGCCGAGATGACTCCACCGATGGCGAGCAGGAGGGCGAAGATCCCGCCGAAGAGGGCTGCGGTCTTGAGCCCGTTGAAGTGGTTGTGCATGTCTGCCACAACGCTTGTTTCCGTGCTGGCGTTCCCCGCGAACCGGCTCCAGCGGGTGCTCAGCCGAGCAGGCCGAGGAGCAGCTGGGGCATCACACTGGTCGCCACGAGCGCCGTCCCGCTGAGGACGAGCGCGGCCAGCGCCGACCGCGGGATGCGCCGGATGACGGCGCGCGCCGGCCCCTCGTCGGGGTCGCGCAGCAGCACCGCGAACCACCGCAGGTAGACCGCCACCCCGATCACCGCGTTGAGCACCGCCACCGCCACGAGCAGCCACTGTCCCTCGCCGACGACGGGGCGCAGCGCCACGACCTTGGCCACCAGGCCGATCACCCCCGGAGGCAGCCCGGCGAGCGAGAGCAGGGCCAGCCCCAGCGCCCCGCCCAGCAGCGGGTGGGCCCGCAGCAGCCCCGTGTATGCCGCGAGCGTGCGGCCCTGGTCGGCCACCCCCCGGCGCCGTGGCGTGGCCGTCACGACGTGCACCACGGTGAAGGCGACCAGGGTCGCCACGACGTAGGCGAGCAGGTACCCGCCGGAGGCGGCGGCCGACTCGTCGTCGAGCGCCGAGAGCGGCAGCACCACCCACCCCGCCTGGGCGACGGTGGACCACGCGAGCAGCCGCACCGGGTCGTCCTGCACCAGCGCCATGACGTTGCCGAGCGTCATGGAGACGGCGGCCAGGATGCCGATGCCTACGAGCACCGGGGCACCGCCCCCGACGAGTGGCTGGACCACGACGAGCAGGGCGGCCAGCGCGGCGATCTTCGAGGTCGCGGCGAGGAAGGCGGCGACCGGCTCGGTGGCGCCGGCGTAGGCCTGCGGGGTCCAGACGTGGAACGGGACGAGGCTGAGCTTGAAACCCAGCCCGGCGAGCAGCAGCAGCGCCCCGAGCAGGAGCACGACCCGGCGCTGCGGGTCGCCGAGGGCGTCCTGCACCCCACCGGCCGCGAAGACCGCCGCGCCGGTGGACAGCAGCCACAGGGCCGCGCCCAGCACGACCATCGCGAACGACACCAGTGACGTGGTCAGGAGCGCCAGCGCGCCGCGCCCGGCCGGCCCGTCGCCGCGCAGGGCGACCAGGGCGATGGCCGGCAGGGTGGCGAGCTCGAGGCAGACCAGCCACGAGCCCAGGTCGTGGGCTGCCGCGACACCCGCTCCTCCCGCGGTCGCCGCGAGCACGAGGGACACGATGACCGCCGGGCCACCGCGCAGGTGGTCGCGGGGATCGGCCCCCGGCCAGCTCAGCAGGAGGACGACTAGCGCGGAGGCGAGCGCCCCGAGCTGCAGGGCGCTCGCGAGCGGGCCCGCTTCGTAGAGGCAGGCGCCGTCGGGGGCGGGCAGGCAGAGCGTGCGCAGCGGGTCGGAGGCCGAGCGCAGGGCCCCGGGCACCGCGAGGGCGATGCCCGCAGCCAGGGCGAGCACACCGACGGCGGCGTGCAGCCGGACCAGTCGGGGTGCGAGGGCGTCGACGACCAGGACGAGCACGGCGCCCAGCGCGGGGACCGCCACAGGGGCCAGGGCCAGCCAGTCGAACGTGACCAGCGCGGTGGCCGTCGGCGCGCTCACGGCGCGGCTCCGATGATGGTCGTCACGGTGTCGTCGGTGAGGGCGAGCAGCGGGCCGGGCGCGATGCCCAGCAGCAGCACGGCCAGCACCAGCACGGCGATGACGTCCCACTCACTGTCGCGGCTGTCCTCGATCCGTGGCTGGGCGCGGTCACCGGCCCACACCGTCCGCAGGACCCGCAGGGCGTAGGCGGCGGCCAGGACGGTGCCCAGGGCCCCCACGACGGCCAGGGCGCGGAAGAGGCCCTCGGGACGGTCGGCGGCGGGTGACCAGGCGGCATACACGCTGAGGAACTCACCCCAGAACCCCGCCAGCCCGGGCAGCCCCAGGGAGGCGGCGAAGCCGACGACGAGGGCGAACCCGAGGCGCGGGGTGACCTCGCGGAGCGCGGCCCGCGCCGTCGCCAGGTCGGCGCTCCCCCACCGCTCCTTGAGACCACCCACGACGACGAAGAGCAGGGCCGAGACCACGCCGTGCGCGACGTTCGCGAACAACGCGGCCTGCAGGCCGGTGCGGGTGCCACTGGACAGGCCGAGGACGACGAAACCCATGTGGGCCACCGAGGAGTACGCGACGAGCCGCTTGAGGTCGCGCTCGACGAGGCAGGCGAGCCCTCCCCAGATGATGCCGACCGCGCCGAACACCGCGAGCACCGGCGCGACCTTGCCGAAGCCGTCTGGCAGCGAGGCCAGCGGCAGCCGGACGAGGCCGTAGGTGCCCATCTTGAGCAGCACGGCGGCCAGCAGCACCGACCCGGCCGTGGGTGCGGTGGTGTGGGCCGGCGGCAGCCAGGTGTGCAGTGGAAAGACCGGCACCTTGACGGCCAGCCCTCCGACGAGCAGCGCCGCGATGAGGGTCTGCGTGCCGACCGGGATGCCGTGGCCGCCGCCCTGGGCGAGGACGTCGAGGTCGGAGGTGCCCGCCTTCGCCACGAGGGCGAGGATGCCGACGAGCATCAGCGTCGAGCCGAACGCGGTGTAGAGGACGAACCGCCCGCCGGCGTCGGACCGCGCGGCCTGGTCGTGGGGGTCACCGAAGCGGGTGATGAGCACCCACATGGGCACGAGCACCAGCTCGAAGGCGACGAAGAACAGCACCGCGTCGCGCGCGTAGAAGGTGGCCAGGGCGCCGAACTCGACCAGGAGCAGGCAGGCGTGGAAGGCGGCCGTCGTGCCGCCCTGCGGCGGCCGGTCGAGGGTGTGCAGGACAACCCCGACGCCGAGGATCGCGGTGAGCAACAGCAGGGGCGCGCTGATCCCGTCGACGGCCAGCTGCCACCTCAGCCCGAGCGACGGGACCCACGCCCGGTCGACGGTGGGGCGGGTGATCACGGCGAAGAGGACGCCGGCGAGGGTCACCACGCTGGCCGCGCTGGCGAGCAGGTTGGCGGCGCGGTGGGAGACGCCGCGGCCACCCGTGAGCAGCCACACGGCGACTGCCGCGGGCACGACGAGGCTGGCGAGGATCACCACGGCATCTCCCTCACCACAGCGCGACCCCTGCGAGCGCGACGGCCACGACCCCGGCGACCACCCAGGCCAGACCCGAGGCGGCCACCTCGGACCGGTGGGCCCGCTGCCCACCCAGGCCGCCGAGCCGGGCCGCTGCAGCCGCCCCACGGACGTAGGCGTCGACGACCTCCCGGTCGAGGAACACCACCACGTGGGCGAGGGCGAGGACGGGTCGCGCGACGAGCGCGACGTAGAGGCGGTCGACGCCGAACCCTGCGTCGAACGACGGCATCCGCGCGCCGACGACCCGGATCGCAGGGTCCTCGCCGGCGGCGACCGAGCGGACAGCGAGGCCGGCTCCGACGATGAGCAGGACGCTGAGCAGCGCGACGAGCCACGCGATGTGGCCGCCGAGGTGGAGCAGCGGGGTCACGACGACGAGCCCGCCGACGACGGTGAGGACGGCCAGGACCGACACGACGACCCGCACGCCGAGCGTCGCGGTGTCGGTGTCGTGGCGCTCGACGTCGGCCGCGCCCAGGTCGTCGAGGACGACCCACGCGCGCATGCAGTAGGCCGCGGTGAGGACGACCGTCAGCAACCCGGCCAGGAGGACGACCCACGCGCGGGCCTGGCCGTCGGCGATGCCCGCCTCCGCCGCGGAGAGCACGTGCTCCTTGGAGACGAAACCGACCAGTGGCGGGACCCCTGCGAGGGAGAGCAGGCCGACGAACATGGCCGGCCTGATGAACAGGTGGCCGCGCACACCGCCGCGCATCGTGGCTGCGGCCGTGCCGCCGACCGTCACGCTGAGCCACCCGATCGCGAGGAACAGCAGGGCCTTGAAGAAGGCGTGGGAGTAGAGGTGGAGCACGCCGGCGCCGGGCCCCTCGTCGGCCGGGGCCACCGCGAGCGCGGACAGCATCAGGGCGACCTGGCTCAGGGTGGAGTAGGCGAGCAGCCGCTTCAGGTCGCTCTGCCCGAAGGCCAGCACCGCGGCATACACCATCGTCACGGCGGTGCTCACCGCGAGCAGCCAGCGCGCACCGTCGGCGACGACGAGGACGTCGAACAGCTGGCCGAGCACGAAGGTGCCGGCCGCGACCATCGTCGCGGCGTGGATGAGCGCGGACGCGGGCGTCGGGCCCTCCATGGCGTCGGGCAGCCAGTCGTGGAAGGGCACCATGCCCGACTTGCCGAGGATGCCGATCACGAGGAGCGCCATCGCCGCGTTGCGGAGGGTGGCGCTGGGGCCGATGCACGCGCCGGCGTCGTTGCAGCCGGCGCCCGCCCAGGCCTGCACCACCTGCCGGTATGCCGTGGAGCCGGCGCCCGCGGCGAGGACCACCACCCCGAGGACGAAGCCGACGTCGGCGAGGCGGGTGACGAGGAAGGCCTTCAGGGCGGCGCGACGGGCGGACTCCTTGCGGCTCCAGTGGCCGATCAGCAGGTAGGAGCACCACCCCATCACCTCCCAGCCGACGAGGGTCAGGACGAGGTCGGCGGACTGGACGACGAGGAGCATGCCGGCCGTGAACAGCGAGACGGTGGCGGCGAAGATGCCGTAGCGGTCGTCCGCACGCAGGTACCACCCGGCGAAGACCTGGACGGCCCAGCCGACGACGGCGACGACCAGGGCGATGGTCGCGGTGGCCGTGGTGGCCTGCAGCTGCAACGGGATCCGCAGCTCCCCGGCGGCGAGGGCGGGGATCGACGACACGGTGCGGGCACCCGACGAGCCGTGCACCCCGATGACCTCGGCGACCGCGAGCACCATCGCGACGACGGACGCCCCGATGGCCAGGGCACGCGGGGCGCGCGGGTCGGTGCGGCGCGCCACCAGCAGGCCCAGGAGGGCCGCCACGGCGGGGACGAGGACGACCAGGCGGGCGGCGGTGCCGCTCATGACCGCACCTCGTCCGACCGCTCGCCGACCGGCTCGCTGAGGTCGTCGCCGACCGGCTCGCTGAGGTCGACGTCGCCACGGAGCCGGAAGACGGCCAGCACCACGGCCAGCGCGACCACGACCTCGGCGGCGGCGATGGTGATGACGAAGAGGGTGAGGACGTTGCCTGCGGCCCAGCGGTCGCCGCCGGCCGCGCCAACGGAGACGAGCAGGAGGTTGCCCGCGTTGAGGACCAGCTCGACCCCGATGAGCACGAGCACGGCGTTGCGGCGCGCGAGCACGCCGTAGGTGCCGAGACCCGCGAGCACCGCGGCGAGCAGGTAGGGGCCGGCGAGGTGGATCATCCGCCCTCCCCCTCGTGGGCCGCCGCAGCCTCTGCCGCGCCCTCTGCCGCGCTGGGCCGGGTCATCCGCGACACCGCCATGGCGGCCACCAGCGCGACGAGCAGGAGGACGGAAAGGACCTCGAAGGGCCACACCCAGGTGCCGAACAGCTGCTCGGCGAGCTGGGCGGTGGAGGTGTCGCGGCGCTCGACGGCCGGACCGGCGAGGGGCAGCAGCGCCGCCGCCAGCAGGGCCGTCACGCCGGCGCCCAGGACGCCGGCCAGCACGCGGTGCAGCCGACCGGTGCTGATGTCGGGGTTCGCGCCGATGGGGGCCCGGGTCAGCATCAGCGCGAAGAGCACCAGCACGACGATCGCCCCGACGTAGACGAGGAGCTGCACCAGCGCGACGAACTCGGCCCCGAGCACGAGGTAGCAGCCGGCCACGGCGCCGAGGCAGACCACCAGCCACAGCGCCGCGTGCACCACGTGGCGGGTCGTCACCGCGAGCAGGCCGCTGGCCGCGGTCACCAGGCCGACCGCGGCGAAGGCCACGTCCAGTGCCGTCATTCCCCGGGCTCCGGGGCGGGCTCCGATGCGGGCTTCGGGGCGGGCTCCGATGCGGGCTTCGGGGCGGGCTCCGATGCGGGCTCGGGGGTCGCAGGCGGCGGCTCCTGCCCGGTCGGGGTGGCGCGGGTCGGCGCCGGGCGAGCCGGGGTGCTGCGGACCAGCCGGCCGGGCCGCGTCGTCGCGCCGATCTCGGCGGGCTCGGCGGAGTGCTCGTCCAGCGCGGGCGGCGGCGGCACGGTCGGCATCCACTGGCCGAGCCGGTCCTTCTCGTGGAGCAGGTCGCGGATGTCGAGCTCGGAGTACTCGAACTCCGGGCTCCAGTGCAGCGCGTCGAACGGGCAGACCTCGATGCAGATGCCGCAGTACATGCAGAGGCTGAAGTCGATCGCGAACCGGTCGAGGACGTTGCGCTGCCGCTCACGCCCACCCGGAGTCGTGGCGGGGATCGTCTCCTTGTGGGAGTCGATGTAGATGCACCAGTCGGGGCACTCCCGGGCGCAGAGCATGCAGGAGGTGCAGTTCTCCTCCAGGAGCGCGATGACCCCGCGGCTGCGGGGTGGCAGGTGCGGCTGCGCGTCGGGGTACTCCGCGGTGTGCGTCGGCTTCGCCATCGTCCGCGCCGTCGTGGCCAGCCCCTTGAGGATCCCGGGTATGCCGATGGCTCCGGGCTTCTTCGTCTCTTCACTCATGCCGTGACCACCACCGCGACACCGGTCAGCGCCAGCTGGGCGAGCGCGAGGGGCACGAGCACGAGCCAGGCCAGTCGCTGCAGCTGGTCCTCGCGCAGCCGCGGCCACGCCACCCGGAGCCAGATGACGACGACCGCGATGCAGAAGCCCTTGAGCAGGGTCCAGAGCCAGCCGAGCTGGTCGCTGGCCAGGCCGTGCCAGCCACCGAGGTAGAGGACGGCGAACAACAGGGACATCACGACGATGCCGGCGTACTCGCTGAGCAGGAAGAACGCGAACCTCAGCCCGGTGTACTCGGTGTAGGCGCCGAACACGATCTCGGAGTCGGCGACCGGCATGTCGAACGGCGGTCGCTGGAGCTCCGCCACGGCGGACACGAGGAACACGATGGCCCCCGGCAGCTGGAGGACCAGCCACCACGGCGACCACGCGGCGACGATGCCGGACAGCGAGAGCGAGCCGGCGGCGAGGCACACGCTCGCGACCGCGAGCACCAACGGCAGCTCGTAGGAGAGCAGCTGGGCCGCGGCGCGCATGGCGCCGAGCAGGGAGTACTTGTTGGCGCTCGCCCACCCGGCCATCAGGGTGCCGAGGATGCCGACGGCGGTCACCGCGAGGACGAACACCGCTGACGCCGGCAGGTCGGCGGCCACCACGTCCGGGCTGAGCGGGATGACCGCCATCGCCACGAGGTAGGGCACCAGCGCGACGGCCGGGGCGAACCGGAAGACCCGCTGGTCGGCGGCAGCCGGGGTGATGTCCTCCTTCTGGACGAACTTGACCCCGTCGGCGACCAGCTGGGCCCACCCGTGGAAGCCACCGGCATACATCGGGCCGAGGCGTCCTTGCATGTGGGCCATCACCTTGTGCTCGGTCTGGCCCACCAGCAGCGGGAGGACCAGGAAGGCCGCGAGCACGCCGACGGCGCGCAGCGTCACCTCGACCGCGTCGTTCACCGTGGCCCCCACTCGGGGTCGGGCACACCCGGCGCCGACACCCGGCGCCGACCGGTCGGCTTCGCGTGCTCGGACTCCCCCGGCTCCTTCGCGCCCGGCCACGGCTTGGAGGCACGTGCCGCGAGGACGAACGACTTGCGCAGGGGCGTGCCCTCGAACCCGTCGGGCAGGAGCAACGGGCGCAGTCCCAGCCCGGTGCCGTCGTCGAAGCCGTCGAAGTCGAGGCCGAACATCTCGTGGGTCTCGCGCTCGTGCCACGCCACACCGCGGAACACCGAGGTCAGGCTGGCGAGGTGGGCACCAGCAGGGACCCGCGTGCGGAAGAGCTTGCGACGCAACGCGGTCGGCGTCGACCCGTCCATCAGGTGGCAGACGACGTCGAGCCCGGGGGCCTGCTCGTCGTCGAGCTGGTCGACCGCCGTCAGCCAGTCGAAGAAGGTGTAGCCCGCACTCCGGGCGGCCGCGATCGTCTCGACCCAGTCGGCTGGGTCGACCTCGGCCCGGGTGAGGGCGCTCGGGTCGCTCACGGCACGTCCTTGACGGGGGGTCGCACGAGCGGCCGGTTGACCTCACCCGCTGAGGCGATGCGGTGTCCGGCGTACTTCGCGCGGATTCCCTTGGTGGTCAACGTCTCCGCGGCGATCTTCTCCTGCAGCTTGAGGATGCCCTGGAGCAGCGACTCGGGGCGCGGCGGGCACCCCGGCACGTAGACGTCGACGGGGATGATCGTGTCGACGCCCTTGGTGACGGAGTAGGAGTCCCAGTAGGGGCCGCCCGAGTTGGAGCAGGCGCCGAAGGAGATGACGTACTTGGGCTCGGGCATCTGGTCGTAGAGCCGGCGCACGGCCGGCGCCATCTTGTCGGTCACCGTGCCGGACACGACCATCAGGTCGGCCTGGCGCGGGCCGGGCGCGAAGGGGATCACGCCGAGGCGGATGAAGTCGTGCCGGGCCATCGACGCCGCGATGAACTCGATCGCACAGCAGGCCAGCCCGAAGTTGAAGACCCACAGCGAGTACCGGCGGCCCCAGTTGAGCACGACCCGGATCGGCTGGGGCGCGAGGTCGGTGGCCGGCCCCACCCGGGGCATCGGCAGCGGGGTCGGCCGGCTCGTCGGCTGGCCGGTCGACTGGGGCACCGGTGGGGTCGGCTGGGCGGTGGTCATCAGAGCCACCTCAGCAGACCGCGGCGCGCGGCGTGCACCAGTCCGACCAGCAGGATGCCGACGAAGACCGCGATCTCGACCAGGGAGGCAGCCCCGAGGTTGCTGCGGACGACGAGCGCCCAGGGAAACAGGTAGACGGCGTCGACGGCGAAGATGACGTAGAGGAAGGCGTAGACGAAGTAGCGGACCTGGGTCTGGGCCCAGTCGCGCCCCACGGGGTCGACGCCCGACTCGTACGTCGTGAGCTTGGCGCGTGTCGGGGCCTTCGGGGCGAGCAGTGCCCGGGCGCCCATCGCGGCCACGAAGAGCAGCAGGCCGACTGCGACCACTGCGGCGATGACGACGTAGGGCGACACGGTTGGCAGCCTAGTGGGACGGCACCGCACAGGGGTGTTGCGCCGACGCGGAGGGCCCTAGCGTGAGGGGGTGGCCCGGCTCCCCCTGTTCCCCCTCGGCACCGTGCTCGTGCCCGGGGCGACGTTGCCGCTGCAGCTCTTCGAGCCGCGCTACATCGAGCTGCTCAGTGACCTGGCCAACGCCCCGGAGGCGCCCGAGTTCGGGGTGGTCGCGATCCGGCAGGGCCACGAGGTGGGTCCCGACGCGGCCCGCGACCTGCACGAGATCGGGTGCGTGGCCCGGGTGCTCCAGGCGGCCGCCGTCAGCGACGGTCGCTACCTGGTCTTCTCCGCCGGGGTGCGCCGGTTCCGGCTGGACGCGCTCGTGACCGGTGCCGGCACGGCATATCTCGTCGGGGAGGTGACCCTCCTCGAGGAGCGCACCGGGGACGCCGACGCGGTGGTCGACCTGGTCGGCCGGCTGCGCTCGGCGCTGCACGACTTCGCCACCACCCTCGGGGCCGAGGAGCCGCAGTGGCCGGCAGACGCCGACGAGCTCTCGTATGCCGTGGGCACGGCAGTCGGTCTCGACCTCGGCGACCGACAGCGGCTGCTGGCCGCCCACGACACCGAGACCCGGCTGCGGCTCGGGCTCTCGCTGGTGCGGCGCGAGCGGCAGCTGGCGGCGACGCTCGGCGTGGTGCCGCCGGCTCCCGAGCACGGGTTCAACCCCAACTAGCCGGCCGAGGGCGCTGGACGCGCGCACCCCGGTGCTGCCGGACCACCCGATGACCCGAGCAGACTGGTGCTGCCGGAGAATCCAGTGGCGCGGGGCCGGTCGGTGCGACAGGGTCGGCCCATGACGCGAACCGACACCCCCGCGGCCTGGGACGAACGGACCACCCTGCTCACCATGCTCCAGTACACGCGCGACACCGCTGCCGAGAAGTGCCGCGACCTCGCCGACGAGTACGTGGGTGCGGCGCCGCTGCCCGGGTCGCCGCTGATGAGCCTGGGCGGGGTGGTCAACCACCTGCGCTGGGTCGAGCACTCGTGGATCGAGAACCGTTTCGTCGGCGGGCCCGACCTGGGCCCATGGACCGACGAGGAGCCCGACCGCGAGTTCAGCCTCGGGGCCACGACGCCGCTGGAGCAGACCCTGGCGGAGTACGTCGAGCAGGCCGAGCGCACCGACGCCATCATCGCCCGGCTGGACCTCGACGACCGGTCGGTGACGCCGTTCCGGTCGGGCGAGCACCCGACCCTGCGCTGGGTGATCCTGCACCTCATCGAGGAGAACGCCCGCCACAACGGCCACCTCGACATCCTGCGCGAGCTCGCCGACGGCCGGACCGGCGACTGAGCCACCACCCCTCCAGACCCGCCTGCGACTCGGCGGGGCTAGGGGTCGAGTCGCTCGAAGGCGGGGGCGTAGCGGAACGCGCCGCGCAGGCCGTCGCCCCACCCGCCGAGGGTGCGCAGCATGAAGAAGGCCGTCCCCCAGTCCTGCGGTGGCGTGATCCCGTGGTCGACGGCCGGCCCGAACCCGAACCGCGGGTAGTAGGTCGGGTGGCCGAGCAGGACCACGCCGCGCACCCCCAGGGTGTCCGCCGCCGCGAGCGTCGCGTGCACCAGCGCCGAGCCGACCCCGGCACCCTGGCGCTCCGGAAGCACCCCGAGGGGGCCCAGTGCGGCCAGGGCCGCCGGTCGGTCGTCGAGGAGCGCACGGCTCATCGCGACGTGCCCGACGACGAGCCCCTCTTCGACCGCGACGAGGCACAGCTGTGGGAGGAGGTCGCCCTCGGCCCGCAGCTCGTCGACGAGGTTCGCCTCCAGCGAGCCGTCGGTGGCCGGGGCGTCCGGCGTGGCCGGCTTCGCGAAGGCGCGCCGGTGCACCTCACGGATCGCGTCCGCGTCGGCCGGCTGCTCCTGGCGGATGAACATGCTCGCGACCCTAGGCGGCGCGACCGAGCGGGCGCTCGGCATTTACCGGCCGACCCGCCCGGTGCGGCATGCCGCGTGGCCCACTCGGCCGCGCGGCATACCCGCGGCTCGGGTCAGCGGGCGACGAGGTAGCCGTCGGCGTCGAGGGTGACCGGGATGGGGTCGGTGATCTCGAAGCCGTCGAGGCCCTGGGGCTCGAGGTTGCGGAAGCCGATGAGCACCCACGACCCGTCCCGCTGCTGCACCAGGGGTGCGGCGAAGAGGTGCGGATCGCTGGTGAACGGTCGAGCGGCGTCGATGTCCCACGGCCCGAGCGGCCCGGCTCCGGGCACCGACCACGTGCAGTACTCGCCGGTGCGAGCGATGCGCTCGGCCGTCATCTCCTGCGGGTGGCAGGTGAACACGAGCACCCAACGACCGTCGATCTGCTTGTCCTGCAACACTTCCAGCTGGCCGAACCCGGCTCCCGGCTCGCAGAGTGGCGGCCCCAGCGTCCAGGTCTGCAGGTCGGGACTCGTGGCGTGCGCGACGACCCCGTCGTCGTTGCGGGCGGCGTCGCGAGCCCGTGCGCTGATCAACATGTGCCAGCCGTCGCCGTCGGGGTCGGCGAAGACGAGCGGGTCGCGCCAGGTCTCGCTCGAGCCCTCCAGGTCTGGGCCCTCGGTGGGCGCAGGGGTGTTCGCGAGGTTCTTGTACCAGCGACCGTCGACACCCACGACCGGGTCCGCGCCGCGCTGCCAGTGCTGCAGGTCGTCGGAGACCGCTGAGCCGACCCGCTGGTCGTAGACGTGGTGGCCGCGGTTGGACACGGCCGTGTAGTACATCCGCCACCGCGCGCCGTCGTTGACCACCGAGCCGGTCCAGATCGAGAGGTCGTCGAACCGTGGCGCACCACTGCGATCGGGGCCGAAGCACTCGCCGAGGTAGGTCCAGCTGACGAGGTCGGGCGACGTGGCGTGACCCACCGTCGCGGCGGTGTGCCGCTTGCCCGGGTCCTCGAGCGCCCGCGGCGCCTGGAGGAAGAACAGGTGGTAGAGGTCGCCGTCGTCAGCCACCCAGGAGTCCCAGACCCAGAGGTCATCCAGCCTCAGCATGAGGAGAGTCTGGCAGGGCGGAGGACACCGCACCCCCCGAACCGAACCGTGGGACGAGCCCGACCGTTCCGAGCCGGGGTGCCCGGTCGGGGAGACTGGGCGCATGAAGCCGCCTCTCGCCGCAGCCCTCGACCTCGAGCCCCACCCAGAGGGCGGGTGGTACCGGCAGACGTGGGCTTCGCCGGACACCGTCGAGCTCGCCGACGGCCGCATCCGCTCGGCGGCGACCCTGATCTACTTCCTGCTGCCGGCCGGCGCCGAGTCGGCCTGGCACCGGGTGGCGTCCGACGAGATGTGGCTCGCCCACACCGGCGTCGTGACGCTCGAGCTGGGCGGCGCTGGCGCGACACCGGCGCCGGCGGACCAGTGCCGGCGCCACACCCTGGAGGTCTCGGGCGACGCGCAGGTCCTCGTCCCGGCCGGCTGCTGGCAGCGGACCGTGGCATCGGTCGAGGACGCGCTGGTGAGCTGCCTCGTCTCGCCGGGGTTCGACTTCGCCGACTTCGAGCTGGCGCCCGGTCACGCCACCTAGGTCCCGATCGTGCCGCCGGCCCGCCAGTAGCGCCCGTCGCGGCGCTCGAGGAATCCTTCCTCGACCAGGTAGCGGCGCAGTGCCGCGACGTCGTCGTGCCAGGCCCGGAGCGAGCTGTTGACCTGTGTCTCGTCGTAGGTCTCACCGACCTCGAACGCCTGGGCCATCTCGTTGAGCACGACGAGCCGTTTGCGGATGCGCGTCGGGATGGCGGAGAGGCTGCCGTCGGGCCGGACGAAGGCACGCAGGACGGCCTCTCGGTCGGCGAGGGCGTCGTCGAGGGCTGGGCGGTCCATGCCTCGAACCTAGCTGGCAAACCCGTGTCGTCCCAACGGTTTTCACCCGGCACCCGGTCGGTCCGCTGTCGTCGCTCCCCACCTGCGAGGTGCGGTGCGTTGTCAGTGGTGGACACTAGGTTGGACACATGTTCGAGAGCGTGTCAGCAGTGCAGGTGGCCGAGCCGGCCGCGCTTGCTGGTGCGCTCTTCGCGCTGGCTGACGACGAGATCGCCGACCTCCCGGCCGAGCAGGCTGAGGCGCTGGTGCTGGCGGCGCAGCGGGTGGTGAGTGCGGTGACGGCGCGGCAGCGGTCGGCGATGGAGACCGTCGCTCGGCGGTGTGACGAGCGGGCCGAGCTGGACGCCGCTGATGCGTTCGCTGCGGGCGTGGTGGGGGGTGGGCGGCGTCAGCGGTTGTCGGGTCACGCGGTGGCGGCGGGGTCGTTGGCGGCGTTGTTGCACGTGTCGCCGCGGACCATGTCGACCCGCATCGACCACGCCCGTCGGGTCGTCTGCGCCCTGCCGCGGGTGCGGGCGCTCGCGTGGGCGGGCGACCTCGAGCCCTACCGCGTCGACGCCGTGGTCGCCGAGTCCGGCGCCGCGCCGCCCGACCGGCTGCACGAGTTCGAGGCCCGCGTCCTCGACGGTGGCATCACCGCGACCAGCTGTGCCGCCCTCCGTCGCCGCGCGCGGCGCAGCGCCGACCGGTGTGCGCCGGATGACGCCGTCCGCCTCGACGCACTCGCGCGCGGGCGCAGCGACGTCCGGGTGCGGCTGGGTGAGCGCACCGGTATGACTCGGCTGGTCGCCGACCTGCCCACTCCCGTGGCGCTGCGCGTGTGGCACGCCGTGGACGGCTTGGCAGCCGAGTACGCGCGAGCCCAGCCCGGGCTCGCGATGGGCGTGGCGAGGGCGGATGCCTTGTCCGACCTCGTCGAGGCCAATGCCACGATCAGCACGACGATCGAGCTCGTGGCACCCGTCGACCGCGAGCGCAGCACCCGGCTTCGCGGAGGTGTCGGCGCGCAGTGCCTCCTCGACCCTCGCGACGAGGAGGACGACCCGACCGCCGAGGGGGTGTCGCCCTCCGGCAAGGGCGTCTACGACGACCTCGGCGGCTGCGAAGAGCTCGACGACGGCGTCCTCCACGACCACTGTGGTTCGTGTCCTCGCACACCGAGGTCCCCGTGGTCGGGTCGCTGCTGCCCGAGGACGTCGTCGCACTCCTCAACGACCCTGATGTCACGGTGCGACTGGCCCGCAGCCACCCCGAGACCGGAGCCGTCGGCTGGCAGGACCCGAAGACCTACCGGCCGGGTGCGGCCACCGCTCGAGCAGTCCGGTCCCGAGACGGGACGTGCCGGTTCCCCGGATGTGCCACCGCCGCCAGGCGGTGCCAGCTCGACCACGTGGTGCGACATCCGGATGGCCCGACCTCGGTCGACAACCTGCAGGCCCTGTGCGCGACGCATCACGGGTTCAAGCACCATGCCGGCTGGCAGGTCGAGATGGACTTGCGGGGCGTCTGCACCTGGACGGCGCCTGACGGTCGCACGCACACCACGTGGCCGCTCGACCGCCACGGCCACCGCGCTGCCTGACCGAGCTCGTGGCAGCAGCCGTCTGTGCGGTGGGCAGCAAGGGTGGAATGGCAGGCTGGGAGCGTGATCCTCCCGGACGTCCGTGACCCGCGACTGGTGACGATCCGTCGCGGTGGGACGCTCACCGACGGCGACCACCACCTCCTGGCACTGTGGGCCGCCACCTGCGCCGAGCACGTCCTGCCCCTGTTCGAACGGGTGGCACCATCCGATCGCCGCCCTCGGGAGGCGATCGACGCGGCCCGAGCGTGGGCGCACGGCGAGCTGCCGATGATGGCCGCCCGGTCCCGGGGTGGCCACGCGATGAGCGCGGCTCGACCGCTTCGCGGGGCCGCGCGACTCGCCGCCCATGCCGCGGGCCAGGCCGCCTGCGTGGGGCACGTCGCCGAGCACGACCTCGGGGCAGCTGCCTATGCGATCAAGGCCGTCCACGCAGCGAACCCGCACGACCTCGACGCCGGACGACGTGAGCGTGACTGGCAGCGCGATCAGCTCCCCGAGGAGATCCGCGCGCTCGTGCTGGAGGACCAGGTGCGCCGCAACGCCATCTGCTGGTCCGTCTTCGACGACTGACAAGGAGAGCTCTCCAACTCACCCGCGCCGGGTCGGCTCAGCGAAGGGTGGCGAAGCCGCCGAGCAGCTCGAGCAGCAGACCAGCGACGCGGTCCGGCTCGACGAGGTGCGTGAGGTGGTGTCCGCGCTCCCGACGCACCACCCAGCCGAGCTCTTCGGCGAGGGCGAGCTCCGCGGCATACGTGTCACCGAACCCGAGGTATGCCGCGGGCCGCGCCTCCCAGCCGGACGGCACCGGGAGGGGCGTCGTGAAGTACTCGGGCGGAAGGCGGGGGGCCTCCCGGGTCACCCGGTCGAGCCACTCGTCGTCGGGGAAGAGCGCCGCGACGTCGGAGCGGTCCCACCACGACGGCCAGGGTGGGAGCAGCCCGTCGGTCAAGGGGAGGGTCGCGATGAGCTCCGCGAAGGCCGCAGGTGCCAGAAGGGTCTCGCCGACGCCCGTGGCGGGGAGCGCCGCATCCACGAACACGACCGGCAGGTCCAACGACTCGGCCAGCACCGGGGCGTAGTAGCCGGCGTTGCTGTGGGCGACGAGCACCGTGGGCTGATGGTGCTCGGCCACGGCGCCGAACAGGTCGAGGACGGCGCTGGGCATGACGTCGCCGGCAGGCACGGATGCCACCAGGGTCGGGACCTCCCTCTCCCTCAGGGTCTCGGCCAGGGGCAGGTAGCTGGCTGGCCCGAGCAACGGGCTCGGCAGCATGACGACGCGCGGGGACGGGGCAGCGCGCGTGGACACCCCACGACGCTAGCGCTGGCGGAGAGGAAATCCGCGCGTAACACTGCCTTGGTCTACTGGCCCTGCCCGACCACGCCGAGGAGGCCGCGATGCACCTGTCCCCTGCGGACACCGAGAAGCTCCTGCTGTCGGTGGCCGGCATGGTCGCCCGCGACCGCCTGTCGCGCGGCGTGCGGCTCAACCACCCCGAGTCGGTGGCCCTCCTGTCGACCTGGGTCATCGAGCGAGCCAGGGAGGGGGCCCTCGTGGCCGACCTGATGGAGGAGGGCCGGACGGTGCTCAGCCGAGAACAGGTCATGGACGGCGTGCCCGAGATGATCGCCGACGTCCAGGTCGAGGCGACCTTCCCCGACGGGCGCAAGCTCGTGACCCTCCACCACCCGATCGCCTGACCGATGCGACGGACAGGCGTGCCCAGCAACTCCCAGCCACAGGAGGAAGACCGGTGAGCAGCAACACCTCCGGCCCCGGCGCGATCAGGGTCAGGCCGGGCACCGTCACCATCAACGCCGACCGCACCGACGCCGAACGGCGCACCCTCGTCATCGTCAACACCGGCGACCGCCCGGTGCAGATCGGCTCCCACCTCCACCTTCCCGACAGCAACAGCGCCCTCGACTTCGACCGCGCCGCCGCGCACGGCTTCCGGCTCGACATCCCCAGCGGCACGTCGGTCAGGTTCGAGCCCGGGGTGAGCCGCGAGGTCGAGGCGGTCGCGTTCCGCGGTCGCCGACGGGTCCCCGGACTCCAGCTCCCAGCTACCACGGGTCGCAACCCGGAAGGCGACCTCGATGGCTGACCTCGACCGCGAGCGCTACGCCGCGATCTACGGCCCGACGACCGGCGACCAGGTTCGGCTCGGTGACACCGACCTGTGGGTCGAGGTCGAGGACGACCTCACCTTCGGGGGTGAGGAGGCCGTCTTCGGCGGCGGCAAGTCGATCCGTGAGTCGATGGCCCAGGGCACCCGCAGCAGCGCGGAGGGCGCCCTGGACACCGTCATCACCAATGCGGTCGTGCTCGACCACTGGGGCGTCGTGCGCGCGGACGTGGGTGTCCGCGCGGGTCGGATCGTGGCCCTCGGCCGCAGCGGCAACCCCGACATCGCCGACGGCGTCCACCCCGACCTCGAGATCGGCCCCGGCACCGACGTCATCGCGGGCGAGGGACGCATCCTCACCGCCGGTGGGGTCGACCTGCACGTGCACTTCCTCTCGACCAGCCAGGTCCACGAGGCCCTGGCCGCCGGGCTGACCACCCTGGGCGGCGGCGGCACCGGCCCGTCGGAGGGGTCCAAGGCGACCACCGTGACCCCGGGGCCGTGGCACCTCCAGTCCGTGCTCCGGGGCCTCGACCACCTCCCGGTCAACCTCCTGCTCATGGGCAAGGGCAACACGGTCAGCGCCGCCGGACTGCGCGAGCAGGCGCTCGGTGGCGCGGCGGCCTACAAGGTCCACGAGGACTGGGGCAGCACCCCGGCCGCGATCGACGCGGCCCTGCGGGCGGCCGACGAGCTCGGCCTCCAGGTGACGCTGCACAGCGACAGCCTCAACGAGGCCGGCTTCGTCGAGTCGACCCTGCGCGCGATCGACGGGCGCAGCATCCACGCCTTCCACACCGAGGGCGCCGGCGGTGGCCACGCGCCCGACATCATCACCATCGCCGGACACGCCAACGTGCTGCCCGGGTCGACCAACCCGACCCTCCCCCACACGGTCAACACGGTGGCCGAGCACCTCGACATGCTGATGGTCTGCCACCACCTCAACCCCTCGGTCCCCGAGGACCTCGCCTTCGCCGAGAGCCGGATCCGGGCGACCACCATCGCGGCCGAGGACATCCTCCACGACCTCGGCGCCCTCTCGATGACGAGCAGCGACGCCCAGGCCATGGGGCGCATCGGCGAGGTCATCACCCGCACCTGGCAGGTCGCCCACGTGATGAAGGCCCGGCTGGGCGCCCTCGGCGGGGGCCTGCCGGCCGACAACGAGCGCGCCCGCCGCTACGTCGCGAAGTACACGATCAACCCCGCCATCGCCCACGGCGTCGACCACGAGATCGGGTCGGTCGAGGCCGGCAAGCTCGCCGACCTGGTGCTGTGGGACCCGAAGCTCTTCGGGTGGCGCCCCGACCTCGTGATCAAGGGGGGCGCGATCGTGTATGCCGCGATCGGAGACCCGAACGCGTCGATCCCCACGCCGCAGCCCGTCCTGATGCGGCCGGCGCTCGTCGGCGAGGGTGGAGCCGGCGCCGACCACTCGCTCACCTTCGTGGCCCCCGCCGCGCTCGACGACGGCCTCGCGGGGCGGCTCGGCCTGCGCCGCCGGCTGGCGGGGGTGCGTCCGACCCGGGAGGTGACCAAGGCCGACATGGTCAACAACGACGCCCTGCCGAGGATCGAGGTCGACCCGGAGTCGTTCGAGATCCGCATCGACGGCGAGCGCGTCGAACCAGCTCCGGCGACGGAGCTCCCACTTGCCCAACGCTACTCGTTGTTCTGAGCCAGCGACCGAGACCGAGACCCGAGACCCGAGACCCCCATGCTCCCCCACCCCGAGTTCGCCTCGATGCTGTTGGCCGACGGCCGGCTCCCGGTCGGCGGCCACACCCAGTCCTCCGGCCTCGAGCCGGCCCTCCTCGGCGGTCTCGAGCGGCGCGACGTCCCGGCACTGGTGGCCACCCGGCTGCGGACCGTCGTGCTGGTCGATGCGGCCACCGCCGTCGTGGCCCGTCACCTCACCCTGGCCGGGCTGCCCCTCGACGACCTCCAGCTGGCCTGGGCCGCCCGCACCCCCAGCGAGGTGGTGCGGGCCGCGTCGGTCGCGGTCGGGCGGGGTCAGCGCCGGCTCGCGCAACGGCTGTGGCCGGGCAGCGCAGCCGCCTCCGCCCTGGCGCCGTTGACCGCCCCGGCCCGGCCCGTGGCCGTCGGGGCGATGGCTGCCACCGCCGGTCTCGACGGCGCGCGCACGGCCCGCCTGGTGGCCTACGACGACGTGCAGTCCCTCTGTGCCGCGGCCCTCAAGCTCTGCCCGCTCGACCCGGTCGAGACCACCGAGTGGCTCCTGCACGCCGGTCCCGGGATCGAGCACGTGGTGGCGCAGGTCGCCCACCTGACCGAGCCGGACGGCATACCGGCTCCGTCCGCCCCGCTGCTCGAGCAGTGGCAGCATGCCCACCCCACCCACCCACGGAGGTTGTTCAGTGCCTGAGACCACGCCAGAGGTTCCGCGCGCGTTCCGGCTCGGCGTCGCGGGACCGGTCGGCACCGGCAAGTCCTCGCTGATCGCCATGGTCTGTCGCGAGCTCGGCGACGAGCTGCGCCTCGGGGTCGTCACCAACGACATCTACACCGACGAGGACGCGCGGATGCTGCGCGCCGCCGGCGTCCTCGACCCCGATCGTATCCGGGCGGTGGAGACGGGTGCGTGCCCACACACCGCGATCCGCGACGACGTGAGCGCCAACCTGCTCGCGGTGGAGGACCTCGAGGCCGACTTCGCACCACTCGACCTCGTGCTGGTCGAGTCGGGCGGTGACAACCTCACCGCGACCTTCTCGCCGGCCCTGGTCGACGCCCAGGTCTTCGTCCTCGACGTGGCCGGGGGCGGCGACGTGGTGCGCAAGGGCGGCCCCGGCATCTCCCGCGCCGACCTCCTGGTCGTCAACAAGACCGACCTCGCGCCCCACGTGGGCGTCGACGCCGACCTCATGCAGGCGCAGGGCAGGGAGGCCCGCGACGGGCGCCCCGTCATCGGCCTGTCACGCACCGACCCGGCCTCGGTCGCCGAGCTGCGGGCGTGGGTGCTCGCGATGGTGGGCGCCCACCGGGCCGGTGCCCACGTGCCGGTCGACCCCGGCCCGATGGCCCCGCACAGCCACGGCCACGACCACGACGACGGCCACGACCACGACCACGGCCACCGCCACGGCGGTGCGGGTGTCCACTGACACTGAGGTCCGCACCGCCCGGGTCGAGCTCTGGCCCGGAGCGGACAACAGCAGACTGGTGCTGGCCGCCGGTCTGGTCACGCCGCGGGTGGTCCGGCACGACGGGTCCTTCGCCGAGGTCGCCCTCCTCGCCACGACCGCCACCCTCCTGGGCGGTGACACCCTCAGGCTGGCGGTGGAGGTCGGTCCCGGGATGCGCCTCGAGCTGCGCGACGTCGCCGGCACGGTCGCCTACCACGGCCGCGGGCTCGGCTGCGTGGTCGACGCCGCACTGCGCGTGCACGGCGGCGCCAGCCTCACCTGGGCCGGCGAACCCCTCGTCGTCGCCGACGGCTCCGCCGTCACCCGCCACCTGCGGGCCGACGTCGACCCGGGCGGGCGCCTCCTCCTGCGCGACCGGGTCGCCCTCGGCCGCAGCGGCCAGGACGGTGGTCGCCTCGACTGCCACACGACCCTGACGTATGCCGGCCGGCCGGCCCTGGTGGAGCACCTCGAGGTGCGGGCCGGGCTGGGGCCGGGCGCCCTCGGGACGGCCCGGGTCGTCGACACCGTGACCGCGCTCGGGTGGCGGCCGGAGGCCGTCGCCGACCACCCGGCATACCGGCTGCACGAACCGGGCAGCGTCGCGCGAGAGCTGCTCGACGAGGCGCACACCTCCGGCCTGCCCGCGGTCTGGGCCGCGTGGAAGGCCGGGCTCCCACCAATTTGACGGAGCCTGAGCGAGGTGGCCACGGCGTAGGTTGGCGAGACCACCAACCGAGAGGGAGTCGCCATGGCCCAGTTCATGGATGTGCACACCAACATGCCGGGGGTGACCGCCGAGGCGCTGCTCGAGGCTCACCGGGCCGACCTCGCGATCCAGGGCGAGGAGTCCGTGGACTTCAAGAGCGCCTGGGGAGACCCGGTCACCGGTCACGTCTTCTGTCTCTCGGAGGGGCCGGACAAGGACGCCATCCAGCGCATCCACCAGCGCGCCGGCCACCCCTACGACGAGATCCACGAGATCACCGTCACGGCCTGACCGCACGCCCACCGCTGCTCCCCCGACGGGTGCGCGGGCGGTCCCTCGCACCGCTGTCCGTCCTGCCCCGACACGGTCTCCCGCACCCACCAGCGTCGGTCCCTACCGTCCGAAATGCGGGTTGCCCGCATGCCCCTCCTGCGGCCGTCCTACCATGGAAGAACGCCCGCAGGAGGCGCGTGGCGCGCACGAACCAGCAGATGAACAGGTGGCGGGAACACGCAGTGACGCAGACACAGCCGAGCGGCAAGAGCGTCCAACGCCTCGATCGGGTCGTGATCCGGTTCGCCGGCGACTCGGGCGACGGCATGCAGCTGACCGGAGACCGGTTCACGTCGGAGACCGCCGCACTGGGCAACGACCTCTCGACGCTGCCCAACTTCCCCGCTGAGATCCGGGCGCCCCAGGGCACCCTGCCCGGGGTCTCCAGCTTCCAGCTGCACTTCGCCGACCACGACGTGCTCACGCCGGGCGACGCCCCCGACGTGCTGGTCGCGATGAACCCCGCGGCCCTCAAGGCCAACCTGCGCGACCTGCCGCGCGGCGCGACGATCATCGCCAACACCGACGAGTTCTCCAAGCGCAACCTCGCCAAGGTCGGCTACGCCGCCAACCCGCTCGAGGACGGCAGCCTCGAGTCGTGGCACGTCCACCCGGTGGCGCTCACCTCGATCACCGTCGAGGCACTGGCCGCGTTCGACTCCTTGTCCCGCAAGGACAAGGAGCGCGCCAAGAACATGTTCGCGCTCGGGCTGCTGTCCTGGATGTACCACCGTCCGACGACGGGCACCGAGTCGTTCCTGGAGAAGAAGTTCGGCTCCAAGCCCGACATCCTGGCTGCGAACCTCACGGCGCTGAAGGCCGGCCTCAACTACGGCGAGACCACCGAGGACTTCGCCGTCTCCTACGAGATCGCGCCCGCGAAGATGGCCCCGGGCACCTACCGCAACATCACCGGCAACGCCGCGCTCGCGCTGGGCCTGGTCACGGCGTCGCACCGGGCCGGCATCCGGCTGGTGCTGGGCTCCTACCCGATCACCCCCGCGTCCGACATCCTCCACACCCTCTCGGGGCTCAAGCGCTACGGCGTGACCACCCTGCAGGCCGAGGACGAGATCGCCGGCATCGGCGCCGCCCTCGGGGCCTCCTTCGGCGGCGCCATCGGGGTGACCACCACGTCCGGCCCGGGGGTCGCGCTCAAGTCCGAGACGATCGGTCTCGGTGTCTCGCTCGAGCTCCCCCTGGTCATCGTCGACGTGCAGCGCGGTGGGCCCTCGACGGGTCTGCCGACCAAGACCGAGCAGTCCGACCTGCTGCAGGCGATGTTCGGGCGCAACGGCGAGTCCCCGGTGCCGATCGTGGCTCCGCAGTCGCCGGCCGACTGCTTCGACGCCGCGCTGGAGGCGGTGCGCATCGCCACCACCTACCGCACCCCGGTGTTCCTGCTCTCCGACGGCTACCTCGCCAACGGCTCCGAGCCGTGGGCGATCCCGTCGGTGTCCGAGCTGCCCGACCTCACCGTCGAGTTCGCGACCGAGCCCAACGACACCGACGGCCAGGGCGAACCGGTCTTCCACCCCTACCTGCGCGACGAGACCACGCTGGCCCGACCGTGGGCGATCCCCGGGACGCCCGGCCTGGAGCACCGCATCGGCGGCATCGAGAAGGCCAACATCACCGGCAACATCTCCTACGACCCCGACAACCACGACCTGATGACCCGCCTGCGGGCGGCCAAGGTCGAGCGGATCGCCGACACGATCGGTGACCTCGAGGTCGACGACCCGAGCGGCGAGGCCACCGTGCTGGTCCTCGGCTGGGGCTCGACCTACGGACCGATCGCCGCCGCGGCGCGCAGCGTCCGCAACACCGGCGCCAAGGTGGCCCGGGCCCACCTGCGCCACCTCAACCCGTTCCCCGCCAACACCGGCGAGGTGCTGCGGCGCTACGACCGGGTGCTCGTCCCCGAGATGAACATGGGCCAGCTCGCGATGCTGCTGCGCGCCAAGTTCCTCGTCGACGTGCACTCGTTCACCCAGGTGCGCGGGCTGCCGTTCACCACCGTCGAGCTCGCCGACGCCATCGTGTCGCTCGCCTCCGGCGACGACGCCATGGCTCCCGACAGCAGGACCACCGACGCCACCGACCAGGTGGCCGCCAAGGGAGGACACGCATGACCACCGAGCTGGGTATGCCGGGCAGCGCCCCTCCCAGCGGCACCGCGGGTGTCCCCCGCCTCGCCGAGGACGCGACGCGCCAGACCAAGAAGGAGTTCACCTCCGACCAGGAGGTGCGCTGGTGCCCCGGGTGTGGCGACTACGCCATCCTGGCCGCCGTGCAGGGCTTCCTGCCCGAGCTCGGCCTCAAGCGCGAGAACACCGTGTTCGTCTCGGGCATCGGCTGCTCGTCACGGTTCCCCTACTACCTCGACACCTACGGCATGCACTCGATCCACGGGCGCGCGCCGGCGATCGCGACCGGCCTGGCCACGAGCCGCCCCGACCTGTCGGTCTGGGTCGTGACCGGCGACGGCGACGCGCTGTCGATCGGTGGCAACCACCTCATCCATGCGCTGCGCCGCAACGTGAACCTCACGATCCTGTTGTTCAACAACCAGATCTACGGCCTGACCAAGGGGCAGTACTCCCCCACCTCGGAGGTCGGCAAGGTCACCAAGTCGACCCCGATGGGCTCGGTCGACCACCCGTTCAACCCGGTTTCCCTGGCGCTGGGGGCCGAGGCGACCTTCGTGGCCCGCACGACCGACACCGACCGCAAGCACCTCACCGAGATCCTCCGCTCCGCGGCCGAGCACCGGGGCACGTCCCTGGTCGAGATCTACCAGAACTGCCCGATCTTCAACGACGGCGCCTTCGACCTGATCAAGGACCGCTCCGAGCAGGAGGCCAGGATCGTCCACCTCACCGACGGCGAACCGGTGGCCGTCGGGCCCGAGGACGACCGACAGGTGCTGGTGCGCGGCGCGGGCGGCACGATGGAGTTCGTGCCACGGGCCGAGGCCGAGGGCCGCGACGTGGTCGTCCACGACGCCGGTGCCGCCGACCCCACGCAGGCCTTCGCGCTGTCGCGGCTGGACTCGCCGCAGATGACGCACGTGCCGATGGGCATCTTCCGCAGTGTCTCCCGGCCGACCTACGACGACATGGTGCGCGCCCAGGTCGACGCTGCGATCGACACCGCGGGCGGCCGCCCCACCGACGCCGACCTCGATGCGCTGATCCACGGTCGCGACACGTGGACAGTGGCGTGACCCCCGACCGCACGACCCCGCTCCGGATCGAGAGTGCACGACGCGCTGACGGATCCACGTCGACCCCAGCGAGTCGCGCACTCTCGATCTCCCCGACCAGCACCACCGCCTGAGGTGCCGCCGGACGAAGGTCGGCGCGGCGCGGTATACGGGTTCATCGCGTACGCGATCTGGGGCGCCTTCCCGCTCTACTTCGCGGCACTGAAGCCGGCCGGCGCGTGGGAGATCCTGTCGCACCGCATCCTGTGGACCCTGCTGCTGTGTGCCCTCGTGCTGGTCGTGCGACGCGACCTCGCCTGGGCGCGCCAGCTCTGGCAGCGGCCCAGACTGGGCCTGGGCGTGACCGCCGCGGCGCTGCTCATCGCCGCCAACTGGGTGATCTACGTCGCGGCGGTGCTCGGGGGGCGCACCACCGAGGCGGCACTCGGCTACTTCCTCAACCCCATCGTCACGGTCGCGCTCGGGGTGGTCGTGCTGCGCGAGCGGCTGCGTCCACTGCAGTGGGTCGCGGTGGGCATCGGGGCGTTCGCGGGCCTCTACCTGAGCCTGGCCGCCGGCTCGGTCCCCGTCGTGGCGCTGAGCCTGGCGATGTCGTTCGGGCTCTACGGCCTGGTCAAGAAGAAGGTCGGCGCCTCCCTGGAGGCCATGCACTCGCTGGCCGCCGAGACCGCCGTGCTGGCACCGATCGCCATCGTCATGCTCGCCGTGCTGACCAGCCGGGGCGACACCACCTTCACGACCGAGGGTGGGTGGCACACCACGCTGCTCGTGGCCGCCGGGGTGGCCACCGCCACCCCGCTGCTGCTGTTCGCGGCGGCTGCCCGACGGGTGCCGCTGGTCACGGTCGGCCTGCTGCAGTTCATCACCCCGGTGCTCCAGCTCCTGTGTGGGGTCCTGCTGCTCGACGAGCACATGTCGCGCACCCGGTGGGTCGGCTTCGGCATCGTGTGGATCGCGTTGGCGGTGTTGAGCTTCGACTCCCTGCGCAACCTGCCGCGACGGGGCCGCCCCGACCCGCAGCCGGAGCCGGTCCTGCCCTGACGCCGGCCAGGCGTCACATGGTGGCCCGTGCCGCCGTCGATGAGCTCGCGCAGGATGTCGGTGTGCCCTCCGCTCACCGGCCCAGGACGTGGTCGAGGTGGGCGTTGGCGAACCGGCGCCCCGGGTCGAGCTGGTGGCGCACCTCGAGGAAGTCGTCGAACCGGGGGTAGAGCTCGTGCAGCTCCTCCACGCCCAGCGTGTGCAGCTTGCCCCAGTGCGGACGACCGGCGTGCTCGGCCACGATCGCTTCGAAGGCCGCGAACGCGCCGTAGTCGTCCATCCGGTGGTACTGGTGGATCGCGATGTAGGCGTTCTGGCGTTCGTACGCCGTGGACAGCCAGATGTCGTCCGCGCCGGTGAACCGCAGCTCAAGGGGGAAGGTGAGCGGCGCGCGGTGCCGCTCCAGCCAGCTCCGCACCTGCATCACGACGTCGGCCACGGCGGCCCGTGGCACGGCGTACTCGCTCTCGCGGAAGCGGACCTTGCGCTCGGCGACGAAGACGCGCCACGAGTCGTCGGTGTACTCGCGGGCGCCCAGCAGCCGCGCGCTGACCGAGTTGAGCCGCGGCACGATCGCCGGGGCGGCGGTCGCCGCGCGGTTGGTGACCTCGAACAGCCGGTTGGACAACAGCTGGTCGTCCAGCAGCGCGCGCCACCGCGGCAGCGGGGCGCCGCGGTGGTCATCGTCGACCCGGTCGTTGTGCTTCACCAGCACCCGGTCGGTGAGCGGGAACCAGTGCATGTCGACGTGGTCGTGCGCCTCGACGTCGTCCTGCACGCGCTCGAGCACCTCGTGCAGGTCGGCGCTGAACTCCTTGGCGTGCAATCGGAACGCCGGCACGCACTGGAGCTCGACCTCGGTGATGACACCCAGCGCACCCAGGCCCACCCGGGCCGCCTGGAAGACGCGCGGCTCGACGTCGGCGGAGCACTCCAGCAGGCTGCCGTCGGCGAGCGCGAGCACCAGCCCGGAGACGGCGGCGGCGATGCCCTGCAGCCGGATGCCGGTGCCGTGCGTGCCGGTCGAGATCGCCCCCGCCAGTGACTGCCGGTCGATGTCGCCGAGGTTGGGCAGCGCGAGGCCGAGGGCGTGGAGGGCTGGGTTCAGCACGTGCAGCGGGGTCCCCGCCAGCACGCGGACCCGGCCGCGCTCGCGGTCGACGCCGGTGATGCCGGTCAGCTGGTCGAGGCGCAGCTGCAGCCCGTCGGTGGCCGCGATCGCCGTGAAGGAGTGCCCGGCCCCGACCACCTTGACGGGTATGCCGCGGGTCCCCGCGCGCAGGATCGCCGCCGAGACCTCGTCGGGGCGGCGCGGGGTCGCCACCTCCACGGGGTGGCTGGTCTGGTTGCCGGCCCAGTTGGTCCACGTGGTCATCCGAAGTTCTTCCCCTCACCCCGGTAGGTCGGCACCGTCTCCACCAGGCGGTCGCCGCTCACCAGGTGGAGGGCGTCGAACCGCTCGCACATCTCCCCCGCCTTGGCGTAGCGGAACCACACCTTGTCACCCAGGCCCAGACTGCGGACTCCGTTGCCCTGCAACGGGGTCTGCACCTCGCCCACGCCCTCCGACCTGACCAGCCGGACCTCGGCACGGCCGAACGGAGAGGGCACGCGGGACCACCCTGGCGGCCCCGACGCGACGTACCCGCCACCGAAGGCGGTGACGAACCCCGGGCCGGGGTGTCGCACGACCGGGAGCGCGAAGGCTGCCGCCGGCTGCGGGGTGAAGTCGTCGTAACCGTCGAAGAGGGTCGGACCGTAGAGCCCGGACCCGGCCGCGAGCTCGGTCACGGCGGGGTCCGGACCGGTCACGTGGAGGGAGCCGGTCCCCCCACCGTTGACGAACTCCAGCTCGGTGACCTCGCGCACGGCCCGGACCACCTCTCCCCGCCGCCGCGCCAGCGAGTCGGACGAGCGCTTCTTCACCATGCGCACGGCCGGCGAGGAGTCGGGCAGCCCGGCGATCTGGGCGTCGTAGAACATCAGGCCGACGACCGAGAGCCCGGCTGCCGCGGCGGCGCGGGCCAGGGCCACCGCGTCGGCGGGCTCGCGCAACGGTGACCGGCGCACCCCGAGGTGCAGCCGACCCAGGCGCAGCGAGGCGTCCACGTCGAGGGCCACCCGCAGTCCGTGCGGCCGGACGAGGGCGGCCAGGAGCTCGACGTGCTCGAGCGAGTCGACGGTCAGGGTCACCTGGGCTGCCTGAGCCGGGTCCGCGGCGAGGTCAGCCAGCGCAGGCCGGTCGACGCTGGGATAGGCCACGAACACGTCCTCGAAGCCGGAGGCGACGAGCCAGCGGGCTTCGGGCACGGCATACGCCATCACGCCGGAGAACCCGGGGCGCGACAGGGCCCGCGACAGCAGGGCGCGGCAGCGCACCGACTTGGAGGCCACCCGGATCGGTTTGCCGGACGCCCTCCGCACGAGGTCGGCGGCGTTCGCGTCGAAGGCGTCGAGATCGACGACGGCGAACGGAGGCTGCACGGTGGCGGTCGCACGATCCCAGTGGAGGGTCACACGCCCGACCCTACAGACGGCGCACGGCCTGTTCACCGCAAGTCACCCGACGTTCATCTCGGCGCCGCCGCCAGGAGGGCGTGCGGTTCCTAGGTTTGGAGCTGACCGCGTCCCGCAGCGCAACCCCTGACCTGGAGGAACCTCAATGTCCACACCATCATCCGAGCGCACGCCCCTCCCCCTGCTCACCGTCCACCAGGGTGGCCGGAGTGCGATGACCTGCCACTTCAAGTGCCACGACGCCTGCAGCAAGCCGGTCCCGAACCAGACCGACCACGGTTACTTCGGCGATCTCGTCGCCTCCGGGGCCTCCCGGCGCGCGGTCCTCAAGGGGGGCGGCCTGGTCGCGGCCGTCGTCGGCCTCGGCACCCTGGGCGGCGGACAGTCCGCAGCCGCCGCGCCCACGTCGGCGCGCTCGGGTGTCCCGGCCGCCTCGGGAGCACCGGTCGCGCCCGGAGGCAGGAAGTCGCCGTTCGGGTTCACCGCCATCGCACCCCAGCCCGCGGGCACCGACCGGGTCGTCGTCCCCGACGGCTTCGCGTGGTCGACGATCATCGCGTGGGGTGACCCCATCCTGGCCGACGCGCCCGCCTTCGACTTCGAGCACCAGAGCGCGGCCGCCCAAGAGGGGCAGTTCGGCTACAACAACGACTACACGACCCTGGTGCGCGGCCGCGACGAGCGGCACGCGACCCTGGTGTGCAACAACGAGTACACCAACGACGAGCTGATGTTCCGGGGTTACACGGGGTCGGCGTCGCTCACGCCCGAGCAGATCCGGATCACGATGGCCGCGCACGGCATGTCCGTGGTCGAGCTCCGGCGCAGGAACGCGACCGCGCCCTGGAGGTACCTGCAGGGTGCTCCTGCGAACCGGCGGGTCACGGCCACCACACCGTTCGCGTTCGACGGCCCGGCTGCAGGCCACCAGCTGCTGAGGACGGGCGCCGACCCGTCCGGCACCCGCGTGCTCGGCACGTTCGGCAACTGCTCCGGCGGCCTCACCCCGTGGGGCACCGTCCTGTCGGGTGAGGAGAACTTCAACGGCTACTTCTCCGCCGCGACGGCTCCCGCCGACCAGGCCGACGCCTACAAGCGCTACGGCCTGACCGGCTCCAAGGGTCGCGGCTGGGAGCGGGTCGACCGCCGCTTCGACGCGACGCAGGAACCCAATGAGGTCAACAGGTTCGGCTGGATCGTCGAGCTCGACCCCTCGGACCCGTCCTCGACGCCCGTCAAGCACACGGCGCTCGGTCGGCTCAAGCACGAGGGAGCCAACGTCACGGTGGCGCCCGACGGTCGCGTGGTCGCCTACCTCGGTGACGACGAACGGTTCGACTACCTCTACAAGTTCGTCTCGCACGGCCGCTTCCGCCCCGGACGCTCGGCGCGGGCGCGCGCGCACAACCTGACGCTGCTGAGCTCGGGCGACCTCTACGTCGCGAAGTTCACCGGCGACGGGTTCGAGGACGGCATCAGCGACGGCTCCGGCGAGTGGCTTCCGCTCGTCGTCGACCACGAGAGCAAGGTGGCCGGCTTCACCCAGGAAGAGGTGCTCATCTGGACGCGCCTCGCCGCCGACAAGGTCGGTCCCACCAGGATGGACCGGCCCGAGGACGTCGAGCCCAACCTCGTCAACGGGCGCACCTACGTCGTCTGCACCAACAACACCAGCCGCCAGCCCAGCCAGATCGACGAGGCCAACCCCCGCGCCAACAACAAGCACGGGCACATCATCGAGATCACCCCGACCGCGGGCGACGACACGGCAACCACCTTCACCTGGAAGATCGTCCTGGTCGCGGGAGACCCGAACGACCCGACGACCTACTTCAACGGCTACGACCGCTCCGAGGTCTCGCCGATCTCGTGTCCCGACAACATCGCCTTCGACCACGACGGCAACATGTGGATCGCCACCGACGGCAACGCGCTGGGCGCCTGCGACGGCATGTACCTCTTCCCGCTGTCGGGCCCGCACCGGGGTCACCTCCAGCAGTTCCTGTCGGTGCCCGCCTACTCCGAGTGCTGCGGTCCCCTGGTCACCTGGGACCAGAAGACGGTGCTGGCTGCCGTGCAGCACCCCGGCGAGACGACCGGAGCCTCACCGGCCACGCCGCAGAGCCAGTTCCCCTACCTCGGGGACGGCCAGCCCCGCCCGGCAGTCATCCAGATCTCCCGCGCCTGACCGCCACGACAAAGGAGGTATGCCGCGGGCTCACCCCCGCGGCATACCTCCTTTGTCGCGGGGGCCTGGTCAGCCGACGCGGGTGACGACGCTGGTCGCCAGGGCGCGCAGGGCGGCCTTCGCCTCGCCGTCGGGCAGCGGGTCGAGGACGTCCTGCGCCGCGGTCGCGACCGCGGACGTGTGCTCGCGGGCGCGCTCCATGGCCGGGTGAGCGCGCAGCAGGCCGAGCGTCTCGTCGAGCAGCGCCTGGTCGCGCAGGTCGGACTGCAGGAGCTCGCGCAGCCGGGCGTCGGCGGGATCGGCGGAGGCCAGCGCGTAGAGGACGGGCAGGGTGCGCTTGCCCTCCCGCAGGTCGGTGCCCGGGGTCTTGCCGAGGTCGTCGGCCTCCGACGAGACGTCGATCAGGTCGTCGGCGAGCTGGAAGGCCATGCCGAGCCGTTCGCCGTACTCGCGCATGATCTCGACCGTGGCCGCGTCGCAGCCCGAGAACATCGCGCCGTAGCGGGCGGCGGTCGCGATCAGGACACCGGTCTTGTCGGCCAGCACCCCGAGGTAGTAGTCGACCGGGTCCTCGCCGCTCGGGCCCGGGCGGTCGTCGCGGATCTGCCCCGCGCACAGCCGCACGAAGGTCTGCGCCTGGATCTTGACGGCCTCGGGACCGAGGTCGGCGATGATCGAGGACGCGGTGCCGAACAGCATGTCGCCGACGAGGATCGCGGTGGAGTTGCCGTACTTCGCGTTGGCGCTGGGCGCTCCGCGCCGCACGTCGGCCTCGTCCATCACGTCGTCGTGGCACAGCGACGCGACGTGGGTCAGCTCGACGCCGGCGGCGGCCGCCACCACGTCGGCGTTGACCCCGCTGCCCAGCTCGGAGGCGAGGAGGGTCAGCAGCGGCCGGAACCGCTTGCCCCCCGCCTCGATCAGGTGGTTGTTGGCCTCGGCGATGAACGCGTCGTCGTGGTCGACCTCCCGGCGCAGCAGCGCGTCGACCGCGGCCAGCCCCTCCTGCAGGCGCTCGGACAGCTCGTCCGAGACGTCGGGCAGGACCAGGACTGGTGGGGTCGTGCTCACCTGGCAGTCCGCGTCGTCACGACCGAGGTCACTTCACCAGGAACTGCGAGGAGCGCTCGGCCAGGTCGAGGACCTGGGCCGGGAGCACCCCGAGGACGAGCGTCACGAGGGTGCCGATGGTGATGGCCACCGTGGTGAACGGCGACGCGGTCTCCGCCACGACGACCTCACCGGCCGGGGGCTCGGTGAAGTACATCAGCACGATCAGCCGGACGTAGACGAACGCCGTGATGACGCTGCACAGCACGCCGATGATGACCAGGGCCACCCCGGACCGGCCGCCGAACGAGATGGCCGGCGAGAACGCGGCATACTTCGCGGCGAAGCCGGACGTCAGGGGGATGCCCGCGAAGGCCAACAGCAGGAAGGCGAAGACGCCGGCCACGACGGGGTGGTTGCGCCCGAGGCCGGCCCACTGGGACAGGTGCGAGGCCTCGGACCCGCCCTGGCGCACGAGGGACACCACGGCGAAGGCCGCGATCGTCATGAAGCCGTAGGCGACGAGGTAGAACATCGTGCCCGAGACCCCGGTGCGGTCGAAGGCCAGCACCGCGACGAGGATGAACCCCGCGTGCGCGATGGACGAGTAGGCGAGCAGCCGCTTCACGTCGGTCTGGGTCACCGAAAGCACCGCACCGACGACCATGGTCAGGGCGGCCACCGCGATGACGCCACCACGCCAGTCCCAGCGGTTGGCCTCGACGCCGACGTAGACGACGCGCAGGATCGCCCCGAAGGCGGCGACCTTGGTGCAGGCGGCCATGAAGCCGGTCACGGGGGTGGGGGCACCCTGGTAGACGTCGGGCGTCCAGGAGTGGAACGGGACGGCGCCGACCTTGAAGAGCAGGCCGACCAGGACCAGCACGACACCGGGCAGCAGCAGCCCCTCGAGGGCTCCGTTGGCCGCCCGCACCGCCGTGGCGATGTCGGCGATGTAGAGCGACCCCGCGTAGCCGTAGAGCAGGGCGGCGCCGAAGAGGAAGAACGCCGAGCTGAACGCGCCGAGCAGGAAGTACTTGAGCGACGCCTCCTGCGACAGGAGACGGCGACGACGCGCGAGACCACACAGCAGGTAGAGCGGCAGGGACAGCACCTCGAGGGCGACGAACATGGTCAGCAGGTCACCCGCGGCGGGGAACAGCAGCATGCCGACGACCGAGAACAGCGTCAGCGGGAAGACCTCGCTGGTCGCCAGGCCGGCCCGCAGGGCGGCGGCCTCGTGGGGCGAGCCGGGGACGGCCGCACCCATCGGGGTGAAGGCGTCCGCGCCCTGGCCGCCGAACTTCTCGGCCATGGTCAGCACGCCGAGCGCTGCCATCAGCAGGATCGCGCCCTGCAGGAAGAGGGCGGGGCCGTCGACGATGACCGCCTGGGCGAGCGTGCCACCCCGGTGCGCCTCCTCGGCGGACACCGTCACGAGGACCACGAACGCGGCGACGAGCGACACCAGGGCCAGGGAGACCTGGATGACGTGGCGGTGGCGCCGGGGCGCGAAGGCCTCGACCAGCACCCCGATGAGGGCGCCGGCGATGACGATCAGCATGGGGGCGATCGCGCCGTAGTCGACGTCGGCCTGCTTGAAGGCGGTGGCCAGCGCAGGGGCGGACAGAACCGTCATGGCGGGCATTACTTCGTGCTCCCGTCAGCAGCGGAGGTGGGGGCCGGGTCGGTGACGCCGACGAAGTGCAGCGTCTTCGACACCGCCGGGTTGAGCATGTCCAGGGCCGGCTTGGGGTAGAACCCGAGCACGAGGAAGGCCGCGATCAGCGGGGCCACGACGAGCTTCTCGCGACGGGTGATGTCGCGCACCGGCGTGGTCAGCTCGGGCTTGGGCCCGGTCATCATCCGCTTGTACATCAGCAGGATGTAGAGGGCCGCCAGGACGATGCCGGCGGTGGCGATGACCGCCGCTGCCGGGTAGCGCTGGAACGTGCCCACCAGCACCATGATCTCGGAGATGAACGAGCTCAGGCCGGGCAGCGCCAGACCCGACAGGCCGGCCACCAGGAACACGCCGGCGAGCCCGGGCGTCACGCGCTGCCAGCCGCCGAAGTCGGGGATCCGCTTGCTGCCCCGTCGCGCGACCAGCATGGCGCCGATGAGGAACAGCGCCGCGGTGGAGAACCCGTGGTTGAGCATGTAGAGGGTCGAGCCCGCACCACCGGTCGTCGTCAGCGCGAAGATGCCCAGCACGATGAAGCCGAAGTGGCTCACCGACGTGTAGGCGATCAGCCGCATGATGTCGGTCTGGCCGATGGCGAGCAGCGCGCCGTAGAGGATCGAGATGACCGCGAGGACCAGCACGACCGGCGTGGCCCACTTCGAGGCCTCCGGGAAGAGCTGCAGGCAGAACCGGATCATCCCGTAGGTGCCGACCTTGTCGAGCACGCCGACGAGCAGCACGGCCGTGGCCGGGCGCGCCTCGGTGGCGGCGTCGGGCAGCCAGGTGTGCACCGGCCACATCGGCGCCTTCACCGCGAAGGCGAAGAAGAACGCCACGAACATCAGCCGCTCGGGCGTCGCACCGAGGTCGAGCCCGGTCAGCTTGGCGACGAGGAACCCGTCGGCCCCGCCCGGACCGTAGTGGTAGAGGGCGATCACGCCGACGAGCATGACCAGCCCACCCGCGAGCGAGAAGAGCAGGAACTTCACCGCGGCATACTGCCGACGCGGGCCGCCGAAGGAGCCGATCAGGAAGTAGACCGGGATCAGCATCGCCTCGAAGAAGACGTAGAACAGGAACACGTCGGTGGCGGCGAAGACGCCGACCATGAACGTGACCAGCACGAGCATCAGCGCGAAGTAGTACTTCTCGCGCTTGCCGCCCTCGGGCACGTCACGCCACGCGGCGAGGATGCACACCGGCGTCAGCAGCAGGGCCATCAGGATCATCACCAGCGCGATGCCGTCGACACCCAGCGCGTAGGACACCCCGAACTGCGGGATCCACTCGTGCTGCTCGGTGAGCTGGAACTGCTGGTCGGAGGTGTTCTCGAACTGCAGGGCAGCGGCGATGCCGAAGACCAGCGTCACCAGCGAGAAGCCGAGGGCGACGTGCTTGGCGCGGTCGGTCAGGCCCGCGGGCAGCCCCGCCACGACGGCAGCGCCGATCAGCGGGATGACCCCGATCACGGTCAGCCAGGGGAAGTTCGTCATCACTGGATCACCCACATGGCACCGAGGATCGCGACGACGCCGGCGAGCATCGTCAGGGCGTACGAGCGGGCGAAACCGTTCTGGAGGCGACGCAGTCGACTTGACGTGCCACCGACGAGGGCGGCGAGTCCGCCGACCCCGCCGTCGACACCCCGGGTGTCGGCGAACACCAGTGCTCGGGTCAGGTGGAGACCTGGCCGCATGAAGACTCCCTCGTTGACGTCGTCCTGGTAGAGGTCACGGCGTGCGGCACGGGTGGCCAGCGAACCGGTGGGCTGCACCTGGGGCACCTCGTCGCGCCAGTAGCGCATCCACGCGAGCGCGACACCACCGGCGACCAGCAGCAGCGTCAGCGTCATGAGCAGCCACACCGGCAGGACCGGGTGCTCGCCCTCCTCGTGGCCACCGACGACCGGCTCGAGCCAGTGCGTGAAGGTGCCGCCGATGGACAGGACGAGGCCGAGCAGGCCGGAGCCGACCGCGAGCACCATCATCGGGATGGTCATGGTGCGCGGTGACTCGTGCGGGTGGACCTCCTCGGTCCAGCGCTTCTTGCCGTGGAAGGTCATGAAGAACAGGCGCGACATGTAGAACGCCGTGATGCCGGCGCCGATCAGCGCGGCGCCGCCGAAGACCCACGGACGCCAGCCCTCACCGATGAAGGCGGCCTCGATGATCTTGTCCTTGGACCAGAAGCCGGAGAACGGCGGCACCCCGAGGATGGCGAGCCAGCCCAGGCCGAAGGTGATCCAGGTGATCTTCATGGCGCCCGACAGGCCACCGAAGCGGCGCATGTCGACCTGGTCGTCCATGCCGTGCATGACCGAGCCCGCACCGAGGAACATCCCGGCCTTGAAGAAGCCGTGGGTCAGCAGGTGGAAGATCGCGAAGGCGTAGCCGACCGGGCCGAGGCCCGCCGCCAGCATCATGTAGCCGATCTGCGACATCGTCGAGGCGGCCAGTGCCTTCTTGATGTCGTCCTTCGCGCACCCGACGACGGCCCCGAAGACCAGCGTGATCGCGCCGACGATGACGACGCACAGCTGCGCGTTGGGCGCGTGGTCGAAGACGAAGCTGCTCCGCACCACCAGGTAGACCCCGGCGGTGACCATCGTCGCGGCGTGGATGAGCGCGGAGACCGGGGTCGGACCGGCCATGGCGTCGCCGAGCCAGCTCTGCAGCGGGAACTGCGCCGACTTGCCGCACGCGCCGAGCAGGAGCATCAGCCCGATCGCGGTGAGGACGCCCTCGCCCGCACCGCCCTCGGCGGCCTGCTGCACGCCCGCGAAGGTGACCGTGCCGAAGGCGGCGAACATGATCATGATGCCGACCGACAGGCCGAAGTCACCGACACGGTTGACGACGAACGCCTTGTTGGCGGCCGTGGCGTAGGCGGGGTTGTGGTTCCAGAACCCGATGAGCAGGTACGACGCGAGACCCACGCCCTCCCAGCCGACGTAGAGCAGCAGGTAGGAGTCGGCCAGCACCAGCAGCAGCATCGCCGCGACGAACAGGTTGAGGTAGGCGAAGAACCGGCGCTTGTCCGGGTCGTGCTCCATGTACCCGATCGAGTAGACGTGGATGAGCGACCCGACGAAGGTCACCAGCAGCACGAACGTCACCGACAGCTGGTCGACGAGCATGCCGGCGTCGAGGTTGAACGAGCCGGCGGGCACCCAGTTGAACAGGTGCAGGTGCGCAGCGCGGTTCTCGCCGTCGCGGCCGAGCATGGCCATCCACACGACGAAGCCGACGACGAAGGCCGCCCAGGACATGGCGGTGGCGAACAGCGGCCCCCACTTGTCGGTGGCGCGTCCGCCGAGCAGCAGCACGGCGGCGCCGAGGAGCGGCAGCGCCACGAGCAGCCACGCGTATGCCGTGACGCCGGTGGCCGCGGTGGCGGCGGGTTCCGACGTGGCGGCGGTGGCGAGGTGGGCGAGGGAGGTCACCTGGTGGCTCCTTCTACAGCTTCAGCAGGTTGGCGTCGTCGACCGAGGCCGACCGGCGGGCACGGAAGATGGCCATGATGATGGCCAGTCCCACGACGACCTCGGCAGCGGCGACCACCATGACGAACAGGGCGATCACCTGGCCATCGAGGTTGCCGCGCATCCGGGAGAACGTCACGAACATCAGGTTGGTGGCGTTGAGCATCAGCTCGACACCCATGAACACGATGATGGCGTTGCGGCGCATGAGGACGGCCGCGCCACCGATCGCGAACAGCAGGGTCGCGAGGTAGATGTAGTTGACGAGGTTCATCGCTGCGACCCCTCCTCGATCTCGTGCTCGATGTCGTGCTCGGACTCGATGTGGCGCGCAGGCGCGACGTTCTGCTCACGGGCGGTGAGCACGCGCGAGACGGACAACGCGCTCGGGGAGCCGTCGGGCAGCAGGGCCGGGGTGTCGACCGCATTGCTGCGGGCGTAGACACCTGGGGCCGGGAGCCCGGCGACGTTGCGGTTCTCGAGGACGCGGCGCTCGGACCAGGAGCGCTGGCTCGGCTTGGTGCCGATCCGCTCGCGGTGGGCCAGCACCATCGCGCCGAGGGCGGCGGTGATGAGCAGCGCCGAGGTGATCTCGAAGACCCAGACGTACTTGCCGAAGATCAGGTTGGCGACCCCCGAGACGTTGCCGGTGCTCGCGTTGACGCCGGCCAGACCCTTCATCGGGCCGAACTGGGCCCGGCCGATGGCGGTGAACAGCAGCGCGGCCAGGCCGAGGGCGAGCAGTGCGCTCGCCCACTTCTGGCCCTTGAGCGTCTCGACCAGCGAGTCGGACGAGTCGACGCCCACCAGCATGAGGACGAAGAGGAACAGCATCATGACCGCGCCGGTGTAGACGAAGATCTGGATGATGCCGAGGAAGTCGGCCTCCTGCGCGATGTAGAAGATCCCGAGGTTGATCATCACCAGGGCCATGCCCAGGGCGGCGTGCACCGCCTTCTTGGCGAAGATCAGGCCGAGCGCACCGAGCACGCTGATCGGCGCGAGGATCCAGAACATGACCTGCTCGCCCACGCCGGTCATCGACGCACCGCCTCGGTCGTGTCGCGGCCGGCTTGTCGGGTGGTCACGGTGTCCACTCCTTCGACGGGGTCGCCGCTGGGCGCGAGACCGTCCTTGGGCTGGGTGTCGTGCTGCTTCACCCAGGCCTCCTGCTCGGGCGTCGCACGGGCGACCTTGCCCTGGTAGTAGTCGCGCTCCTCGAGGCCGTCGACCATCGGGTGCGGCGCGGGCAGCATCCCCTCCTGGAGCGGCGCGAGCAGCTGCTCCTTCGTGAAGATCAGGTCGGCGCGGTTGTTGTCGGCCAGCTCGTAGAAGTTCGTCATGGTCAGGGCCCGCGTCGGGCAGGCCTCGATGCACAGGCCGCAGAAGATGCAGCGCAGGTAGTTGATCTGGTAGACGCGGCCGTAGCGCTCACCGGGCGAGAACCGGCCGGTGCCACCGTCGGAGTCGTCGTTCGACGCCCCCTCGACGAGGATCGCGTCGGCAGGGCAGGCCCAGGCGCAGAGCTCGCACCCGACGCACTTCTCGAGGCCGTCGGGGTGCCGGTTGAGCTGGTGACGGCCGTGGTAGCGCGGCTGGGTCGGCCGCTTCTCCTCGGGGTACTCCTCGGTCTCCAGCTTGCGGAACATCGTGGCGAACGTGACACCGAAGCCACCGACGGGGGCGAAGAGGTCGGCGAGGAAGCTCGGCTTCTTCTGGTCGGCTCTGCGTCCTGCGGAGCCAGCCGGGCGGTCAGCTGGGCGGGCAGCTCCTGAGTCAGCCACGAGTGGCCTCCTTGTCCGTTGCGGTGTCGTGGGCGCCGATCGCCAGGGACGGCTCCTTGAGCCGCTGGCCGGGCAGCGGAGGCACCGGGTAGCCGCCGGCGAAGGGGTCGATCTCCTCCGGGGGCGGCATGTTGCGGATGGCGTCCTGCTCGATCTTGCGGTTGTCGCGCAGCCAGGCGATCACGAGCACGGCACCGGCGAGCACGACGACGAAGGCGATGCTCACGAGCGGGAACTCGCGCCCGTTGAAGGTCACGCTGGGCCCGGCGATGTAGCCGAGCTGGCTCGCCTTCATGAACGCGGCGACCACGACCCAGGCCAGCGTGACCGGGATGAGGAACTTCCAGCCGAAGCGCATGAACTGGTCGTAACGCACACGCGGCAGCGACCCACGCAGCCAGACGAAGAAGAACATGAACAGCCAGAGCTTGATGACGAACCAGAGCAGGCCCCACCAGCCGTGGTTGAACATGCCGTCGTTGATCGCCGCGATGCCGGGAGGGGCCATCCAGCCACCGAGGAACATCGTCGTGGCCAGGGCCGAGACGGTGAACATGTTGACGTACTCACCGAGGAAGAACATCGCGAACTTCAGCGACGAGTACTCGGTGTGGAAGCCACCGGTCAGCTCGCCCTCGCCCTCCGCGAGGTCGAAGGGCAGCCGGTTGGTCTCACCGACCATGGTGACGACGTAGACGAGGAAGCTGGGGACCAGCGGCAGGATGTACCAGAGGTCCTTCTGGGCACCGACGATCTGCGAGGTCGACATCGACCCGGAGTAGAGGAAGACCGCCACCAGCGACAGGCCCATGGCGATCTCGTAGGAGATCACCTGGGCGGTCGAGCGCAGGCCACCGAGCAGCGGGTAGGTCGAGCCGGACGACCAGCCGGCCAGGACGATGCCGTAGACACCGACGCCGGCGACCGCGAGCACGAGCAGGACGGCGACGGGGATGTCGGTGAGCTGCAACGGGGTGCGGTGGCCGAACATCGAGACGGTCGGTCCCAGGGGGATGATCGCGAACGACACGAACGCCATGGCACCGGCGATGGCCGGAGCCAGCGCGAAGACCACCTTGTCGGCGTTCTTCGGCGTGAGGTCCTCCTTGAGGGCCAGCTTGATGCCGTCGGCCAGCGTCTGCAGCAGGCCGAACGGGCCGGTGCGGTTGGGGCCGGGACGCTGCTGCATCCGGCCGATCACCCGACGTTCGAACCAGATCACGACCAGCGTGTTCACGAGCAGGAACACGAAGACGAACAGCGCCTTGACCAGGTGCAGCCACCACGGGGTGTCGCTGAAGTCGGTGCTCGGGTTGTCGGCGAACGGCGCCTGGGCCAGAGCCTGGGTCGCATACGTCATGGTGCTCACTGGGCGCCTCCCTTCGTGACGGTCACGACGTCACCGGAGACCGCCCCCAGCGAGGCGCGGACGGTGCAGCCGTCGGAGTTCGTCGGGAGCCAGACGACGTGGTCGACCATGCCCTCGGTGACCGCGACGCGGGCGGACACCGCACCGCGGCGGTTGGAGACCGTGACGGTGTCGCCGTCCGCGAGGCCGAAGAGCTCGGCCGTGGCTGTGGACACCCGCGCACGGGCCTTGGCCGCGGTGCCGGCCAGGAACGGCTCGCCGTCCTGCAGCGACCCCCGGTCGAGCAGGTGGTGCCAGGTGGCCAGCACGAGCTGACCCTCACCGGCGCTCGGGACCTCGGCCACCGGGACCGCGGGGGCGCCGGGGCGCTCGCCGGTCCAGGGCCCGAGGGCGGTCATCTCGCGCCGGATCTCGGCCAGCGTGCGGGTGCCGAGGAAGGCGCCCATCTCGTTGGCCAGCATGTCGAGGACGCGGTAGTCGGACAGGGCCGCGGTGTCGAGGGCCGGCTCGAAGGACCGCGGGCGGCCCTCCCAGTCGACGTACGTGCCGCCCTTCTCGGCCTGCGGGGCCACCGGCAGCACGACATCGGCGACCGCGGTCACCGACGAGGGCCGGAAGTCCAGCGACACGACGAAGGTCTTGGCCAGGGCTTCCTCGGCGCGCGGGTCGGCGAGGTCGGCGGCGTCGACGCCACCGACGACCAGGGCGTTGATCGAACCGGTCGTGGCAGCGCGGACGATGCCGGCGCCGTCGCGACCGGGCACGTCGGGCAGACCGACGACGTCCCAGGCCTCGGCGACCTGTTGGCGCGCGGCCGGGTCGGCGACCGGACGGCCGCCGGGCAGCATCGTGGCGAGCGCACCGGCCTCGAGGGCTCCCCGCTCCCCGGCACGACGCGGCACCCAGGCCACGCGGGCCCCGGCGGACGCGGCGAGGGCGGCGGCGGCCGACAGGGCGCCCGGCACGGTGGCCAGCCGCTCGCCGACGAGCACGATCGCACCCGGGGTCTCGAGGGCCTGGGCGGCCTTGGCCGCCGCACCGTCACCGGTCACACCGTCGGCCAGGGCGCGCAGCACCTCGGCCTCGGTACCGGGGGCGGACGGGATGAGGGTGCCGTTCAGCTTGGTGAGGCCGCGCGTCTCGAACGGCGCCACGGCATACACGGCGGTCTTGCCGCGGCGCGCGGACTTGCGCAGCCGCAGGAAGACGATCGGGCTCTCCTCCTCGGGCTCGAAGCCCACGAGGACGACCGTCGCGGCCTGCTCGAGGTCGGCATACGTCACCGCCCCTGCGCCTGCTCCGTCACCCGAAGGTCCGGTCGCCACCACCGAGGCAGCCAGGAAGTCGGCCTCCTCTGCGGAGTGCGGGCGCGCGCGGAAGTCGATGTCGTTGGTCGCGAGGACGGCGCGGGCGAACTTGCCGTAGGCGTAGGCGTCCTCGACGGACACCCGGCCGCCGGTCAGGACGCCGACGCCCTTGGCCGCCGCGAGACCGCGCGCCGCCACCTCGAGGGCCTCGGGCCACGACGCGACCTGGAGCTCGCCGGACTCGTCACGCACCAGCGGGTACTCGAAACGGTCACCGGTCGAGGCGTACTGGAAGGCCCAGCGGCCCTTGTCGCAGTTCCACTCCTCGTTGACCAGCGGGTCGTTGACGGCCATCCGCCGCAGGACGGCGCCGCGACGGTGGTCGGTGCGGATGGAGCAGCCGGAGGCGCAGTGCTCGCACACGCTCTTGGTCGACACGAGGTCGAACGGGCGGCTGCGGAAGCGGTAGGCCGCACCGGTGAGCGCGCCCACCGGGCAGATCTGCACCGTGTTGCCGGAGAAGTAGGACTCGAACGGCTGCTCCTCGTAGATGCCGACCTGCTGGAGGGCGCCACGCTCGACCAGCGCGATGAACGGGTCACCGGCGATCTGGTCGGAGAAGCGGGTGCAGCGGGCGCACAGGACGCAGCGCTCGCGGTCGAGCAGCACCTGCGAGGAGATGTTGATCGGCTTGGGATAGGTGCGCTTGACGTCCTCGAAGCGGGACTTCGCGCGCCCGTTGCTCATCGCCTGGTTCTGGAGGGGGCACTCGCCGCCCTTGTCGCAGACCGGGCAGTCGAGCGGGTGGTTGATGAGCAGGAACTCCATCTGCCCCTGCTGCGCCTTGTCAGCGACCTTGGAGGTCTGCTGTGTCTTGACCTCCATGCCCTCGGTCACCGTGATGGTGCACGAAGCCTGCGGCTTCGGCATCGGCCGCAGCTGTCCGTCGGGGCCGGGGGTGGCGACCTCGACGAGGCACTGGCGGCAGGCGCCGACCGGCTCGAGCAGCGGGTGGTCGCAGAACCGCGGGATCTGCACGCCGACCGCTTCGGCGGCGCGGATCACCAAGGTGTTCTTGGGGACGGCCACCGGCACGCCGTCGATGGTGAGGTTCACCTCGTCGACGGGCGGCGGAGTCGAGGCATCGCCTCCGGAACTGACGGCGTTGCCTCCGGAGGCGGGGCTGGTCGTGACGCTCATGCGGATACCGAATCCTTGGCGAACAGGGTGGAGTCTCGACGGTTGAACGGGCAGCCCCCGCGAGTGAGGTGCTCGAGGTACTCCTCACGGAAGTACTGGATGCTGCTCGTGATCGGGCTGGTGGCACCGTCACCGAGCGCGCAGAACGCCCGGCCGAGGATGTTGTCACAGATGTCGACCAGCTTCTCGAGGTCCTCCTCGGACCCCTGCCCGTGCTCGAGCCGGCCGAGGATCTGCTTGAGCCACCAGGTGCCCTCACGACACGGCGTGCACTTGCCGCAGGACTCGTGCTTGTAGAAGTCGGTCCAGCGGTCGACGGCGCGCACCACGCACGTGGTCTCGTCGAAGATCTGCAGCGCCCGGGTGCCGAGCATCGAGCCGGCCGCGGCCACCGACTCGAAGTCGAGCGGGACGTCGAGGTGCTGGTCGGTGAAGATCGGCGTCGAGGACCCGCCCGGCGTCCAGAACTTGAGCTTCTTGTTGGGGTCGCGCATGCCGCCGGCCATGTCGAGCAGCTCGCGCAGCGTGATGCCGAGCGGTGCTTCGTACTGGCCGGGACGCTTGACGTGTCCCGAGAGGCTGAAGATGCCGAAGCCCTGCGACTTCTCGGTGCCCATGCCGGAGAACCAGTCGGCGCCGTGCAGCAGGATCGGCGGGACCGACGCGATCGACTCGACGTTGTTCACGACGGTCGGGCGGGCGTAGAGCCCGGCCACGGCGGGGAACGGCGGCTTGAGGCGCGGTTGGCCGCGACGGCCCTCGAGGCTGTCGAGCAGCGCGGTCTCCTCGCCACAGATGTAGGCGCCGGCGCCCGCGTGCACGGTGATGTCGAGGTCGAAGCCCGAGCCGTGGATGTTCTTGCCGAGGTGGCCCGCGGCATACGCCTCCTCCACCGCGCGCAGCAGGCGGCGGTAGACGTGCACGACCTCACCACGCAGGTAGATGAAGGCGTGGTTGCAGCCGATCGCGAAGGACGTGATGACACAGCCCTCGATGAGGAACTGCGGCGCCGCCATCATCAGCGGGATGTCCTTGCAGGTGCCCGGCTCGGACTCGTCGGCGTTGACGACGAGGTAGCGGGGGCCGCCGTCCGGCGGGGGCAGGAAGCCCCACTTCATGCCGGTCGGGAAGCCGGCGCCACCACGACCGCGCAGGCCGGAGTCCTTGGTCATCTGCACGAGGTCGGCGGGGTTCATCGCCAGCGCCTTCTTCAGCGCCTGGTAGCCCTCGTTGCGCTCGTACGTCTCGAGCGTCCACGACTGCGGGTCGTCCCAGAACTTCGTGAGGATCGGGGTCAGCGTGGTGCTCATGACTCGTCCTTCCCGGTGGACTTGTCGCCGCCCTTGTCGTTGTTCTCGTCGAAGAGCGTGGCCGGCTTGTCGTCGACCGCCTCACCGGGCGCGTTGGCCGCGCTGTCGGTGGAGGTATGCCGCCCGGGCGCCGTCTCGTCGGACGTCGCCTCGGGCTGCTGGTCGGCGTTGGCCGTCTCGCCGGCCTTGCCGTCCGGGGCGGTCCAGCCGCGCTCGTGGGCGAGCTTCAGACCCTCCAGGCTCGCGTGACCGGCGCCGACACCCTCGTCGGCCAGGCCGTCGTGGAAGCCGGCCAGCACGCGCGAGACCTGCTTGAAGGTGCACACCTTCGAAGGGCCGCGGCTGGGCTTGACGTCCTTGCCCGCGCGCAGGTCGTCGACGAGCTGCTTGGTCGAGTCGGGCGTCTGGTTGTCGAAGAACTCCCAGTTGGCCATCACCACGGGGGCGAAGTCGCACGCGGCGTTGCACTCGACCCGCTCGAGGGTCACCTTGCCGTCGGGGGTGGTCTCGTCGTGGCCGATGCCGAGGTGCTCGGAGACCTCGTCCCAGATCTGGTCGCCACCCATGATCGCGCAGAGGGTGTTGGTGCAGATGCCGACGGTGTACTCGCCGTTGGGGTGGCGCTTGTACTGCGTGTAGAACGTCGCGACGCCCGAGACCTCGGCGGTCGTCAGGTCGAGCACGTCGGCGCAGAAGTCGATGCCCCGGCCGGTGACGTAGCCGTCGACCGACTGCACGAGGTGCAGCAGCGGCAGCAGCGCGGACCGCTTCTGCGGGTACTTCGCGACGACCTGGGCGGCGTCCTCGTGCAGCGCCGCCAGGACGTCCGCGGCATACGGCTCCTTGGACTCGGCAGCCACCGTGAGGTGACCCGCTGCGGTCTGCAATCCGTAGTGCTCCATCAGCGGTCCACGCCTCCCATGACGGGGTCGATCGAGGCGACGGCGACGATGACGTCAGCGATCTGGCCGCCCTCGCACATCGCAGCCGTGGCCTGCAGGTTGTTGAACGACGGGTCACGGAAGTGCGCGCGGTAGGGGCGCGTGCCGCCGTCGGACACCGCGTGGCAGCCGAGCTCGCCCTTGGGGCTCTCCACGGCGACGTAGGCCTGGCCCGGAGGCACCCGGAAGCCCTCGGTGACCAGCTTGAAGTGGTGGATCAGGGACTCCATCGAGGTGCCCATGATCTCGCGGATGTGGTCGAGGCTGTTGCCCATGCCGTCGCCGCCGATCGCCAGCTGCGCCGGCCAGGCGATCTTCTTGTCCTCGACCATGACCGGGCCGGGGTTGGCCTGGAGGCGGTCGATGCACTGCTCGGCGATCTTGAGCGACTCGTACATCTCGTCGATGCGGATCCGCAGCCGGGCGTAGGCGTCGGACTCGGTGCGGGTGATGACGTCGAAGTCGTAGGTCTCGTAGCCGCAGTAGGGGTCGAGCTTGCGCAGGTCGTGGGGCAGGCCGGTCGAGCGCAGCACCGGACCGGTGATGCCCAGCGCCATGCAGCCCGAGAGGTCGAGGTAGCCGACGTCGACGGTGCGTCCCTTGAGGATCGGGTTCTCGTTGAGGAGCAGCTCGAGCTCACCGAGTCCCTTGCGCACCAACGGGATCGTGTCGCGGACCTTGTCGATCGCGCCGGGCGGGAGGTCCTGGGCGACACCACCGGGGCGGATGAACGCGTTGTTCATGCGCAGCCCGGTGACCATCTCGAAGATCGCCAGGATGCGCTCGCGCTCGCGGAAGCCGACCGTCATGACGGTCGTGGCGCCCATCTCCATGCCACCGGTCGCGAGGGCGACGAGGTGGGAGGTGATCCGGTTGAGCTCCATCAGCAGCACGCGGATCGTGCTGGCCCGCTCGGGGATCTGGTCGGTGATGCCGAGCAGCTTCTCGACCGAGAGGCAGAAGACGGCCTCGTTGAAGAACGGCGTGAGGTAGTCCATCCGGGTGCAGAAGGTCACGCCCTGCGTCCAGGTGCGGAACTCCATGTTCTTCTCGATGCCGGTGTGGAGGTAGCCGATGCCCGCACGGGTCTCGGTCACCGTCTCGCCGTCGAGCTCGAGGATGAGGCGGAGCACGCCGTGCGTCGACGGGTGCTGCGGACCCATGTTGACGACGATCCGCTCCTCGTGGAGGGCAGCCGCCTCGTCGACGAGCTGGTCCCAGTCACCGCCGGTGGCGTTGAAGACGTGCGCACCCTGCGCGGCGGCCGTGTCGGCCCCCGAGGTGGCGTAGATGTCGGTGTTGGTCGAGTTGGTCGTCATCAGCTGTAAGACCTCCGCTGGTCCGGCGGCGGGACGGTGGCGCCCTTGTACTCGACGGGGATGCCGCCGAGGGGGTAGTCCTTCCGCTGCGGGTGGCCCGGCCAGTCGTCGGGCATGAGGATGCGGGTGAGCGACGGGTGGCCGTCGAACTCGATGCCGAACATGTCCCACGTCTCGCGCTCGTGCCAGTCGTTCGCCGGGTAGATCTCGACGATCGACGGGATGTGCGGGTCGGAGTCGGGGCAGGTGACCTCGACGCGGACTCGGCGACCGCCGTGGGTGATCGACAGGAAGTGGTAGACGGCGTGCAGCTCGCGGTCCGCCTCGTGGGGGTAGTGGACGCCGGAGACGCCGGTGCACATCTCGAAGCGGAGGGCAGGGTCGTCACGCAGCGCGCGGGCGACGGCCGGCAGGTGCTCGCGCCGCACGAACAACGTCATCTCGCCGCGGTCGACCACGACGCGCTCGACGGCTTCGGCGTAGGAGGCCGAGCCGCCCGCGAGGCCGCGCTCGAGCTGGTCGGCGACCTCGTCGAAGTAGCCGCCGTAGGGGCGGACCGCCGCACCGGGAAACAGGATCGGGCTGACCATGCCGCCGTAGCCGCTGGTGTCACCGGTGTCGGTCACGCCGAACATGCCACGTCGCTCACCCACGACCACGGGGTCGGGTGCGGTGCCGGGGGCGGCCGGGAGGCGCTCGTCGGTGTCGCGGTCGACGACCTCACCCGGCTGGACGCCGATGGTCGACGCAGCGGCGACGGGCGCCGGCTGCTCGGGGCCGTCGCCCTGGTCGACCGCCGCGTCGTCGCTCTTGGTGCCGTCGACGTTGCTGTTGGCCGTGGCCTTCGTGGGGTCCTCGGCGGGGGCGTCCTTGCTCTCGTCGGCTGCGTCGTTGGTCGCTTCGCTCATGCCACACCACCGTGTGCCACATCGGTGCCGTGCAGGTGGCCGTGCGCATGGGTGGTGCTGCTGCCGGCCCCCTGGGCGAGCAGGCCGGTCATCTGGTGGGTGGGGGTGGCGGCCAGGGCGGCGGCCTCCGCGGCCCGCGCGGCGGCGACCCGGTTGACCCCCAGCTTGGAGTTCTGGATCTGCTCGTGCAGCGTGATGATCGCGTTGAGCAGCATCTCGGGGCGGGGCGGACAGCCGGGCAGGTAGACGTCGACCGGGATGATGTGGTCGACGCCCTGGACGATGGCGTAGTTGTTGAACATGCCGCCGGAGCTGGCGCAGACACCCATCGAGATGACCCACTTGGGCTCGGGCATCTGGTCGTAGACCTGGCGGACGACGGGCGCCATCTTCTGGCTGACCCGGCCGGCCACGATCATCAGGTCGGCCTGGCGCGGGGTCGCGGAGAACCGCTCCATCCCGAACCGGGCGATGTCGTAGTCGGGCGTGCCGACGGCCATCATCTCGATGGCGCAGCAGGCGAGGCCGAACGTCGCCGGCCAGACCGAGCTCTTGCGCATGTAGCCGGCGACCTGCTCGACCGTGGTCAGCAGGAAGCCCGCGGGCAGCTTCTCTTCGATTCCCATATTGGTTCCTAGTCCCTCGTCAGTCCCACTCGAGGCCGCCGCGGCGCCACACGTAGGCGTAGGCCACGAACACGGTCAGGATGAACAGCACCATCTCCACCAGCGCGAAGAGGCCGAGCTGGTTGAAGGCCACCGCGAAGGGATAGAGGAACACCGACTCGATGTCGAAGATGATGAAGAGCATGGCGGTCAGGTAGTACTTGATCGGCACGCGGCCACCGCCAGCCGCCTGCGGCGTCGGCTCGATGCCGCACTCATAGGCGTCGAGCTTGGCGCGGTTGTAGCGCTTGGGGCCCGAGACCGCGGCGGCGCCGACCGAGAAGACGGCGAACCCGCCACCGATGGCCAACAGGAAAAGCAACGGGACGTAGGGGTTGCTCATCGCCGTGCCACTCCCTTTCTGTCGTCGCTGCGGTTGTCAGGTGTGTCGCCGGTCACACGCCTGCGGTGCGGCCCAATCCTAGGGGCGCCGCCAGAGAATGCACGCCGGGTCATGCGTCCGGCGCCATCTTCGACAGGGCGGTGATGAGGCGGTCGGACGCGTCGCCTCCGTGGGGCTCGGCGAGGTTGGCCATCACCTTGAGGAGGAACTTCATCAGGGTCGTGCGCGGCAGGCCGTACTTGGTCGCCAACCGCATGACCTCGGGGTTGCCGATCATCTTCGCGAAGTAGCGACCGAGCGTGTAGTAGCCACCGAGCGCGTCGGCCATCACCGTGGGGTAGGACTGCAGGACACGCTCGCGCTGGGCGTCGGTGCCGCGGGCGAACGCCTGGGCGATCACCTCGGCGGCGAGGCGTCCGGACTCCATCGCGTAGGCGATGCCCTCGCCGTTGAACGGGTTGACCATGCCACCCGCGTCGCCGACCAGGAGCAGGCCGTCGGCGTAGTGCGGCTGCCGGTTGAAGCCCATCGGCAGCGCCGCGCCCCGGATCGGGCCGACCATGGTCTCCTCGTTGTACGTCCACTCCTCGGGCATGGTCGCGACCCAGCGACGCATGACGTCCTTGTAGTCGGTCTTGCCGAAGGCGCTGGAGGTGTTGAGGATGCCCAGGCCGACGTTGGAGGTGCCGTCGCCGACACCGAAGATCCAGCCGTAGCCGGGCAGGAGGACCTTCTTGCCGTGGTCGTCGGTGGACCACAGCTCGAGCCAGGACTCGAGGTAGTCGTCGTCGTGGCGGGGGCTCGTGTAGTAGGTGCGCACGGCCACCCCCATGGGGCGGTCCTCACGCTTCTCCCGGCCCATCGAGAGGGACAGCCTCGAGGAGTTGCCGTCCGCGGCGACGACCAGCGGCGCGGCATACCGCAGCTCGGGGCCGGTCGAGCGGCCCTTCTCGTCCACCGCCTTGGCGGTGACGCCGACGATGGAGCCCTTGGCGTCGAGGATGGGGCCGGTCACGTTGGTGGACTCGCGCAGGCGCGCGCCGTGCTTGACCGCGTGCTTGGCCAGGATGTCGTCGAAGTCCTGGCGGGTGCGGACCAGGCCGTAGGGCGGGAAGCTCGCGAGGTCGGGCCACGGGAGGGACAGCCGCATTCCGCCGCCGATGATCCGCAGGCCGTGGTTCTTGATCCAGCCGTCGTCCTCGGGCGTGGGGATGCCCAGGGTGATGAGCTCCTTCACGGCGCGCGGGGTCAACCCGTCGCCGCAGACCTTCTCGCGCGGGAAGGCGGTCTTCTCCAGCACCAGGACGTCCAGCCCCGCCATGGCGAGGTACGCCGCGGTGGCCGTCCCCGCGGGGCCGGCACCGACGACGATCACGTCGGCGGTCTCGGTGGGTGCGCCGGCTGCGGGAGTGCCTCCCGTGGCCTCGCTGATGGTGTCTGTCACGCCTGCCTCACACGCTTGTGAACGTCTTCACGAACTACCGAGTGGGGAGTCTATTCCCGACCCGGCTCCAGGTCACCAGTGAGGGGTGCCTTACCCGGCCTCAGGCGAGCGGTCCGGTCGCCCGGTGCAGGGCCACGATGCCCCCGGTCAGGTTGCGCCAGCCCACCTCGCCCCAGCCGGCAGCGGCGATCCGCTCCCCCAGCTCGCGCTGCGCCGGCCAGGCCTGGATCGACTCGGCCAGGTAGACGTAGGACTCGGGGTTGCTGCTGACCTTGCGGGCGATCGGGGGCAGCGAGCGCATGAGGTACTCGGTGTAGACCTTGCGGAACGCCCCGTTGACCGGCTGGCTGAACTCGCAGACCACGAGCCGCCCACCCGGCCTGGTCACGCGCAGGAACTCGCCGAGCGCCTGCTCGACACTCGCGACGTTGCGCAGCCCGAACGACATCGTCACCGCGTCGAAGCTGTCGTCCGCGAACGGCAGCCGCATCGCGTCGGCGGCGGTGAACCCGAGGTCGGGGCGGCGGCGGTTGCCCACGCGGAGCATCCCGAGCGAGAAGTCGGCCGGCACCACGTTGACTCCCCGGTCGGCGAACGGCTCACTGCTCGTGCCGGTGCCAGCGGCGATGTCGAGCACCGTCTCGCCCGGCTGGGCGTCGACCGCCTTGAGGACCGCCCGGCGCCACAACCGGTCCTGCCCCAGGGACAGGACGTCGTTGGTCAGGTCGTACTTGCCGGCCACGTCGTCGAACATCGCGGCGACGTCACGGGGGTCCTTGTCGAGGCTGGCGCGGGTCATGGCGTCATCCTCCCATCCGCCCGGTCGGCCACCTCTCGCGGCCGCCCGCAGCTCGCGCCGTAGGCTTTCCCCGACATGACCAGCCTTCCCACGCCCCAGCAGGCGGGCCGACCCGCGGGTTCGCCCGTCGTCGCCCGCACCGTGGCCCTGCACGACCCCGGCACCCTCTTGGGCCTGCTCCCTGACCGGGCCGATCCCACCGAGCTGGTCAGCTGGGTGCGGCGCGGCGAGGGCCTGGTCGGCTGGGGACGCGCGCTGGAGTTCACCGCCCACGGACCCGACCGGTTCGAGCAGGCCGAGGCGTGGTGGCGTGACGTGGTCGACGGCGCCGTCGTGCGCAACGACGTTGCCCTCCCCGGCACCGGTCCCGTCGCCTTCGGCTCGATCTCGTATGCCGCGGACTCACCCGCGGGGGCGACCCTCGTCGTCCCCGAGGTCGTGGTGGGCGCCCGCGACGGCCAGTGGTGGGTGACCACCATCGGCACGGGCGCGGAGTTGCCGACCCCGGTGGTGCCGCAGCAGTCGGAGCCGCGCGAGCCGTCCGGTGTGCGCTTCGCCGACGGGGCGCTCCCACCGGCCGCGTGGGCCGGCGCGGTCGGCCGTGCGGTGGACCGGATCACCGCTGGCGGCCTCGACAAGGTGGTGCTCGCGCGTGACCTGCGGGTGAGTGCGGACTCGCCCATCGATGCCCGCTGGCTCCTGGCCCGGCTCGCCGAGCGCTACGACACCACCTGGGTCTTCGCCGTGGACGGCCTCGTGGGGGCCACCCCCGAGATGCTGGTGCGGCTCGAGAAGGGGCTGGTCACCTCACGGGTGCTCGCCGGCACCATCCGCCGGACCGGCGACGACGAGCACGACCTGGCGCTGGCCGCCTCGCTGGCCCGGTCGAGCAAGGACCTCGAGGAGCACGAGTACGCCGTGCGCTCCGTGGCCGACGCACTGCGCCCGCACTGCTCGTCGACCAACGTCCCCGAGGCGCCGTTCGTCCTGCACCTGTCCAACGTCATGCACCTGGCGACCGACGTCGCCGGGGTGCTGGCCGACCGCACCACGTCGCTGACCCTCGCCGCCTCCCTCCACCCGAGCGCAGCCGTCTGTGGCACACCGTCGTCCGTCGCCGACGAGGTGATCAGCGAGCTCGAGGGCATGGACCGCGGACGCTACGCCGGACCGGTGGGCTGGATGGACGCCAGTGGTGACGGCGAGTGGGGGATCGCGTTGCGGTGCGGGGCCTTCGAGCCCACGGACCCGTCGGCCATGCGGCTCTTCGCCGGCTGCGGGATCGTTGCCGGGTCGGACCCCGAGTCCGAGGTCGCCGAGTCCGACGCGAAGCTCGTGCCGATGCGTGACGCCCTGACGGTGCGCTGACCATGACGGACGGCCTCGGTCCCCGGCCCGCCGACGCCGTCGTCTTCGACCTCGGCAACGTCCTGATCACCTGGGACCCGGCGGCGGCCGTCGCGGTCGCAGTCGGCCCCGAGCGGGCCCGGGCCTTCGTGACCGACCCCGACTTCGACTTCGCCGCCTGGAACCGCGCCAACGACGCGGGGCGCGGGCTCGACGAGGCCGAGCGGGTCGCGCTCGCCTCGCACCCGCACTACGCGCAGGAGATCGTCGCCTACCGCGAGCACTTCGGCGCCTCGCTGGTCGGCGAGGTGGAGGGGAGCGTCGAGATCCTGCGCGAGCTGCACGCCGCCGACGTGCCGCTCTTCGCGCTGACGAACTGGTCGGCCGACCTCTTCCCGGTGGCGCTCGACCGGTTCGACTTCCTCGACCTGTTCGAGGACATCATCGTCTCGGGCGAGGAGGGCGTGGCCAAGCCCGACCCCGAGATCTTCGAGGTGCTCGAGGAGCGCGTCAGCCATCGGGCCGGTCTCGACGACTGCATCTTCATTGACGACAGCCCGGCCAACGTCTCCGCCGCCGCCGAGACGGGGTTGGACGCGGTCCACTTCACCGGTCCCGAGCACCTGCGCGAGGACCTCATCGCCCGCGGTATGCCGCTGCGTCGCCACCCCTGAGGGGCCGGCGCCACCTTCGAGGAAGCGGCGGGCCGAGGTAGCGGTCAGGGCCGAAGGGCCGCTGCCGCGCGTTCGCGCAGTCGGGCGTGCTGGTCGCGGTGAGCGGCGCGGTCGACCGGCACCTCGAGGACGGTCAGGCCGGACGGCGCTTTCGCGAGCCCTGCGAGGAGCTCGGCCCGGGTCGCGATGGTGTGGTGCGTGACGTGGTGGGCCGCGCACAGGGCGGCCAGGTCGGCGCCGGTCGGGGTGCCGAACAGCCGCTCGAACTCGGCGGACCGGTCGGGCTCCCCCGGCTCGAGGAGGGTGAAGATCCCCCCGCCGTCGTCGTTGGTGACGACCACGGTGAGGTCGGGGCGGCGCTCCAGCGGACCGACCAGGAGCCCGTTGGAGTCGTGCAGGAAGGTGAGGTCGCCCATCAAGGCGTAGGTCGGGGACGCCCCGGCCAGCGCCAGCCCGACGGCGGTCGACACGCAGCCGTCGATGCCCGCGAGGCCGCGGCTCGCGACCACCCGCAGCGCCTCCCGTCGGGGTGCCGCGAGGTCGACGTCGCGGACCGAGCTCGACGAGCCGAGGAAGAGGGTGGCGCCTTCCGGCAGGCCCGTCAGCACCGCGTCGGCCACGGCCGCCCCACTGGGCCACAGCGGCGCCGGCTCCCGCAGCGCGTCGGCCACCCGGTCGCCGGCCGCCGCCCAGGCCTCTGCCCAGCCGTCCTCGCCGGACACCGCGTCGCCGTCCAGACCCTCGCCGTCGACGGGCAGGTCGAGCACCGAGGTCGGGTGGACGGCCTGGACCTCGGGGCGCGACACGATCCACGCGTGGGTCCCCACCGCCTCGACCCGCACGCCGGGTCGGCGCAGGAGGGCCGCGACCGGACGCGACAGGGTCAGCCGACCGACCGCGATCACGCGGTCAGGGGCGTGCTCGTCCAGCCATGACGGGTCGGACAGGACCAGTGGCCCGTGCGCCACGACCGCACCTCGCGGATGGGTGCCGCAGGGCTCGGCGAGCACCGGCCACCCCCTGGCGGTGGCCCACCGGACGGCCCGGTCGAACTGGTCGGGCTCGGGCAGGTCGCCCACCACCACGAGCGTCCGGGCCGGCTCCCGCGACACGTCGCGGACCGCGGGCGCCCCCGCCGCGACTGCGGGTGCGGGTGCAGGTGCGGCTTCGGTCGCACCCTCGGTCGGGCCCCCGGGACCACCCACGTCCAGGGGCTCGAGCCAGGGCGCGTCGTCGGTCGGGACGAGCGGCTCGCGCAGCTGGACGTTGACGTGGACCGGTCCCGGCTCCCCGGGGCCGGCCCCACCCGTGGCGTGCCGGACGGCGTCCGCGCCGATCGCACGCCAGCGGGCGACCTCGCCCGCGACCGGCTGCGGAGCAGCGACGTCGACCGACCAGCGCACGGCGTCGGCGAAGAGGCCGGGCTGGACCGTGGTCTGGTTGGCGCCCGTCCCCCGCAGCTCGACCGGACGGTCGGCCGAGAGCACCAGCAGCGGCACCACCCCGTGGTGCGCCTCGAGCACTGCCGGGTGGAGGTTCGCGACGGCCGTCCCCGACGTCGTCACCACCACGGCCGGCACCCGGGTGAGCTTGGCCAGGCCCAGCGCGAGGAACCCGGCCGACCGCTCGTCGACGCGCACGTGCAGCTCGATCCGGCCGGCCCGCTCCGCCTCGCGCAGGGCATAGGCCAAGGGAGCCGAACGCGAGCCCGGGCAGAGCACCGCGTGGCGCACCCCTCGGCGGACCAGCTCGTCCACCAGGACCGTCGCGAGCGCGGTGGACGGGTTCACGGGTCGGATTGTGCCACCACCGTCGCGACGACCGGCTCACGGCCGGACCCGCCTGACGAGGTAGTCGCGGATCACCGGCTCGCCGTGGGTCGCCCCGTCGAAGAACGGCGCAGTGGTCGCCCGCCAGCTCTCCACCGAGGGATCGGTGGAGTCGTCGACCAGGCCGGCGGTCTCGACGTAGGCGTCCAGGTCGTGGGCCCGGCTCGCTCGCGCGGCCGCCTCGGCGCCTTCGGCACCGTGGTCGTGGACGTCGCGGGTCACGGTCACCCACGTCGCCCGGTCGGGGTTGCGCTCACCGTCGAGCCGGGGAACGGGGTCACGGGTGTGCTCCAGGGAGAGGACCTGGGTGGAGGTCGGCACCGGCATCCGCGCCACCGGAGCACCCAGCGTCACGACGTGCGTGACCCGGTGCTCCGCCGCGAACCTCGGGGACGCGGCCAGTCCGGCAGCGGCGATCCCGCCGAGGCTGTGCCCGACCAGCATCACCGCGTCACCGCGCGCCGCGGAGCTGCTCGGGGAAGGCCCCGCGGAGTCGGCCTGGGCGCGGGCGAGGGCCTGCTGGACGCCGTCGGCGAGGACGGTGGACGCCTGGGCCATCGAGCGCACGTCGGTGGTGAGGTCGAACGGGGAGCCGCCGGCCCGCAGGCCCCAGTCCTGGGTGCCGCTGACCTCCACCACCCACACCGACCCGCCGGGCTGAGGGACCTCGATGACGCGCACGTGGCCCGGGTAGCCCTCGCCGTCGCCGACGTTGCCCTGGTCGGCGGCGAGGTCGCGCAGGTCTCGCGGCGCGCGGCCGCCGGCTCGCGGCACCGGCTCGACCGTGACCTGCGCCCGGCCGCGGTCGTCGAGCAGCCCCCACAGCGCAGCCGAGTCGGCGAGGGTCTGCACCGCACGCTCGTAGTCGCGGTCCGCCCCGCCGGCACCCAGCGGCGGGGCCGGGCCGACCGAGCCGACCGAGCCGACCGAGCCGACCGAGCTGACCGGACCCGCCGAGCCGACCGGGCCACCGACCGCCGGTGCTCCACGGACCGGCACCAGGGGTGCGGTGAGGGGGTTCGACCGCAGGCCCAGCACCAGTCCTTCCGCCCCACCGGCGAGGTCCGCGACCAGCGGGTGGTCGAAGGCGGTCCGGTCGAGGAGACCCGGCACATCCACCCCCAGGGCGTCGAGCGCCAGGACCCCGACGAGCAGGTCAGGAGCCATCCGGCCGGCGGCGAACAACACGGCGTCCTGGGCGCGCTCGACCGTGGCGAGAGCCGCCGCCTCGGCGCCGCGGTAGGCGGCGACTGCGGCTCGCACCGTGGCGGCCAGCGCCAGCACGGCAGCCAGCTCGCCTCCGAGCCCGAGCGGGCCGACCACCTCGGCCAGGGCCGCCTCGGCCACCGCCGCGGTCGCCGGGCTGAGCAGGGCACCAGCCACCACGTCGGGATCGGCTGCGGCCCGGGCCACCAGGCCGACCACCACGGCGGCCTCCTCGGCGACGTCGGCCAGAGCCCGGGCCGCCTGGTCGAGTGCGTCGAGCCCCACGGCCACCCCGCCGCTGCCACCTCGCACGTGGAGCCCAGCGACGCGACTGCTCACCCCCGCCCTGCCGCTCGCGCACCCGGCCCCGCGCCGAGCCCGGCACCCAGCCCCGCACCCAGCCCAGTGCGGAGCCCCGCGCCCCGTGCGACGACCCGGGCGAGCTCCGACCGCGCCACCGACACGGCGTGGGCGTGGACCTCGACCAGCCGGGCCGCCGTCTCGAGGTCGACCGCGCACCGCCGCAGCCCGTGGGCTCGTTCGGCCACCCGTGAGTGGAACAGGCTCGCCGTGGGCGAGCGCCAGGCGACGTCGCCTGCCCCGACGACCCGCCGCGCAAGCCACCGCACCCGCTCGGCCTCGTCTCCCAGCCGGGTGGCCACCAGCCAGATCTGTTCCGGGTCCCCCACCATGCCGCAAGGCTGTCGCGCTCCGCGGCCGCCACCCAGTCCCCGACAGCGCGGCTGTGGAGCACGGATCCGGCTCCGGCAGGGTGTGGACGAGCTACCGCGTCACGCCTCCGCGCGGGGGTCGCGCCCTGTACAGCAGTACTCCCGGCCGGCCGGGTCGCGCAGCACGACCCAGCCGTCACCCGGCCCGACCTCGGTGGCCCCCAAGCCGACGTGCCGCGCCACCTCGGCGTCCTGATCGGCACAGGCCAGGTCGACGTGACCCCGCACCGGACCCGACTCCTCGTCGAGTCGCTGCAGCAGGAAGCGCACCGGGAGCCCGCGCTGCCACTCCAGCCGTTCGAACTCCGGCGAGTCGACCTCCTGCACCCGCCACCCGGTGAGGGCGGACCAGAACCCCGCCTCGTCGGCATACCGGTCGCGTGGGATGTCGAGGCAGACCTGGTCGAGGAGGCTCGGCGGCCCCTCCCGCACCTGCCGCCCGGCCCGGGCGGACGGCGACCAGCGGGTCAGGCAGAACACGAACCCACCGGGCGAACGGCAGACGACCACCTCGAGGGCACCGGTGTCGTCGAGCACCTCCGCGAGGACGTCCGCGCCCAGCGACAGCGCCCGATCGCGGGCCTCGTCGAGCGGCACGTCGACGTCTAGGTCGACGTGCAGACCGCCCGGCCCGCCGACCCGCTGCACCTTCACCCACGGGTCGCCCTGCGCAGGCAGCAGGGTCGCGAACTGCTGCCGGTCTCCGCGCCACGGGGACACGGTCGTCCTCGTGACCGCCTTCCAGAACTCCACGAGCTCGTCGCACCCGTCCTCGGGCAGGTCGAGGAAGGCCCACACCCAGCGGACCTTCACAGGCTCGCTCCGGGCACCTCGGGCGTCTCGGTCTCCTCGGGCGTCTCTGTCGCCTCGACGACCCGGTCCTCCAGCAGGCCACCGAGGTCGGCGAGGAAGAGCGCCTGGGTGAGCGCCGTCCTGCGCAGCTCCTCGGGGTCGACGCTCTCGCCCGGCGCGTGGATGCGCGACGCCGGCTCCTCGACACCCAGCAGCATGATCTCCGCGGACGGCACCAGCTCGGCGAGGGCCGTGGCCAGCGGGATCGAGCCACCCTGGCCGGTCGCCACCGCGTCGCGACCGAAGGCGGTGCGCATCGCCCGGCGCATCGCCGCGTAGGCAGGGCCGTCGGTGCGCGCGCGGAAGCCGTGGCCCAGGGACACGGGCCTGATCTCGACCTGCGCGCCGTAGGGCGTGTGGGCCCGCAGGTGCGCGATGAGGAGCTGCTGGGCAGCAGCCGCGTCGGTGTCCGCAGGCACCCGGAGGTTGACCACGGCGCGCGCCTCCCCCTGCACCGCCGCCGTCACCTGTGAGACGGGTGGGCAGTCGATGGCCAGCACGGTGGCAGCGGGACGAGCCCAGAGCAGGTCGGCGACGGCGCCCGTGCCGGTCAGCGGCTCGACGCCTGCCAGCAGGCCCGCGTCGTCGCGAAACCGGTTGGTGTCGAAAGGCGCTCCGTCCCACACCCCGTCGTGGGACAGACCGTCGATGGTGGTCTCGCCGTGGGCGTCGCGCAGGCTGGCGAGAGCGGTGAGCAGTGCCTGGAGGGCGTCCGGAGCCGGGCCGCCGTACATCCCGGAGTGGGCCGGATGGGTCATCGTGCGCACCGTCATCAGCACGCTGCCGGTGCCACGCAACGAGGTGGTCAGGGTCGGCAGGCCGACCTCGACGTTGCCGGTGTCGGCGAGGAGCAGCGCGTCGCACGCGACGAGCTCCGGACGCGAGCGGGCCAGTGCCTCCATCCCGCCGCTGGACTGCTCCTCGGAGCCCTCGCAGACCACCGCGACCTCCACCGGCCAGCCGCCCAGCACCTCCCGGAGCGCCCGGAGGGCAAGCAGGCTGGCGACGAGGTTGCCCTTGCAGTCGGCGGATCCTCTTCCGTACCAACGGCCGTCGAGCTCGGTCAGCTCCCAGGGCGGCGTCCGCCACCCATCCGGGTCACCGACCGGCACGACGTCGTAGTGCGAGTAGAGCAGCACCGTCGGCGCCCCAGCTGGGCCGGCGGTGCGGCCGACCACCGCGAGCGACCCGTCGGGTGTGGGGTGCGCCTGTATGCCGTCCACGCCGGCCTGCGCGTACAGCTCACCGACCAGCTCCGCCGCTGCCACGCACTCGCTCCGCGGCTCGATCGCCGGGTTGGCGACCGAGCGCAGCGCGACGAGGCGCGCGAGGTCGTCGCGAGCGGCCGGCATACCGGCCTCGACGGCGGCCGCGAGGCGCTCGCGGAGAGAACCCTCCGTCACGGCACCAGGTCGTCGAGGTAGAGGGGCAGCATCTCCCACCACGTCGGCCAGTCGTGGTCGTAACGATCACCCCAGTCGTCGACGCGGTTGGGAATCCCCTTGCGCCCCAGGGCATCCGCAACAGCCCACGACTCGCCCACGTCCTCCCATCGACCACTGCCGGAGGCCAGCACGACGTAGCGGTGGCGCAGCATCTCCAGTGCCGGCCCCTCGAGCCCGGGCAGGAACTGCAGGGGCGAGGAGAAGTACCAGTCCTCGCTGGTGTCACCGCCGATGAACTGCTCGACGTGGTAGGTGCCGCTCATGCAGATCGCCGCACTGAACAGGTGCGGGTAGCGGCAGATCATGGCCAGGGAGTTGAAGGCGCCGATCGAGGCACCGGCCAGCACCACCGCCTGCGGCGAGCTGTCGGCGTGGATCGCCGGCACGACCTCGTGGGCCACGGCCTGGTGGTACTGGTTGAACAGCCACATCCGGTGCTCCGGTGAGCCCTCGTTGCGCTGCAGCGCCTGCCCGGCGGCGCTGTCGCACGAGTAGACCTTGATCCGGCCGGCTTCGATCATCGGCGCGAGGGTGCCGACCAGTCGGTGGCGCTCGACCTCCTCGGCGTCACCGCCCGCGGTCGGGAAGAGCAGCACCGGCACCCCGTAGTGGCCCCAGCGGACCAGCGAGATGTCCCGCCCCATCCGCTCCGAGTGCCAGCGTTCGGTGACCTTCATGCCGTCCTCCATCTGGTCGGGTGCATCTACTCGTACACGAACTTCTGGGGTCCGGGGAACAGCCATGACAACCCGTCGCGCTGGCGGTCGCGCCAGTCCTCCCAGTTGTGGCCGTCGCGGGCCTCGACGTACTTCACCGTCATGCCTGCGGCACGGAAGACCGGCACCATCGACCGGTTGGGGGTGATCAGCGGCTCGTAGGTGCCACAGCTCATGAAGAGCCGCTCGACCGGCGCCGTCGGCTTCGCGCGGTAGCGGTTGACGAACTTCACCACCGGGTCGAACGCCGGTCCGCCGCCGTGGTCGGTGCCGATGTCGGTGAAGACCAGCGACGCCGACTGCAGGAACAGCGACCCGAAGACCCCGGGGTAGCGCACCGCCGTGGAGAGCGAGGCGACCCCGCCGAAGCTCGACCCCATCAGGCAGCGCGCCTCGGGGGCGTCGACCAGGGGCAGGCGCTCGGCCAGCGTCGGCAGCAGCTCGCGCGCGATGAACCGGGCGTGCGGCGCGTGGTTCGGGTACTCCCGCAGCCGGTCGCGAGGGGGGACGAACGCCGCGATGAGCGGGGCCACGTCGAGGCGGTGGATGAGGTTGTCCAGCACCGTCTTCATCGCCGCGTAGTTGAGGTAGTCGTCGCCGTCGTGGACGACCAGCAGCGGGTAGCGCAGAGCGGGGTTGTACCGCGCGGGCAGGTAGAGCTTGACCGGCTGCTCGCGGCGTAGCGCCTTCGACCGCAGGGTGTCCTCGACGATCTCGCCCGGCCGGGCCTCCGGGTCGTGGTGCACCCAGTCGGGCACTTCGTAGCCCGTGGCGGCGCACACCGAGCTCGACCCCATCGGCGAGTGCGCCACCCGGGGGTTCAGGGGGTCGTTGAAGGTGTCGTAGCGGTCGCCGTTGCGGGTCTCGAGCTGGTACTCGACCCGCGACCCGCTGGGCAGCACCGTCGTCGCCGCCCACAGGTCGGTGTCGGGGAGCCGTCTCATGGGGAGGGGGTCGGGGAGGCCCACGACGCGGTGCCGCACGCGCACCTCGTCGGCCTCCCCGCGGAACAGGAAGGTGGCCCGCTCCCCCTCGACGATGGGTGCCCCGTGCCGCGCGACGAAGCGGTCGATCACGGCACCGTCGGCGGGCAGGCGCTCGCGGAGCCGGTTGATCACCAGGCGTGACTCGCTCACGACCCGGCCCCCCGGCTGTCCATGACCTGGTGCGCGCCGGCCGCCGGGTCCACGGCCTTCGACCCGTTCGCCGCACCGAGCTCGTGGACCGCGCCGTCGAGACCGAGGATGCGCGCGCCCCGGGGCAGACCGCCATCCTTGGTGAGCTCGAGCGCCGTGCCGTCGTCGAGCAGGACGCAGTGCTGGTCGGTGAACCGCCGGGCCATGACGGCACAGCGGTCACGGTCGTCGAGCCGCAGCCGGCGCCGGGCGTGCGGCAGGGCCACGATCCCCTTCACCCGCCCCAGGCCGCGGTCGAAGACCTCGGCCTCGGTGTTCCCCTCCGGTCCGTGGTCGTGGAACAGCACGACCCGCTCGGTCAGCGCCATCGCCCCGGCCGACCAGGCGATCACCGGCACGTCGTCGGGGATCGTGATCGCGAACAGCCGCAACGCCCGCAACAGGGTGCCGACGTGGCCACCGGTGAGCACGACGGCCGCCGACTGACCCAACAGGTCGGCCAGCTCACCGCGGTGCCAGCCGATCACCCCGCTGGAGTCGATCGGCGACGCCGCGTCGAGCTCGGCGTAGAGCCCCTTGAGCTGGGTGGCGTACCACCGGTCGACGTGCCGGACGACCTCGATCGAGTCGTCGAGGGCCGCGTATGCCGTGGCCTCGCCCCGGGCGCGCCCCTCCCCCTCGCGGGTGCGCCGCTGCACGGCATACACCCCGTCCATGGCGTTCTGGAGGCGCAGCCGGTAGAGGGACAGGAGCGCGTCGTGGCGGTCGCGGAAGGCCAGCGCCGCCGTGCCGAACACCTCGTCCTTGGTGATCACGTCGAGGCTGCGGTGGTAGAGGCGCAGGTGCCGGGTGTCGCCGCCGAGGACGGTGTCGAGCTCGTCGACGACGTCCTCGCGCTCTTCCCAGCCGGCGTTGATCGTCGCGACGGGTCCGTCGACACCGAGCGAACGCAGGGCGGTGCCGGCCGTGGTCATGAACCGTTGCGGCCCGAGGAGGACGGTGCGCATCAGGGCTCGGGACTAGCCCGCGTGGACGTGGATGGTGCGGCCCACGTCGTCGAGCATCCCGCGCAGGGTGTCGTAGTCGGGGTGCCGCATCCGCACGTACGCGTTGGCCATGTAGCCCGCCTCGACGGGCTGGGTGTGGTGGCCCACCGGCGGGAAGTGGCCGTCGATGATCCACTCGCCGTGCCGGCCCTGGATCTCGTCGATGCCGCTGTAGCCGGTGATGTGGCCGTCGGCATCAGGGCGCAGGGCGACGATGCCGGCGGCGTAGGGGCGGCGCATCGGCGACTCGGGGACGCCGTGCGTGATGATGTGCGCCCACTCGCGGTAGACGTCGACGTCGTTGCTCGCGGAGTAGAGGTCCCAGCAGCCGACCCCTGGAGGACGGCAGCCGATCTCGGAGAACTTCAGGCCCTTGGGCCCGTGGAACCACTCCATGTGGGTCGCGCTGGTCCCGATGCCCAGGGCCTCGATGACCTTGGCGCCCATCGCGGCCACCTCGGCGTAGAACGGGGAGTCGGCGATCCGGTTGGTGGTGGCGAACTGGGGGGAGATCCAGCGGCTGCGCATCGCCTCGAGGACGTTGGGGTAGTAGTGCGTGGTCCAGTCGTGGACGACGCGCCCGTCCTTGGCGATGGTGTCGTAGAAGCCTTCATGGCCCTCGACGAACTCCTCGATGGCGATCGAGGTGGCGCCGTGCGAGCCGAACTCGGTGAGCGCGTGGGCCAGCTCGGTGTCGTTGTCGACGCGCATGGTGTCCTTGGCGCCGGCGCCGTCCCGTGGCTTGAGGATGAGCGGGTAGCCGATCGCCTCGGCGAAGGCCCAGGCCTCGTGGGCGTGGTCGATGGCGGCGGAGGCAGCCGTGGGGACGCCCACCTCGCGCAGCGCCTGCTTCATCGACGGCTTGTCGCGGCAGAGCCAGGTGGTGCGCACCGACGTGCCCGGGATGCCGGTCGCCTCCCGCACCTGCGCCGCCACCATGGTGTGCGCCTCGACGGTGGCCTCGAGCGCGTCGACCCAGACCTTCGACTGGATGAACTGGACCGCCTCGGTCATCGCCCGCAGGTCGGTCACCGACCCGACCTTGTAGTAGCCGGTCATCGCGCCGCGGAGCTCGTCGTCGAGGGCGTACTCGTCGGACTCCCCGATGCCGATGACGTTGGCCCCGACCGACGCGAGCGCGAGGGCGAACCGGCGCTGGTTGGCAGGGAACCCCGGCTCCACGAAGACGATGTTCACGGGCCCGACTCTAGCCACGCACGGCGAGCCGTGCGCGGGCCCGGTGCCGCAGCAGGCGCTGCGACCACGGCGCAGAGCTGCCCCCGCTCCTCAGGCCAGGACGGCCCAGGAGTCGCGCACCCGCTGGGTCCACCACGCGACCCGGTCCGCAGGGGCCGCCCAGCGCGCGAGCAGTGCCTCGTCCGGGGCCACCCGGCCGACGGGGAGCACGCCCGCCCGGGGCAGCAGCGGCACCCGCGCCACGTCCCCCTCGAGCAGGGCGACCGTGCCCAGCCCGCAGGCGAACGGCAGCTCGGGCAAGGCCGCAGCCAGCGCGACCCCTGCGGCCATGCCGACCGACGTGTCGAGGGCGGAGGAGACCACGGCGGGCAGCCCGCACTCGGCCACCACGTCCAGCGCTCGGGACACCCCACCCAGCGGCGCCACCTTGACGACGACCAGGTCGGCAGCCTCCTCGCGCGCCACCCGCACCGGGTCCTCGGCCTTGCGGATCGACTCGTCGGCGGCCACCAGCACCTCGGTGCCCCGGCGGGCGAGGGCGAGGCGCAGCTCGCGCAGCTCGCTCACCTGCGCGCACGGCTGCTCCGCATACTCCAGCCGGTAGGCCGCGAGCCGGCCCAGCGCGTCGGTCGCCTCGGCCACCGACCACCCGCCGTTGGCGTCCAACCGGATCCGGCCCCCGGGCCCCATCACGTCGCGCACGGCGGCCACCCGGTCCAGGTCGTCCTCGAGCCGTTGGCCCCGCTCGGCGACCTTGACCTTGGCCGTCGTCGCGCCGTCGAACCGGGCCAGCACACCCGGCACGTCTGCCGCGGCCACGGCCGGGACGGTCGCGTTGACCGCGACGACGCCGCGCCGCGGCTCCGGCCACCGCCCCCACCCAGCCTCCACCGCGGCAGCCAGCCAGCGCGCGGACTCGGCCGGCCCGTACTCGAGGAAGGGGGCGAACTCCGCCCAGCCCGAAGGGCCGCGCAGCAGCGCCGCCTCGCGCACCGTGACGCCGCGGAAGCGGACCCGCATCGGGATCGCAACGACCCGCAGGCCCGCCAGCAGGTCCGCGAGCGCAGGCAGCTCCGGTGGGGTCGGCGACGTCATGCGCCCATTGCAGCAGACGCGCCCGGACCGGTGGCTGCGGCCCGGGCGCGACCCTGCGGTCAGTGGTCCTCGTGGGCGCTCAGCTGGTTGCGGATCTCACCCGCCGGGTAGAGCGTGCTGTGGACGTTGGCGTAGGTGGAGTCGGCCCGGATCGCGGCGAGCAGCTCGGAGAACTGGCCTGCCGTGATGCCCTGGGCGGCGGGACCGATGACGTCCGAGGAGTCGAGCACGCCGCTCACCTCACCCGGGTTGGTGGTCGGGCAGGCTGGGGTGCCGGCCGGCCCGTTGCTGAGGTTGCTGCACAGGAACACGCTGACCCCACCCGTCTGCGACGGTGACCCGAAGTGGATGTGGGACTGGGTGACCGCGCCCTCGAGGTTGGCGTACCGGACCGTGTAGGCGATCGTGCCGGCCTGCGGGTCGATGCGCAGCCGGATGGAGCCCTGCCCACTCGTGGACAGGGCCAGCGGGGTCTCGTGGAAACCGCTGAGTCGCTCGGTGATGGTGAAGGGCTTCGAGCCGCCCCCACCGCCGTCGGCCGAGGCCGCGACCGCGAACGCCGCGACGCCCACCGCGCCGAGGCTGGCGGCGGTGGCGAGCACGCCCCACTGCTTGAGTCTGTTCATGCAGTCCTCCTGACAGTTTGCGGGGGCACGGCTGCCCCGTCAGGTGGAGACGAGCCAGCGCGTCGCGCGGTTCAGGCCGCACCCCGCGGGCGGCGTCACCAGCGGACGATCCATGCCAAGGTGCTGGGAATAGGGACGATCAGGAATCCGCTGCACGAGCAGGTCCGAATGCTCATCAGCAGGTCGATTCGCCCTGCCTCCCGACACGAAAGGCGCCCCCGTGCCGACCCTCTCCGACTTCACCGCGACCACCCTGACCGGTGAGGAGCAGCCCCTGTCCGCGTATGCCGGCAAGGTCGCCCTCGTCGTCAACACCGCCAGCGAGTGCGGCTTCACGCCCCAGTTCGAGGGACTCGAGAAGCTGTACAGCGAGTACGCGGAGCAGGGACTCGTCGTGCTCGGCTTCCCCTGCAACCAGTTCGGCGGCCAGGAGCCCGGCGACGAGGCCGCGATCGGTGAGTTCTGCCAGCGCAACTTCGGGGTCAGCTTCCCGATGTTCGCCAAGGTCGACGTGAACGGTGACGACGCCCACCCGGTCTTCGACTGGCTGAAGTCGGAGAAGGGGGGCCTGCTCGGCAGCAAGATCAAGTGGAACTTCACCAAGTTCCTGGTCGGCCGCGACGGCACCGTCCTCAAGCGCTACGGGTCGACCACCAAGCCCGAGGACCTCACCAAGGACCTCGAGGAAGCCCTCGCCGCCTGACCCCACCCGTCCCACCTTTGTCGGGGCCACGACACCGAGGCGAGGTATGCCGCGGGGCCGACCACGCGGCATACCGCACCGTCCGCGCGGCTAGGCTCGCGCAGGTGAGCGAGCAGCCTGTGGTGAGCCAGCCCTTCGACCCCGACATGTGGGACGCGGTCGAGGGGTTCGAGCTCACCGACATCACCTACCACCGGGCGCGGGGGGTGGGCGCGGTGCGGATCGCGTTCGACCGGCCCGAGGTGCTCAACGCGTTCCGGCCGCACACGGTCGACGAGCTCTACCAGGCGCTCGACCACGCCCGGCGCACCCCCGACGTGGGGGTCGTCCTGATCACCGGCAACGGCCCCGGCCCGGAGGGGTCCGGCAGCGCCGGCCAGTGGGCCTTCTGCTCCGGGGGTGACCAGCGGATCCGGGGCCGGTCGGGCTACCAGTACGCGGAAGGCGACACCGCCGAGACGGTCGACCAGCGGCGGGTGAAGGCCGAGGGCGGGAGGCTGCACATCCTCGAGGTGCAGCGGCTGATCCGCACCATGCCGAAGGTCGTCATCGCGGTGGTCGGCGGCTGGGCTGCCGGTGGCGGGCACTCCCTGCACGTCGTGTGCGACCTCACCATCGCCAGCCGCGAGTGCGCGCGGTTCAAGCAGACCGACGCCGACGTGGGCTCGTTCGACGGCGGGTACGGCTCGGCCTACCTCGCCAAGATGGTCGGCCAGAAGTTCGCCCGCGAGATCTTCTTCCTCGGCCGCACCTACAGCGCCGACGACATGCACCGGATGGGCGCGGTGAACCTCGTCAGCGCGCACGCCGAGCTGGAGTCGGACGCGCTGCAGGTCGCGCGCGAGATCATGGGCAAGAGCCCGCAGGCCCAGCGGATGCTGAAGTTCGCCTTCAACCTGCTCGACGACGGCCTGATGGGGCAGCAGGTGTTCGCTGGCGAGGCGACCCGCCTGGCCTACATGACCGACGAGGCTGTGGAGGGTCGCGACCAGTTCCTGGAGAAGCGCGACCCCGACTGGTCGCCGTACCCCTGGTACTTCTGAGCGGCCCAGCCTTGGACAGCTCGCAGTACGCCGCGCTGGTCGGCACACCGCCCGGAGTCCTCTACGGGCTGTTCGCACGGTATGCCGCGGCGGCGTCGGAGGCCGCGTACGAGCACGCCTGGCAGCGGGACCGCGCGCTCCTCGAGGCCGTCGACCGCGGCCTCGCAGAGGCGACCGGGGGCACAGGGGGCCCGGGCGCCGCGGGCGAGGGCACGGCCCCGAAGCCGCGCTGGCTGGACGGCCTCGTCGCGCGCGAGCTCCGGCAGGCCTCCACGACCTTCTGGTCCCGCGAAGGGTTCGTCCGGGTGCGGCTGCTGGAGCGGCTCGGGCTGGTCGAGCTGGACCCCGACGACACCTACGTCCTGGCCATGGTCAGCTCGCTCGGGCCCGGCAAGGCCGAGGCGCTGAGATCGGATCCCGACCTGGTCGACCGCGCACTGTGGCGGGTGTTCGAGGTGGAGGGTGGCGGCGAGGTCAGCCTCACCAACGTCGACCGGTTCGGCGGCGACGAGTGGCGCACGGCGTTCCTCGAGCTGGGCGCCGACGGCACCCTCGAACGCTCCCGGCTGCTGTCCGCGTGCCTGGCGGCCCTGGGCAGGGACTTCGCTGCCTACCGGGCCGGCTGGTACTCCGCCACCTACCTCGCGCTGGAGCCCACCGACGACGAGGTCGTCGCGTCACAGGAAGGGTTACGGCGACTGCTCGGCGCAGCCGTGCCGGCGACGGTCTCCTTCGCGGTCAAGGGGCTGGTCCGGGTGCAGAGGGCCGGACGGCTCGACGCCGTCGAGACCCTCGAGCTGTTGCCGGCGGCGACCCTGGTCAAGGCCAAGGGCACGGCGCTCGACGCCCTACGACTGGCCCGGGCCTGCGCGACGGAGCATCCCGTCGCGGTCGCCACCGTGGCGCACGCCGCACTCGGGCACCCCCACCCCGACGTGCAGCGCGCAGCGGCCACGCTCCTCGCCGACTGCGGACGGGGCGACGTGGTCAGTGCGGCAGCCGACGACCTCACCCCCGGCGTGCGCCACGAGCTCGGCCTCGACGTCGACGCCGTGGGTCCCGCCGCGACAACCGCGACCGGTGGGACCGCCGCGACCGGGACGAACGCCGCCACCGGGACGAACGGGGCGACTGGTGGGACCGGGGCACCGACGGGGGCCCGACCGGTGCAGCGACTGGCGGGGCGGCCCGCCCCCGTCGCCGCGCCCGACCTCGCCGAGCGGGTGGCGGCACTGCTCGAGGACGCGTCCGACGCAGCCGAGCTCGAGGCTGTCATGGCGGCGCTCGTCGCGCCCGACGTCGGCGAGTCGCTCGTGCCCCTGCGCAAGCGGGCGAAGGCAGTCGTTGTGCGCGGCCCGCGGACCGACCTCGGTGACTCCTGGCTGCCGGGTCAGGTGGCCCGCGTCGTCCTCCGGCTCGTCGGCGAGCCGGCCCCGGCGGCAGCCCCCTCGCTCCCCGCCCAGCGCTTCGTCGTGCAGCGCCTCGGCGAGCTCCGCGAGTCAGCCGGTCCGCTGCTCGCCACGCCGGACCTCCCCGGCGGGTGGGTGAGCGCAGCGGCCCTGGTCGACGGACTGGCGCAGCAGGCCACTGCCCCACGTCACCACGACCTGGTCGCTGCGCTGCTCCGCCTGCACCCCGACGGGCGGGAGGCGGCGGTGGCGGGAGACGTCGACCTCCCCGCGGCCGTGCGCTTCGCCCTCGACGGGGCGGAGCCCGCGCGACGGCTGCTCCGCACTGGACGGGCCGGGCCGCAGGCCTGGTGGCGGGCGGCCGAACGGTCGCGCGCGGCATACCCGCCCGACGTGGCGCCGCGCCTGAGCGGCGACGTGCGGACGCACACCTGGACCGAGCACGGCCGCGAGCGCACGTCCCGGTACGCGAGGTTCGCGGTGACCACGTCGACGGCGCGGCAGCCGGCCGACGACCAGCCCACCGAGCTCGTGGCCGCGACCGCGGACCAGTGGGGCAGCGGCGGGGTGAGCCGCCACCTGGGCGACTGGATTCCCGCACTGGCCGCGATCTGGCCCCACGACGCGGAGCACTTCCTCGCGCTGACCTGCGTGCCGGTCCTGGAGTCGCCGAGCTGGACCGAGACGGCGCACGACGTGCCACGGACCCTCGACGCGCTGGCGCAGCACCCCGGCCGGCTGGGCTCGTTGGCGGCTGCCACGCTCGCCGCCGGCCTCTCCGCGACGCAGCGCGTGCACCGGCTCCACGCGGTCGACGCGTTCCTCGACCTCGCGGCGTCGGGCCGCATCCCGCTCCCCGAGGTCGCCACGGCCCTGGCGCGCTACGCCCCCGCCTGGCCGGCGAACCGGTGGGCCGAGTCGCTGACGTCAGCGGCTCAGGCCCCCGGCGGCGCCGACGCCACCGTCGGCCTGCTCACCCACCTCCTGCCGCAGCTGCCGTCCGACCACCGCGGGCTGGGCCGGCTCCTCGACCTGCTCCGCGACCAGCTGCTCCGCCTCGACCAGCACGCCACCGATCCGGCACTGCGGCAGTGGCTCGGCAGCCTCTCCGGCAGTTCCTCCGCAGCCAGGACCGCACGGCTGCTGCTCGGCTAGGTTCTCGGCATGGCGGGGACCGCGCAGGAGCAGACCTACAGCTACGTCCGCCCGTCGGCGCTGACCTTCGCGGACGGACGGGCCGACCTGCTGCTCGCCACCAGCGGCGGACGCACGGCCGCCGGCCCGGCCGCCCACCCGGTCTTCTTCGACGGCTTCCTCGGCCACCCCGAGCAGGCCGCCGCGGCACTGCTGGCGGTCGCCAAGGTCGCTCGCACCCGCTTCTACCTGCCGCCCGGCATGGTCGCGGCGATCCTGCGCGCGGCCGACCCGGTCGTCACCAGCAACGGCGACCGGCTGCGGTTCGAGAGCTTCTCCGCCTGCTGCGGCGTCTACGCCCGTTACGACGCGCTGCCGGGCAGCCTCGACGGCAGCGTGCTCGACGCCGGGACGACCAACGTCGACTTCAATCCACCGATGCGCGACGCACTCGCCCGCGTCGGGGGCTTGGAGCCCCTGCACCTGCAGGTCGGCGAGGACGTCGTGGTCAGCACGCTCGACGGTGCGGTGACCGAGAAGAAGGTGCCGCTGCCCGAGCGGTGGCTCAAGGGGTTCGCCGAGGTGCAGCTCGCCTCGGCCACCGTCGCCCCGGTCTTCGAGGTCCCCGCGTCCGAGGCGCGGCGGTTCGTCCGGAGCATGCCCAGCTCGGGCAGCCGCAAGCCGGTCTGGGTCGTCCCGGCGGGGCGCGGCCTGCGGCTCACGACGCGACCCACGCCCGAGGGCGTCTCACTTTCGGGCCCGGACCGGCTCAAGCCGCTCGAACCGTTGCTGCGGTTCGCGCGTTCGCTGCGCGGGTATGCCGCGCCGCACGACCCGCACGGAGCGACCGGTCTCTGGGAGCTCGAGCTCGACGACGCCAGGCTGGTCCTGGTGCTCAGCCCGGAGTCGAGCCGGGGGTTCTCCGGCGAGGGCGGCGTGCTCTGGGACCTGGCCGGCGAGGAGTCCGCCGACGATGCCGACCTCGTCTCCGCCCTCCTCGCCTTCGAACCGCGGATCGACATCGCCACGTTGGCCGCCGACGCCGGACTGCCCGAGGACCGCATCACCCGCGCGCTCGGCCGGCTCGGCGCCGCGGGACGGGTCGGCTTCGATGCGGCAGAGGGTGCCTACTTCCATCGCGAGCTGCCCTACGACCCCGACCGGCTCGCGGCGATGCACCCCCGTCTCCGCGACGCCCAGGCCCTCCTGGACGCCGACGCGGTGCGGCTCGACGGCGGCTCGGTCGCCCATGTGCGCAGTGGGGAGGTGGAGCACGTCGTCCGCCGCACCGAGAGCGGCGACCGCTGCACCTGCCAGTGGTTCGCCAAGCACCAGGCCAGTCGCGGACCGTGCAAACACATCCTGGCTGCCGACCTCGCCCGGAGCCGCGCGGGATGGACGCCGACGAGCTGACCGACCTGCTCCAGCGCAGGGATCACGGTGCCGCGCCGGGCCCGACCCGAGCTTGCGGATGCAGGTCGGCCGGCTGTCCGAGCTCCGAGCCCGACTGCGCACCGCACCCTCCTGGCTAGCGCCAGGAGGCCATCACCCGGTAGGCGCCCAGGAACCGGTCCTGCGCGACCGGCTCATCCAGCAGCACCCACGAGAGGTTGTCCACCGCCACGGCGTGGCACAGCGCCCGGGCGAGCCCGAGGTCGAGCTCCGCGAGGTCGACCAGCTGGTCGAGCCTGCGGCGCAGGGCCCGGTCGGGGTCGCCGGTCGCGACCGCGTCCTCCCACCGGTTGCGCATCGGGGCGATGACCTCGGCCTCGGCCGGACCGAGCATCGGCAGCGGGTCGATCACCCGCCAGCCGGGGTCGGCTGCTCCCTCGCGGGTGTGCAGGATGTTGCAGTAGTGCAGGTCGCCGTGCATCGCCGGCCACGGCCCACCCGCGTCGAGGTCGGCCGCCACCGTCGTCAGCGTGTCGAGGGCGGCGTCGAAGTCACTGCGGGTGAGGCCGTCGACGGCGAGGTCACGCCGCCGCAGCACGTGGCCGTGGATGCGCCGGAGCTCGTCGGTGAAGGGCGGCACGCCGTCCGGTGCACTGGCCGTCCTGAGATCCGCGATGAAGCCACCCACGACAGCCGTCGCCTCCGTCTCGTCGGGCACGCTCTCGAGGTCCCGAGCCGGGTCCAGCGCCTCGAGCAGGAGCGCGCCGGTGGCCGGGTCGTGGCGCACCACCTCGACCGCCCCGCGCCCCTGCCAGGCCAGCAGCACGGCCCCCTCGGCATGGTTGCGCGGGTCGTCCTCCCCGACCTTGAGCACCCACTGCTCGCCGCCCGGGCCGCGCACCGGCCACACGACCGACACGTAGCCCCACATCGGCGGGCCGGCCGGCTCGAGCGACCACTCCTGTGCCAGACCAGCGGCAACCCCGGACAAGGAGCGCGCCCACTGCCGCTGCAGCTCGTCGGCGCGGCTGGCGACGAACGGCTCGGGCACGGTCCACGGGGGCACGGTCATGGGAGGCCACCCTGCCCCAGGCAGCGCCCCCACCTCCACCGACTTGTTGCCACCTGCTCCTCACCAAGCGCCGATCCCACCCCTCCGTGACGACCTGGGAGCAACAGGTCGAGCCGCTGGGCGACTTGTTGCCACCTGCTCCTCACCAAGCGCCGATGCCGGCCCTCCGTGACGACCTGGGAGCAACAGGTCGCGCGGCCACACCGGCCCTCGTCAACCGGAGCCGCCGAGGTCCACCTCGTACGCCTCGTAGACCAGGTCGGCGCCGATCTGCCGGTGCCGCACCAGCTGCCCCATCAGGGTGGTGACCTCCTCGCGGAAGGCCGGCAGGTCGGCGATCGTGCCACCGTGCTCCAGCACCGCGAGGTAGCCGTCGATGTCCTCGGCGTACCGGACGTGCTCGCCGGTCAGCCGGTCGACGGCGGAGATCAGCCGGGGAGCGCCGTGCCGGACCCCGTCGTAGATCCCGCCCGGTCGCTCGGTCAGGTCGATGTGGTCCCGGAAGTCGTGCGACAGCTCGGCCAGCGCCGCCCGCACCCGCTCGCGCCACGCGCCACCACGGGCGATCGGGGAGGCCAGCGCCTCGTCGACGGCCGCGACCGAGTCCCGCAGCTCGCCGCGGTGGGCGCGCACCCGCTCGATGTAGGCCGCGAAGTCGGCGTCCATGGCACCTCCCGGACCCATGGTCCCGCCCCGAGTGGGTGCCGTCCACCTGACGGCTAGCCTGAGCGGGTGACCTCGCTGCGACCGCTGGCCATCGCTGCCGGCCCGGACGCCGTGGCCGCCCTCCCCGCCCTGCGCAGGGCGCTGGACGGCGAGTTCGCCGCCCTCCCGTATGCCGCGTCGGCACCGTCGCCGCCCACGCCCGCCGGAGCCGTCCCCGACGAGGGCACGGCGCTGGTCGTGGGCACCTCCGGCTCGACCGGCAGCCCCAAGCTCGCGATGCTCCCGGCCGCCGCCCTGGCCGCGAGCGTCGCGGCGAGCCACGAGCGGCTCGGCGGCGCCGGCGCCTGGTTGCTCGCGATGCCGCCGCACCACATCGCGGGGGTGCAGGTGCTCCTGCGGTGCGTCGCCGCGGGGACCCTGCCCGGGTTCGTCGACCTGTCCGACGGGTTCACCCCAGAGGCCTTCACGCGCGCAGCCACGGCGTTCGCGCGGTCGGGCGCGCGAACCCGGCGCTACACCGCCCTCGTGCCCACGCAGCTCGTCCGCCTCCTCGCCGACGAACAGGCGACCGCCGCCCTGGCCGAGCTCGACGCCGTCCTCGTCGGCGGCGCCGCCAGCCCGCCGGCCCTGCTCGCGCGGGCTCGCGCGGCTGGAGTCCGCGCCGTGACGACCTACGGCATGAGCGAGACGTGCGGCGGCTGCGTCTATGACGGCGACCCGCTCACCGGCACCGTGGTCCGGGCCGACCCCGACGGTCGGCTGCTGCTCGGCGGTCCGACGCTGGCCACCGGCTACCTCGGCCGCCCCGACCTGACCGCCGCGGCCTTCAGCACCGACGAGGACGGCGCCCGGTGGTTCCGCACCGACGACGTCGGGCACCGCGACGACGACGGGCGCTGGCACGTCGACGGCCGGGTCGACGACCTGATCACCACCGGCGGCCTCAAGGTCGCGCCGCGACTGGTCGAGGAGGCCCTGACCGCACTCCCCGGCATCGCCGAGGCGGTCGTCGTCGGCACCCCCGACGACCAGTGGGGCCAGGTCGTCAGCGCCGCGGTCGTGCCGCACCCCGGTGCGGCGGGCGGTGGCTCCGCGACACCCACGGTGACGGCTCTGCGCGAGCAGCTGCGCGGCATACTCCCGTCGCACGCGCTGCCGCGACGGCTGCTGGTGCTGACCGCGATCCCGCTGCGCGGGCCGGGCAAGCCGGACCGGCTGGCGGTCGCTGATCGGTTCGCCAGCGACGCGTGACACCATGGCCTCATGATCCGGCTGCTGCCCTGGCTGTTGACGGTCGCGGTGACCGTCTATGCCGTGGTCGACTGCATCCAGACCGACGACGCGCACGTCAGGGGCCTGCCCAAGTTGTTGTGGCTGCTGCTGATCCTGCTCTTCCCGGTCGTGGGGGCGATCGCCTGGTTCATCGCCGGGCGCCCGCAGCGTGGCACGGCCGGCCGAGGGCCGGGTGGCGGACCGCGTGGGCCATCTCACCGCCCGCCTCCCCCGCGTGGCCCCGACGACGACCCCGACTTCCTCCGTAGGCTCTGAGGCAACCCCTCGTCCCACCGCTGCACCTGCCCGCACCACCGTCCGCCACAGATCACCGCGAGTGAGAACACCACCTCCATGGCCACCCTGAACCAGTGGATCGCCGGCGCCCGCCCGCGCACCCTCCCCGCCGCCATCGCCCCCGTCGTCGTGGGGACCGCCGCCGCCGTCCCGCTGGACCGCGCCGACCTCGGGCTCGGGCTGTTGGCCCTGCTGGTGTCGGTCGGGCTGCAGATCGGGGTCAACTACGCCAACGACTACTCCGACGGCATCCGCGGCACCGACGGCGAGCGGGTGGGTCCGGTGCGCCTCGTCGGTCAGCACCTCGCCGACCCCGGGAACGTCAAGCTGATGGCGTTCGCGTTCTTCGGGTTCGCGGCGCTCGTGGGCCTGGCCCTCGTGGCGCTCAGCGAGGCCTGGGTGATGATCCCGCTCGGCGCCCTCGCGGTCCTCGCGGCCTGGAAGTACACCGGCGGCGACAACCCCTACGGCTACCGGGGGCTCGGCGAGGTCTACGTCTTCCTGTTCTTCGGGCTGATGGCCACCCTCGGCACGCTCTACACGCAGGCCAAGGAGGTCACCGGGGTCGGCGTCGCCGGCGCGGTCGGGGTGGGCGCCATCGCCTCGGCGATCCTCGTGGTCAACAACCTGCGCGACATCCCCACCGACCGCGAGAGCGGCAAGCTGACCCTGGCGGTCCGGCTGGGCGACCAGGGCACCCGATGGTTCTACGCCTTGTTGGTCCTCATCGCCGTGGCCATGGTCGTCGTCGTGGCCCGCCAGCACCCGCTGGCCCTGGCCGCCCTGCTGTCGCTCGTGCTGCTCAGGAAGCCCCTGCAGGCCCTGCGGACCGGCGCCACCGGGCGCGACCTCGTGCCGGTGCTCGCCGCGACCGGCCTCTTCGAGGTCGGGTATGCCGTGCTGCTCGCCGCGGGGATCGCCCTCAGCTGACAGCGGGTCGGGTCAGCGGTACTCGACCGGTCCGCCGCGCTCGTCCTCGGCGTCCTCGGCCTCCTCGTCGAGACCCGTGACCGCCGGCTCGCCCGCCTGCTTGGCCGCGGTGCGTCGCTCGATCCGCCGGGCCAGCTCGGCCGTGCTCTCCTCACGGAAGCGGGCGAGCACGAAGAAGGACAGCACCATCGAGATCAGCGCGCTGAGGACGAGCAGCATCCAGCGCTGACCGGGGTCGCGCAGCCCCACCAACCAGAGCAGCGACAGCACCCCGAAGAAGACCAGCAGCCGCAGGACCGAGTAACGCAGCATCTACAGCCCCGAGTAGGAGTGCTGGCCGACGAAGAACACGTTCACGACGGCGAAGTTGACGATGATGCAGGCGTAGCCGGCCAGCGCGATGTAGCTCACGGTCTGGCGGCTGATGCCGCTGGTCGCCCGCGAGTGCAGGTATGCCGCGTAGACGACCCAGATGACGAACGTCCAGACCTCCTTCGGGTCCCAGTTCCAGTAGGACGCCCAGGCCTGGCGTGCCCAGATGGCCCCGGCGATCAGGGTGAAGGTCCACAGCGGGAAGGCGACGATGTGCAGGCTGTAGGCGGTGCGCTCGATCGCCGGGGTCTCCGGGAACCGGTCGAGGATGCTGGCCCGCCCGGATCGTTCGAACGCGTCCTTGAGGAGGTAGACGACGCTCAGCGCGGCCCCGATCGTGAAGACCGCGGTGGCGAGCGTGGCGACCGTGACGTGGATGACCAGCCAGTAGCTGCGCAGCGACGGCATCAGCTCGGAGGCCTCGGTGTACCAGACGGCGACGGCCATGCCGAGGACGAGCAGCACCGGGCCGGTGATGAACAGCCCCAGCCAGCGCAGGTCGCGCCGGGTCGACCAGACCGAGTAGGCCAGCACGGTGAACATCGAGCCCATGACCGCGAACTCGAACATGTTGCCCAGCGGCCAGCGGTGCACGGCGACCCCGCGCAGGACCACCGACATCAGCAGCAGGAAGCCGCCCAGCCAGGTCGTCGTCGAGGCGATCCCGGCCGCCTTGGCGGCGCGGGAGGACAGCTCGGGACGGGCCGGCGCCTCGACGGGCACGGGAGCCCCGGCACCGACCAGCTCACGGTCGACCGCACCGGCCCGGAGCCGGTCGCGTGCGGGGAGCAGGGCTGCGAGGTACACGGCGTGGCAGACCATCGCGATCGTGAAGACCGCCATCGCCGAGTAGAGGCTCAGGTTGGCGTAGCCGGCCAGGCTCTCGTTGGTCATCCTCGTGCGTCCAATCTGCTGTCCAGCTCGGGCTGGGGGTCGGGCTCGGGCTCGGTCCGGGGGTGCGACTCGGGCTCTGGCTCGGGGTCTGGCTGGGGCGCGGTGTCGAACCGGGTCCGCAGGTCGGCGACCAGCCGGTCCACCAGCTCCTGGAGCCCGTCGTCGTCGCCCTTGGCGAGGCCGCCGACGGCTACCACGGTACGACCCGGTGCCACGGCGGGGGAAACCCGCAGGAAGACCCGGCGGCGCCGGACCACCAGCGAGCAGATCAGCCCGGTGAGGGCGAGGAGCGCGGCGAACAAGGTGACGAACTTGCCCGGGTCGTGGCGGATCGACAACCCGGCGAACCGCTCCACGCCGTCGAAGCTGATGCTGCCCCGGCCGCCCGGGAGCTGGTAGGTCTGCCCGGGCTCGAGCCAGATCCGCAGCGGGTCACCCTTGGCGCTCTTGAGCTGGGTCATCTTGGCCGTGTCGAGGAGGTAGACCGACTGCGGCCGGCCGCCGGGGAAGAGCTCACCCTCGTAGACCGTGAGGGCCAGGGCCGGCTTCTTGGCGTCCGGGAAGACCGAGATCGGGCCGAGCTCCTTGTCGATGGTGGCCGTCGGCAGGAACAACCCGGAGAAGCCGAGCTGCTGCGGCTGGGCGCCGGTCACCTTCACGACCCCGACGGACTTGTAGTTGTTGTCCTGGGCCAGGAACGGCGTGGGCGCGCTGTAGACCCTGTCGCCCTTGGCGTCACGGACCGTGATGACCGGGGCGTAGCCGTTGCCGAGCAGGAAGACCCCCGCGCCGTCCATCTCGAGGGGGTGGTTGACCTTGATGGTCGACTGCAGGGCCGGCGACGACGGCGTCGCCTTGGTCGTGACGTGTGCCGTGAAGTCGCGGGGCGACCCGAACTGGCCCCGGCCCGTGACGTTCTCCTCGAAGGTGGCGTCGAGCTGGTCCACCGTGAGCTCGAACGGCGAGAGGCTGTCGGCGTCGACCCACGGCCCCGGGCTGAACGTGTCGTAGCGCGCGAGGGTGTTCGCGAAGGACTGGCCGACCGGGATGATCACGTCGCCCTTCCACCCGAACAGGTGGCCGATCGCGACCCCGACGATGACGAAGATCAGCGACAGGTGGAAGACCAGGTTACCGGTCTCCTTCAGGTAGCCCTTCTCCGCGCTCACGGAGCCGCCGTCGTGCGAGACGAGACGGAACCGCTTGGCGCGCAACAGCTCCCGCGACGCGGTCACGACCTCGTCCTCGGTCGCAGCCACCTCGACGGTGCCCCCGGCAGGCAGTCGGGCGGGCCGGGCGGGCGCCTTCGGCGGAGCGGACCGCATCGCCTTCCAGTGCACCTTGCTCCGGGGCAGGACGCAGCCGACGAGCGAGATGAACAGCAGCAGGTAGATGGCTGCGAACCACGGGGAGGCGTAGACCTCGAAGAAGCCGAGGCGGTCGAGCCACGGACCGGCCTTCGGGTGGTTGGCGATGTAGTCGGCGGTGCGCGCGGCGTCGATGCTGCGCTGCGGCCAGATCGACCCCGGCACGGCGCCGACCGCGAGCAGCAGCAGGAGGAAGAGCGCGGTGCGCATGCTGGTCAGCTGGCGCCACATCCAGCGCAGCCAGCCGATCGGGCCCAGGGTGGGCTGGGTGATGGTCTCGGCCATGTCAGATCACCGTCTGGAAGCCGTTGACGAGCGTGGTCTGCACGTGGCGGGTGAGCGAGTCCCAGAGCCCCGAGACGAGCAGGACCCCGACGACGAAGAGCAGCGCCCCACCGAACAGCTGGATGCCGCGCTGCCGGCTCCGCAGGAACGCCGAGACCCGGCCGAACCGTTCGTAGCCCGCCGCGATCAGCAGGAAGGGCACCCCGAGCCCGAGCGAGTAGAGCAGCGCGAGCACGACCCCGCGGGTCACCGCCGAGTCGTCCCCGGAGGCGGTCGCCAGCACCTGCACCGCGCCCAGGGTGGGGCCGGTGCAGGGCGCCCAGCCGAGGCCGAAGACGGCTCCGAGCAAGGGGGCCCCGGCCAGCCCGGAGGCCGGGCGGCGGTGCAGCTTGAACTCGCGCTGCGACCCAGTGCCGATGAAGACCAGCGCCATCAGGATCACCACGACCCCACCGACCCGCATCAGCACCTCGCGGTGCTGGATCAGGGCCGAGCCCACCCCGGCGATGATCACCGTGGTGGTCATGAAGACCACCGTGAAGCCGAGCACGAAGAGCAGCGCCCCGACGACCATCCGGTGGCGCTTGCGCTCGACCAAAGACTCGTCGGACAGCCCGGTGACGTAGCCGAGGAAGCCCGGGACGAGCGGGAGCACGCACGGCGAGGCGAACGACACGAGCCCGGCGACCAGGGCCACGGCCATCGCCACCGGCAGGGCACCGGAGGTCACCGTGTTCGCGGCATCAGCAGTCATCGGGTCGCGTTCTACTGCTCGGCCAGGACGTCGTCGACCAGGCCGGTGAGCGTCGACGTGGTGACGGCCCCGCTGACGCGGGCGGCGATCCGGCCCTGCCGGTCGAGCACGAGGGTCGTGGGCGGGGAGGTCACCTTGCCCTGCAGGGCGAGGATGGTCGTGCCGGCCGGGTCGTCGAGCGACGGGAACGGGATGCCCCACCGGGCTGCGGTCGCCCGGCCGGAGTCGGGGTTGTCGCGGTAGTTGATGCCCATGAAGACGACCGGCTTGTCGGCCGCGGTCAGGGTCTCGGCGGCCTTCTTGAGGTCGGGCGCCTCGGTCTCGCACGGCGGGCACCACGAGGCCCACAGGTTGAGCACCGCGACCTTGCCGATCGCCTCCTGCGACGACCACTGCTTGTCGTCGAGGGTCGTGCCGGTCAGGGCCACCGGCTTCTTGCGGTCGCCGGCCGCGATCGTCTCGATGTTGCCGTCGCCGGAGATGTAGCCCTGGCGGTTGCCCGACTTGGCCTGCGCCGCAATGGAGTTGGGGTCGTCACTGCACCCGGACAACGCCACGAGGAGGAGCGGCGCCACGAGCAGCGCGGCTGCGCGCGGGAGACGTCGTGCGCGGCTCACCCGGTGCCTCCGTGGGACTGGGCGAGGAGCGACGCGGCGGGCTCGGAGTAGGTGAGCGACTCGAGGTCGTCGCCGACGTAGGTGAGGGTCGTCAGCGAGGCGAGGCGGCACTCACGCTTGCGCGGGTCGTGCCAGAGCCGCTTGCCCAGCAACGCGTTGCGGATGGTCCAGATGGGCAGCTGGTGGGAGACGATCACGGCCTCGTGGCCACGGGCCGCACTGCGGGCGTCGGCGATGGCCGCCGTCATCCGCTGGGCGATCTCGGCGTAGGCCTCGCCCCACGAGGGACGGAAGGGGTTGACCAGCTTGGACCAGTGGGACGGGTGGGCGAAGTCGAGGGGGTTCATGCCACCGACCAGGTGACCCTCGAAGTCGTTGGCGGCCTCGATCACCCGGTCGTCGGTGGTGATCGGGACACCGTGCGCCTCGGCGACCGGTGTGGCGGTCTCCTGGGCGCGCAGCAGCGACGACGCGACGACGTGGGTCACGTCGTGGTCGGCGAGGTGGTCGGCGACCCTGCGGGCCATCTCGTGACCGAGGTCGGACAGGTGGTAGCCGTCGAGGCGTCCGTAGAGGACGCCCTCGGGGTTGTGCACCTCGCCGTGGCGCATGAGGTGCACCACGGTGCGGTCGGCTTGGCTGGTCACGAGTCGATTGTCGCAAACGCCTCGGCCGCCGCCGACGCCGCGCCGGGCAGCGCCGCGAGCACCCGGTCGACCGCCGCCCCGTCGTGCGCCCCGCTGACGAACCACGACTCGAACGCGCTCGGGGGCAGGTAGACCCCTTGACTCAGCATCGAGTGGAAGAACGCGGCGTAGGCCGGCACGTGCTGGGCCCTGGCCTCGTCGTAGTCCCGCACCGCGCCGTCGCGGAAGAAGACGCTGAACATGCTGCCGGCCCGCTGGATGACGTGCGGGACCCCGGCCGCGCCGAGGTGCTCGTCCAGCCCCGCGGTGAGGGCGTCCGCGACCTCGTCCAGCCGCGCGTAGAGGGCGGGCGTGCAGAGCTGGAGGGTGGCCAGCCCGGCGGCCGTCGCGACCGGGTTCCCCGACAGCGTGCCCGCCTGGTAGACCGGCCCGAGCGGGGCCAGGAGGGCCATCACGTCGGCGCGCCCCCCAAAGGCGGCGGCGGGGAACCCGCCACCCATCACCTTGCCGAAGGTGAACAGGTCGGGCGCCCCCGCGGCATACGGGCCCTCGAGGCCGAACCACCCCGCCTCGCTGCAGCGGAAGCCGGTCATCACCTCGTCGGAGATGAGGAGAGCGCCGTGGGCGGCGGTGATGCGGCGCAGTCCCTCGGTGAAGCCCGGCGCGGGCGGCACGACCCCCATGTTGCCGGGCGAGGCCTCCGTGATGAGCGCGGCGATCTCGCTGCCCCGCTCGGCGAACGCGGCCTCCACGGCATCGAGGTCGTTGAACGGCAGCACGATGGTCTCTGCCGCCATCTCCTTGGGCACCCCGGCGGAGTCCGGGAGCGCGAACGTCGCCACCCCGGAGCCGGCCTGGGCCAGGAGGGAGTCGACGTGCCCGTGGTAGCAGCCGGCGAACTTCACGACGAGGGAGCGGCCGGTGTAGCCGCGGGCCAGCCTGATGGCGCTCATGGTGGCCTCGGTGCCGCTGGACACGAGCCGCACCTGCTCGACCGGCTCCACCCGGCGCACGATCTCCTCGGCGAGGGCCACCTCGTTCTCGCTCGGCGTGCCGAAGGAGAAGCCCCGGGCGGCGGCGTCCGACACCGCGCGCTGCACCTGCGGGTGGCCGTGCCCGAGGATCATCGGACCCCACGAGCAGACCAGGTCGACGTACTCGCGACCGTCGGCGTCGGTGAGGTAGGGACCGTCGCCGGACACCATGAACCGTGGCGTCCCGCCGACGGCGCGGAAGGCACGCACGGGTGAGTTCACGCCCCCGGGCGTCACCGCGAGGGCTCGCTCGAGGAGGGCCTGCGAGGCCGGTGCGTCGAAGGGGTATGCCGTGGGGGCGCCAGTCATGGCGCCATTGTCCCAGCCGGGCCTGAGTGCGACCGCAGGGGGCAGTTCGGGGGGATCAGGGCCGGCCGTGCGCGACGCCGGCCTCGTGGGCTCGGGCCTCACGGGCCACCGCGGGGTGGTCGCCGTGGTCGCCGCCGGGGGCGAGGGCGCCCCGGATGAGGTCCATGGCCTCGCCCAGCGCCGCGAACAGCGGCGCGGGCACGGGGTCGATGACGGCGCGCCGGACGCTGGCGACGTGCACCCGCGCCATGTCCTGGACGGCCTGCCAGCCACGCTCGGTGAGGACCAGCTCGACCCCGCGCTTGTCGTCGAGGCAGGACTCGCGCACCACCCAGCCGCGCTTCTCGAGCCGGGTGGCGGTGTGCGTGAGCCGGCTGCGGGACTGCACCACCAGGTCGGCCAGGCTCGACATGCGCAGCCGGCGCCCCGGGCTCTCGGACAGCATCGAGATGATCTCGTACTCGGTCAGCTGGACGCCGTGCGACTGCAGGTCACGGTCGAGGGCCTCCTCGATCAGCCGGCTCCCGCGCAGGTAGGCACGCCAGGCCCGCTGTTGGTCCTCGCTGAGCCACTGCGGCTCACCCGGTGGGGTGCTCATGACCAGGAAGTATGACAGGTGGGCGGTTAGTTGAAATATAAATGAAGTCTGCTACGTTCGAAGAGATGAAGCGGATGGGACAGTCCCGACCGCAGACCCCCCTACAGGAGATTCTCATGGCAAGCATCAACGACCTCCCCGCCGGCACCTGGACCGTCGACGCCGCACACAGCGAGATCGGCTTCGTGGCCCGTCACCTCATGGTCACCAAGGTCCGCGGACAGTTCAAGGAGTTCGAGGGCACCGTCAAGGTCGGCGACGACATCACCGACTCCCAGGTCACCGCCGTGGCCAAGATCGCCTCCGTCGACACCGGCTCCGCCGACCGCGACACCCACCTGCGGTCCGCGGACTTCTTCGACGCCGAGACCAACCCCACCATGAGCTTCACCTCAACCGAGGTCACCGCCGACTCCCTGACCGGCGACCTGACCATCAAGGGCGTCACCAAGCCGGTGACCTTCGACCTGGAGTTCACCGGCCTGGCGACCGACCCGTGGGGCAACGAGAAGGCCGGCTTCGAGGCCACCGCCGACATCAACCGCAAGGACTGGGACCTCGGCTGGAACGTCGCCCTCGAGGGTGGCGGCGTGCTCGTGTCCGAGAAGGTCAAGCTCAACCTGGACATCCAGCTCACCAAGGCTGCCTGACCCAGCACCACAGACTGACGGAGGGCCGGTTCGGGGGAACCGGCCCTTCGTCATGCCTCCACCTGTTGCTCACAGGTGGTCACCAGGGGCCCAGATCCGGCGGCCCGTGACCACCAGGACGCAACAAGTCCCACCGCTCCCGCACTTGGTGCGCTGGGATCGTCACCAGGGGCCCAGATCGGGCGGCCCGTGACCACCAGGACGCACCACGTGCGGGCAGGGGTATGCCGCGGGCGCGAGCACCCGGGTCAGGGGCGCAGGAGTCGGGCTGCCTCGACGGCGTAGTAGGTCAGGATGATCTGCGCACCGGCGCGACGGATGTTGAGCAGCGACTCCAGCACCGCCCGCTCCCGGTCGATCCAGCCGTTGGCCGCAGCGGCCTCGATCATCGAGTACTCCCCCGAGATCTGGTAGGCCGCCACCGGCACCGTCGAGACCGCAGCGGCGGCGGCGACGATGTCGAGGTGGGGCATGGCGGGCTTGACCATGACGATGTCGGCACCCTCGGCGATGTCGAGCTCGAGCTCGCGCAGCGCCTCGGTCGCGTTCGCCGGGTCCTGCTGGTAGGTCGCCCGGTCGCCCTCGAGCGAGGACTGCACCGCCTCGCGGAACGGGCCGTAGAGACCCGAGGTGTACTTCGCGGCATACGCGAGGATCACCGTGTCGGTGAAGCCCTCGGCGTCGAGGGCGTCGCGCACGTGGGCGACCTGGCCGTCCATCATCCCGGAGAGCCCGAGCACGTGGGCCCCGGCGCGGGCCTGGGCGAGGCCCATCGCGGCATACCGTTCGAGGGTCGCGTCGTTGTCCACCCGCCCGGAGGCGTCGAGGACGCCGCAGTGGCCGTGGTCGGTGAACTCGTCGAGGCACAGGTCGGCCATCACGACCAGCCGGTCACCGACGGCGTCGGCGACGGCGCGCAGGGCGACGTTGAGGATGCCGTCGGGGTCGTCGGCCCCGGAGCCCAGCGCGTCCTTGGCGACGGGCACCCCGAACAGCATGATCCCGCCGATCCCCGCGTCGGCTGCCTCGCGGGCAGCCGCCACCAAGGACTCGAGAGTGTGCTGGACGACCCCCGGCATGGCCGAGATGGCCTGCGGCGCGTCGATGCCCTCGCGCACGAAGACCGGGAGCACCAGCTCGGCGGGGTCGAGCCGGGTCTCGGCGACGAGCCGGCGCAGGGCCACCGACTGGCGCAGCCGGCGCGGCCGGATCGCCGGCCCCGCCGGCTGCGTGTGGTCAGCCATCCGGGCTACTTGGCCCGACGCCGCGACGCGGACTTCTTGGCGCTGGGGCGCACGACCGGCTCGCCGGCCTCCGCCGCAGCCGCCGCGAGGCCCAGGCCGTAGTCGGCGAGCGCGTCGACCAGGGAGTCGGACGACGCCTCCGGGGCGAGCACGTCGACCCGCAGCCCGTGCTCCTCGGCGGTCTTGGCCGTGGCCGGGCCGATGCACGCGATCACCGTCGACGGGTGCGGCTTGCCGGCGATGCCGACCAGGTTGCGCACCGTCGAGGACGACGTGAACACGGCCGCGTCGAACTGCCCGCCCTTGATGGCCTCGCGGATGTGGGCGGCCGGCGGCGCGGCGCGCACGGTGCGGTATGCCGTGACGTCGTCCACCTCCCAGCCCATCTCCTGGAGACCGGCGACGAGGGTGTCGGTGGCGATGTCGGCCCGCGGCAGGAAGACCCGGTTGATGGGGTCGAGCACCTCGTCGAACGGCGGCCAGTCCTCGAGCAGGCCGTTCGCCGACATCTCACCGGACGGCACGAGGTCGGGCACGATGCCCCACTCGCGCAGGGCGGCAGCCGTGACCCCGCCGACGGCGGCGATCTTCAGGCCGGCGAACGCACGCGCGTCGAGACCGAACTCCTCGAACTTCTCGCGCACCGCCTTCACGGCGTTGACCGAGGTGAACCCGATCCACTCGTAGCGACCGGTGACCAGCCCCTTGACGGCGCGCTCCATCTGCTGGGGCGTGCGCGGCGGCTCGACCGAGATCGTCGGGACGACCTCCGCGGTCGCGCCGAAGGACTCGAGCCGGGCGATGGTCGAGCCGGACTGCTCCTTGGTGCGGGGCACCAGGACGTTCCAGCCGAACAGCGGCTTGGTCTCGAACCACGAGAGGTTCTCGCGCAGGGCCACGGTCGAGCCGATCACGGCCAGGGCCGGGAACTCCAGGGTCTTCATGACCTTGGCGAACTCGCCCAGCGTGGTGACCCGGGTGGACTGGCGGATCGTGGTGCCGCGCTCGGTCAGGGCGACCGGGCTGTCCGCGGGACGACCCGCAGCCAGGAGCTTCCCGAGTGCGGTGGCGAGGTCCTCGGGCTGACCGAGGAGGACGACCGTGACCGACTCGGCCACCGAGGCGGCCCAGTCGACGTGCCGGTCGTTCGCCGCGATGACGTGCACGGCGGGCGAGCTGCTCGACGTCAGCGGGATGCCGGCATACGCGGGCACCGCCGAGACGGCGCTGACGCCGGGGACGATGTCGAACCCGATACCGGCCTTCTGGCAGGCGAGGGCTTCCTCGGCGAGGCCGTTGAAGGTGCCGGGGTCACCATCCATGAGCCGGACGACGAGGCCGCCCGAGACGGACTTGGCGGCCTTGACGACCAGCTTGGCCCGCATCGCGTGGGTCAGCGGCTGACCGTGGTCGCCGTGGCCGGCGTCGATGATCTCGACACCCTCCCGGCAGTAGCGCGTGACGACGTCCTCCCGGGCGACCTGGTCGATGACGACCACGTCGGCGGCGGCGAGGAACTCCAGCGAGCGCACCGTCATGAGTCCGGAGTCGCCGGGGCCGGCGCCGACGAAGGCGACGCGTCCCGGGACCCGGCTCTGGCGAGCGGGCGAGCTGGGGGTAGAGGTGGTGGTGGTCGAGCGCGTGGGGCTCACAGTGCACGCTCCGTGCTGTCGTGTTCGGGTTTGCGGTCGGTGCTGCTGTCGGGGCCGGCGAGCGGATCGGGTCCGGTCGCCCCGGGTGGGTCTGGGGGCGGCGCCCCGGGGTGGCTTGCCGGGCCGTCACCGCTCGAGGTCTGCGGGGCGGGTGGGGCCGGTGGTCGCTCCTCGGGTCCGCGCAGCAGGTCGCCGCCGTCCTCGAGCAGGACCGCCGCGAGCCGCCGGCCCAGGGCCTCGCCGTCGCCGGCGCTGCCGACGAGCGAGCGACGCAGGTCGAACGAGCCGTCGACCGCGCCGACGAAGGCGCGCAGCGACAGCTCGAGGCCGTCCTCGCCCTCGACGACCTCGGCGAGCGCCCCCACCGGTGCGGAGCAGCCGGCTTCGAGCGCGGCGAGGACGGCACGTTCGGCGGTGACGCAGGTGCGGGTGTCAGGGTCGTCGAGGACCTCGAGCGCAGCCAGCGTCGCGGAGTCGTCGGCACGGCACTCGACCGCCAGCGCACCCTGCCCGGGGGCGGGCAGCATCTGCAGCGGGTCGATCGCCTCGGCGACCTCGTCGAGCCGGCCCAGCCGGGCGAGGCCGGCGCGGGCCAGCACGACACCGTCGAGGGCGCCGTCCTTGACGAGCGCGATGCGGGTGTCGACGTTGCCGCGGATGTCCTTGACGGACAGCCCGAGGCCGAGGGCCGCGAGCTGGGCGACCCGGCGCGGCGAACCGGTGCCGACGACAGCCCCCTCGCCGAGCTCACCCAGCGTGCGCCCGCCGGACGACACGAGCACGTCCCGCGGGTCCTCCCGGACCGGGACGGCAGCGATCACGAGCCCGGGCTCGGGCGTGGTGGGCAGGTCCTTGAGGGAGTGCACGGCGAAGTCGACCTCACCCTCGAGCAGCGCCCGGCGCAGGGCCGCCGCAAACACCCCGGTGCCGCCGAGGGAGGCCAGCGACGCGGTGGAGGTGTCTCCCTCGGTGACGATCTCGACGAGCTCGACGGAGTGGCCCCGCGCGCGCAGCAGGTCGGCCACCCAGGTGGACTGCGTGGTCGCGAGCGCACTGCGCCGGGTGCCCAGGCGCAGGGTCAACGCGGCGGTGGGGGGCGTGCTCACGGCATACCTCCCCGCTGGGGCGGCGGGACGGACGCGGTGGCGGCCTCGCCGGGGCGCAGGTCGAACAGCTCACGCAGCGCCTCGGCGTAGTCGGCGCCCTGACCCCCCACGGCCCGCTCCTTCACCCTGACGGTCGGGGTGTGCAGGAGCTTCTCGACGATGCGGTGCACCGCGAGCTGCACCTCGGCGCGAGCCACCTCGTCGAGGTCGGGCAGCCGCTGGTCGAGGCGGGTCAGCTCGCCCGCGACGACGTCGGCGGCGTGGGAGCGCAGCGCGGCGACGGTCGGCGCGACGCTCTCCGCGGCGCGCGAGGTCAGGTATGCCGCGACCTCACCGATGACCAGGTCGGCCACCTCGCTCACCTGCGGCGGGGTCTGCCCACCGGACAGCTCCTCCCCCAGCGCGGCCAGCCCGGCGAGGGTCACCCCGCTCAGCGAGGCGACCTCGGGGGCCACGTCGTGGGGCAGGGCGAGGTCGATGTAGGCCTGCGGGCGACCGCCCCGGGCCACCTGCGCGTCGCCTGCGGTCGCGAGGTCGACCACCACGCCGGTGGAGCCGGTGCAGGAGATCACCACGTCGGCCACCGCGAGGGCGGCGGAGAGGTCGTCGAGGGGTCGCGCGGTGGCGCCCGTGCGCTCGGCCAGTCGCACCGCCTTCGCGAACGTGCGGTTGACGATGGAGAGCCCGGCGGCGCCCCGCCGCGCCACCGTGGTCGCGGCCAGCGAGCTCATGCCCCCGGCGCCGACGACGAGCACCTGGAGGCCGGCCAGCGGGCCCAGCTCGCGCTCGGCCCGGGCCAGCCCCGCCTCGACGAGCGAGACGCTGACGGCGTCGATCCCGGTCTCGGTGTGGGCTCGCTTGCCGACCCGCAGCGCCTGCTGGAAGAGGGTGTTGAGGGCCGGTCCGGCGTGGCCGGCCTTCTGCGACTCGCGCAGCGCCGTGCGCATCTGGCCGAGGATCTGGGCCTCGCCCACCGCCATCGAGTCGAGCCCGCAGGCGACCGTGAAGGCGTGCGCGATGGCGCGGTCCTCGTAGTGGACGTAGAGGTGCTCGCGCAGCTCGTCACGGCTGACCCCGGTGACCTCGGTGAGCGCGTCGGCGATGTCGGTGACGGCACCGTGGAAGGTCGCCGACTCGGCGTAGACCTCGGTGCGGTTGCAGGTGGACACCACGATCGCCTCGGTGAGGTTCTCGCGCCCGGTCAGGCTCGCGGACAGGGTCCGGCGGCCCGCGGCGTCGAGGGTCATGGCCTCGAGGAGGGGCAGCGGTGCGGTGTGGTGGGACAGGCCCAGGATCACGAGGCTCATCGGCCCACCACGTCGTCGACGGGCTCGAGCGAGACGCGGTCGAGCGCACCCCCGGCGGCGAGCGCCTTGCGCTGCTCGTGGAAGGCGAGGATCTGGAGCTCGGTGGACAGGTCGACCTTGCGCACGTCGACGTCGTCGGGCACGACCAGCACGCACGGCGCGAAGTTGAGGATCGAGCGGACGCCGGCGGCGACGAGCTGGTCGCAGACGCCCTGCGCGGACGCTGCCGGCGTGGCGATGACGCCGATGGCCAGGCCCTGCTCGGCGACGAGCTCGTCGAGCACGGTCATCGGCTGCACGGTGATGCCGGCGATCTCCTGGCCGAGCAGCCCGGCGTCCTGGTCGAGCAGGGCCACCACCCGGAACCCGCGCGTCGCGAACCCGCTGTAGGCCGCCAGCGCGTGGCCGAGGTTGCCCATCCCGACGATGGCGACCGGCCAGTCCTGGGTGAGGCCGAGCTCCCGGGAGATCTGGTAGGCGAGGTGGTCGACCTCGTAGCCGACACCACGCACGCCGTAGGAGCCGAGGTGCGAGAGGTCCTTGCGCAGCTTGGCGCTGCGGACGCCTGCGGCGGAGGCCAGCTCCTCGGAGGACACCGACGTGATCCCGCGTTCCGCCAAGCCGGTCAGGGCGCGGAGGTACTCCGGTAGCCGTGCCACCGTGGCGTCGGGAATACCCCGACGGGCGCTCGGGTCGGCAGACACAGTCTTTTCCGGCTCCTTCTCATCACTGGCAGTCCGCGCCTGGCTGGGGCGGACGGGAGCCTCTGCAGATTACGCTTTTGTGAACCGATGCACAAAGTCACAAGCGACCGCCCCGTCGGGGGCGTGAGCCGCGTCACTTCGTGCTCGATCCGCCGGTCGCCCCGACCGCTCCGCTCAGCGCGCGAGGGCGGACCTGAGCCGCGTTTCGTCGACCCGCCAGTAGTCGTGCTGCCGCCCGTCGACGAAGGTCACCGGGATCTGCTCCCAGTACTGCTCCTTGAGTGCGGGGTCGTCCTCGATCGACCGCTCCACCCAGCCCACCCCCAGGTCGGCGGCCACCCGGCCGATGACCTCGCGGGCCGTGTCGCACAGGTGGCAGCCGGGCTTGCTCACCAGCGTGATGCGCACCTCGGCGGGCGCCGGGCCCTCAGGGGGCTCGGCGGGGGGGGCGGTTCCGGACACCCCCCGAGCGTATGCCGCGCGGCCGCCACGGCGGGCGCGGCCCGGCCCCGGGGCCGGTGACCTCGCCCACCGCCCTAGGCTGGCTGCCATGAGCGAGCGGCCGAGCGAGCTGGACCAGGCGCTCCTGACCCCGGCCGACCCCACTGCCGCCGCGTTCTTCGACGTCGACAACACCGTCCTGCGGGGCGCCAGCATCTGGCTGCTCGCGCTCGGGCTCTGGCGCCGCGGCTTCTTCACCGTTCGCGACGTCAGCGCGATGGCATGGAAGCAGCTGCGCTACGCCGCCCTCGGGGAGAGCCTCGACCACGTCGCGAAGATCCGCGAGCAGGCGCTCGGCTTCATCGCGGGCCACTCGGTGGCCGAGATCGGCGCCATCGGCGAGGAGATCTTCGACGAGGCGATGCAGGACAAGATCTGGCCCGGGACGCAGGCCCTGACGCGCATGCACCTCGACGAGGGCCAGGAGGTCTGGCTCGTCACCGCGACGCCGGTGGAGGTCGCCCGGGTGATCGCCGACCGGCTCGGGCTCACCGGGGCGCTCGGCACCGTGGCCGAGTCCGTCGACGGCATCTACACCGGGCGCCTCGCCGGGGAGCCGCTGCACGGTGCGGCGAAGGCCACCGCGATCGAGGCGCTCGCCGCTGAGCGCGGCTTCGACCTCAGGCGGTGCTCGGCCTACTCGGACTCGGCCAACGACATCCCGATGCTCTCCCTCGTCGGGCACCCGTGCGCGATCAACCCCGACGGCGCGTTGCGGGACCACGCCCGGGCGCACGGCTGGACCATCCGTGACTACCGGACCGGGCGGCGCGCCGCCAAGTTCGGGGTCCAGGCCGTCGGGGCCACCGCCCTCGCCGGCGCCCTGGCCGCCGCGGCCCGGCGCCGCTCCCGCTAGCGACGACCGCGGCATACCCCTGTTTGCGTCCGGATGCGGACGTTGGCCTGTGTCCCGCCGCCCTGGGTGACGGGTGTGGCGCAGGTCTCCTGACAATCCGCCCGATATCGGGGAAACTGTCCCGGTCAGGAGGCCCCCATCCGGATCCGAGCACGTCGCAGCGCCGCGAGCCGACTCGCGGTGCTCCGTCCTGCCCGCAGCGCTCCGGTCTGGGCAACGAGCACCCCGGCGATCGGTCACGCAGCCGGCGACCACGGGATGGGTCCGGCGACCGCGGACTTCCTCGCCGGCCTCCGGGCCATGCTCACCATCGCGGGTGACGCCGGCACGCTGTCGGGAGGCGGGTCCAGCCACGGGGGCAGCGCAGCCAGTGCGGGGTTCGGTCCGGGCGAGGCACCCCAGGACTTCGAGCGCATCTCGGCGCTGGTCGAGCTCGCGCAGCGCGGTGACAGCGAGGCGTTCGGCCTGCTCTACGAGCGCTACGTCGACGTGGTCTACCGCTACGTCTACGTGCGAGTGGGTGGCCGGCAGCTCGCCGAGGACATCACCTCCGAGACCTTCCTGCGCGCCCTGCGCCGGATGGACTCCTTCTCCTGGCAGGGCCGGGACATCGCGGCCTGGTTCATCACCATCGCCCGCAACCTGATCACCGACAACGCCAAGTCGGCGCGCTTCCGCATGGAGGTCTCGACCGCCGACATGCTCGACGCCGACCCCCGGGTGGAGGCTGCGCCCGACCACGAGGTGCTCGACCGGCTGCGCGACGAGCGACTCCTCGAGGCCGTGAAGGGCCTCAAGCCCGAGCAGGCCGAGTGCGTGGTGCTGCGCTTCCTCCAGGGGCTCACCCTCGCCGAGACGGCCAAGGTGCTCGGCAAGTCGGAGGGAGCGGTCAAGCAGCTCCAGCTCCGCGCCGTGCGGGCCCTGCACAGGGAGCTCGCCGATGTCGACATCTGAGGCGGTCGAGGTGCGTGCGGTTCTCGCCGGCTCGGGCCCGGCTTGCGGCGGGTTTCGCTACGTCTCGGCGCGTAACTTCCGGGGGAGTCGCTCGTTCTCAGCGCGAGAGACCGTCATCGACACGGCCGCGTGGATCACCTCGATCCCCGCACGGGTCGCAGCAGGGCTGGGGAGGGAGGTGTCGGCATGCCAGTGCTGAACCGCGCGGCAGACCGTTTCCAGCGCGCCCTCGAAGGCGAGCGCGTCACCGACCAAGGCCTGGCCGAGCTCGTCGAGACCAGCCGCCACCTCGTGGGGCTGACCTCTGCCGTCCCTGCTGCCGACGCGGCGTTCGTGGCCACCCTGCGCGACCGGCTGATGGCCGAGGCGGCCCGGATGCCGGCGCCGAGCCCCGGCGCCGCCAAGGCGGCCGCTGCCCGCCGTGCCGCGTCGCGCACCACCCCCGTCGTCGTCGTGGTCGGCCGCGGGCTGCCCAGACTGCTGGCCGGCGCCGCCGCGTCCGTGCTCCTGGTCGGGGGAGTCGTCGGCGTCGCCTCCCGCACCGCCGTTCCCGGCCAGGCGCTCTACCCCGTGAAGGGCTGGCTCGACGGGGTCGCCGTCCGCCTCGCTGACAACGACCTCGAGCGCGGCCAGACCTACCTGTCGCAGGCGCAGGGCCACGTCTCGGACGCCCGCACCCTGTCCGAGGGCAGCCGGCAGGTCACCGACGTCGACACGGCCCTGACGGCCGCGGCCGACTCGGTGCGCAAGGGCCGGCAGGCGCTCGACACCTCCTACGCCAGCACCGGCAACCCCCAGGCGCTGCTCGCGATGCGCGACTTCACCGCGCGCACCCTCCCCCAGCTCGAGGCCCTGCGCACCGAGGTGCCGGCCGAGTCGCTGCCGCAGCTGGCCGTCCTGGAGTCGCTGCTGCGCGACACCGAGCAGATCACGGCCCGTCGGCTCGCCGCCTGCGGGAGCGCCTGCAGCGGGGTCGCCTCCTCGACCCTCGGGCCCGCGTCGCTGCCCGGGTCCGTGACCACGGCACCCTCGGGCTCCCCCACGGCGTCCGGCTCGGGTGGTGTCACCGTGCCCGACACCGCGGTCACCGTGCCCGGCGGCGTGCCTGTGCCCGGCGGGTCGAGCACGTCGGGTCCTGTCGTCGGCGGCGGCGGTGGTGGCTCGAGCGTGGGCACGACCGGCGCCAGCGTGGGCCTTCCGACGCTCAGCGTCTCGGTGCCGGTCGTCCCGTCCGTGACGGCCACGGTGCCGCTCCCCACGGTGAGCCTCGGCACGAGCAGCGTGGCTGCGACCGTCCCCAGCAGCACGCTCGGACCGGTCACGCTGCCCGGCGTGACGCTGACCCTCCCCTGACCGTCCTGGCCGCGCTCGGCAGACGGCTGACCCAGGCTCGGCTGGACCACGCGGGTGGCCGGAGCCGGGTCGGAAGAAGATGGGTCAGAAGAAGACGGAGCGCCGCTGCATCAGCAGCGAGTAGAGCGTCTGCTGGATCGTCTCGCGGACCTGGTCGGTGAGGTCGAAGACCAGCATCGGGTCATCGGCGGCGTTGGGGCCGAGGTCGGCCGTCTCCACGGGTGACCCGAACTCGATGATCCACTTGCTGGGCAACGGGATCAGCCCCAGCGGACCGAGCAACGGCCAGGTGGGCGTGATCGGCGCGTAGGGAGCCCCCAGCAGCCGGGCGACCGTCTTCATGTTGCCGATGATCGGGTAGATCTCCTCGGCACCGACGATCGAGCAGGGGATGATCGGCACGCCGGTGCGCAGCGCGGCCGAGACGAACCCGCCCCGCCCGAACCGCTGGAGCTTGTAGCGCTCGCTGAACGGCTTGCCCACACCCTTGAAGCCTTCGGGCCACACGCCGCAGAGCTCGCCGCTGGACAGCAGCCGCTCGGCGTCGGGGTTGGCGGCGAGGGTCGAGCCGGACTTGCGGGCGACCTGCCCCACCACGGGGGTCTGGAAGACGAGGTCGGCGCCGAGCATCCGCAGGTGCCGGTGCGCCGGGTGCTCGTCGTGGACGGCCACCTGGGTCATCAGCGAGTCCATCGCGATGGTGCCCGAGTGGTTGGCCACCACCAGCCCACCGCCCTCGGCCGGGATGTTCTCGATGCCGCGCACCTCGACCCGGAACCACGACCGGTAGAGCGGGCGCAGCACCGGGAGGTAGAAGTGCCGGGTGAAGTCCTCGTCGAACCCGAACTCGTCGACGGTGTAGTCGCCGGTCACCCGCCGCCGCACGAACGACAGCAGCGACGCGATGTGGCGCTCGACGTCGTCGGGCGAGATGCCCGCGGCCTCGGCCGCCACGCGCACGGCAGCGATCCCGGCTGTCAGCAGCTCCTCGACACCGGGGGCCACGCTGCGCGAGCCCGAGCCCGCGGCGGAGTCGATGGCCTCGGGAAGGACGACCTCGTCGGTGACCGCCTTGAGCACCCGCACCTTCGGCGCCTGGGTATGCCGCGCGGCCGGCTTCGCGGCGCCGGTCGCCTCCCGGGCGGCTCCGGTGGGCACGGTCGACCTGGCCGCCCTGGCCGCGCGGGCGCCGGAGCGCGCCACTGCCTTGCGGGTCGGCACCGCCTTGGCCACCGGACGAGGTCGGTGCTTCCCGCTCGAGGTCGGCTCGACCGGGCCGTCCTTCGTCGCGTCGCCGCCGGCAGCCGGCTCAGCGGCCCGCCGGACGGTGACGGCGTCCGAGGTGTCCGAGGCGTCGCGGTCGGCCGTCGTGCCGGTCGTGGACCGCGTCGTGGACCGGGTCGTGGGTTGGGCGCTGGACCCGGGCGCGGTCTCGGGCGCGGCCGCGTCGACCGCCGCGAGGAGGGGCGTGCTGCGGCGCTTGGCCCGCTCCCCCGAGGCGCGGGCGGCTCCCGCCGCCAGCGCCCCCTTGCGGGCGGTCGGCTTCTTCGACGCCTTGGCGCCGGAGGTCGAGGCCATCAGTCGTTCCTCCCTGCAGCCCACACATGGCTGATCGCGCTGGCGGCACTCCCCGCAGCACCGGTGACGGCGGCACCGAGCATCCCCACGCCCGGGATCACCGAACCGACGCCGTCGGCATAGTCCTGGAAGGCGGCGCGCGTCGTGTAGGCGGGCTCGAAGCCCATCACCTCGCGCATCCGCCGGGTGTCCAGCCCGCGGCCGTAGGCCAGGAACTGGATCTGGTCGCTGCTGAAGTCGGCGAGCCCCGAGCGCTTGACGAGGTTGCCGAAGATCCCCGCCGCGGGCATCGGCACCGGCACGATCGGGCGTCGGGCCATCCCCGCGGCCTGGGCCACGGTGATCACGCCGTCGCCGGCGATGTTGGTGATGCCGCTGCTCGGGCCGGTCGTGGCCATGAGGAGCGAGGCGATGGCGTCGGTCTCGTGGACGAACTGCAACCGGGCGTCGTAGCCGAACGGCACGGGCACGACCGGGAGGGCGAAGTAGTCGGTCAGCGAGGTGCGGATGCCGCGGCCGATGATGTTGGCGAAGCGGAGCATGGAGATCTCGACGTCGGGGCGACGGCGCGAGAAGCCCCGCACGTAGCCCTCGACCTCGACCGAGTCCTTGCCGAACCCCGCGCGGGGCAACGACTTCGGGCCCATGTCCTCGGTGAACATCGCGGGGTCGCGGGGGCTGGACCCGTAGACGGCGGCCGACGACTTCACGACCAGGCGCTTGATGCTCGTGGCCTTCTGGCACGCAGCGAGCAGCTGCATGGTGCCGATGACGTTGATCTCCTTCTGGGAGGTCCGCCCGCCGGCGTGGGTCGGGGTGGCGATGACGTTCATGTGCACGACGGTGTCGACCTCGGACTGGGCGATGATCTTGCCGATCATCGGGTTCCGGATGTCGGCGCGCACGAACTCGGCCCGGCCGATGTCGCCGGGCGGCGGGATCACGTCGACGCCGATCACGCGCTGGACCGACGGGTCGGCCGTGAGGGCGCGCGCGAACTGCCCCCCGAGATACCTCGAGACGCCCGTCACGAGTACGACGTCAGCCACAGTGCAGACCCTACCGACCGGGCCCGCCGGCGCGAGCCTGACGTCCATGCCCGGAGGGTGACGTCCATCCCAGCGACCGGGAGGGACAGAGCGAAGGCCCCCGCAGTGCGGGGGCCTTCGGTCACTTCTTGTTGCGTCGCTGGTGGCGCGTCTTGCGAAGCAGCTTGCGGTGCTTCTTCTTCGCCATGCGCTTGCGGCGCTTCTTGATGACAGAGCCCATGATGTCCTCTTGGTCGTGGTCGTGTTGCCGGACGGGGCAACGAACGCACCACGCCGAACTGTGGACGTCACTCTAGCGGCCCGCGACCCCACGACCCAAACCCGCCGCCCGGGAGCCGGACGCCGGGCGCCGATGGCGGGGATCCGTCACACACCGGTCGCGAGCCCGACAGAACTCGCCAGTAACCCCCTGCCGCCCGGTGTCGTTGTCATCTCACCCGGGCCGGTGAGAGCCCGCAGAGCGCAGGAGACGTCGACCATGTCCCGTAAGCACCCCGCTGTCAGACCACTGGGAATCGGGGTGTGCCTGCTGACTGCGGCCGCCACCGCCCTGCCCCTCTCCACGGCCTCGGCCGCCCTGCCCGCCGCCCCGGTGCTCCCCGCCCTCGGCGACACCGTCGACGCCTTGACCAAGACCCTGGACACGCGGGCGGTGAAGGACGCCGTGGCTCCGACGACGGCGGCGCGCGCGGCTGCATCGGCGCTGCTGGCCAAGGCCGGCAACGGCACCCGCGCCACCTGGGACGAGCGGTTCGGCACGCTGCGTTCGGTCCGCACCGACGGCTACCTCACCGCGGCGACGGCCGGGTCGGCCGTGACCGTGGCGCGCACCTGGCTGCGCGGCAACGCCGCCGCCTTCGGGCTGAGCACCGCCCAGGTCGACTCGCTCGCCGTGGTCCGCGACCACACGCTGCCCACGACCGGCACACACGTCGTGGACTTCGTCCAGACCACCGACGGCGTCGCCGCTGCCCGCGGCGGTCGCCTGAACGTCGCCGTCACGCGCGACGGCAAGGTGCTGTCGTATGCCGGTGACCCCACGCCCGGAGCGAACCTCAGCGGCGGGTGGGTGCTCGGGGAAGCAGCCGCGCTGCTCAAGGTCGCCGGCGGCCTCGCGCCCGGCGTCGCCTACGCCCCCAAGGCGACTGGCACCCAGGCCGGCTACACCACCTACGCGAGGGGACCGTTCGGCGGTCCGTCCTACGTGAAGAAGGTGACCTTCGGGACCAAGGCCGGCCCCGTGGCGGCCTACAAGGTGTACTTCCTCAAGAGCCCGCAGGAGGCCTGGGAGGTCGTCGTCGACGGCACCACCGGACGCACCCTCTACCGGACCTCGGTCGTCGACTTCGAGAGCGACCCGCAGGGCACCGTCTACGACAACTACCCGGGAGCCGCCAAGGGCGGCCAGCCGCGCCAGCAGTCCTTCGGCCCGACCGCACAGTCCCCCAAGGGCTGGGTCGACCCGACCGGGCTGGTGGGGACCGGGGTCACGACGTACGGCAACAACGCCGACACCTACGCCAACTGGTCCAACTACATCGGCCCCGTGGACAACGCCCCCCGCCCGGTCTCCCCCACCGGCAACTTCAGCTACTCGTACACGAACCAGTGGGCGGCCACCAAGGGCCAGACCGTCCCGCCGTCCTACGCCCAGGACCTCGACCCGGCCGCGACCAACCTGTTCTTCCAGCACAACCGGATCCACGACGAGTACTACGCCCTCGGGTTCACCGAGACGGCCGGCAACTTCCAGCTGGACAACGGCGGCAACGGCGGCTCCGGCGGTGACCCGGTGCGCGGGCTGGTGCAGGCCGGCGCCGCCTCCGGTGGCAGCCCGACCTACACCGGGCGGGACAACGCCTACATGCTCACCCTGGACGACGGTATCCCGCCGTGGAGCGGCATGTTCCTCTGGGAGCCCATCGACGACGCCTTCGAGGGTCCCTACCGCGACGGCTCGTTCGATATGAGCGTGATCCAGCACGAGTACACGCACGGGCTGTCGACCCGCTACGTCGCCGGCGGCAGCGCGCTCGGCTCGCAGCAGGCGGGGTCGATGGGTGAGGGCTGGTCCGACTGGTACGCCCTCAACCACGGCTTCGAGGCCGGGCTGCTCAGCAAGCCCGTCGTCGGTGACTACGTCACCGGCAACCCCACCCGGGGCATCCGCAACTGGAACTACGACCAGAACCCGACGACGTTCGGCGACATCGGCTACGACCTGACCGGTCCGGAGGTGCACGCCGACGGCGAGATCTGGACCGCGACGCTGTGGGACCTGCGCAAGGCCCTGGTGGCGCGCTACGGGGCCGCCCAGGGCGCGGAGGTGGCCGCGCGCCTGATCACGGACGGGATGCCCCTGACCGCCCCGGACCCGAGCTTCCTCGACGCCCGTGACGGCATCCTCTCGGCCGACCTCGACCGCTACCACGGTGACGACACCGACCTGATCTGGTCGGTCTTCGCCAAGCGGGGCGCAGGCGCCAGCGCCCACTCCGACACCGGCGACGACACCGACCCGACCCCCGGCTTCGACCACCCGGTCGCCGCGAAGAACGGCACGGCCGCACTGACCCTCGTCAACGCGACCACGGGCCAGCCGGTCAGCAACGCCAAGGTCATCCTCGGCCGCTTCGAGGCGCGGGTCACCCCCCTCGTCCGGACCGGCTCGTTCGGCGGCGCCAGCATCAAGGCGCTCGCCGGCACCTACCCGCTGACCATCCAGGCACCGGGGTTCGGCGTCCAGACCATCGACGCGTTCGTGGTGACGGCCGGCCGCAACACGGCCAGGACGATCAAGCTCGCCCCCAACCTGGCCTCCACCGCGGCCGGCGCCCGGGTCGTCAGCGTCTCCAGCGAGGACGACGGCGCCCCCGCGAAGTTCGCCTTCGACGACACCGCCGCGTCGGTGTGGTCCACCAAGGCCGGCGCCACGGCATACAACGCCGGCCCGGACCAGCGCGTCACGGTGCAGCTGGCGGCGCCCGCGACGGTGAGCAGCCTGCGCGTCAGCGCGTTCAAGGCCACCAACGCCTCACGGTTCGAGGCGCTGAAGGACTTCACCGTGCAGACCTCGACCGACGGCGTCAGCTGGACCACGGTCCGCACCGGTGGCTTCGCGTATGCCGCGCCGCGGCCGACCGCGCCCGACCTGAACTTCGCGACGTTCGCGCTGGCCAAGCCGGTCAAGGCCGCATACGTGCGGTTCTTCGTCGACTCCGTGCAGGGCGACACGACGACGTCGGCGCAGGTCGCGGACATCGAGGTCTTCGGGTCGGGGGCGACCGTCGCCAACGGCTCGGTCACGCCGGACCCGGCGTACACCGACTCGGGCACGATCGTCGCGCCCAACCCCGCAGCCGGTGACCCGACCGGCCTGCAGAACGTGTTCGGCGTGACCGGCACCGAGATGAACACCGCGTGCACGTTCCCGCCGGCCAGCCAGGGCGCCGACGGCTGGGTCACGAAGTTCCCGCTCGGGTTCTCCGACGGGCTGCACTCGGTCTCCGTCAAGGGCACCGGCGACTCCGATGCGACCGTGGGCCACGACCTGGACCTGTACTTCCTGGACAGTGCCTGCCAGCTCACCGGATCGGTGGCCACCGCGGCCGCCGACGAGTCGGCGGTCATCCCGCCCGGCTCGGTCTACCTGCTGACCCAGCTCTACACCGGAGCGAACGTCTCGGTGGCGGTCACGGCCGTCGACAACCGCTGACCCGGGGCTGCCGAGCCCCGCAACGGACAGGGTGGGCCGGGACTGTCGTCCCGGCCCACCCTGTCGTCGTGCGGCCAGCACCAATCAGGCGGTGTCGACGTAGGACGTTCGCAGGTACTTGTGCACGGCGTCCTCCGGGACCCGGAAGGACCGCCCCACGCGAATGGCGGGAAGCTCGCCTGCGTGCACCATGCGGTACACCGTCATCTTCGACACGCGCATGATCGAGGCCACCTCGGCAACGGTCAGGAACCGCACCTCGGCGAGCTGTCGCTCGTTGGACATGTGTTACCTCGATCTTCTACACGCGCGCATCGCCGGCTTCCCTTCCGGCGGACCTCTACTCGCGTGCAGAAGGAACTGTAGGGGCTGATGTGACTCGTGGGGAAGCCAATGGAAAAACTTCTTCCCGCTTGTCCAGTCGACACGCCGCAGGGCCCCGATGAATCACACGGGTGTCACTCCTGCGCCGCCCGGTGGTCAGTCGAACCAGGCGTCCAGCCCGTGCAGGGCGAAGACCGCCTGCCGGGTGGCCATGATGGACCGGTCGACCTCGTCGTGGGGGTTGTAGCCCATGTCCCAGGGCTGGTGCCAGATCGGGCCGGCGGCCGGGTCGAGGTCGCCCATCCGGCGCGGCCCCTCGCGACCGAAGGCCTGCCGCACGTGGTCGAGCCAGTCCTGCGGCACGGGCTCGGTCAGCGCGATCGGCTGGTGCGCCGCGATGGCGGTCAGGTGGGTCCAGGTCCTCGGCACGACCTGCACCAGCTCGTAGCCCCCGCCGCCCAGCGCCACCCAGCGGCCGTCGCAGACCTCGTGCGACAGCCGGTGCAGCGCGTCGGCGGCCATCCGCTGGGCGTCCACCGACATCGCCAGGTGCGCGAGCGGGTCCTGCGCATGGGTGTCGCAGCCGTGCTGGGTGACGAGCACGTCAGGCTTGAAGGCGCGCACCAGCGGCAGGGCGGTCGAGTACAGCGCCCGCAGCCAGGCCGAGTCGCCGGTGCCCGGGGGCAGGGCGACGTTGACGGCATCCCCCTGCGCCTTCGGGCCGCCGATGTCGCCGGCGAAGCCGGTGCCGGGGAAGAGCGCGCGACCCGACTCGTGCATCGACACGGTGAGCACCCGCGGGTCGTCCCAGAAGATCCGTTCGACGCCGTCGCCGTGGTGGACGTCGACGTCGACGTAGGCCACCCGCTTGGCGCCGTGGTCGAGCAGCCACTGGATGCCGACGGCGATGTCGTTGTAGATGCAGAACCCTGCGGCGTTGCCCGCCATCGCGTGGTGCAGCCCGCCGCAGAAGTTGACGCCGTGCTGCGCCCGGCCCTCCCAGACGTCGGCGCACACCTGCCGAGTGCCCTCGACCACGCGGGCGCTCGCGTCGTGCATGCCGGCGAACCCCGGGTCGTCCTCGGTGCCCAGCCCGTACGCCGGGTCGGCAGCTCCCGGGTCCTCGGACGCGGCACGCACCGCGGCGACGTAGTCCGCGGTGTGGACCGTGGTCAGCACGTCGTCGTCGGGCACCGGGGGCGAGAAGACCTCGACCCCCTCGTGGTCGAACACCCCCATCGCCTCACAGAGCCGGGCGGTCAGGTCGAGCCGGACCGGGCTCATGGGATGACCCGGTCCGAAGTCATAGGCGGTGAAGCCGGGGTCCCAGACCACCCGCACCTGTGAGGGCATGGCCCGACGCTACCCGTCGCGCGACGATTCCCGACAGCGCGGTCCCACCTGCAGGGACGCGCTAGCGTGGGAGGTCTCACCATTCCCGATGCCGCGGAGGGCCGCAGTGGCGAAGAAGCTCTACGAGGACGACGTCCTCGTCATCGGTCTCGGCCGGTTCGGCGGTGCGGTGGCGATCGAGCTGCAGCGTCTCGGCCACCACGTGGTGGCCGTCGAGCGCGACCCCCAGCTCGCAGAGTCGTTCCTGGGCAGGGTGACCCGCATCGTGCAGGCCGACGCGGCCCAGCCGCAGGCGCTCGCCAACCTCAAGGCGCGCAGCTTCCAGATCGCGGTGGTCGGCATCGGCTCGTCGGTGGAGGCCTCGGTGCTCTGCGCGATGAACCTCGTCGACGCCGGCATCCCCACGATCTGGGCCAAGGCCCTGTCGCCGGAGCACGCACGCATCCTCGACCGGATCGGGGTGCACCACGTCATCTCCCCCGAGGTCGACAGCGGACGCCGCGTCGCCCACCTGCTCAACGGCAAGCTGATGGACTATATCGAGTTCGACGACGGCTTCGCGATCGTCAAGATGAAGCCGCCGCAGGAAGCCATCGGGTTCACGTTGAAGCAGAGCGCGATTCGCAGCAAGTACGGGGTGACCGTCGTGGGCGTGAAGTCACCCCACAGCGACTTCACGTATGCCGTGCCCGAGACCAAGGTGACCGCGCACGACACCCTGATCGTCAGCGGGCCGACCGACCTGCTCGACCGGCTCGCCTCCCGCCCGTAGCCCTCGGACGTCGGGGACGCCGCAGTCCTGGCTGGGCGGCATACCCGCGTCGCACATGGCGAGTGGCTCAGAGGTTCGGGACGCCGCGGTCCTCGCCGAGCGGCAGCACCATGGCCACCTCGTCCTCGTCGCCGTCGTCGGCGCCCTTGACCCGCATGGGTCGACGACTGTCGGTCGGCCGGAAACCGAACCCGCTCGCGAACGCCACGGCACGACCGTTGTCGGCTCCGACCCAGTAGGCGAGGTGGCTGCGGCCCTGCCTGCGGGCGGCATCGGCGCCGGCCTGCACGAGCTGGCTGGCGACTCCCGTGCCCCGCGCGGCGGGCGTGACCCAGAGGCCGAAGAGCTCGGCCACCTTCGCGTTCTCCTTCTCACCCTCCTGGCGGGCCTGGCCCAGGCTGGCGACACCGACGGGGGCACCGTCCTGCTCGGCGAGCAGCCGCTGGCTGCGCCGCATCCGGGTGCGCCAGAAGTCCTCGTCGTAGGCGCGTTCCTCGTCGGCGGTGGCCACGAAGGCCTCGGGCGATTCCTCGAGAGCGTTCAGCCGCACCGATCGGTACTGCTCCCACTCGTCCTCACCCAGGGCACGCACGGTGATGTCGCTCATGACCCCACTGTCGCACGATCACCGGGTCCATCGGCACTGGAGCTGCCGAGTGTTCACCCAGAGCCGACCGGCAGCTCGCCCAGCACCAGCTCCATCTCGAACTCCGTCACCGAGGGCTGGTGGGGCAGCTCGCCCGTGCGTCCCGTGCGGGTGAACCCGACCCGCTCGTAGAAGCCGATCGCCCGCTCGTTGTCGTCGGCCACGTCGAGCAGGACCCGCCGCCGGCCGGCGCGACGAGCGTGGTCGAGCAGGGCCCGCACGAGCTGGTCGGCCACGCCGCGACCCCGCGCGTGGGACGCCACCCACATCGCCACCAGGTAGGTCTCGTCGTCAGCCTGGCCGGGTGCGTGGAAGGACGTCACCGCCCCCACCGGGAGCTCACCCTCGAAGGCCAGCCAACCGTCGCTGTCGGCCATCCGCTCGACCCAGAGCTCGTCGGGAAAGGCGATCTCGCGCGCGAAGCTGCTGCCGTAGGCGAGCGGGGTGTCGAGCAGCATGGCCAGCCGCACCGCGCGGTAGACCTGCCAGACCGAGGGCTCGACCGGCCTGATGGTCAGGGCAGGGGCGGGAGCAACGTCCGGGCCAGGGCTCGGCCCGACCGCCGGGGCAGGGCTCGACCCGGCGCCCGGGTCAGTCATTCCCCGACGCCAGCTCGTGCGAGCGGTTGGCCGCCGCCTCCATCGCCGTGATGAACGCGGCCCGGACCTTGTGGTCGTCGAGCTGGCGCAGCGCCGCGGCGGTGGTCCCGCCGGGTGAGGTGACCTGCTCGCGCAGCACGGTCGGGTGCTGACCGGTCTCCCGCATCATCGTCGCGGCGCCGAAGAGGGTCTGGACCACGAGCTCGGTCGCGGTGGGCCGGGGCAGGCCGAGCACCACGCCCGCCTCGATCATCGCCTCGACCACGTAGAAGATGTAGGCCGGCCCGCTGCCGCTGATCGCGGTCACCGCGTCCTGGTGCTTCTCCGCGACCTGGACCACCCGGCCACAGGACCGCAGCAGCTCGGCCGCCTCCTCCAGGTGCACGGCGTCGGCGCTGCGCCCCGGGCTCACCGCAGCCATCCCCTGGTCGACCAGGGCCGGCGTGTTGGGCATGACCCGGACGACGGCCACCCCAGCCGGCAGCCGGCTCTCGAGGTACTGCGTGGGGATGCCGGCGGCCAGGCTCACGACGAGGTTGCCCGCGGACACGTGGTCACCGATCTCCTCGACCAGGCCGCCCATGTCCTGCGGCTTCACGACGAGGACCAGGGTGTCGGCGGCCTCGGCCGCCTCGATGTTGGACATCGCCCGCACGCCGTACCGCTGGGCCAGCTCTTCGGCGCGATCGGCCCGGCGAGCGGTCACGATCAGCTCGTCAGCGCTGCGCCCTGACCGGATCAGTCCCGACAACAGCGTCTCGCCCATCACCCCGGCGCCGAGTATTGCCACAGTTCCCATGCCGACAGTCTTCCAGTCGTCGTGGTGCCGGCGCGCGGCCTTTGCGCGCGACCGTCAGTTCTTGGTGGCCAGGCCGCGCAGGAAGAACATCGTGTTGGCGGGACGCTCGGCCATCCGGCGCATGAGGTAGCCGTACCACTCCTCGCCGTAGGGGATGTAGACCCGCATCTGGTTGCCACGGTCCGCGATCCGCTTCTGCTCCTCGGGACGGATGCCGTAGAGCATCTGGTACTCGTAGCTGTCGGCGTCGCGCCCGTGGTGGGCGGCCAGGGCCCCGGCGATCTCGACCAGCCGGGGGTCGTGGCTGGCGACCATCGGGTAACCCTCGCCGGCCATCAGGATCTTGAGGCAGCGCACGTAGTTCTGGTCGACGTCGGAGCTGCTCTGGAAGGCCACCGACTCGGGCTCCTTGTAGGCCCCCTTGCACAGCCGGACCCGGCTGCCCTCGTGGGCCAGGTCGCGGCAGTCGCCCTCGCTGCGGCGCAGGTAGGACTGGATCACGGCGCCCACCCACGGGAAGTCCTGGCGCAGCTCTCGCAGCGACTCCAGGGTGGCGTCGGTGGTGGTGTGGTCCTCCATGTCGAGGGTCACCGTGGTCCCGGCGTTCGCGGCGGCCTGGCAGATCTCGCGGGCGTGCTCGAGCGCGATCTTGTCGCCGTCGCCGGGCAGGTACTGACCGAGCGCCGACAGCTTCAGGCTCACCTCGCCCATGCCGTGCTGCGACAGGTCGGCGTCGGCGAGCGCCTTCAGCAGGTCGATGTAGTGGTCACGGGTGCGGATGGCCTGGGTGAGGTCGGTGGTGTCCTCGCCGAGGTAGTCGATGGTGGCCAGGCGGTTGGTCGACCGCAGCTCCGCCGTCGCGGACACGGCGTCCTCGGTGCGTTCCCCGGGCACGAACCGCCGGACCACGCTGCGGCTCACGGGCGCCTTCTCGATCGTCTGTCGCACAGCACCGCTCCTGGAGAGCTGGAGCAGGCTGTTGCGCAGCAGGTCACTGGCGTCCACGGGTGTCCTTCCGACCTTTCGCCGCGGATCTCGCGGCGGCGTCAAGGCTAACCGCCGCGAGCCCGGACCGCCGCGTGGGTGGCCCCACGCGGCGGATCGGGCTCAGGCAGTGCGGACGGCTCCGGCGCCGGTCCGCGGCGTCACGGTGCCGCGGCCGAGAAGGACGGCAGCGAGATGGTGATCGGCCCGTTGGTGGCCGAGGCCGACAGGTAGGCGTAGACCCCCACCGCCCCGGGCGCCTGGAGGGAGGCGGTGGCATCGGTGGTGGTCGTCGTCCAACCCGCCGGCTCGGCGGTTCCTGACGGCCAGACCTTCGCGCTGAGCGTCGTGGGCCCGGTCCCGGAGATGAGGAGCCGCAGGTTCAGCGTGCTGCCCGCCGAGACGACGACCCCGGGCAACGGGACCGTCGTGAGGAGGGTCTCGGTGCCACTCACGGTCCGGATGAGGAAGGCCGTGGTGCCGGTCGCGGTGGCCCGTACCTTCACCCGGTAGTCGGACGTGCCGGCGCGACGACCGACCAGCGAGGCGTAGATGCCACCCCCCGTGCCGGGCTTGTCGAACGAGAACGACGTCCGCAGGTCGGCGTTCAGCGCCGAGGTGCTGGACAGGTACGCCGAGGGGCCGGTGCCGGCCACCATCTGCATCCGGCCGGACCCGCCGTTGACGTTGAAGTTCGAGGCGGCGGTCGTCGTGGCCCAGGCCCCGCCCGTCTGGGCGCTGCCCCAGCCACCCGTGACGATGCGCTCGAAGTCGTCCGCGGCGATGGCCCCGGGCACCGGTGCCGAGACCGTGACCTGTCGTGTCGTCGTGCCGGTGAGGCCCTGGTTGTCGGTCACGGTGAGCTGCACCGAGTACGTGCCGGCCGCGGCATACAGGTGGCTCGGGGTGACCCCGGTGCCGGTGCTGCCGTCGCCGAAGCTCCACGCGTAGCCGGTCACGGCCCCGTCGGGGTCGCTCGACCCCGACGCGTCGAAGGACGCGGTGAGCCCGGTGGCGCTCGACGTGAAGGAGGCCGTCGGCGGCTGGTTGGGGCCGCCGCCACCGTTGCGCAGGGCGTACTGCGCCTGGATCGTGGCCTGCGAGAGGGCGGTCGGGTAGACGGCCACCTCGTCCACGCCGCCGGCGAAGTTGCGGGTCGTGGGCGTGTTCGGCCAGCCGGAGAGCACGTCGCCACCGAGCCGCCAGTAGCCGAGGTAGGGCTCGGCCACGGTCGTGTCGGTGCGGGAGCCCACGAGGGCACCGTCGACGTACAGGCGCATCCCTGCGCTGCTCATCGTGGCGGTGAGCATGTGCCACTGGTTGTTGTTGTATGCCGCGCTGCTGTTCACGGTGCGGGCCTGGCTGTTGCTCAGCGCCCGGACCCCGAAGAAGATCCGCCCGGCGTTGTCCATGTAGAGCATGCGGTCGCGGTGGGCCGTGTCGCCCTGCTGGAGGTCGCCGAAGCCGAGGATCCTGCCGCCCCGGGTGGTGGCCGTCCTGATCCAGGCCTGGATGGTGAAGGTGTCCTGGCCGAACTCGCTACCGGTCGAGTACGTACGGCTGGCGTCGTTGTCGCCGAGGACCGCCGCGGAGTCACCGAGGATGGCGCCCGGCTGGTTCCAGGCCACGCCCGTTCCGGCGACGCCGTCGGTCACCCCGATGTTCGTGCTCGACGCGGTGCCGGCAGCGCGGTCCGTGACGGTGGGGCCGGCCGAGTCGTTCATCGGCCAGTAGATGCGGGCGCCGTTGGCTCGCACCGACTGGGAGTAGCCGTTCGGCTGCGCCGACGAGCCGGGCATGGTGACCGTCGCGGACGTGCCGTAGACCGTGTTGCCGCTCGGGTCGACGGCCACGAGCTGGTAGCGGTAGGTCGCGCCGGGCGTCAGCCCGGTGTCGACGAAGCCCACCGTCGGCAACGACCACCATGTCGAGTTGGCGGTGGTCGTGAGCCGTGGGGCGCCGAAGTTGCCGTCGCGGATCACCCGGTAGGTCAGCGTGTAGTCGTCCCGGTCGTAGCCGGCCAGCCAGCTCACCCGCAGGGTGGAGGACGACGTCGGCACGAGCCGGGGCACGAAGCTGCCGCCGGTGAAGATCGGCCCCTGCTTGTTCGGCGCCAGGGCCCTTCGGGCGAAGCGCACGAGTCCCTGCTGGCCGACCCCGTTGACGGTCGGGAACTCGCCGCCGTAGACGACGTAGTCGTTGTTGCCCTCGATGCTCCAGCCGGCCTGGTAGATGCCGGTGTAGGTGCCGATCGTCATGACCGGGTTCCAGGCGACCAGCGCCGGCGCGTTGGCCAGGCCGTGCCAGTTGGTGTGGTTCAGCTGGTCGCTCATGATCTCGCCGCCGACGGCGTCGGTCCACGCCTGGGAGTGCTGGTACCGCCAGGCCGGGTACTGCGGGAAGCCGCCACCCATGTCACCGCAGTAGTGCGCGTGACCCGCCGTGAAGACCACACCACCGGTCATGAAGATCGAGTAGTTGTCGCCGTGGCACGCGGTGATCCACTCGGCCGTGGAGTTGGCCACGGGGATCTTGAAGGCGCCCTCGAGGTTGCCGCCCGCGCCGTAGGTCCAGGACGTGCCGTAGACGAACGCCCCCAGGACCTTCAGGCTGCTGATGCCCGTGTCCGGCCCGGCGTTCCGCACGATCGGCTTCCAGGTGGTGTCGAGGACGCCGGTGGTCGCGTTGATCTTCGCCAGCCCGTAGGCGGACTGCCCGCCGATGTACTGGAAGGACCCGCCGGCGAAGAGCCACTGCCCGTCGGTCGAGACCGTGACCGCCCAGACGGTGTAGTCCGCAGTCGGGTTCCAGGGCAGGACCGCGCCGTCCGAAGCACGGAAGGCCGCAAGGTTCGGGCGCGGGGTGCCGTTGCCGAGGTTGTTGAAGCCACCGCCGACGTAGACGGCGCTGGCCGTCGCGGCGACGGACCGCACCTGTCCGCCCACCCCCGTGGCGGCGAAGGCCGTGACCAGCGCGCCGGTCACGGGGTCGAGCGCTGCGACCTTGTTGCGGGCCTGGCCGTTGACCGCGCTGAAGTCCCCGCCGATGTAGATCCGGCTGCCGTCGGGCGCCGCGGCGATCGACAGCACCTGGGCGTTCACCTGGGGCGCGAACGAGCCGATCAGGACGCCGGTGGTGATGTCGTAGGCGAGCACGTTGCTGCGCGCCACGAGGTTGGTGCCCGGAGCCGCACCCGCCGGCCGCGCGTTGCTGAACGAACCCGCGGCGTAGACGGTGTTGCCGACCACCACCTGCGACCAGACCACCCCGTTGATCTGCACGGTCGGCAGGGCGTCGGCGCTGATCCCGCTCGACGTCACCGGCACCACCGGTGGCACCGCCGCCGATGCGGACGTGGCCGCGCCGACCAGCGCGGCTGCACACAGCGCCACCACCCCCACGGCGCTGGTCACGGACTTCAGAACGTTGCTTCGCGACATGGCGCACCCCGACCACCACAGGTGACGGACGAGCGGGGTGTACGGGTGGGTTTCCGTCACGAGTCACACGGTCGCGGGCACGACGCACCGCCACCGGCCCGGCAAACCACCTCGGCCACATAGCGCCCCCCTGCAGGAGCCCCTCTGTCGGGCGGTTTCACCGTAACGCCGACCGCATCGTCCGAGGTCAGCCGAAGGGCGTAGACGAGCTACGGCGTGCGGTCAGGGGGTCCGGCGTCGCAGGGTGAGGCTGCCGAGCACCAGGGCCACGAGCACCCAGAGCGCGATCACGGCGGCGTCGCCGGCCACCTCGGTGCCCGGGCTGGCACTGCCGGTGACGGCCTTCATCGCGTCGACGGCATACGAGAGGGGCAGCACGTCGGAGGCCCAGTGCAGCACGTCGGGCAGGCGGTCCCGGGCGACGAGCAGTCCGCACAGGAGGAACTGCGGCAGCACCAGGGCCGGCATGAACTGGACCGCCTGGAACTCGGTGCGGGCGAACCCACTGGCGAGCAGGCCCAGCGCCGTCCCGAGCAGCGCGTCGAGCACCGCCACGCAGACGAGCTGCCACAGCGGCCCGGCCACGTCGAGCCCGCACACGTACACGGCGAAGGCGGTGGCGAGCACCGCCTGGAGCACCGCCATCACGCCGAACGCGAGCGCGTAGCCGAACATGAAGTCGCCCTTGCCCATCGGCGTGGTCAGGAGCCGTTCGAGCGTGCCGGACGTGCGCTCACGGAGGGTGGCGATGCTGGTTACGATGAACATCACGACGAAGGGGAAGACACCCAGCAGCGCGGCGCCGATGCCGTCGAACACCGGCGTGCCGTTGAAGATCCAGGCCAACAGCCCGATCAGGACGCAGGGCACCACCAGCATCAGGCCGATGGTGCGGTGGTCGGCCCGCAGCTGGGCGAGGACCCGTCCGGCGGTGACGAGGGTGCGGTGGGCGTTCATCGGGCCTCCTGGGCAGCGCGGTCGATCAGGGCGAGGAACGCCTGCTCGGCGTCGTCGGTGCCGGTGCGCTCGAGCAGGCCCGGCAGGGTGTCGTCGGCGAGGATCTCGCCCTCGCGGAGCAGCAACAACCGGTCGCAGCGACTCGCCTCGTCCATCACGTGGCTGGACACGAGCAGCGAACGCCCTTGTGCCGCAAGGCGGTTGAAGAGCCCCCACAGGTCGCGTCGCAGCACGGGGTCGAGCCCGACGGTCGGCTCGTCGAGCACGAGCAGCTCAGGGTCACCGACGAGCGCGGCCGCGAGCGAGACCCGCGAGCGCTGGCCGCCGGAGAGCTTGCCCACGAGCACGTCGGCGTGGCTCGTGAGGTCGACCGCCTCGATCGCCTCGTCGGCGGCCGCCGACCGGACTCCCAGGATGCTGGCGAAGTAGCGGACGTTGGCCCGCACGGACAGGTCGTCGTAGACGCTGGGGTCCTGGGTGACGTAGCCGATGCGGTCACGCAGCGACGGCGACCCGGCGGGCTCCCCGAGCACCGTGATCTCGCCCGACTCGACCACCTGGACACCGACCACGGCCCGGATCAGGGTGGACTTGCCGCTCCCACTGGGGCCGAGCAGGCCGACGACCCGGCCTGCCGGGACCGTGACGGACAGGTCGGGCAGCACCTCGCGCCCCCCACGCACCACGCGGAGGTTGGCGATCTCGATGACGTTTTTCATCATGCGATGAATATAGCCCTCCGAACGCACGTCGACAAGACCCCCGGCGCCCGCCGCCGGACGACCAGCCTCGGCGAGCGGCTCGCGGCGTGAGCACGAACCACCGGTGAGCGCGCCGAGCCCGGTCGCCGGCCGGTATGGCGCGTGGTCACCACACCAGGCGTCGGTGGTCACCACCCGGGGGCGTCGTGGCGGCAGCGTCGTGGCGGGGGCGTCGGGGCGGGGGCGTCGGGGCGGCTGACCCCGGGGCGGCTACGGGACGAGGTAGCGCTGGATGGTGGGGCCGACGAGCGCGGCCAGCTCGTCGTGGGTCGCGTCGACGACCGCGGGGAACTCGACGATGTAGCGCATCATCGCCAGCCCGACCATCTGGGCGGCGGCCAGCCCTGCCCTCAGCTCCATGCCGGCCGACGGCGCACCGTCGGTGGCCAGCTCGCGCACCACCCGCCCGAACACCTCGCGGGTCAGGAACTCCCTGAGCATCCGGGTCGCGTCGTCGTGGGAGACGGCCGCGCGCACCAGGGCCTGGAAGCGCTGGCGTCCGGCCTCGGAGTCCCAGACCGCGAGGAAGGTGCGCACCAGCGACTCGCCGACCTGGTCGCGCGGGCCGGAGACCACCGCGCCGATCAGGGCAGCGGGGTCGGCCGGGATGTCCATCACGGCGGCGAAGAGCTGCGGCTTGCCGCCGAAGTAGTGGTGCACGAGGGCCGGGTCGACCTCGGCCCGGCGGGCGATCCCACGCAGCGACGTGCCGTCGTAGCCCTGCTCGGCGAAGTCGACCCGCGCCGCCTCGACGATGGCCTGCCGGGTGTCGACACCGCCCGGCCGCCGCCCTCGAGGACTCATGAGACGTCAGCCGTGGAGGCGGTGGCCAGGTGCAGGCGCGCGAAGGCCAGCGCCTCGGCCAGGTCGACCTCGCGCTGGTCGGGGGTCAGCTTGCGCGTGCCGACCTCGACGACGACGGAGCCCGCGAACTGCCTCAGCGCCAGCATCTCGAGGAACTCGGCGCACGGCTGGCTGCCGCGACCCGGCACGAGGTGCTCGTCCTTGACGGAGCCCAGACCGTCGGCCAGGTGGACGTGGCGCAGGCGTGGACCGAGCGCGGCGGCCATGGCCATGGCGTCCGAGCCGGCGGTGGACGTGTGCGACAGGTCGAGCGTGACGTTGTCGTAGGCCTGGGGAACCGGGTCCCAGTGGGGCAGGTAGGCCTCGAACTCCCGCTGGCGGGCCCGCCACGGGAACATGTTCTCGACGGCCAGGGCGATGCCGGTCTCGTGCTCGCGCAGCGCCACCCCCTCGACGAACTCGGCCGCGTACTCCTTCTGCCAGCGGAACGGCGGGTGCAGCACCACCGTGGACGCCCCGACCTCGCGGGCCAGCGCGATCGAGTTGTCCACCTTGGTCCAGGGGTCGGGGCCCCAGATCCGCTGGGTGAGCAGGAGGGTGGGCGCGTGCACCGACACCACCGGTATGCCGTGCAGCTCGGACAGTGCGGCGAGCGCCCCGGCCTCCTGCGACACGGGATCGGTCCACACCATGACCTCGAGCGCGTCGTAGCCGAGCCGCGCGGCGGTCGCGAAGCCGGCGGCGCAGGTGTCGGGGTAGACCGAGGCGGTCGACAGAGCCACCGTGGCCCCTGGGATCGACACCGCTCCAGCCATGCCCCGAGCCTAGCGAGCGCCCCTCAGCCCATCGTGTCGAGCCTGCTGAGGATGACTCCCTCGCGCAGGGCCCACGGGCAGATCTCCAGCCGGTCGAGGTCGAGCAGGTCCATGACCGCCTCGGCGACGAGCGCACCGGCGAGCAGCTGGTGCGACCGGCTGGCCGAGATGCCGGACAACCGCTCGCGCTGGCGGGAGGTCATCGCACCGAGGTCGGTCACCAGGGTGGCGAGAGCCACGCGCTCGAGGCTGCGCGCGGCATACGGGCCCTCGCTGCTCGGGGCGGCCCCGGTGACCCGGGCCAGCGAGCGCATCGTCTTGGAGGTGCCGACGGCACGGTCGGCGGTGCCGGCCTTGGCGAGCGGGCGCATGGCGGCCGCGAGCCGCTGGCGGATGACCCGCCGCGCCTCCCGCACCACCTCGGAGCTCGGCGGGTCGCCGGGGAGCAGGTCACGGGTGAGCCGCCCGGCACCCAGTGGCAGGGACACCGCGGCGTCGGGCTCCTCGTCCATGCCTGCGGCGAGCTCGAGGGAGCCCCCGCCGATGTCGACGACGAGCAGGGTGCCGCTCGACCACCCGAACCACCGCCGGGCGGCCAGGAAGGTCAGCCGCGCCTCGTCCTCGCCGGACAGCACCTGGAGGGCGACCCCGGTGGCCGCGCGCACGCGGGCGAGCACCTCCTCGCCGTTGGGGGCCTCGCGGATGGCGCTGGTGACGAACGCCATGACCTCCTCGACGCCCTGGTCCTCCGCGACCGCCAGGCACTCGTGGATGAAACCGGTGAGCGCCGCCTCCCCCGACTCGGCGATGTCGCCCGCGTCGGTCACGTGCTCCGAGAGCCGCAGCTCGATCTTGTGGGAGGTGGCCGGCAGGGGCTGGGCGCCACGGTGCGCGTCCACGACGAGCAGGTGGACCGTGTTGGAGCCGACGTCGATGACCCCGAGGCGCATGGCTGCACGCTACGACACCCGCGGTGCGCGCGGAGGAGCGTCCCACCGCCACGGCCCTCCTTCCGGCCATCCTTCCGGCCCGCCCTCCGGCCGGATCCCGGGAGGCGGTCCGCGACCTCCCGGGAAAGACTGGGGCGCATGCCGTCCGACACCGACCGGGGCCACCGCACCCCCGGGACGACTCCCGGCGACGCCGGCCGGGAGCGCGGCCCGGTCTGGCCGGTCACCGCCCTGGTGATCCTGGTGGGCTGGTGCCTGCTCGCGTGGACGGTGCTGGTCGTGGCCATCGACACGGCGCCGTTCTTCGGTGAGACCGCCTCCCGCGACCGCTACGTCGAGTCGGGGATGGTCGCCCTGACGGCACTGGTGCCCCTCGCCCTGGTGGTCGGGCTGGGCCTGCTCGCGGGGTCGCGGTGGGGGCTGACCCTGCTGGCCGCGCCCGCGCTGCTCCTGGTCCCGACGGGGCTGAGCATGCTCGACGGAGCCGGCGACCCCGCGAAGGCGGGCTACGGCCGCGGGGTGGCGTGGGCCGACCTCTTCGCGGATGCCACCCGCCTCAACTGGGTCGCCACCGGCGTCCTCCTCGTGGTGGTCGCCGCGGTGGCCTGGTGGCGCCGACGGCGACAGGCCAGCACACGGGCCGATCCGTAGGCGGTGTCGAGTCACTGCAGCGCAAGGCACGACGTAGGGTGACGGACGTGCCAGAGACCCCGCTCGACACCGCCCGCATCTGGGTGGAGTTCACCGACCCCGCCGACTCGGGGCAGCGCTTCCGCTGCGACCTCACCTGGCTGACGTCGAGTTGGACGTGCATCTTCGGCAGCGGGTGCCAGGGCATCTACGCCGGCCGCCCCGACGACGGCTGCTGCACGCTGGGCGCCCACTTCACCGACGACGACGACATCAAGCGGGTCAAGAAGGTCGTCAAGGAGCTCGGCGAGGACGAGTGGCAGCTGCACCCCGGCTCCACCAAGCTCGGCGCCTGGACCGAGAAGGAGGACGACGCCCTCAAGACCAAGGTGGTCGACGGCGCCTGCATCTTCCTCAACCGGCCCGGGTTCCCCGCAGGGGCCGGCTGCGCCCTCCACCAGCACGCGGTCCTCACCGGCAAGGAGCCGCACACGGTCAAGCCCGACGTGTGCTGGCAGCTGCCGATCCGCCGCACCTACCGCAAGGTCGAGCTCCCCGACGGCTCGAGCTGGCAGGAGGTCAGCATCACCGAGTACGACCGGCGCGGCTGGGGCCCCGGTGGGCACGACCTCGACTGGTACTGCTCGAGCAACCCCGAGGCCCACGTGGGTCGCGAGCCGGTCTTCCGCAGCAACCGCGGCGAGCTCGTCGAGCTGATGGGCGAAGCGGCCTACGGAGAGCTCGAGATCCGCTGCGAGGCCCACCTCGCCAGCGTCAAGGCAGCGCGAAACGCCTACTCCCGCAAGATGTTGCCCCTGCTCGTCCACCCAGCGACGCTGGCCGCCCAAGAGGCCCGCAAGGGCCGATGACCCGCCCGAGCCGATGAGCGCCGCGACCGGTCGTCCCGAGCCGACGCGCAGCCCCAACATCTGGGACTCCCCCGACGTCTACGAGGTCGAGAACCGCGGGGTCGACCGCGCCGGGCTGCTCGAGTCGGCCATGGACGCGCTGCACCCGTTCGCCGGCGTCGACCTGGTGGACGTCGGCTGCGGCACCGGGTTCCACCTGCCGCGCTTCGCCGCGCTCGGGTGCGCCACGGTGGTGGGCGTCGAACCGCACCCACCCCTCCTCGCGATCGCCGAGGGCCGCGTCGCCGGTATGCCGGCGGTGCGGGTCCTCGAGGGCGTCGCCCAGGCGCTTCCCCTGGCCGAGGCGTCGGTCGACATCGCCCACGCCCGGTGGGCCTACTTCTTCGGCGCCGGTTGCGAACCGGGCCTGCGCGAGCTCGAGCGAGTCCTGCGACCCGGCGGCACGGCCTACGTCATCGACAACGACGCCACCCGCTCGACGTTCGGGCGCTGGTTCTCCCGCGCCAACCCGTCCTACGACGCCGCTGCCGTGGAGCGGTTCTGGAGCCGGCAGGGGTGGTCGCGCGAGCGGCTGACCATCTCGTGGGAGCTCGACTCGCGCGAGGACTTCGAGTCGGTGGTGGGCATCGAGTTCCCCGAGACCGCCGCCGAGGGGATCCTCGCCGAGCACGCCGGCACCGGCGTCGACTACGCGGTCAACCTGTGGTGGCGCCACTTCTGATCGCCTGCTGACGTGCTCGTTGGCCGCCGGTGGCGTGGTCGTCGGGTCTGGACAGGGGCAGCCTCGCGGGACAAGGTGGACGGAACCGGACACCCCGGACCACAGGAGGCCGCCATGACCGAGCACGTCGCCACCGCGAGCACCACCATCGACGCCGACCCCGACCGGGTCTGGCAGGCGATGACCGACCCGAAGCTCGTCGCCGAGTACATGATGGGCAGCGAGGTGGCCAGCGACTGGCAGCCAGGCAGCCCGATCACGTGGAGCGGTGAGTGGCAGGGCAAGCCCTACCAGGACAAGGGTGAGGTCCTGCAGGCCGAGCCCGGCCGGCTGCTCGAGGTCACCCACTACAGCCCGCTCAGCGGGGACGACGACGTGCCGGAGAGCTACCACACGGTGCGGTACGAGCTCTCCCCGTCCGGCGACGGCACGGCGGTGCAGCTGACCCAGGACGGCTGCGACAGCGCCAAGCAGGCCGCGGAGTTCTCGCAGAACTGGCAGGGCATGCTCGACGGGCTCAAGAAGGTCGCCGAGGGCCACTGACCCCCGCCCTCCACCGGCTTGTCGGCGGCTCCCCGTAGGTTGTCGCCCATGGCAGCGAAGACGTCGACCAGGTCGAGCGGTTTCCGCTGCTCCGAGTGCGGCTGGACCGCCGTCAAGTGGGTCGGCCGCTGCGGGGAGTGCCAGTCGTGGGGCAGCGTCAGCGAGGTCGGCGCGGTCACCGTCCGCACCACCGCTGCCACCCGCGTCGAGCGTCCCGCCGTGCCGATCGGCCAGGTCGACGTGCGGCGTGCCGAGGCGCGGAGCACCGGCGTGGGCGAGTTCGACCGGGTGCTCGGCGGCGGGCTGGTCCCGGGCGCGGTGGTGCTGGTCGCCGGCGAGCCGGGGATCGGCAAGTCCACCCTGCTCCTCGACGTCGCGGCCCGCGCCGCCCGGTCGGGCGACGGGCGCAAGGTCCTCTACGTCACCGGCGAGGAGTCGGCGGCCCAGGTGCGGATGCGGGCCGAGCGGATCGAGGCGATGGCCGCGACCCTGTTCCTCGCCGCGGAGACCGACCTCGCCACCGTGCTCGGCCAGATCGAGGAGGTGCAGCCCGACCTCGTCATCGTCGACTCGGTGCAGACCATCGCGAGCGGCGAGGTCGAGGGCTCGGCCGGCAACGTCACCCAGGTGCGCGAGGTGGCCGCCTCGCTGATCCAGGTGGCCAAGTCCCGCGGCATCGCCACGCTCCTGGTCGGCCACGTCACCAAGGACGGCTCGATCGCCGGGCCGCGCGTCCTGGAGCACCTGGTCGATGTCGTCGTGCAGTTCGAGGGCGACCGGCACTCGCGACTGCGGCTCGTCCGGGCGGTGAAGAACCGCTACGGCCCGACCGACGAGGTCGGCTGCTTCGACCTGTCCGACCTCGGGATCGTCGGGCTGCCCGACCCCAGCGGGCTGTTCCTCTCGCGAGGCACCCTGACCGTCCCCGGCACGTGCGTCACGGTCGCCCTCGAGGGTCGTCGGCCCCTGATGACGGAGGTCCAGGCCCTGGTCGCCAAGAGCGAGATCCCCACCCCTCGACGCGCGACCAGCGGGCTCGACTCCGCCCGGGTGTCGATGATCATCGCCGTCCTCGCCAAGCGGGCGCAGGCGCCGATCGGCAACGCCGACGTCTACCTCTCCACCGTCGGCGGCGTCCGCCTCACCGAGCCGGCCTCCGACCTCGCGATCGCGCTCTCGGTGGCCAGTGCCGTCAAGGACCAGCCGCTGCCCGATCACGCCATCGCGTTCGGCGAGCTCGGGCTGGCCGGCGAGATCCGCCCGGTCTCGGGCATGCCTCGACGCCTCGCCGAGGCCGCCCGGCTCGGGTTCCGCACGGCCTACGTTCCCCAGGGGGTGCTGGGCAGCGGCCCGACCCCCGACGGCATGCAGGTCGTGGAGTGCGACGACATCCGTGGCGCGGTGCGCGCGGCCCTGCAGCCGGTGCACGGTTAGACTCGCGCCAGACCGGACCGGCGGCACCAAAGGGGTTTGACCAGTGGATCTTCGCGAGGACGACGCGCTGCGCGCCACCCTCGCCGCCGTGGCACCGGGTACCGAGCTGCGCGACGGCCTGGAACGCATCCTCCGAGGGCGCACGGGTGCCCTCATCGTGCTCGGGCACGACCGCACCGTGGAGCAGCTCTCGACCGGCGGCTTCCCGCTCGACGTGGAGTTCTCCGCGACCCGGCTGCGCGAGCTCGCGAAGATGGACGGCGGCATCGTGCTCGACCGGGAGGCCTCGCGCATCCTGCGGGCCGCCACCCAGCTCGTGCCCGACCCCTCCATCGAGACCAGCGAGTCCGGCACCCGGCACCGCACCGCGGAGCGGGTGGCCAAGCAGACCGGCTACCCCGTCATCTCGGTCAGCCAGTCGATGCGCATCGTCGCCATCTACGTCGACGGCCGCCGCCACGTCCTGGAGGACTCCAGCGCGATCCTCTCCCGGGCCAACCAGGCCCTGCAGACCCTCGAGCGGTACAAGTCGCGCCTGGACGAGGTCACCGGCACCCTGTCGGCGCTCGAGATCGAGGACCTGGTGACGGTCCGCGACGTGGCCAGCGTGCTGCAGCGCCTCGAGATGGTGCGGCGGATCCGCGACGAGATCTCCGGCTACGTCGTCGAGCTCGGCGTCGACGGACGCCTGCTCACCCTCCAGCTCGAGGAGCTGACCGGCGGCCTCGGCAACGACCGCGAGCTGGTCATCCGTGACTACCTGCCGGTCACCAAGGCCGACCTCACGCTCGAGCAGGCGATGGCGGCGCTCGAGGAGCTGACCTCGACCGAGCTCCTCGACCTCGCCGCGGGGGCCAAGGCCGTGGGCTTCGCGGTCGGTGGCGACGCCCTCGACTCGGCGGTGAGCCCGTGCGGCTACCGCCTGCTGAGCAAGGTGCCGCGCCTGCCGGGCGCCATCGTCGACCGCCTGGTCGAGCACTTCGGGAGCCTGCAGAAGCTGCTGGCGGCCAACCTCGAGGAGCTCATGGACGTCGACGGCGTCGGCGAGGGCCGCGCCCGGGCCGTCCGCGAGGGCCTGTCCCGCCTGGCTGAGTCGAGCATCCTCGAACGCTACGTGTGAGCACCGGCGCCGCTCCCGAACGTCTGCACCACGAGGTGCTGGAGTGGTACGCCGTGTCCGCGCGCGACCTGCCGTGGCGTCGACCCGAGGCCACTCCCTGGGGCATCTTCGTCTCCGAGGTCATGCTCCAGCAGACCCCGGTCGCCAGGGTCGTGCCGGTCTGGCGTGAGTGGCTCTCCCGGTGGCCCACCCCGAGCGCGCTGGCCACCGAGGCTCCCGGTGAGGCGGTGCGCGCGTGGGGCCGGCTCGGTTACCCGCGGCGCGCGCTGCGGCTGCATGCCGCTGCCGTCGCCATGACGGAGCGGCACGACGGCGCCGTCCCGGCCACCGAGCAGGAGCTGCTGGCGCTGCCCGGGGTCGGCACCTACACCGCGGCCGCCGTCGCGACCTTCGCCTTCGGCGAGCGCACCACCGTCGTCGACACCAATGTGCGCCGCGTGCTGGCCCGGGTCGTGGGCGGTCAGGAGTATGCCGCGCCCTCACCGACGCGGGCGGAGCTCACCGTCGCCGCAGGGTTGGTCCCCGTGGATGCGCCCCGGGCACGGACCTGGAGCGTCGCGGTCATGGAGCTGGGGGCGATCGTCTGCACGGCTCGCACCCCGCGCTGCTCGGACTGCCCCGTCGCCGACCTGTGCGCCTGGCAGCTCGCCGGTCGGCCCGCTCACCAGGGCCCAGCCCGACGAGGGCAGGCGTGGGAGGGCACCGACCGGCAGCTGCGCGGGGCGCTCCTGGCCATCCTGCGCGAGAGCACCGACCCGGTGCCTCGCTCGGCGCTGGAGGCATTGTCCGACAACGAGATTCAGCGCGAGCGGTGCCTCGACTCGCTGGTCGCCGACGGCCTCGTCGAGCCGCTCCCCCATGACCGCTTCCGGCTGCCGGCTTCGCGCGAGGCGAGCTGAGGTGGGCGCGCCCACGGGTCGCCGGGCCGCGCACGCCCTCCGCGTGGGTGCCGCCCGCGCGGGCCGGGTCGTGGGGCGTGGCACGCTGGCCGGGGCCAGGCTGGCCGGGCGTGGCAGCCGGGCCGGGGCACGTCGGGCGCGCGCCTACACGCACTCGGCCGGAGCGGGCGAAAGCGGCCTGGCGCGGCTGGTGGAGCTGCACTTCGTCAACCTGATGGGCGACGCCGCCCTGACCGTGTCGCTGGCCGGCACCATCTTCGCGATCCCGACCGACGAGGCCCGTGGACAGGTCGCCCAGTTCCTGGCCCTCACGATGGCGCCGTTCGCCCTGCTGGCGCCCTTCATCGGCCCACTGCTCGACCGGTTCCGCCACGGCCGGCGCTGGGCCATCGGCACCACCCTCGCGCTCCGGGCCTTCCTGTGCTGGGTGCTGGCCGGGGCGGTGGCCAACGACTCGCCGTGGCTGTTCCCGGCCGCGCTCGGCTGCCTCGTCGCCTCCAAGGCCTACGGCGTGACCCGCGCCTCGGCCGTGCCCCGGCTGCTGCCACCCGGCTTCAGCCTGGTCAACGCCAACTCCCGCAACGCGCTCGCCGGTGTCGCGGGCATGGCGGTCGGGGGCGGGCTCGCGGGCGCCGCCGCCCGGGTCGGGCCCGAGTGGTCACTGCGGCTGGCGTTCGTCATCTACGTCGTGGGCACCGTGCTGGCCATCCGGCTCCCCGCCAGGGTCGACTCCAGCAGCGGCGAGCAGGACATCGCGGACACCGGGCCGCTGCCGGTCCCGCACCGCGAAGCCCGGCGGCTGGGGCTGTTCCAGCGGCTCCGGGCGCGGGTCGCCGCGCTGCCGGTGCCGGTCCTCACCGCGCTCTGCAGCGCCGTCGGCGCCCGGCTCCTGACCGGGTTCCTGACGTTGTTCATGGCCTTCCTCATGCGCGAGCACCCGCTCCCCGGCCACAGCGGCACCTTCGTGCTCGCCCTCGTGGTCGGCGCGGCCGGCGCCGGCAACGCGCTCGGCACGGTCGTCGGCAACGCGCTGCGACGGCTCCGGCCCGACCTGATCATCGCGGTGGCGCTGATCGCCGACGTGCTGGCGGCGCTCGCGGCGGCGCTGTTCTACTCGCTCACGACGTTGCTCGTCCTCGGCCTGGTCGCGGGTCTCGGGGCCCAGCTGATCAAGCTGAGCAGCGACGCCGTCGTGCAGCGCGACATCGACGAGACCGTCCGCACCCGGGTGTTCGCGTGGTCGGAGACCGTGCTGCAGATCGCCTGGGTGGTCGGCGGCGGGATCGGGATCGCGCTGCCCCTGGTCCCGCGCCTCGGCTTCGGGGTCATCTCCGGGCTGCTGCTCCTCGTGCTGGCCGCGTCGGTGCGGATCCGGATGAGCCGTCCACACGGTCCGCACCGCACCCCGCACCGCACGCCGCACCCCACGTCGCACCCTTCGCCGCCGGACGGGTCGAGGTGAACCGGCTCAGAGGGTGCGGAGCATGCGGGTGTTGCCGAGGGTGTTGGGCTTGACCCGCTCGAGGTCCAGGAACTCGGCGACACCTTCGTCGTAGGAGCGCACCAGCTCGGCGTAAACCTCCGGCTCGACGGCCTGCCCCTCGATCACCTCGAAGCCGTGCCGGGCGAAGAAGTCGACCTCGAAGGTCAGGCAGAACAGCCGCTCGACCCCCAGCGCCCGGGCGTCGTCGACGAGCGCCGCCATCAGCAGCGAGCCGACCCCGTGGCCCTTGGCCTCCGGCCGCACGGCCAGCGTGCGGATCTCGGCGAGGTCCTCCCACATGACGTGCAGGGCGCCACAGCCCACCACCACCCCGTCCTGCTCGGCGACCCGGAACTGCTGGAGCGCCTCGTAGTAGGTCACGGCGTCCTTGGACACCAGGACCCGGGAGTCCGCGTGCGGGCGGACGATCTCGCGGATCGTCCGGATGTCACTCGTGCGCGCCGCCCGGATCGTGACCGGTCCGGCGGGGGTCGCAGGGTCAGGCACGGAGGTGGCCGTCCTTCATGTCCGAGAAGATCGACCTCGCCCCCGAGCCGAGCAGCACCACGGACTGGCCCTCGCGGGTGCCGATCGCTCCGGGCACGACCTTGTTGGGCACCGGGGCCCCGGTGTTCACGTACAGGCTGGCGCACAGGTTGAGGACCTCGCCGACGGTGAGGTCGGTGCTCAGGTGGGGTCCCATCTTCGACAGCAGGCCGGCCAGGGCTCCCGGCCCCGCCTTGCGCGCCATCATCATGCCGGCCTTGATCAGCGCGCCCTGGTTCGCGGACCGGCCGAAGTCGCCGTTGGGGAGGTGCTTGCGCTCCCGGGCCAGCGCGAGCGCGTGCTTGGCGTCGAGCTTGTTCGTGCCGGGCTTGACGATCCGGAAGCCGTCGACGCTCTGCAGCGACCGCGACGCGACGAAGACGATGCCGCCGAGGCTGCGCACCATCGCCCGGAAACCCTTGAAGCCGGTGATGACGTAGCCGTCGATCTTGACCCCGCTGGCCCGCTCGATCGTCTTGACCTGACCGGCGACGCCGCCGAAGACGAGGGCGGCGTTGACCTTGCTGTTGCCCCCGGACGACAGCGGCACCCAGGAGTCGCGCGGGATCCCGACCAGGCCCCCCACGCCCTTCCTGGCGTCGACCCCGATGATGTGGAGCGCGTCGCCGCGGCACTTGGTCACCGGCTGCGGGTTGCGGGCGTCGGAGCCGATCGCGAGGATCCGCATGGTCGGGAACGGCGGACGGTAGACCGACAACGACGGCCACCAGCCCCCGACGACCTTCCAGGTCTTGTCCTTGACGAGCAGCGTGAGGTCCTTGCCCTGCACCACGGTCGCGATCGGCGAGCCCTGCCAGGTGCCGGTGGAGCCGGTCACCGTCACGGCGGAGGTGCGGGTCTTGCGCTTGCCCAGCGCCGCGCCCACGCTGGCGGTGGTCACGGCCACGTCGCCCCCGAGGTAGAGCGCGGTCAGCGCCGACAGCAGGTCGGCGGGCAGCCCGGCGCCGGTCACCTTCGGCGCTGCCGTGGTGGCGCCGGTCGTCGTGGACGGCGTCGGGGCGCTGCTGGTGGTGGGGGGCTGCTCGGGTTTGTCGCCCGTGCAGGCGGCGACGGTCAGGGGGGCGGCGAACAGCCCGAGGAGGACCGTCCGGCGGGGAAGCGAGGACTCAGACACGCGCTCCAATGTATGCCGCGACCCACCGAGGTCGCGCAACGGTCCGACATTCGCGGCATACCCGCTGGTCAGCGAGAGGCCTCGGGGCCGTGTGGAGACCGACCGACGACGAAGGCGAGGTATGCCGCGTGGTGACCACGCGGCATACCTCGCCTCGATCGTGCCTTGGGTGGGGCCTCAGCCGGCGTCGGCGGAGTCGCCCACCGTCTCCACGACCGGGAGCTCGATGCTGCCCGGGTGCGGGGTGCCGACGAAGGTGAACGTGCCGCTCTTGCCCTCGCCCTCGGCTCCGACGAGCACCAGCTCGCCGGCCTTGAGCTCGCCGTAGAGGATCTTCTCGGACAGGACGTCCTCGATCTCGCGCTGGATGGTGCGACGCAGCGGTCGCGCACCGAGCACGGGGTCGTAGCCCTTCTTGGCCAGGACGTTCTTGGCCTCGATGGTGAGCTCGATGCCCATGTCCTTGTCCTTGAGCCGCTTGTCCAGCTTGGCGATCTCGAGGTCGACGATGGCGACGATCTCCTCCTGCGTGAGCTGGGGGAAGACGATGATGTCGTCGACCCGGTTGAGGAACTCGGGGCGGAAGTGCTGCTTGAGCTCGTCCGTGACCTTGTTCTTCATGCGGTCGTAGTCGCTGCGGGTGTCCGCGCCGGCCGAGAAGCCGAGCGAACCCTTGGTGATGTCTCGCGTGCCGAGGTTGGTCGTCATGATGATGACGGTGTTCTTGAAGTCGACCATCCGACCCTGGGAGTCGGTGAGGCGGCCGTCCTCGAGCACCTGCAACAGCGTGTTGAAGATGTCGGGGTGGGCCTTCTCGACCTCGTCGAACAGCACGACGGAGAACGGCTTGCGGCGGACCTTCTCGGTGAGCTGGCCGCCCTCTTCGTAGCCGACGTAGCCGGGAGGCGAGCCGAAGAGCCGCGAGACCGTGTGCTTCTCGGAGAACTCCGACATGTCGAGCTGGATGAGGCTGTCCTCGTCGCCGAACAGGAACTCGGCGAGCGTCTTGGCGAGCTCGGTCTTACCGACACCGGTCGGACCGGCGAAGATGAACGAGCCGCCGGGACGACGCGGGTCCTTCAGACCCGCACGGGTGCGACGGATCGCCTGGGACATCGCCTTGATGGCGTCGTCCATGCCGACCACGCGCTTGTGCAGCTCGTCCTCCATGTGGAGCAGTCGGCTCGACTCCTCCTCGGTGAGCTTGAAGACCGGGATGCCGGTGCTGGCAGCCAGGACCTCGGCGATGAGCTCCTCGTCGACCTCGGCCACGACGTCCATGTCGCCGGACTTCCACTGCGTCTCGCGCTCCGCCTTGGCGGCGAGCAGCTTCTTCTCGTCGTCACGCAGGCTGGCGGCCTTCTCGAAGTCCTGGCCGTCGATGGCCGACTCCTTCTCCAGCCGCACGGCCGCGATCTTCTCGTCGAACTCGCGCAGGTCCGGCGGTGCGGTCATCCGGCGGATGCGCAACCGCGCGCCCGCCTCGTCGATGAGGTCGATCGCCTTGTCCGGGAGGAACCGGTCGTTGATGTAGCGGTCGGCGAGGTTGGCCGCGGAGACGAGGGCGCCGTCGGTGATGGACACCCGGTGGTGCGCCTCGTAGCGGTCGCGCAGGCCCTTGAGGATCTCGATCGCGTGGCTGAGCGTGGGCTCGGCGACCTGGATCGGCTGGAACCGGCGCTCGAGGGCCGAGTCCTTCTCGATGTGCTTGCGGTACTCGTCGAGCGTGGTGGCGCCGATGGTCTGGAGCTCACCGCGGGCCAGCATCGGCTTGAGGATGCTGGCGGCGTCGATCGCACCCTCGGCGGCACCCGCACCCACGAGGGTGTGGATCTCGTCGATGAACAGGATGATGTCGCCGCGGGTGCGGATCTCCTTGAGGACCTTCTTCAGCCGCTCCTCGAAGTCACCGCGGTAGCGGCTGCCTGCGACGAGCGCGCCGAGGTCGAGGGTGTAGAGCTGCTTGTCCTTGAGGGTCTCGGGCACCTCGCCCTTGACGATGTCCTGGGCCAGGCCCTCGACGACGGCGGTCTTGCCGACGCCGGGCTCACCGATCAGCACGGGGTTGTTCTTGGTGCGGCGGGACAGCACCTGCATGACCCGCTCGATCTCCTTCTCACGCCCGATGACCGGGTCGAGCTTGCCCTCGCGGGCCGCCATCGTGAGGTTGCGGCCGAACTGGTCGAGCACGAGCGACCCCGCGGGGGTGCCCTCCTGCTGGACGTTGCCGGCGAGGCCGGCGCCCGAGCCGCCCTCCTTGCCCTGGTAGCCGGAGATGAGCTGGATGACCTGCTGCCGCACGCGGTTGAGGTCGGCGCCCAGCTTGACGAGGACCTGGGCGGCGACGCCCTCGCCCTCGCGGATCAGGCCGAGCAGGATGTGCTCGGTGCCGATGTAGTTGTGGCCGAGCTGCAGCGCCTCGCGCAGGCTCAGCTCGAGGACCTTCTTCGCCCGCGGCGTGAAGGGAATGTGGCCGCTCGGGGCCTGCTGCCCCTGGCCGATGATCTCCTGCACCTGCTCGCGGACCGACTCCAGCGAAATGCCGAGGCTCTCCAGAGCCTTGGAGGCGACGCCTTCACCCTCGTGGATGAGACCGAGCAGGATGTGCTCCGTGCCGATGTAGTTGTGGTTGAGCATGCGCGCTTCTTCCTGCGCGAGCACGACCACCCGACGGGCCCGGTCGGTGAACCGTTCAAACATCTTCTGCTCCTGCCTATCGAGATCACCTCGATGCTATCCGTGCGACGCGGACCCGGCGTGTGCCTTCCGTGGACCGATACCTGATCGGGACGAAAAAGGACTCTGTCGTACGACTCGTTGGGGGCAACGCGGGGCGCTCCCCCACTGTTCCCTACCCTGAGCCGGGTCGGCTCATGTTCGCCGTGGGCGGACGCGCGGGTATGCCGCGCGACCGGCTTCAGGCCGCCGGGCCCTTCTTGCGCACCTCGTCGACGTGGGCCATCGCCTCGCGGAGCTCGCCGAGCCAGCTGTCGGACTTCTCGCCGACGAGCTTGACGCACCAGGCCAGCGCCTCGGAGCGGGACTTGGCCACCCCGGCCTCCACGAGGGTGTCGAGCACCTGGCGCTCGGACTGGCGCAGCCGCGTCATGACGGGGGCCGCCAGGTGGGTGAAGAGGGCCTCGGTCTCGCCGACCCGCACGCCCCACGACACCTTGCGGCCGCTGAGGTGCTCGAGCTCCCGCGCGATCTCGATGCGCCGCTCGCGGGTGTCCTCGCGGAAGGACTTGATCCGGCCGCGCGCGGCGATGGCGCGGTCGGTGTCGTCGGTGTCGTCACCGAGCTCGGGCTCGGCGAGGTCTCCGATGATGATGAGCTCGTCGCGGTCGCGGGTGACCTCGACGGGGCCGGTGAACCAGTCAGTGGGGAGCCGGCCGGCCAGCCAGGCTTCCGCAGTGGTCTTCGTTGTCATGTAATGATGATTACACCGTTGCAGCGACAAGGGAACGGTTGTCCGCTGACGGCGAACTGGCACTGGGGCGCGGGCATTGGGGTCAGCGGGGCCGCTGGTCGCTGATCCGCTTGGCCTTGCCGAGGGAGCGCTCGAGGGCGTGCGGGTCGAGGACCTCCACCCGGATCGTGACGCCGACCCGGTCCTTGACCTTCGTGCGCAGGGCGGACGCCATCGCGTCCCGCTGCTCGGGCGTGGAGTCGGTGGCCGCAGCCTCGACCTGCACCGTCAGCTCGTCCATCCGCCCCGGGCGGGTGAGGACGCAGAGGTAGTGCGGGGTCAGGCCCTCGATGCCCAGCAGGTGCTCCTCGATCTGCGAGGGGAAGACGTTGACCCCACGCACGATCATCATGTCGTCGCTGCGCCCGGTGATCTTCGCCATCCTGCGGAACTGCGGGTGGGCGGTCCCCGGCAGCAAGGAGGTGAGGTCCCGCGTGCGGTACCGGACCACCGGCATGGCCTGCTTGGTGAGCGACGTGAAGACGAGCTCGCCCTCCTGCCCGTCGGGGAGGACCTCGCCGGTGATGGGGTCGACCACCTCGGGGTAGAAGTGGTCCTCCCAGATGTGCAGCCCGTCCTGCGTCTCCCCCGACTCCTGCGACACCCCGGGGCCGATCACCTCGGAGAGCCCGTAGATGTCGACGGCCCGGATGTTGCTGCGGCGCTGGACCTCCTCGCGCATCTGCTCGGTCCAGGGCTCGGCACCGAAGATCCCGATCTCGAGGGAGGTGGTCTTCGGGTCGACGCCCTGCGCCTCCATCTCGTCGAGGATGGCGAGGAAGTACGACGGGGTGACCATGATGACGCGGGGCCGGAAGTCCAGGATGAGCTGCACCTGCCGCTCCGTCATCCCACCGCTGACCGGCACGACGGTGCAGCCGAGTCGCTCCGCGCCGTAGTGGGCGCCCAGCCCGCCGGTGAACAGGCCGTAGCCGTAGACGACGTGCAGCAGGTCGCCGGGGCGACCGCCGGCCGCCTCGATGGAGCGCGCCATCACCTCTGCCCACATGTCGATGTCGTCGCGGGTGTAGCCCACGACCGTCGGCTTGCCCGTGGTGCCGCTCGACGCGTGCACCCGGACCACCTGCTCGCGCGGGACCGCGAACATGCCGAACGGGTAGTTGTCCCGCAGGTCCGCCTTGGCGGTGAACGGGAAGCGCGCGAGGTCGGCCAGGTCCTCGAGGTCCTCGGGCCGCACCCCGGCGGCGTCGAAGGCGGCCCGGTAGTGCGGCACGTTCCGGTAGGCGTGGGACAGGCTCCAGCGCAGCCGCGCGAGCTGGAGCGCGCGCAGTTCCTCGACGGTGGCGACGACGTTGTCCATGTCCGGCAATCTACGACGACGGTAGGAGGCAACCTGAGAGTTGCCCGTGAAATCCAGACACCCGTATCGCGGGGGGATGATCGGACGTACGCTCCCAAAGGTGGACCGGCTGGGCTCGCCCCTCGTCGTCGATCCGCCCCAGGGGGTGGCCGACGAGACCTCGCGCGCCCCGGGTGGTCGCCTGACCCGGCTGGTCCGGCTCCCGCGACTGTGGCTGGTCGCCGCCTTCCTCGTCGTGGCGCTGCTCGCCCTGGGCACCTACGCGCTGACGCGCGGCCCCGAGACCCCGCCGATCACTGCCACCGACGTCGACAAGGCTGTCCGGGACGGCATCACCAAGGCCCAGGAGGAGGCCGCCAAGGCACCTCCCGACGCCGCCGCGGCATACCGGGCCGCCCTGCCGTCGCTCGTGACCGTCGCGACCCGGCTCACCGGCGCCAAGGGCGCGCAGCGCGGGACCGGAGCCGGCGTGGTCGTCAGCGCCGACGGCTCGGTCCTGACCGCCCTGCACGTCGTCGACGGGGCCGACAGCATCGAGGTGACGTTCGCGGACGGCACCTCGTCACCCGCCGGCGTCAAGGAGAAGGACAAGGCCACCGACATCGCGGTCCTCGCGCCCGAGCGCCTCCCGCAGGTGGTGGTACCCGCGGTCCTGGGTGGGGGTGCACAGGTGGGCGACCCGGTCTTTGCGCTCGGACATCCGTTGGGGCTCAACGGATCCCTCTCGGCGGGGGTGGTCTCCGCACTCGACCGCAAGATCCGGGTCGACAGCAACCAGACCCTCGAGGGCCTGATCCAGTTCGACGCAGCGGTCAACCCCGGCAACTCGGGTGGACCCCTGCTCGACAAGGGTGGCCAGGTGATCGGGATCGTCACCGGGCTGGCGAACCCCTCCGAGCAGAACTTCTTCGTCGGCATCGGCTTCGCCGTGCCCATCGCCACCGCCGGCGGCGTCGCCGGCAGTCCACCGCAGTAGCGCATCGCACCACGAGGAGAGCGCATGGAACCGCACCGCCCCGATCTCGGTCGGCAGCACCCGTTGGAGCAGGCGCTCTACGAGGTCAAGAAGACCATCGTCGGCCAGGACCTCCTGCTCGAGCGCATGCTCGTGGCGCTGCTCGCCCGTGGGCACCTGCTCGTCGAGGGGGTGCCGGGACTGGCCAAGACGATGGCGATCAAGACGCTGGCGCGGGCCGTCGGCGGTGAGTTCCAGCGCATCCAGTTCACTCCCGACCTCGTGCCGGCCGACGTCATCGGCACCCGGATCTACAACCAGAAGGACGGCGAGTTCCAGGTATCCCTCGGCCCGGTGTTCGCCAACCTCGTCCTCGCCGACGAGATCAACCGCGCCCCGGCCAAGGTCCAGAGCGCCCTGCTGGAGGTGATGCAGGAGCGCCAGGTGACCATCGGGCGCGAGACCTTCAAGGCGCCCGACCCGTTCCTCGTGATGGCGACCCAGAACCCGATCGAGTCCGAGGGCACCTACGCCCTGCCAGAGGCCCAGGTCGACCGCTTCATGCTCAAGACCCTCATCGGATACCCCACTGCCGCAGAGGAGTTCGTCGTCGTCGAGCGCATGACGACGAACCACGAGGTGGCACAGCGGGTGCTCGAGCCGGGGCAGCTGGTCGAGTTCCAGAAGCGGGCCGACGCCGTCTACGTCGACCCGGCGGTGATCGAGTATGCCGTGCGGCTGGCGAGCGCGACCCGCTCGCCCGGGTCGGTCGGCCTGCCCGACCTCGCCCGCTACCTCTCCTTCGGGGCCAGCCCGCGCGCGTCGATCAACCTGGTCCTCGCCGGGAAGGCCCTGGCCTTCCTGCGGGGCCGTGACTTCGCTCGGCCGCAGGACGTCCGCGACCTCGCCCGTGACGTGATGCGCCACCGCCTCGTGCTGTCCTACGAAGCCCTCGCCGAGGGGATCGGCCCGGACGACCTGCTCACCCCGATCCTCGACGCGGTCGGCATGCCGGACGTGCCGCTGCGCGACCGTCGACAGCCGCAGACCACCGAGACCCCATGGACGACCGGACCCCGCTGAGCACCGGACCACCCGGGTCCGGTCCGTCGACGCCGCTGACCGCCGAGCGCCTGCTCCGGCGGTTGGAGTGGCGGGTCGTGCGCCGGCTCGACGGACGGCTGCAGGGCGACTACCGGACCCTCTTCCGCGGGACCGGGATCGACTTCACCGACCTGCGCGAGTACGAGCCCGGCGACGACCTGCGGCACATCGACTGGAACGTCACGGCCCGCATGGACACGCCCTACGTGCGCGAGTACGTCGAGGACCGCGAGGTCACGGCCTGGCTGCTCCTGGACCGCTCGGCCTCGATGGGTTTCGGGCCCGTGGACCGCCAGAAGTCGTTGGTGCTCACGGAGATCGCGACCACCATCGCCCACATCCTGGCGCGCGGTGGCAACCACGTCGGCGCCGCGCTGTTCGACGGCGACATCTCGACCATCCCTCCCGGGCAGGGACGCAAGCAGGTGCTGCGCATCAGCCAGGCGCTGCTGCGACCGCCCGCCGCGAACCCGACCAGGGACACGACCGACCTGTCGCGGCTGCTGCGGGCGGCGCTCGGCCTGGCCCGGCGCCGCTCGCTCCTGGTCATCGTCTCCGACTTCATCACCCAGCCGGGGTGGGAGCAGCCCCTGTCGCTGCTGGCCCGGCGGCACGACGTCGTCGCCATCCAGGTGGTGGACCCGCGCGAGTCCGAGCTCCCCGCGGTCGGCATGGTCTACGTGGAGGACGCGGAGACCGGCGAGCAGATCTTCGTCGACACGAACGACCCGGTCTTCAGGGAGCGGCTCGCGGCAGCGTCGCAACAGCGCCAGCACGAGCTCGTCGCCGCGGCCCGCAGGGCGGGCACCGAGATCCATCCCGTCGCGACCGACGACGACCTCGTGCGAGCACTGGCCCGCATCTCCGAGCTCCGGCGGCGGAGGCGGCGATGACCTTCCAGTGGCCGGTCCTGCTGTCCAGCCTGCTCGCGGTGCCCCTCCTTGTCCTCGCCTACCGGGCCCAGTTGCGCCGGCGCGAGCGCGGGCGGGCCCGGCTGGCTGCCGAGGGGCTGGTCGCCGCGTCGGCCGGGAGACCCGACCGGTGGCGCCACGTCGCACCGCTGTTGCTGCTCGCAGCACTCACGCTCCTGCTCGTCTCGCTGGCGCGACCCGCGGCCACGGTGGCCGAGCCCCGGCGGGAGGGCACCGTCGTCCTGGCCTTCGACGTCTCGACGAGCATGGCCGCCAAGGACCTCTCGCCGACGCGCCTGGACGCCGCCAAGGCGGCGGCCCGAGCCTTCGTCGCCAAGCAGCCGTCGACGATCCGGCTGGGCGTCGTCGCGTTCGGCGACTCGGCCGTCATCTCGCAGCAGCCGACCACCAGCCGCGCAGAGGTGCTGGCCGCGATCGAACGGCTCACCCCCCAGGGCGGCACGGCCCTCGGGCGCGGGATCGTCTCGTCGATCAGCGCCATCGCGGGCAAGCCGATCAGCGTCGACGAGACCGGCCAGGACGGCAACGCAGGTGGTGAGCCCCTCGGCTACTACGGGTCAGCGGCCGTCGTGCTGCTCTCGGACGGAGAGAACACCACCGACCCCGACCCGCTGGTCCTCGCCCAGCTGGCCTCCACCGCCGGGGTGCGGATCTACCCGATCGGGCTGGGCAGCCCCCAGGGCACGGTCCTCGAGGTCGACGGCTTCCAGATCTCGACCCGGCTGGACGAGGCCACCCTCAGGCAGATCGCCGAGACCACCGACGGGGCCTTCTACGCCGCGAGCGACACGGCTGCGTTGGGCAAGGTCTACGACGACATCGGCCTGGCCTGGACCGCTCGCACGGAGGAACGCGAGATCACCTCGTGGTTCGCGGCTGCCGCGGCGGTGCTGCTCCTGCTCGGCGCCGGTGTCTCGGTGACCAGGTCGGGTCGGGTGGTGTAGCGATGTCCTTCGCCCTCCCCTACGCACTGCTGGGCCTGCTGGCCGTCCCGGTCCTCGTCGCGGCATACCTGTGGCAGCTGCGCCGGCGGCGCCGCACCGCCGTGCGGTTCTCCAACGTCGCCCTCATCCGCGCCGTGGTCCCCCGGCAGCGGATGTGGCGCCGCCACCTGCCCCTCGCCCTGGTGCTGGGCAGCCTGGCCCTGCTGGGGCTGGCCGCCGGCCGACCGCAGGTGCGTGCCGAGGTGCCGATCTCGAGTTCGGCGGTGATCCTCGCCGTGGACGTCTCCGGGTCGATGTGTGCCACGGACGTCGACCCGAACCGGCTCGCCGCCGCGCAGGAAGCGGTGCGGCAGTTCATCGACAAGCAGGACGACCGCACCCGGATCGGCCTCGTGGTGTTCTCGGGTTTCGCGCAGGTGGCCGTGGCGCCGACCACGAACAAGGACGACCTGCTCAAGGCGGTGGACGGGCTCACGACGGGGCGCGGCACCACCATCGGCGCGGCGATCCTCAAGTCGATCGACGCCATCTCGGAGATCAACCCCTCGGTCGCCCCGGCCGACACCGGCGACGGCACCGGCGAGGGCCCCGACTCGCAGTCGCCCACGCCGGGCAGTCCCGCCACCCCGGCCCCCGAGAAGGCGAAGACGGTGCCGGAGATCGTCGTGCTCCTCACGGACGGCGCCAACACCCGGGGCGTGACGCCTGAGGACGCCGCCGTGCAGGCCGCGGCCCGTGGCGTGCGGGTCTTCCCGATCGGCTTCGGCACGACCGAGCCGACCCAGATGGTCTGCACGAGCGACCAGCTCGGCGGTGGACTCTTCGACGGTCCGCCCGGTGGGTTCGGTGGTGGGCTCGGGCCCGGTGGTCGCAACTTCCTGGTCGTCGACGAGCAGGCGCTGCAGACGGTGGCCCGGACCACCGGTGGCGAGTACTTCAAGGCCAGCGACGCCGACCAGCTCCAGGGAGTGCTCAACGACCTGCCGAAGCACGTCGACGTGCAGGAGCGCGACGTCGAGGTCAGTGTCGCCTTCGCCGGCCTCGCGGCCTTGGTGCTGCTGCTCGGGCTCGGGCTGGCCGGGCGCTGGACCGCGCACCCCCAGTGACCGGCCGGGGCGACCCCCGCGACGAACGCGCCGACCCGCGCGGGCGACAGCAGGAGGGGCCCGGCCGATGGCCCGACCCCTCGTCACGCCGGCGGTCCGTGGACCCTCAGGCTCGAGTCACTTGGCGATCGTGGCGCAGGTGACCCAGGCGCGGACGATCTGCTCGGTGGTGCCGTTGTTGTAGCCCTTGACGACCCACCCGGTGGGACGGAAGCTGCCCGCCTCGTCGACCGGGATGTAGTCACCCTCGAAGTAGGGGGTGCTCACGGTGACCTGGATGTCCTTGGTGTCGCCACCGAGGTCCTTGTCGCCGCCCCAGGTGGAGAAGCCACCACCCAGCGCGTACTGACCCTCGGGGGCACGCCACCGAGTTTCCGCGCGTCAGCGACGGCGCTGGCAGCGGCCGCACCAGAAGAGGTTCCGTCCCCCGACGACCCGGGTGCGGATCCGCGAGCCGCAGACGAGGCACGGCTCACCCTGGCGTTTGTACACGTAGGACGTCCGCTCCGTGAGGCGGTCCACGTCGCCGGCCGCCACCCGGGCGCGGACCTGCTCGACCTGGTCCTCGACGGTGACGATCTTCCCGGTCGCCACCCCCAGGGGGAGCAGGTCCACGAGATCCAGCCAGATGGCGTCCCACGTCGAACGCCGGATCTCGCGGCCCGGGCGGAACGGGTCGACCCGCTGCCTGAACAGGACCTCGCTGCGGTAGACGTTGCCGACCCCGGCGAGCACCGACTGGTCCATCAGCAGCTCCGCGATGGTCTTGCTGCTGCGCGCGATCCTGCGCCAGGCCAGCTCCGGATCGGGTTCTGGCCGAAGGGGATCCGGGCCGAGTCGCGACGTCACCGCCTCCACCTGCTCGGGCGTGATGACGGCGCACAGGTTGGGGCCGCGCAGGTCGGCGACGTGCTCGTCCGTGGCCAGCCGCAACCGCACCTGTCCGACGATCGGCGCCTCGCCGGCATACCGGTGCTGGTCGATGGTGAACGTGCCGATCAGCCCGAGGTGCACGTGCAGCCAGGCGTCGCCCTCGAACTCGGCGAACAGGTGCTTGCCCCACGAGGTGGCGTGCACGAAGGTGCGCCCCGAGATGAGCGCCGCACCGGCGGCGAAGCGCCCCTGGGGACTCGTCGCGGTGGGCTGCGTGCCACGGTATGCCGCGTCGAGGTCACGGGCGAGGGCGAAGAGGGTGTGGCCTTCGGGCATGCAGCCATCATCACGGGTCGCGGGTGAGGCTGCCTCCTACACTCACCTCATGGCGGCCACCGAGACCCGACTCCTGCTGCTCGGCGCGGTCATGCTGTTCGAGCCGGTCAACGGCTACCAGCTTCGTCGCGAGCTGCTGTCGTGGCAGGTCGAGGACTGGGCCCACGTGAACCCGGGCTCCATCTACTCGGGCCTGGCCACCCTGGCCAAGCAGGGCAACCTCGACCGGCACGACCTGGTCGACGGGAGCCGTGAGGTCGCCGTCTACACGAGCACCCCCTTCGGACGGCGGGAGTTCGAGCGGCTCTGGCGCGATGCGGTGCAGACCCCCGACCTGCTGTCGCCGCTGCCGCTGCACACCGCCATGGCGCTGATGCCGCTGATGAGCCGCACGGCGGTCCGCGAGGCGCTCCAGGCGCGACTGGCGAACCTCGACGCCAGGACCCGCGAGCAGCTGTCGCGCGAGATCCCGGCCGAGGCGCTGCCGCCACACGTGCTCGCGCTGACCGACCTCTGGATGGGCATGGAGCAGACCGAGCGGGAGTGGCTGGTCAACCTCATCGGCCGGGTGGACCGGGGCGACTTCGGCCTGCGCGGCGAGCCGGCCGACTGGCAGGCGCCGGCCGACGACCCCGGCTGGCAGATGGCCACCGACCGCCAGCGCTACGTGGAGCTCATCGCCCGTCAGCGATGAGTTCTGGCCGGTGGTCCGGTCCACCTTGCGCACCGACGGGCTCAGTGGGACGCGGACGCACCGGCTTGACGGGCGCATGTTCAATATTGAACACTACCTGTGTTCAACATTGAATGAATTCATTCGACAGGCGACACCCATCCGGGGCAGAGGGAGCGGGCCATGATCCACGCACGAGGTCTGGTGCAGACCTTCCAGACGCGCGAGGGCAGGAAGAAGGGTGAGGTGCGCGCCGTCGACGGCGTCGACCTCGACGTGACGGAGGGCGAGGTCGTCGGTTTCCTCGGGCCGAACGGCGCGGGCAAGACGACGACGCTGCGCATGCTGACCACCCTGCTGAAGCCCACCGAGGGCACCGCCACGGTGGCCGGCTTCGACGTGGTCACGGAGTCGGAGCAGGTCCGCCGATCGATCGGCTACGTGTCGCAGAGCGGCGCGACCGGGCAGTTCGCCCGCGCCGGGGACGAGGTCGTGGACCACGGCATGCTCTACGGCATGTCGGCCGCCGACGCCCGCCGCCGGGGCCAGGAGCTCTTCGGCCAGCTCGACCTCGAGGGGCTGTGGGGGCGCCAGCCCAAGACCATGTCCGGAGGCCAGCGGCGCCGCCTCGACATCGTGATGGGGCTCATCCACGAGCCGACCCTGGTCTTCCTCGACGAGCCGACCACCGGTCTCGACCCGCAGGCCCGGGCCAACCTGTGGACCCACATCGCCGACCTGCGCAAGCGCCGCGGGGCGACGGTGTTCCTGACCACCCACTACCTCGACGAGGCCGACGCCCTGAGCGACCGGATCATCGTCATCGACCACGGCAGGATCATCGCGGCCGACACGAGCGACAACCTCAAGGCGCAGGTGTCCGGCGACCTGGTCGACCTCGAGGTCGCCGACCCCGACCTCGTCGCCGAGGCGGCCGCTCGGCTCGACGCGATCGCCGAGTCCGGCCGCGACGGTCGCGACGCGGTGGAGATCGACGGCAACCACGTCCGCGCCCGTGTCCAGCGCGCCGGCAAGGCGGTGCCCGGGCTGCTGGCCGACCTGCGCGCCGTCGACATCGACCTCGAGTCGATCGAGGTGCTGCGCCCCACCCTCGACGACGTCTTCCTCACCCTCACCGGCCGCTCGCTGCGCGACGCGGAGTCCAGCGCGACCGACTCGACCTCGAAGGAGAAGTGACGTGCAGTTCCTGCGTGAGTCCTTCATCGTCTTCCGCCGCCAGCTGCGGATGAACCTGCGCAACCCGGCCTGGGTGCTGATCGGCCTGATGCAGCCGATCCTCTACCTGTTCCTCTTCGGCCCACTGCTCAAGCCGATGGCCCAGCAGCTCGGCGTCCAGAACACCTGGACCTTCTTCGTGCCGGGCATGCTCGTCCAGCTCGGTATGTTCGGGGCGTTCTTCGCCGGCTTCGGGCTGATCTCCGAGTGGCGGGACGGCGTCATCGAGGCCGAGCGGGTCACCCCTGCCAGCCGCACCGCCCTGCTCATGGGACGGCTCTGGCGCGACCTGCTCCAGCTGTTCGTCCAGGCGCTCGTGCTGGTCGGCCTCGGCTACCTGGTCGGGATGGAGGCACCCCTGGGCGGGGTCGTCCTCGGGGTCCTGCTCACCCTGCTCGTCGGTGGCGCCTACGCCGCGGCGTCCAACGCCCTGGCGCTCACCACCAAGAGCGAGGACGTCATGGCCCCGGTCATCAACGTCGTGATGATGCCGGTGCTCCTGCTGTCGGGCATCCTCCTGCCGATGACGATCGGACCCGACTGGTTGCAGCGCACCAGCGACTTCATGCCGTTCCGCTGGATCACCGACGGGGTACGCGGCTCGTTCCTGGGCGACTTCGGCGCCAACGGCGTGATGTGGGGCAGCCTGTGGGCGGTCGCGCTCTTCGCCATCGCGCTCTGGTGGGGCACCGCGACGTTCCGCAGGGAGAACGCCTAGCCGCTGGTCCGACGCAGGTATGCCGCGTGGCCCAGCCACGCGGCATACCTGCGTCTGCGCCTGGTCAGCTCGCCTTCTTGGCTGCCTTCTTGGCGGTGGACTTGGACGCGGTCTTCTTGGCCGTCGCCTTCCTGGCCGCAGGCTTGGCGGTGTCGGACGTCGACTCCCCGCGCGAGGCCTTCGCCTTGTCGACGGACTTCTTGAGGGCGGCGAGCAGGTCGACGACCTCGCCCGACTCGTCCTTGGACTCGGGGGTGATCTGCACCTCGCCACCCTCGACCTTGGCCTTGACGAGCGACTGCAACGCGGCGGCGTAGTCGTCCTCGTAGTCGTCGGGCCGGTAGTCACCGGCGAGCTGCTCGATCAGCAGGTCGGCCATCGCCAGCTCCTGCTTGGTCGCCTTCGCCTCGTCGTCGAGCGTCGCGAAGTCGGGCTTGCGGATCTCGTCCGGCCACAGCATCGTCTGCATCAGGATGACGCCCTCGTGCACGCGCAGCACGGCCATCGTCATCCGCGTGCGGATCGAGACGGTGACGACCGCGACGCGGTTCTCCTTCTCGAGCGCGTCGCGCAGCAGGATGTAGGGCTTGGTCGACGCCTTGTCGGGCTCGAGGTAGTAGGACTTGTCGTAGAGCATCGGGTCGATCTGCTCGGCCGGGACGAACTTCTCGACCGAGATCTCCTTGCTGCTGCTGGCCGGGAGGTCCTTGAAGTCCTCGTCGGTGAGGACGACCATCTCGCCGTCCTCGGTCTCGTAGCCCTTGGCGATGTCGTCGTACGACACGACCTCGCCATCGATGCTGCAGATCCGCTGGTACTTGATGCGACCGCCGTCCTCACGGTGCACCTGCCGGAACTGCACGTCGTGGTTCTCGGTGGCGGAGTAGAGGCGGATCGGCACGTTCACCAGCCCGAAGGACACCGCACCCTTCCAGATCGCTCGCATGCTCGTTCGTCCTCTCCATCGGCCTGTTCGCGGACGGGCCCCCGTCCCTGACGAGACACCTCGGGCCTCGCACCTGGGAACCAGCCTATGCGTCAGGATGGCCCCATGCGCCCCATGCTGGCCAGTCCCACGACCGTCATCCCCGACGGCGACGAGTGGCTGCACGAGGTCAAGTGGGACGGCATGCGCGTGCTCGCCGACGTCCACGACGGGGTGCTCACCCTGACCTCGCGGATCGGCAACGACGTGACCGTGAGCTTCCCCGAGCTGCTGCCGCTGGCCGAGACCTACGACGACATGCTGCTCGACGGCGAGGTGGTCGCCCTCGAAGCGGGCCGACCGTCGTTCGGGGCGCTCGCCGACCGGATGCACGTGCGCGACCGGCGCAAGGCGGAGCGGCTGTCAGCGGTGCGACCCGTGACCCTGATGATCTTCGACCTGTTGCGGCTCTATGGCTCCGACCTCACCGCGCAGCCGCTGTCGGCTCGGCGCGAGCTGCTCGAGCGGCTCGACCTCGCCGGTCGGCACTGGCAGGTGCCGCCGGTCTACGAGGACGGGCGCGAGCTGTTCGCCGCGACCCTCGAGCAGGGGCTGGAGGGGGTCGTGAGCAAGCGACGGTCGGCGCCGTACCTGCCGGGGCGCCGGTCGTCCGACTGGCTCAAGTCGCCGCACCGGACGACCATCTCGGCGGTGGTGGGCGGCTGGCGGCCCGAGAAGACCAACGACTCCGGGAGGCTCGGCGCCGTGCTGCTGGGCGTGCCCGACGGCGCCGGAGGCTGGCGGTTCGCCGGTCGGATGGGCAGCGGGATCGCCGGGCGAGCGGCGGTGCAGCTCGCCGAGGCACTCGCTCCGCACACCAGGACCGACTCCCCCTTCAGCGACGAGGTGCCACGACTCGACCGGGCCGGCGCGACGTGGGTCGACCCGGTCGTCGTCGTCGAGGCGCGGGCACTGGAGGTGACGCGGGACGGGCGGCTGCGCCAGCCGGCCTACCTCGGCCTGCGCACCGACCTGACCCCGGAGGACCTCCAGGAGGTGGACGGTGCCTGAGCGCTACGACCCGCAGACGACCCGCGTCGAGGTCGCGGGGCGCACCCTCAAGCTGACCAGCCTCGACAAGCTGCTGTTCCCGTCGACGGAGACCACCAAGGGCGAGGTGCTCAGCTACTACGCCCAGGTCGCCGACGTGCTGCTCCCCCACCTGGCCGACCGCGCCCTGACCCGGGTGCGCTGGCCGCACGGCACCGGCGACCAGAGCTTCTTCGAGAAGAACCTGCCGTCGGGGGCGCCGTCGTGGCTCCCCCGCGTGAAGATCGACGACGTCACCTACCCGATGGTCGAGGACCTGGCGCACCTGACCTACTTGGTCAACCTCAACTCCATCGAGCTGCACATCCCGCAGTGGCGGGTGCTCGACGGCGAGCGCCAGCACCCCGACCGGCTCGTCATCGACCTCGACCCGGGCTCTCCGGCCGGGCTCAAGGAGTGCGCCCAGGTCGCCCTCATGGTGCGCGACCGGCTCGGTGCGCTCGGCCTCGACCTCTACCCCGTCACCAGTGGCAGCAAGGGGATGCAGCTCTACGCCGGGCTGCCCGGCGACCTCACCTCGGACCAGACCCGCGACCTCGCGCAGCAGCTGGCCCAGGAGCTCACCAAGAAGAACCCCGACCTCATCGTCTGGAAGATGACCAAGTCGCTGCGCCCCGGCAAGATCTTCCTCGACTGGAGCCAGAACGTCGCCGCCAAGACGACCGTGTGCCCCTACTCGATGCGTGGCAAGGAGACCCCGACCGTGGCAGCACCGCGGTCGTGGGACGAGGTCGAGGCCGGGGCCGAGGGGGCGAAGTTCGAGCAGCTGATGTTCGACGAGGTGCTCGACCGCCTCGAGTCCGACGGAGACCTGCTGGCCGACCTGGTCGCCTAGGAGGCCGGTCCGGGCACGCGCGGGCACCCGGCGCACTCGTGAACGCCCGGCAGCACGTAGATGAAGCAGCACGACCCCCGCTGCGGTGGACGTTGCCCGCTGGCGCGGGCGAGGGTCATCGCCCACACGTCGTCGACCATCGCCAGCCGGGTGTGCGGCCCGAGCCGCACCGGGGAGTGGTAGCCGAGCGCGAGCTCCACCGCGTCGATCCGGTATGCCGCCCGCGCGGCTGCCAGCCGATCGCCCAGCGGCGCCGTGGTCGCCCGCGCCCGTTGGTACTGGGCCGCCACGGGGTAGAGCTGGCTCGGCTGCAGCTCGAAGCTGAGCCCCGACTCGACGGGGTGCACGACGACGGAGTCGTGCCGGGCCGCGTGCACGCCCGCCTCGGCAGCGGCTTCGAGGGTCCACTGCAGCACGAAGGCGGAGGGCATCGACCCGGGCACGAGGGCGGCATACTGGCGAGCCGTCGACAGGCTCAGCTGGTCGCGCCACGCGCGCAATGCGTCGACTCCGGCGCGCTGCTTTTCGACAATGTCCCGCCAGCTCCAGGAAAGTGTCGGATCTCCTGCTGCGCCCGGACGTATTGGATCTCCTGCTGCGCCCGGACGTATTGGATCTCCTGCTGCGCCCGGACGTGCCGTCGAACCCTCGGGGACGTGCGTGACCTGCAGGGTCAGTGCGCCTTGTCGTAAGCCGCCTGGACCTCGGCGGAAATGCGTCCGCGGTCGCTGACCTGGTGACCGTTGGCGCGCGCCCATTCACGGACATCGGCGAGGTCGCGCTTCCCGGTGCCACGGCTGGAGGAGGCCGGACGTCCGGCGGGCCGGCGGCCGGCGGCGCGACGAGCGTGACCCACGTACTGCGCCAGCGAATCCCGCAGAGCGGCGGCGTTCTTCGCGCTCAGGTCGATCTCGTAGGAGACGCCGTCAAGGGCGAAGGTGACGGTCTCGTCGGCCTCGGAGCCGTCGAGGTCGTCCTCGAGCACGATGTTGACACGCTGGGCCATGGAATGTCCTCCGACAGGGAATGTGAGGGAAAGGGAAATGCCTTTCGTCGGCAAAGCCGACTGCATTAGCCTATCGCCCGGAATGCCGGTCCGGAAATGACGTTCAGGCGCCGCTTCCGCCATTGGTGTTCCCGGAATGCGGGTTTGCGCCATTCTGGGGGGTGGCGGAATCCTCGGCCGGATGGGCGGCGTCCCATTGCGAATGGGCGAGGCGTTCCTTGCGGTCACCCTCGATCATGTTCTTGATGACGAGCCAGAACAGGAACCCGACACCGGCCGAGGGGATCAGCGCGGCGACGTAGGGCCAGACGCCGCTCATCGGGACACCTCGGGCTTCAGGTGGGGGAACAGGATCGTCTCGCGGATGCTCGCGTTGGTGAACAGCATCACCAGCCGGTCGACCCCGAACCCGAGGCCACCCATCGGGGGTGCGCCGTACTCCAGCGCGCGCAGGAAGTCCTCGTCGAGCTGCATCGCCTCGGGGTCACCGCCCGCCGCCTTCACCGACTGGGCGGTCAGCACCTCGCGCTGCACCACGGGGTCGACGAGCTCGGAGAACCCGGTGCCGCGCTCCACGCCGGCGATGATCAGGTCCCAGGCCTCGATCAGCCCGGGCTCGCTGCGGTGCGGGCGGGCCAGCGGCTGGGCGACGGCGGGGTAGTCGCACAGGAACGTGGGCTGCAGCAGAGTGGGTTCGACCAGCTCGCCGAGCAGCTCGAGGAAGACCTTGTCCTTGCCCCAGCCGGGGTCGATGGCGACGTCGTGCTTCTCGGCGTACCCGCGCAGCGTCTCGACGTCGGTGTCGATGGTGACGACCTCGCCGACCGCCTCGGACACACCCTGGTAGACGGGGAGCCAGCGCCACTCGCCGTCGAGGTCGACCGTGCCGGCCTCGGTCTCGACCTGGCGGGAGCCGAGCGCGTCGGCCACGCCGAGGTAGACGTCACGCATGAGGGCCGCGATCGTCGTCTGGTCGCCGTAGGCCTGGTAGGCCTCGAGCATCGTGAACTCCGGGCTGTGGGTCGCGTCGACGCCCTCGTTGCGGAAGATGCGACCCATCTCGTAGACCCGGTCGATGCCGCCGACGACGGCCTTCTTCAGGTTGAGCTCCAGCGCGATCCGCAGGGTCATCTCCTGGTCGAACGCGTTCATGTGGGTGCGGAACGGCCGCGCCGCGGCGCCGCCGTGCACGAGCTGGATGATCGGCGTCTCGACCTCGAGGTAGCCCTGCGCATCCAGCACCCCGCGGATCGCCGAGAGGGCAGCTGCCTTGGTGCGCACCATGTCGCGCGCCTCCTGGCGCACGATCAGGTCGGCGTAGCGCTGCCGGACGCGGGACTCCTCGGACAGGTCCTTGTGCAGCACCGGGAGCGGGCGCAGGGCCTTCGACGCCATCTCCCACCGCGTGGCCATGACCGAGAGCTCGCCCCGACGCGACGAGATGACCCGACCCTCGACGAAGACGTGGTCGCCGAGGTCGACCGTCGACTTCCACTCGGCAAGCGCCTCCTCACCCACCTCGGCGAGGCTCAGCATCACCTGGAGCCGGGTGCCGATCCCCTCCTGCAGGGTCGCGAACGCGAGCTTGCCGGTGTTGCGGATGAAGATCACCCGGCCGGCGACGCCGACGACGTCCTGCGTCTCCTCGCCGGTCTCGAGGTGCCCCCACTGCTCGCGGACCGCGCCGAGCGTGTGGGTGCGGGGCACCGTCACCGGGAAGGCCTGCTTCCCCTCGGCCAGCAACCGGTCGCGCTTCTCGCGGCGCACCTGCATCTGCTCGGGCAGGTCGGTGTCCGTCGCGGCGTGGGGCTGGGCCACCTCGGGGGAGGTGGTGGTCTCGGGGGTCTGGCTCACCCGCAAAGGGTACCGACCGGCATACAGTGCCCCGCATGGCGGGGAAGGCAGGCGGCGAGGTCGACTGGACCGTGCCCCCCTCGACGTCGTGGCGCACCACCGTCGCTTCCTCGAGGGTCCCGGCCGCTACCTGCGCCACCTCTTCGGGTGAGAGCGCCTAGTCCGATCGGCCCGGTCTTGTCCTGATATGCCGCGTAGGCCCGGAACAGCCCCCCGTGGTTGTTACGTTCCCCCTGCCTCTCGCGTCGCACCCGCGCCCGTGGGGAGCACGTGCACTCCCGGTCCGCCTGGGCCCGCGCCCTGAACGGGTTCGCGAGGAGCCGACAGCAGGGACACCGATGTTCTCTTCCCCCGTCCGCCAGTCCGCCTCGACCGCGCCCCCGCTTCGTCGGTCCGGCGCCCGCCTCGCGGCCCTCGTGGCCGCGGCCACCTGCGTGGGGATCTGCGCCGCAGGCCCCGCCTCGGCCGACCCGGCTCCCGCCGAGTCCACCCCGGCCTCCACCCCTGCGTCCGTCACCCTGTCGGCTCCGGTGGCCCCGGCTGAGACCGGGACGGCAGCGCCTACCGAGGTCGCGCCTGCCACCGAGGTCGCGCCTGCCACCGAGGTCGCGCCGACCCTCACCGAGCCCGCCACCGCCGAGCCCGCCACCCAGCCGGTCGTCCCCGTCCAGCCGGCCCCGGCGCAGCTCACCGCGTCGCGCGCCTCCGCCGCCACCAGTCGCACCGCGGTGTCGGCGGCCGCAGTCGCCACCAAGCCGGTGGTGACGACCCAGCCCGTGGAGACCTGGGTCGACCTGGGCAAGTCGGCCACCTTCACGGCCCATGCCAGCGGGTCGCCGACCCCCACCGTGCAGTGGCAGAGCCGCCGCTGGACCGAGGACGCCTGGACCGACATCCCCGGCGCCACGTCCGACAGCTACACCTCGCCGCCGGCCTCGGTGAACGACGTCGAGCCCGGCTTCCGCGCCGTCTTCACCAACAGTGCCGGCAGCGTCGCCACCCAGTCGGCCGACCTCCGTGTCAACCAGGCGCCGCCCGCGGCCGGCACCCCCTCGGCCCCCCGCAACGTCAAGGCCCGCCAGACCGCGCCCAGCCAGATCACCATCACGTGGTCGGCACCCAGCGACGAGGGCAGCTCTCCCATCACCAGCTACGGCGCCGGCTACGGCACGCGCCGCTGGGGCAACGGTGACGACTTCTCCCCCTCGACGTTCAAGGCCGTGTTCAACGGCATCGACGACGGCGACTACACCGCCGTGGTGTTCGCCGTGAACGACTCCGGCATGGGCTGGCGGGTGTTCGTGCCGATCTCGGTCGGCGACGTCCCCACCGCGCCGCGCCACCTGGCCGCCACGCGCTCCGGTTCCTCCGTGACGGTGACGTGGGGCAGCCCGGCCCGAGCAGGCTACGCGCCGGTCCGGGGCTACGACGTGGTGCTGACCTCCGGCTCGCGCCGCCTGACCCGCACCCTGCCTGCCGACGCCACCAGGGCCACGTTCCGCGACCTGCCGGCAGGCACCTGGCGGGTCACCGTGACCGCCACCAACGTCGTCGGCGCCAGCTCTGCCGCGACGGTGTCGGTCACCGTGCCGAGCAGCACGCCAGTCGCACCGCCGAGGCCGGCAACCCGCCCGGCCGCGGCCGCCATCCCCGCGGTGGCACCGGCGCAGGCTCCGACCCGGGCGCCGGCAGCCCAGCTCGCCCTCACCGGTAGCGAGGGTGCCGCCCAGGCTGCCCTCGCCCTCGGCCTGCTGGTCCTCGGGCTGGTCTCGACGACCGCCGCTCGCCGCCTGCGAACGGCCACCAAGGCCTGAACCCAGCCGCCTTGGTGGGAAGGGAACGTCCGGGTGTCCGGGCGTTCCCTTCTCGCAGGTCAGTCGACGAGGTCGAGGGCCAGGTCGAGGATCGGCGAGGAGTGCGTGAGCCCGCCGACAGACAGGTAGTCGACCCCCGTCTCGGCATACGCCCGGGCCAGGTCGAGGGTCAGCCCACCCGTCGCCTCCAGCTCGACCTGGTGGCCGGTGGCCCGCACCGCGGCCACCGTCTCGCGCAGCAGGTCGACGGACATGTTGTCGCACAACAGGAACCGCGCCCCGACCGCCACCGACTCGAGGGCTTCCGCCGTCGTGGTCACCTCGACCTGGACGGGCACGTCGGGGAACCTCGCGCGCACCGCGGCATACGCGTTGCTCAGCGAGCCCGCCGCGAGCTTGTGGTTGTCCTTGATCATGGCCACGTCGTAGAGGCCCATCCGCTTGTTCGTGCCGCCGCCCGCACGCACCGCGTACTTCTCCAGCGACCGCAGCCCCGGTGTCGTCTTGCGGGTGTCGAGGACGGTCGCGCCGGTGCCTTCCAGGCGCTGCGCCCAGGCGTGGGTGTGCGTCGCGATGCCCGACAGGCGGCAGACGAGGTTGAGCATCGTGCGCTCGCCGACGAGGGTGACCTGCGTCGAACCCTCCAGCACCGCGACGACGTCGCCCTCGGCGACCACGTCGCCGTCCGCCCGGGTGGCGGTGACCCGCAGCGGCTCCGCGCCGGTCCGCCGCGCGACCTGGTCGAAGACCATGGCGACGAGCGGTATGCCGGCCAGCGCGCCGCCCTCACGCGCCACCACGTGCGCCGTGCTCACCTGGTCGACGGGGATCGTTGCCGTGGTCGTGACGTCCACGCCGTCGGGGCCGCCGAGGTCCTCGTCGAGGGCGGTGCGGATGACGGTCAGGGCGTCGGTCTCGGGGAAGGCCAGGTCGGTCACGTCAGGTCCTGTTCGGCGACGGGTTCGAAGGTCGTGGTGACGCGGGTGTCGGCGCCCCGGACGAGCAGGGTGTGTCCGCGCCAGCGCGGGTCGACCTGCTCGGTGTGGTCGCTGCGGACGTGCCCGCCGCGGGTCTCCTCCCGCAACGACGCGGCCAGGGTCAGCACCTGGCCGACGTGCAGGAGGTTGGTCGTCTCCCACGACTGCGGACCGGGCTCGCTCGACGTCGCGGCCAGGGCGAGGTCGCGCAGGGCGGCCGCGGTCGCGGTGAGGGAGGTCGCGGACCGCACCGCCCCCGCGCCGTCGGTCATGGCCGCCTGGACCTGCACCCGCGCGGAGCCGTCGAGCAGCGCGGCCTCGCCGTCCACCGGGGCCGGCGCGGACTGCGGGAGCTCGCCCCTGGCCACGCGTTCGCTGATGTCGTCGGCGATGCGGTGGGCGAAGACCAGCCCTTCGAGGAGGGAGTTGGAGGCGAGCCGGTTGGCGCCGTGGACCCCGGTGCACGACACCTCCCCGCAGGCGTAGAGGCCGTCGAGGGAGGACCGGCCGACGAGGTCGGTGCGCACCCCACCGCTGGCGTAGTGCTGTGCGGGGGCGACGGGCAGCAGCTCGGTGGCGGGGTCGAAACCGAGCTCCCGGCAGCGCGCCACGATCGAGGGGAACCGCTCCTCGAGGAACTCGCGACCGAGGTGGCGCGCGTCGAGGAAGACGTGGCGCTCACCGGTCTGTTGCATCCGGTCGACGATGGCGCGCGAGACCACGTCCCGCGGGGCGAGGTCGGCCAGCGGGTGGCGTCCCTGCATGAAGCGCACGCCGTCACGGTCGACGAGGAACGCGCCCTCGCCCCGCACCGCCTCGGAGATCAGCGGTTGCTGGCCGCTGGAACCCTCGCCGAGCCACAGCACAGTGGGGTGGAACTGCACGAACTCGACGTCGGCCAGGACCGCTCCGGCTCGCAGCGCCGCGGCCATCCCGTCACCCGTCGCCACCGAGGGGTTGGTGGTCGCCGAGTAGACCTGCCCGAGGCCGCCGGTCGCCAGCACCACGGCCCGCGAGGTGGCCGCGCCCACGCCGTCCATCTGGCCCTCGCCGATGACGTGCAGGGTCACGCCGCAGACCCGGGACTCCTCGTCCTGCAACAGGTCCACCACGAGGGCGTGCTCGATGACCTCGATGCCCGGGTCGTCCTGCACCCGGTGGAGCGCGGCGATCAGCGCCCGCGAGATCTCCTTGCCGGTGGCGTCGCCCCCGGCATGGGCGATCCGGTCCTTGTGGTGACCACCCTCGCGGGTCAGCTTGATCTCACCCTCCGCGTCGCGGTCGAACTCCGCGCCCAGGGCGACGAGCTCGCGCACCCGCGCCGGCCCCTCGTGGACGAGGGTGGTGACGGCCGCGACGTCACAGATCCCGCAGCCGGCGACCAAGGTGTCGTGCAGGTGCTCCGCCGGCGAGTCCCCCGGGTCGAGGGCCGCGGCGATGCCGCCCTGGGCCCACTGCGTCGAGCCCTCGTTGAGCACCGTCTTGGTCACCAGCAGCACCCGGTCGACCCGCTGGCGCAGTCGCAGCGCGGTCGTCAGCCCGGCGATCCCGGAGCCGACCACGACGACGTCGGCGGAGGTGGTCCAGCCGGGGTCGCCGGCCACGAGGCGGCGCGGGATGACCAGCGGGTCTGCGGAGTCGGCGACGTCCGTCGTCGGCTGGTCAGTCGCAGGCCGGTCAGTCGTCGGCTGGTCAGTCGCAGGCCGGTCAGTCGTCGGCTGGTCAGTCGCAGGCCGGTCAGTCGTCGGCTGGTCAGTCATGGTGGCGCCGGGTGACCGCAGAGGTCTTGAGGCCGAACCCGTCGGGGACGTCGCCGCCGTCGTGGCCGACCTCGACGATCCGGTTGTGGGCGTCGACGAAGACGACCTGCGGCTCGAAGGTCCGCGCCTCGGTGTCGTCCATCGCGGCATACGCGATGATGATGACGGTGTCGCCCGGCGAGATCAGCCGCGCGGCGGCGCCGTTGATGCAGACGATCCCGCTCCCCCGCTCGCCCTCGATCGCGTAGGTCGTGAGCCGGTGGCCGTTGTCGACGTCGACCACGTCGACCTGCTCACCGGGCAGCAGCCCGGCCGCGTCCATCAGGTCGCGGTCGATCGTCAGCGACCCGACGTAGTGCAGGTCGGCCTGGGTGACCGTCGCGCGGTGGATCTTGGCGTAGAGCATGAAGCGCTGCATGGGCGAACGTTCCTCTGTCGTGAGCTGCCTTGGCGTCGTCGGTGTTCTCGTCGGCTCTGGGCACCGTACCTGCGGCGTCAGGCCCCGGCGGAGTCGACGTCGGTGAAGACCTCGAGGGCTCCCCCGCCCGGGCCCACCGAGATCGGCAGGTTGTCGATCAGCCGGGTCGTGCCGACGCGACCTGCGACGGCCAGCAGGGCCTCCCCGCGGTACCACTCGGGCACGTCCTCCAACGTCGACGGGTGGACGAGGACGAGGTAGTCGATCAGGGCCAGCGGCTCGCGCACCAGGACGGTGCGGGCCGCCCGGCGGATCGCGGACGGGCCCTCGGCCGCGGCCGCAGCCCCGGCTCGGAGCGCCCGCGACAGGCACAGCGCCGTCTCACGGTCGGAGTCGGTGAGGTAGGTGTTGCGGCTGCTCATGGCCAACCCGTCGGGTTCGCGCACGGTGGGCACCGACACCACCTTCACGGGGAAGTCGAGGTCGCGGACCATCCGGCGGATCAGCAGGAGCTGCTGGGCGTCCTTCTGGCCGAAGTAGGCCGAGTCGGCCCGCGTCAGGTGGAACAGCTTGGCGACGACGGTGAGCATGCCGTCGAAGTGGCCCGGACGGGCCTGCCCCTCGAGCACGTTGCCGAGCGGTCCGGCGGAGATCCGCACGCCGGGATCGCCGTCGCGGTAGATCACGTCGGGGGTCGGGGCGAAGACGAGGTCCACGCCTGCCCTGCGGCAGATCTCCATGTCGGAGTCGAACGTGCGCGGGTAGCGCGACAGGTCCTCGCGCGGCCCGAACTGCAAGGGGTTGAGGAAGATCGTGACGACGACGTGGGCGGCCCGCTGGCGGGCGGTCTCGATCAGGGTCGCGTGCCCCTCGTGGAGGGCGCCCATCGTCATGACGACCGCGACGTCGCCGTCGGTCCGCGACCGCCGGGCGGCGTGCAGCTCCTCGCGGGTCCTGGCCACCACCGGCTCGACACCCCCGGCCGTCGGCACGTCGGTGACGGTCGCGCCCGCCGGCGCGGACGGCATACCGGGCTGTTCGCTCACTTATCGCTCCTGGTTGGTGGCGAGGATGTCCAGCAGGGGCTCGGCCACGTGCGGCTTGAGCCGGCCGCTGGCCAGCGCCCGCTCGGCAGTCGCCCGCGCCAGCGCCACGTAGGTCGGACGGATGTCGGGGGTGAGGCTCTGGAGTTGTCGCAGGTGCTCGGCAACGGTACCGGCATCACCGCGCGCGACCGGCCCGGTGAGGGCAGCGTCACCCGCTCGCAGCGCGTTGTCGAGCGCGGCGGAGACCAGCGGGCCGAGCACGCGGGCGGGCGACTCCACGCCGGCCGCGCGCAGGGCCTGGAGCGACTGGGCGATGAGGGTCACGAGGTGGTTCGCTCCGTGGGCGAGCGCCGCGTGGTAGAGCCCGCGCGCCGACTCCTCGATCCAGACCGGCTCGGCGCCGATCTCCAGCACCAGCGCCTCGGCGACCGGGCGCAGCGGCTCCGGCGCGGTCACGCCGAAGCAGCACTCGACGAGCCGGTCGAGGTCCAGGGCCGTGCCGGTGAAGGTCATCGCGGGGTGCAGGGCGAGCCCGAGCACGTGCTGGTCGAGCGCCGGGGCGTAGACCTCGAGCCCGTGCCGTCCGGAGGTGTGCGCGACGAGCTGACCGGCCTGCCAGCTCCGGGTGGCCGCGAGCCCTGCGACGAGGTCGGCCAGCGCGTCGTCGGGCACGGCGAGGACGACCAGCTCGGCCTGGCGCACGACCTCCTCCGGCGCGAGCACCGGCACCCCGGGCAGCAACCGGGCGGCGCGCTCCCGCGACTCCTCGCTCACGCCCGAGACGGCCACGACCCGGTGGCCGACCCGCTGGAGCGCCGCGCCGAGGACGGCACCGACCCGTCCGGCACCCACGACGCCGACGTCGAGGCGGGCGGGACGCTCGTCGGCCGAAGTCACCGGCCCAACCTATCTTCGCCTCCCAGCAAAACGGGCGAGTGGTCGCAATAGGTTGGGCAGGTGACCCCGGTGGCGTGGCAGCAGGCGTGGCAGGAGGCGTTGTACGGCCCCGGCGGCTTCTACCGGTCGGCGGTCGGCCCGTCCGGTCACTTCAGCACGGCCACCCACGGTGGACCGGGCGAGGTCCTGGGCGCAGCGCTCGCCCGGCTGGCCCGCGAGAACGACCTCGACCACGTCGTCGACGTGGGCGCCGGCCGCGGCGAGCTCCTCGGCCACGTGTATGCCGCGCAGCCGACCCTGCGGCGCACCGGCGTCGACGTCGTGGCCAGACCGGCGTCGCTCGACCCGTCCGCCGAGTGGCTGGTCTCCCCCGGCGGCGGCCCTGACCTCCCGGACCGGCTGCGCGACCTCGACGGGGCGCTCGTCATCGCGCACGAGTGGCTGGACGTCGTCCCGTGCCCGGTCGCGGAGGTCGACGACCGGGGCGTCCTGCGCCACGTGCTGGTCGACCCGGTGACCGGGGCCGAGTCGCTCGGCGAGCCGCTCGACGGTGACGACCTCGCCTGGGTCACCGCCCACTGGCCGACCGACCGAGCGGGCCAGCGCGTCGAGGTCGGCCTCCCCCGCGACCGGGCGTGGGCCGAGCTCGTCAGCCGGGTGGCGCGCGGGGTGCTGGTCGCCGTGGACTACGGCCACCGTGGGGGCGACCGCCCCGCACGAGGCACCCTCACGGCCTACCGGCACGGGCACCAGGTCGCCCCCGTGCCCGACGGCACGTGCGACCTCACCGCCCACGTGGCGATGGACTCCCTCGACCACGACGAGCTGGTCGACCAGCGCACCGCCCTGCGTGGCCTGGGTGTCGACGGCCGCACCCCGCCGATCGAGCTCGCCGGCAGCGATCCGCACGCCTACCTGACGGCCCTGGCCTCCGGTTCCGCGGCGGCCGCTCTCGTCGCGCCCGGCGGCTTCGGCGACTTCCTGTGGGCCGTCAAGCGCGTGGGCTGACCACCAGCTGCTCGAAACCCCGCAGCACGAAGGTCGGCCTCCGCCGGGCCTCCACGACCTGCAGGTCGGGGAAGCGGGAGAGCATCGTGCGCACCGAGATCTCGAGCTCCAGCCGGGCCAGTGGCGCACCGATGCAGAAGTGGATGCCTGCGCCGAAGGCGAGGTGGGGGTTGGGGTCCCGCGTGGCGTCGAACCGGTCGGGGTCGGCGAAGACCGCCGGGTCGCGGTTGGCCGCACCGAGCAGCGCTGCGACCTTGTCGCCCGGCTGGAGCGAGATGCCGGCCACCACGGCGGGCTCCTTGGCGGTGCGCTCGAACAGGTGGAGGGGCGAGTCGTGCCGCAGGAACTCCTCGACCATCCGCGCGACCGCGGCCGGGTCGGTGACGTCGAGCGGCTGGCGGTCGGGGGCCGTCAGCCAGGAGTGCAGCCCGTTGCCGAACCCGTTGACGCTGGCCTCGTGCCCCGCGTTGAGCAGGAGCACCGCGGTCGCCACGAGCTCGTGGGCCGAGAGCCGGTCCGAGCCGTCCCGCGCGGTGACGAGGTCGGTCAGCAGGTCCTCACCCGGCGCCTTCGCGCGGTCTGCGGCGAGCGCCTCGACGTAGGCCGCGAACGCCCCAGCCGCCTCGCGGGCCGCCGCCTCGTCGGCCTCCGTGCGGTCGACCTCGTACATCCGCACGATCGCCTGCGACCACGGGCGGAGGTGGTGCCGATCCTCCTCGGGGACCCCGAGCAACTCGGCGATCACCAGCACCGGCAGGGGCTCGGCATAGTGCTCGAGGACGTCGAACTCGCCGTCGGGCAGGTCGGCCAGCAGGCCCGCGGTCAGCTCCTCGATCCGCGGGGCCAGCCGCTGGACGTGGCCGCGGCCGAACGCGCCGGCCACGAGCCGGCGGAGCCTGGTGTGCTTCGGCGGCTCGCTGTCGAGGATCGAGTCGGCGTGCAGCCAGTTGAAGGTGTCCCAGTCGGCCTCCGGGGTGCGGGGTCCGAAGACCCGGCCGAGGCGTCGGTCACGGAGCACGGCCCCCGCCTCGGCGTGGCCACTGGCCAGCCAGGCCCCCAGGCCGCTGTGCCACGCGACGGGTGCGGCCGAGCGCAGCGCGGCCAAGTGGGGGTAGGGGTCGGCGACCGTCCGGGGGTCGGTCAGGTCGAGGAGGTCGGCGGCATCGACGGTGGGCTGTGAGGGCACCTTGGCAGCCTGCCGCAGATGATCGAGTTTTGTCAGGTGCTCGGTGGAGGGCAGACTTGAGTGTTGCTGCCCCTCGAAAGGACCCCCGTCCCCATGAAGCTCCAGCACCACCCGCGCGCGTCCACTGCCGCAGGATCGCTTGCCGCCCTCGCCGCCGTCGCCCTCCTCTCGGGCTGCGGCTCGGACAGCCCCGGCACCGGCGGCAACGTCACCGTGACCGTCACCCCCACCGTCACGGCGAAGGCGCCGAGCCCCAGCAAGACCTCGTCGGCTCCCAAGACCCCGGCCTCCGACGTGAAGGGTCGCCGCTACGACTTCGGGGTCGTGACGAAGACCGGTGAGGTGGGCGGCGTCGCCTACCTCGAGCTCGACCGGTGGACCTGGAAGAAGCTCGACGACGCCAAGCTCGCCAAGGACGGGGTGCCCACCGGACCGTTCAAGGGCGACGTGCCCTACGAGAACCAGAACGCGAAGCTCACCTACACGATCCCGCTCGCCGCCAACGCACGGATCCTGTACCACCACTGCATCGCCGCCGACCAGCCGCTGCAGACCAAGTCGGTCGACGCCGCGGACCTCAAGGGACTCGCCGACCGCGAGAACACCGTGCTGGTCCAGATCGACGACAAGGGCGCCGCCACCACGGTCCAGAACATCCCCGGCTGCCCCGGCTGAGGCCGGCCTCCCCGCGCCGCACCCGCTGACCGGGCACGCCACGCGGCATACGGCAGACTGGCGGGGTGACCACGACCGAAGGCCGGCGCGAGCTCACCGTCGGCATGGGCGCCGGCGGGCTGGCCACCGCCGACATGGTGCTCAACATCGGCCCGCAGCACCCCGCCACCCACGGCGTCCTGCGGCTGCGGATCGTGGTCGACGGCGAGCGCATCGTCTCGGCCGAGCCCATCGTCGGCTACATGCACCGCGGCGCGGAGAAGCTGTTCGAGGTCCGCGACTACCGCCAGATCATCGTCCTGGCCAACCGGCACGACTGGCTGTCCGCCTTCTCGTCCGAGCTCGGCGTGGTGCTCGGCGTCGAGCGGATGCTGGGCATGGAGGTGCCCGAGCGCGCGGTCTGGGCGCGCACCCTGCTGGCCGAGCTCAACCGGGTCCTCAACCACCTGATGTTCCTGGGGTCCTACCCCCTCGAGCTGGGCGCGATCACCCCGATCTTCTACGCGTTCCGCGAGCGCGAGGAGCTCCAGGCGGTCATGGAGGAGGCTTCCGGTGGGCGGATGCACTACATGTTCAACCGCGTCGGCGGGCTGAAGGAGGACCTCCCCGCCGGCTGGCTCGACCGCGTCGCGTATGCCGTGCAGGCAGTCCGCGGGCGGCTGCCCGACCTCGAGGCGCTGATCGTGGGCAACGAGATCCTCGAGGCACGCACCCGCGGCGTCGGCCTCGTGACACCGGAAACCATTGCCGCGTATGGCGTCTCGGGGCCGATCGCCCGAGCGGCCGGGGTCGACATCGACCTGCGGCGCGACGAGCCCTACCTCGCCTACGGTGAGCTGTTCGCCGACGGTGGGCCCGGTCGCGTCGTGACCCGCACGGCAGGCGACTGCCTCGCGCGCCTCGAGGTGCTGCTCGAGCAGACACACGTCAGCCTCGACCTCGCCGAGGCCTGTCTCGACCGGTTGCGCGCGCTCCCGCAGGGGCCGGTGAACGTCAAGCTCCCCAAGGTGCTCAAGGTGCCGGAGGGCGACCTCTACACCGCGACCGAGAACCCGCTCGGCTTCAACGGCTACTACCTGGTCTCGCGCGGGGAGAAGACCCCGTGGCGGCTGAAGCTGCGGTCGGCCTCGTTCAACAACGTGGCCGTGCTGGCGGAGGTGCTGCCGGGCAACCTGATCGCCGACATGGTGGCGATCCTCGGGTCGATGTTCTTCGTGGTCGGCGACGTCGACAAGTAACCCTCAGGAGGAGCGCTGGTCACGGTCGTCGGGAGGGTCGACCCGGCACATCCGCTGGGTGAGCATCCCGGCGGCGACGAGCACCAACGACGCCGCGGTGAGGGCGAGCAGCCGCCACAGCAGCGAGCGGTAGCCGGGCAGGTCGACGTCGGCGAGCGCGTGGGCCACCTGGGCGGCGTACCACCCCAGCACGGCCGACCCCGTCAGGGCGGCAGCCTGCGCGAGCACCAGCGTGCGCGCGGCACGGATGGGGCTGAGCGTCTTGCGGGCCTCTCCCCGCAGGAAGCGCCGCACGGGCAGGCCGGCTGCGACGACGAGGACGGCCATCGCGACGATCAGCACCGCCGAGACCCACGAAGCCGGTCCGAGGAGGTGTCCCGCGTTGAGGTAGAGCCGCCAGCTGATCCAGGACACCAGCCCGACCACCAAGGTGATCGACACGAGCTGTGACCAGCGCAGACCGCTGCCGTCGTTCACCACGGACCCTCCAGGAGGTCGACGTCGGGCCCGGGGCGGACACCTGACACGTCCATCGCGTCGACGAGGTCGGCGACCCGGCGGACCTGGCCCTCGACCCGCAGCACCGCCTCGCTGTCCGCCCTCAGCCACGGCACCAGCACGAACGGGCGCTCGTGGGCGCGGGGGTGGGGCAGGGTGAGGGTGGGGCTGTCCATCACGACGTCGGTGTCGAAGACCGGGTCGCCGTACTGGATCAGGTCGAGGTCGAGCGTGCGCGGCCCCCAGTGCACCTCGCGGGTGCGGCCGTGGGCGCGCTCGATGTCGTGCAGCCCGGCCAGCAGCGACGAGGGAGCCAGGTGCGTCGTGCCCGTCACCACCGCGTTGAGGAAGACCGGCTGCTCGGGGCCGCCCACCGGGTCGGTCTCGACGGGCGCGGACACCTCGATGATGTCGATCAGGCCGTAGAGCGAGATCGCGGCGTCGTGGAGGGTCTCGATCGAGTCGCCGATGTTGGAGCCCATCGCGATGACCACGTGGGACTGTCGTTCCCTCGTCACGCGGACCTGCACGTCGGTGAACGGGTGCCCGACCGGCGCCTGCGGCTTGTGCACCACGACCTCGACCGCCTCGACGAGGGGACGGGCCAGCACGCGGTCGGCGATCCGGGACGCGAGGGCCTCGATGAGGTCGAGCGGGTCGCCCTCGATGAGCGCCACGACGTCGCCCGCCACGTCCGCGTAGTTGACGGTGTCGGCGAGGTCGTCACTGGTGCCGGCGGGAGCGAGGTCGACGTGCATGGTGACGTCGACGACGAACACCTGTCCGTCGCGCTTCTCGAAGTCGAGCACACCGTGGTGGCCCTTGGCCGAGATGCCCTTGAGCACGATCTGGTCGGTCACTGCTGCCCCTCCGTCCTGGTTGCGGTCGTCACGGGGCGTCCTTCTCCAGGCGAGCCGGCGGCGGAGGCCCCGGAGGAGGCGTCCGGGGAGGTGGTGACCGAGGTGGTGGCGGAGATGGTGCCCGAGGTGCTGGCCGAGGTGGCGGCGGACTCGATGGCCCGGGCGACGCGCATCGCGTCGAGGGTCGAGGGCACGTGGTGCACCCGCACTCCCCACGCGCCCAGTCGGGCGGCGTGCATGGAGGTAGCCGCGGTCGCCACGTCACGGTCGAGCGGCGGTCGCGGGTCGCCGCCCGGTTCGACGCCGAGCCGGCCGAGGAAGGTCTTGCGCGACGTGCCCACGAGGACCGGGTGGTCGAGCTCGAGGACCTGGTCGAGCCCGCGCAACAGCGACCAGTTGTGGCCGGTCAGCTTCGCGAACCCGAAGCCCGGGTCGAGGACGATCCGGTCGGCCCGCACGCCCGCCGCGACGAGGGCGTCGGCCCGGGCTGCCAGCTCGGCGACGACCTCCGCGACGACGTCGTCGTAGACGGCGCGCGACTGCATGTCGGCGCTGTGCCCCCGCCAGTGCATGGCGACGAACGGCACCCCTGCCGCGGCCACCACCGCGGCCATCTCGGGGTCGGCCAGGCCACCGCTGACGTCGTTGACGATGGTGGCTCCGACCGCGACCGCCGCGGCCGCCACCTCGGCCCGCATGGTGTCGACGGAGACCACGGCGCGCTCCGCCGCGAGCGCCTCGACCACGGGGACCACCCGACGCAGCTCCTCGGCGACGGACGGCCGCTGCGCGCCCGGACGGGTGGACTCGCCGCCCACGTCGAGGATGTCGGCGCCCTGCGCCACCAGCTCGCGGCCGTGCTCGATCGCCGCTGCCGGCTCGAACCACTGACCCCCGTCGCTGAACGAGTCGGGGGTCACGTTCACGACGCCCATCACGACCGGCAGGCCGTCGACCCGACGCAGCGGCCAGGTCGCCGGGGCAGAGGTCACGCCCCGCCCCCGAGCCGGCCCAGCTTCGGCCAGGTCAGGAACGCCTCGGCCTCCAGCGCCGCCAGGCCGACCCGCGGCAGGTCGGAGCCCGAGGGGTAGACCAGGAACCGCGGCTGCCACTGCGGCTGGAACTTGGCGTTGAACCGGTAGAGGCTCTCGATCTGCAGCCACCGCGACGCGAAGAGCAGGACCCGTCGCCAGGCCTTGAGCACCGGCCCCGCCCCCAGCCGGCCGCCCCGCTCGAGCACCGAGCGGAAGGCGGCGAAGTTGAGCGACACCCGGTGGACACCGAGGCCCGGCGCCGCGGCGAGGGTCTCGGTGATCATCAGCTCGTTGACACCCGCCTCGGCCGTCGCGTCGCGACGCATCACGTCGAGGGACATCCCGTCGGAGCCCCAGGGGACGAACTGCAGGAACGCGCGCACGACCCCATCCTGCCGTGCCGCCACGAACACGCACTCGGGGTCGGCCTCGTCCAGCAGCCTGCCGAGCGCCATCGAGAACCCTCGCTCGGTGGCACTGGACCGCCACGCCGCAGCATCCGCCAGGGCCTTGGCGCGCACCTCCTCGGTGACGTCGCGGACGCGGCAGACCTCCACGGCATACCCGGCGCGCGCGACGCGGCCGACCATCTGGCGCACGTTGCGCATCGGACGTCCGGCGAGGGTGAAGGTGGTGGCGTCGACGACGGCCTCGTCGCCGAGCTCGAGCGCGGTGAGGCCGGTCTCGCGGACCCAGACCGTGCCGGCGTGCTCGGAGCAGCCCAGCACGGCAGGGGTCCACGCGTGGGCGCGCGCCTCGGCGAGGAAGGCGTGGATCGCGCCGGGCCACGCCTCGGGGTCGCCGATCGGGTCGCCACTGGCCAGCATCACGCCGGAGACGACGCGGTAGGCGACGGCGGACTTGCCGGACGCGGACCAGACCACCGACTTGTCGCGCCGGGTGTTGAAGTAGGCGAGCGAGTCGCCGTGCAGCTCGACGAGCCGGCGCAGGGCCACCTCGTCGTCGTCGGTCAGCGACGGCCTCGGCTCGGGCGGACGCAGCGCGAGGTAGGCGGGCGTCAGCAGCGTCATCAGCCCGAGCGCCAGCAGGAGGGACCCCACGATGTCGCCGGACCGGTCGCGGGTGAAGACCAGCGGCCCGTCGAGGCCGACCATCCCGAGACCGAGCTCCTGCACCAGGTCGGCCGGCCCCGGGAAGCCACCCCGGAGGTCGAGGCGGTTGAGCCAGAGCACGAAGCCGCCGATGACGACGGAGACGACCAGGAGGACGACGAACGCCCGCACCGCGCGCCACCGCGTCGACGGGTCGCCGAGCGCCCGGAACTCCCCCCGGTGCCGCACGAGCAGCCCCAGGCCGACGAGGGAGACGACGGCTGAGGCGGGTTCGGTCTTGATGGCGTGCAGGACCACCGACAGGGTCAGCAGCGCGACCGCGGCCCGCCAGGCCCGTCGCTTGCGTCGCTTGAGCGAGTGACCGAGGACGATCAGGAAGATCCCCGACACGACGGTGGCTGCCGCGGCGGCGTCCGAGAGGGCCCCGGGGAGCAGCTCGGTGAGCCCGTGCAGGTGGACCCGCCAGGAGTGCAGCAGGCCGGTCAGCAGGTCGAGGGTGCCGACGACGTAGGTGAGGGTGCCGAGCAGCCGCGGGACCGGCGAGGCCATGAGGATGCCGGGGAGCCTGCTGGTGGTGTTGGCCGTGGTGGTGGGGCGCGCGAGATCGCGTCCGGTCACCGTTTGCCCCCCAGGAGCAGCGCCATGGCCTCCGCCCGGGTGGCTGCGTCACGCAGCTGCCCGCGGACCGCGGAGGTGATGGTCCGCGACCCCGGCTTGCGGATGCCGCGCATCGACATGCACAGGTGCTCGCACTCGACTATCACGATGACCCCCTGGGCGCCCAGGTGGGTGCACAGCGCATCGGCGACCTGCGTCGTGAGCCGCTCCTGCACCTGCGGGCGCCGGGCGTACATCTCCACGAGCCGGGCGATCTTCGACAGGCCGGTGACCCGGCCGTCCTTCGCGGGGATGTAGCCCACGTGGGCGACGCCGTGGAACGGCACGAGGTGGTGCTCACACATCGAGTACACCTCGATGTCGCGCACCAGGATCATCTCCTCGTGCTCGATCTGGAACGTCTTGGAGAGCACCTCCGCGGCGTCGAGGGACAGCCCGGCGAAGAACTCGCCGTAGGCACGCGCGACCCGGGCCGGCGTCTCCACGAGCCCGTCGCGGTCGGGGTCCTCCCCGATCGCGATCAGCAGCTCGCGGACCGCGGCCTCGGCGCGGCGCTGGTCGACCACGTGCGAGGCGCGGTCAGTGGCCATTCGGATCGACCTGACCGCCCGGGGGGGTCTCGATCACCTGGGTGGGCGGGTGCTCCTCCGGGGCCTTCACCGAGCCGGCCTCGGCTGCCTTGTCGATCGCCTCGGCCGTGGCACGGTCGGTGCCCGCGGCCTCCAGGCGCGTCGAGCCGTTCTGCGCGGCCTTCTCCGCCGGCGTCAGCACGGGTGGCTGGTCGGACAGGAAGCGGGTCTCGCTGGACAGCCAGGTCGGGCGCAGCGGTCGCTTGCGGATCGGGGCGAAGATCGCCGCGAGCTCCTTGGCGTTGAGGGTCTCGTGCTCGAGCAGGTCGAGGACGAGCTTGTCGAGGATGTCGCGGTTGTCGTTGATGACGTGCCACGCCTCGTCGTGCGCCGCGTCGATGAGCTTGCGCACCTCCTCGTCGACCACGCTGGCGACCTCCTCGGAGTAGTCGCGCTGGTGACCCATGTCGCGGCCCAGGAAGACCTCGCCCTGCGACTGGCCCAGCTTGATGGCGCCGATCCGCTCGCTCATGCCGAACTCGGTGACCATCTTGCGGGCCATGCCGGTGGCCTTCTCGATGTCGTTCGAGGCGCCGGTGGTGGGGTCGTGGAAGACGACCTCCTCCGCGACGCGCCCACCCATGGCGTAGGACAGCTGGTCGAGGATCTCGTTGCGGGTGGTGGAGTACTTGTCGTCGGTCGGCATCACCATCGTGTAGCCGAGCGCCCGACCGCGCGGGAGGATCGTCACCTTGGTCACCGGGTCGAGGTGGTTCATCGCCGCGGCGACGATGGCGTGCCCGCCCTCGTGGTAGGCGGTGATCTTGCGCTCCTTGGCCGACATGATGCGGGTGCGCTTCTGCGGGCCGGCGATCACGCGGTCGATGGCCTCGTCGAGGGCAGCGTCGTCGATCAGCTTGCCGTCGCTGCGCGCGGTGAGGAGGGCCGCCTCGTTGAGGACGTTCGCCAGGTCGGCGCCGGTGAAGCCGGGCGTGCGGCGGGCGACGGCGAGCAGGTCGACGCCGGTGGCCATCGGCTTGCCCTGCGAGTGCACCTCGAGGATCCGGTGGCGACCGATCATGTCGGGCGCCTCCACCGCGATCTGGCGGTCGAAGCGGCCCGGGCGCAGGAGGGCGGGGTCGAGGATGTCGGGACGGTTGGTCGCCGCGATGAGGATGACGTTGGTCTTGACGTCGAAGCCGTCCATCTCGACCAGCAGCTGGTTGAGGGTCTGCTCGCGCTCGTCGTGGCCACCGCCGAGCCCCGCACCACGGTGCCGGCCGACGGCGTCGATCTCGTCGACGAAGACGATGGCAGGGGCGTTGGCCTTGGCCTGCTCGAACAGGTCGCGGACACGGGAGGCACCCACACCGACGAACATCTCGACGAAGTCGGAGCCGGAGATCGAGTAGAACGGCACGCCCGCCTCGCCGGCGACGGCGCGCGCGAGCAGCGTCTTGCCGGTGCCGGGGGGACCGTAGAGCAGGACGCCCTTGGGGATCTTGGCGCCGACCGCCAGGAACTTGGCCGGCTCGGCCAGGAACTCCTTGATCTCGTGGAGCTCCTCGACGGCCTCGTCGACACCGGCGACGTCGGCGAAGGTGACCTTCGGGGTGTCCTTGGTGGCGAGCTTGGCCTTGGACTTGCCGAACTGCATGACGCGGGAGCCGCCGCCCTGCATCTGCGTCATGAGGAACCAGAACAGGCCCAGCAGGATGATGATCGGCAGGAGCGAGCCGAGCAGCGACAGCAGCGGGTTGGTGTCCTTGTTGACCTGGTTGATGCGTCCGGGCGGGGTGTTGTCCTCGAGCAGCTTGATGAAGGACGGACCAGCGGCCTCGACGTACTGGGTGCGGACCTTGGTGGCGTTCTTGATGTTCTTGCCGTCGGAGTAGGACTCGCCCTTCTTCAGGTCGAGGTCGACCACCTCGTTGTTGGTGACGACCGCCCGCTCCACCTTCTTCTCGGTGATGAGCTGCTGGGCCGCGGAGGTGTCGATCCGCGTGTAGCCACCCGCGTCACTCAGGCTGAAGACCATCAGCGTGATCGCGATGACGGCGACGACCCAGAACAGGGGTGCCCGAAGGATGCGCTTGAAATCCATGTGTGTAGCGGGGCTGGCCGCCCCGTTCCTCCTGCTCGCTCACGCTGTGTGCCGTTGCCCGGCCTGGGCACGGCTCTGCCACGACGGTACTACGCGGTGCCGGGGTGGTTCGTGCTGGACAACGACCCGGATGGGCCCGGTGTTCCGACTACGCCTCAGGCGTAGACGTGGGGCGCGAGGGTCCCCACTTCGCGCAGGTTGCGGAACTTCTCCGCGTAGTCGAGGCCGTAGCCCACGACGAACTCGTTGGGGATGTCGAATCCGACCCACTTCACGTCGATCTCGACCTTGGCGGCCTCGGGCTTGCGCAGGAGGGTGCAGATCTCGACCGAGGCCGGCGAGCGCGACTCGAGGTTGGACCTGATCCACGACAGCGTGAGCCCGGAGTCGACGATGTCCTCGACGATCAGCACGTGCTTGCCGGTGATGTCGGTGTCGAGGTCCTTGAGGATCCGCACGACACCGGACGACTTGGTGCCGGAGCCGTAGGAGGACACCGCCATCCAGTCGACGGGGGCGGTGCCGGGCAGCGCGCGCGACAGGTCGGCCATCACCATGACGGCGCCCTTGAGCACCCCCACGAGCAGGAGGTCCTTGCCGTCGTACTCCGCCCAGATCTCCGCGGCCAGCTCGTCGAGCCTGGCGTGGATCTCCTCCTCGGTGATGAGGACCTTCTCGAGATCGGCTCCCATGTGGGCAGCGTCCACGGCTCAAACTCCCTCAGTTGTCGGCTCGGGGTGCGGGGCTATTCAACCCGAGCGGGTGGGGCGATGGATACCCGCCCTGCGGAGCGGGTCGCCTGCAGGGGGCCGGGGAGGCTCACCGGCCCCTGACCGTGCCAGTCCGTCAGCAGCGCGTCGCACGCCTCGGTATGCCGCGTGCTCACCTGCCCGGGCGGCGCCCCGGCCGCGAGGACGAGCCTGCGCCACACCCGGGTGCGCACCGGCCGGGGCAGCGCGAGCAGCGCGTCCACCCCCACCCCCGCCGGTCCGGGGTAGTCGTCCCCGGGCTGCCCGGCGCTCTCCGCCCGACCGGCAGGGGGCGGGAGCAGGGTCGCGAGCGCCCGGTCGGCGAGGGCGTCGAGGTGGTCGGCGTCCTCGCGCAGCTGCTCGGCGGTGCGGGCCAGCGCGGCCGCGACCCCCGGGCCGAGGTCGCGCTCGAGGTCGGCCAGCGCCCGACGGGCGCGGACCCTCGTGAACGCGGGGTCCGCGTTCATCGGGTCGTCCCACCAGGTCAGCCCCTCGGCGGCACAGGACGCACGGGTCTGCTCCCTGGTCACGCCCAGGAGGGGACGCCGGAAGCGGTCGCGGGCCCGCGGCATACCGGCGAGGGATCGGGCCCCGGCGCCCCGGGTGAGGCCCAGCAGGACCTGCTCCGCCTGGTCGTCGAGGGTGTGGCCGAGCAGCACCAGCCGTGCCCCGTGCCGGTCTGCCGCCGAGCTGAGCGCCGCGTAGCGGGCGTCGCGAGCCGCCGACTCGACCCCGTCCGGGCCCCGCGCGACCTCCACGGACACCACGTCCACCGGGTCCAGACCGAGCCGGCCCAGCCGGCTGCCGACCTTCGCCGCGACCTGCGCGGAGTCTGCCTGCAGCCCGTGGTCGACGACCACGGCGCCGGCGCGGAGGGCGAGCTTGGGCGCCTCGAACGCCACTGCCGCCGCGAGCGCGAGCGAGTCCGCTCCCCCGCTGCAGGCCACCAGGACCAGGTCGCCGGGGTCGCCCTCCCCCAGCACCGCACGGACGGCGAGCCGGGTCGCCGCCGTCGCCGGATGTGGTCCGGTCACCGGGTCAGCCGTGGACCCGGGCGACCCAGGCCGAGGGCGTCTCGATCTCGGCCGGCTTGGGCAGCGTCTCGGGCGACTCCCAGACCCGGTTGAAGCCGTCCATGCCCACCTGGTCGACCACTGCACGGACGAAGACGGCTCCGTCGCGGTACTGCCGCATCTTGGCCTCGAGGCCGAGCAGCCGGCGCAGCACCCGGTCGAACGCACCCACGCCCTTGCGCCGCTCGTTGAACCGGCTGCGGATGTGGGCGACGGAGGGGATCACCTGTGGGCCGACCTCGTCCATGACGACGTCGGCATGTCCCTCCAGCAGGGACATCACGGCGGTGACCTCGGCGAGCTGGGCGCGCTGCTCGGGCGTAGCGATGAGGTCGGTGAGCCCGGCGCCACCGGTCTTCAGCGACTCCGGCAGCTGCTTGCCCAGCCGCGCCAAGGTCTCGTGCAGCGACTCCGGGTCGGGCACCATGTCGGACGCCAGCGTGCGCACCCGCTCGATCATGTGGTCGCGCAGCCACGGGACGGCGGTGAACTGCACGCGGTGGGTCTCCTCGTGCATGCACACCCAGAGCCGGAAGTCGGCCGGGTCGACCCCGAGCTCGCGCTCGACCTGGACGAGGTTGGGGGCGACCAGCATGAGCTGGGGCGTGCCGTGCGGGGCCAGGTCGTACTGGCCGAGGACCTTGCTCGACATGAACGCCAGCAGGGCACCCGCCTCCCCGCCGGTGACCTTGCCACCGATGGCCTGCACGGTCGGGTTGGGAGCGGACTTCTGGGCGTCGACCAGCTTGCCGAACACCGGGTCCATCAGCGCGGACATCGAGTCGGCGTTGAGCGAGATCCACGTGCCGCGGTCGACCACGACGGGAGCCGGGGCGTCGCCGGGGGCGTGCAGCCGGGCGGTCTCGGCGACCGGCTGCTGGGCGGCCAGCGCGGCCGCCCGCACCGAGGCGACGACCTGGGCGGCCTCGGCCCCGGTCACCTTCGGCCCGGCCGGCACGAGCCGGGCGCCGGCGGCCTTGGCGAACTGCCAGTCGACATAACGGGTGACGTGCGGTGCTGCGGCGTCGGACACGGTCATCCCCTCACGGTAGGTCAGGGACACCCGCAGGTCGCGAGCACCGCCACGAAGCGGTCCAACGCGGCCCGTGCGTTCAGGGTTCCGACGCCTGCGGGGAGCCCGTCGGCCTGCACGACGTAGGACAGCACGCGGCCGTCGGCGTCCATCACCGTGCCGGCCATCGCGCTGGTGCCGGTGAGCGTGCCGGTCTTGGCCCGGGCCAGTCCGGCCACGGCGTGGGTGCCCTTCGCCTGGAACCGCTCGGCGAGGGTGCCGGTCAGTCCCGCGACGGGCAGCCTCGAGATGGTGTCCTGCAACGCCGGCACCGAGCCGTCGGCCCCCAGCTGGAGCACGTCGGACAGGACCTGCGGAGGGATCGCCTGGCCGGACGTCAGCCCGCTGGTGTCCTTGAGCCGCACCCCGGTCAGGTCCACCCCCTGGGCCTGGACCGCCTTCCGCACGAACGCGACCGCCGCCGCGAACGTGGCGGCACCCCCCTGCTTCACCGCGGCCTGGCGGGCCAGTCCCTCGGTGAGGGCGTTGTCGCTCTCGTCGAGGGCCAGGGCGAGGAGGTCACCCACGGGAGCCGACTCCACGCGACCGAGCTCGGTCGCCCCGGCCGGCACGGGCGTCGACCAGGTGCTCTCCTTGGTCAGCGTCGCGCTGATGCCGACCTTGCCGAGCGCGGCGACGAACGCCGCGCCGGTGACGGCCTCGGGGTCCCGGGGCGCCGGGTGGTAGGGAACCGCCCGCTGGCCGGCGAGGCCGAGCATGGAGACGCCACCGGTGAAGCCGGCGTCGATGTCGGCCCGGCTCCAGCCGGGGGCCCAGCGGGGTCCCTTGGCGTAGGTGGTGTCCAGCCGCAGCGAGACCTTCGTCGTGCCGGCCGCCTGCAGCGCGGCGCCGACCTGCGCGGCCAGGTCGCCGAGTCCGGCGCGCCCCTCGACTGCGGTGGGCGAGCCCTTGCCCTTGGCCAGCATGGTGTCGCCGCCGGCGACCAGGACCACCTCGTCGGGCTCGGTCCCTTGGACGACGCGCGTGGGCAGCGTGGCGAGCGGGTCGAGGGTGGTGCCCACCGCCAGGGCCGTCAGCAGCTTGGCGGTCGAGGCCGGGACCCGCGGCGTGTTGGCCGCCTTGCTGAACAGGGTCTGCCCGGTGAACGCGTCGCGGACCACGACCCCGGGGCCGGGTCGCAGCGCCGGGTCGGCGACCGCCGGGGCCAGCACCTTGGCCAAGGCGGAGGGGGTGGGGATCGGCGCGCTGGCGGAGGCCGGCTGGAGCGGCTGGGCGGCCTCGTCCACCGTGGGCACGGGGACGCTGGTGGGCGTCGCGCTGCCGGTCGGCGTGGGCGTCGGCGGGGCCGCCTGCGGCTGCTCCCGGGTGAGGATGCCCGGCACGACGTCGTAGACGTCCAGCGCGGCATAGGCGAGCGCGAGCAGCACGACGGCCAGCAGGGCGGCCAGGAATCGACGCACTCGACCCCCTCAGCGCTGGACTTGCGTCATACGGAACACTTAGCCGCGAGCCTAGGTCATAGGCACGCGCACCAAGTCTCAGGCATGCGCACTACGGAAGGGACATCGTCGTGGAGTTCGACGTCACCATCGAGATCCCGAAGGGTCATCGCAACAAGTACGAGGTGGACCACGAGACCGGTCGCATCAGGCTGGACCGGCTGCTGTTCACCTCCACCCGCTACCCCGCGGACTACGGCTACGTCGAGGACAGCCTCGGCGAGGACAGCGACCCGCTCGACGCGCTGGTCCTCCTCGAGGAGCCGACCTTCCCGGGCTGCCTGGTGCGTGTCCGCCCCATCGGGATGTTCCACATGCGCGACGAGGCCGGCGGCGACGACAAGATCCTGTGCGTGCCGGCCGGAGACCCGCGCCAGGCCCACCTCGTCGACCTCGAGCAGGTGAGCAGCTTCGACCGGCTGGAGATCCAGCACTTCTTCGAGACCTACAAGGACCTCGAGCCCGGCAAGTCCGTCGAGGGCGCCCACTGGGCGGGTCGCGAGGAGGCCGAGCGCGTGGTGCGCGAGGCGATCCAGCGCGCCAAGGAGGCCGGCATGACGACCGCGCGCTGGCGCATGCCCGACATCTCGGCGGAGCCGATGTCCGAGGCCAAGCCCCCCACCGAGTGAGCCCGCGCGCTGCGGCGCGCACACGGCACCCCCGAGCCCCCAGGCGACCTCGCGTCGTCGTGGGGCTCGGTGCGTCCTGGGGTATGCCGCGGGCGCGGTCGTGCGAATCCGGCTGCGGCACAACGACGCGAGGCTCGCGTAACGCGCTGAGGACACCGCCCGTCTTCATGGTGATGTTCCCCCCGGTGCCCGTCGGCACACCATCACCAGCCGGTGCCCTACGCGGGCCGAAGGAGACAGCCATGTCCATCGCAGAGCAGTCCTGAAGCGGATCGGCGCCGGCGCCCTCGTCACGGGCGGCATCGCCCTCGCAGGGTCCGCACCGGCCGGCGCCGCCGTGGCGTCCGGCGCCGAGATCCGCCTGGACTCCTTCACCGGGACCGACGACCGAGGCTCACGGCCGTGCTCCCGGCAGCCAGGGCCTCGACCCGCGCCCTCCCATCCGCCTCGCGGCGCGCAGCCACGTGTTCAGCCTGACCCGCACGACGTTCAGCGGCCTGCGCATCCTGGGTCCCGACATCGGCTGGCAGAACCCCGAGATCGGCGGCAGCAACGGCGCCCTCCCGCAGTGCACCGTCACCCTCAACTGCGGCAACGGCGCCGGCTCCTGGCTCGTGGGCACCGCCACCACCGACGACGTCACGGTCGCGGCGATCTGCTTCTTGTCCTCCAACGGCGTGACGCAGCCCTACCACCACCCCTGCAGCGCGGGGACCTCCTACGCCACCCGCCTCGACACCCTGAGCTTCTTCGGGTTCAAGCACGTCCTGGGCCTCCCGGGCGACCCGTTCTCCGCAACCCTCAACACGTGGGCGGGCGACTGGACCCTTGTCGGCGTGCAGGACACCCAGTTCTCCCTGCGCGGCTCGGACAACTGGTTCGCGCCCTCGTCGATGAACTACGGGTGGGCGGAGCCAACGGCGGCAGGTACCTCATGCGGTTCTCCAACGTCGCCAAGAGCAGCGTCAAGGACCTCTTCCTGACCGCTCGCGGAGGCTCACGCGGGGTGCTCGTCGAGGGTCCGGCCTCCCACCGGGGCGGCCTGCCCTTCTCGGACTGAGTGATCGAGGGCCAGAACGCCGGCGACCCGGCGATGGGCGCCCAGATCGTCGTCAAGCGCGGCGGGTGTCGTTCACCAACACCAGGCTCAACTACGGGATGGCCCGCCCCGGCGACTTCACCGACCAGCAGGACACCCCCCCCGGTCATGGTCAAGGGCGGCGTGTGCCCGCTCACCAACACCTGGGTCAACCGCGCCACCGCCACGGCCGAGTCGGTCCCCGTCGTCGCCGTGTCCGGGGGCAGGTGCACGTCTCGGCGCTGATCGGCATGGGCGGCAACTGGACCGGCAAACCCCGGACCACGCAGACCGGTGGGGTCCTGGTGGCCGACGCGACGGTCACCGCGGCCTGACGCCGGCCCGGCGGGGCAGGCCCGGCGGACCTGCCCGGCGGCTCCGTCAGGGACGGCCGCCGTAGGGCACGAGGTCGGAGCGGTAGATCGAGGCGTAGCGGACGTTGGCGCCGGTGTAGGGCGCTTCGATCATCTCGCCACCGCCGATGTAGAGGCCGACGTGGTGGCTTTCAGGACCCGAGCTGCCGTAGAAGACGAGGTCCCCCGGTCGCAGGTCGCTGATCGCCACGCGGGCGGTCTCGCCCCACTGGGCGCCGGTGTAGTGCGACAGGTTGACCCCGGCGCGCTCCCAGGCCCGCATCGTGAGGCCAGAGCAGTCGAAGCTGTCCGGGCCGGCGCCGCCCCACTGGTAGGGCTTGCCGACCTGGGCCCGGGCGTAGGCGAGGACCGCTGACACGCCACCGTTGGTCGAGGGCGGCGGGGGCGGCGGGTTGTCCGGCTGCTGGGGCCTGGGACGGGGCTTGTTCTGCGAGGCGGCTTTCTCGGCGGCCTCAGCGGCAGCCTTCTGGCGCGCGGCTTCGGCGGCGGCCCGGGCGGCAGCGGCACGGGCGGCCCGCTTCGCAGCGGCGGTCCGGGCGGCCTGGGCGCGCTCGGCGGCGAGCCGGGCCTGGCGGGCGGCCTCGG